>NZ_JQMQ01000005.1:4800000-6000000 GCF_000744815.1 Phaeacidiphilus oryzae TH49
CGCCGGGCGGGCTGGTGCTCACCTCGCTGACCATGCCCGGGCAGCGGGGCGCGCCGGCCGTGCGGCCCGAGGACGCGGAGCCGGAGGCGTTCGGCGAGGTGGAGCGTCAGCTGGGCGAGTACTTCGAGGGTTCGCGAACCCGGTTCGACCTGCTGCTCGGCGGCGGCGGAACGGAGTTCCAGCGCCGGGTGTGGGCCGCCCTGGACGAGCTGCCGTACGGGGGGACGACCACCTACGGGCGGCTGGCCGAGCGGCTGGGGGTGCCGCCCGAGGAGGTGCGGGCGGTGGGCGCGGCGATCGGGGCGAACCCGGTCCTGGTGGTGCGGCCCTGCCACCGGGTGATCGGTGCGGACGGCGGTCTGCGCGGCTACGCCGGAGGGCTGGAGCGGAAACGGCGGCTCCTGGTCCACGAGGGCGCGCTGCAGCCCACACTGATCTGAGCGGGCGGGGTACGGCTGATGAGGATCGAGGACACCGGCGCCGCGGCCGTCCACCGGGTCGACTGGGCCGCGATCGGCGGCGAGTTGGACGCGTACGGCTGCGCCCTCACCCCGCCTCTCCTCACCCCCGGGCAGTGCGCCGAGCTGGCCGCGCTGTACGACCGCGAGGAGCTGTTCCGCACCGAGGTCGACATGGCGCGGCACCGGTTCGGCTCCGGGCGGTACCGCTACTTCACCCATGAGCCGCCCGAGCTGGTGGCGGCGCTGCGGGCGGCCTTCTACCCGCATCTCCTCGGCATCGCCCGGGAGTGGGCCGAGCGGCTGGGGCGGCCCGCGCCCTGGCCGGACGAGCTGGCGGAGTGGCTGGCCGCGTGCCACGCGGCGGGGCAGTCGAAGAGCGCGCAGATCCTGCTGCGCTACGGACCGGGGGACTGGAACGCACTGCACCGGGACGTCTTCGGCGAGCTGGTCTTCCCGCTGCAGGTGGTGATCGGGCTCGACCGCCCGGGCGCGGAACACGACTACACCGGCGGGGAGTTCCTCCTCGTCGAGCAGCGTCCGCGGGCGCAGTCCCGGGGCGTCGCCACCGTGCTGGAGCAGGGCTGCGGGCTGGTGTTCAGCACCCGCGACCGGCCGGTGCGGGGCAGCCGCGGCTGGATGGCCGGGCCGGTACGGCACGGGGTGAGCCCCGTGCGGTCGGGGCGGCGGCGCTCGCTGGGGCTGGTCTTCCACGACGCCTGAGGGCCCCCGCTTCCGCGAGGGCCCTCAGGTCTTCGTCTGTGCGCCGCCAGGGACTCGAACCCCGGACCCGCTGATTAAGAGTCAGCTGCTCTAACCAACTGAGCTAGCGGCGCCGGTCGACGTCGGAGACTCTACATCACCGCAGGCGGGGAGTGGTAATCGGGCGGTTCTGGACGGCTCAGGCGGGGCCTCGGGGCGGCTGCTACGGTAGGCGGTCACGCACCTGAAGATCGGGGGAGGGCCCATGTCCGAGCAGTCCGTGGACAGTGCGGACGCGGTGTCCGCCGAGTCCGTGCAGGCCGAGCTGGACCGGCTGCGGTCGAGCATCGACAACATCGACTCGGCCGTGGTGCACATGCTCGCCGAGCGCTTCAAGTGCACCCAGGAGGTCGGCCGGCTGAAGGCGCGGCATCAGCTGCCGCCCGCCGACCCGGCCCGGGAGGCCCGGCAGATCGCCCGGCTGCGGGCGCTGGCCGAGGACGCCAGGCTCGACCCGGCCTTCGCCGAGAAGTTCCTCAACTTCATCGTCGCCGAGGTCATCCGCCACCACGAGCGGATCGCCGAGGAGCGGCAGCAGGGCCGCCAGGCCTAGGAGGGCCTCTAACCACTTGCCCGGCGGCGGCTGGATGCCGCAGCATTGTCGACGGCTCTGTTGTCGGCGTGGGGAGTGGGCGTTGCTCGTCTGAGGTCGGGAGACACCGCGGCGGCGGGTACCTGTGGGTACCGCCGTCCTTTGAGGTGTTCCGCCTCGGCGATCGCTGCCGTTCCGCCCACTGGGCCGGTGTCTCCATACGTGTCGTGTCCCGTCACCGCGCGCACCGATGGAGCCGCTCATGTCTACCTCCGCACCCTTCACCGCCTCGGCCGCCGAGACCTCGTCCGGGCCCGCACTGGTGGTCACCGGCCTTGAGCACAGCTGGCCGAACGGCACGGTCGCACTGCCCCGCACCGACCTCTCCCTCGGCCCCGGCCGGACCGGCCTGGTCGGCCTCAACGGGGCAGGGAAGTCGACCCTGCTGAAGCTGATCGCCGGTGAGCTGACGCCGACCGCCGGCACCGTCCGGGTGGACGGCGGCCCGCTCGGCTACCTCCCGCAGGACCTCAACCTCTCCGCCGACACCCCGGTGGACGCGGTCCTCGGCATCGCCGAGCGGCGGGCCGCCCTCCACGCCATCGAGGCCGGCGACGCGAGCGAGGAGCACTTCACCGTGCTCGCGGACGACTGGGACGTCGAGGAGCGGGCGCTCGCCGAGCTGGCCCGGCTCGGGCTGGGCGCCGCCGAGGCCCCCGGGCTGCTGGACCGCAGGCTGGGCGAGCTCTCCGGCGGCGAGACGGTCCTCCTCGGGCTGGCCGGCCAGCTGCTGCGCCGGCCGCTGCCGGCCGTGCTGCTGCTCGACGAGCCGACCAACAACCTGGACCGGCGCGCCCGGGAGCGGCTCCACGCGGCCGTCCGCGACTGGCGCGGGGTGCTGCTGGTGGTCAGCCACGACCGGGAGCTGCTCGGCCTGGTGGACCGGATCGCCGAGCTGCGGCCGGAGGGGCTGCGGCTCTTCGGCGGGAACTTCGACGCCTACCAGGACGCCCTGGCCGCCGAGCAGGAGGCGGCCGAGCGGGCGGTCCGCAACGCCGAGGGCGACCTCCGCCGCCAGCAGCGCGACCTCCAGGAGGCGCACACCAGGAACGACCGCCGGGCCGCCTACGGCCGCAAGATGAACCTCCAGAAGCGCGAGCCGAAGATCGTCATGGGTAACCGGAAGCGGGCCGCCCAGGTCACCGCGGCCAAGCAGCGCGACCTCCACCAGGGCAAGGTGCGCGAGGCGAGGGAGCGGCTGGCCGAGGCGGAGTCCGCGGTACGGGAGGACCGGGAGATCCGGGTGGACCTGCCGGACACCGCCGTGCCGGCCGGCCGCACCGTCCTCACCGCGCGGGACCTGCGGCTGCCGTACGGGCGCGGGACGGTGCCGCGAGGGCTGGACCTCCACGGCCCCGAGCGGGTGGCGCTGGTGGGGCCGAACGGTGCCGGGAAGACCACCCTGCTGCGGCTGATCGGCGGGCGACTGGCGCCCGCCGAGGGCGAGTTGACCACCTGGGTGCCGGTGCGGACGCTGCCCCAGCGGCTGGACGGCGAGGTGCTGGACGACGAGCTGACGGTGGCTCAGAACGTCGCCTGGTTCGCGCCGGCGGCGCAGCCGACCGAGATCCGCGGCCGGCTGGCCCGCTTCCTCTTCCGGGGCGCGCGGGCGGACCGGCCGGTGGGCGCCCTCTCCGGCGGGGAGCGGTTCCGGGCCGCGCTGGCGGCGCTGCTGCTGGCCGAGCCGGCACCGCAGCTGCTGCTGCTCGACGAGCCGACGAACAACCTGGACCTGGCCAGCGTCCGGCAGTTGACGGAGGCGCTGCGCTCCTACCGGGGGGCTCTGATCGTGGTCAGCCACGACGAGCCGTTCCTCGCGGACATCGGCGTCACCCGCCGATGGGAGCTCGCTCCGGCGTGACGGCCGGGTCGTCGGACCGCCGGTCCCGGCGGTCCCGCAGGCCCAGGGGGCGGGCCAGGCCGAGGACCCCCTCGTCGATCCGCTGGAGGTGGCGGAGGACGCGGAGGGCGACGGTGGACTCCAGGCGGGTCTCGGCGGTGGTCGCGCCGTTCTCGCCGGGGCTGGTGGCCGGGTGGCCGTGGGCCGCCGGGCGCAGCAGCGCGGCGATGTTCGGGCCCGACTCCAGCGGCCGCGGCTCCGCCGGGCGGCCGTCGGACTCGACGAACTCGGCGAGGACGGTGAGGTTCCGGTGCAGCCGGCGCCCCGCCTCGGCGAGCCGCGGGTCCGCGCCTATCCGCAGCGAGCCCGGCATCAGCTGGGCCGTCGCGGCCAGGCTGCGCGCATGGTACGCGCAGGTCTCCAGCAGGCCCAGGGTGTACCTGGCCCGGCGCCGCCGGGTGCGCTGCGGGGCGGCGGGGTGGGTGAGCGGGGCCACCGAGGTCCGGTAGTCGTCCAGCGCGGCGTCCAGCTCCCGTGCGGCGTCCAGCAGGTCGGCTCCCGGCTGCTCGCCGGTGAGCTGGCCGAAGGAGCCGTCCAGGACGTCCCGCAGCCGTTCCAGGACGGTCGCCAGCTGCTCGTCCGCGCGCTCCCCGGTGCGGGTGGGGAGGACGACCATGGCGGCGATCAGTCCGGCCGCCGAGCCCAGCGCGGTCTCCTCGATCCGCAGCATCAGCACCGCGGGGGAGTAGGTGTGGAGGAGGGTGTAGAGCAGCCCGAGCATCGCGGTGACGAAGAAGGACATCAGCGCGTACGAGATCGGAGCCAGGAAGAACCCGCAGAAGACGCAGACGATGGCGAGGGTGAAGGCGGTCCAGGTGTTGTTGCCGACCAGGGTCGCCAGGCCGATCCCGGCGAACACCCCGCCGATCGTGCCGGCCAGCCTGCGGTAGCCCTTGACCAGGATCTCGCCCACCGAGGCGGTGTTGATGAAGACCACCCAGCAGGTGAGGACCGCCCAGTACCAGCGCTGCGAGGAGAGGAGCTCGCCGCCGAGGACCGCCATCGCCGAGCCGGCCACCGCCTGGCAGGCGGCCCGGGTGGTCGGCCGCTGGAGGCCGGTCGGCCCGGGGGTGTCCTGGTCCTTCTGCTCCTCCGCGGCCAGCGACAGGTCCTCGGTCTCCAGCTCCTCGCGGGAGCGGACGGTCTCCGGGGTGTCGTCGTCCCAGTCGGGCGCGTTGCCGAAGGCCAGCCGGACGCCGAGCATCGCGCGGGCGACCTCGCCGAGGGCCCGGAAGGCGTCCTGCACCTCGCGGTCGGTGTCCGGGACGTTCTCGTCGTCGCGGTAGCCGAGGAGGCGGTTGCGGGTGCGGGTGACCACCGGGAGCTCGTCGCCGGTCGGGCCGATCGGCCGGGCCACCAGGGCGCGCAGCGCGACCAGCTCGTCCAGCAGCTTCCTGACCGCCGGGTCGGCGAGGTGGGCGCCGGTGCCGTCCTCCAGCACCGCGTCCCGGCCGGGGGTGGGCAGCAGCTCGGGGAGGTGGAGGCCGAGGGTGATGGCGTCGAACGGGTGGCTCTGGGTGACCGCGCTCGACCCGGACGCGGTGGAGGCCTCGTCGCGGGCGTCGCCGTGCGGGCCGTTCGGGTCGTGCGGGCCGTTCGGGCTGTGCGGGTCGTGGGCGCCGTGGCCGCCGTGCGGGCCGGCCGGCGGGTCGGCGGCGGTCGCCGGCGCGGCCGGGCCGGGCTCGGGCGCCGGACGCAGCGCGTGGAGGACGATCACGCCGAGCCGCTCGGCGGCGATCTCGGCCTCGGCGATGCGGCGCTGGATCTGCGCGGCCGCCCCCGGGTCCTGGGTGCCGTCGTCCAGTCGCGCCTGGATCATCAGCGCGCACTGGTGCAGCCGGGCGGTGCGCCGCTGCAGCGAGGAGAGCGCGCGGTCCAGCGAGACCGTCCCCGGCGGCGCCTCGACCACGTCGCTCAGCGCCGTCAGCACGCCGCCGAGGCGGGCCCGGAAGGCCCGGCCTAGACGGCCCAGCACCCGCTGCGGAGTCGACCGGACCAGGCCGAACCGTACGAGGCCGGAGGAGGCGATGGCGAGGGCGAGGACGCCGTAGAACTGCGGCAGCTGCTCGGCCGTCACATGGGTGAAGAGCGAGACGAAGTAGAGCTGGAACCCGATCAGTCCGAGCCCGCGCCCGCGGGGGCCGTAGCGGCGGATGTACACCGCGACGAAGATCAGCGCGAGGAAGACCAGGTCGGTGACGACCCGGTTGGAGTGCAGCAGGGCCGAGAGCCCGGAGGAGGCGAAGGCGGTGGGCACGCACAGGCCGAGGGTGACCGCCTGGTCGCGCGGCAGCGCGTCGCTGATCGCGAAGGAGGCGGCCATCGCGCTCATCGCGCCCGCGACGAGGAGCGGCACCGGGGTGTGCAGGAGGGCGAGAGAGAGGAGGGTCAGCAGGATGCCGCCGACCGTGGTCAGCGCGCTGGAGAGCCGGATCAGTCCCGGGTCGCTCGCGCTGTATCGATCCCTCAGGTCGTCCCATGCGCTCTTGAGACGTTCCATTCCCCTGCTGGCACCCCTAGTCGGTCGTGATCGCCACTGACCACCATCCTGCCAGTAGCCACGCCCGGCACAGCTCTTCCGGTGTCCCGATCTTGTCGCAGTCGGGTCCCGGCTTCGACATTCCCGGGCCGGCGGGGTCCCCGCCGGCCCGGGCGCGTCAGGAGGTCAGAGCTGCGCGGCGGTCGCCCGCATCGAGACCGAGGACTTCTGGGCGCCGGCCCCGGGGACGCGCCGGCCGCGCAGCGAGGAGCCCGCGGTCTCCGGCATCAGCAGGATCGGGATCAGCGCGATCAGGCCCGCCGCGGTCATGTAGATGCCCGGCATGATCTTGATGCCGGTGGCGTCCATCAGCGCGGTGATCACCAGTGGCGCGGTACCGCCGAAGAGCGAGGTCGACACGTTGTAGCCGATGGCGAACGCGCCGTACCGCACCTGGGTCGGGAAGAGCGCCGGCAGCGTGGAGGCGATGCAGGCCAGCATGATCACCAGCAGCAGGCCGAGGACGGCCAGGCCGATCGCGGTCGCCACGAGGTTGTGCTGCTGCATCAGCAGCAGCATCGGGATGGAGAGCACGATGAAGCCGATGCACGAGGTCAGCAGTGCGGGCTTGCGGCCGATCCGGTCGGTGAGATGGCCGATCGGGGATATCACGATCAGCATGCCGATCATCACGAAGACCGGAAGGAGGTCCGCGGAGAGGGTGGACATCTTGAGCGCGGTCTTGAGGTAGCCCGGCATGTAGGTCAGCACGCCGTAGTCGGTGATGTTCAGCAGCAGGACGAAGCCCATCAGCAGCAGGATCGGCCGCCAGTGCTGCATGGTCTCCTTGAACGGGGCCTTGGAGGTCTCGCTGCGCTTGGCCAGCTCCTCGAAGACCGGGCTGTCCTCCAGGCGGGCCCGGAGGTAGAGGCCGATCGCGCCGAGCGGCAGGGCCACCAGGAACGGGATCCGCCAGCCCCAGGAGTCGAGGGTCTGCTCGCCCACCGCGGCGTCCATGACGGTCGCCATCACACCGCCGGCGGTGAGGCCGATCAGGGTGCCGAACTCCAGGAACGAGCCGTAGAAGCCGCGCTTCTTGTCCGGCGCGTACTCGGCCATGTAGGTCGCGGCGCCGCCGTACTCGCCGCCGGTGGAGAAGCCCTGCACCAGCCGGCAGAGGATCAGCAGGCCGGGTGCCCAGGCGCCGATCGCGGCATAGCTCGGCAGCACGCCTATCGCGGCGGTGGAGAGCGACATCAGGGTGATGGTGAGGACCAGCACCTTCTGCCGGCCTATCCTGTCGCCGAGCGGGCCGAAGAACATCCCGCCGAAGGGGCGGATCAGGAACGAGACCGCCAGCACGCCGTAGGTGGCGAGGAGTTGGGCCGCGGAGTCGTGGCTGGGGAAGAAGTTGTGGCCGATGGCGGTCGTCGCCAGGTAGCCGTAGACGCCGTAGTCGAACCACTCGATGGCGTTGCCCATGGCGGAGGCGGCCACCACGCGGTGGAGGCTCCCCTTGTCGACCGCGCGGATGCCGGCGCCGGCGGGCTCCGATGTTCCGGCAGAGGACTGCTGTGCGGCGGCCGATGCAGCCGCTGAACCGCCTGCCGTGGGCTGTCCGTTACCTCCCGTCGAGGAGTCGTCGGGCTCGGGAACCGCTGGGCCGCTCTGGGGGGAGTGCATACGCTCTGGCGCCTCCATTAGCAGGTGGTGTCGAGCAGCACCTGCTCGACCGGTCGGGGCGCGGATACCCGAGGAGGCGAGCGGCATGCGGAAGGTATGCCGAAGGTTTCACATTCTTCACGAATTGACTGATCGTCAGATTAGCTGACCCGGCGTTCAGGGCTTTCGGGCCACCACCAGATCGCGCACGATCGACTGGTCGACCCGGTGCTCGAAGCCGCGGTACGCCTCCGAGTCCCGCACCTCCAGGCCGGCCTCGGCGAGCACCCCGGCCAGCTCCTCCCGGCCGGCGACGTGGGTGTTCCAGGAGATGCCGATCGCCCCGCCGGGCCGCAGCAGTTCGGTCCAGACCGGGACGGCCGCGCGCAGCAGCGCGGTCGGCGAGCGGTCGAGCCGGGGGCCGCCCTGCCCGCCGCCCTGCCCGCCGCCTCCCGGCCGGCTGCCGTGCTGGACGCCGTACGGGGCGTCCGTCACCACCAGGTCGAAGGAGGACGGCCGGAAGAACTCGCGGGCCTGCAGGGTGTCCGCGTTCACCACCTCCAGGCCGATCACCTCACCGCGCTTGTACCGCTCCTTGTCGGCGCCGATGCTCGCCTGGAAGCGGCGGCCCAGCGTCCGCTTGTTCCGGCGGATCGGGCCCGACTCGGCCTGGTGCTTGAGCCGGCTGTGCTTCAGCCAGGTGCGGAGGAACAGCGCGTAGGCGTCGAAGTCCTGGGCGTCCACGTCCATCCCTGCGCTGTCCAGGCCGTACATCAGGGCCTGGTTGAGGGTGGTGCCGCGGCCGCACATCGGGTCCAGCACCCGCAGCGCGCGGTCCAGCAGCGCCTGCGGTCGGTCGGTCGCCATCGCCGTGACGTTCAGCAGCAGCTTGGTGAAGTCCTCGTTGGTCTTGCCCGAGTACTTCTGGATGGTCAGCAGGTCGGAGGAGAAGAGGTCGAGCGGCCGGGCGGTGACCGGGCGCAGAGTCCCGGCCTCCCGGTCGTATGCGAACAGGGCGTAGAGCGAGGAGAGGTTCGCCAGCAGCCGGAGCTCACCCTCCGTCAACTCGCCCTCGCCGTCCGTGGAGAAGGTGACGTACGGCACACCGCCGAGCTCGGCGGTGCCGACGCCGGTGAGGCGGCCGCCGAGCGCGCGCTCGTTGAAGACGCCGAGCTCCGCCTGGACGAGGGCGAGCGCGGCCTGCGAGTAGACCCGGTTGTGCGACGGCCGCACGAGGAAGGCGTAGTCGGTCATGCTGAGTTCCCTGACGGTTTCCCTGAACGGATCCGCCGGCGGCGGCCTGAGCAGGCGATTCTACCGGCCGCCCGGACGGACTCCGGCGACCCGGCGCGGTGGGCCGGGGAAGAGGGCGCGGTGGATCTCCAGGGCGGCGGTGGAGTGGTTGAGGGTGATGTAGTGGAGGCCGGGGGCGTCCTCGTCCAGGACGCGGCGGGCCAGTGCGGTGGCGTGTTCGACGCCGATCCGGTGGGCGCCGGCCGGGTCGCCGCGGTCGCGGGCCGCGCGCAGCCGCTCGGCCAGGTCCTCCGGGAAGGTGGCGTTGCTCAGCTTGGCGAACCGCGCGATCTGGTCGTACGAGGTGGCCGGCATGATCTCCGGGATGATCGGGGTGCGGCAGCCGGCCGCCGCCGCCCGATCGCGCAGCCGCAGGTAGTCCTCGGCGCGGAAGAACATCTGGGTGATCGCGTAGTCGGCCCCTGCCCGGCACTTGGCGACGAAGTTCCGGATGTCCGACGCCCAGTCGGGCGAACGCGGGTGGCGCTCCGGGAAGGCCGCCACGCCGACCCTGAACTGCCCGCAGGCGGCGATGAGTTCGACGAGTTCGGAGGCGTGCCGCAGGCCGTCGGGCCGCTCCGGCCAGGGCCCGAGGGGGTCGCCCGGCGGGTCGCCGCGCAGGGCGAGGATGTCGTGGATGCCCGCGTCGGCGTAGCGGCCGATGATCCGGCGGAGCTCGGCCACCGAGTGGCCGACCGCGGTGAGATGGGCGACCGGGTGGAGGGTGGTCTCCTCGGCGATCCGCTGGGTGAGCGCGGCGGTACGCTCGCGCGAGCCGCCGCCGGCGCCGTAGGTCACCGAGACGAAGGTCGGTGCGACCGCCTCGACCCGCCGCAGCGCGGCCCACAGGATCCGCTCCCCGCCGGGTCCCTTGGGCGGGAAGAACTCGAAGGAGTACGAGCGCCCGCCCGCCGCGATCACCTCGGCCGGCCCCGAGGGGGCGGTGGCGGGGGCGGGCCCCGCCGTACGGCGGGCGGGGATCAGGTCGGCGGCACGGGCCGCGGTGCCGGTGCTCATGCCACCCATCCTTCCCCGCTTCCCGGCCCGGGGCGCCGTTTCGCCCGGAATCGGTGCGGGACCGTGCGGACGTCACGTCACCCCTCTTCGCGGAGGCTCCGCTCCAAGGTGGTGCGCAGGGTCTGGCCGGTGATGGTGAAGTGGCGGGCGGCGACCCGGGCGGCGGTGTCGGGGTCGCCGCCGGCGATCGCCCCGACCAGCTCGCGGTGGTCGGCGAGGGCCTCCTGGACGCGGTTCCCGCGGAAGGGCTCGATCGGGAAGCCCGCGCTGATGTCGGCGAGGAGCCGGCGGCTGTAGCGGGCCAGCGGCTCGTTCTTGGCGGCCCGGGCGATGGCCTGGTGGAGGTCCGAGTCGGTGCGGCGGAGCCGGGCGGCGTCGGGGACGGCGGGGAGGTCGGGGACGGCGGGGAGGTCGGTGAGGTCGGGGGACCCCGGGCCGGCGGGGACGCCGGCCGCCTCCGCGTAGGCGGCGAGGGCGGACTCGATGCGGGCCAGGTCCTCCGCGTCGCGCCGCTCGGCGGCGGTGCGGGCGATCAGGGACTCGATCAGCGCCCTGGTGTCGAGGAGGGCCTCGGTCTGCTCCCAGCGGGGGAGCAGCGTCCGCCGGACCGCGTCCGCCGACTCCCGCTGCCAGCCCGAGCGGACGTAGTGGCCGCCCAGGCGGCCCCGGGTCACCTCAAGGCAGCCGACCTCCCGCAGCCGGGCGAAGGCGGCCCGCACGGTCACCCGGCCGACGCCCAGGGTCTCGGCCAACTCCCGCTCCGGGGGCAGGCGTTCGCCCACGCTGAACTCGCCGAGGGCGATCGCGGTGAGCAGCCGGTCCGCGACCTGGTCCACCGCGCTGGGCACCCGCACCGGGCCGAGCCCGGCCGGGGCGGTCAGCCCGGCCGGGCCGGCCGGGTCAGGGCTACCGGCCTCCTGCGGTTCCGTATCCACCACGCGCCCTCCGCCCTTCCCGCCGGCTGTCCGAACACTCAGACGGCGAGCGCCGCGGTTTGGTGCCCGATCTTTTTAAGGTCTTGTCCTGGGACCATTTAACCCCTCAGGATGAGCGGGTATCCACCCCGTGGCGAGGAGGACCGATGTCCCAGGCTCCGCAAGAGTCGTCCAGAACCACCCGGCGGGGGCCGTCCTCCACGGCGGACGCCGCCGCCGTCCCCTCCGCGCGGGCCGCCGCCGAGGGCACCGACCTGTCGGAGTACGGCTACCGGCAGGAGCTGAAGCGCAGCCTGGGCATGAAGGACCTGCTGATCTACGGTCTGGTCTTCATGGTGCCGACGGCGCCTTTCGCCATCTACGGCTCGGTGTTCAACGAGTCCAAGGGGATGGTGGCGCTGACCTACGCGGTCGGCTGTGTCGCGATGATCTTCACCGCGTACAGCTACCGCAGCATGTCCCGCGCCTTCCCGGTGGCCGGCTCGGTCTACGCGTACGCGGGGCGGGGGGTGGGCGCGCCGGTCGGCTTCATCGCCGGCTGGGCGATCCTTCTGGACTACCTCCTCATCCCCACCCTCCTCTATGTGACCGGCGCGGCCGCGCTGGCCTCGATCGTGCCGGCGGTGCCGCAGTGGGTGTGGGTGGTGGTCTTCGTGGCCGTCAACACCGTGGTCAACCTGGCCGGGGTGAAGCTCTTCGCGATGGCCAACACCCTCTTCCTGATCGCCGAGTCCGCGGTGCTGGCGATCTTCCTGGTACTGGGCTCGATCGCGGTCGCCCGTGGCGTCAACGGAGCCCGCTTCACCTGGGACTCCTTCTACAACCCGCACGTCTTCCACACCGGGATGGTCTTCGGCGCGATCTCGGTGGCCGCGCTCTCCTTCCTCGGCTTCGACGCCATCTCGACCCTGGCCGAGGAGGTGAAGGGCGGGCGCCGGATGGTCGGCCGGGCGACCGTCCTCTCGCTGCTGATGGTGGCCGCGCTCTTCATCGTGCAGACCTTCCTGGCCGGCATGCTCTTCCCGGGGCGGACCGAGTTCGCCGGCGACAAGGCCACCAACGAGGCCTTCTACACCGTCGCCCAGCTCGTCGGCGGCACCTGGTTCAAGTGGGTGGTGGCGCTCACCGTGGCGCTCTCCGCCGCGCTGGCCAACTCGCTGGCGGCGCAGGCCGCGACCTCCCGGCTGCTCTTCTCGATGGCCCGGGACCGGCAGCTGCCACGGTTCCTGGCGCACGTCGACGCCCGCCGGCAGGTCCCGCAGCGGGCGGTGCTGCTGGTCGGCGTGATCAGTGTGATCCTCGGGGTGTTCTTCGTCGGGCAGATCGGGCTGCTCTCCAGCCTGGTCAACTTCGGCGCGCTGTTCTCCTTCCTGGTGCTGCACGTCACCGTCTTCACCTACCACGTGGTGAAGAAGCGTCAGCGCAGCTACGGGCAGCACCTCCTGGTGCCGCTGGTCGGCTTCGCGATCATCGCCTACGTCCTCTACAACGCGGACAGCAAGGCGCAGATCGGCGGCCTGGTCTGGCTGGCGGTCGGCCTGCTGGTGATCCTGGCGCGCAAGCTCGCCGGGCGACCGGTGACGCTGGGCGATACGCCGTGAACGCGGGCGGCGCGAGCGAGCGCGGACACGACGGGCCCGGCTACCTCACGGCGCTGCGGGCCGGCCTCGACGAGATGACCCGGCCGGACTCCGTCGCGGTCTCCGTCTGGTGCGCGCGGGTCGGCCGGCGGCCCGCCTTCCGCTACGACGCGGACCGCGACCACTACGCCGCGAGCCTGATCAAGCTCCCGGTGCTGATCGCCGCCCACCGCCGACTGGACCTCGACACCCAGCTGGTGGTGCACGAGGAGTTCCGCTCGGTGGTGGGCCGGGGCCTCCGCTACCGCGCGGACCGGGAGTACGACAACGACGAGGAGCCCTGGCTGCTGCTCGGCCGGACGGCGCCGCTGCGCTGGCTCTGCCACCGGATGATCTGCGCCAGCAGCAACCTCGCCACCAGCCTCGTCCTGGAGGCCGTCGGCCTCGACCGGGCGGCCGCCTTCGCGCCCAGGGGAATGACCCTGACCCGGCCGATCGGCGACCGGCCCGCGGTCATCGACGGCCGGACCAACACCGTCACCGCGGCCGCCGCGGGCGCCCTGGTCTCCGCGCTGGCCGGACTGCCCGGGCCGGAGTCCCGGCGGCTGCTGGCCCCGCTGCGGGACCAGCGCTTCACCGACGAGATCCCCGCCGCGCTGCCCGCCGGCACCCGGACCGCCAACAAGAACGGCTGGGTGGACGGCGTCCTCCACGACGTCGCCCTGATCGAGGCGGCGGACGCCCCCGCGTACGTCCTGGCGGTCTGCACCAGCGGACTGCCGGAGGACCGCGCCCGAGTCGCCATCCATGCGGTGGCCCGGGCGAGTTGGGAGGACCGGCACTGCCTCGGCGCGCCGCCTCACCGCGAACCGAACCCTAGGAGTCCAGTCAATGCGCACACCCCGTAGGGCACGGCTGCTCACCGCCACGGCGCTGGCGGCGGCGGCCGTCCCGCTGGCCGCGATGGCCGGGCCGGCCTCGGCGGCCACCTCCGCGGCCTCGGCGGCCTCGGCGGCCTCCGCGGCCTCGGCCCCGACCGCCTATGTCGACGTCTCGGTGGCCACCGTGTGGACCGGGCCGGACAGCCCGCGGCCGATCGACGCCCCGGCGCTGGGCAACCCGGTCCATCCCGAGCAGTGGCTGGCCGGGATGACCCTCGCCGACAAGCAGGCGATGAGCGCCGACAACCTCACCCAGACCCAGGCCCTCTACGGCCGCCCGGTGCGGATCATCGGCAGCCAGGGCGACTGGGACGAGGTGGCCGTCCCCGGCCAGGCGACCCCGAAGAACCCCCTCGGCTACCCCGGCTGGATACCCAAGGACCAGCTCACCACGAACGACGACTTCGGCCGGCAGCTCGCGGACCGGCCGTTCGCCCAGGTCGACCACGCCACCACCGCCTGGCTCTACAAGGATCCGGGGCTGCACTCCAAGGCGCTGCGGGTCAGTGCCGACACCCGGCTCCCGGAACTGGCCCGCACCGCGGACGCGGTACTGGTCGCCACGCCGGACCGCGGCCCCGAGTGGCTCGGCGCGCAGGACGTCCACGTCTACCGGACGGCCGCCGACATCCCCGCCCCCACCGGCGCCGACCTGGTGCGCTACGCCGAGCAGTACCTCGGCACCCCGTACCTGTGGGGCGGTCGGTCCGGCTTCGGGGTGGACTGCTCCGGTTTCACCTCGATGGTCTACGAGGCCAACGGCATCGCCATCCCGCGCGACGCCGACGCCCAGGCCCTCTACGGCGGCGGTCGCCGCGTCGACCAGGCGGACCTCCAGCCGGGCGACCTCATGTACTACGCCGACGACGGCGGCAAGGGCTCGATCTACCACGTCGCCATGTACATCGGCGGCGGCCGGATGATCGAGGCCTATGACTCCGCCACCCCGGTCCGGATCACCGCGGCCCGCTTCGGCGGCGACTACTGGGGCGCCACCCGCTTCCTCCCCGACGCGGCGGCCAGCGCCGGCTGACCTGACCTGACCTGACCTGACCGGATCTGACCTGTCCCGAACCGAAGCGGGCCCCCGGCCCGCCTAGGTCCCGTTCGCACGGGCCCGGCCGGCTTGCGGGACCAGGGGGCGGGCGTGCCGGGGGAGCTTCTCGACCACCAGGGCGTAGGCGTTGGTGACCAGTTCGGCGACCAGCGCACCGGTGACGCCGGGGCCGTCGGTGAGGGTGATCCAGTGCCGCTTGTTCATGTGGTAGCCGGGCGTGATGGCGGAGTGCTCCTGGCGGAGGGCCTCGGAGTACTCCGGCTCGCACTTGAGGGTGACGATCGGGCGGCCCTCGTGCTCGGCGGTCATCATGAACATCTTCTCCCGCACCTTGAAGACCGAGACCTCCGGGCCGAAGGGCTCGGTCTCCTCGGTCGCGGGCAGCGCGAGCGCCGTCTCCGCGGCGATCCGCTGCAGCTCGGCGCCGTCCATGCCAGAACCTCCCAGGCGGTCCAGTCCGGTGACGCCGCTAACTCTGCCACGGGGGTACGACAGCCCGGCGGAACCGGCCGCGCGGCAGGCCGGCACCGCCGGCGAGGGCCGGACGGGCGGCGGCCGGACGAGCGGCGGAGGGGCGCGAGGCGGAGGGACGCGCGGCGGCCGGGCGGTGGCCGTCCGGGGTCCGGCGGGCCAGCACCACCAGGGCCGCAGCGGTGGCCAGGGCGACCAGGCCGGCGCCGATCGTCCGGCCCGCCCCCAGCCGGCCCGTGTCGCCGAGGAAGTCCAGGCCGATCGCCACACTGGCCATCGGGTTGACGGCGGCGATGACCGGCAGCGAGACCAGCGGGCGGGCCGCCTGATATGCGGTCTGCGTCAGCAGCACCGAGCCGAGGCCGGCCGCGACCAGGGCGTAGAGCGGCCAGGAGCCGAGGACCGCGCCGAGGCCGTGCCCGGGCCCGTGCCCAGCCGTCCGGGCCAGCGCCATGGTCACCACCGCCGCGCAGGCGTCGGCCAGTCCGGCCGCCGCGGCCAGCAGCAGTGCCCGGGTCCGCCCGGGCGCGGTGGACAGTCCCGCGACGGCGAGGACGGCGGCCGCGACCGCCGAGGCCGCGGCGCCCAGCGCGGCGGCGTGCCCGGCGAGGCGGGCGCCCTCGCCGGCGGCGGCCGGCCCGTGCGCGGTCAGCGCCAGGAATCCGGCGATCCCGGCGACCACGGCGGCGCCGGCCGCCCAGGCACTCCGCGGCAGCGGGCGTCCCGACCGCACCCGGATGATGCCCACACTGACCACCAGTTCGGCGGCGACCAGCATCTGCACCACCGTCAGCGAACCGCCGCGCAGGGCGACCGCGTGCGCGGCGAAGCCGCCGATCTGCGCCGTGATCCCGAGCAGCCAGGCGGGCCGCCGGGCGAGCAGCGCGAGCAGCCGGGGGCGTCCGGCCGCCGAGTCCGGCGCGGCCGCCGCCTGGTACTGCTCCAGTGCCGCGCCCGTCCCGTAGAGGACGGCCGAGAGGAGCGCGCAGAGGATCACGATCACCATGCCCTCGACGCTACGGGCCGTCTCGGCCGCCGACGATGGGAGCAGCGCCCGTCCCGGGGCGGGGGCTGCCCCCACCCCCGGGGGTGCGGGGATCACCCCGCGGCCGGCTTCCCGCAGGAGGGGTCCTGACCACGCCCTCACCGGCTCGCCGCCCGCCGCGGCGCCATGGTCGAATGGGGGATGACCTCGTTCTGGACCGGTGAGCGCGTGCGGTTGCGGGCGATCGAGACCGCCGACGCGGAGGCCTTCCTGCGCTTCGCCGAGGAGGAGGAGCGGCTGGGCGGCCTGCTGCTCCCGCCCCGTTCCGCCGCGAGCTACGAGACCTGGGCGAAGGCGCAGTCGCAGGCGCAGTCCGCGGCCGAACCCGAGGGCGAAGGAATCCAGTTGGTGATCGAGGCCGTCGGCACCGGCCAGGCCGTCGGAGCGGTCAGCGTCCGCCACGCCGACCCGGTCTCGGGCTGCTTCGAGTACGGCGTCACGATCGGCGCCGACCACCGTCGCGCGGGTTACGCGGCCGAGGCCGTGGTGATGGTGCTGCGCTACATGTTCGACGAGCGCCGCTACCACAAGTGCCAGGCCCGGGTCTTCGCCCACAACGAGCCCTCGCTGGCCTTCCATCGGCGCCTCGGCTTCACCGAGGAGGGCCGCCTGCGCGACCAGGTCTTCTTCGCCGGCCGCCACCACGACCTCGTCCTCTTCGGCATCCTGGCCCCCGAGTTCGCCGGGGCGCACCCGCTGCCGCCCTCCGCCTGACCCGGCCCGGGGCGGCCCTCCGGCCTCTTCCCCAAGCCTCCTCCCCGGCGAGCCTCCTCCCCGGGCGGTCCTCTTCCGTCGGTCTGCGCACTCCTGTTCACTGGTGTGGCACTCCACGCATGAGTGCGCACAGCACGGCACCACGCAGCACACCGGAACCGCAGAACCGCAGGAACCGCTTCTTCCCCGGAGGAACCCGTGAGCGTGCCCAGTCCCGGAGCCGACGGCCCCACTCGCCCCGCAGGACCCAGCCGGCGCAGTGTGCTGGTCGGAGCGGCGGCCGCCGCGGCCGCCGGCCCGCTGCTGACCCCGGCCCAGGCCCTTGCGGCGGCCCCGGCCGCAGAGCGGGCCGCGACCCCCGCCCCCGCTGCGGACACCCCCCTCGCCTTCGTCTCGCCGGCCGCCGGCGCCCGCCTCGACGGTCTGGCCGACATCGAGGTCCGGGCCCCGGCCGGCACCACCGCGGTCCGCTTCAGCCTGGACGGCATCGCCTTCTCCGAGCTCACCGACCTCTACAGCCGGGGCAGCGGCCTCCCGCCGGTCTGGCGGACCGCCACCGACGCCGGCTGGTTCCCGGCCGGCCGGCACACCCTCACCGCGGAGGCCGATACCCCTGCCGGCATCCGCACGGTCTCCCTCCCGATCAGCACCGTCCGCCCCGCCGCCCCCGCCGGGCGCACGGTCCTGGACGGCGGCTGGCTCTTCGCCACCGCCGGCGAGCTTCCCGCCGGAGCACTGGAAGGCGACCGGCCGCCCGCCGTCCAACCCGGCTACGACACCGCCGCGTTGGCCACCGTCCTGGTCCCCAGCGCCTACGGCGCCGTCCGGGACGCCTGGAACGTGGACGACGGGCAGGCCGTCCTCCACCGCCGCCAGGTCGCCCTGGCGCCCGCCCGGCCCGGCGAGCGCACCGTCCTCACCCTGGAGTCGGCGTACTACACCGCCACGGTGTACGTGAACGGCAGCCGGATCGGCGCCGCCACCGGCGGCTACCTCCCCCAGCACTTCGACGTCACCGAGGCCGTCACCGCCGGCGACAACACCGTCGCCGTGGTCACCGACAACCGCTCGGCCGAGGTCTTCTCGGTCAACTGGAAGCTCTTCTGGAACTGGGGCGGCCTCCTCGCCGGTGTCCACCTCGACCGGCTGCCGGGCCCCGCCGTCCTCACCGGGATCACCGCGGAGGGCTCCGCCGACGGCACCCTCGTGCTGCGCGGCACCGGGGTCAACACCACCGGGACGGCGCAGACCCTGCCCGTCGAGATCACCGTCACCGGGCCGGAGGGCCGCCGCCCCACGGCCCTCACCGGCGTCCGGCACAGCCTCACCCTCGGCCCGGACGGGGTGGACGCGGAGACCGGGCCGCTGGGCCTCCGCCTCCCCGGGGCCCGGCTCTGGGAGCCGGACGATCCCGCGCTGTACGAGGTGTCGGTCCGTCAGGACGGTTGGCCGGCCGCGGAGTTGACGGCGACCTGCGGGTTCCGGGACATCCGCGTGGACGGCGCCCGGCTGCTCCTCAACGGCCGCCCGCTGACCGGCCTCCAGGGCTTCAACCGGCACACCGACTACCCCGGCCTCGGCCGCGCCCAGCCGGACGGCCTCGCCGAACGGGAGCTCGCGCGGCTCAAGGCGAAGGGCTTCAGCATCTTCCGGCCCGCCCACTACCCCACCACACCGGGGGAACTGGCCGCCGCCGACCGGCTCGGCCTGCTGGTCGTCGAGGAGATCGACGTCACCCAGCGGTACACCGTCTCCCAGCTGACCAGCCCGCAGATGATCGCCTTCGCCGAGGACCGGCTGACCCGGATGATCCGCCGCGACCGCGGCCACCCGTCCGTCATCGGCTGGTCGGTGGGCAACGAGAACGGCACCGAGACCACCACCGGCGCCGGCTACGTCCAGCAGCTCATCGGCCACGGAAAGACCCTGGACGCCACCCGGCCCTTCACCCACGTCACCGGCTGGGGCGCGGACGACGAGGGCTTCGGCTACGACGACTTCCTCAGCGTCAACGTCTACGACGGCTGGTACTACGGCACCTTCGACACCCTCACCGACCCCGCCGGCGGCTCGTACAGCATGGACGTGATCCGCGCCAAGGCGGGCGAGAAGCCGATCTTCCTCACCGAGTACGGCGCCGACTGCGTCCTCGACTACCCGGGTACCGAGTCCGGCACCGAGTTCTTCCAGGGCCTGATGATCGACGAGTACAACCGGCGGCTGGAGGGGTATCCGCAGCTGGTCGGCAAGTGGTACTGGACCTCGACCGAGTTCATGCTCACCCCGGCGGGCAGCTCGGGGATGCCGCGCAACGTCCCCGGCTTCCACAACAAGGGGCTGCAGACGTACTGGCGGCAGCCCAAGCTCGGCTGGCGGGTGATCTTCTCCCCGGTGCGGATCGACCAGCTGCCCGCGAGCTATCCGGTGGCGGCGGACGGCTCGGTGGACCGGTCGGTCACCGTGACCCTGCGGGAGGTGCGCGGCCGGTCCGTGCGCGGGACCCTGGTCGTCACCGGGCCCGAGGGGACCGCGGCGACGCCGGCCCGGCGGTCGTTCCGCCTCGCCCCGGGCGGGAGTTGGACCACGACGGTGCGGGTCACCGGCAGGCCGGTGGCCGGCGCGCCCGCCGGCTACGTCCGGGCGATCGTGGACGAGGAGACCGAGGCGCAGCCCAGGCTCCTCCAGTTCGCCTGAGTCGCCGTGCCCCCGTCCGGCCCCGGAGCCCGGGGCGGGGACGGGGGCACCCGCTCGCGCGGCGCCTCAGCGGGCCGTCGCCAGGGCGAAGACGTGCAGCTGCGGCGACTTCGAGCCGAGATACCCGGGCAGGGCGGGCAGCGTGAGGGAGGCCGGCTGCTTCCCGGCGTCGAGCGGGATCGCCAGCGAGTAGAGATCCGCGGTCCGCGCCGCCTGCGCCCGCCCGTTGGCGTTGACGACGCCGGTCGCCACGGCCACCGGCCCGGTCCCCGCGGACCAGTCCGGGACGGTGAGGGTGTAGTCCGAGGTGCTGCCGTCGGTGTAGGTCACCGTTCCGCTCGCGCTCAGCCCGCCGGCGGGTGCGTAGGTCGCCGTGGCCAGCAGCCCGATCGCCGTGGCCGGCCCGCCGCCGAGGGGGATGGTCTGCCCCTGGGCCAGGACGTTGTCCGGATCGCCCGCCGGGGTGGCGGGCCAGGTGTAGGCGAACGGGCCGGCCGTGACCGTGCCGCCGGGCGCGGGCAGCGCCTGCCGGGAGAGGCTGTCCTGGGCGCCGTCCAGGTTGCCGAGCTCGGGGTTGGCGTCGTCGGTGCTGCCGATGTCGTTGTAGGCCTGCGCCGGCGAGCGGTACCTCACGGGCAGGGTCGCGGTCCCGCGGACCGTGAACCGATCGACGGCGGAGCCGACCTGACGGTACGTCAGGTCAGCGGTCAGCACCCCGGAGAGCGCTTCGGTGTCCACCCGGACCGTCTCGGTGCCGCCCGGCGGAAGCGCCCCCGCCCGCAGCCCGCCGACCGGGGTGCCCGCGACGCGCAGCTCCTGCGGCAGGATCGCCCGGTCGCCGCCGTCGGCGATCGTCACCTCACCGGAGGCGACCACCACCCGTACGCCCGTCGCCTCGGCCGCGCCCGGGGTCAGCACCTCGATCCGCGCCGGCGTCGCGGTCGCCGTCCCCGGCACCCAGCGGAACCAGCCGTACGCCTGCGAGGTGTCCGCTGCCGGAAGGGTCAGCGCGTCCAGGGCCGGTGTGGTGGTGACCCGCGCCAGCACCCGGCAGCCGCTGTCCGGTCCCTGGGCGCAGCCCTCCACCGAGCCGCCGACCAGGCCGGCCAGATCCGCCGTGGCCCCGCTCCGCGGGGTGATCCGCACCGCGCGGACCGCGACCGCCGGGCCCGTGTACCCCGCCGCGTCCACCGCCGCCGTGCCCGGCTCGACCGGCGACAGCGGCGCGCCCACCCCGGGCGGGCCGCCGACGTAGTCCGCCAGCGCCTCGTAGTCGGACAGGCTCGCCGAGGGCTGCGGCCCCCGCCAGGTCGCCGAGGCCAGCGCCTCCATGGGCCGCCGCAGGTACTGGGCGAAGTAGCTCCACGGCTGCTCGAAGGCGATGTCGCCCCATTCGGCCATCTCCACCCCGGTCAGCTGGGGCGAGGCCGCCGGCGCGTAGGAGGAGTACAGCGCGGTGTCGTCCGGGATGTAGTTGCCGTTGCCGGTGCCGGGCAGCGCCTTCGGCACCACGTACAGCCGGGAGTGCTCGTTGCTGACCACCACCCGGTAGCCCTGGGCCTCGAAGCCGGCCTCGTCGCCCAGCCAGGCCTGGATCAGCACGTCCTTGTCCACGCTCACCGAGGCCCCGCCGCCGACCTGCGGCCACCAGCCCCACATCTCCATCGTCCGGCCGTGCGCCCGCACCAGCCGGTCGAGGTGGTTCTCGTAGGCCAGGAAGACGTCCTCCGGCGAGCGATACCCCTGCGTCGCCGCGTACTGCGTCAGCTCCGGGCACTGGGACTGGAGTTGGGCGTCCGGTGTCTCGTCCCCGCCGAGGTGGACGACCGGGGCGTCGGCGGCGTCGAAGACCTGGAGGACCGAGTCCACCAGGCCGTCCAGCCAGCTGACCGAGGCCGGCTTGGTGATGTCCACGGTGAAGCCCGGGTCGATCCGTCCGGCGTGGATCACCTGGTTCATCGAGGGGCAGTCCCAGCGCAGCGCCGGCCGGTAGGCGGTCAGCGAGGTGGCGTGCCCGGGGATGTCCAGCTCCGGCACCACGCGGACGTGGTACCGCCGGGCGTAGTCCAGGACGGCGCGGACGTCGGCCGGGCGGTAGGAGCGGGCCGCGGCCAGGCCCGGATACCCGGGCAGCCGGAGGCGGAAGGCCTCGCTGTCGGTGAGGTGCCAGTGGAAGGTGTCCAGCTTGAGCCAGGCCATCTGGCGGATGGTCTGCTCGATGGCGCCGACCGGCCAGTATTCCCGGGCGGTGTCCAGCATCAGGCCGCGCTCGCCGTCGCCGACGGCGGGGGAGGAGGGGGCGTCCTGGCCGGTGCCGGCCGGGAGCCGGTCGTGGCCCCGCGCGGTGCCGAGGATCTGCTCGGTGCTCTGCTCGGCGTAGAAGACGCCGGCCGGGGCCCCTCCGGTGAGGGTGGCGCGGTCGGCGGTGACGTCGAGGCGGTACCCCTGGTCGGGCAGCGCGGCCGGGTCCTCGGTGAGGACCAGGTCGCCGGGGCGGGCGCCGGCGGGGGCGGCGACCGCGACCGGAAGGGCCGGAACGCCCTCGGCCGCCAGGTCGGCGGCGAAGGTCCGGGCGTCCGCCGCCAGTCCGCCGGCGTACCGCGGATCGAGGAGGATCCGGGAGGAGGCGCGGAGGGTGAACTCGCCTGTGCCGGCCTGCCATTGCCGCAGCGCCGGGAGGACGGCGGGGGCGGCGGGAACGGCCGGGGCCGCCGGGGCCGGCGCCGCCGCCGAGGCCGTCGTGGTGGTCGTCCGGGCCGAGGCGCCGCCTCCGGCCGCCACCTGCGCTCCCAGCAGCGAGGTCGCCGCCAGCGCCAGCGCCGTCACCGCCCGCACCGATCTCCGCTTCCGCACCGGCCCTCCCCTGTGGTGTAGACCACTCAGCGTCCGCAAGCTACTCCAGCCCCTCCTGCCCGACAAGACGGCCCCGGCCGCCCGGCGGGCCCGCTACCCCACGCCGAGCTGGTCCACCGGAGCCGGCCAGGGGCCCGCCCCCGCCGCCTCCGCCACGGCCACCGCGTCGGCCGGGAGCCATGTCAGCCCGGTCCAGTCGTCCGTCATGGTGCTTCCGGTTCCGGACAGCGGCGGGGTCGTGGTGGAGTCCGTCCAGTTGTGGTCGGCGTGGTTGTCGACGCCGTAACTCGCCCAGTTGGAGAGCCACTTGACGCCGGTCCTGGTCACCACGTTGCCGGTGACGTGGATGTGGGAGCTCTCCTCGTCGAGGTAGACCCCGTTGTCGGTGCCGGTCCTGTCGATGTAGTTGCCGGAGATCACCGTGCCCGGCTGCTGCCCCTGGGTGTAGACCGCGCCGCCGTCGTGCTGGCCCACGGCCGGGGACATCGGCCGCATCACGTCGATGATCCGGTTGCCGCTGATGGTGTTCCCGCCCAGCCAGGGGTTCTGCGCCTGCGGCTGGTTCCAGCCCCAGCCGACGCTGATCCCCGAGTACGGCAGGTCCTCCAGGGTGTTGTGGGCGACCGTGAGCCCCTCGGTGTACCCGGCCCAGATCCCCACCGCGTCGGTGAACTCGGCGCCGATGCCGGTGATGGTGTCGTAGGAGACCGTGTTGCCCTGGTCGCGGGCGCCGGCCGCCGGGTGGGGGTCGGTGTCCCCGACGTAGACCGCCCCGGAGGAGACGCCGGTGAACCGCGACCCGGTGACGGCCGAACCGGTCGTGCCGTCCTGGAGCACCGCCCCCGCCCCGCCGAGACCGCTGAACCGGCAGTCCTGGACGGTGATGTGCCGGCCGCCGGACACCGTCAGGGCGGCCGCCGGCTTGGTGTAGTACTGCCCGGACTGGTCCTTCGGCCCGGTGGCGCCGGTGAGGGTCAGCCCGGCCTGTGTCCCGGCGTAGCCGTCGGGGCCGCTCGGCTGGTCCCAGGCGGTGTGCTCCAGGGCCAGCCCGCGCAGCACCAGGTCGTGGGCGCCGGGTTCGACGGTGACCAGCCGCTCGGCGGCCGGGGCGACCGCCTCGGCCCGCCGCATGTCCTGTCCGGGCAGCGGCAGGTAGCTGACCGTGCGGTCGGCCGAGTTGTAGACGAACTGCCCTGGGGTGCGCAGCAGTTCGCGGGCGTTGGCGAAGTAGGCCACGCCCAGGTAGCGGGAGGAGGTCACGTCCGCGGTGTCCCAGGCAGGCCCGGTGCGGCCGGTGCCGCTGCCGGAGTTCGTCCAGCAGGGCTGGACGAAGCCGATGGTGTCCCCGGAGACTCCGGCGATCCGGCAGTGGAAGTCCCGCCACCGGACCCGGATCACCGCCTCCGCGTCGGTGGGCCGGGCCCAGCCGGCGATCCCGGTCGCCCGCGCGCCGGTCATCCCGGCCGCCGAGGTCGCGCAGGTGGCGGGCGCGCAGGGGGCGCTCCGCGCCCAGTCCGCGCGGACCCCGTCCACGTAGAGCTGCCGAGGGGTGCCGACCGCCGCCGGCAGGCGGGCGGTCCAGCTGCCGTCCGCGTTCGGCCGCCAGCCGCCGACGGGCACCCCGCCGTCCAGCACCGGGTGCGCCTCGGGGGCGGCGGCCCAGGTGACGGTGTGGCCGTCCCGCCCGGAGTCGGCCGCGCCCAACTCCAGGGGAGCGGACAGTCGATAGGTCCCATCCCTCAGCAGCACCTGGACGTCCCGGTCCATCCCGCCGGCCAGCATCCCGCGCACCCTGCCGCGGGCCGCGTCCAGCGAGCAGGGGGCCGCCGCGGAACAGCCGGCGCCCTGCCCGTGCGGGGCCGCGTACAGCACCTTCGGCGGGGGAGGCCCGGCCGCGGCGGCCGCGGAGGGGCGCCGCCGGGGCCCCGAGCGCCCCGAGGGCTCCGAGGAGGACCGCGCCGAAGGCGGCCACGGCGCGCCCGGTCCGTCGTACGGCTCGCCTCATCGTCACGCCCGCCCTCCGCCAGGCACCCGCCAGTCATCGGATGTATTCGCGAGTGCGCTAGCAGTGTCGGCAGTTACTGACGGTGCGTCAAGACGCCCGTGCGCCCGGGGCCGGGTCCTGGGCGAGGGCGCCGACCGCCCGCACCTCGTCCAGCGTTCGCCGCGCCAGGTCGGCGAACTCCTCCTCGTTGTCCGGGTCGGCCCAGCGCTCGTAGGCGATCCGCAGGGCCACGGCGCCGAGTTCGGCGGTCACCCGTGCGTCGAGGTCCGGGAGGCCGCGCCGCTTGAGGGCGTCCGCCATGGCGGCGGTGAGGCCGAGGCCCTTCAGCGCCTCCCGCTCCCGCAGTTCGGGGTTGGCCGCGATCACCGCCTGCCGGCGGGCGGTGAACCCGCGTCGGGCGGGGGTGAAGGCCGCGCCGCCGACCGCGTCCATGGCGTGGGCGACCGCTTCGAGCGGGGTGGCCTCGGCGGGGGCGGCGGCGATCGCCTCGCCCAGCAGCCCCGCCATCGTGTCCGCGCCGAAGAGGACCTCCCGCTTGTCCTGGAAGTGGCGGAAGAAGGTGCTCTTGGTCAGCCCGGCCCGCTCGGCGATGTCGACGACCGTGGTGTTCTCGTAGCCCCGCTCGGCGAAGAGGTCGAGGGCGGCGACGACGAGTCGTTCCGATGCGTGGGGTTGCCAGCGAGCCATGGGGGACAGCTTACGGCACCCACGGCACTTGGTCCCATCACTGGTGTAGGGTGATAAGACCAAGTCCCATCACTGGTGGAGGTCGCCATGAGCCGAGCAGTCGTCTACGAGACGTTCGGGGGCCCCGAGGTACTGGAACTGCGCGAGGTCGAGGAGCCGCACGCCGGCCCCGGCCAGGTCCGCGTCCGGGTGACGGCCGCCGGTCTGAACCCGATGGACTGGCTCCTCGCCTCCCTCCCCGAGGTGGCGGGGCAGTTCGGCGTCACCCTCCCGTCCGGCTTCGGCTACGACTTCGCCGGCGTCGTCGACGAGCTCGGGCCGGGGGCGTCCGGCTTCGCCGTCGGCGACCGGGTGTACGGGGGCGCGCAGAGTAGGGCGGTCGCCGACTATGTGGTGGTCGCCGTGCCGCCGGCGTCCTCCGGCCCCGAGGTGCTGTACCGCACCCCTGACGGCATCGGCGACGAGACCGCCGCGGCCCTCCCGGTGGCCGGCCTGACCGCCGCCGCGGCGCTGTCGGCCATCGGGCTCGGCGGCGGGGCCGGCGCTGGGGCCGGCGCTGGGGCCGGCGCTGGGGCCGGCTCCGGCTCCGGCTCCGGTGAGACGGTGCTGATCGGCGGCGCCGCCGGCGGTGTCGGCGTCTTCGCCGTCCAGCTCGCCCGGCTCGCCGGTGCCAGGGTGATCGGCACCGCCTCGCCCGGCACCTTCGACTTCCTCCGCGGGCTGGGCGCCGAACCGGTCGCCTACGGCCCCGGCCTGGCCGACCGGGTACGGGCGCTGTCCCCCGGGGGCATCACCGCCGCGACCGACCTCTTCGGCACCGAGACCGCCGAGGCGGCCCTCGCCCTCGGCGTGCCGTCCGAGCGGATCTCCACCATCGCGGCCGGCCCCCATCCCCCCGGCGGCGTCCGCCCGACCGGCGGTTACGACGCGGACCCCGCCGCCCTGGAGCGGCTCACCACCGCGATCCTCACCGGCGAGCTCACCGTCCCGATCGCCGCCACCTACCCCGTCGAGAAGATCCGCGACGCCGTGGCCCTCCAGGCGGGCCGCCACGTCCACGGCAAGGTCGTCCTCACCTTCACGCCCGCGTGAGCTCCTGCCGACCGGGACCGGCGTCGGGACCGGGCCCGTGAACGCCGAGAGCCGTCCACCTCGGGGAGGTGGACGGCTCTCGGTATCCGCAACGTGCGCCGCCAGGGACTCGAACCCCGGACCCGCTGATTAAGAGTCAGCTGCTCTAACCAACTGAGCTAGCGGCGCCGGTTGACGTCGTAGACGTTAGCAGGTGGGGCTGGGAACGGAGAAATCGGCGGGTCGTTCGGGGCGGGGTCAGGCGAGAGGGAGGTGGCGCTCCCCGGACGCGCCCGGGGGAGGGGCGGGCGCGGCCGGGGAGTCGCCGGAGGAGGGCGCCGCAGTACGGGCGGCGCGCACACAGGCCCAGAGGAGCACCGGGGCGCCCGGCAGCCAGGGGTCGCGCGAGTCCGGTGCGACGATCCAGCGGCCGGGGCCCTCCGGCCCGTCCAGCGAGCGCTGGACCGGGGGGACGGTGACCACGTCACCGATCCCGTGGCAGAGGAGGCGGGGCACATGCCGTGCCCACTCCTCCCAGATCAGCAGGGCGCGCAGCCGTTCGGCCGCGCCCACCTGCGCGAAGATCAGGATGCGGTTGTTGTGCGAGGCGACCGGGCCGCAGCCGGGACCGCTGCTCCACAGCTCGTCCAGCACCCGCCGGCCGAAGAGGCCCGGCAGGTTCACCACGTCGAAGGTGCGACCGCACGGCAACGCGGTCGGGGCCCACGGGCGCGAGGCCCAGAGGGCCAGCATGCTGCGCGGGTACTCGCTTGCGGAGGCCAGCCAGTTCTCGCCGGCGACCGTGACGTACTCGGTCGAGTCATGTGTCCACATGTCCACAGGCACAAGGAGTACCGGGGTGGGTGTCCCGGGGCCGCGGAAACCCCGGAATCCCGGACATGAGGGGTAAGCGGGGCGTATTCTGCCGTGCCCGAATATGCCAGGCGGTGGTGCGATACGGGTGTGCTGACGAGGCGTCAGTCGTCGTCCGCGTCGCGGGAGCTGCGCTCGAGGTCGCGTCCGTAGGCGATCATGCGCAGTGTGTAGTCCTCGGACCAGCCGGCCCGGTCGGCGATCTGGTCCGGGCTCAGCCGGTCGAACCGCCGCGGGTCCGCCAGCCGGGCGGCGGCCAGCGCCTGGAAGTCGGTGGCCCGCTCCGCGGCCGCCCGGAAGGCCAGCGCCAGCTCGGTGGACCGGCCCAGCAGCCGCCCCGGGTCGTCGATCGACTCCAGATCGAAGAAGCGCTCGTCCGGCGCGTCCGGGTCCGGCGGCTCGAACAGCAGCGGGACGGGCCGATGGTGCTGACGGCCGCCACGGGCCGCGGCGGACCCGTCGGAGCGGGAGTCGGACATGCTGCCTCTTTCTCTTCCGGGCTGGGGGAACTGGGAGGGGAGTGGGGGAGAATCACGCCCGGGCCATTGTTACGCGGCCTGCGGCGGACGCGTAAGAACGCGATCTGGCCTCGGGCAACCACCACGGGTCAACAGCGGAACGGACCCCGGGATTCCGGGCCGCCTCCTCCGCCGGCCGGCTCAGGCCGGGGGACCGGGCCGCAGCGGTACCCGGGAGCGGGCGAGGTGGTGGAGGACGGACTGGTTGGCCTCCCAGCCGTCGGGGGCGGCGGAGGGGGCGGCGCCCAGGCGTACCCGGCCGGAGACGGGGTGGGCGTCCAGCAGCTCGGGGATCCCGGCCCGGGCGACCACCACGCAGGCCACCCGGTGGCGGGAGACCAGCACGCACAGCCGGCCCGCCTCCAGATGGAACTCGGTGGCGTCCGGGCGGCCGGAGAGCGGGTGGAGGACGACGGTGACGTCGAACTCCCGTCCCTGGAGGCGGTTGGCGGTGTCGACGGTGACGCCCCGCACGCCGAGGCGGGCGAGCGCGGCGCGGATCGCGGCGGCCTGGTCGCGGTGGGCGGTGCCGACGGCGATCCGGTCCTCGGTGACCTCCCCGTCGCCGCGCTCCGAGCGGGCGACGGGCCGGCGGGCCAGCAGCCTGCCCACGACCTGGGCCACCCCCTCCACCGCCTCCGGGTCGGTGCGCTCGGTGAAGGCCGGCGGGAGTTCGAGGAGGCCCCAGCCGGTCTCGGCGGCGGTGTCGAGGACGTCGTCGTACGCGGGTGAGAGGGCGCGTGCGCCGGCGCCCGGGCCGGTGGACGCGCCGGCCGCCGGGCCGGTGGGTGGGCCCAGGAGGAGCGCCCGCTCGCCCGGCTCCGTGCCGGCCCGGAACGGGGCGTCCGGGTAGAACGCCTCCGAGACCAGCGGGGCCGCGCTGGCCGGCAGCCGCCAGGAGACCGGCAGCCGATGCGGGCGGATGCCGCGATTGAACGCCAGCAGGGTGCTCACCGCGCTGCTCGAGGGGTCGTGGGCGAGCCCCGCCCAGCGCTCGTTGTCCACCATGGTGAACGGGTCGAGCTGGCCGGGGTCGCCGACGAAGAGCGCCCGCTCGAAGTGCCGGGCCACGGCGAGCAGCGCGTCCGACCGCATCTGGTACGCCTCGTCGACGATGGCGTGCCGCCAACCGCCCTGCTCCGGAAGGCTCTTGACCCACTGCCACTTCGCGGCCGTGGAGACCACCACGTCCAGCTCGGCCAGCTTGTCGATCTTCTCCGCGGCGGTGACGTTGCCGTGCCGCAGGGCGTACGGGGCGGGGGCCGCGTCGCTGCCGTGGAGGCGGCCCACGGAGACGTCGGGGGCGGCCGAGGCCAGCCGGTCGACCAGATCGTCCACCTGGCTGTTGGTCTGCGCGACCACCATCAACCGCTCGCCCGCGCCGACCAGTTCGCGGGCCGCGCGGACGACCAGGGTGGACTTGCCGGCGCCGGGCGGGGAGTCCACGACGGTGCCGCGCTGGGTGCCGTTGCGGACGTCGTCCAGGATCGCGGCGGTGGCCGCGTCGGCGGCGGCTGCCGGGTCGGACGGCGTGGCGGGGGCGGCGAGGGGAGTGGGGGAGGTCATGCGAGCACCTCCTCGGTGCGGGGCGTCGGCGGGCCGCCGTGGGTCCACGGGGTCTCCTCGGGGTCAGGCAGCGGAGCGGACTGCCGGGGCGCCAACTCGAAGGCGGTGAAGCAGACCTGGTCGCCCGGCTCGGGCACGGTACCGGGCTCCGGCTCCTTCCGCCGCCCCATCCCGTTGAGGAGCCGCAGCCGCAGGAGAACCCCTCCGCCACCGCTCTCGACCTCGACCAGCTCCGCGCGCTGCGCGGTCGGCCCGCCCGCCCGGTGGACCACCGTGCCCGGCTCGAAGAGCGGCTGGTCGCCGGTGCGCACGGTCACCAGCGGGCGCGGCTTCGGCGTGCGCCCGGAGGTGTCGTACTGCTCCTCGACCTCCGTCACCTCCCCGGCGAAGGCCTCCCCGGCGAGCCGCCGCTCGGCCATCTCCAGCGGATCGTCCAGCGCCTGGTGGACCTCCAGCCGGTACTGGTCGCGCTCGCGCTGGGCCAGCTTGCGGGCGGCGGTCACCGGGTCGTCCCGGACCGGCTGCGGCGGCTCGCCCGCCCGCACCCGGTCCCGGTGGCCGGTGTACGACCAGCGGTCGCCCTCCCAGCGCTCGCCGAGATGCCCGGCGGGCGGCAGCGCGCGCAGCAGGTCGAGCCCCCGCCAGACGTCCTCCCAGGTGGGCAGGAGGACACCGCGCAGCAGCTCGGCGATCTCTGCGGCGCGGGCCGCGGTCGCCGCTTGGTCCCCGGCGGAGCGGGCCGCGTCGTAGCGGGCCACCGCCGGGGCCAGGCGGCGCTGGTCGAAGTACGGGTCGGTGGCCGGACCGGCCGGCGGGTGGAGGAGCAGACCGCTCGCGTCCCGCGCGGACTCGGCGCGGGAGGTCGCCTGGGGACCGGTCAGTCCCGGGGGAGGGTCGATCCAGCCCAGCAGCGCGCCCAGATGCTGGTCCTCGACGGAGCTCTGGCCGGTCGCCCAGTGGAAGGACAGAGCGTCGGTCACCGCCAGCACCAGCCCGGAGCCGGGGACCTGCGAGCGCTCGTGGTAGTGGGTCAACCACCGCCCCAGAAGGGGGACTTGAGGCGGCGCCAGATAGCGGGCCGGGGCCCCCTCGGCTTCCACCGACTCCTCGCCCTCGCTGCGGCGGAAGCGGGTGTACCGGCCGAGGAGACCGAGGAAGTCGGCCGCGGACGGATTGGGGACCACCAGCTGCGGGGCGTCCGTGCACAGCTCCCGCACGACCTCCCGGCGCTCGCCGGTCTCCGGGTCGGTCTCCCGCCCGGGGATCTCCTCGACCTCGTCCGCCGCGCTCTCCAGGAACGGCAGCACGGCCTCGGCCAGCCGGGCCAGGAAGGCGAACCGCTGGTCGCGGTCGAGCGGCTGGGGGACGGTGAGCAGCTGCGGGGACTCCCGCTCGGTGCCGACCAGGGCCGCCAGCGGCGCGCCCGCCTCGCCCGCCGCGGCCAGCGGAACGATCACCAACTGCCGCTCCGCCAGCGGGACGTGGCGCACGGTGGCGGCGGGCACCGCCCGGCCGAGCTCCATCGCCTGCATGCGGGCGAGGGTGCGGAGGGTGCTCATGCGTCACCGCCCGGGCCCTCGGCGCTCGGGCCGGCGAGGGCGAGCGCCTCGGCCCGCAGCAGGCCGGCCCGGACCAGCCGGTCGGAGCCGCCGAGGGCCTCGGCGACCTGCCCGTACGGCGCCGCCTCGGCGCGGGCTCCGCGCCCCAGGACGTCCACCGAGCCGGCGGCGCGGGCCCGGTCCCGGCAGTGGAACGCCAGGTCGCAGGTGGAGAGGCAGTCGGGGGTGTACGCGGCCGGGATCGCCTCGACGGAGGCGGTCAGGCGGGCCGGGTCCGCCCCAGGGTCGAGGACGGCGTCCTCGGGGAGGGGCGCGAGGAGCTCCTCGATCCGGGTCAGCCGTTCGAGCTGGCGGCGGGTGACGCCGAGCTCGCGGCGCAGGTCGATCAGCGAGCCGGTCGGGCGGTTGCCGAAGTCGCGCGGGCAGACCAGCAGGAAGCGCTGGTCGGCCGCGGGGGAGTCGAGGGCCAGCAGGTAGACCGCGGCCTGGCGGGCGGCGGCGCCGACCTTCGCCGGGTCGGCGGTGCCGTCCAGGATCGGGAAGGACTTGATCTCGACGACGGTCCACCGGCCGTCCGGGCGGACCACCAGGGCGTCCGGCTCCAGGTACGCGGGGGCGCCGGCGACGTCCAGGCTGAGGGTCGGATGGTAGAGGACGGTCCACTCGCCGGGGGCGGCGTGGTCCAGCGCCTGGCGGGTGCGGGCCTCGCGGGTGGCCGGTCCCGAGTCCTTGCCGGGCAGCGGCGGGGCGGTGACTCTGACGGTCTCGGGGGACGGGGCGGCGGCGGGATCGGCGAGGAGGGTGGCCAGGAGGTCGACCAGGATGCTGCCGTCGTCGGCGAGGAGCTGGCGCTCGAAGGCGAGGCCACGGGTGATCGCGAACGGGGACTGCCCGAACGGCGCAGGGGCGCCGAGACTGGCGGCTATCGCGGACTTGTCCAGTCCTGCGGCGTCCAGGACGGCGCGGCGGGCGCAGCCGGGGTTCGCCGCGAGGGCGGCGAGGGCGCGGGCGTCCAGGGGGTGCGGCGCGGCGTCGCCTCGCAGGCGCGCGAGCGCTGCGCGGGCGCCGGGGGCGCGGGCTCCGGGGGTCTGGTCGTTCTCCCTCATGGTGCAAGGCAGTGTGGCATCCGCCGCTGACAATCCGGCCCCCCGGGCCCGCGATTCCCGCCTCGGGGCGGGGGCTTGCGCCTTCGGCTTTGCGGGGTTCGGGCGGCAAGCGGGGCGCCGTTGCCGGGTGCGGTGGTGTTGGGGGTGGGCCGCGCAGTTCCCCGCGCCCCTTGTTTGCGCCTTCGGCGCTTGGGGGGCGCGGGTGGGGCGGGCTGTTTCTCGCGCGCCTTTTCGCGCTTTCGGTGTTGCGGGGTTCGGGTGGCAAGCGGGTCGCCGTTGCCGGGTGCGGCGGGGTTGGGGGCGGGCCGCGCAGTTCCCCGCGCCCCTTGTTTGCGCCTTCGGCGCTTCCAGGGCGCACTGTTCCTCGTGCGCCTTTTTCGCGCCTCGGTGTTGCGGGGTTCGGGTGGCAAGCGGGGCGCCGTTGCCGGGTGCGGCGGTGCTGGGGGCGGGCCGCGCAGTTCCCCGCGCCCCTGATTTGCGCCTTCGGCGCCTGGCTAGGTGTGGGGTGTGCCGGCCGGGGAGTGTTCCGGGTTCGGGGTGGGGGTGGGGGGCATGGCGGGCCGGTGAGGGGGTTCTGGCAGGGGGGAGGTGGCGCCTCTCGCGCGGAGTACCGCTGCCACCGCGCGCAGTCGCAGCGCGTCGAGCAGTCGCAGCAGCGGGGCCGCCGCGAAGGACGAGGCGACCATGACCGCCGCGCCCGCGACGCAGTCCAGCAGGTAGTGATTGGCGGTGCCCATCACCACGAAGGCGATCACCAGCGGGTACAGCACCCCCAGCACCCGCACCGTGATGTCCGAGGCGTGCCGCACCAGCTGGATGCCGCACCACAGCGCCCAGCCCAGATGGAGGCTCGGCATCGCCGCGTACTCGTTCGTCATGGACGCCATGCCGTTCGGCACGCTCGCGTCCCCGGCCCCCCACCAGCCCACGTCCGCATGCTGGGACATGGTGTCGATGAAGCCGTAGGAGGCCTCCAGCAGCCGCGGGGGCGCGGTCGGGAAGAGGACGAAGCCGACCAGCCCGGCCACCGTCGCGATCCCCAGCCAGGTCCTGGCCCTCCGGTACTCGCCGTGGTGGCTGACCCACAGCCAGATCAGCACCGCGGGCGTGACCAGGTAGTGCAGCGAGGCGTAGAGGAAGTCGGCCGGCACGGCCAGCAGGTCGTTGGCGGTGAAGAGCTGGTTGAGCCAGTGCTCGGGCGAGAGATGCGCCCAGCGCTCGGCGTCGAGGAGGGCGCGGCCGTTGTGCCGGGCCTCCGGCAGTCCGCCCGAGACCAGCAGCCGGCTGCCGTCGTACGCGAAGTACAGCACGGCGACCAGCAGCAGCTCGAACTGCCAGAACAGCGGCCGGCCCTGCGGGTGCGGCCGCAGTCTCAACCGGCCGAGCAGCGTGTGGAACACGGGTGGACTCCGCCCGACGAACGAAACGTACGCTATACCGTACGCTGTACGTTAGGGAAACCGGCAAGCGACCCCGGGATCGGGATACGGGGGATGGATCAAGGATGGCGAACACCGGCTCGGAACGCACCCGCACCCGCGCCCCGCGGAACTCGCTCAGCGCTGAGCTGATCCTCGACCGGGCCCTCCACCTGCTGGACACCAAGGGCCTGGACGCCTTCTCGATGCGCTCCCTCGCCGACGACCTGGGCGTCGGCACCATGGCCCTCTACACCTACTTCCGGGGCAGGGACGAACTGTTCCGCGCCGCCCGCGACCGGGTGCTCGCCGACTACTCGCCGCCCGAGGCCGAGGGGACCTGGGACGAGCGGCTGCGGCTCCTCTGCCTCGCCCTCTACGGGCTGTTCGCCGAGCGTCCGGCCGTCCTCCGGCTGCTGACCGAGGCCAAGGAGAAGGCGCGGCACGACTTCGGGGACAGCGCCACCGGCACCCTGGAGCGGATGCTGAGCCTCCTCCGGGAGTCGGGGATGGAGCGCGAGGAGTGCGCGCGCTCCTGCTCGGTGCTGCTCCAGTACACGGTGGGCGCCGCGCTGCGGCGGCTGCACGCGGTGGGCGGGGGCGGGGGCGGACCGGTCTGCCCCGGCGCGGGCGCGGGCGCAAGCGCGGGCGCGGTCGCCGCCGCGGGCGCGGGCCTGGCCGAGCGGCTGGACCCGGAGCGGCATCCGACCCTGACCGAGATGCTGCCCATCCTCCTCACCGTCCGCGGTGGCGGCGAGGAGCAGTACGCCTTCGGCCTGGACCTGATCATCGCCGGTCTGCGCGAGCGCTCCCGGCGGGCGGCGCGTGCGACGCGCGGTCCGGATGCGAAAATCGAGGGGAGAGCAGAGAAGGCGGCCGCGACGGAGGGGCCGGACGTCCGCGGCTGAGGACCGTCGCCGCAGAAGCACCCGAGGAGTACCACCCATGCCCGCGCGCCTCCTCCTGGTCCGGCACGGCGAGACCGAGTGGTCCGCCACCGGCCGCCACACCGGCCGCACCGACATCCCCCTCACGGCGGAGGGCCGGGAGATGGCCGTCGCGCTCGGCGGCGCCCTCAAGGCCGCCCCGTGGGACGGCCTCCCCGACGCCGAGGTCTTCACCAGCCCGCTGCTGCGCGCCCGGGAGACCTGCGAGCTGGCCGGGCTCGGCGACCGAGCGGTGGCCGCGGACGAGCTGATGGAGTGGGACTACGGCCGCTACGAGGGCCTGACCGGCGGCACCATCCGCGGCGAGCACCGGCGGGACTGGCTGATCTGGCGGGACGGCGTGCCGGAGGGCGAGACCCTGGACGAGGTCGCCGCGCGGGTGGATCGTTTCCTCGCGGGCGTCAACCAGCGGTACGGTGTGCCCGCTCCGGGCAGCACCGTGATGAACGGCTCGGACGGGACGGTCGCGGTCTTCGCCCACGGCCATCTGCTGCGCATCCTGGCCGCCCGCTGGCTGGGACTGCCCCCGGCATACGGACAGCGGTTCAAGCTGGCCCCGGCCTCGCTCTCGGTGCTCGGCTGGGAGTACGCGGAGCCGGCGGTGGAGGTCTGGAACTCCACCGGGCACCTGTCCCACCTGCACTGACGGCCGGGACGGCGGGCGGCGGGGCAACGAGCCGGAGCGCCGGCGGCAACGGACACCAGGGGTGGCGAATGTCCTGGCGTTTCCCTGGCGAAATGCCCTCCGCATATTCGCCAGGGAAACGCCATGACACGGTGGGCCCAACGCCCGTGGCCCGACGGGCTTTCGCGCGTTGAATGACAGCAGTGGTCCCCGACGGCCAGGTGCACTCCGGAAGGAGCTCGGCATGGTGTCTTCAGTGCCTCCGGCGTCCCCTCGACTGCCCCGCGATCCCAGGGCCTGGAGATCCCGTGAGGTGACGTCCGCGCATCTGCCGCCGCATCTCCGTCAGCCATTGGTGCCACTGCCCGAGAGCGGACCGGTGCCGCTGCCCGAGGTGGGCGCCTGCGATCTGGTGACCGTGTCGGTACGGCACGGCCTGGAGGCGATCGACATCCTCCGGCTCCGGGACGCCTGCGGCGCGGTGGTGTGCGCCGCCCGGCACGTCGGGACCGGGGCCGGAGTCGGAGCCGGGGCGGGGACAGGAACCGGGACCGGGACCGAGGGCCGGGCCGGAGCCGGCTTCCCGGCGGCCGAGGAGGAGGGCGAGCACGAGGAGGCGGTGGCCTTCCTGGTGCCGATCGGCACCGCGGAGGGCTGGCCCGCCCAGGCGGCGCCCGGCAGCTTCTGCGTCCCCGGCTTCGGCCGGATGCTCTTCGGCGGGGCGGGGGTGCGCTGGCTGGTCCCGCCGTCCGGCGAGGGGCGCCCGCCGTTCACCGATCCGGAGACCCTCCGCCAGGCGCTGACCGAGGCGGCCCGCACCCTCGCCGCCAGCGATGTCTGCCGGGGGCAGGAACGCCGCTAGCCTGCCGGCCGCCCGGGTCGGCGGGACGGGTGGGGCGCGGGAGACAATCGGGGGGTGGCCAGAAAACGAAGCGGTGGCGCCCGCGAGGCGCGTGAGGCGCGCGGTGCGGTGGAGGAGGCCGTCGAGTCCGGCACGGCCCGGCTGGAACCCGATCCGGACCGGCCGCGCGGCTGGACGCTGCGCCTCGACGGCGCCCCGCAGTCCTATGTGGACCTGGACGACCCGTCCCGGCTGCTCTTCGAGTACCAGCGCCGCTTCGGCCACGTCGTCGACCTGGTCGCCCCGCCGGGCCGCCCGATCTCCGTGCTCCACCTCGGCGGAGGGGCGCTGACCCTGCCCCGGTACGTGGCGGCGACGCGGCCGCGCTCGCGGCAGCAGGTCGCCGAGATCGACACCGCGCTGACCGCCCTGGTCCGGCGCGAACTCCCGCTGGAGCGCAGCGCGCAGGTGCGGGTGCGCGGGGCGGACGCCCGCGAGGTGCTGGCCAAGGCCCCGGCCGGCGGGGCGGACCTGGTGGTGGCCGACGTGTTCGGCGGCGCGCGGGTGCCGGCGCACTGCACCGGAGTGGAGTTCCTGCGGCTGGTGGCGCGGGCGCTGGCGCCCGGCGGCTGGTACGCGGCGAACCTGACCGACGGCAGCGGGCTGCGCTTCGCCCGGGCGCAGGTGGCGACGGCGCTGGCGGTCTTCGACGAGGTGTGCCTGATCGCCGATCCGGCGGTGCTGCGCGGCAGGCGCTTCGGCAATCTGGTCCTGGTCGCCGCCGCACCCCGGGCGGAGACCGAGGAGCGGGCGGAGGCGGAGACGGACGCACGGGCGGAAGCAGAGGCGGACGTGGAGGCGCAGGCGCCCGGCGCGGAGCCGCGGCCCCTGCCGGTGGCCGAGTTGCGGCGGCGGGTGGCCTCGGACCCGTACCCCGGCCGGGTCGAGTACGGCCGGGAGGCGGTGGCCTTCGCCGCCGGCGCGGCCCCGGTCACGGACGCCACCGCGGTGGCCTCCCCGGAGCCCCCGGCGGAGATCTTCACGTCCTAGCCGGCGGTACCGGGCTCCGGGCTCAGTGGCCGCCCGGGAGGCCGCGGTGCTTGTACATCGCGATGGCGGTGAGGAGGAAGCCGGCGGCGATCGGCGCCAGCACCGAGGCGTCGGTCAGCGAGGTGGCCGCCGGGACCGGGGCCGGGCGCTCCGCCTCGGCGCGCGGCGGGCCCGCCGGCCGTCCGCCGTCGCGCATGGCCACCGCGGCGTCGGGGCGGGCCGGCGCGAGAACGCTTCCCGGGGAGGGGAGTTCGCGTTCCGCGGCGCCGGCCGGGCGGACGCCGTGCGGGGCTGAGACGGCCCGCGCGGTACCGGCAGCGCCGCCGGTCGCGCCGGCGGCCTCGTCCAGCAGCCCGGTGAGCGGGCTCAGCGGACCGAGCGGCCCCAGGCGGTCCAGCGGCGCCAGCGGCGCCGCGAGCCGGGAGACTCCGTCGGCCAGGCCGTCGGTCCGCACCCGAGGCGACCGGGGCACCCGGGGCAGCCGCGACACCTGCGGCAGCGGGGAAAGCGAGGAAAGCGGGGCGACCGGTGGGAGAAGGGAGCCGGCCGGGCCGTCGGTGCGGATGGTCGGCGCGGAGGGCTGGTAGGGCGGCCGGGCCGCCGCGGTCCGGGCGGGGGCCGGGCCGGTGCTCGGCATGCAGTGCAGCAGCGGGCAGGGGGACGGGAGTTGGGAGATTCCGGCGGAGAGCGGAAGTCCGCCCGGCTCGGCCGGTGGGCCCGTCGCGGCCCAGGCGGGGACGATGCCCGGGGCGGCGGCGCAGACGGCGAGCAGCAGGGTGCCGGTGGCGCGGCGGAGGTTCACGCCGACTCCAACGACGGCGCCGAGCCTGAGGTCACGGAGCCGCGGGCGGCGGCTGAACCGGGAGGTTCCGGGACGCGTACGAACGGGCACTCTGCGCGGTACCGTGGAAATCTCGGCGGGAGGCGACACATGTTGGTCGTTGACGCGGTCCTAGCGGCGGTCGGTGCCGGTCTGCTCTGGGTGGCCACCGGTGTACGCGTGGTCCAGCAGTTCGAGCGTGGCGTGGTGTTCCGATTCGGCAAGGTGCACAAGCTGATCCGAAGGCCCGGGCTGACCCTGCTGATTCCGGTCGCGGACCGGATCCGCAAGGTCAACATGCAGATCATCACCATGCCGGTGCCGGCCCAGGAGGGCATCACCCGGGACAACGTCACGGTCCGGGTCGACGCGGTGGTCTACTTCCAGGTCGAGGACCCGGTGCTGGCCACGGTGAACGTGCAGAACTACAGCTTCGCGATGTCCCAGGTGGCGCAGACCTCGCTGCGCTCCATCATCGGCAAGAGCGAGCTGGACGATCTCCTCTCCAACCGCGAACCCCTCAACCAGGGGCTGGAGTTGATGCTGGACAGCCCGGCGATCGGCTGGGGGATCCACATCGACCGGGTGGAGATCAAGGACGTGGCGCTGCCCGAGTCCATGAAGCGCTCGATGGCCCGGCAGGCGGAGGCCGACCGGGAGCGGCGGGCCCGGATCATCACCGCGGACGGCGAGTTCCGGGCCTCGCAGAAGCTGTCCGAGGCGGCGCAGATCATGAGCGCCACCCCGGCCGCGCTGCAGCTGCGGCTGCTGCAGACGGTGGTCGAGGTGGCGGCGGAGAAGAACTCGACGCTGGTGCTGCCGTTCCCGGTGGAGCTGCTGCGCTTCCTGGACGGGGCGACCGAGGCGGTCAAGAACGGCTCGGCGAACGTGCAGAAGCTGCGGGAGGCGGCGAAGGCGGTGGAGGACGCGGTCAGTCCGGCGCTGGGCGCCGAGGCCGGGGCTGCGGCGCCGGAGCTCTCCGAGACGGCGGCGCCGGAGCTCTCCGAGGCCGCGGCGGAAGGCTCCGACGACCAGCCGAAGTGAGGCTCCGCAGAGCAGAGCAGAGCAGAGCAGTGCAGAGCTGCCGTCCTCAGCTGTTCGGCCGGAGGGTCCAGTTGACCGTCATCTCGCCGGTGGTGGCGCCGTCCTCGCGGGTGATGGTGATGTGGACGGGGAACTCCGGGCGCTCGCCGGCGTCGAGTTCGGCCACCACCTCCGCGCGCGGGCGGCCCAGCTCGGCGGTGGCGGTGACCGGGCCCTTCGCCAGCTTGCGGTAGTGGATCTCGGCGCTGACCGCCAGCGGCACCGCCCGCCCCAGCTGGTCGCCGAAGGCGGCGATGACGATGGCGCCGCTGGCCGACTCGGCCAGGGTGAACATCGCGCCGGCGTGCGGCCCGCCCAGGTGGTTGTGGTAGTCCGGCTGGTCCGGCAGGCGCAGCACGGCACGGTCGGCGCCCGTCTCCAGGAACTCCAGGTTGAGGGTGCGGACCATCGGCACGGTGGCGGCGAGCTGCTCGCCGAAGGCTGTCGTCATGCGAGCATGTTACCCACCAGTATTACCGACGGGTAGATGTCACCGGCAGATTGCACGGGCGGACGGCGGAAACACCGAGGCCCTGATCCGCTCTCGGATCAGGGCCTCGGTCTCGGGGTGAGTGACGGGACTTGAACCCGCGACCACCTGGACCACAACCAGGTGCTCTACCAACTGAGCTACACCCACCATCTTCGGCGCTTCGGGCGCTGGGCCGTTCGTGCCGACGGGAAATACTGTACAGGATCCGGAGGGGTGCTCATGACCAGGTTTCGGCCGAGGTCAGCACCCCGCGGAGGCCCTTCGGGTCAGTGCTCGGGTCAGTGCTTGGCCTCGTACCGGGCGGCGATGCCGCGGGAGGTGTCGGTGTCCGGCCCGGGCTTCGGGACGAAGACCGCCTCCCGGTAGTAGCCGAGCTCGGCGATGGACTCCCGGATGTCCGCCAGCGCGCGGTGGTTCCCCTGCTTCTTCGGGCTGTTGTAGTACGCCCGCGGGTACCACCGGCGGGCCAGCTCCTTGATCGAGGAGACGTCCACGATCCGGTAGTGGAGGTGGCCGTCCAGCGCCGGCATGTCCCGCGCCAGGAAGCCGCGGTCGGTGGAGATCGAGTTGCCGCAGAGCGGCGCCTTGCCGGCCTCCGGAACGTACGCGCGGATGTAGGCGAGGACCTGGGCCTCGGCGTCGGCGAGGGAGGTGCCGGCGTCCAGCTCCTCCAGCAGGCCGGAGGAGGTGTGCATCTCCCGGACCACGTCCGGCATGTGCTCCAGGGCCTCCGCCGGCGGGCGGATCACGATGTCCACGCCGTCGCCCAGCACGTTCAGCTCGGAGTCGGTCACCAGCACGGCGACCTCGATCAGGGCGTCGTGCTCGAGGTCGAGCCCGGTCATCTCGCAGTCGATCCAGACCATCCGGTCATTGCTGCCGTTCACCGGGTTCACCGTCCATGCGTCGATCGAGGGGAGGAGAAGCGCGCGCCGGACGCCCCGGGCGACCGGCCGATCTCGCATAGTCGATCATCTGGTGTGCCCGGCGCAAGTCAAGACCGCGTGCGCGACACGCCGCCGAGGAGTGACGGGACGTCAGCTCTGCCGCTGTTCGTCCCGCGCTCCCCGGCCGTTCCGCGGGGTCAGGCCGAGGCCTCCTCCAGAGTGCGCCCCGTGGTCTCCTCGGCGAAGACCCCGGACACGACCGACCCCAGCAGGGCCGCGCAGCCGAGGAGGGCGAAGACCCCCGCGGTGCCGGTGCCGCCGGTGTAGACCAGGCCGACGATCAGCGGGCCGAGGATCACGCCGATCCGGTTGGCCGCGCCGCCGACGGAGGTGCCCAGCGCCCGCGCGCCGGTCGGGTACAGCTCCGGAGTGTAGACGTACAGGCTGATGTTGCAGGCGAAGTTGAAGACCATCGCGATGGAGGTCCACAGCACCACCTGGTCCGCGCTGTCGGAGCCGGTGAGGGCGAGGACCAGCAGCGTCAGCCCGCCGAGGAACAGCCCGGCGGCGGTGACCCAGCGGCGGCCGATCCGGTCCACCGTGAGCGCGGCGACCAGGCAGCCGACGAAGCCGGCCAGCGAGGTCATGGTGGCGTAGTTCAGCGCCTGGCTCTTCGGCAGGTGGTAGCCGGTCTGGTAGATGGTCGGCAGCCAGGTGGAGACGCCGTACTGGGCGAAGTAGCCGAGGAACCAGAGGGCGCAGACGACCAGCGTGCGGCGGCGCAGACGGCCCTGGAAGAGCGCGGCGAAGCCGAGCCGGCGGGCGCCGGCCGTCGCCGCCTCCGGGGAGATCTCGCGGACCTGCGGCTCCGGCAGCGGCCGGCCGGTGAGCGCGGTGACCTTCCGCTCGATGTCCGCCATGGTGCGCTCGGCGTCGTCCGCCCGGCCGCGGCCGGCCAGCCAGCGCGGGGACTCCGGGACGTACCGGGCCACCGGGATCGCCAGCACCAGCGGGACGGCGGCCAGGAGGTAGAGGCCGCGCCAGCCCCAGGCCGGGATCACCCAGGCGGCCACGAAGGAGCCGACGGTGAGGCCGGCCGGGAAGACCAGCTCGTAGAGGAGGACGAAGCGGCCGCGGCCGTGGCTGCGGGTGATCTCCGCGATGTAGGCGGCGGCGACCGGCACCTGGCCGCCGATGGCCATCCCCTGCACGAAGCGGACGATCTGGAAGGGGACCGGTCCGCCGCAGGCGGCCAGTGCCAGGTTGCCCAGGCCGGAGACGAGGAGGCAGACGAAGACGATCCGGACCCGGCCGAAGCGGTCGGCGAGGCGTCCCGAGCAGAGCGCGCCGACCAGCATCCCGATCGAGCCGATGGTGATCAGGGCGGTGGCGCCGTCACCGCCCAGATGCCAGGCGGCCCTGAGGTCGGGCAGGGTGTAGGCGGTCAGTAGCTGGTCGAAGGCCTCGAAGAAGGTGACGGCGCCGATCAGCAGGCGGACCGTCACCTGCCACCGGGAGGCGGGAAGGCGTTCCAGCCGGGCGGCGACGACTGCCGTCCGGTCGGCGGCGCCGGCGGCGGGGGTAGGGGCTGATGCGCCCTGCGCTGCGGTACTCATCCGGGGCTCCTCAAGGGCGGGGCGCGGAGAAAAGTGCAAGCACTTAGGTAAGTGGCTTGCATCTTATGGCTGAAATAATTCGGGTCAAGGGGTGAACCTCGATCTCATCGGCCGCCTTTGATCGATCAATTGACGTCTCCGCGGCACTCAAAACGGACATCAGGTCATCAGACCGGACGGAATGCGAAAGGGGTCTTGCGCTGAAATAGTTAAGCGCTTAGGTTTCTCGTCAAGCGGAGACGCGGCAGTGGCAAGGGAGGCCAAGTGACCCAGGTGAACGACCAGATCCTGGTCGGCGGGGAGTGGCGGCAGGGGCGGGGCGCCCCGGTGCGGCCCCTCGACCCGGCCACCGGGCGGGAGTTGGGCTGCCTCAGCGGCGCCTCGGCGGAGGACGTGGCGGACGCCGCCGAGGCCGGCGCCCGGGCCGCGGCCGACCCGGCCTGGCGCGGCCTCCCGCCGCACGAGCGAGCCCGCTACCTCTACCGGATCGCCGACCTGATCGAGCGGGACACCGACCGGCTCTCCGCGCTGCAGACCGCCAACACCGGCAAGACCAGGGCCGAGACCACCGCCCTGGTGAAGAGCGCGGCCGGCACCTTCCGGTATGTGGGCGCCACGCTGGAGACCGCGGAGGAGGCCCTCACCCCCTCCCGCGGCGCCTACCTCACCATGAGCGTCCACGAGCCGATCGGTGTGGTCGGCGCCATCACCCCGTGGAACTCGCCGATCGCCTCCGAGGCGCAGAAGATCGCCCCGGCGCTGGGCGGCGGCAACGCGGTGCTGGTCAAGCCGGCCGAGTGGACCCCGCTGATCGCCCTCGAACTGGGCCGGATCGCCACCGAGGCCGGGCTGCCCGCCGGGCTGCTGTCGGTGCTGCCCGGCAAGGGCAGCGTGGTCGGGGACGCCATCGTCCGGCATCCGCTGGTCGGCAAGGTGAGCTTCACCGGCGGGACCGCCACCGGGCGGAACATCGCCCACCACGCGGCCGACAAGCTGATGCCGGTCTCGCTCGAACTCGGCGGCAAGTCGCCGACGATCGTGCTGCCGGACGCCGACGTCGAGCAGGCGCTCGCCGGGATCATGTTCGGCATCTTCTCCAGCAGCGGCCAGGCCTGCATCGCCGGCTCCCGGCTCTTCGTACCGGAGTCGATGTACCAGGAGTTCGTCGGTGAACTGGTGCGCAGGACCGAGAAGTTGGCGGTCGGGCCGGGGACGGACCCGACGACCAGGGTCGGCCCGCTGGTCCACCCGAAGCACCGGGACTCCGTCGCCGCCTACGTCGACCTGGCCCGGGAGGAGGGCGGCCGGGTGCTCTGCGGCGGCCGCGCCCCCGAGGGCGAGGCGTACGCGGAGGGCGCGTACTACCTGCCGACCGTGATCGACGGTCTGGACAACACCGCCCGCACCTGCCAGGAGGAGATCTTCGGCCCGGTGCTGGTCTGCCTGCCGTACCGGGACGAGGAGCACCTGGTCGAGCTGGCCAACGCCAGCGTCTACGGCCTGGCCTGCGGGATCTGGACCCGGGACGCGCGCGCCGCCTGGCGGCTGGCCCGCCGGATCGAGGCCGGGACGGTCTGGATCAACACCTACAAGCAGTTCAGCTCCGCCACGCCGTTCGGCGGCTTCAAGGAGAGCGGCCTGGGGCGCGAGAAGGGCCGCGACTGGATCCGCGCCTACCAGCGCCAGAAGTCCCTGTACTGGGGAACCGACGAGGCCCCGCTGCCGTGGGCGGTGGGCTGACATGGAGAGCGTCGAGATGTCAGATGTGACGGCAGGTCAGGCGAGTCAGCCCGTAGCGCGGCTGCGGCTGCTGCGGTCGGTGGAGCTGCGGACGCCGCAGTTCGACCAGTCGGCGGACTTCTACCGCGAGGTCTGGGGCCTGGAGCAGGTCGAGACCGACACCGACGGCAGCTGGCTGCGCGGCACCGGCGACCACCACCACGTGCTCAGCCTGCGGCGGGCCGAGGCCAACGCCCTCGGCCGGATCAGCTTCGCGGTGGCTACGCCCGCCGAGATCGACGAGGCCGCCCGCCGGCTCATCGCCCGCGGCATCCCGCTGCTCGCCGGGCCCGGCCCGCTGGACCAGGTCGGCGGCGGCTACGGGCTGCGCTTCGCGGACCTCGAAGGCCGGCTGATCGAGCTCTCGGCGGACGTCTTCGCCGTACCGCCGCGGGACAGGGCGGCGGCCGTGCCGGTCGGCGTCACCCACGTCGTCCTCAACACCGTGGACATCGACGCGGCGGTGCGGTTCTACCGCGAGGTGCTGGGCTTCCGGGTCTCCGACTGGTCCGAGCACCAGATGGCCTTCCTGCGGATCAACGCCGACCACCACTCGGTCGCCTTCAACCAGGCGGAGTGGACCTCGCTCAACCACGTGGCCTACGAGATGCCCTCGGTGGACCACTTCATGCGCGGCCTCGGCCGGCTGAAGCACCACGGGATCAACCCGGACTGGGGCCCCGGGCGACACGGTCCTGGCAACAACACCTTCTCCTACTTCGCCGATCCGGCCGGGCTGGTCTGCGAGTACACCTCGGACGTCGCCCAGGTCGTCGAGGACCAGTGGATCTGCAAGGTCTGGCGGCGCACCCCCGAGCTCTCCGACCTGTGGGGCACGGCCGGGCCGCCCTCCCCGGCGATCCGCAAGCACATGGCCGGGATCCCGGACCCGGGCGTCCGCCCCGGCGAAGCCGAAGGAGCGAAGGAATGAGCGCGAGCGTGCGCGTGCGCAAGGTCGGACTGGTCGGCTGGGGAGCGATCGGCCGGGTCGTCGGCACGGAGCTGGCCGAGGGCCGGCTGCCCGGCGCCGAGCTGGTCTGCGTGGTCGACAACCGCCCGGTCACGGACGCCCCCGCGCCCCAGCGCTCGTTCGAGGAGGCGCTGCGGGAGTGCGACCTGATCGTCGAGGCGGCCGGGCAGGGCGTGGTACGGGAGTGGGGAGCGCGGGTCCTGGAGGCCGGCGTGGACCTGCTGGTCTGCTCCAGCGGGGCGCTCACCGACGGCGAGCTGGCCCGGCGGCTGCGGGAGACCGGGCCCGGCCGGGTCTACTTCACCGGCGGCGCGGTCGGCGGGCTCGACCTCCTCCAGGCCGTACGCGGGCTCGGGCCGCTCAGCAAGGTCCGGCTGACCACCACCAAGCTGCCCTCGACCCTCCACCAGCCGTGGATGGACGAGGAGTTGACCGAGCGGCTGCGCGGGGCCGAGTCCCCGATCGAGCTGATGCGGGGCACGGCGGCGGACGTGCCGGCGAAGTTCCCCAAGTCCACCAACGTCGCCGCCTCGGTGGCGCTGGCCGTCGGCGACCCGGAGGCCGTCGAGGTGGTCGTGGTCGCCGACCCGGCCGCGAGCTTCACCCGGCACGTCATCGAGGCCGCCGGCGAGCACGGCAGCTACCGCTTCGAGGTCAACCACCGGCCCGACCCGGCCAACCCGGCCACCAGCCGGGTCGTCCCGCACGCCGTGCTCCGCACCCTCCGGACGGTGCTCGGCCACGGGGGGCGGGTGCTGTGAGCGGCCTGGGCGAAGAGGCGGTCCGGCGGATCGCCGACGGGGTGCACCTCGTCGAGTCGGGGAAGGCCGACGGGCCGCTGCTGCTCTGCCTCCACGGCATCGGCTCCTCCTCCCGCTCCTTCGAGCAGCTGGCCGAGGATCTGGGGCCGGACGTGCGGGTGGTCCGTTGGGACGCCCCCGGCTACGCGAGGTCGGCGGACGCGGAGAGCGCGCCCGGCATCGACGGGTACGCCGACGTCGCGGCGGAACTCGTACGGCGGCTGACGGCGGGTCGGGAGGAGAGCGCGGCACATGTGCTGGGCGTCTCCTGGGGCGGCGTCATCGCGCTGAAGCTGGCCGCCCGGCACCCGGAGCTGGTCGCCTCGCTGACCGTCGCCGACTCCTCGCTGGGCTCGGGCACCGACCCGGCGAAGGCCGAGGCGATGCGCGGCCGGGCCGGGCTCCTCGCCGAGCAGGGCCCGGAGGAGTTCGCCCGGGCCCGCGGCCCGCGGCTGGTCTCCGCCGAGGCACCCGCCGAACTGGTGGAGCGGGTGACCAGGACCATGGCCGAGTCCATCCGGCTGCCCGGCTACGCCCACTCCTCCGCCGCCATGGCGGAGGCCGACCTGACCGGGGACCTGGCCCGGATCCACGCCCCCGCGCTCGTCATCTGCGGGGACCAGGACCAGGTCACCGGCCTGGACGAGGCCCAGCGGATCGCCGGCGGACTCCGCCGCGTCGCCTCCGTGGTGGTCGCCGGGGCCGGACACCTCGCCAACCAGGAGCGGCCCGACGCGTTCCACGCCTGGGTCCGCGCCCACCTGCACGTCGTCGCCGGCGTGCCGATCTGACCACTCATCAGCAAACGAAAGGAACGGCCATGCCGATCGACAAGACCCCCTACGAGGACGGCAGCGACCTCGCGAAGTTCACCGACTCGCTGATCGCCACCAAGGACTCCCGCGAGCCCGACTGGGACACCCTCAAGTTCCAGACCAAGGCCGGCCCGCAGTACGCCCGCGCGCAGATCCGCTACGTCGGCTCCGGCGCCACCGGCAACCACGAGGGCGACAACCGGGTGATCCCCTCCGGTGGCTTCACCTTCTCCAACATGCTGCTGCCGCCCGGCGCCGAGGGCCCGGAGCACACCCACCACGACGTCGAGGAGGCCTTCTTCGTCCTGGAGGGCCAGGTGCGGGTCGGCATCCACCGCGGCGACGGCGAGGCGGAGTACCGGACGCTGGGCTACCGGGACATGATCGTGGTCCCGGCCGGGGTCGCCCGCTCGCTCAAGAACGAGGGCGACACCGACGCCCTGTTCTGCGTGATCATCGGCACTCAGAAGCCGCAGATCCCGACCTACCCCGAGCACTCCCCGATGCACGGCATCACCCGCGACTGATGGCTTCCACCCAGAAGGCTGTCGGTGCGCGCACCGTCGTCGTCACCGGTGCCGGCCGCGGCCTCGGACTGGCCGCGGCCCACCGCATCGGGCGCGACGGATACCGCGTGGTGGTCGCCGAACTCGACGCCGGGCGCGGCGAGTCGGCGGCGAAGGAGCTGCGGGAGGCCGGCGTGGACGCCGACTTCCGGCGCCTCGACGTCGCCGACGAGGCCTCCGTACGGGAGCTGGCCCGGTCGCTCGAAGGGGAGCGGCTGCACGGGCTGGTGAACAACGCGGGGCTGGCCGACGCGGTGGGCGGCAAGTACTTCCACGAGATCGACGTGGCGGACTGGGACCGGATCATGGCGGTCAACGCGCGCGGGCCGTGGCTGGTGGCGAAGGAGCTGCTGCCGCTGATGCTGCGCGGGGAGGCCGGCGGACGGATCGTCAACCTCGCCTCGGACGCGGCGCTGTACGGGTCGCCCCGGCTGGCCCACTACATCGCCTCCAAGGGCGCGGTCATCTCGCTGACGCGGGCGATGGCGCGGGAGGTGGGCGACCACGGGATCACCGTCAACGCGGTGGCGCCGGGGCTGACGGAGGGCGAGTCGTCGGTGAACATCCCGCTGGAGCGGCACGAGCTGTACCGCCTGAACCGGGCGATCGGGCGGCCGCAGCAGCCGGCGGATCTGGTCGGCTTGATCGCCTTCCTCGTCGGCGAGGAGTCCGGCTACATCACCGGCCAGACCTTCGCCGTCAACGGCGGCTTCACGATGAATTAGCCCCGGCCCCGCCCTTTCGCCGTTTCCCGGGGCTGCCGCCCCGGACCCCGGATGAAGCCCGAAGGGCGGAATCCAGGGGCGCGGGGAACTGCGCGGCCGGCCAGGCACTCTGCCGCACTCGGCAGCGGAGTTGGGGTTGCAACCCGGGTGCCGTTGCCGTCTGCGGACCGTAGTCGGCTGGGCGCGCAGTTCCCCGCGCCCCTGGATTCGCCCTTCGGGCTTCATCCGGGGCCCGGGGCGGGGCCGGGGCAAGAGAAAGAAGGAGAGGAACCATGGATCTCGGTCTGCGGGATCGCACCGTCGTGGTGACCGGCGGCAGCTCCGGCGTCGGGCTGGCCACCGTGCGGATGCTGCTGGACGAAGGCGCACGCGTCGCCACCTGCGGCCGCCGCGCCGAGGCCCTGGCCGCCGCCTTCGCCGACCTCCCGGAGGAGCCCCGGCAGCGCCTCCACACCGCCGTGTGCGATGTGAGGGACGAAGCGGCCGTCCGCGGCTTCGTCGCGGAGACCGCCGCCCGCTTCGGCGCCGTCGACGGCCTCGTCAACAACGCCGGCGCGTCCCGGATGAAGCCCCTGCTCGAAACGACCGCCGAGGACTGGCGGGACGAGCTGGAGCTGAAGTTCGCCGGAGTCCTCGGCCCGACCCTGGCCGCCCTCCCGCACCTGCGGAAGGCCGAGCACGGCGGCGCCGTGGTCAACATCAACGCGGTCCTGGCCAAGCAGCCCGAACCCCGGCTGATCACCACCTCCGCCGCCCGCGCCGGCATCCTCAACCTCTCCGCCTCGCTCGCCCAGGAGCTCGCCGCGGACGGCATCCGGGTCAACTCGGTCTGCCTGGGCCTGGTCGACACCGGCCAGTGGACCCGCCGCTACCGGTCGGCCGCCGCGAACGGCCTCCAGCAGTCGTACGAAGAGTGGCAGGCGGAGACCGCCGCCGACCGCGGGATCGCCCTCGGCCGCTTCGGCCGCGCCGAGGAGGTCGCCTACGCCGTGGTGAGCCTCCTCTCGCCGCGCGCCTCCTACATCACCGGTACCGCGGTGGACGTCGCCGGCGGCGTCAACCGCGGTATCCACTAGGAAAGTTCGGGAACCAGAACATGAGCCAGAGCCAGAGGCAGAGCAACGGCGGCGACCTCCTCGTCGAGGTGCTGCGCGCGCACGGCTGCGACACCGTCTTCGGCATCGTCAGCGTGCACAACCTCCCGCTGGTCGAGGCGGTGGACCGGTCGGCCGACGTCCGCTTCGTCCCGGTCCGGCACGAGGCCGCCGCGGTGAACGCCGCGGACGGCTACGCCCGCGCCACCGGCCGCCTCGGCTGCGCGCTGACCAGCACCGGCACCGGCGCCGGCAACGCGGCGGGTTCGCTGATCGAGTCGCTCAGCGCGGGCACCTCCGTGCTGCACGTCACCGGGCAGATCGACAGCCCGTACCTGGGCCTGGGCCGCGGTTTCATCCACGAGACCAAGGACCAGCTGGGGATGCTCACCGCGGTGTCCAAGCACGCGGTGCGGATCGGGTCGGCGGCCGAGGCCGAGGGCGTGCTGCTGGCCGCCGCGCAGGCCGCGCTGACCGCCCCCGGCGGCCCGGCCAGCGTGGAGTGGCCGATCGACCTGCAGTACGCGGCCCAGCGGCCGCGTCCGCTGACCGCGCTGGACACGGCGCCGGTCACCGCTCTTCCGGACGGACTCGACGCCGCCGCCGAGCTGCTGGCCGCCGCCCGCCGCCCGGTGATCTGGGCCGGCGGCGGGGCCGCCCGCGCCGGGGAGCCGCTGCGCGCGCTGGCCGAGCTGCTCGGCGCCGGGCTCTTCACCTCCAACTCCGGCCGGGGCGCGGTCGGCGAGGACCACCCGCTGGTGATCGGCAACTACGCCACCTCGCCCGGCGGCAAGGCACTGCTGGCCGAAGCGGACGCGATCCTCTCCGTCGGCACCCACTTCCGCTCCAACGAGACCGGCGACTACAGGCTCCAACTGCCCGCCGCCCATGTGCAGGTGGACCTCGACCCGGCCGCGCTCGGCCGGGTCTACCCGGCGACGGTCGGGCTGGCCGGCGAGTCCGGGGCCGTACTCGCCGCCCTGCTACAGAAGTTGAGCGGCCGTCAGCTCTCTGTCGAGGAGGGCTGGTCGGCGCGGGCCACCGAGACCCGCGAGGAGGTGCGGGAGAGGCAGCGCTGGGCGATCGGCCCGCAGGCCGCCGTCTGCGAGGCGATCCGGGCGCACTACCCGGCGGCCTCGGTGATCGCGCGGGACGTCACCATCCCCTCCTCCACCTGGGGCAACCGGCTGCTGCCCCTCACCGACCCGGCCACCAACGTGTTCCCCCGAGGCGGCGGCATCGGCCAGGGCCTGGCCATGGCGATCGGCGCGGCCTGCGGCCGGCCGGAGGTGCCCACCGTCCTCATCGCGGGCGACGGCGGCTTCGCCGTCCACCTCGGCGAGCTGCTGACCGTCGCGCAGGAGCGCCCCCGCCTCACCCTCGCCGTCTTCAACGACGGTGGCTACGGGGTGCTCCGCAACATGCAGGAGGCGGGAGGCGGCGACCGGCACGGCGTCGACCTCACCGCCCCTGCCTTCGACCGGCTCGCCGCCGCCGTCGGCATCGACTACGCCCGGATCGGCGCCGAGGCGGAGGCCGACCCGGTCTTCAAGGCCGCGGCCGCCGCCGAGGGGCCGGTGCTGGTCGAGATCGACCTGGCCGCCCTCGGCCCGATGAACCAGCCGTTCACCCCGCCGGTGAGCGTCCCGAACCAGGAAGGGGCGTAAGCGATGTCGCCTCAGAGGAACGAGGAGGTCGAGCTCGACCTCCTGGTCCGCCGGATGACCTGGGAGGCGGAGGACGTCCTCTCCGTCGAGCTGGTCCGCCCGGACGGCGGGGAGCTGCCCGCCTGGACCCCCGGCGCCCACCTCGACCTCCATGTCGGCGCCCACGTCCGGCAGTACTCGCTCTGCTCGGACCCGGCCGACCGGCGCGCCTACCGGATCGGCGTCCTGCGCGAGCCCAGCTCGCGCGGGGGCTCGGCGCACGTCCACGAGCGGCTGCGGCCGGGGCAGACGGTGCGGGTGCGCGGGCCGCGGAACAACTTCGAGCTGTCGCCGGCCGCCCCCGGCTACCTCTTCATCGCCGGCGGGATCGGGGTCACCCCGATCCTGGCGATGGCCCGCGAGGTGGCCGCGCGGGACGGGGTGCCGGTGAGGCTGGTGCACGGCGGGCGCCGGCGGGCCTCCATGGCCTTCGGCGAAGAGCTGCGCGAACTCCTCGGCGACCGCGTGGAGTTCGTGCCCGAGGACGAGCGCGGGCGGATCGACCTGGACAGCCTTTCCGCCGCGCTCGACCCCGGTACCGAGGTGTACTGCTGCGGGCCCGAGCCGCTGCTCGCCGCCGTGGAGGAGCGCTTCCCCGGCGCCCGTACCGAGCGGTTCGCGGCTCCTTCGCGCGAGGGGTCCGAGGCCTCGGCGGGCGAGGAGTCCGGCTTCGAGGTGGTCTGCGCCAGGAGTGAGCGGACCGTCCGGGTGGAGGCCGGCTGCTCGGTGCTGCGGGCGCTGGAGGAGGCCGGGATCGGCGTCCCGTCCTCCTGCCAGGACGGGATCTGCGGCACCTGCGAGACCAAGGTCCTGGAGGGGGCCGTCGACCACCGGGACTTCCTGCTCAGCGACGAGGAGAAGGCGGCCGGCGCGTCCATGATGGTCTGCGTCTCCCGCGCCGCCGGCGACCGCCTTGTCTTGGACGTCTGAGCCCTGTGAATGCGTGAGGAGTTGGCAATGGAGCTGTATCTGAGTCCGCGTCAGACCCGGGACGGCGAGCCCGGCCCGTACGAGGCGGAGCTCGCCAAGACCATCGAGAAGGTCTTCGGCACGGGCACCCACGACCTGCCCGGTCTGGTCGCAGGACTGAACGCCGAGGGCCTCTTCGCCCCCGACGGCCGGCCATGGACCGAGGAGTCGTTCACCGCCGAGATGAAGCGCCTGGGAGCGTGAGAGGGCAGCCATGAAGAGCATCAGCACCGACAGCACCAGCGCCGACGAGATCTTCAGGACCGGTCTGCGCAACCAGTGGTACGCGATCTGCCCGTCCTCCTTCGTGGAGAAGGGCGCCATCCGCCGGGTCACCCGGCTCGGCAAGGACTGGGTGCTCTTCCGCCGCGGCGACGGAACCGTCCACATGCTCGCCGACCGCTGCCCGCACCGCGGGGCCCGGCTCTCCCAGGGCAAGCACCTCGGCGACCGGATCGCCTGCTGGTACCACGGCGTCCAGGTGGACGGCGAGGGCACCGTCACCTCCGTGCCCGGCCTGCCGGGCTGCCAGCTGGAGGGCAAGTCCCTCGTGCAGGCCCCGCCGGTGCGCGAGGTCCAGGGCGCGATCCTGGCCTACCTCGGCGACTCGCAGCACCCGGAGCCCTGCGAGCTCACCCTCCCGGAGCATCTGACCGACCCGGACACCTCCTCCTTCCTCTGCTACGCCGAGTGGAACACCAACTGGCGCTGGGCGGTGGAGAACGTGATGGACCCGATGCACGGGTCCTTCCTCCACCGGGACTCCCACTCGATGGCGGACGGCGACACCACCGCCCGCTTCCGGATCCGGGAGACCGACCGCGGCTTCTTCTTCGAGAAGACCGACCAGGTCGGCGTCAACTTCGACTGGGTCGAGCTGTGCCGGACCGGCGTGGACTGGCTGGACCTCACCATCCCGTACCCGGCGACCGGCGGCCCCGGCGGGCACTTCGGCATCGTCGGCATGGTCACCCCGATCGACGCCGACCGCTGCGGGGTCTTCTTCTGGCGCTACCGCAAGGTGCGGGGCTGGGAGCGGGACGTCTGGCGCTTCCTGTACAAGACCACCCTGGAGCCGCGGCACTGGGCCGTCCTGGAGCAGGACCGCGCCGTCCTGGAGGCGCTGCCGGAGGACGCCGACCAGGCGGAGAACCTCTACCAGCACGACCTGGGCGTGGTCCGGGTCCGCCGGCTCTACCGCGCCGAGGCGGAGAAGCAGGCGGCGGCGATCGCCGGGGCGGGCAGCTGACGCATGGCGGGGACTTCCGACGTCCGAAGAGCTGACGCCGAGTCAGCGGTCGACTCCCGCAAGGGGGTCGGCCGCTGGCTCGGCGTGCTCGCGCTGCTGGTCGTGGTCCTGGTCTCGTACATCGACCGGGTCAACGTGTCGGTGCTGATCACCGACGACTCCTTCACCCGCCACTTCGGGATGGCCGGCGACAAGGCCTTGCAGGGCCTGCTGATGACGGTCTTCCTGGCCGGCTACGGCGTCGCCGCCTTCCTGCTGACGCCGTTCTACGAGACGGTCCTGGGCGTCCGCCGCGGACTGCTGGTCTCCCTCGCCTGCTGGGCGGTCTTCACCCTGGTCTCGCCGTACGCGGTGGGCGCGGTGACGCTGCTGGCGCTGCGGGCCCTGCTGGGCGGCTCGGAGGGGCCGCTCTTCTCGCTCAAGACGATGTACGTGCAGGAGCACTTCGAGCCCGCCGAGGTCGGCAAGCCGAACGCGGTCACCTCGATGGGGGTCTCGCTCGGCACGGCGGTCGGACTTCCGCTGGTCACCTGGCTGGTCTACAGCTGGTCCTGGCGTTCCTCGTTCCTGCTTCTCGGGCTGCTGAACGCGGTGGTCGGGCTGCCGCTGGTGTGGTTCCTGGTGCGCTCGAGGGCGCGGCGGGCCGCGTCCGCCGAGCCGCGCCCGGGCTTCGGGCGGACCCTGCGGGCGGCGCTGCGGACGCCCCGGCTGGGCTGGATCCTGCTGATCGAGATCGCCACCCTGGCCTATCTGTGGGGGAGTTCGGCCTGGCTGCCGAGCTACCTGCTGCAGGACCGGCACTTCTCCATCGCCGCGATGGGCGCGGTCTCCTCGCTGCCCTTCCTGATGAGCCTGGCCTCCGGCTTCCTCGGCGGCTGGCTGATCGACCGGCTGCCGGGGCGGCGACTGCCGCTGCTCTTCGTGGCCGGCTCGATCGGCACCGGGCTGTGCGTGGCGCTGGTGGTGGCCACCGGCACGTCCTGGGTGGCGGCCACCGGGCTCATCCTGGCCAACGGCTTCTGGGGACTCCAGGGCCCGGCCATCCCGACCCTCGTGCAGCGGCACTCCGCGCCGGGCGCGGTGGGCTCCACGTACGGGGTGGTCAACGGGGTCGGCAATTTGGTCTCGGCGCTGATGCCGACCGCGATGGGCGCGGTGATGGCCGCGACGGGCGGCTTCACAGGCGGCTACAGCCTGCTGATCGCGACCCAGGCGGTCACGCTGGTGTGCGGGGCGGGGCTGCTGCTGCTTTCGCGTGAGCGGGAGGCGTGACGGGGAGTCGATGGAAGCGCTCGTCGGCGGCTGCGGGTCCGTAGCGGGCTGGGCGCGCAGTTCCCCGCGCCCCTTGATTTGCTGCGCACATCGCGGGGCGCCCCTGAGCTGCGGCCCGAAGGGCCAGGCAGATCAGGGGCGCGGGGAACTGCGCGCCCAGCCCGCTACGGACCCGCACTCGGCGACCTCCGCTCAGCCCCGCTGCTGCTCTGCCGCGATCAACGAATGCTCCAACCGGCCGAGCAGGCCGGCCAGCATGCGCCGCTCATCGGGCGACAGCCCGGCCAGCATCACCCGCTCGTTGTCCAGATGGGCGTCGAAGACCTTGTCGATCAGCGCCAGGCCGCGGTCGGTCAGCCGCGAGTAAACGATTCGCCGGTCCTGGTCGTCCCGTTCACGGACGATCAGGCCCTCCTTCTCCAGCCGGTCCAGGCGCAGCGTCACCCCGGCCGAGCTGATCAGCCCGCTGGCCGCCAGCTGACCCGCGGTCAGCCGGTACGGGCTGCCGGCCCGGCGCAGCGAGGTCAGCACGTCGAATCCGGCGACGGAGAGGCCGAACTGGTCCAGCGACGCGGTGAGCAGGCCCTGGTAGCGGACGAAGGTCCGATGCAGCCGGGCCAGCACCTGGAGCGGCGCCGTGTCGAGCTCGGGGCGCTCGCGGCGCCAGTCCTCCGTGATGCTGTCCACGGCGTCGGCCGCGGCGGTGCGGTCCGCGGGGGCGTGGGACATGGCCTACCTCCTGACGTGAGCCAGGAAATCTTACCGCTTGAATTTCAGGCGTGTGGGCAGTTGCTCGACCTCTTCCGCGCCGCGCCCGCCCTGGGCGGAGGCCGACTGAGCGCCGGCCCCGCCCCGCCCCGGGGCCGGCGCTCAGTCGGTGCCCCTGCCGCGCTGTCCGGCCGACTGGTGCTGCCCCTGCCCCGGCCCCGGCGCCTGCCCCTGCGCCGCGCCCGGCGCCGGGTCGGGATGCGGCTTCGCCTGCGGTTGCTGGCCGGCTCGGCCGTCCCCCGGCCGTCCTCGGCCGGCGCGTGGTCCGCCCCGGCGCCGCCCGCGCGCGGTGCCCGGCCGCCCGGCCCGCGGGCCGCCGCCCCCGCGCCCCCCTGCGGGGGCACGGTCGCGGACGCCCCGGCGGTCATCCGCGCGGCCGGGTGCCGGGAGCGGAAGTTGGTCCGGTAGACCGCGGGGGAGACCCCCAGCTGCCGCCGGAAGTGCCCGCGCAGGGCCACCGGCGAGCGGAAGCCGCAGCGCCGCGCGACCTCGTCCACGGACAGGTCGGTGGTCTCCAGCAGCCGCTGCGCCTGCAGCACCCGCTGGGAGATCAGCCACTGCAGCGGCGCGCTCCCGGTGAGCGACCTGAACCGGCGGTCGAAGGTCCGCCGGGACATGTACGCCCTGGCCGCCAGGGTCTCCACATCGAACTGCTGGGAGAGGTTGTCCAGCGCCCAGGTGACCACCTCGGCGAGCGGATCGCTCCCGATCTCCTCCGGTAAAGACCTGTCGATGTACTGGGCCTGGCCTCCGCTCCGCCTGGCCGGTACGACGAGCCGGCGGGCCAGCGCGTTGGCCGCCTCGGTCCCGTGGTCGGTGCGGACGACGTGGAGGCAGAGGTCGATGCCGGCCGCGGTGCCGGCGCTGGTCAGCACGTCGCCGTCGTCGATGAACAGCTCCCGCGGGTCGACCAGCACCCGGGGGAAGCGCTTGGCGAGCGTCGGCGCGTACATCCAGTGGGTGGTCGCCGGGCGGCCGTCCAGCAGGCCGGCGGCGGCCAGCACGAAGGCGCCGGTGCAGAGGCCGATGATCCGGGCCCCCTCCCGGTGCGCCCGGCGCAGCGCGTCCAGGGCCTCCAGCGGCGGGTTCTGCCCGGGTGAGCGCCAGGCGGGGACGACCACCGTGCCGGCCCGGGACAGCGCCTCCAGGCCGTAGGGGGCGGTCATGCTGAGACCGCCGGTGGTCGCCAGCGGTCCGTCCTCGCCGCCGCAGACCAGCAGGCGGTAGCGGGGGACCCCGGCGTCCTGCCGGTCGATGCCGAAGACCGAGAGCGGGATGGAGCTCTCGAATATCGGCCCGCCGCCGAACAGCAGCACCGCCACCGTCTCCGGCCGGCGCCGCCCGGAGAGCGCCCGGGGGACGCCCTGGGGGGCCGAACCGAGGCCGGTGGCGGTGGAGTTGGCGGGATTGGCGCCGGCGCCGCCGACGCCGCCGGTCACGCCCTGCGCGCCGGGCACCCCCTGGGCGCCCGCGAGGCCGCCCGGCGGCACCGACTGGGCGGGAACGGCGGGGACGGGGGCCGAGCTCGATGCCGGGGCCGGCGGGGCGACCGCGGGTGTGCCCGGCATGGCTGCGCCTGTGGCCGCGCCGGCGGCGCCGTCCTGCACCGCCGTACTCCTGCTGACCCTGCTCAAGGCGCTCAAGCCCCCCTCGCTCGTGTAGCCCATGCACACCGGCGTCCGAAGCGGAGGGGCGCACATGCGGCATCCCGGGTGGCGGATGCCGGGCGCTCCTTGCGGGTCGCGGGCGTCATGGTTGTCCGGTCCTGTTCTGCACTGTTCCTGCTCCCCCCGAAGTGCCAAGATCGAATCTACTGGGTCCGGCGATGCTGTTGTGACAAGTTCACCATCCGACGCTATGTCGACATGGAAATTTGGCGCGAAGCATTCGATCACGAAGCGTGGCACCCGGCGGCCCGTCAGGGAAGGGGGCCTGACGGCTGGTGGCCAGTTGTCGCACGGCAGGAGTCGCCCCGGCGGCCCCGCCGCCCCCGGACTGTCGCCCGTGGGCTGCGCAGATGGCCAACACGCCTGCGCCACAACCAAGTTGACCGAAAACAAGCGTTGCACGGCGAAGTGGTCCGGGAACAGCGGTGCGCAGGGTCGTGTCGCGAACACGCTGCGAAGCGCCGGTCGCGCGCCGGGGCGCATACCGGTCTGCACGCTTCTGCACCAAACGGCGTAAAGCCGCCGCCGGCGTGTTACTGCCGAGCAGTAGGGTCGGCGGGTGACCGGAGGTGCGGAGGATGCGGGCGGCGAGGCCGGCGGGCGAGCCGGCGGACCGGGCCAGGGAGCTTACGGCGAACCGGAATCCGCGTCCTCCCTCGAACTGGCCAACGACAACGCGGCCGGTTTCTGGACGGCGCAGGCCCGCGCCTGCGGGTGGGAGACCTGGCGCTCGGACCCGGGCAGCGGCCTCTCGCTGGCCGCGGTCCGCACCCAGCGCCCGGGCGGGGAACGGCATCTGGCCTTCGTCCTGCGCGACTCGGGCGGGGCGGGCGGCGTGGGCGGCGCCGGTGGCGCGGTCGGGCCGGGCGGTGCTCCGCCCGAGGCGCTGCTGCGGGTCTTCCGCGCCTGGCACACCCGGGAGTTGAAGGTCGAGGACCCCTACCGGGTGCTGGACCTCGCGCCGTACGGCTGCGTCCGCGACCGCCCCGACTACACGGTGATGGCCCGCCGCCCGAGCGCGGCTGACGGCCCGTCGGCGACGGGGGCGGTGGCAGGCGCGGTGGCGGGCGCGGCGGCGGCCGACCGCGTCGGCGCCGACGCCGTCGAGCTCCTCCAGGCGGCCGACGCCGGCTCGCTGGCCGTGGCCGAGCGGGTCGTCGTGGAGGGGTTCCCGGTGGCCGACCGGTGGCCCTGGCGGCCGGGCGTCCTCTTCCCGCCCGAGCTGCTCGGCGTGCCCGGGGCGCGGGTCTGGCTGGCGTACCGGGCGGGTGCGGCCGCGTCCGCCTGCGTCACCTACGACGACGGGGCCGCGGTGGGCGTCTACTGGGTGGCCACCCTCCCCGCGCACCGCCGCCTCGGAGTGGGGCGCGCGTTGCTGGCGCACGCGCTCCGGCATCAGGAGGCGGGCCGGGTCGCCACGTTGACCGCGACGGCGCCCGGCGAGCCGCTGTACCGGGGGCTGGGGTTCGTCCCGGTGGGCCGCTCCCGCTGGTGGTCCCGCTCGGACGGCTGAGCCGGGGTTCCGGGCCGGAGCGGGCGCCGCGATTGCGGCTGCGGCTGCCGCTCCAGGACCAGCCGCACCGCCTCCGGCAGGGCGTCCGCCATCAGCGTGGGGTGGAAGGTCACCTGGGGCCAGGGACGCCGGTGGCGCAGCCAGACCGAGTCGAGGCCGGCCACCCGGGCTCCGGCGATGTCGGCGGGGGCGTGGTCGCCCACCATCCAGGCGGTGCCGTCCGCCAGCCGCTCGCTCAGCTCCTCGTCGTCCAGTCCGCAGCGCAGGGCCGCTATCCGGAAGATCTCCGGGTCCGGCTTCTCGTGCCCGGCCTCCTCGGAGACCACATACGCCTCGACCAGCTCGTCTATCCCGGCCGCCGCGATCTTCGCGGACTGGTGGGCGGTGTCCCCGTTGGTCACCACGCCCAGCGTCCAGCCGGCCCGGCGGGCGGCCAGCAGCGCCTCCCGGTTCTCCCCGGGGAAGCAGACCCGCTCGACCATCGCCTCCCGGTACTGGGCCGTGAGTTCGGCCATCTGCTCCTCCCGCGCGCGGCCGGTGACGCCGTAGCGGGTCAGCGCGGCCCGGAAGAAGACCTGGCGGGTGACGTAGCCGCCCCCGTCGAGGGTGGCCAGCCAGTCGAGTTCGCTCTCCGGAAGCCGGCGCTCGGCGATGAAGTCGGCCGTCCAGGCGCGGAACGCCCGGTCCCGGTCGATGAGGGTGTTGTCGAGGTCGAAGAGGAGCAGCGGCATGAGCCGCATCCTCTCAGCGCCCAGGCATATGCAGAAGGCATGTTGCGCAAGTGGGCCGAACTGGTACGTCGCGGCCGAAAAGCACCTCTTGTGGAGTACCCGTCACCCATGGGCGGACCGCCGGTTGAGCTGCGGAACGGCCGAAAACGGTTGCCGGGAGTGGAGTGAAGCGGGCAGGTCGGGGGCATGTCCGCTCAGTAAGCGCACACCGTTGCACAACTGCGTCGCCTCCGGCATGCTCCCAGGAACGCGCCCGGGAGCAGAGCCGGCGACATCGCCCATGAGGGGGAACCATGGGATCCTCGCGCTCCGCGTCTGGGCGCGGACGGAGCGTCGCCGTACCCTGGACCAAGGAGGTCGCGCAAGCCCTTGCCCGGTCCGATTCCGCGACGCGCCGAACCGATCGGATCCCACAGCTCCCATCCCCCTCACGCCCGCCGAATCGGCTGGACCGCAGCACCCGCACCCTCCTACCTGCCGACCCCATCTCGCCGAAACGCCCATAGCCATGGCTGGATACGAGCTTCCAGGCCGCCGCGACGGTAAGCCCCCGCGCAAGTCGAAGCCGCCGAAGTCCCTGACCTCCCGCGCTCCAGAAGACCCCGAGACCCCAGAGACCCCCGACTCCGCTGACTCCGCCCCAGGGGCCGCCGTGCCGAACCGCCGGACCGAACTGCAGTCCAGCACCCAGTCCGCCGCCTGCGACCCCGCCTTCCTCCACGGGGTGGTGGTGGGGTTCGACGGCTCGCTCTCCAGCGAGCACGCCCTCGCCTACGCGGTGGGGATGGCCCGCCGGGCGGGCTCCGGACTGGTCGTGGTGCACGTCGCCAACCGCCTGCCGGCGACGGTCTGGGCGGGCTGTGAGCCACCGGTCTTCGTGGACGTGCCGGACCACCGGACCGAGGTCCTCGGCCTGGAGCTGGCCTGCTCCGACTTCCTCTGCGACATCCCCTGGGTGCTGGTCGAGCGCGGCGGCGACATCTGCCACGAGCTGGAGGAGGTGGCCCGCGAGTACTCCGCCGACGCGATCGTCGTCGGCGGCACCCACGGGCTCCTCGGGCGGATCTTCGGCTCCGTCTCCGCCCGCCTGGCACGCCGGGCCGACCGGCCGGTCATCGTCATCCCGTAGCGGTGCGGCCTACCCGGCGCGGCCGCGCGTTCGCGCGCCGGGCGGCAGCGCCGGAGGCGCCCGTCAGGGGCGCGGGGAACTGCGCGGCCGGCGCGCCACGGCGGCGCACACGGCAACGGCGACTGGGCGGCAACCCGGACCCCGCCGCCGAGTACAGCGGCTGCCCCCGCCCCGCAGCTCCCCTGCGCCTCCGACGCACGCCCGCGCCCCCGACGCGCGCCCGCGCCGCCGCGCCGGCGGCGCCCCTCAGCTCGCGGCCAGCCCCAGCTGCCTGGCGATCAGCATCCGCTGGACCTCCGACGTCCCCTCGCCGATCTCGAGGATCTTGCAGTCCCGCCAGAACCGCGCCACCGGGTACTCGTTCATGAACCCGTACCCCCCGTGGATCTGCGTGGCCTCCCGCGCGTTCGTCACCGCCGCGTCGGAGGAGAACAGCTTCGCCATCGCCGCCTCCTTCTTGAACGGCTCCCCGGCCGACATTCGCGAGGCCGCGTCCCACCACGCCAGCCGCGAGAGATGCGTCCGCGTCTCCATGTCCGCGAGCTTGAACTCGATCGCCTGGTTCGCCCCGATCGGCCGCCCGAACGCCCGCCGCTGCCCGGCATAGCGCACCGACTCGTCGACACACCCCTGCGCCAGTCCGGTCGACAGCGCCGCGATGGCGATCCGCCCCTCGTCCAGGATCCGCAGGAACTGCGCATAGCCGCGCCCCCGCTCACCCAGCAGGTTCGCCGCCGGAACCCGGCAGTCGGAGAAGGAGAGCTCGTGGGTGTCCGAGGCGCTCCAGCCGACCTTGGAGTACTTGGGGGCGACAGTGAACCCCGGTGTCCCGGACGGCACGATGATCGAGGAGATCGACCGGGCCGGCGAGGACTCCTGGTCCTCCGTCACCGCGGTGACGGTGACAAGACCGGTGATGTCCGTCCCGGAGTTGGTGATGAAGCACTTGGTGCCGTTGATCACCCACTCGTCGGTCGCCTGGTCGTAGCGCGCGGTGGTCCGCGTGCCGCCCGCGTCCGAGCCGGCCTCCGGCTCGGTGAGGCCGAAGGCGCCCAGCAGTTCGCCGGAGCACAGCCGCGGCAGCCACTCCCGCTTCTGCTCCTCGCTGCCGAAGCGGTAGACCGGCATCGCCCCCAGTGACACCCCCGCCTCCAGCGTGATGGCCACCGAGGAGTCCACCCGGGCCAGCTCCTCCAGGGCGAGGCAGAGGGCGAAGTAGTCCCCGCCCATCCCCCCGTACTCCTCCGGGAAGGGCAGCCCGAACAGGCCCATCCGCCCCATCTCGCGGACGATGTCGTAGGGGAACTCGCCCTGCTCGTAGTACCCGCCGATCTTCGGCGCGACCACGTCCTGGGCGAACTCCCGCACCGTCCGGCGCAGTTCCTCGTACTCCGGCTCCAGCTTGTGGTTCGGCATGCGGTGGACCCCTGTTCTGGTTCGCGGGCTCAGGAAGGTGTGGTCAGGGCGCGGACGGCCCGGGAGGGGCTGGGGCGGCCGAGACGGTCGGCCATCCAGGCGCTGGTGGCGGCGAGGGCGGGGAGGTCCACGCCGGTCTCGATGCCGAGCCCGTCCAGCATCCAGACCAGGTCCTCGGTGGCGAGGTTCCCGGTGGCGCTCTTGGCGTAGGGGCAGCCGCCGAGCCCGCCGGCCGAGGAGTCCACCGTGGTGACGCCGAGCTGGAGCGCCGCCAGGGTGTTGGCCAGGGCCTGCCCGTAGGTGTCGTGGAAGTGGACGGCGAGCCGGTCCGCGCCCACCCCGCGCTGCTCGAAGGCCCTCAGAAGCGCGGCGACCTGCCCCGGCGTCCCGGTGCCGATGGTGTCGCCGAGGCTCAGCTCGGTGCAGCCGAGCTTGAGCAGCTCGGCGCCGACCGACGCGACCTGGCCCACCGGGACCGGCCCCTCCCAGGGGTCGCCGAAGCACATCGACAGGTAGCCGCGGACCCGTATCCCGGCCTCGACGGCCCGGGCGACCACCGGGGCGAACATCTCCATCTGCTCGTCCAGCCCGCGGTTGAGGTTGCGCCGGGCGAAGGACTCGGTGGCGCTGGCGAAGACGGCGATGTCCGCGCAGCGCAGCTCCAGCGCCCGGTCGAGCCCGCGGGTGTTGGGCACCAGCACCGGCAGCCGGAGCCCCGGGTACTCCTCGGGCAGCCCGGCGATCAGCGGCATCAGCTGTTCTGCGTCGGCGAGTTGGGGCACCCACTTGGGGTGGACGAAGCTGGTCGCCTCGATGGTGCGCAGGCCGGCCCGGGCGAGCCGGCCGATGAACTCGTGCTTGGTCTCCAGCGGGACGGTCGAGGATTCGTTCTGCAGCCCGTCCCGCGCGCCGACCTCGTGGATGCGGACACGGGACGGCAGCCCGGACAGGGGCGTCCGGTCGGGCAGTCCGAGTTCGGTGATCACGGCTGTTCCTCCACGGGTTCGGTGGCCGGGTGCGCCGGCGGTTCGGCGGCGACGACGGCGAGGAGTTCGTCCATGGCGACGGTCGCCCCCGGCCGGGCCTTGAGCCGTTCGACCAGGCCGTCGTGCGGGGCGGCGATGACGTGCTCCATCTTCATCGCCTCCAGCACCAGCAGCGGCTGGCCCTGCGTCACGCGGTCGCCCTCGGCGACCTTGACCAGGGTGACCGTGCCCGGCATCGGGGCGTTGAGCGCCCCGCCGTGCGCGGCCGCCGGTCCGGCGAGGGCGAGTTCGGCCAGCGGGTCGTGGGGAGCGAACGACCAGGTCTCCCCCCGGGCCGAGAGCCAGACCGTGCCGTCCGGGGCGGTGGCGGTGGTCCAGGCGGTGGTCAGCCCGTCCAGCGTGATCAGCAGTCGCCGGCCGACCGCGTTGTCCGCATCCTGGCACAGCCGTACGACAACGGGCGGATTCTCCCCGTGCCGTACTTCGAACGTGTGAACTGATCCCTGATCAGTTGCGTTGTCGGCGGCGTCAGTTAGCGTGGTGGCACTCGCCGGGCGGATCCGGATCTCCACCGGTTCGCCGCCCGCGTCGGGTCCCGAGCGGGGCACCAGGCGGTGCCGGGTCCAGGCGGGCTCGGCCCCCAGGCGCCAGCCGGAGGGCCGGGCGAAGGGGTCCTGCCAGCCGGTCCGCGGATCGGCGGCCGGGGCGAGGGTGAGCTGCCGGACCAGGGCCGCGACGGAGAGCGCGTCCCGGGTGTCGGCGGCGGGCGGTACGGTCAGCTCCGGATGGCGCTCGACCAGGCCCGTGTCCAGATCCCCGGAGCGGACCTCCGGGTGGTGGAGCAGCCGGCGGAGATAGCCGGCGTTGGTGGTGACGCCGAGGATCCGCGTCCCGGCGAGTGCCCCGCGCAGCAGGCGCAGGGCGCTCTCCCGGTCCGGGCCGCGGGCGATCACCTTGGCCAGCATGGGGTCGTAGGAGCTGCCGACCTCCGTACCGGCGGCGAGCCCGGAGTCCACCCGGACCCCGGTCCGGTCCAGGGGCCCGGACGGTTCGTCGAGGAGCAGCACGGTCCCGCCGGTCGGCAGGAAGTCGCGGGCGGGGTCCTCGGCGCAGATCCGGGCCTCGACGGCGTGGCCGGAGAAGGAGAAGTCGGACTGGGTGAAGGCCAGCGGTTCGCCGGCGGCCACCCGCAACTGCTGCTCGACCAGATCAAGGCTTGTCGGACCAGAGGCGCCGGGCAGCCCGTCGATGGAGGCGGCCAGCTCGGTCACCGGGTGCTCGACCTGGAGGCGGGTGTTCATCTCCATGAAGGAGTAGGAGGAGGGATCGGCGGTGGGAACGATGAACTCGACGGTGCCGGCCCCGGTGTATCCGCAGGCCGCGGCCGCCCGTACGGCGGCCTGGCCCATGGCGGCCCGGGTCTCCGGGTCGAGGAGGGCGGAGGGCGCCTCCTCGATCAGCTTCTGGTGCCGGCGCTGCAGGCTGCACTCGCGCTCGCCGAGGTGGACGATCCGGCCGTGGGCGTCCGCCAGCACCTGGATCTCGATATGCCGCGGCCGGTCGATCCACCGCTCGACCAGCAGGGTGTCGTTGCCGAAGGAGGCCCTGGCCTCCCGCCGGGCGGCGGCGATCTCCTCGGCCAGCGCGGACTCGTCCCGGACCAGCCGCATCCCCTTGCCGCCCCCGCCGGCCGAGGGCTTGAGCAGCACCGGCATCCCGATATCCCGGGCGGCAGCGGCCAGCTGATCGTCCGTCAGCCGGTCGCCCTCGCTGCCGGGGACGACCGGGACGCCGGCCTCGGAGACCGCCGCCTTGGCATGGATCTTGTCGCCCATCAGCTCGATGGCCTCGGCCGGTGGGCCGATGAAGACCAGTCCGGCGGCGGCGCAGGCCCGGGCGAAGCCGGCGTTCTCGGCGAGGAAGCCGTAGCCGGGGTGGACGGCCTCGGCGCCGGTGCGGGCGGCGGCGTCCAGGATCGCCTGGATGTCCAGGTAGCCGCCGATCTCCACGGCGGTGTCGGCGTCCCGGACGTGCGGGGCGTCCGCGTCCGGGCGGGTGTGGACGACCACGGAGCGGATGCCGAGCCGGCGCAGGGTGCGGATGACGCGCCGGGCGATCTCCCCGCGATTGGCGACCAGTACGGTCTCGAACATTGACAACTCCACAGTGGCGTCGGCTGGGCAGCGGTGCTGGCGATGCGTCACATCCCGGTCGGTCACATCCGGAAGACGCCGAACGGTCCGCGTTCCGGCAGCGGGGCGTTGGCGCAGGCGGAGAGGGCGAGGCCGAGGACGGTCCGGGTGTCCAGCGGGTCGATCACCCCGTCGTCCCACAGCCGCGCGGTGGCGTAGTACGCGTTGCCCTGCCGCTCGTACTGCTCGCGGATCGGGCGGCGGAACTCCTCCTCCGCCTCGGCCGGCCACTCCTCGCCGCGCGCCTCGATGCCGTCCCGGCGCACGGTGGCCAGGACGGAGGCGGCCTGCTCCCCGCCCATCACGGAGATCTTGGCGCCCGGCCACATCCACAGGAAGCGCGGCGAGTACGCCCGGCCGCACATCGAGTAGTTCCCCGCGCCGTACGAGCCGCCGATCACCACGGTCAGCTTGGGGACGCGGGTGGTGGCCACGGCGGTCACCATCTTGGCGCCGTGCTTGGCGATGCCGCCCGCCTCGTACTCGCGGCCGACCATGAAGCCGGAGATGTTCTGCAGGAAGAGGAGGGGGATCCCGCGCTGGTCGCAGAGCTCGATGAAGTGGGCGCCCTTGACCGCGGACTCCCCGAAGAGGATCCCGTTGTTGGCGACGATCCCGACCGGGTGGCCGTGGAGGTGGGCGAAGCCGGTGACCAGGGTGGGGCCGTACTCGGCCTTGAACTCGGCGAAGCGGCTGCCGTCGACCAGCCGGCCGATCACCTCGCGGACGTCATAGGGCGTGCGGGGGTCGGCCGGGACCACGTCGTAGAGCTCGGCGGGGTCCTCGGCGGGCGGCTCGACCGGGCGGACCTCCCAGGGGCGGGGGGCGCGCGGGCCGAGGCCGGCCACGATGGTGCGGACGATGGCCAGGGCGTGGGCGTCGTCCTCGGCGAGGTGGTCGGTGACCCCGGAGATCCGGGAGTGCACCTCGCCGCCGCCCAGCTCCTCGGCGGTGACCACCTCTCCGGTGGCGGCCTTCACCAGCGGCGGGCCGCCGAGGAAGATCGTGCCCTGGTTCCGGACGATCACCGCCTGGTCGCTCATCGCCGGCACATACGCCCCGCCGGCCGTGCAGGAGCCGAGGACGGCGGCGATCTGCGGGATGCCGGCCGCGGACATCGAGGCCTGGTTGTAGAAGATCCGGCCGAAGTGCTCGCGGTCCGGGAAGACCTCGTCCTGGAGGGGGAGGAAGGCGCCGCCGGAGTCGACCAGGTAGACGCAGGGGAGGCGGTTCTCGGCGGCCACCTCCTGGGCGCGGAGGTGCTTCTTCACCGTCATCGGGTAGTAGGTGCCGCCCTTGACGGTGGCGTCGTTGGCGATCACCAGCACCTCGCGGCCGGAGACCCGGCCGATCCCGGTGATCAGCCCGGCGGCGGGAGCGTCCCCGTCGTAGAGGCCCTCGGCGGCGAGCGGGGAGAGCTCCAGGAAGGGGGAGCCGGGGTCGAGGAGGGTGTCCACCCGGTCCCGGGGGAGGAGCTTCCCGCGCGAGGTGTGCCGGGCGCGGGCGCGCTCCCCGCCGCCCAACCGGACCCGGGCGAGCCGGGCGCGCAGGTCGGCGGCGAGCTCGGCCTGGGTCGGCGGGGCCTCCCCGGTCTCTGCGGCCCGGGGGGCGGCGGCGGTGCCGGTGGTGTCGATGGTGTCGCTGCTCATGCGGAGGGTCTCCAACGGCGGGGAGCCGGGTCGGATGTGAATGAGCGTTAACGTCTGCCGTCAGGTTAACCGTGGATAACAGCCTTGTCTACGATGACCCCATGGCGAACTCCCCGAACGGCGACACCCCGCGCCGCGAGCAGATCCGGCGCGAGGCGGCCCGGCTCTTCGCCGCGCGCGGCTTCCTCGGCGTGGGCGTGGACGAGATCGGGCGGGCGGTCGGGATCAGCGGCCCCGGCCTCTACCGGCACTTCCCCGGGAAGGACGCGATGCTGGCCGACCTGCTGGTCGGGATCAGCGAGCGGCTGCTCGCCGAGGGCAGCCGGCGGGCGGGCGAGGCGACCGGGCCGAGGGAGGCGCTGGAGTCGCTGATCGAGGGCCACATCGACTTCGCGCTGGACGAGAGCGCGCTGATCATCCTCCACGACCGGGAGCTGTTCAACCTGCCGGAGGACGACCGGCACCGGGTCCGCCGACTCCAGCGCCGCTACGTGGAGTTGTGGGTGGAGGTGGTGCGGCGGGTCTTCCCCGCGCTGGCGGAGGAGGCGGCGGAGCCGCGGGCCCGGGCGGCGGTGCACGCGGTCTTCGGCCTGCTGAACTCGACCCCGCACAGCCGGTCGCTCGACGACCGGGCCGAGATGGCCGCGCTGCTGCGCCGCCTGGCGCTGGGCGCGTTCGCCGCGGCTTGATCCCTTCCCCCGGCGGGAACCGCGCGGCCCTTGAGTCGCTGCGCACCCTCGCAGCGCGCGCTCAGGCCGGCGTCAGCCCCGCCGCCGACAGCAGGTACGCCGTCATCGGCTCGTAGAGGTGCGGCTCGACGTCGTCGTCCAGCGGGACGGAGACCAGCAGGGAGCCCTCCGCCTCGCCGAGGAACAGCGCCGGGTCGTTGCAGTCGGCGAAGCCGATCGTGGGGACTATCCGGGAGGCCGCCGCCCCCGCCCAGCCGTGGTCCGCGATCACCAGATCGGGAAGCTCGGCGCCGCCGGCCTCCAGCCGGTCCAGCAGCGCCCGCATCGGCTCCGGCGAGTGGGTGTGCGGCAGATGGCCGCGCTCCTGCAGTACCGCCACCGCGCCGATCCGCCGGATGTCCTGGCTCCCGCTGTCCCCGCCGAGCTTGATCCCGCCCGGCGGAAGGACGATCTCGCAGCCCGCCGCGGCCAGCGCCCGGGCGAGGTCCTGGTAGACCGGGAGCATCCCGGCCGGATGACCGGTCGCGAAGAGCACCCGCTGCCGCTGGGCGACCGCCTTCCGCAGCAGCTCGGCGACCCGGTCCAGCGCGGCCACGCAGCGCTCGGAGGAGATGGTGTCCTGCCCGTTGGTCCGGCTCGGGTCGGGGTCCACCCCGCAGCGCTCGGCCATCACGGACAGCACCCGGGACTCGTCCGTCCAGCGGTCGCCGAGGTCCAGGCCCAGCCAGTAGTAGCGTTCGCCGTCCGCCAGCGCGCGGTAGTGCGCGCGGTTGTTCTCCCGGCTGGTCGCCACCATGCCGGTGATCAGCGCATCGTCCAGATACGCCTTCAGCGACTCCCGGGACGGGACGGGGGTGCGTGTCAGGTGATCGATCGGCATGTCTCCCATTGTCACCCGCGGGCGCACCGGACCCGGCGGTCGAAGGGACAATCCGTGGTGGGTGATGCGTCACAGCCAGCGCAGCGCGAACCAGAGCTCCGCCCGTTCCCCGGCGTCCGAGAGGTCGGTGTCCAGGACCCGGGCGACCCGGTCGATCCGCTGCCGCACGGTGTTCCGGTGGAGCTCGAGCGCGGCCGCCGTACGGTCCCAACTCCCGTGCAGCGAGAGCCAGGTGCGGAGGGTTTCGAGGAGGGCGTCCGGGCCCGGCTGGCCGGCGGCGGCGAGCGGGGCGAAGCGCTCGCGGGCGAGGGCGGCGGCGCGGTCGGGGTCGACCAGGTCGGCGAGCCCGGGCCGATCCGTCCGGCCGGGGCGGTGGCGGACCGACGGGCTGCCGGTGGCCAGCGCGCGGCGCAGGGCGCGCCCGGCCTCCGTGTCGGCGGCGGCCAGCCGGTCGGCGGAGGCGGGTGCGCTGAGCCCGAGGGTCCAGCCCAGCCGGGCCGGGACGTCCAGCCCGGGGCCCCGGGCCTCGTCCGGGACCGGGATGAGCGCGCGGAGGGTGCCCGCGGCCGCGTCCAGGTCGAGATACGGCGTGCCGAGCGCGGTGGCCAGGGCCGCGCGGTGGACCGGACCGGCGTCCCCGCCGAGGTCGCCGCGGCGGCCGTGGACGACCAGCCAGCGCGGCTCGGCGCGGTCCGGCTGGAGGAGGGCGGAGACCTCCGCGGGCGCCCCGCCCGGCCCGCCGAGCAGCAGGCGGACCAGTCCGGCCCCGCCGCGGCCGGCGTCCCCGAGCGCCTGCCGGGGCCCGGTCAGCAGGGAGAGGAGCACCACTCCGAGCCCGGTCACCGAGCGCTCCACGGAGGTGAGCCGGGCGCCCGGCGCCGCCGCCAGGCCGAGCACCGGGGCTCCGCTGCCGGGCAGCGCCTGGGTCACCAGCAGCCCCTCCGGATGGTGCTCGGCCGCCGAGGCCGGCGCCGGACCGGTGGCCGGCGGCAGCCGCCGGGCCAGGGCACACAGCCGGGCGCGTACGCCCGGGGCGGGGGAGGGGCCCGCCGAGAAGAGCTCGCGCGGCTGCCGCTCACCCCGGTCGTAGAGGACGGCCCAGGAGTCCAGCCGGACGGCGAGCTGGCGGAGCACGGACTCCACCGCGTCCGGGCGCGCGGCCGCCGAGGCCAGCGCCGCCTGCGCCTCGGAGATCCGGCGCAGCTCCTGGCTGCGCGCCTCCGAGACGGCGAGCTGGAAGGCCCGGCCGACGGCCACGAACGGGGTCGGCGGCGGCACCCGCAGCAGCGGGAGGCCGTGCCGGTCGCAGGCCGCGATCAGCGCCGGCGGCACCTCGGCGTGCACGGGGGTGACGCCGAAGCCGATCGCGGCCGTGCCCGCCGCGGCCAGCCGGCCCACGTAGGCGTCCACCTCCCGCTCGGTGGCCGGGAAGTGGACGCCCGCGGTGAGGACGAGTTCTCCGCCGAGGAGGTAGCCGGTGGGGTCGTCCAGCTCGGTGGCGCCCACGACGGAGATCGGCGGGTCGCCGACCGGCCCCGACGCCGGCCCGGCGATCCGGGTCAGGCCCAGGTCGGGGCGGTCGAGAAGGGTGCTCAGCGGGACGGCGGGGCCCTCGCCCGGGTGCGAGGGGGGCATCGGCGGCGGGGTCGGCATGGTGGCGGGTTCGTCCATCGCAGCGGGGAATGTTGGATGAAACCTACACTTCTGCGGGCTTGCGGGCGGCCACTAGCGTCCTCCCCAGCTCATTCCGGATCGGACCGCCGCCCCGGCTGACGCCGACCGGAGAGCCGCGCAGCCGCGCATCCTGCCCTCTCCCCGCCGCCCGGAGGCATCCATGGCCGTCGACTACCTCGTGATGATCGTCTACCTGGCCGGAATCATCGGGGTCGGCTGGTGGGGGGCCAGACGCGCCCGCTCGAAGAGCGAGTTCCTGGTCGCCGGCCGCCGGCTCGGCCCGCTGATGTACACCGGCACGATGGCCGCCGTGGTGCTCGGCGGGGCGTCCACCATCGGCGGCGTCGGCCTCGGCTACAGCTACGGCCTCTCCGGAGCCTGGATGGTGGGCGCGATCGGCCTCGGCCTGCTGGCGCTGAGCGCCTTCTTCTCGGCCCGGATCGCCCGGCTGAAGGTCTACACCGTCGCCGAGATGCTCTCCCTCCGCTACGGGGATGCGGCCGGCGTCATCTCCGGCGTGGTGATGTGGATCTACACCCTGATGCTGGTCGTGACCTCCACCATCGCCTACGCCAGCGTCTTCGACGTGCTCTTCGACATCCCGCGCTGGGCGGCCGTGGTGATCGGCGGAGTGATCGTGGTCGGCTACTCGGCGCTCGGCGGGATGTGGTCCATCACCCTCACCGACATGGTGCAGTTCGTGGTGAAGTCGATCGGCGTGCTGATCCTGCTGCTGCCGTTCGCGCTGATCAAGGCGGGCGGCTTCGGCGGTCTTCAGGCGCGGCTGCCGCACGGCTACTTCTCGCCGACCTCGATCGGCGGCGAGACCGTCTTCACCTTCGTGCTGATCTACACCTTCGGAATGCTGATCGGCCAGGACATCTGGCAGCGGGTCTTCACCGCCCGCAACGACCGGGTGGCCCGCCTGGGCGGTACCGTGGCCGGCCTGTACTGCCTGGTGTACGCGCTGGCCGGGGCGCTGATCGGGGCCGCCGCCAAGGCCATGTACCCCCACCTGGCGGTCGCCGACGACGCCTTCGCCACCATCGTCAAGCACCTGCTGCCGACCGGCGTCCGCGGTCTGGTGCTGGCCGCCGCGCTCTCCGCGATGATGTCCACCGCGAGCGGCGCGCTGATCGCCTCGGCGACGGTGGCCAACAACGACATCTGGCAGCGGATCAGGAACGCGGTCCGGCGCGGCGGGGACGGCGCCGGGAGCCCCCGCAAGAAGGACGAGGTGCGCGGCAACCGGATCTTCATCCTCCTCCTCGGCGCGGTCTCGATCGTCCTCGCCTGCGTGCTGAGCGATGTGGTCTCCGCCCTCACCGTCGCCTACAACCTGCTGGTCGGCGGGCTGCTGGTGCCGATACTCGGCGGCCTGGTGTGGCGGCGCGGCAACCTGGCCGGGGCGCTGGCCTCGGTGATCGTCGGCGGCCTCACCGTCATCGTCCTGATGGTCACCCAGGGCGTGCTGGCCAACGAGCCGATCTACTACGGCCTGCTGGTGAGCCTGGTCGCCTACCTGGTGGGCAGCCTGGTGACCCGGCCCACCGACCCGGCCGTGCTGGACCGCTGGCGGGAACGCCTGGCGGGACGCGGGGCCGAGGGCACCGGCGAGGACGCCGAACCGCAGCCGTCCGTGCGAGCCGCCTCCGCCTGAGCGGCCGCCGGAAGCGAAGCAAGAACGACGAGGAAGACCAGAAAGGGGCATCTCGACATGTCCACCCCCACCCCCACGCCCGCCCCCACCCCCACGTCCGAGGCCGCCGCTCCCCGCGGCCCGGTCGACGCCAGCCGCACCCCGCGCTACGCCGGCTTCGCCACCTTCGCCCGGCTGCCCCGCCTGGACGAGGTGCCGGCCGCCGACGTCGCCGTGGTCGGCGTCCCCTTCGACACGGGGGTGTCCTACCGGCCGGGCGCGCGGTTCGGCGGGAACGCGATCCGGGAGGCCAGCCGGCTGCTCCGGCCGTACAACCCGGCGCAGGACGCCTCGCCGTTCGCCCTCGCCCAGGTCGCGGACGCGGGGGACATCGCCGCCAACCCCTTCCACATCGAGGAGGCCATCGAGACCATCCAGGGGCAGGCCGCCGAACTCCTCGGCACCGGCGCCCGGTTGATGACCCTCGGCGGCGACCACACCATCGCGCTGCCGCTGCTGCGCGCGGTCGCGGCCGAGCACGGCCCGGTCGCCCTGCTGCACTTCGACGCCCACCTGGACACCTGGGACACCTACTTCGGCGCGGCGTACACCCACGGCACGCCGTTCCGGCGGGCGGTCGAGGAGGGGATCCTGGACACCTCCGCGCTCTCCCACGTCGGCACCCGCGGGCCGCTCTACGGCAAGTCGGACCTCAGCGAGGACCAGCGGATGGGCTTCGGCATCGTCACCTCCGCCGACGTCATGCGGCGGGGCGTGGACGAGGTCGCCCAGCAGCTGCGCGAGCGGATCGGCGACCGGCCGCTGTACGTCTCCGTCGACATCGACGTCCTCGACCCGGCGCACGCCCCCGGCACCGGCACCCCGGAGGCCGGCGGGATGACCTCCCGCGAGCTGCTGGAGATCCTGCGCGGGCTGGCCGGCTGCCACCTGGTCTCGGCGGACGTGGTCGAGGTCGCCCCGGCGTACGACCACGCGGAGATCACCGCGGTCGCCGCCTCCCACACGGCGTACGAGCTGACCACCCTGATGACCCGTCAGATCGCGGAGGCGAAGTGAGCGGGGAGGCGCAGGCGCAGGCGCGGACGCGGGCGAGGAACGGCGGGGACCTGGTCGTCGAGTCGCTGCGGGCGCTCGGCGCGGACACCGTCTTCGGGCTGCCGGGCCAGCACGCCCTCGGCCTCTTCGACGCCCTCGGGCGGGCGGAGCCGGAGCTGCGGTACGTCGGGCTGCGGGTGGAGAACAACCTCGGCTTCGCGGCGGACGGCTACGCCCGCACGTCCGGGCGGGTGGCGCCGCTCTTCGTGTCCACCGGACCGGGGGCGCTGACCTCGCTGGCCGCGCTGCAGGAGGCCGCGGCGGCGTCCGTGCCGGTGCTCGCGGTCTCCAGCCAGATCCCGTCGGCCGGGCTCGGCGGGCGGCGCAAGGGGTTCCTTCACGAGCTGCCGGACCAGTCCGCCTCGTTCTGCGGGGTGGTGAAGTCGGTCCACGAGGCGCGGACCGCCTCGCAGATCCCGTCCGCGATCGCCGAGGCGTGGGGCTCCGCGCTGAGCGCCCCGTACGGGCCGGTGTGGGTGGAGATCCCGCAGGACGTGCTGCTGGGCGCGGTCGACCTGCCGGTGGTACGGGACCTGGCCGCGCCGGTGCGCGAGCTGCTTCCGCGCCGGGAGCTGGTGGAGGAGGCGGCGCGGCTGCTGGACGCGGCCGAGCGGCCGGTCATCCTCGCGGGCGGCGGCGTCGTACGGTCGCCGGGCGCGAGCGGGGAGCTGCTGCGGCTGGCCGAGCGGCTGCGGGCCCCGGTGGCCACCACCTTCGGCGGCAAGGGCGCCTTCCCCTGGGAGGGGGAGCACCCGCTCTCGCTGGGCTCCTGGCTGGAGGACCGGTACAGCACCGAGCTGCTGGAGGAGGCGGACGTCCTGCTGGTCGCCGGGTCGGGGCTGGGCGAGCTGTCCAGCAACTACCACACGTTCGCCCCGCGGGGGCGGATGATCCAGATCGAGGCGGACGCCGGGAAGCTGGAGGCCAACCACCCGGCGCTGGGGCTCCATGCGGACGCGGCGGCGGCGCTGGGGGCGCTGGCGGACGCGGTCGCCGAGCGCGGCGACGGCGAGGGAGACGGCGACGGGCGGGCGGAGGAGCGGGTGCGTCGGCTTCTGGAGCGGGTGCACGGGCGGCTGGACGCGCAGGGGCTGGAGACGGAGCAGGGCGTGCTGACGGCGGTGCGGGAGGCGCTGCCGGACGACGCCCCGGCCTTCTTCGACATGACCATCCTGGGGTACTGGGCCTGGTCGGCCTGGGACGCGCGGTATCCGGGCGGAATGCAGTCCGCCCAGGGCGCGGGCGGCCTCGGGTACGCCTTTCCGGCGGCCATCGGCGCGGCGGTGGCCCGGGGCGCGCGCGGCGGGGGCCGGTGCTGGCGGTCTCCGGGGACGGCGGGGCGATGTACTCGATCGCCGAGCTGGCCTCGGCGGCGCAGCTGGGCGTGCCGGTGACCTGGCTGATCGTGGACGACGGGGGGTACGGAATCCTCCGCGAGTACATGACGGACGCGTTCGGGGAGGCGCGGGCGACGGAGCTGGCGCGGCCGGACTTCGTGCGGCTGGCGGAGTCCTTCGGGGTCGACGCGCGGGAGGCGACGACGGAGACGCTGGGCGCCGAGCTGAGCGCTGCGCTGGGCTCCGGGGGGCCGTCGGTGGTCGTCCTGAAGGCGCGCCTGCGGATGTTCGCGCCGACGCATCTGGCCGACTGAATTCTCTTGCCCCAGCCCCGCCCCTTCCCGTTTCCCGGGGCTGCCGCCCCGGACCTCGCTAAGCGGGCCCGAGCGCAGGCCCGAAGGGCCGGGTAAGGGGCGCGGGGAACTGCGCGCCCGGCCGTCCACGGTGTCGCGCCCGGCAACGGCGACTGGGCTGCCATCCAATCTCCGTTGCCGAGTGCGGCAGCCTGCGGCGCCGGCCGCGCAGTTCCCCGCGCCCCTGGATTCGCCCTGCGGGCTGCATCCCGGGCCCGAGGCGGGGTCGGGGAGAGAAACCTGTCAGTCCTTCATGGGACCGTGGAACACCGGACGTCGCCGCAGCGTTGCCGCTGGCGGTCCCCCCACCCGGTCGCCGCCCAGGGAGTCGCGAAGGATGACGCAGTCGAAGAAGCCGAAGGAACCCAAGGAACCGAGGGAGCCCGGCTGGATCCGGCGGCTCGCCGGGTACTGCTGGCGGTATCGCCGTAACCTGCTGCTCGCCTTCGGCGCCTCGGTGGTCGGGATGGCCGTCACGGCGCTCACCCCGCTCATCCCCCGGCTGATCATCGACGATGTCATCGTCACCCACTCCCGCCCGCTCGCCCCCTGGGCGACGGCCCTGGTCGGCGCGGCCGTGGTGGTCTTCGCGCTGACCTTCGTCCGCCGCTACTTCGGCGGCAAGCTGGCCCTGGACGTCCAGCACGACCTGCGGAGCGACCTCTTCACCTCGCTGACCCGGCTGGACGGCGCCCAGCAGGACCGGCTGGACACCGGTCAGGTGGTCGGCCGGGCGACCTCCGACCTCCAGATGATCATGGGCACGCTGTCCATGTTCCCGATCATGCTGGGCAACCTCCTCTCCTTTCTGCTGTCCATCGTCGTGATGCTGTTCCTGTCGCCGCTGCTGACGCTGATCGCGGTGGCGATGGCCCCCGCCCTGTGGTGGTTCGCGCAGCTCAGCCGGAAGAAGCTGTTCCCGGCCACCTGGGCCGCCCAGCAGGAGGCGGCCGCCGTCGCCGGGGTGGTGGACGGCGCGGTCACCGGCGTGCGGGTGGTCAAGGGCTTCGGTCAGGAGGAGCAGGAGCTGGGCCGGCTTGAGCAGGTCAGCCGCAGGCTCTTCGCCAACCGGCTGCGCAGCATCCGCCTCAGCGCCCGCTACGCCCCGGCCATGCAGGCCATCCCCGCCCTCGGCCAGGTCGCGGTGCTCGCCTTCGGCGGCTGGCTGGCCGTCCGCGGCGACGTCACCCTCGGCACCTTCGTCGCCTTCTCCACCTACGTCGCCCAGATGACCGGCCCGGTGCGGATGCTGACCACCCTGCTGACCGTCGGCCAGCAGGCGCGGGCCAGCGTCGAGCGGGTGGTGCAGCTGATCGACGAGCGCCCGGTGATCACCGAGCGCCCGGACGCCGCCGAGCTCGACCCGGCGGAGGTCGACCGCCGCGACGGCACCCCGGCGCTCTCCTTCGAGGGCGTCGGCTTCTCCTACGGGTCGGGCGAGGACGACAGGCCCGTGCTCGACGCCCTCGACCTCGCACTCGCGCCCGGCGAGACGGTCGCCCTGGTCGGGGCCTCCGGCTCCGGCAAGTCCACCGTCGGCATGCTGGTGCCCCGGTTCTACGACGTCACCGCGGGCGCGGTGCGGATCCACGGCCGGGACGTCCGCGAGCTGACGCTGCGTTCGCTGCGCTCGGCGATCGGCATCGTGCCCGAGGACAGCTTCCTCTTCTCGGAGTCGGTCCGCGCCAACATCGCCTACGGCCGCCCGGAGGCCACCGAGGCCGAGGTGGTGGCCGCGGCCAGGGCCGCGCAGGCGGACGGGTTCATCCGCGCGCTGCCGCAGGGCTACGACACGGTGGTGGGGGAGCAGGGGCTGACCCTCTCCGGCGGGCAGCGGCAGCGCGTCGCGCTGGCCCGCGCCATCCTCTCCGACCCGCACATCCTCCTCCTCGACGACGCCACCTCGGCGGTGGACGCCCAGGTCGAGGCGGAGATCCACGACGCCCTGCGGGAGGTGATGCGCGGTCGGACCACCCTCCTCATCGCCCACCGCCGCTCCACCCTCCAACTCGCCGACCGGATCGCCGTACTGGAGCACGGCCGGCTGGTCGACGTCGGCACCCACGAGGAGCTGGACGCCCGCTGCCCGCTCTACCGCTCCCTCCTCACCGACCCGGACGCGATGGCGGGCGACGTCCGTGCCGCCGATCCGGCCGCGGCCGAGCTGGCCGCGTCCACGCTGGCGGCCGGCGGCGGCGCCGACGCGGCGGACCGCGAGCTCGACCGGCTGGAAGAGCTGGAGGAGCTGGAGGGCTTCGAGGAACTCGGCGAACTGGCCGAACTGGACGCCGAGTTGGCCGAGGCGGCGGACGCGGCGGACGCGGCGGGGGAGGGGGACACCCCCGACCAGGTCACCCCCGAACTGTGGGACCGCTCGCGGTACGCGGACTCCGGCCCCGAGCACCGGGTCGCGAGCTCCGCCGCCGCCTCCGCCCGCGGCGGCGCGATGGCGGGGGCCCTCCACAGCCTGCCCGCCACCCCGGACCTGCTGGCCAAGGTGGACGCGCTGCCGCCGGCCACCGACACCCCTGACGTCCCCCTGGACGAGGCGGCCCGGCCCGACCAGGACTTCAGCCTCCGCCGGGTGCTCGCCCCCTTCCGGCGCCCGCTCTCGGCGGCGCTGGTGCTGGTCGCGCTGGACGCGCTGGCCTCCCTGGTGCTGCCGATCCTGGTGCGCAGCGGCGTCGACAACGGCGTCAGCCGGCACGCGGTCGGCGGGGTGCTGTCGGTCTCGCTGGTCGCGCTGGTCATCGTCCTCGCCGACTGGGGGGTCGAGGTCGCCGAGACCCAGCTGTCCGGGCGCACCGGCGAGCGGATCCTCTACGGCCTCCGGGTCAAGATCTTCGCCCACCTCCAGCGGCTCGGACTCGACTTCTACGAGCGCGAGATGGCCGGCCGGATCATGACCCGGATGACCACCGACGTGGACGCCCTCACCTCGTTCCTGCAGACCGGCGTGGTCACGGCGGTGGTCTCGCTGCTGACCTTCTTCGGGATCTTCGTCGCCCTGCTGGTGATCGACGCCCAGATGGCGCTCTACGTCTTCGCGGTGCTGCCGCTGCTGATCGTCGCCACCCTGGTGTTCCGCCGGAAGTCCTCGCAGGCCTACCGGCTGGCCCGGGAGAAGGTCTCGGTGGTCAACGCCGACCTCCAGGAGAACGTCGCCGGGATGCGGATCGTCCAGGCCTTCCTCCGCGAGGACGGCAACACCGCCCGGTTCGCCGCCCGCAGCGACGACTACCGGCGCACCCGCACCCGCGCCCAGCGGTACATCGCCATCTACTTCCCGTTCGTGCAGTTCCTGTCCAGCGTGGCGGCGGCCCTGGTGCTGATCGAGGGCGCGCACCGGGTGAACGCCGGGACGCTGAGCGCCGGCGCGCTGGTCGCCTACCTGCTGTACATCGACCTGTTCTTCTCTCCGGTGCAGCAGCTCTCCCAGGTCTTCGACGGCTACCAGCAGGCGGCCGTCGGCCTCTCCCGAATAGGCGAGCTGCTGCGCACCCCGACCAGCACCCCGCGTCCGGCCGACCCCAGGCCGGTGGGCCGGCTGCGCGGCGAGATCCACTTCGACGGTGTGCACTTCGCCTACTCGGGCTCGGCGTCCACGAAGGGCGAGGCGCTGCGCGGCATCGAGCTGCGGATACCCGCCGGGCAGACGGTGGCGCTGGTCGGCGAGACCGGCGCCGGGAAGTCCACCCTGGTCAAGCTGGTCGCCCGGTTCTACGACGCGACCGGCGGCGCGGTCCGGGTGGACGGCACGGACGTCCGCGAGTTCGACCTGACCGAGTACCGGCACCGGCTGGGCGTCGTCCCGCAGGAGACCTATCTGTTCGCCGGGACCATCCGGGACGCCATCGCCTACGGCCGGCCGGAGGCCTCCGATGCCGAGGTCGAGGCGGCGGCGCGGGCGGTCGGCGCCCACGAGATGATCGCCCACCTCTCCGGCGGCTACCTCCACCCGGTGAGCGAGCGCGGCCGCAACCTCTCCGCCGGGCAGCGGCAGCTGATCGCCCTGGCCCGGGCCCAGCTGGTGGATCCGGACATCCTGCTGCTGGACGAGGCCACCGCGGCGCTGGACCTGGCCACCGAGGCGGCCGTCAACCGGGCCGCCGACCGGCTGGCCCGCAAGCGCGGCGGCGGGCGCAGGACCACCCTGGTGATCGCCCACCGGCTGTCCACCGCGGCCCGCGCCGACCGGGTGGTGGTGATGGACCACGGCCGGGTGGTGGAGAGCGGGACGCACGACGGCCTGCTGGCCGAAAACGGCGCGTACGCCCGGTTGTGGCGGGCGTTCACCGGGGAGGCCGAGACCACATCGGCGGGCTGACGCCTCGTCAAGCCGTCGGGTCACAGGGCCGTTTGGCCGGTTCCGTTGTCCTGTCCGCGTCGTAGAGCGGGGTACGTATAGAAAGGGACAGGGGGGTTCGGGCGCGGAGCGCTCGCCCGCGGGGACGCATGGGGAGGCGTCGGGGGCCGAGGGAGAAACGGCAGTGATCAGGGTGTTACTCGTGTTGGACGAGTGTCTGACCAGGTCGGCCTTAGCGATGGTGCTGGGTCAGGACAGCGAGCTCACCGTCCGGGGGGTCTCGGGGAAGGAGGCGCGGGAGCGGGCCCGCTCGCTCAGACCCGAGGTCTGCGTGGTGGACGCGGAGTGCGTGCCGCCGCGCGACCTGGCCGCACTGGGGGACACCGCCGGCGCGTTGCTGGCGCTGGTGCCGGCGGGTCGGCCTGGCCTGCTGGCACAGGCCGCGCAGGCGCACGCGCAGGGCTACGCCGACAAGGACACCACCCCCGAGCGGCTGCTGGAGGGGATCAGAAAGGTCGCGGACGGCGAGTCCTACGTCGACGGGGCCCTCGCGCCCAGCTTTCTCCGCGCGGCGACCACCCGGATGCCGCTGACCCCGAGGGAGCTGAGCGTGCTGGAACTGGCCGCCCAGGGGGCCACCGCCGCCGAGATCGCCCAGGTGCTGCATCTGGCGCTGGGCACCGTGCGCAACTACCTCTCGGCCGCGGCCCGCAAGATCGGCGCGCGGAACCGGGTGGACGCGGTACGCCTCTGCCACCAGCAGGGCTGGCTGTGAGACGGGCGCCCCTTCGGACGGAGCAGCGGACGGTCAGGCGTCCTCCTCCCCGACCCTCCAGTGGCCGACCAGGTCGCGGTAGAGGGGTGAGCGGGCGAGGAGCTCGTCGTGGGTGCCGAGGAGCGGCTCTCCGCCGTCCATCAGCAGCACGCGGTCCGCGCGGAGAGCCGAGCTGAGGCGGTGGGCGATGACGATCAGCGCCGCCGGCGGGTCCGCGGCGGCGCTCTTCGCCCGTGTGGCGAAGGCGCGTTCGGCACGTGCCTCGGCGGCCGGGTCGAGCCCGCTGGTGGCCTCGTCCAGTACGGCCAGCGGGGCGGGGGAGAGCCAGGCGCGGGCGAGGGCGACGGACTGTCGCTCCCCGAGCGACAGCCGGGCCCCGGCCGGTTCGAAGCCGGCGTCCAGCCCGCCGAGCCGCCGCGCGACCGGCGCGAGCCCGAAGAGTTCGACGGCGGCCGCCAGTTCCGCCTCCTCGGTGGCCGGATCCGGCCCCCCGGGGCGGAGGTAGCGCAGATTCTCCCGGAGGGTCCCGGTGAAGACGTAGGCCTCCTGGGGGATCAGCACCCGGGGGCCGGCCCGCCGGACCTCGCCCTCGTCGGCCTGCCGCAGCCCGCTGATCAGCGACGCCAGCGTCGACTTGCCGATCCCGCTGGGGCCGACCACCGCCAGATGGCCTCCGGCGGGGACCACCAGGTCGACCCCGCGCAGCACCGGCTCCGCCCCGCCTCCGTAGCCGAACCCCACCCCCCGCAGCTCGACCGCCGCGGAGCCGCCGGGAACGGCCCGGCCGTCCGGCTCCGGGGCCGCCGGCGCCACTGGGTCGAGGAGGCGGCGGAGGACGACGGTGAGGCGGGTGGCGGTGGTGCCCAGCCCGTGGGTGAGGGCCTGCTGGGCGGGGAGGAGGGACTGGGTGAGGTAGGTGAGGGCGCCGGCCAGGTCGCCGACGGTCACCCCGCGGCCCAGCAGCCATGGAGCGGAGACCAGGAGGAGGATGATCGGCAGGCGCCCGCCGATCCCCAGGGCGAGGGCGCGGGCCGCACTCCAGCGCGCCAGCGCACGGGAGGCGCGTGCCTCGGCGTCCACCGCGGGCAGCACGCGGGTGCAGGCGGCCTCCTCCGCGCCGGAGGCCGCGACGTCCCGCAGCCCCTCGGCCACCTCGCCCGCGCGGGCCGCGATCCGCTCGTCGGCGAGGAGGAACTCCCGCTGCCTGGCCGCCATCGGCCGCAGCGTCGCCGCGAACAGCGCCAGTCCGGCCAGCACCGGCGGCAGGACGAGGAGCAGCAGCACCGGCGCGAGCGTGGCCAGTCCCGCGAGGGCGCCGGCCGCCGTGAAGGCGAACGAGCGGGCGACGGTGACCAGCCCGGCGAAGCCGTCCCTGGCCAGCTCGACCTGGTGGGTCAGCCGGGAGACGGCCGCCGTGTCCGAGGTGGCCACCGAACGGCCGGTGGCGGCGACGGCGGAACGCAGCGCGCCCGCCACCACCCGGCGCACCAGCGCGTCGCGCAGCGGCTCGGTGAGGCCGGCCAGCCCGAGGTAGCTGCTCGCGGTGCCGCCCGCGCCGATGACGGCGGCCGCGGCGGCGATCCCCAGCCAGCCGATCCCGGTCACCGGGCGGCCGACCAGGAAGCCCTGGTCCAGCGCGGCGGCGACGGCGTAGCCGAAGACGAAGGTCTGTCCGCTCTCCAGCAGCGAGGAGAGCAGCAGGGCGCCCAGGGTGCCGGGCCGCCGACGGAGGAAGGCGGCGCCGCGCCGGAGGAGCGGCGGCCCGGTGTCCGGCGGCCCGGTGTCCGGCGGCCCGGCGTCCTCCGCCCGCGCCCTCATGAGGCCTGCGGCGGCCGGAACAGCGACCGGTAGTCGGGGTCCTGCCAGAGTGCCCGATGCGGGCCGACCGCGCGGATCCCGCCGCCCGCCTCCCGGCCGGCCAGCCAGACCACCTGGTCGGCCCGGGCCGCCGTGGCCGCGCGGTGGGCGACGACCAGCCGGGTCGGGGTCGGCAGCCGCTCCCGCAGCGCGCGGGTGACCTCCAGCTCGGTGGCGGTGTCCAGGCTGGATGTGGCGTCGTCCAGGATCAGCAGCCGGCCCCGCCTGGCCTGCGCGAACGCCCGGGCCAGGCCGAGCCGTTGGGCCTCGCCGCCGGAGAGCGGGGCCTCCGCGCACGGGGTGCGGTAGCCGCGGGGGAGCCGGCTGACGAACGCGTCGGCGCTGGCCGCCCGGGCAGCCTCCCGGACGGCCTCGGGAACTCCTTCGGGCACATCCTCGGGAACGGCCTCGGCGGCGGCCGGCCCCCGCAGGCCCAGCGCGATGGTGTCCGCGAGGGTCTCCCCCAGCAGCGCCGGCCGGGCGAACGCGTAGCCGACCGCCGTCCGCAGCTCCTCCCGGCGCAGCGCGGTCAGCGGCACACCGTCGAGGAGCACCTCGCCGGACTCCGGTTCGGCGAGCCGCCCGGCCAGCGCGGCCAGCAGCGACTTCCCGGAGCCGGACGGGCCGACCACGGCGGTGGTGGCGCCGGCCGGGAAGTCGAGGTCCACGTCCTTGAGGAGGCCGTCGCCTGCCGAGACCCCGCGAAAGGTCAACTCGCCCTTGCCGTCCGGCAGTCCCTCCGTTCCCCAGGCGGTCGCCGGCACCTCCGTCACCCCGGGGCGGCCCGGCGCCCCCGCCAGCCGGGCGGCCGCCGCCCGCCCCCGGGCCAGCACGGACGCCGAGCCGCTGAGCGAGCCGATCCCGGCCGCCAGGGTGGCGTAGCGGGCGGCCGCCAGCAGCTCGCCGACGCTCAGCCGCCCGGCCGAGAGCAGCAGGCCCCCGCAGGCGAGGACGAGGACCTGCAGGACCGGTACGACGGCAGCGGCCTGCCCGGCGGCCCTGCCCTGCACGGCCCACATCCGGTGGCCGTGGACGCCGAGTTCGGGCAGCGGGCCGAGGATCCGGGAGCGCTCGCGGTCCTCCGTCCCGGCGGCGGCGATGGTACGGGCGCCCGCCAGCGCCTCCACCAGCCGGGCGGCGATGGAGCCCTGGGCGCGGAGGTAGTCGCCGACGCAGGCGGTGGTGGCCCGGGTGAAGGAGCGGAGGAGCAGTACCAGCGCCGGCACCCCGGCGAGGAAGGCCAGCAGCAGCCACGGCGAGAGCAGTCCGAGCGCGACCAGTCCGCCGAGCGGCAGGGCGAGGGCGGCCAGGGCGCCGGCCAGGCCGGTGGCCGCGCCGGCCGTGTCGGCGGTGGCGGCGGTGAACCTCCCGACCAGGTCACCGGGGCCGATCCGGTCGGTCAACCGCGGTCCGCAGAAGGCGATGTGACGGAAGATCAGGCGGCGCAGCCGGGCGGTGTTGCGGGCGTCCGTCGCGCCCGAGAGATAGCCGGAGCCGGCCTCTGCGGCGATCGAGGCGGCGGTCAGCGCGGCACAGGCCAGGAGCCAGAGCCGGGCGCTCCCGCCGGCCGCGCCGCCCGCGCCCTCGGCGCCGCCCGCGTGCGCCCGGACCACCAGGTCCAGCGCCTTGCCCAGCGCGGCGGGCAGCGCCAGCGCGCTTCCGGTGGAGACCATGCCCAGCAGGGCGAGGGCGGCCAGCCGGATCCGGCTCGCCCGCACCACCGACAGCAGCAGCCGGCCGGCGGGGGAGCCGCGCGGGCCGCGCCCGGCACGCGAGCCGGGCACGGCCCGAGGCGGGTTGACCGCCTCGGGCCGTGCCGTTTCGGGGTGGATCACAGGCACAGGAGGACGCTCGCGAAGCTGTCGCAGAGCGTCAGGCTCACCGAGCTGCCGCCGCCGTGCCCGTCGCCGCCACCCTCGGGGGCCGGCGGTTCCATTGCCTGGAGGTCGAGGAGTGCCATGATGCGGAACCTCTCTTCTATGGGGTTGACCGGAACGGTCGGACGGGACCGTCCGGTCACCCGGCCCCGGTCGGGGACGGGTGCTCTGGGGCCGCCGCGGTCTGCGGCAGCGGGTGGAGCGCGGGCAGGAAGGGCAGCCCGGTCGGGTGCGGGCCGACCGCCGCCGCGACGGCCAGCAGGCAGCCGGCGGTGCCGGTGGCGAGGTCCATCGAGAGCCGGAGCATCTGGTCCCCCGGGACGGCCAGTCCGCCGCCGTACGGGAGGGAGTACCAATCCAGCTCGGCGAGTTGGCGCTCCATCGCCTGCCGCGCCTCCGGGGCGTACCGCGCCTCGCGTGCCAGCGCGAGGATCATCCCCGCGCGCCCGCGGAAGAGCCCCGGCTGGGCGTAGAACCGGCAGCGGGCGGCACGTCCGATCGCCTCCCGTGCCTCCGCGAACTCGGCGGCCTCGCCCGGGCGGAGGCGGAGGTAGTCGTCGAGCACCGTGCCGATGCCGACGCTGCCCGCGCCCAGATACGGCATGGTGCGGGTGCCCTCGTCGACCGCCAGGGCGCCGTCGGGGCCCTTCACGCAGCGGTCCAGCTCGGCGCGGAGGGCGGCGCCCGCGAGGTCCAGGTACGCCTCCTCGGCCGCCCCCACCGTCCGGGCCGCCTCGTGGTGCCGGATCAGGAAGAGGGCCGCGCCGGTTCTGCCGTGCAGCAGGCCGACTCGCGGGACGGGGCGCCCGGCGGCGAGCCGGTCGGCCACCGTGTCGGCGGCCTGCCGGGCGGCGGCGGACAGGTCGGGCCTGCGGAGGTCGGTGCCGAGCCGGTCGAGGAGCAGGCCGATGCCGGCCAGCCCGCCGTAGAGGTCACTGGGGAGGCGCAGCCAGTTCTCGGCGAGGATCGCCTCGGTGAGGGCGCCGGCGGTCTCCGGGTGGCCCAGCCTGGCCAGTACGAGGGCGTCCCCGGCGAGTCCGTCGTACAGTCCGGGGCGCTGTGCGGCGTGCGGGCCCGTCGGGCCGGTGCCGTCCGCGAGGGTGCCGCGCCGGGCCGCCCGCAGCAGCCATTCCTCCCCGGCCGGATAGCGGGGCGCGCCCGCCTCGGCGAGGGCGTAGAGGACCCCGCAGGCGCCGTGGGCCAGGCCGTGTCCGCGGCCGTCCTCGGTGAACTGGGCGATGTCGCCAGGGAAGAGGCGGTCCTCGCGCTCCGGCGTGGCCGAGGCGAGGATGGCCGCGGCCATCGCGTCCCGCGCGGCCGGCCAGTCCCCGAACGCGGGCAGCCCCTCGCGTACCGGCACCCGCCGCGCCCAGGAGCGCGCCCGGGCGGAGCCGAGGCCGGATGCCGGGCCCGGCTCGCCCTCGATCTCCGCGACCGCCTCGGTCAGCCATCGCTCGTCCAGGTCAGGGAACATCCGCCGGATCAGCTCGGCCAGATGCCGGGCCTTGCCACGGTCCAGCCCGATCAGGCTGGTCAGCGGCAGGAAGAGGGCCAGTCGCAGGCAGGCCAGCGCGTAGCGGTCCACGGCGAAGCCGGTGCGGTCGGCCGGGGCCAGGAAGCCGGGGTGGGCCAGCGCCCGCACCCGGCCTTCGTCCAGCGGCGCGGCGGCCTCGAAGTCCAGCAGCGCCACGCTGTCGTCCGGCCGCACCATCACGTTGAACATGTGGAGGTCGTGGAAGACGATGCCGCGCCCGTGCACCTGCCGGACCGCCGCCTCCACCCCGGCCTGCACCCCCAGCGCCCAACGGGTGTACGCGGCCAGCCGCTCGGCCGAAGGCTCCCGGCTGATCAGCGGATACCGCTCGGCGTAGCAGGAGTTGAGGGTCCGGCCGGGGAGGAACTCCTCGACCAGGAAGTGGTGCTCGCCCAGCTCGAACCAGTCCAGCGCGTCCGGTGCCGCGTCCAGGCCCTCCAGGGCCTTCAGCGCCGCGTGCTCCCGGCGCAGCCGGGCGACCGCGTCGGCTCCGTCGGCGCCGAGACCCGCATGCGGCCGGGCCTCCTTCAGCACCACCTGCCGGCCGCTGCGCAGGTCGGTTCCCGCGTACACCCCGCCGCCGTTGGAGAAGTGCAGCGCCCGGTCGATCCGGTACGGCAGGTCGCCCACCGTCGTCGCCGCCCGCTCGGCCGCGTACGGCCGCAGGAACCCGGGCAGCGGCACCCACTCCGGCAGCGCGAACACCGGTCCGCGGACGTCCGGCACCAGCCGGCCGCCGGCGTCCTCGATCGCCGGCACCAGCGAGCCGTGCTCGTCGGTGCAGTACCGCTCGGTGAACCCGCCGTACCGGACGAAGACCGGCCGGTCCGCCCCGCAGCGCAGATCGCTGAGGATGTACGGGCCGGGCTCACCGGCCAGCGCGTCGCCGAGCGCCGCCACCAGGGTCGCCGCCGCGCGCTCGTCGGCCGGATAGACGGTGGCGAACTTGCCGCTCTGGCCGCGCGGGGCGTACTTGGCGTTGCGCAGCAGCAGCCGGCGCCGGGTCGGCACGAACTTGAACGAGACCCGCCGGGAGACGCAGATCTCCCAGACCCGCTCCAGCACCCGGTCGGCGTTGTCCAGGGTGGCCGAGACGTGGATCTTCCAGCCCTGCGCGGGCAGCTCGGCGTTCTCGGGGTGCAGCTGCACCCAGTCGCCGAGGGCGGTGCGGCGCCAGCCGTCCGGGGTCGGGCGGTCGGCGGCGGCGAGGAGGCCGGCGTCGCCGCCGGCGGTGCGAGCGCCGGAACCGGCACCGAGGCCGGCTCCCGGCGCCCCCGGCGTCTCGTAGAAGGTGCGGTCGGCCAGACAGTAGGCCTCGTAGCGCTTCTCCACCGGGTCCCCCTCCGGCCGTCGGCTGCCTGATCGACCTTTCCAGCCGGGCGCCGGAGGGGGGAGTGGCGTTCGTCATCACCCAACGGTGAATAACTCACTGATGCGAAAAGAGGCGTGAACACGGATCAGCTGTTCGACTCAGCAGCGGGAGACCCGGTCCTGGGTGAGGTAGCCGTGGTCGGCCGTCAGCAGGTGGTCGTAGCAGGAGCCGGTGTCCGTGCTGCCGGTCCAGTGCTCGCTGCCGGAGCCGTCGGCGGCGGTCACCGTGCCGTCGCTGCGGGCCAGCACGCCGGTCGCGGAGAGCCGGTCGTCGGTCCAGCCGTCGGGCCCGTCCAGGATCCGGCCCTGGGTGACGGTCGCCTGGAGCCGGTAGTCGTTCCCGTCCGTGTAGAGCGGGATGTACGAGTCCACGGTGATCGGGTACGACCAGCTCTCCCGCACCGCCCGGCCGTTGGCGGTGACCGTCGTCGAGCCGTACTCCTGCTGGGCCATCACCTGGCGCTGGCCGGCCGAGGAGACCGCGTCGGTGTTCAGGTAGTGGGCGTCCTGGGCGACCGTGGTGGTCACCCGGCCGTGCGAGGTCAGCAGATAGCCGGAGGTGTGCCAGGCCCGCTCGGCCCGCACCCGGACGTCGGTCTCGCCGGAGGCCGCGCCGGAGCCCGGCGTCTCGGTGGTGGTCACCCCCGGGTCCGCGTTGAGGGTGTCCGCGGTGAGCGCCCCCGTGGTCTGCTCCGAGCCGTGGTCGGTGTCCAGGAAGAGGGTCCCGTCCACGATCCACTCGTCCGCCGAGCCGTACGGGGTGATGGTGACGGTGTGCGGCCTCCCGTCGGTCAACTCACCCGCGAACGGCGTCAGATCGATGTCGTACGGCTGGGTGAGGAACTGGTCGATCGCCGGGATCGGGCGCCACAGGGTGGGCACGATCCCGCCCGAGTAGACCACCGGGTACGGCTGCGCGAGACCGGCCGGCCTGCCGTCCACCGCGACCTGCACCTCGCGGTACGGGCCGCCGCCGCACAGGTAGTCCGGGTACTCGGCGGCCAGGTCGCTCGGCACCGCCGTGAACCACTGCTCGTCGCAGCCGCCGCCCCTGGCGTACACCTCCATCCGGACCGAGGTGAGGTTGCGCGGGAAGACCACCGACCTGCTCGCCGAGCCGCCCGCGCCCAGCGACCACCAACCGGCCTGCGTGGTGCTGCCGTTGGAGAGCGGCAGCACCTGGTCGGCCGCCCTGGGCGCCGGGTGGGCGGCGTCGGCCTGGTAGTAGGTGAGCGTCAGCGTCATGTGGTAGACGCCCGTGTAGGTGGTGTCGACGATGTTGCCGAGGTCCACCACCAGCGGCTGGGCGGAGTGGAGGAGCGGGGCGAAGGGGGTGACGTCCTTCTCCACGGACCAGCTGATCCCGTCCGGATCCGGCTCGGGTGTACTGGTGCGCAGCACCTCGGCGCCGCCGATCCACACCCCGGCCAGCCGGTCGTACTGGCGGCCCTGGACGCTGCCGGACCAGCCGAGCACCACCTTGTTCCACGGCCCCGGGCAGGCCGCCGGGGGCGCGACGGTGCCGGTGTAGGGGGAGTTGTAGCTGTTGGCGAAGTCGTGCCGCATGACCGTCACCGAGCAGTGCGGGGTGTCCGGGTGGGAGACCGGCGGGGCCGCGCTGACCGGGTTCTGGTAGTCGACCTCGATCCCGCCGGCCGCCGCGGCGGGACCCACGCCCCACCCCAGCACCACCAGCAGGGCCGCGGTGCCCGTCGCGGCCAGCCATCGGGCCGAGCGTCTTATCGCGTGCATCGGTGCGCCACCTCCGCCTCACCTGAACCTGTGTCAGGACCATGCCCCACCCGTCACAACCCGCACAAGAGCCCGAGCCGTTGTGGCCGGTGATCTCGGCGGAGCCGGGTGCGGACACGGCGCGAATGCGGAACGATGAGGGCGGACCAGGGTTTTCGCAGCGTTTTCGACGAGCTCGAGCAAGCCCGACGACGAGGAGACGTATGGTGCGCGGCAAGCCGGCACGGGGCTGGTGGGGGCGGCTCGCCCACCCGCGGACGGCGGCGGCCACCGCCGGGCCGGAACCGGACACCGGGCGCGAGGGCCGCGGGTCGTCGGCCATGGGCGGGAGTACCGCCGGCGTCTCGCCGGAGGCCTCGGCCGAGGCCGCGGGCGGACCCGCCGAGCACGGTTCTGCGGCCCCCTCCGAGCCGCCGGCCCCGCGGCCGGTCGCGGACACCCTCGCCACCGTCCTCGGCCCCCACGCCCCCGGTGCCGGCTCCGGCGGCGGTTCCGCCGCGGGCGGCGGTCCCGGCCAGGACGCCTCGGCGAAGGGCTGGGACGAGGAGAGCTGGGACGAGGACGCCGAAGGCGAGCCCGACGGCCCTCGACTCCCGCCCGTAGAAGGCCCGTCGGCGAACGCCCATCCGCACGCCACGGCGACGGTGAACGCCGCCCCCCAGGACCCGGCCGCCGCCCGCAGCCGCCGCTCCTACCTCGCCGCCCAGTACACCGAGGCCGCCGAGGACGCCGAGCAGCGCCTGGAGGAGCTGCTGGCGATAGCCGCCGAACCCCCGCCCCCGGCCGACTTCGACTCCCTCCGCCGGCACTACCGCCCCCGGCCGCTGCCGCCGGAGGCCGACCCCGGCACGCCGCCGGCCTGGGCCGACTACGCCCCGCCGGAGCCGTCCGGGCAGTCCACTGGGCAGTCCGCCGGCCAGAGCGCGGGCGCCCGCAGCGCCGCCTCGTCGGTCGGCTCCGGCTCGGCCTCGCCCGCCTCCCGCGAGTACCTCAGGATCCGCGCCGAGGCCCGTCTGGCGTACCAGAAGGCGCTGCGCGAATTCCGGGAGCGGCAGAGCGAGTTGGCCGAGGCCTCGGCCCGGGTGCACGCCGAGCACGAGCAGGCCGAGCGGGCCCGAGAGCACGCCGTCCGCGAGTTCAACCAGCGCCTCGACGTCTGCCGGGAGGCCTACGAGGACGCCCAGCCGCAGGCCGTCGAGTCGGTGCTCGAGCGCGCCCTGGCCACCGCCACCGCCCGGCTCACCGACCAGCTCCCGGGCCTTCCCGGGCTGCCCGGCACCGGCAGCGCGCGGGTCCGCTACCGCTCCCTCACCCGCACCGCCGTCGTCGACCTGGCGCTGCCCGCGCCCGGCATCGTCCCGGCCGCGCTCAGCTTCCGCCCGGCCCTCGAAGGGGTCGAGGGCATCCAGCGCCCGCCCGCCGAAGTGCGGGCCCGCTACGAGCAGTTGACCGCACGGCTGGTGCTCCGCGCGCTCTACGCCCTGCTCGCCGTGGACACCGGCGGCGTCCTCTACGGCATCGTCCTCAACGGCCGGGTCGGCACCCCCGACCCGGAGTCGCGCTGCCTGGTCTCGGTGGACGCCCGCTACGAGGAGCTGGTCGGCGGCGACGCCCTGCTGCCGCTCCACCACGCCGAGGCGGTCGAGCGGCTGCGCGCGCTCAGCGGCGCCCACTCCGACGACCCGTACGCCCAGCACCCGGTGCAGCCCCGCGCGCAGCTGCCCATGACGGACGCGCCGCCCGCGCCCGAGCAGCTGTCCCAGGGCGAATTCGCCGCGCTGGCAGCCGAGTTGTTCGACCGGATGGGCAGCACCGGCTGGTCGCCGCGGCTGCTCGGCCGGGACGGCCTGCTGGCCCTCGCCGACGAGGAGGTGGTCTGCGTGGCCCGCCGGCCGCAGGTGATCAGCGCCGACGCGGTGCGCAGCGCCCTGGAGGCCGCCGAGGAGGAGGGCCGGCCGCGCTGCGTCTGGGCCACCACCGGACGCTTCCACCCGGACGCGGAGGCGCTGGCCGAGGAACGCCCGGAGCTCCGGCTGATCGACGGCGTCGAGCTGCGCGACCTGATCCGCACCCAGCTCGGGGCCGAACTGGGCGGCTGACGGCGTGCGGACGGTCGGCGGGCGGTTCTACGCCACCTCCGTGAATCGGCCCGCAGGAAGGGTGCGCCGAGGGGGGCGAACTGTCAGGCTGAGTCCATGGGCTTCCCCTTCCTAGAGAACTGGCGCGCCCGGCACGGGATCTCCCGCGGGATCGCCGTCTTCCACGGCCGGGACGGCGGTGACGGCGCCACCGGCGGGGGTCCCGACGCGGCGACCCTCAACGAGCTGCTCTCCGAGTGCGAACTCCTGCGCGAGCAGGCCATAGCCGCCGGAGTGGAGCTCGACGACACCCCGCGCTCGCTGGAACGCCTCGACCAGCTGCTGCCGCGCTGGCGCGAGGACCCGGACACCGCCTCCTGGCTCGGCAACGACGCCGGGCTCTACCTCGGCACCGTGATCGTCCAGCGGATCGCGCGCGCCGCCTGGCAGCTGTGGCCGAACGGCCACCCCGTCGTCCTGCTGGCCAGCGGGCGGGAACTGGACGTGGTGGAGCTCGGCCACGCGTGGGCGATCGAGGGCGCCCCCGAACTCTCCGCGATCTACAACGAGGTGTCCGAGGGCTGACCGCGGCCTCAGCCCGCGGCCTCACCCCGCGGCCTCAGCCCGCGGCCACCGCGCAGGCGGTCCGCCGGCCCTGGCCCGGGTTGTGGATCGCGATCAGGTACCGGGTGCCGGAGGGGCAGCTCCGGCCCGGCGGCCTGGTGATGGCGACCACCCGGTACTGCGCGGCGGGCCGGGCCCCGCGGCCGCACGCGGTCTCCCGGACCGGGGTGCCGCCCGCCCCCGGGCCGCCCACCGCGGCCAGGCAGTCGCCGACGACGATCCCGCTGCCGCCGCCCTGCCCCGGGTCCCCCGGATGCGGGCCGTGCAGCTTCCGCAGGCAGGCCACCCCGGCCGGCACCGAGGCGGGCGCCCCGGCGACGCCGCCGACCGCGGCGCCGAGCACGGTGGTCAGCCCCAGCTCGAAGTCGGTGTTCGCCGGGCAGGGCGGGGGCGAGGCAGTCCCGGCCGGCAGCCGCAGCGTCACCCTGCCGTAGGCCGACCGGTCCGAGCAGGCCACCTGGCGGAAGGACAGCCCGGTCCGGCCGCGCCGCTCGGCCACGCACGCGCCCGCGGGAAGGATGGAGCCGCCGCCGGAGGCGCCGGGCGTCCCCGGCGGCAGCTGCAGGATGCCCGAGGCTCCGGGCCGCAGCAGGGTCCCGTGCGAGCCGCCCGACCCGCCCGAGCCGCCAGAACCGCCCGACCCCGATGAGCCCGCAGAACTCCCGCCCGCGCCCGCGCCGGCTCCGGTCCCAGCCCCGCCGCCGGTCCGGGCCCGGGCGTCCGCCGAGCTCGCGACGGTCGAGGTCGACGGCGCGGACGAGCGGGTCGCGGCGGGCGTGCCCGCGCCCCCGGAGTCCGCCGCCGACGGCGCCGCCTTTCGTCCGCCGTAAGCCCCCTGAGCAGCCGAAGACCCCTGGCCGCCGTCCGGCCCCGCCGGGAGGAGGGACACCCGCGCCGAGGCGCTCCCGGTGCCCGTTCCCGTGCCAGGACCCGCCGTGCCGTCCTCGCCGACCCCGGCGGCCGTGGCGAGCAGCCCGGCGGCCAGCAGCGCGCCGAGCGCGAACCCGGCGCGCGAACCTCCGCGTCCGCTACGCATGGACGTGCCTCCCCCGGTGCCACGTGTCCTCCCCCGGCGACAGCCCGGCGCCTGGCACCTTCCGGCAGCGTACGCATCCGGAGGGGGCGGCACACCACCGCGAACCGGCCGTTGTGCCGCTTCCCCGCGGCGGACACCCCTACTCTCGCGACACCTGACCGCTCGGCGCCCCGCTGGGCTCAGTGCACGGGGGAGCCGGTGGCCCGCCCGGTCGAGACCGGCTGCAACGGCAGTCCGTCCAGCAGCGCGTTCGCCGGGATCCGGGCGACCGGCGCGGAGAAGACGACCAGCGCGTACCCGCCAGGCAGCTCCCCGTCGCCGGCCGCGGCGGTGGCCCCGGGCGTGGAGCCGGGCGTGGAACCCGGTGTGGAGCCGAGGCACTGCATCCCGCTGCCGCCGATCCGACGGACCGTCAGCTGGTCACCGGTGCGCCATAGCTGGGCGCTCTCCGGGAAGCGGCAGTGCACGGCGAACACCGAGACGATGAACGCCTCGCCAGAAGGGGGCGGTCCGGCGAGGCTGACCTGGAGCCGCCGGGCGGCGGCGGGGTCGCCGTCCGCGCGCAGCCGCGCGGCCAGGACGGCGATGTCGGTTCCGGTGCTCAGGACGGTGCGGAGGTTCGGCTCGGGCCGCGGCATCGGCGTCAGCAGCCGCAGACCGGTGTCCACCCGGTAGGTCCCGCCGCCGGGGGCGGGGGAGCTGCCGGGCGCGCCGGTGCTGGTCACCGTGCCCGGGGCGCTGGGCGTCGGGGTGGCCGAGCCGCCGCCGTTCCCGCTGCTGCACGCGGTCAGTCCGGTGCCGCCGACCACCAGGGCGATCGCCCCGGCGAGCAGCCGGCCGCGCGGTCCGAGCAGCCGCCGCCGCCCGTCCAGCCGGCGGCGGCCGCGCCCGGGTGCCGGAAGCGCGCGGGGCGTCAACGAAGGACGCCCGTCGCCGCGCTGAAGCACCGTCATGTCGGTGGGACGGCGGAGACCGTGAACCGGTTCCCCTCTCCGGGCCGGTCCCGTCCGCCCCGTACGGACGATCTCCACGGGCGGGCCGGGACGGCCCCCAGCAGGATGTTCGGCGAGGGGCACCGCCGGCTCAGTCCAGCCGGCGGGGCACGGACGGGCCGCTGAGGGCAGGGCCCGGAGGCGGCCGGCGGTCGTCCGCCAGGGCAGCGGGCGGCCGCCGGCCGTCGCGTTCCGCCGGAGCCGGCTCGGGGTCGCCGGGAATCCTCCGGGGGAGCCGGTGGTTCCGAGTACTCCGGAAGAGTGATTATCATTCTCAATAAGGCCCCGTGCTGAACCCCGCGCCCGACGTCCCCGACGTGCCAGAGGCCCGGCCGATTCGGCTCGGCGGTCCGGAACGCGTACGGGACTTCGGGAGCGCCGGGAGGGCGAGATGCCGGTAGTGGTGGCGGCAGGGGCCATGCTGATGACCCTGCTCGGGGGGCTGGTGGCCGGCCGGGTCGGCGACCGCCGGCACCTGGTCCTCGGCCTGGCCGCGGGACTGATGCTCGGTGTGGTCGCCTTCGACCTGATCCCCGAGGCGCTGCACGCGGCCGACTTCCAGTGGTTCGGCGTCCCGTCGGCCCTGGTGCTCGCCACCGGGGGATTCCTGCTGCTCCACATCGTGGAGCGGTCGATCGCCATCCACCGCGCCCACGAGGGCGAGTACGCCGCCCACAGCCATGACGGCCGGCACCTGACCGGCGGCCCCGACGGAGTCCCCGGTCAGGGACACGGCCATGGCCATGGTCACGGTGCCGGGCACGGTCATGCCCACGGCCACGGCTTCGCGATAGTGGACGGGCGCGCCCAGGGGCTCGGCCTCGCCGCGGCCGGCGGGCTGGTGGTGCACAGCATGATGGACGGCTTCGCGATCGGAGCCGCCTTCCAGGCCAGCAACACCATCGGCGCGGTGGTCGCGGTCGCCGTCATCGCCCACGACTTCGCGGACGGCTTCAACACCTACACCATCACCAGCCTCTACGGGAACGACCGGCGGCGCGCCCTCACCCTCCTCGCCTGCGACGCCCTGGCGCCGATCGTCGGCGCGGCGATCACCCTCGCCTTCGACATCCCCGAGCAGGTACTCGGCCTCTACCTGGGCTTCTTCTCCGGGGTGCTGCTCTACCTGGCGACCTCGGACATCCTCCCCGAGGCCCACGCCCAGCACCCCTCCCGCGCCACCCTGGTCTGCACCGTGGCGGGCGCCGCCTTCATGTGGCTGGTCATCGGCCTGGCCGGCTGACCGTCAGCCCGCCGCGGCCCGCCGGTAGAGCGCCGCGATCCCGGACCCGAGGTAACTGGCGTAGGAGACGCCGGCGGTGGTGCCGCCCTGCTGGTAGCCACCGATCACGGCGAGGACGGTCTCCCGTCCGTTCGCCCCGCCGGCGCCGCGGGCCAGCAGCGGGCCGCCGCTGGTGCCGTCGGGCAGCCCCGGGCAGACGAACCGCAGCTGCCGCTGGGCGCGGAAGACGGACAGCCGGGCCGCGCAGTACACCGGGCGCTCGGACCGGTCGGGATAGCCGACCGCCACCGCGGAGCCGCCGGCCCGGGGCCGGAAGCGGATCGCCTCCGAGCCGACCGCGTCCTCCACCGGCAGGCTGCCGGCGGTGGTCGCGAAGGCCACGTCGTAGTCCGGGTCGTGGGAGCGCGACCAGTGCGGGTCGACGAAGATCTGGGCGATCCGCCAGCGGCCGTAGGGGGCGCGGCCGTCCCGGTAGCCGGGGACGAAGACCGCTCCGGGGTTCGAGCCCGCGCGTCCGCCCAGGCAGTGGGCGGCCGTGACGATCAGGTCGCGCCGCGGGCTGTCCACGACGGAGGCGGTGCAGAAGTGGTGCCGGGGTTGCGGCTCGCCGGAGAAGAGGGCGCCGATCCGGGGCGCACCGGCGAAGGAGACCGATCCGGGGGCTGCCGCGGCGGCGGCGACGGCGGGCGCGCAGACGGCTCCGCCGAGCACCCCGCAGACGGCGAGCGCTGCGCGCGAGCGCCAAGAGATCCTCATGCGCTCGATGCTGGGCGCGGGCCGCCGGGGGCCGCCAACTGTGTTGCGCTGCTTGGTCTAGAGGGAGGTGCGGCGAGAGCACCGCCCACCCCGCCCGCTCAGTGCACCCGGCGCGCCCCGCCGCTCCGCAGCGGGCCCGCCGCCGCGTCCGCCGCGCGGAGCGCGCGCAGCGCCGTCGCGCGGTCGGCGGGGTCGAGGGGCGCGAAGTACTCCTCGGCGACCTCGCGCCGCACGGCCACCAGCCGCTGCACGGACTCCCGGCCGGCTGCCGTCAGCCGCAGCAGCGTGGCCCGCCGGTCGGCCGGATCCGGCGCGCGCTCCACCAGTCCGGCCGCCTCCAGCGCGTCCACCACGGTGGTGGCCGAGCGCGGGGCGATCCGCAGCCGCTCGGCCAGCTCGTTGAGCCGCATCTCCCGCCCGCCGGCGTCGGCCGTCCCGGCGTCGGCCGTCCCCTCGTCGACCGCCTCGGCGCCGTTCCCCTCGCGGCGGCCGCGCGCCAGTACGTCCAGCGCCCGGCCCTGACTCGGCGTCATCCCGTGCGGGGCGAGGCGGTGGAAGGTCTCCCGGCGGATCCGCCTGGACGCCCGCTGCACCGCGTCAGCCAACTCGGCGGCCTCGTCGCCCCTGCCGTCCATGCCGTCCTTCCTCTCCCGAGTCCCCCGCACGCATCGACGGAGCCAGGCTCGCAATATGTCAGTCCGCGTCCGGCAGGGCCAGTTTGAAGCCCACATGGCTGTCCACGAAGCCCAGCCGCCGGTAGAAGCGGTGGGCGTCGGTGCGGCCGGCGTCCGAGGTCAGCTGGACCAGCCCCGCGCCCCGCCGCCGGGACTCCGCGACGGCCCACTCGATCAGCTCGGTGCCCAGCCCGCGTCCGCGCTCGGACGCGTCGACCCGCACCGCCTCGATGACGGTGCGGACCGTCCCGCGCCGGGAGAGCCCCGGGATCGTCGTCAGCTGGAGCGTCCCCACCACCCGGCCGCCGCGCTCGGCGACGGCCAGGTACTGGTTCGGGTCGGCCGCTATCCGCTCGAAGGCGGCCCGGTAGAGCTCGGGCCGGTCGGGCGACTCCCGGGCCGCGCCCAGGGGGTCGTCGGCCAGCATGGCCACCAGCGCCGGGAGGTCCTCGGCCACTGCCGGGCGGATGATCAGATCACCCATGCCCGGCAGCCTACGGCGGTGCGCCGGCCCGCCGGCCCGCCTCCGGCGCCGACCGTCCCGCTCAACCCGCCGGCGCCTCCGATATCACCGAGAACCGCGCCCCCGACGGGTCCGTGAGGTGCGCCCAGCGGCCCACCCCCTCCACCGTCATCGCCGGACGGACCAGCGCGGCGCCGTGCCGGCGCGCCGTGGCCACCGTCGCGTCGCAGTCCGCGACGGCGAAGTAGAGCTGCCACAGCGGCGTCACCCCGGCGGAGGCCATCTCCGGCACGATCGGCACGATCCCGCCGATCGTCCGCTCCTCCACCGAGCCCTTCCCGGCGCGGGACATCACGGTGTACGTCCCGCCGCCCGGGAGCCCCGGCATCTCGTGGTCGGTGAACTCCCAGTCGAAGACCGTGGAGTAGAACCGCCGCACCGCCGCCGGGTCGGTGGTGTAGAGCTCCGTCCAGGTCAGCGAGCCCGGCTCGGACACCCGCTCGAGACCCGGGACGGTGCCCGGCTGCCAGAGGGCGAACCGGGCGCCGGCCGGATCGGCGAGGACGGCCATCCGCCCCATCGGGCCGACGTCCCCCGGCGGCACCAGCACCGAGCCGCCGGCCTGCTCGACGGCCTTGGTGGTGGCGTCCACGTCCTCGGTGTGGAAGTAGAGCTTCCAGCCGCCGGCGGCGGCGGGGTCGGGGCCCGGGCCGATCGCCGCCACCGAGCGGCCGCCCGCGCTGCAGATGTGGTAGTGCATCGCCTCGGCCCCGAGGTCCCGGAACTCCCAGTCCAGGACGGCCCGGTAGAACGCCACGGCGTCGTCCACGACGGGGGCCTCCAGGTCGACCCAGACCGGCGCGCCATGGGTGAAGTCGGTGGTCAGCACGTGTCCTCCTCGAAGTGAGCGCGGCCGTGACGGCCGTTCCCGTCCGCCCGCCGCTGGACTTCCCCCGGACCCTCCCAGTGTGACGCGGACCACTGACAGCCGCGGGTTTTCCACAGGCCCGCCCGGAGCGGCGGCGGGTTGTCGCAGCGGCGGAGTAGCGTGCGGGTTGTTCCGGCGGACGGCGGGAGGGGCGGGGCGGGATGGGCACGGCGGCGCGAACCGAGGGGCGGCCCGCGCCGGCCGTCGTGGACGGCGTGCTGGAGCGGATCACCTACGCCAACGAGGAGAACGGCTGGACGGTGGCCCGGGTGGACACCGGCCGCGGCGGCGGCGAACTCCTCACCGTGGTGGGCGCGTTGCTCGGCGCCCAGGTCGGCGAGTCGCTGCGGATGCAGGGCCGCTGGGGCAGCCATCCGCAGTACGGGCGGCAGTTCGTGGTCGAGAACTACACGACCGTCCTCCCCGCCACCGTCCAGGGCATCCGCCGCTACCTCGGCTCCGGGCTGATCAAGGGGATCGGCCCGCGGCTGGCCGAGCGGATCGTGGACCACTTCGGCGTCGACACCCTGGAGGTGATCGAGCAGCAGCCGGGGCGGCTGATCGAGGTGCCCAAGCTGGGCCCCAAGCGGACCAGGCTGATCGCCGCCGCGTGGGAGGAGCAGAAGGCCATCAAGGAGGTGATGGTCTTCCTCCAGGGCGTCGGGGTCTCCACCTCGCTCGCCGTGCGGATCTACAAGAAGTACCAGGACTCGGCGATCTCGGTGGTGCGGAACCAGCCGTACCGGCTGGCCTCGGACGTCTGGGGGATCGGCTTCCTCACCGCGGACCGGATCGCGCAGGCGGTGGGGATACCGCAGGACAGCCCGGAGCGGGTCAAGGCCGGCCTGCAGTACGCCCTCTCGCAGGCGAGCGACCAGGGGCACTGCTTCCTCCCGGAGGAGCGGCTGATCGCGGACGCGGTGAAGCTCCTCCAGGTGGACGTCGGCCTGGTCATCGACGCCCTGTCGGAGCTCGCCGCGGAGGAGGGCGTGGTCCGCCAGCTCCTCCCGGGCGAGCATCTCGCGGACGACCCCGGGGAGGGGGCGGAGGGGGCGGAGGGGGTGTCCGCCGAGCCCCTGCGCGCGGTCTACCTGGTGCCCTTCCATCGGGCGGAGTCCTCCCTGGCCGGCCAGCTCCTCCGCCGGCTGCGCGCCCCGGAGGACCGGTTGGCCTCCTTCCGGACCGTGGACTGGTCGGCCGCGCTGGGCTGGCTGCGCGGGCGGACCGGCGCCGACCTCGCCCCGGAGCAGGAGCAGGCGGTACGGCTGGCGCTCACCGAGAAGGTCGCGGTGCTGACCGGCGGCCCCGGCTGCGGCAAGTCCTTCACGGTCCGCTCCATCGTCGAGCTCGCCGCCGCCAAGCGGGCGAAGGTGGTGCTGGCCGCGCCCACCGGGCGGGCGGCCAAGCGGCTGGCCGAGCTCACCGGGGGCGAGGCGGCCACGGTCCACCGCCTGCTGGAGCTGAAGCCCGGCGGCGAGGCCGGATACGACCGGGAGCATCCGCTGGACGCCGATCTGGTGGTGGTCGACGAGGCCTCGATGCTGGACCTCCTGCTGGCGAACAAGCTGGTCAAGGCGGTCCCGCCGGGTGCCCATCTGCTGCTGGTGGGAGACGTCGACCAGCTGCCCTCGGTCGGCGCGGGGGAGGTGCTGCGGGATCTCCTCGCGGACGGCGGCCCGGTCCCGGCGGTCCGGCTGACCAGGATCTTCCGCCAGGCCCAGGAGTCCGGGGTGGTCGCCAACGCCCACCGGATCAACCAGGGCCGGCCGCCGGTCACCGAGGGCCTGCCGGACTTCTTCCTCTTCCCCGAGGAGGACTCGGAGCGGGCGGCCGGCCTGACCGTGGACGTGGTGGCCCGCCGGATCCCCCGGCGGTTCGGGCTCGATCCGCGCCGGGACGTCCAGGTGCTGACCCCGATGAACCGCGGCCCGGCCGGCGCGGCGGCGCTGAACACCCTTCTCCAGGGGGCGCTCACGCCCGCCCGGCCAGATCTTCCTGAGAAGCGGTTCGGGGGACGGACTTTCCGAGTGGGGGACAAGGTCACCCAGATTCGCAATAACTATGAAAAGGGTACAAACGGCGTTTTCAACGGGACCGGCGGGGTGGTGATCGGACTCGATCCCGAGGAGCAGCGGCTGACCGTCCGCACGGACGAGGACGAGGAGGTCGGATACGACTTCGACGAGCTCGACGAGCTGGCCCACGCCTACGCCGTGACCATCCACCGCTCGCAGGGCAGCGAGTACCCGGCGGTCGTGATTCCCATCACCACCAGCGCCTGGACCATGCTGCAGCGGAACCTCCTCTACACCGCTGTGACCAGGGCGAAGAGGCTTGTGGTGCTGGTCGGCTCACGGCGGGCGCTGGGTCAGGCCGTCCGCAGCGTTTCCGCAGGTCGGAGGCATACCGCAGTGGATCTGCGGCTGGCCGGCCGAGTGGTCGGGGAGGAGGGCTGAGGAACTGTCAAGAGGGCCGTGCGCCAAGCCCGGCCGAGACCTGCTTTTGTTCACCTCTCACCACTTGACTGATCGATCGTTGTAGGACGAAGCTCTTTTTGGGTCACCCCGGCTACATCGATGTCGCCCAGATGGGGGATGGTAGGAGCAGTCAGGGCATCCCCATCTAAATAAGGTCCTTCGGGTCCTTCGTACTCGTCGGTGTGAGGGAAGACGTGAGCGACAAAGCGGTAGTACTGCGGTACAACGGCAGCGACTACGAGTACCCGGTGGTCGACTCGACCGTCGGCAACGCGGGCTTCGACATCTCGAAGCTGCTCGGCCAGACCGGCCTGACCACCTTCGACAACGGCTTCGGCAACACCGCGGCCACCAAGTCGGCCATCACCTACATCGATGGTGACCAGGGCATCCTGCGGTACCGCGGCTACCCGATCGAGCAGATCGCCGAGCGCGGCAGCTTCCTCGAGACCGCCTATCTGCTGATCGTCGGCGAGCTCCCCAACGCGGACCAGCTCGAGAAGTTCAAGCACGACATCCGGCAGCACACCCTCCTCCACGAGGACGTCAAGGGCTTCTACCGGGGCTTCCCCCGGGACGCCCACCCGATGGCGATGCTCTCCTCGGTGGTCTCCGCGCTGTCCACCTTCTACCAGGACAGCCACAACCCCTTCGACGCCGAGCACCGCTACCTCTCCTCGGTGCGCCTCCTCGCGAAGCTTCCGACGATCGCCGCCTACGCCTACAAGAAGGCCGTCGGCCACCCGTTCGTCTACCCGCGGAACGACCTCGGCTACGTCGAGAACTTCCTGCGGATGACCTTCGCCGTGCCGGCCGAGGACTACGAGCTCAACCCGGTCGTGGTCGCCGCCCTGGAGAAGCTCCTCATCCTCCACGCGGACCACGAGCAGAACTGCTCCACCTCGACCGTCCGCCTGGTCGGCTCCTCGCAGGCGAACCTCTTCGCCTCCATCTCGGCCGGCATCAACGCCCTCTGGGGGCCGCTGCACGGCGGCGCCAACCAGGCCGTGCTGGAGATGCTGGAGCAGATCAAGAACGACGGCGGCGACGTCGACGCGTTCATCCGCAAGGTCAAGAACAAGGAGGACGGCGTCCGCCTGATGGGCTTCGGCCACCGGGTGTACAAGTCCTTCGACCCGCGCGCGCAGATCATCAAGGCCGCCGCCCACGACGTCCTCTCCCAGCTCGGCAAGTCCGACGAGCTGCTGGAGATCGCGCTCAAGCTGGAGCAGCACGCGCTGACCGACGACTACTTCGTCTCGCGCAAGCTCTACCCGAACGTGGACTTCTACACCGGCCTGATCTACCGCGCGATGGGCTTCCCGACCAGCATGTTCACCGTGCTGTTCGCGCTCGGCCGGCTGCCGGGCTGGATCGCCCACTGGCAGGAGATGATCACCGAGCCGGGCAGCCGCATCGGCCGCCCGCGGCAGATCTACACCGGCGAGGTGCTGCGCGACTTCGTCCCGCTGGAGGAGCGCGCGTAACGCCGACGCCGGCGCCGCGTCGGTGTCGGTACCGGATGTGTTCGCGCGCGGCGCGGAGTGGCCGCTCATACCCACTTCGCGCCGCGCGCCCGTCCCTGGGGTCCGCCGGAACCCCGGGGGCTCTTCTGTTATGACGCCCCGGCGCGCGAGGAGTTACGCGGGGGCGGTGTGAGATAGCTCTCCCGGGGGCCGGTCGGGGGGCCAACTCCCCTGCTGTGGTAGGAATCCACGCACCACAGCGGAACCGGGAGGATGCGTATGGCCGGGCAGCAGCCCCAGCCCAGGAACGTCGTCGTCACCGGCGGCGGGACCGGGATCGGCCTGGCCGCGGCCCGTGGCTTCGCCGAGGCCGGCGACCGGGTGGTGATCGTGGGCCGGCGCCGCGAGATCCTGGAGGCCGCCGCGGAGTCGCTCGGGCCCGCCGTGCGGCCGATGGTCTGCGACCTCGCCGACCCGGAGGCGGTGGACCGGCTGGTGGCGCGACTGCCGGAGCGGATCGACGTCCTGGTCAACAACGCGGGCAGCCGGGAGACGGCCTCCGGGGTGGGCACCCGTGCGGTGCTCGCGCGATGGCGGGGGGACTTCGAGCGGAACGTGCTGACCGCCGTGCTGCTGACCGAGGCGGTCCGGGACCGGCTGCCGAGCGGCACCGGCCGGGTGATCACCGTGTCCTCGGTGGCGGCGCTGCGCGGGGCCGGGTCCTACGGGGCGGCCAAGGCGGCGCTGCACGCGTGGAACCACACCCTGGCGGCCCAGTTGGGGCCGTCGGGGGTCACCGCGAACGTGGTGGCGCCCGGCACGATCGCCGGCACGGAGTTCTTCGGCGGCCGCTGGAACGACGCGGAGTCCAACCGGCGGGCGAGCCGGACGCTGGTGGGGCGGGTCGGCGCGCCGGAGGACGTCGCCGCGGCGATCCGCTTCCTGGCCTCGCCGGAGGCGGGCTACGTCACCGGCGAGATCCTCCACTGCAACGGCGGCGAGCTGCTGGGCCGTTGACCCCGCGCCCCTCGACCGCGGGCCCCTCGACCGCGCCGGAGGCGCGGCCTTCCGCGTGCTACCGCAGGCCCGCCCGCAAGGCGAACGTCGCCAGCCAGTGGGCGGTGGTGAAGTCCGTGGAGGAGAGGTGGCTCCGCGCCGCGGCCAGATGGGCGTCGGCCGCCTCCGGGGCGTAGGCGCGGAGGCTGGTGGCGCGGGTGAGGCACAGGCCGATGAGGTGGCCGATCTGGGGGTCGGAAGGGTCGGTGATCCGCGGCGGTGTGAGGAGCGGGCCGAAGGACGGCAGGAAGCCGCGCAGCCACTCCGCGAACTCGCCCGCCGGGAGGACCCGGCGCATCGCGTCCGCCTCGGTCAGCGCGGGGGAGAGGAAGTCCTGGCCGGAGGGCTCCCAGTGGACGGGCGCGTCGTGGTCCTCGCGGAACCAGTCCAGCAGCCGTCGCCGGACCGGCCGGAGCAGTTCGGGGTGGCCCGCGGCCTCCGCCGAGTCCAGGACCAGGCCGAGCGCGAAGGCGCTGTTCGCGTGCACCCCGTGCCGGACCGGGTACGCGGCCTTCGGCAGCCAGTCGAGCAGCAGCTCGGCGACCGCGTCCGCGCCCGGCGCGAGGGCCCCCGCCCAGCGGGTGCCCGCGCACTCCGCCGCGAGGGCGAGGAGCCAGGCCCAGCCGTAGGGGCGTTCGAAGGACGGGTGGCCGAGGAGGAAGCGGGCCTCCTGGGCGATGCCGGCCGGGGTCAGCTGCCGGTCCAGGAGGGATTCGGCCGCCGAGGCCGTCCCGGGGTCGAGGTCCGCGCGGTCCGTCCGCAGCACCCGGACCAGGAGCCAGTGCATGTGGACCGAGGAGTGCCAGTCGTAGGAGCCGGCGAAGACTGGGTGGCGCTCCCGCGGCGGCACCAGGTCCTGCGGCCCCGTCAGCAGATGGCCGGGGGCGTACGGATACGCCCGGTCGATGTTGGCGAGGGCCAGTCGCGTGAACTCGCGGATCAATGCAGGGCGCCTTCCGCGGCCCGGATCTCCGCGCCGGCGCGGGCCGCCTCGGCGATCGCGCGGAGGGCCTTCGCCGCCTCGGGGACGGCCAGCGAGGGAGCCTCCCGGTCCAGCACCTGTTCCGGCGCATACGGCAGGTGGACGAAGCCGCCGCGCATCTCCGGCCGCTCGGTGGCGATCAGGTGCGCCAGACCGTAGGCGACGTGGTTGCAGACGAAGGTGCCGGCGGTGTTGGACACCGCGGCCGGGACGCCCGCCCGGCGCGCGGCCGCCACGCAGGCCTTGACCGGGAGGGTGGAGAAGTAGGCCGCCGGGCCGCCCGCCACGACCGGCTCGTCGATCGGCTGCCGGCCGGCGTTGTCCGGGATCCGGGCGTCGTCGACGTTGACCGCCACCCGCTCGACGGTGACCTGGTTGCGGCCGCCGGCCTGGCCGACGGCGAGGACGAGGTCGGGGTCGTGGGCGTCCACCGCGGCCCGCAGGTCGTCCAGGGCCGCGCCGAACTCGCAGCGGAGCTGGACGGCCGCGAAGCCCTCCGTCTCGCCGAGGAGCCGGACGGCCTCCCAGGAGGGGTTGACGGTCTCGCCGCCGAAGGGCGCGAATCCGGTGAGGAGGATCAAGGCGGGTTTCCTCTCGTACGGGGGTCGGGCGGGGATCAGAAGGCGAAGAGCGAGATGGTCCCGACGCAGCAGACCAGCAGCCCGCCGGCGGTGGGGAGTTGGGCCTTGATCGGGCCGTAGCGGTCCTTCAGCTCCAGCAGCGCGGCCGGGACGATGTTGAAGTTGGCGGCCATCGGGGTGCACAGCGTTCCGCAGAAGCCGGCGAGCATCCCGACGGCGAGGACGCAGGGCGCGTTGCCGTGCATCTGCTGGATCAGGATCGGCCAGCCGACCGCCGCGGTCATCACCGGGAAGGCGGCGAAGGCGTTGCCCATGATGACGGTGAACAGGGCCATTCCGACGCAGTAGACGACCACCGCGAGGAAGGTGTCGTTGTGTGGGAGGACGTGCCCGACCAGCTTGCCGACCTGGTCGCCGACCCCGGCGGCGGTGAACACCGCGCCCAGGATGGAGAGGAGCTGGGGCAGGAAGAGGGCCCAGCCCATGGACTCCAGCATCCCCCGCCCCGCGTGGAGCGCGACCCCCGGATTCCGCTCCTTGACCACGATCAGGCCGACGACCAGCGCGATGATCGCGCCGATGCCGAGCCCGAGGATGGTCTCCGAGCCCTTCTCCAGCACCGGCTGGCCGCCGATCGAGACCTTCTTGACCAGCACCGCGCAGACCATGGCCACCACCGGGATGGTCAGCGCGGGAAGGAACAGCTTCCCGCCCAGCCGGTCCGAGGCGCGCTGCCGCTCCTCCTCACTGGTGGTGCGCTGCTGCCCGCGGCCGGTGAAGCCGAAGCCGGCCAGGCAGACCATCACCAGCACCGCGACGCCCAGCGGCTGGGCCGGCGCGTGCCCGCTGACCACGAAGGAGCTGTAGCCGAAGCCGAGCCCCAGCAGGCCCCAGAAGGCGGCGCTGCCCCAGCGCTTGGGGTTGCTGCGGTCGACGGCCATCTGGCCGGCCATCACCACGAAGATGAGTCCCACCAGCCAGTAGAACCATTCGGCGCGGATCATCGGGCGGTCTCCTCGGAGGTGGTGGTGACGGCGGCCGGCTGGGCCTCGGCGGCGGCCGCGGCGAGTTCGCGGTCCAGGCGGCGGTCGAACCAGAGCAGCCGGGCACCGTGGATGACGAGGGCGCAGGCGGCGATCGGTATCGCCCACAGAGCGAGCTGCACCGGCTCCAGGTTCACGTGGTAGGAGGCGTCGACCAGGCTGGTGATGAGCAGGATCGAGCCGACGGCGAGGAAGCAGTCCTCACCGAAGAAGAGCCCCACGGTGTCGGCGCTGGCGCTGAAGGAGAGCACCTTCTCGCGGACCCGGTCGGGGAGTTCGGCCACCTTGCCCCGGCGCTCGGCGGCGGCCTCGGCCATCGGACCGACCATCGGCCGCACGGTCTGCGCGGGTCCGGCGATGGTGGAGAGGCCCACGGCGGCGGTGAGTTGGCGCAGCAGGAGGTAGAGCGCGAGGTAGCGGCCGGTGGTGAGCCGGGACAACCGGGCGATCACCTTGCGGGCCTGGGCCTGCAGCCCGTTCCGCTCCAGCAGGCCGATCACCGGCAGGGTGATGGCGAAGATCGTCACGGACCGGCTGGACGCGAACCCGTTGCCGAAGGTGGCGAGGATCTGCGAGACCGAGAGCTTGCCGAGGAGACCGGTGACGATGCCGGCCACTCCCACCACCAACAGGGGGTTGCGTTTGGTCGCGAACCCGAGGACTACCACGAGCACGCCGAGCAGAACGATCATTGGGCGTCCCTCCGGTCTCAGTTGTTGCGTACGGACTGCGGAGGACGCTAAATGATTGTTGAACAATCACACAAGGGGTGGGACTCTTCGTTTTCCTGGCTTTTACATGGGCGCGGCGGCGACCCGGGCGTAGGCCTCGACCAGCTGGCGCCGCGAGTCCTCCAGGTAGAAGGCCAGCTCCTGGGCGGCCTTCCCGGCGTCCCCCGAGGCCAGGGTCTCCAGCAGCTGCCGGTTCCGGCCCAGATAAGGCTCGTGGAAGCGGCGCGGATCCCCCATCGCGTGGAAGGCCAGCCGCAGCTCGGCCAGCACCCCCACCATCAGCCGGTCCACATGGGGGCTGCCGGCCAGTCCGGCCAGCGCCTGGTGGAAGCGGATGTCCGCGGTGCCGCAGGCCTTCCAGTCGGCCCTGCGGGCCGCCTCCTCGCCGGCGGCCACCGCCTCGCGGGCCGCGGCGAGGTCGAAGCTCCGCTCCCCGGCGGGAAGTTCGGCGAGTTCGCGGAGGGCACCGCACTCGATCAGCCGCCGCACCCGGTAGAGGTCGGCCAGATCCTCCACGGTCAGCCGGCGCACCCGGACGCCCTTGTTCGGCTGGTGGCTCAGCAGGCCGTCCTGGGTGAGCAGCCGGAACGCCTCGCGCAGGGTGTTGCGGGAGACCCCCAGCTCCGTCGCCAGCTCCGTCTCCACCAGGCGGCAGCCGGGCTCCAGCAGCCCTTCGGTGATCCGCTCCCGCAGCGCCTCGGCGGCCCGCCGCGCGCTGCCCGCGCTCTCCCCCGATGCGGACATCGAGCCCTCCCTCGTCCTACCCACCGGTCCCCGGCCCTCGATGATCAGTCAAGCCGAGCGCCGTTCTCCGCGCAACGTCCTTGCGGGATCGTTGAACAATTCCTAGTCTTGCGGGCGTGATCGACTTGAACGCGGATCTCGGCGAGGGCTTCGGCCGCTGGACGCTCACCGACGACGAGGCCCTGCTCTCCATCGTCACCAGCGCCAACATCGCCTGCGGCTTCCACGCCGGCGACCCGGCCACCATGCGCCGGGTCTGCGAGCTCGCCGCCGAGCGCGGGGTGCGGATCGGCGCCCAGGTCTCCTACCGCGACCTGGCCGGATTCGGCCGCCGCGCGATGGACGTGCCGCCCGCCGAGCTCACCGCCGAGATCGCCTACCAGATCGGCGCCCTGGAGCTGTTCGCCCGTGCGGCCGGCTCCGCGGTCAGCTACGTCAAACCGCACGGGGCCCTCTACAACCGGGTCGTCCACGACGAGGAGCAGGCCGCAGCGGTGGTGGCGGGGGTGCGCCTGGCCGGCGAGCCGATGCCGGTGCTCGGCCTGCCCGGCTCCGCGCTCCTCGCCGCCGCGGCGGAGGCCGGACTCGACGCCGTGCCGGAGGCCTTCGCCGACCGGGCGTACACCCCGCAGGGGACGCTGGCCTCCCGCCGCGAGCCGGGGGCCGTGCTGCACGATCCGGACGCCATCGTCGATCGTTCCGTCGGCATCGCCCGGGACCAGGAGATCACCGCCGCCGACGGCACCCGGCTGGCGCTGCGCGCCCGCTCGCTCTGCCTCCACGGGGACACCCCGGGCGCGTCCGAGATCGCCCGCCGGGTCCGGGACGGGCTGACCGCGGCCGGCGTCCCGATCAAGCCCTTCGCATGACCGCGCCGACGCGGGCCGCGCGGATGCGGGCGCTGCCGGTGGGCCGGCGGGCGCTGCTGCTGGAGTTCCCGGACGGCCCGGCGGCGGAGGCCTTCCACGCCGAGCTGCTGCGCCGGCGGGCGGAGACCCCGGCCGCCGTACCGGCCGCCGAGATCGTGCCCGGGGCGCGCACCGTCCTCCTCGACGGGGTGCCCGAACCCGAGGCGCTGGCAGCCGAGTTGACGAGCTGGCGGATCCGTTCCGCGGCGGCAGGGGACGGCCCCGCGGTGGAGATCCCGGTGCGCTACGACGGGCCGGACGTGGCGGACGTCGCCCGGCTGTGGGGCGTCCGGCCGGAGGAGGTCGGGCGGATCCACTCCGCGGCGGAGTACCGGGTGGCGTTCTGCGGCTTCGCGCCGGGCTTCGGCTATCTGACCGGGCTGCCGGCGCGGTACGAGGTGCCGCGCCGGGACAACCCGCGGACCGTGGTGCCGGTCGGCTCGGTCGGCCTGGCCGGCCCGTACACCGGCGTCTATCCGCGGTCCTCTCCCGGCGGTTGGCAGCTCATCGGCACCAGCGACGCCGAGCTGTGGGACCCGGAGCGGGAGCCGGCGGCGCTGCTGTCCCCTGGCACCCGGGTGCGGTTCGTGCCGGCGGGGGAACGGTGGTGAGCGGCGGGCGGCCGGTGCTCGCCGTCGTACGGGCGGGAGCGCTGACCACCGTCCAGGACCTCGGCCGGCCCGGGCTGGCGCACCTCGGCGTGCCGCGCTCGGGCGCCCTGGACCAGCCGGCGCACCGGCTGGCCAACCGGCTGGTGGGCAACCCGGAGTCGGCGGCCGGACTGGAGACCACGCTGGACGGCTGCGCGCTGCGCGCGGAGGGCGGCCCGGTGCTGGCGGCGGTGACCGGAGCGCCGTGCGCGGTACGGGTGGACGGGCGGCCGGCCCCCTGGGGCGCGGCGGTGCGCGTCCCGGACGGCGGGGTGCTGGACGTGGGCCGGGCCGAGGAGGGGCTGCGCTCGTACCTGGCGGTGGCCGGCGGGCTGGCCGTGCGGCGGGTGCTCGGCAGCAGCTCGACCGACCTGCTGTCGGGGCTCGGGCCGGAGCGGCTGACGGAGGGTCAGAAGCTGGAGCTGGGTGAGCCGGAGGGCCTGCCGGCGGTCGCCGGGGACCTCCCGCCGGCGCCGGGCGCGCGGCCGCCGCGCGAGCTGGTGCTGCCGCTGCGGCTGGGGCCGCGGGCGGACTGGTTCACCGCGGAGGCGCTGGCGGGCCTGGTACGCCACCGGTACCTGGTCTCCTCCGAGTCCAACCGGATCGGGCTGCGGGTGGAGGGGCCGGCGCTGCGGCGGTCCCGGGCGGGGGAGCTGCCGTCCGAGGGGATGGTGCTGGGCGCCGTGCAGGTGCCCCCCAGCGGGCGGCCGGTGCTGTTCCTGGCCGACCATCCGACCACCGGCGGGTACCCGGTGGTGGGCGTCGTCGACGACCCGGGGGCGCTGGCGGGCGCGGCGCAGGCGGTGCCGGGGACGCCGGTGCGGTTCACGGCGGCGGGCTGAGGCGGGGCCGGGCGGCCCCGCCGGCTCAGCTGAAGCGCCGCAGGCGCAGGGAGTTGGTGACCACGAAGACCGAGGAGAAGGCCATCGCCGCACCCGCGATCATCGGGTTGAGGAGCCCGAAGGCGGCCAGCGGGATCGCTGCCACGTTGTAGCCGAAGGCCCAGAAGAGGTTGCCGTGAATGGTGGCCAGCGTCCGGCGGGACAGCCGTACCGCGTCCGCCGCGACCCGCAGGTCGCCGCGGACCAGCGTGACGTCCGCGGCCTCGATCGCCGCGTCCGTCCCGGTGCCCATGGCCATCCCCAGGTCCGCCTGGGCCAGCGCGGCGGCGTCGTTGACGCCGTCCCCGACCATCGCGACCGAGCGCCCGGCCGCCTGGAGCCGCCGCACCTCGGCGACCTTCTCCTCCGGCAGGACCTCGGCGACGACGTCCTCCGCCGGGATGCCGACCTCGCTCGCGATCGCCTCCGCCACGGGCCTGGAGTCGCCGGTCAGCAGCACCGGCCGCAGGCCCAGGCCGCGCAGCTCGGCGACGGCCTGACGGCTGGTCGGCTTCACCGCGTCGGCGACGGTCAGCACCGCGCGCGGCTCGCCGTCCCAGCCCACCGCGATCGCGGTGCGCCCGGCCGCGGCGGCCGAGGCGACCGCCTGGGCCAGCCGCTCGGGCAGCGGCTCGCCGGACGGGCGGAGGAGGGCCTCCCGGCCGGCGGCCACGGCGCGGCCGTCCACGGTGCCCTCGACGCCGAGCCCGGGCCGGTTGCGGAACCCCGCCACCGGTGGGAGGCCGCCCAGCCGCTGCCGGGCGGCCGCGGCGACGGCGCGGGCGATCGGGTGCTCGGAGGCGTCCTCCAGGGCGCCCGCCAGGCGCAGCACCTCCTCCTCGGACAGGTCGTCGGCGGCCGTGGTGACGGAGCGGAGGGCCATCGTGCCGGTGGTGACGGTGCCGGTCTTGTCCAGCACCACGGTGTCGACGGAGCGGGTGGTCTCCAGCACCTCCGGGCCCCGGATCAGGATGCCCAGCTGAGCGCCCCGGCCGGTGCCGACCATCAGCGCGGTCGGGGTGGCCAGCCCGAGGGCGCACGGGCAGGCGATGATCAGTACCGCGACGGCCGCGGTGAAGGCGTCCGCGGCGCCCCCGCCGACGAGGAGCCACCCGGCCAGGGTGGCCAGGGAGACGGCGATCACCGCCGGCACGAAGACCGCGGAGATCCGGTCGGCCAGCCGCTGCGCCGCGGCCTTGCCGTTCTGCGCCTCCTCGACCAGCCGGGCCATCCGGGACAGCTGGGTGTCCGCGCCGACCCGGGTGGCCTCGACGACGAGGAGCCCGCCGGCGTTGACCGTCGCCCCGGCGACCTGGTCGCCGACGCCGACCTCGACGGGGACGGACTCGCCGGTGAGCATCGAGGCGTCCACCGCCGAGCCGCCCTCGACCACCCTCCCGTCGGTGGCGATCTTCTCCCCGGGACGCACCACGAACCGGTCCCCGACGGCGAGTCGGGAGGCCGGCACGGGCACCTCGCGGCCGTCGCGGAGCAGCACGGCGTCCTTGGCGCCTAGTTCCAGCAGCGCCCGCAGGGCCGCCCCGGCGCGCCGCTTGGAGCGTGCCTCCAGCCAGCGGCCGAGGAGGATGAAGGCGGTGACCCCGGCGGCGGCCTCCAGGTAGAGGGTGGAGGACGGGTTCCGGTCGCCGAGGGTGAGGTCGAAGCCGTGCCGCATCCCCGGCATCCCGGCGTCACCGAGGAACAGCGCCCAGACCGACCAGCCGTACGCGGCCAGCGTGCCGACCGAGACCAGGGTGTCCATGGTCGCCGCGCCGTGCCGGAGGTTGGTCCAGGCGGCGCGGTGGAAGGGCCAGCCGCCGTACGCCACCGCGGGCGAGGCCAGGGCGAAGCAGAGCCACTGCCAGTCGCGGAACTGCAGCGCGGGGACCATGGAGAGGACGATCACCGGGACCGCGAGGGCGGCGGTGATCAGCAGCCGTCGGCGCAGGAGATCGCCTTCGCCGAGGGCGCCGGCGCCGGCCTCGCCGGGCCGGTCAGCGGATCGGCCGCCGGGCTCCGGGGCCGCCTCCGGGGGCGGGGGCGGCGCCGGGAGCTCGGCGGTGTAGCCGGTGCGTTCGACGGTGGCGATCAGGTCCTCGACGGCCACCCCGGGGGCGTAGTCGACGGCGGCCTTCTCCGTGGCGAAGTTGACCGTGGCCGTCACGCCCTCCATCCGGTTGAGCTTCCTCTCGACCCGGGCGGCGCAGGAGGCGCAGGTCATGCCGCCGATGGCGAGTTCGACGCGATGCTCGGTGAGGGTGCCCATGGGGTGGTCCCGTCCTTCCGGGTCGTCAGACGCGGCCGACCAGCTCGTAGCCGGCCTCGTCGACGGCGGCGCGGACGGCCTCGTCGTCGAGGGGGGCCTCGGCGGTGACGGTGACGATGCCGGTCTCGGCGTCGGCGGTGACGGCGGAGACACCGGGAAGCTCGGAGAGCTCCTGGCTGACGGCGTTCTCGCAGTGGCCGCAGGTCATGCCGGTGACCTTGAAGGTGGTCGGTTCGGCGGTCATGTCGGTACCTCCGTGTCTGGGATCCGTCTCTCTCTCGACAAGGAACCACCATACCCCCTAGGGGTATTCCTGGCCGGGCCGCCACTCGCCGAGAACTCGACGCTAGCGCCCGGGCGCTACAGCGGGAGGAGGTCCGGGCGCTTCGCGGTGACGGTGTCGCCGGAGGATTCGCCCCGGAGGCGGCGCCCTATCCAGGGGACCAGGTGTTCGCGGGCCCAGCGGAGGTTCTCGCGGCGGCGGGCCGACGGGGAGATCCACGGCAGGGGGTCGGTGAAGGGCTCGAAGGGGTCCCCGACCCCGTCGAGGCCGAGCCGCAGTGCCGCCAGCCGGGCCACCCGCTCATGTCCGGCGGGAGCCAGATGGAGGCGGTCGTGGCTCCAGGCCCGCTGGTCGTGCAGCGGCTTCAGCGACCACAGGTCGACCGTGGTCAGCCCGTGCCGGTCGCAGATCGCCCGCAGATGGCTGTTGTAGGTCGCGACCTTGCCCCTGATGAGGCTGAGCACCAGCGCGTTCCGGGTGTCGAACCCTGTGCAGACCAGCACCCGCGGGGTGATCTCGAGCAGCTGGGTCACCGCCGCCTCGAACCGCTCGGCCAGTGCGTCCGGATCGCTGCCGGGCCGCAGGATGTCGTTCCCGCCGGCCGTGAAGGAGATCAGGTCGGGCTTCAGCTTCCGCACCCGCGGCAGCTGCTCGGCGATGACCCCGTCCAGCAGCCGGCCGCGCACCGCCAGGTTGGCGTACCGGAAGCCGGCCGGGTCGGGGGAGTTCTCGGCGAGGGCCACGGCCAGCCGGTCGGCCCAGCCGACGAAGCCGTCACCGGCTGCGGAGGGGTCGTTGAGGCCCTCTGTGAAGCTGTCGCCGAGCGCGGCGAAGGAAGTGATCTCGGACATGCCTGAATCTTTCACCTGCTGAAGTTACCTACGCCATCGTAAGCGGGTGCCGGAGGCGGTGAGATCCACCACCCACCCCGGTTCAGAAGTCCTCGGGCGGGGTCGGCCCGCCCCTTCTCCCCGGGGTCAGCCTGTGGCGCAGCTCCGCGCGGAGGCCGGCCGGGACGGCGAGCGCGGCCGGGTACGCGCGCCGCAGCCACAGCAGGCCGAGCACCGCCGCGAGCACCAGGCCCACGCCGCTGAGGAGGTTGAAGACCTGGGTCTGGACGGGGGTGGCGTGTGCCTGGTCCAGGTACCCGTAGCCCTGCAGCTGGTCGCCGCTGAGCGCGGTGCCGGTGGTGATCAGCGCGGTCAGCCAGACCGCGATCCCGGTGGTGCTGTCCCAGAACGCGTGGAGGGCGCTCACCCCCAGGAAGGTCAGCACGATCGGCCGGTTGACGGTGAACCGGGTGCCGAGCCGGTACTCGAAGAGGACCGCGCCGAGGAGGCCCGTCCACAGCCCGTGCCCGACCGGGGCGAGCACCCCGCGCAGCGCCTCGGTCTCCACCAGGCCGCGCAGGTCGAGGCCGCGCACCGAGATCGCCGCGTCCAGCGCGTAGCCGGCGGTCTCGAAGGCGGCGAAGCCGAAGCCGACGGCGGCGCCGAGTACCAGCCCGGTCCGGCGCCCGGTCAGCGGCAGCCGGCGCGTGATCAGCACCAGTACGGCGGCCTTCACCGCCTCCTCGATCAGCGCCACCCCGCAGTACATCCAGACGCTGGGGTGCAGCAGGTAGTGCTCCAGCACCGAGGCGCCGAGGACGCCGATCACCCCGCCGACGGCGAAGCAGGTGACGATCGTCTGGGTGCCGATGTCCCGTCCGTAGCGCTCGTGGGCGCGGACCACGAAGGCCGCCGGGACGGTGAAGCTGCCGAGGAGGACCACGGTCGGGATGAGGTAGGTGTTCCCGGTCGCGAAGAGGACCGCGACCGCCGCCGCCCACAGCGCCGCCCCGCTGGCCAGCCAGGTCAGCCAGTGGAAGGTCGGTGGCGCGGCCGGGACGGCGTCCCGGTGGGCGGCGGCGGGCGGCGGAGCTGACATGACGTCAGGCTAGGCCGGATGGTTCCGGTTTGCCCGGTGAGTCATCTTCTGTCCGGAAAAGCGAGCGGAGGTGAGTCCGCGTCAGCGGCCGAGGCCCGGCAGGGCCGGGGTGCCCTCCTTGCGGACCGCGTCCAGCGACCGGGGGTCGAGGCCGAGGAGCTTCAGGATGGTCGGCGCGATGGAGGTGGTGTGGACGGTGGCGTCCACCTGCCGGCCGGCGGCCGCCCCGGCGCCGGAGACCACCAGCGGCACGGCGAGGTCGTCGGCGTGGGCGCCGCCGTGCTCGGCGATCTTCGAGGTGCCGCCGGTGTAGACGACGCCGTACTGGCCGATGCCGAAGACCTGCGGCACCCGGTCGTCGTTCACCGAGGTCCCGAAGTACTTCGCGGCGGCGGCGCCCGCGTACACCGTCTGCAGCCCGCCCCGGGTGAAGGCCTTCGGCTTGCCGTTGACGTCGTTGCCCTGGCCGGACTGGGCCAGCAGGTACGACCTGGCGAAGTCGGCGGCGGCCTGGGAGCGGTCGTTGAGCCAGAGCAGCATCCCGTCGTCGTCCGCGGAGTGGGCGACCAGCGGCTGGGCCGCGGACGGGTGGGCCTTCTTCCAGGCGGCGTCGAGGCCGTCCAGCAGCGGGCCGTCGTCGATCCGGGTGAGCGCGGCCGGGTCGGTCGGGGACTGGCCGTGCTTGGCGGAGAGGATCACCGTGGTCGTCCTCGCCAGGCCGGCCTTCTGGATCTCCGAGAGCATCCGGCCGACCTGGGTGTCGATGTACTCCAGGTTCTTGGCCAGCAGCGGTCCGGGGACGCCGGGCGCGGTGTAACCGCCCTTGAGGCCGTCCGAGACCGGCAGCTTCTCGGCGGTGGAGACCGACTGGAAGTTCATCCCGAAGACGGCGGGGGTGCCGGTGTTCTTCGTGCCGGAGTGGTCGTGGCCGGCTATCTCGTTGAGGACCGCCTGCACCTTGTAGCCGTCGTAGGTCTCGGTGGCGGCGTTGTCCTGGGTCCAGTCGGTGCCCGAGGGGTAGCCGGCGGCCTGCGAGTTGATCTCCGGCGAGAACATGTCGTCGATGCCGGAGCCGGAGGGGCCGTCGAGGATCTGGTACGCGATGTGCTTGTCCGACCAGGCGGTGTGGAGGCCGGCCTTCCGCACCACGTTGAAGACCGTGTTCACCCGCAGGTAGCCGCCGGGCAGCAGCGGCTTGCAGGTCCTGGGGTCGACCGGGAGCTTGCTCGGGTCGATGTTGCTCACCGGGTCGCCGGACATCCGGTAGATGCTGCCGGGCAGCCCTGCCAGGCCCTGGCCGGCGTCCAGCGCGTTCTTGTTCTTGTCCAGGTCCTCGGTGAGGTCGACCTCGGCGCCCGGCTTGGCCTTGGCGCAGTCGGTGGTCCCGGCCGGGAGCAGCGCGCTGCTGTAGGTGTCGTCGTAGTAGACGCCGGTGGTGCCGGGGGTGCCACCGGTGAGCTGGGCCACGGTGCCGGGGAAGGAGTCCGACGGGATGGTGGTGCGGGCCCGGGTGTACTCGGTGCCGCCGTGTGCCAGGCGGGCCAGCGCCGAGGCCGGGTGCCGGGCGATGTACCAGGCCAGGTCGGACTGGTGGAGGCCGTCCACGGAGAGGAGGAGGACGTGCTTGCTGGGAGCCGGGGCGGCGGCCGCCGAGCCGGCCGTCTGCGAGGCCGAGGCGGAGGAGGACTGCAGCGCGGCCGCTCCGGCGATCGCGCCTGCGGCGGCGATCGCTGCGGTCAGCCTGACGGTGCGTCTGGTGGTCACGGTGGCTCCTGAGAAGTCGGGGGGTGGCGGAGGCGCCGTGACATGAGTAGTGCGCGGTGATGTACGACCGGCGGACGGTCGGTTAACAGCCACGGGCGCGAGGGGATGCGGGGGTTGTGAAGGTGGTAAGACCGCCCGCGCCCGGGCCTGCGCCGGGCCCCTAGCCGGCCGCGTCGATCGCCCGCAGGATCCTCTGCTCCGACACCGGGTAGGGGGTGCCCAGCGGCTGCGCCCACAGGCTGACCCGCAACTCCTCGATCATCCAGCGGAGCTGGACCACCGACTCGTCCTCCCGGCGGTCCGGCGGCAGCGCCGCCAGCAGCTCCGCGTAGGCGTCCCGGGTCCGCTGCACGGTCGCCAGCCGGTCCCGGTCCCGCGCCGGGTTCTCGGCCAGCTTCACCAGCCGGCGCTCCATCGCCTTGAGGTAGCGGAGGACGTCCGGCAACCGCCGGGCGCCCGCCTCCGTGACGAAGCCGGGGTGGATCAGGTCCCCGTACTGCTCGTTGAGGTCGGTCAGGGCCGGCAGCAGGACCAGCGACTTCTTGATCGCCTTCAGCCGCTGCTGCACCCGGTGGGCCACCACCAGGATGTTCGCGGTCCGCACCACGACCTGCGCGGTGGCGTCGTACAGCTCGGCGCGGACCTGGTCGCGCAGCTTCCCGAAGGACTCCTCGTCCCAGGCCGGGCCGCCGCCGTCGGCGACCAGCTGGTCCACGGCGGCGTCCAGGCAGTCGGCGAAGAGGGCGTCCGTCGAGCCGTGGGGGTTGTCGGCCAGCGCGAGCTTCGCCGAGTTGCCCAGCCGGGCGGCGATCGAGTTGATCGGGGAGCTGACGGAGAGCAGCAGCAGCCGCCGGGTGCCGGTGCGCATCGCCCGCACCTGCTCCACCGGGGTCGGCAGCAGCCGGACCGCCACCGACTCGCCCGCGTCGACCAGCGCCGGGTAGCCCTTGACGCCCTTCTGCTCGAAGGTGTGCGGTAGCTCGCCGATCGTCCACTCGGTCAGGCCGGACTTCTCCAGGCCGCCCGCCGCCTTGGCGATCGCCTGCTGGGAGCGGGAGCGCAGGCGCAGTTTGAGCTGGTCCAGGTCTTTGTCTTCGGCGTCCTTGGCCAGCTTGCCGCCGGTCTTCCCGTCCACCACCCGGAAGGTGATCCGCAGGTGGTCCGGTACCCGCTCCCAGTCCCAGGACTCGTGGGGGACGGTGATCCCGGAGAGCTTCTGCAGCTCCCACTCCAGCACCTCGGTGATCGAGGCCGGAGGCTCGTCAGGGGCCGGCTGGTACGCGTTCAGACGGTCCATCAGCCGGCGCGCGTAGTCCGGCGCCGGGACGAAGTTGCGGCGCAGCGCCTTGGGCAGCGACCGCAGCAGCGCCGTCACCAGCTCCTGCCGCAGACCCGGGATCTGCCAGTCGAAGCCGATCGGCCGCACCTGGTTGAGGACGGTCAGCGGGATGTGGACGGTGACGCCGTCCTGCTCGGTGCCCGGCTCGAACTGGTAGGAGAGGTCCAGCTCCAGCTCGCCCTGGCGCCAGACGGAGGGGTAGTCGCGCTCGGTCACCGCGTCGGCGTTGTCGTTGACCAGCAGCTCGGGGGTGAAGGTCAGCAGCTCCGGCCGGGTCCTGCGGGCCTTCTTCCACCAGGCGTCGAAGTGCGCACCGGAGACGACGTCCTTGCCGATCCGCTGGGCGTAGAAGTCGAAGAGGGTCTCGTCGTCGACCAGGATGTCCCGGCGGCGGGCCCGGTTCTCCAACTCCTCGACGTCGTCCAGGAGCCGGCGGTTGTCGGCGAAGAAGCGGTGGTGGGTCTCCCAGTCGCCCTCGACCAGGGCGTGCCGGATGAACAGCTCGCGGGAGAGCTCCGGGTCGATCCGGCCGTAGCCGACCTTGCGCTGGGCGACCAGCGGCACCCCGTACAGCGTCACCTTCTCGTACGCCATCACCTGGCCGCGGTTCTTCTCCCAGTGCGGCTCGCTGTACGAGCGCTTCACCAGGTGCTGGGCCAGCTCCTCGATCCAGTCCGGCTCGACCTTGGCGGCGATCCGCGCCCACAGCCGGGAGGTCTCCACCAGCTCGGCGGCGATCAGCCAGCGCGGCTGCTTCTTGAAGAGGCCCGAGCCCGGGAAGATCGCGAACTTGGCCTGGCGGGCGCCGAAGTACTCGTTCTTCTCCGGGTCCTTGAGACCGATGTGGGAGAGCAGCCCGGCGAGGAGGGAGCGGTGGACCGCGTCCCCGTCCACCTCCTCGTGCGGGGGGTTGACGGTGACGCCGAGCTGCTTGGCGGTCTGGCGCAGCTGGGCGTCGATGTCCTGCCACTCGCGGATCCGCAGGTAGTTCAGGAACTCGGCCTTGCAGGTGCGGCGGAACTGGCTGGAGCTCAACTCCCGCTGCTGCTTGCGGAGATAGCGCCAGAGGTTGAGGTAGGTGAGGAAGTCCGAGGTCTCGTCGGCGAAGCGGCGGTGCTTCTCGTCGGCGGCCTGCCGCTTCTCCGCCGGGCGTTCCCGCGGGTCCTGGATGGAGAGCGCGGCGGCGATCACCATCACCTCGCGGACCACGCCGTTGCGGTCGGCCTCCAGCACCATCCGGGCCAGCCGCGGGTCCACCGGCAGCTGGGCCAGCTTGCGGCCCAGGGGGGTGAGCCGTTTGCGGTGGTCGCTGACCGAGGGGTCGAAGGCGCCCAGCTCCTGGAGGAGGTCGACGCCGTCCTTGATCTGCCGGCGGTCCGGCGGGTCGATGAACGGGAAGCTGCTGATCTCGCCGAGGTCGGCGGAGGTCATCTGGAGGATCACCGAGGCCAGGTTGGTCCGGAGGATCTCGGCGTCGGTGAACTCGGGGCGGGAGAGAAAGTCCTCCTCCGAGTACAGCCGGATGCAGATGCCGTCCGAGGTGCGGCCGCAGCGGCCCTTGCGCTGGTTGGCGCTGGCCTGGCTGACCGGCTCGATCGGCAGCCGCTGCACCTTGGTGCGGTGGGAGTAGCGGGAGATCCGGGCCGTGCCCGGGTCGATCACGTACTTGATGCCGGGGACGGTGAGGGAGGTCTCGGCCACGTTGGTGGCCAGCACGATCCGGCGGCCGGTGTGGCGCTGGAACACCCGGTGCTGCTCGGCCGAGGAGAGCCGGGCGTACAGCGGGAGGATCTCGGTGGACTTCAGCTTCAGGCGTTCCAGGGCGTCCGCGGTGTCCCGGATCTCCCGCTCGCCGGAGAGGAAGACCAGGATGTCGCCGGGGCCCTCGGCGGACAGCTCGTCGACGGCGTCCAGGATGCCCTGCACCTGGTCGCGGTCGCGGTCCACGGTGACGCCCGCGCCGCCCGGCTCGCCGGTGTCCTCGGCCTCGTCCACCAGGGGGCGGTAGCGGACCTCGACGGGGTACGTCCGCCCGGAGACCTCGATGATCGGCGCGTCGTCGAAGTGCTGGGAGAAGCGCTCCGGGTCGATGGTCGCCGAGGTGATGATCACCTTGAGGTCGGGGCGGCGGGGGAGCAGCTCCTTGAGGTAGCCCAGGATGAAGTCGATGTTGAGGCTGCGCTCGTGGGCCTCGTCGATGATGATCGTGTCGTACTGCCGCAGGCTGCGGTCGGTCTGGATCTCGGCCAGCAGGATGCCGTCCGTCATCACCTTGATCGCGGTGCGGTCGCCGACCTGGTCGGTGAAGCGGACCTTCCAGCCGACGGTCTCGCCGACCTCGGTGCCGAGCTCCTCGGCGACCCGCTCGGCCACCGTGCGGGCGGCGATCCGGCGGGGCTGGGTGTGGCCGATCAGACCGCGGACGCCGCGGCCCAGCTCCAGGCACATCTTGGGCAGCTGGGTGGTCTTGCCGGAGCCGGTCTCGCCGGCGACGATCACCACCTGGTTCTCCCGGATGGCCGCGATGATCTCCTCGCGGCGGGCGCTGACCGGCAGCGCCTCCGGATAGACCGGCCTCGGCAGGCTCTCCTGACGGGCGGTCAGCCGCGCCTCGGCGGCGTCCAGCTCGGCGCCGATCTCCTGGAGCAGACGGGCCCGCTTCTCCTCCTCGCGCACCCGGCGCAGGCTCTCCAGGCGGCGGCCGAGCCGGCTCTCGTCGCGGAGCGACAGCCCGGGCAGCCGGTCGAGCAGCGCCTTCAGCTCGCCGGTGGGGGCGGGGGCGGGCGCGGCGGTCGAGGTCCTGGCGGATGCGGAAGCGGAGGCGGATGCGGCGGACCGGCGGTTGCCGCGGCGGCGCCGGGGGCGGGCGGAGTCGCCGGGGGAGCCGGGGGAGCCAGGGGAGCCGGTGGCACCGGTGGGGCCGGATGTGCGCGGGTGCGAGTGTGCCGCGTCCGCGGCCGAGGAGTTGTCAGCCATTGCGCCTCCAAGCGTACGCAAGGGCGGGGGACCGCTGTCGAGCCGATATCCGGTGCGTCGGGGGAACGCCCAGGCGGGCCGGCCGGGTCCGGCGGGGGACAGCGAAACGGACTAATGGGAACTATTCGGACCAAGCGCTGAACGCGTGGCATAGTTCGAACCATGGAGCAGCAGCAGGAGTACCAGAAGCCCCGGCCCCGACTGCGCGCGGACGAGCGGATCGTCGCGGCCTCCAGGGCCGGCTGGGAGGAGTGGCGGGCCGAGCGGCTCGCGGCGGTGACCTCGCCGGAGGGCAACCTGGCGCTGATCGAGACCCGCTGGCTGACGGACGGCGAGGAGGTCGAACCGGTCTCCGCCTCCGCCGGGCTGCCGCGGACCGTCGCCGTGACCGCCGTCCGCCGCACCGACCTCGCCACCGGCGGGGCCGAGCACGGGCTGCGCTTCTGGGACTCCGCCTCCCCGGCGATCCGCGCCTTCGAGGGGATCGACGTCTTCCCGTACAACCCGGAATGGGTGCTGGAGGCGGAGTACACGCCGGTGCCGGGCGGCCGGCTGGTCCCCTTCGAGCACATCCGGGACAACGGCGGCAGCCGCGACCTCGCCGTGCCGGGCGACCTCACCTTCACGCTGGACGACGTGGACGGGGAGGCGCGCGAGTACACGCTGCACGCCTTCGACGACGAGGGCACGCTGCTGCTGGTCTTCGGCGATCTCACCAATGGGCAGGACAGCTACGGGGCCGGCCGGTTCCTCTTCGTGACCCCGATCGGAGAGGGGCGGGCGCTGCTCGACTTCAACCGGGCGTTCGTGCCGCCGTGCGGCTTCTCCTCCGAGTTCAACTGCCCGATGCCGCCCCCGCAGAACCGATTCCCCTTCCGTATCGAGGCGGGCGAGAAGCGGCCGCTGTTCCGCGCGGGCTTCACCCACTGACCGCCCGGGGGGCCGCGCGGCCCGTGGCCTACCCGCGACGCAGCCGCAGGCCCCGTGGCGTCGGGGTGAAGCCCGCCGCCTCCAGGAGGCGGCCCAGGGGAGAGGTGAGCGCCGGGTCCCCGTTGGTGCGCTCCACCGTCAGGGACTCCACCGCGCCGCCGCCCACCGCGGCGGCCAGCGCCGTCACCGCCGGCTCCAGGACCTCCAGCTCCTCGTTCCAGGCCAGCAGCGTCTTGCCGCCCCGCTCGACGTAGAGGACCAGTTCGCCGCCGACCAGGACGACCAGCGCCCCCGCCTTACGCCCCGGCTTGTGCCCGCCCCGCCGGTCGCCCGCCCCCGCCGGCGGATCCGGCCACGGCAGCGCGGCACCGTAGGCGTTCGCCGGGTCGGCGGCGGCCAGCACCACCGCGCCGGTCTCCGCCGCCGTCGCGTTCACCGCGCGCAGCCGGTCGGCGCCCCCGTCCGTGGTGAACTGGGCGGCGCCCAGCCCCTCGACGAAGTAGCCCCGCCGAGCCCGCCCGGTCTCCTCGAACGCGCCGAGGACGCGGTACGCGGCGGCGAAGCCGCCCGGCGTCCGCTCGGACTGGACGGCGCCGCGGGTGACCACCCCGTGCCGGTCCAGCAGGGTCTGCGCCCGCGCGTGCGCCCGGTAGGTCTCCTCCTGCGAGCGCGCGGGCAGCAGCGACCACCGCCCGGCCATCTTCGGATCGGTCGCGGCGGCCGCCGCCCGGCGGCCCGCGCTGCCCACCCCGTACCGCCCGCGCGGGGTCGCCCGCCGGGCGCGGTGCGCCGTGGCGCCCGCCGTGCGCCCCGAGCCGAGGAGGGCGCGCATCGGCGCGAGGGTGTCGTTGCTGACCTGCCCGGCCCAGGTCAGGTCCCAGACGGCGGTGGCCAGCTGGGACGCCGACGGCGGTTCCAGCCCCTGCGAGGTCATGGACAGCCCGACCGCGTCCGCGAGCTGCCGGAAGAACAGCCCGTACCCCGGGGCGAGCGCCTCCAGCACCGCCCGGTGCACCGGCGTGGGCTCCACCGGCAGCGGCTCGCCGAGCAGTAGCGGCGCCGAGTCCGCCGGGTAGAGCGCCACCCAGCCGTCCTTGCCGGGCAGCGCGCCGGCGCCCGCCCACAGCACCTCGCCGCTCGCGGTGAGCTCGTCCAGCATCGAACCGGTGTAGTCCCGCACCCGGGCCGGCAGCACCAGCCGCTCCAGCGCCGAGGCCGGCACGGCCGCGCCCTGCAGCTGCTCGACCGCCCGCATCAGCCCGTCGATCCCGCGTAGCCGGTGGCCGCCGCCGACGTGCTGCCACTGGGGGAGGAAGGCCGCCAGCGCGCGCGGCGGCACCGGCTCGGCCTCCTGGCGGAGCGCGGCCAGCGAGCGCCGCCGCAGCCGGCGCAGCACGTCGGCGTCGCACCACTCGCTGCCGGAGCCGCCGGGCCGGAACTCGCCGCTGACCACCCGCCCGCCGGCGGCCAGGCGGTGCAGCGCCGCGGTGGCCACGGCCGGGCCGAGGCCGAAGCGGGCGGCGGCCTCCGCCGCGGCGAACGGGCCGTGGGTGCGGGCGTAGCGGGAGAGGAGGTCGCCGAGGGGGTCCGGGACCGGCTCGGTGAAGGCCTCCGGGACGCCCACCGGCAGCGGGGTGCCGAGGGCGTCCCGCAGCCGGCCGGCGTCCTCGATCGCCGCCCAGCGCCACTCCCCGGCGACCCGGACCCGGATCACCCGGCGGGCCCGCTCCAGCTCCTCCGCCCAGGACGGCTCGGCCCCGCGGGCCGCCAGTTCGGCGTCGTCCAGCGGGCCGAGGAGGCGGAGCGCGTCGGCCACGCCCTCGGCGTCCTTGATCCGGCGGTCCGGGGTGAGCCGCTGGAGCTCGGCCTCCAGCTCGGCGAGGACGTCAGGGTCGAGGAGTTCGCGCAGCTCGGCCTGGCCGAGGAGCTCGGAGAGCAGCCGGGAGTCCAGGGCCAGCGCCGCCGCCCGCCGCTCGGCCAGCGGCGAGTCGCCCTCGTAGAGGAACTGGGCGACGTAGCCGAAGAGGAGGGAGCGGGCGAACGGGGACGGCTCGGGGGTGGTGACCTCGACGATCCGCACCCGCCTCGACTCCACGTCCCGCATCAGCTCGACCAGGCCGGGCACGTCGAAGACGTCCTGGAGGCACTCCCTGACGGTCTCCAGGATGATCGGGAAGGAGCCGAACTCGCTTGCCACCTGGAGGAGTTGGGAGGCCCGCTGGCGCTGCTGCCAGAGCGGGGTGCGCTGGCCCGGGCGGCGCCGGGGCAGCAGCAGCGCGCGGGCCGCGCACTCGCGGAAGCGGGAGGCGAACAGGGCGGAGCCGCCGACCTGCTCGGTGACGATCTGCTCCACCTCGGTCGGGTCGTAGACCACCGCGTCGGCGCCGATCGGGGCCTGGTCGACGGCGAGGTCGGGGGCCGCGCCGGGGACGGCCGCCGGCTCCTCCTCCGCGCCGGACCCCGGCGGCGGGAAGTCCCCGGGGAAGTCCATCAGGTCGGCGTCCGGCAGGCGCAGGACGATGCCGTCGTCGGCGTGCATCACCTGGGCGTCCAAGCCGTGCCGCTCGGTCAGCCGGGCCCCGAGGGCCAGCGCCCAGGGCGCGTGCACCTGGGCGCCGAACGGGGAGTGGACGACGATCCGCCAGTCGCCCAGCTCGTCCCGGAAGCGCTCGACCACGATCGTCCGGTCGTCCGGGACGTGGCCGCAGGCCTGGCGCTGCTCGTCCAGGTAGGCGATCAGATTGTCCGCCGCCCAGCGGTCCAGGCCGGCCGCGGAGAGCCGCTCCCGGGCCCGCTCCGGCGTCAGCGAGCCGAGCTCGCGGAGGAAGCCGCCCACCGCGCGGCCCAGTTCGAGCGGCCGGCCGAGGGCGTCGCCGTGCCAGAAGGGCAGCTTGCCGGGGGTGCCGGGGGCGGGGGTGACGATCACCTTGTCATGGGTGATGTCCTCGATCCGCCAGGACGAGGTGCCGAGGGTGAAGACGTCGCCGACCCGCGACTCGTAGACCATCTCCTCGTCCAGCTCGCCGACCCGGCCGCCGCCCTTCTTGCCCGCCTTCGAATCGGAGGCAGTCGAGCCGGCCAGGAAGACGCCGAAGAGGCCGCGGTCCGGGATGGTCCCGCCGGAGGTGACGGCCAGCCGCTGGGCGCCGGGGCGCGCCGAGACGGTGTGCGCCACCCGGTCCCAGACGATCCGCGGGCGCAGCTCGGCGAAGGCGTCCGACGGATACCGCCCGGCCAGCATGTCCAGCACCGCGTCGTACGCCGACTGCGGCAGGGAGCCGAACGGGGCCGCCCGGCGGACCAGCGCCAGCAGCTCGTCGGTGTCCCAGTCGTCCATCGAGGTGATCGCCACGATCTGCTGGGCCAGCACGTCCAGCGGATTGCGCGGGATGCGCAGCGCCTCGATCTCGCCGGAGCGCATCCGCTCGGTGACCACCGCCGCCTGCACCAGGTCGCCCCGGTACTTGGGGAAGACCACCCCCCGGGAGACCGCGCCGACCTGGTGCCCCGCCCGGCCGACCCGCTGCAGGCCGGAGGCCACCGAGGGCGGCGACTCGACCTGCACCACCAGGTCCACCGCCCCCATGTCGATGCCCAGCTCCAGGCTGGAGGTGGCCACCACGGCGGGCAGCCGGCCCTCCTTGAGCTGCTCCTCGACCTCGGCCCGTTGCTCCTTGGAGACCGAGCCGTGGTGGGCGCGGGCGAGCAGGGGCGGGGCCGCGCGGTTGGCCCCGGCCTGCGCCATCAGCTCGGCCGGGGACCGGTCCTCCGGCAGGGCCTCGCCGGTGCGGCGCTCGTACTCGATCTCGTTGAGCCGGTTGCAGAGCCGCTCGGCGAGGCGGCGGGAGTTGGCGAAGACGATGGTCGAGCCGTGGCCCTCGACCAGGTCGGTGATCCGCTCCTCGACATGCGGCCAGATGGACGGCTTGCCCTGGTCCGGGTTGTCCTCGGTGGGCCGGCCGCCGGTCAGCTCGCCGAGGTCCTCGACCGGGACGACGACCGAGAGGTCGAACTCCTTCTCCGAGGCCGGCTGCACCACCTCCACCTCGCGCTGCGGCGCGAGGAAGCGGGCCACCTCGTCCACTGGGCGGACGGTGGCCGAGAGGCCGATCCGGCGGGCGGGGGACGGGAGCAGCTGGTCCAACCGCTCCAGGGTGAGCGCCAGATGGGCGCCGCGCTTGGTGCCGGCCACCGCGTGGACCTCGTCCAGGATCACCGTCTCCACCCCGCGCAGCGCCTCCCGGGCGGCTGAGGTGAGCAGCAGGAAGAGCGACTCGGGGGTGGTGATCAGGATGTCCGGCGGGTGGGTGGCGAAGCGGCGGCGCTCGGCGGCCGGGGTGTCCCCGGAGCGGATCGCCACCTCGACCTCCGGCTCGGGCAGGCCGAGCCGGACGGCGGCCTGGCGGATGCCGGCCAGCGGCGAGCGGAGGTTGCGCTCGACGTCCACCGCCAGGGCCTTCAGCGGTGAGACGTAGAGCACCCGGCAGCGGCGCTTGGCGTCCGCCGGGGGCGGGGTGGCGGCCAGCTCGTCCAGGGCGGAGAGGAAGGCGGCGAGGGTCTTCCCCGAGCCGGTCGGGGCGACGACCAGGGTGTCCCGGCCGCGCCGGAGGGCGCTCCAGGCGCCGGCCTGGGCGTGGGTGGGGGCCGGGAAGGCGGCCTCGAACCAGGCGCGGGTGGGCTCGCGGAAGCCGCGCAGGGGGGAGTCCCGCGCGTCCCGCGCCTGCTGCCCGTCGGGGCTCTCGGGGTTCTCGGCCATGCCGCCCATAGTGCCTCGCGGCACTGACAGAACCGCCCAGGCGCCCTGCGCGCCGCCGGCCGCGCCGGGCTGGCCTGCGCCGTTGCCCGATCCGCGCACCTGACCAGGACGGCACGCCGGAACCGGACATACCGTCGGAAAAGTCGCCGACCCCATCGGAGGAGACTTGCGCAGCCTTCTCGTATTCGCCGCAGCCGGCGCGATCATCGGCGGCGCCGTGCCCCTGGCCGCCGCCACCCTGCAGGCCGACAGCGGCGGACCGTACCGCGCGTACCTGGTCTCGGACCGGGACGCCGGGCCCGCCGGCGCCGAGCACGCGGCGGGGGAGATCCGCTCGCTCGGCGGGCGGGTCGCGGTCGAGTACCGCGAGATCGGCGTGGTGCTGGCGTACTCGGACCAGCGGGACTTCGGGGCCCGGATACGGAGCGGCGACGGCATCGCCGCAGCCGGCGCCAGCCGCACCGCGACCACCCCGGTGGCGCCCCGGCAGGAGGCGGACGACGCCGCCGGAGCGGACGACGCCGGGGACGACGGGGTCCCCCTCGTCCCGGACCCCCACGAGCGCCCCTCCTGGAACCTGGGGATGCTCCAGCGGCGCCCCGCCGCCGCGGGAACGGGCAGCGCGGACACCGCCCCGCGGACCCCCGCCCCCGGCGTCCTCAGCCGGGTCACCGTCGCCGTGCTGGACGCCGGGGTCGACGACACCCACCCCGACCTGCGCTCCGCCGTGGACCCCGCGGCCTCGGCCGACTGCGGCTCCGGCGCCCCGGACAGCAGCCCCGGCGCCTGGCGCCCGGACCCCGACGTCATCGAGAGCGGCCACGGCACCCATGTCGCCGGGATCATCGGCGCCGCCCGCAACGGCGACGGCGTGACCGGAGTGGCGCCGGGCGTGCGGATCGCCGCCGTGCGCCTGCTGGGCCCGTCCGGGCAGTACTACGGCGAGAACCTGGTCTGCGGCTTCCTCTGGGCCGCCGCCCACCACGTCCGGGTGATCAACGACAGCTACTTCGCCGACCCGTGGAAGTACAACTGCCCCAGCGACCCCGACCAGCGGGCCATCATCACCGCCGTCGGCCGCGCCGTCGCCTACGCGCAGCGCAGCGGCGCCCTCGTCGTCGCCTCGGCCGGCAACGACGCCCAGGACCTGGACGCCGGGCGGGTCGACGAGCGCAGCCCCAACGACCGCAGCGGCAACTCCGCCGCGCCGGTCCGCTACCTCGGGCCGGACTGCATCCGACTGCCCGGGCAGCTCCCCGGCGTCCTCGACGTCTCCGCCGTCGACCGGGACGGGAGGCTCGCCGCCTACTCGAACTGGGGCGCCGGCCGGATCGGCATCGCCGCCCCCGGCGGCGACCCGGACGGCGGCCCGGACCAAGGGGTGGTCTCCGACTGGCCGGGCGGCCGGTACGCCTCCCTCGCCGGCACCTCGATGGCCACCGCCCACGTCACCGGCGCCGCCGCGATCGCCGCCGCCCTCCATCCGGGCGCCGGACCGGCGGAGCTCCGCGCCCTCCTCGCCCGCGCGGCCGCCCCCGTCGACTGCGCAGGCCCGGAGGCCCGGTGCGCCGGCTCCGCCTTCTACGGCTCGGGGGCGCTGCGGATCCCGAAGTAGTGTGCGAGTCATGGAGGCGAACCGCGAGCGGGAGACGGCGCGGTACTGGCAGCACCCGGCGATACCGCACACCGACCTGCTCAGTGCCCGCTACGTCCGGCACACCTTCGGGAAGCACACCCACGACACCTTCGTGATCGCGGCGGTCACCCGCGGGGTGGAGGAGTTCGCCCACGCCGGGGAGGTGCTGCGGGTGCATCCCGGGGAGCTCGCGCTGGTCAACCCGGACGTGATGCACACCGGGCACGCCGGGGTCCCCGAGGGCTGGAGCTACCGGGTGCTCTACCCGGAGGTGTCCGAGGTCGAGGCGGTGGCCGGGGAGCTGGGGCTGCGGCGGCCGGGCGCCGGGGGCCTCCACGCGACGCGGACGGTGGTGCCGGATCCGGCGCTGTCCGAGCTGGTGCTGCGCGTCCACGCGGCGGCCGAGCTGGACAACGCGCTGGCCGCGTCCACCGCCTGGCGGTCCGTCATCGTCCGGCTCGCGCAGGGGTACCTCGCGCCGCTGCGCGCCTCCGCACCACCGGGGAGCGCGGCGGGCGCCGGGCGGCTGGCCGCAGCGCGGGCGCGCGAGCTGCTGCTGAGCAGGATGGAGCGGCCGCCGTCCCTCGACGAGCTGGCCGCGGAGGTCGGGGCGCGGCCGTTCCCCCTGCTGCGGGTGTTCCGCGACGCCTACGGGCTGCCGCCGCACGCCTGGCTGACCCAGGAGCGGGTCCGCAGGGCGCGCCGCCTGCTGGACGGCGGGGTGCGGCCGGCGGAGGCGGCGGTACGGGTGGGCTTCGTCGACCAGGCGCATCTGACCCGGCACTTCCGCCGGATGCTCGGTGTGCCGCCGGGCGCGTACGCGGCGGGACGCCTCGGCCCGGGGCGCCAGGGGGCGGATCCACCCCCCTAGGGGTTCCGCGGGATGCGGAGGGTCACCGCCAGGCCCGTCGGCGTGCCCTGGGCGAAGAGGAGCCGGCCGCCGGACGCGGCGAGGAGCGTGCGGGCGATGGAGAGGCCCAGCCCGGAGCCCTCCACGTCGAGATGGCGCGGGCTGCGCCAGAAGCGGGAGCCGATCCGCTGCAGCTCCTCCGGGTCCAGCCCGGGCCCCTCGTCCGCGACGGTGATCTCCACCGCCCCGTCCCGCCCCCGGCGGACCGTCACCCGCACCTCGCCCCCGTCCGGGGTGAACTTGATCGCGTTGTCCAGCACGGCGTCCAGCGCGCTGCCGATGCCCACCGGATCCAGCCGCACCGACGCCGGCTCGGCCTTCCAGCCCAGCGCCACCCCCCGCCGCTCCGCCATCGCCTGCCAGCCCTGCACCCGCTCGGCCACCAGCCCGGCCACGTCCGTGCGGACCAGCTCCGGCCGGGCGTTCTCGGCGACCGCGAGCCCCAGCAGGTCGTCCAGCACCCGGGCGAGCCGCTGCCCCTCCTCGCGGACGCCGCCCAGCTCCTCGTCGGCCTCGTCCGGCAGGTCCATGCCGAGCGCCTCGATCCGCAGCATCAGCGCCGCCAGCGGGTTGCGCAGCTGGTGGGAGGCGTCCGCGACGAACGCCCGCTGCTGCTCGAGCACGGACTCGACATGGTCCGCCATGGTGTTGAACCCCCGTGCCAGCCGCCGGAGTTCGGGCGGGCCGCCGCCCGGCGCGACCCGCGAGTCCAGCGATCCGGTCGCGATGTCGTGCGCCACCCGGTCCAGGTCCCGGACCGGCCGCAGCACCCAGCCGGTGAGCAGCACCGCCGCCGCCACCGCGACCAGCAGCGCCACCAGCAGCCCGGCCGCGAGCAGCAGCCAGCCGTGGAGGATCCGGGCGCTCATCGGCCCCGGCGGGGACTCGGTGACCACCACCGCCACCACGTCCCCGTCCCGGACCACCGGCGAGGCGACCACCACGGAGCGGTGGTGCTGCCACGGCCACACCTGCCCCGGGTTCGCGCTGCGCCGGCCGTCCAGGGCCTCGCCGTACGCCGCCGCGGAGGCCGCGTCCGGGGCCCGCCAGCCGGCGGGGGCGGCGGCCATGGTGTGCCCGTCCGCGGCGAAGACGCCGGCGCGGATCCCGTACACCTGGCGGTAGCGGGAGATCTCGGCCCGCAGCGCGGCCGCGGCCTGCGCGTCGGTGAGGGCGTACTGGGCGAGGGCGGCGAACCTGGCCGCGTCGTCGATCCGGTCCACCACCACCCGCTGCTGCTGGGCGGCCGCCTCGGAGAGGGCGAGCGGCACGCCGAGGGCGGCCAGCACGCAGAGCATCAGTGCGAGCAGGATGCCCAGCAGGCGCGTGCGCACTCAGCCTCCCGGGGCCACCAGGCGGTAGCCGATGCCGCGGACGGTCTCGATCAGGGAGGGCAGCGCGAGCTTGTGCCGGAGCGAGGCGATGTGCACCTCCAGGGTCCGGGAGGTCCCCTCCCAGCTGCTGCGCCACACCTCGGCGATGATCTGCTCGCGGCGGAAGACCACGCCGGGGGCGGTGGTGAGCAGCGCCAGCAGGTCGTACTCCTTGCGAGTGAGGGCGATCTCGCGGCCGTGGACGGTCGCCCGGCGGGCGGCGGCGTCCAGCACCAGCCCGTAGGCGTCGCGGAGGCCGGCTGCCGCGGCGGCGGCCGCGGATCCGGGGCCGCCGAAGGCCGCCGCCCCCGTCCCCGCTGCTGCCCCTGGCACTGGCCCTGCCCCCGGGCTGGGGCCGGCCGCCGTCCCGCCGCCGGCCTCCGGGCCGGGGCCGCCCGGGGGCCCGCCCCTCCTCCGCTGCCGCCCGCCGCGGCGGCCCGGCGGGCCACCGCGTGGATCCTGGCCAGCAGTTCCCCGATGTCGTACGGCTTCACCACGTAGTCGTCCGCGCCCAGGTTGAGGCCGTGGATGCGGGAGCGGACGTCGGAGCGCGCGGTCACCATGATCACCGGAATGCCGGTACGCGCCCGGATCTGACCGCACAGCTCGAAGCCGTCCCGGTCCGGCAGGCCCAGGTCGAGGAGGACCACCCGGTACGAGGGGCGGCCGTCCGGGAGCAGCGCGTCGAGGGCCTCGTTGCCCGTGCGGGCGTGCCGGACCTCGAAGCCGTGCCGGGTCAGTACCTTGGTCAGGGCCGCGGCCACATGCTCGTCGTCCTCCACCAGGAGTAGGCGCATGCGCTGAATCCACCGCAGTGCGCGGGCCGGGTCAAGAGCAAGGTCCCGACTGCTGACGGAGTGTTACCCAGCTGGGACCGTGCGCCCCGGGCCGGCGGGCGCGGCGCCGGCCGCGCAGTACCTCAAATCCCGCTCAACCCCGCGCTAGGCCTGCGAAGTCCCCATATAGGGTCGACGGTACGACCCCGAACGAGCCGAACGCGCCGAATGAGCCGGGAGGAGCAGCTGTGAGTTCCGCTCCGTCCCCGCCGCCCGCTCCGCCCGAGGAGACGCCGTTGCTGGAGTTCCAGGATGTGTCCAAGCGGTTCGGCATGGTCCAGGTGCTCAGCGGGATCGACCTGTCGGTGCGCCGGCGCGAGGTGGTCGCCCTCCTCGGCCCCTCCGGCGCCGGGAAGTCCACCCTCTGCCGGACCGTCAACGGACTGGAGCCGATCGACTCCGGCGCGATTCTGCTCGACGGCGTGCCGGTCCCGCGCCGGGGGCGCGAGCTGCAGCGGATGCGCGCCCGAGTGGGGATGGTCTTCCAGTCCTTCAACCTGTTCAGCCACCGCACCGTGCTGGAGAACGTCACCTTCGGCCCGGTCCGGGTGCTTGGAACGGGGGAGGAGGAGGCCGCCGAGCGGGCCCGGGCCCTCCTCGACCGGGTCGGCATGGCCGGGTACGAGGAGAAGCTCCCGGCGCAGCTCTCCGGCGGGCAGCAGCAGCGGATCGGCATCGCCCGGGCGCTCGCCATGCGGCCCGAGCTGATGCTCTTCGACGAGCCGACCTCGGCGCTCGACCCCGAACTGGTCGGCGAGGTGCTGGCGGTGATGCGCGACCTGGCCGCGGACGGGATGACCATGCTGGTCGTCACCCACGAGATGGGCTTCGCCCGCTCCGCCGCCGACCGGGTGGTCTTCATGGCCGCGGGGCGGATCGTGGAGGAGGCGTCGCCGGACGAGTTCTTCACCACCCCGCGCACCACCCGCGCGCAGGACTTCCTGGCCAAGGTACTCCGGCACTGAGCTGTCCGGTGACGCGAACCGGCGCACCCCGGGCCTTGCTTGACGATGTGTCGGACGATCTGTTGCATTGCCTACCATGAGTGCCGTGGGAGGCTGCCCGTGGATCCGGTGATCGTCGTCGGCGCCGGTCCGGTCGGACTGGCCGCCGCGCTCGCGCTCGCCCGCCAGGAAGTACCGACGGTCGTACTCGACGAGGGCAACGGGCTCGCCCCGGAGGGCCCGCGCTCGATCGTGCTCCGCCCGGACACCGCCGCCTTCCTGGCCCGAATCGGGTATCCGCGGGTGGCCGCGGACGCCTGCGCCTGGGCCGGCTGGCGGACCGTCAGGCGCCGCTCCGAACTGCTGCGGATCCCCCTGGACGTCGGGACCGGCGGCACCCTCGCCGGCCTCGGCCCGGCCGGCGGCACGCCCCGCCGTCCTCCACCTCGCCCAGCACCGGCTGCAGCGCGGGCTGCGGGACGCCGTCGCCGCCTCGCCCTTCATCGACCTGGTCACCGACTCCGCGGCCACCGAGGTCGAGCAGGACGGCACCGGCGTCGCCGTCCACGCCGGGGACACCTGGTGGCGCGGCTCCTATCTGATCGGCTGCGACGGCCACCGCTCCATCGTCCGGCGGAAGCTCGGCATCCGGTTCCCCGGCAAGGCGATCGCCGAGCGCTGCGCGGTGGCCACCGTACGGGCCGAGCTGCCGGTGCCGCCCGAGGCACAGCTCCACCGCGATCCGCAGTTCGACTCCACCGCGCAGGAGCTGACCCTCCGTCCGCTGCCGGACCACGTCTGGCGGATGGACTGGCGGCTGCCGCCGGGCGCCCCCGCAGGACCGCTGCCGGCCGAGGTGCTGATCCACCACCTGCGGGCCGCGCTGTCCGGACTGAACGAGGGCCGGGTGCCGCAGTACGAGCTGATCGCCTCGGCGGACCGGAAGATCCCGCAGCGGCTGGCCCTCAAGTTCCGCTCCGGTCGGGCCTTCCTGGCCGGCGACGCGGCCCACCTGCTCGGCGCGCTCGGCATGCAGAACCTCGACGAGGGGCTGCGGGACGCGGAGAACCTCTCCTGGAAGCTGGCCGCGGTCTGGCACCACTGGGCGCCGCCCGCGCTGCTCGACTCCTACCAGCGGGAGCGCCGGCCCTCGGTGATCGCCCGGCTGCGGGCGGTGGACCAGGCGCTGCCGCTGCTGCACCCCGCCAACCGGATGCTGGAGGTGCGGCGCTCGCTGCTCTCCGGCTCGCTGCGGAGGAACGCCGCGCTGCTCTCCGACGGCTCGCTGGGCACCGGCCGGCTCGGTGCGCCCCCGGCCTACCGCCAGCTTCCCGGCGAGGCGCGGAAGCTGGGCCGGGGCGGCGGCGCGGCGGTGCGCGGGGAGCGGGCCGCGGGGCGCCCGGCGCTCGCCTCCGAGCTGCAGCCGACCGACCGCGGGGCGCTGGTGCCGGACATCGCGGTGACCACCGTGGACGGCGCCCGGGACCGGCTGCGGGCGCGGCTGGGCCGCGGGCTGCTGGTGGTGCTGGTGGCGCCGGGCACGGACGTCTGGGCCAGCGAGCACTGGCTGGGCGCCGGGCTGATGCCGGCCCTCACCGAGGCCACCCGGGCCCTGCCGATGCCGGCGGAGCTGCTGGTCACCGGGGACTACCCGGGCGCCGCCCCGCACACCGTGCTGCTGATCCGGCCGGACGGCTACCTCGCGGCGACGCTGCGCGGCTGCTCGCCCGGCGAGCTGTGGCGGATGGCCGACCTGGTCCGCGCCGGATCGGGCGCCCTGCCGGAACCGACCGGGGCGGACGCGACCGGGGCGGCGGTCCCGCCGCCCTCCGAGGCGAAGACGGAGCGGCTGCGGACCCCGCCTGCCGCCGCGGCGGCCGACACCCCGGCGGACACCCCGACCCCCGCCCAGGCCAACTGAGGCCGGCGTCGAGGCGGCGCTAGGCCTCGGTTCCGTCGGCCTCCAGGGCGGCGCGGACCACGCGGAAGGCCAGGCCCTCGCCGTAGCCGCGGCGGGCCAGCATGCCGACCAGACGGCGGGTGCGGACGGTGCGGTCGAGGCCGCAGGTGGCCGCCAGCTTCCGCTCGACCAGCGCCCGCGCGGCGGCCTCCTCGGCCTCCGGCTCGACCTGGGCGACGGCCTCCTCGACCACCTCGCGCTCCACCCCGCGGGAGCGCAGCTCCCGGGCCAGCGCGCGCCGGGACAGTCCGCGGTCCCGCTGCCGGACCTCCACCCACGACTCGGCGAAGGCCGCGTCGTCGATCAGCCCGACCTCCTCCAGGCGGTCCAGCACCTCGGAGGCGACCTCCTCCGGGATCTCCCGCTTGGCCAGGGCCTCGGCCAGCTGCCGCCGGGTCTTGGCGGAGCCGGTGAGCAGTCGCAGGCAGATCCCCCGGGCCCGGGCGGCGGGGTCGTCCTCGCCGCCGGAGCCGGCGGCCGCGGGCATGGCGCTGGAGACGGCCGCGGGCCGGTCCTCCGCGGCGGCGCGGTCCCCCGTTCCGCGCCGCTGCGGGCCGGCGAGGTCCGAGGCGACCGTCAGGCCGTCGAACTTCGCCAGCACCCGCCTCAGCTCGGTGCTGCCGCCGCCGTCCACCGCGCCTCCGGCGCCCGGCTCATCCGTTGGACGTTGGCGCACCGTGGGGTCAGGCCCCCTTGGCGGCGGTCTTCTTGGCACCCCGGGCCGCGGGCTTGGTCGCGGCGGCTGCGGCCACCGGCTCGCCCGTCGCCGCGGAAGCCGCGTCGACCGCCTGCACCGGCACGGTCGCGCTCTCGGCGCTCTCCGCACCCTCCGCCGGGGCGGCCGCCTCGTCCTTGCGGACGCCGACGCCCAGCTTCTCCTTGATCTTCTTCTCGATCTCGTCCGCCAGGTCGGGGTTGTCGCGGAGGAAGTTCCGCGCGTTCTCCTTGCCCTGGCCCAGCTGGTCGCCCTCGTAGGTGTACCAGGCGCCGGACTTGCGGACGAAGCCGTGCTCCACGCCCATGTCGATCAGGCCGCCCTCACGGCTGATCCCGATGCCGTAGAGGATGTCGAACTCGGCCTGCTTGAACGGCGAGGCCACCTTGTTCTTCACGACCTTGACCCGGGTGCGGTTGCCGACCGCCTCCGTGCCGTCCTTCAGGGTCTCGATGCGGCGGATGTCCAGCCGGACCGAGGCGTAGAACTTCAGCGCCCGGCCACCGGTGGTGGTCTCGGGAGAGCCGAACATCACGCCGACCTTCTCGCGGAGCTGGTTGATGAAGATCGCGGTGGTCTTCGACTGGTTGAGCGCACCGGTGATCTTGCGGAGGGCCTGGCTCATCAGCCGGGCCTGGAGGCCGACGTGTGAGTCGCCCATCTCGCCCTCGATCTCCGCGCGCGGCACCAGCGCGGCCACCGAGTCGACCACGACCAGGTCGATCGCGCCGGAGCGGATCAGCATGTCGGTGATCTCGAGGGCCTGCTCGCCGGTGTCCGGCTGGGAGACCAGCAGGGCGTCGGTGTCCACGCCGAGCTTCTTGGCGTAGTCGGGGTCGAGGGCGTGCTCGGCGTCGACGAAGGCGACGATGCCGCCGGCCTTCTGCGCGTTGGCGACGGCGTGCAGCGCGAGCGTCGTCTTGCCGGAGGACTCGGGGCCGTAGATCTCGACGACCCGGCCGCGCGGGAGGCCGCCGACGCCGAGGGCGACGTCCAGCGCGATGGCTCCGGTGGGGATGACCTCGATCGGCTGGCGCGCCCCGTCGCCGAGGCGCATCACCGAGCCCTTGCCGAACTGCCGTTCAATCTGGGCGAGCGCGGTGTCGAGAGCCCGCTCGCGGTCGGACGTTGCCATGGATTCCACCCTTGTGGGTTGTGCTGAGCGCTTCATCGTCATTGACGCTAGCGGGTCCCACTGACAATCGGCCGTCGGACCGAGCACGCCTGTGGAAAACTCGCCCGGCGGACAGTATAGGGAACGCCCGTTCGATTAATGCCCGGAAGGGGGATCCGACACGCCGGCGGTCTCTCAGCTCCCGCCGTCACCACCCTTCCCACCTGGGCTTTCATCGCTGGACCCGGCGGAGTCGTCCGGGCCGTGCCTGGACCTCCTCATCCAGGATGCCCCGCGCCGCTTCCGTCTCGTCATGTCCTCGACCCGGGGGTCGGCCACCTCGTAGCGGCGGATGTAGGTGCCGACGAAGGTCTGCAGCGTGGCCGTCACCGGGATCGCGATCAGCGCGCCGACCGCGCCCAGCAGCGCCGCGCCGACCAGCACCGAGCCGAAGGCGACCGCCGGGTGGATGTCCACCGTCACCGCGGTGATCCGCGGGTGGATCAGGTAGTTCTCGACCTGCTGGTAGGCCACCTCGAAGACCAGCACCCACACCGCCGTCATCGGGCTCACGGTCAGCGCGAGGAGGACCGGCAGCGCGCCGCCGATGTAGGTGCCGATGGTCGGGATGAACTGGGAGACCATCCCCGCGAAGATCGCCAGCAGGGCCGCGTACGGCACCCCGAGCAGCCACAGCATCAGGAAGTGGGCGAGCGCCGAGATGGCCGCCTGGAGGAGGCGGGAGTAGAGGTAGCCGCCGGTCTTGGCGACCGCGATCTCCCAGGCCCGCAGCACCGTCTCCTGCTTGCTCGGCGGCAGGGCCGAGCAGACCGTGCGGCGCAGCCGCGGCCCGTCGGCGGCGAAGTAGAAGGTGAACATGGCGATCGTGAAGAGCTTGAAGAGCCCGCCGATCACCGTGCTGGAGATGCCCCAGGCGTTGTTGGCGATCTGCGTCACATAGTCCTTGATCGCCCCGGAGTCGGTGAGGAGGCCCTTCTGCAGGTCGGAGAGGCGGACGTGCCGGTGGAAGGTCCGGTTGAACCAGTTGATCAGCGACTCGGCGTAGTGCGGCAGCTGGTTCGCCAGCTGGCTGGTCTCCTCGACCAGCAGCGTGCCGAGGGCGGTGACCAGGCCCGCCAGGATCAGCACCATGACGATGAAGACGATCCCGGCCGCGATGCCCCGCCTCATGTGGTGCCGGCCCAGCCAGTCCACGGCGGGCTCTATGGCGAGCGCCAGCACGAAGGAGACCAGGATCTGCACCAGCAGGCCGATGAGCTGGATGAACGCCCAGTGGGCGAGCTGGAACGCGGCGATCAGGGCCAGCGCGAGGACCATCGCCCGGGGGAGCCAGCGCGGCATCCGGGGGCGGGGGACGGCGGCTGACGCGGCATCATCGGCGCCCGCGCCGCTACCCGAGCCCGCGCCTGCTCCTGCCCCCGCTCCTGCCCCCGCGCCGGAGGAGGCGGCCTCGGCGGCGTGCGCCGCCGGGCCGGTCGCCTCGGGGTCGGAGTCCGCGGCCGCCACCGCGTCGGTCAGCCGTGCGGTCGCCTCCTCGCCCGCGCTGTGCGGCGGGGCGTCGGAGCCTGGGGAGCCCTCGGGGCCGCCACGGGCGGAGGGGGGATTCTGGCCGGAGTCACCTGCTGTCACAGGGCAAGTCTCACCCATCGGGCCCGGCACCCGTGGCCCGACGTGGCGTCCGACGGGCCGTCAGCGCCGCTCCGGGGGAACGTCCATGGCCACGCAGACCGCCCGCCAGACCTCCTTCGCCGACCAGCCGTCGGCCAGGGCCTGGCGCACCGTCCGCCCGCCCAGCTCGGCGATCACATAGTCCGAGGCGAAGGAGTCGGCGTAGACCGCTCCGAATTGTTCGGCCATCAGCCGCCAGAAATCCGTCAGACGCATGTGCTCAAGTATTCACGGCCGGCGATCTCACATGTGCGCGGCCACCAGCCGGACCAGCGCCGTGACCGCCACCGCGGAGACCACGACCACCAGGAACGGCGCCCGCCGCCACACCGCGATGCCGGCCGCGGCCAGGCCGGCCGCGCGGGCGTCCAGGGTGAGCGCGGCCAGGCCGGAGCCGTGGCCGCCGAAGGTCTGCTGCGCGGTGAGCGCGGCCAGCAGGGCCACCGGCGCGAGGGTGGCGAAGGTCCGCACGGCCGGCCGGTCCAGCAGGGCGGCGGGGACGCTGAGGCCGAGCAGCTTCAGCAGATAGCAGCCCGCGGCGGTGCCGAGGACGGCGATCCAGACGGCGGTCATCGGGAGGCCTCCTGCTCGGTGGGGACGGCGGGGGTGGTGGCGGCGGTCGCGGGGCGGCGGCGGTGCCGTCCGGCCGGCGGTCGCGGAGGAGGACGGCGACGAGGGGGACGCCGGCCACGGCGAGGAGTACCGGCACGCCGGCGGGGAGGAGCAGCGTCCCGCCGAGGAGCAGCAGCACGCCGAGCCCGGCCACCGCCCGCTGCCGGGCGCCCTCGGAGCCGGAGGCGCGGAGCCGGGGCGCGAGGAGGGCGAGGAAGACGGCCGGGCCGGCGGCGTCCAGCCCGTAGCGGGCCGGGTCGCCGAGGGCGCCGGCGCCGACCGCGCCGAGGAGGGTGGTGAGGTTCCACACGGCGTAGAGGGTGAGGCCGGTGACGCCGAAGCCGATCCGGGCGGTGCGGCGGTCCGGCTGGACCAGGGTGACGGCGGTGGTCTCGTCGATCACCATCTGCGCGGCGAGCGGACGCAGGGCGCGGGGGATCTCCAGGCGGGCGCCGAGGCGCAGCCCGTAGAGGGCGTTGCGGACGCCGAGGAAGAGCGCGCCGGCCACCGCGGCGAGCGGGGCGGCGCCGGCCGCGAGGGCGCCGATCAGGGCGAACTGGCTGGCGCCGGTGAAGACCAGCAGGCTCAGGGCGCAGGTCTGGGCGAGGCTGAGGTGGGCGCCGGCGGCGGCCACGCCGAAGGCGGTGCCGGAGGCGCCCACCGTCAGGCCGACGGCGAGGGCGTCGCGGGTGGCGGCGCGGTCGCGGCGGCGGGTCTGGGCGGTGGTCGACGGGGTCGGTGCGCCTTCAGACTCGCTGGGGTCGGCCGCCTGGATGGGTGCTGCGTTCATGGGGCCAGCGTTTCGCGGGGAGCGCGGGGCGGTCTTGTACGATCCTGCGGCGCCGCGCCCGGGGGCGGGGGGTCACGCCCGGAGGAGGAGTTCCGTGTTGATGATGGCGAAGTAGCCGTCGGGGTCGGCCGACCACGCGCGCCAGGCCGCGGACAGCGCCTCCAAACGCTCCTGCGAGGTGAAGCCGTCCGCCACGGCCTGGCGGGCGAACGCGGACCCGACCACGCGGTCGGCCCACATGCCGCCCCACCACTCCCGGTCCTCCGGGCCGGCGTAGCACCAGGTGTCCGCGGTGACGGTGACCAACTCCGGCGGGAAGCCCGCGGCCCGGGCCCACGCCGGCATCCGGCGCCCCGCGTCCGGCTCGCCGCCGTTGGCCCGGGCGATCCGGTGGTAGAGGTCGTTCCACTCGTCGAGCTCCGGCGGCCGCGGATACCAGCACATCGCCGCGTAGTCGGCGTCCCGCGCGGCGACGATCCCGCCGGGCCGGCAGACCCTCCGCATCTCGCGCAGCGCCTGGACCGGGTCGGACAGGTGCTGGAGCACCTGGTGGGCGTGGACCACGTCGAACGAGTCGTCGGGGTAGGGGAGCGCGTGGACGTCGGCGACCTCCAGGCGTACTGCTCCGCCGTCCCCGCCGTCCCCGCCGTCCGTGGCCCCATCCTCCGCGGCCACGCCCTGGGCGGCGAGCTCGGACCGGGCCGCGGCCAGTACGTCCCCGGCGGTGTCGACCGCGGTGAGCCGGCCGCCGCCGGTGGCCGGGCCCGTCCCGGCGGCCACGGCCTTGGCCAGCCCGGCGGTGATGGTGCCGGGGCCGCAGCCGACGTCCAGCAGGGCCTGGCCCGGGCGGAGGTGCGGCAGGAGGTAGCCGGCCGAGTTCTCGACGGTGCGCCAGCGGTGCGAGCGCAGGACCGACTCGTGGTGTCCATGGGTGTAAACGGCTCGTTCGCTCATGCCCGGCACTCTACGCCCGGTCTCTGGATGCGAGACGAAGTGTCTTGGATGATGGACACGGCGGAAGAGGTGAAGGGGCCCGGCGAGGGGATCACCCGCGCGGCGGTGTCACGGGTCGGCCGACCAGGGTAGGTCTCTCACGGGCAGTCAGCCGCCCGGTCCGAACCCGCAGCTCAGCTCAGCTCAACTGGAGCCCTACGTGGCAGAACCCGACGTGGCGGAACCCGATCTCCGCCGGCTCGCCGCCGCCTACGGCATCGACACCGAGTACGACCCGGGCTCGGGTCCGGTACCCGTCTCCGCCGAGACCCTGGTCGACATCCTCGCGGCCTTCGGCGTCGACGCGAGCAGCGCCGCCGCCCGCGAGGCGGCCCTCGCCGCCCTCCGCGAACAGGCCGAGGGCCGCCTCCTCCCGCCCTGCCTGGTCGTCCGGAGCGGGCACAGCGTGCCGCTCGGGCTGCCGCTGGACACCGAGGCCTGGGTGGAGCTGGAGGACGGCCGCTCCCGGCCTGTCTCCTTCAACCGCCTGCCCACCGATCTGCCGGTCGGCCGGCACACCCTCTGCGCCCGCGCCCGCACCCAGGCCGCCGCCGCGCCGCTGATCGTCGCCCCGGCCCGGCTCGACGTGCCGCGGGAGCGCGCCTGGGGCTTCCTGGTGCAGCTGTACTCGGTGCTCTCGCAGCGCTCCTGGGGCATCGGCGACCTGGTCGACCTCAACCAGCTGGCCTGGTGGTCCGGGCAGCTGCTGGGGGCCGGGTTCGTGCAGGTCAACCCCCTCCACAGCGCGCTGCCCGGGGAGCCCTCGCCGTACCGGCCGTCCTCCCGCCGCTACCCGGACCCGATCCACCTCCGCCCGGAACTCCTGCCGGAGGCCGCCTATCTGACGCCGGATCAGCGCTCCCGGCTGACCGAGCTGGAGGGCCGGGCGGCCGGGCTGCGGGAGGCGGTGCTGAACCCCCCCGAGGGAGAGGAGGGGAAGCCGCCCGAGGCGGGGCTGATCGACCGGGACGCCGTCTCCGCGCTGAAGCACCAGGCGCTCGCCCTCGTCCACGCCGTCCCCAGGCAGCCCGGGCGGGAGGCCGCCTACCAGGCCTTCCTGGAACGGGAGGGCGAGGCCCTCACCGACCACGCCACCTGGTGCGCCCTCGCCGAGGTGCACGGCCCCGCCTGGCGCGGCTGGCCCGAGGAGCTGCGGGACCCGCGCAACCCGGCCGTGGAGCGCGCCAGGAGCGGCGACTCCGGCGAGGTCGCCGCACGGGTCGAGTACCACCGCTGGCTGCAGTGGTGCCTGGACGAGCAGCTCGCCGAGGCCCAGCAGGCGGCCAGGGGCGCCGGGATGCCGATCGGCATCGTCCACGACCTGGCCGTGGGCGCCCACCCCGAGGGGGCCGACGCCTGGGCGCTGCAGCGGGTGATCGCCCCCGGGATCTCGGTCGGCGCCCCGCCGGACGCCTTCAACCCGCACGGCCAGGACTGGGGCCTGCCGCCCTGGCGGCCCGACGCCCTCGCCGCCGCCGGCTACCGGCCGTGGTCCGAACTGCTGCGCGGGGTGCTGCGGCGGGCCGGCGGGCTCCGGGTGGATCATGTGATGGGCCTCTTCCGGCTCTGGTGGATCCCCGAGGGCCGCCCGCCCACCGAGGGCGCGTACGTCCGCTACGACCCGGAGGCCATGCTCGGCGTCCTCGCGCTGGAGGCCGAGCGCGCCGGGTCCGTGGTGATCGGCGAGGACCTCGGCACCGTCGAGCCCGGGGTGCGGGAGGCCCTCGCCGACCGCGGGGTGATCGGCACCTCCGTGCTGTGGTTCGAGCGGGACCACGGCACCGGCGAGCCGCTGCCCGCCGAACGCTGGCGGGACCTCTGCCTGGCCACCCTCACCACCCACGACCTGCCCAGCACCGCCGCCCGGCTCACCGGCTCGTACGTCGAACTCCGCGACCGGCTCGGCCTGCTGGCCCGCCCGCTGGAGGAGGAGCAGGCGGACGCCGACGAGGACCGCGAGGAGTGGCTCGGCGAACTCGCCCGCGAGGGCCTCCTCGCCGTCCCCCCGTACGGCGACGGACCGGCCGCCGACGACGGGGACTTCGCCGGCCCGGCGGCGGAGGGCCGGGACGAGGCGGTGCGGGCGCTGCACCGCTTCCTGCTGCGGACGCCGGCCCGGCTGCTCGGGGTCTGGCTGCCGGACGTGGTCGGCGACCCGCGCCCGCAGAACCTTCCCGGGACGTCGAACGAGTACCCCAACTGGCGGCTGCCGGTCGCCGACCCGGACGGGCGGCCGGTGAGCCTGGAGGAGATCACCGCCGCGCCGGGGGCGGCGGCGCTGGGAGAGGTGATGCGGGGGGATTCGGAGGAGGAGGGCTGAGCCGCCGGGCCGGGCGCCCGGTCGGAGCCGCCGCCGGTCGCCCGGGCGGCGGCCAATCGGGTGCGCTGCGGGTAAAGCGCCGACCAAAGGGCGGACCCCGCCGCGCAGCAGGTCGGGCGGGTTGGCTAGCGTTGGCCCGTGCTCACTAGGAATGCCAAGCGTGCCGGGGCCACGTCGGCCGGTGCCGCTCTCATGCTGCTGCTGATGACCTCGAACGCGTTCGCGAACACCCGCGTCAGCGGGGACGACCCCGGCCAGGGGCTCTCCGCCGCACAGACCCTCGGGCTGTACGTCGGGATCCCGCTGGTCGCCTTCATCGTGATCGCCGGTCTCGTCATGCTTCTCGACCGGTCCACGATCCGTAACCGGAAGAACGGCTGACGACCGGCTGACGAACGGCTGACGGGGACCTCGCAGGTCCCTCGGACGGCGCCGGGCGGGCCCGGGCCCGCGGTCAGTACCGCAGGTCCAGGCCGACCAGCCCGTCCGGCAGTGCCGCGACCAGCCCCGCCGGGGTCCAGCTCAGGGCCAGCGCGGGGGTGCCGAGGCGCAGGTCGACGACCCCCCGGCCGGCGGAGCCTCCGCCGGCCGTTTCGGCGTTCCCGCCGCCGGTGCGGCGGAGCCTGATGAGACCGTCCGCCCAGGCGGCCGCGATCAGCAGGCCGTCCGCGCCCGGCCACTGACGTACCGTCACCGCCGTGACCGGGGACAGCCGTTCGTCCACCGGTGGGGCCGGCTCCCAGCCCGGGGCCCACAGCCGGACCCGGCCGTCCGCGCCGCCGCTGATCACCAGCGGGATCCAGGCGGGCGCTCCGCCGCCGGGTGCGGCCGCCGCCTCCGGCGCGGCCAGCGGCGCCGCGGCCAGCGCCGTCACCGGGCCCTCGTGCAGCGGGGCGGTCGTACCGGACCCCAGCGCGTGGAGGGCCCCCTCGGCGTCGCCGAGCACCAGGCCGTCCGGCAGCGCCGCGAGCGCGGTGACCGGTTGCGGGGTGGGCACCGCCAGCGGGCGCAGGACGAGGCCGTCGGCGGCAGCCGTGGCAGCGGCCGTGGCAGCGTCGGACGGCCCGCCCGCGGCGCCGGGCCCGGTGGCGAGCACCCGCCCGGCGGAGTCGAGGAGCACCAGTGAGCCGGCGCCGGCCTGCGGCCCGGCCGGCCCCCAGGCCGACACCGCCAGGTCGGCCCAGCCGCCGGGAGCGCCTAGGGCCTCCACCGCCGGGAGGTCCGGGAGGGCGAGGCCGGCGCTCGTGCCGAGGCCGGCGGCCCGCGCGACCTCCGTGCTCTCGGCGCCGTCCGCCGGGTCCACCGCGCGCAGGCGGCCGTCCACCCCGATGGCCAGCAGCCCGGAAGCGCCGGTGGCGGGATCGACGAACTCGGAGAGGGCCACGGCGCCGACGGGGGCGTGCTCCTGCTCGCCGAGGGCGGAGGCGGCCTCGTCTGCGGTGGTCCAGCGGGCCCAGCGCGCCCGCCACGGCGCCGGGCTGCCGCCCTCCGCCGCGGCGGCGGCGAGCGAGCGCGCGCCCTCCGGATCGCGCTCGGTCAGCCGGGCGCCCAGGACGGCGGCCCGTTCTGCGGGGCCGTCCACGGCGAGGAGCGCCGGTCCGGCCTCGGCCCAGGCGGCGGCGAGCGGGGAGGCCGGGTCGGCCGCCGCGTCCAGCGCGGAGGTCACCGCGAGCGGGTCGGCGTAGGCCAGGAACAGCGGGTCGCCGAGGAGTTGGCGGGCGCTGCCGGCCAGCACGGCCTGGGCGAGCAGCAGCGACAGCCGGCGCTCGCCGGCCGCCGGGTAGTCCGGCCGCCCGTCCGGCAGCCGGGGCACCGAGCGGACCAGTCCGACCACGGCCCCGGACAGCTCGTCGGCGGCCGGGCCGGCCGTGCCGGCCTGAGCGGGCTCCTCCTGGGCCACCCGGGCGAGATCAGGTCGGCTCAGCCACCAGCGCGGCTCGGCCTCCGGCGCCCCACCGGACGCCGGCCCCGCGGTCGCCCCGGCTCCGGTAGAGGAACCGAACTGCGGCTCGGGGGGCAGGAGTTGGGACGCCTGGCGGACGTTGGCCGAGCCGCCGACGCCCGGCAGCAGCGCCCACTCCTCCGCGGTCACCGGGGTGGCTGCCAGACCGAGGGCGCGCAGCGCGGGACGCGCGCTCTCGGGGACCGCCCGCTCCCACCACGCCTCGATCAACCGGCCGGCGTCCGGGCCCGGGTCCGGGCCCGCGAGGGGCTCCCCGGGGATGCGGGAGGTGAACATCGCCAGCCCCGGGTTGGGGTAGCTCTCGCCGTGCCCGTACTGCGAGCTGTGCGCGGCGAGGCCGCCGTACCAGCGGGCGAAGCGCACCCGCTCGGTCCACTGCGGGCGGTCCAGGTCGAGGACGGCGGGCTGCTCCACGGCGGTGAAGGCCGCCGCCTCCGGGGTGCCGTCCGCCGCGTCCGCGACGATCCGCACATGCTCCAGCCGGAGCAGCGGGTCGAGCAGCCGGGACACCAGCGCGTGCGGCTCCGCGGGCAGCGCCCGGCCGCCGACCCGGTTCAGGTCGGAGACGCACAGCACGGTCCTGCGGGGGTCGGCGGTGAGGTGGGCGACCAGCTCCTCGGGGGTGCGGGCGGGCAGGTTGAGCTGGACCGCGAGCAGCCAGGTCGCCGAACGGACCGTCAGGCCGTGGCCGGGCAGCACCGCGTGCACCACCCTGGTCCCGGTCGCGCCCGGCGCCGTGCCGGCCTGGGCCAGCCAGCGGATCAGATGCGTCTTGCCGCTGCCGGGGGAGCCGGAGATCCGGCAGAGGCGGGGGGCGCGCTCGTCCTCCAGCCAGTGGAGGAGGGCGAGGCCGGCGGGTCGCCGACCGGCGCGCAACGGGGGGAGGCCCTTGGTGGACGGGCCGTTCGCGGTGGTGGGCGCGGATCCTGGGGCCGATGCCGATGCCGATGCCGATGCCGATGCCGACGTCGTCCCGGACCCGTCCGGCGCTCCTCCGGACGAGCCGGGTCTTCCGGTGCCCGCAGCGCTCCCCGTGCTCCCCGTCATCGCTTTCGCACCCCTTCAGATCCTCTGCTCGCCGGCCCCGCGCGTACCTTCGGCTCCGGCTCCGCTCCCCTCGGTCCGGCTGAGCTTACTTGCGCCGTGGAGCGGATGGAGCCGAGGATCCGGCGGAATGCCAGGTCGGCCGGGGAGGTCTTCGGGCTAGACGGTGGCGTCGGGGTGAACGTCCGCGCCTTCGCCGGAGAGCGCGAAGACGTCTCCGGTGGCCCTTTCGGCCTCGCACAGGTTGCCGTAGGTGTGGTGGTAGGCCACCGGGGCGCCGCGCCAGTCGCCGGTGGCGCTGACCGTCACCGGGGAGTAGAGCATCGGGCACATCTCGTGGGCGCCGGCGGCCGGGTGGAGCTGCTCGAACCGGCCGTCGGCGGCTTCGAGTTCGGCGCAGGCGGCGGCCGCGTGCGGATGGGTGCCGCCGGGCGGGAAGCAGTCCAGGACCGCGCTCTGGCGGTGGCCGCCGTCGAGCGGACCGGAGGCGGGCTCGGCGAGCGGGCCGCCGCTGGGGCGCATCGGCCCACCGGGGTTCGCGAGTCCGGGGCCGGGGACGGCCGGGCCGGCGTTCCCGTCCTGCTGAACGACCGTCAACTGGAGGCTGGCGCCCGGGGCCGCGGGGATCACGCCCGGGACCGCCGCGGAGGCCGTCCCGGCCGCGGCCACCAGCGCGGCGGCGGAGGCGGCCGCCGCCACGGCGGCGCCGAGACCGGCCCGGGCGGAGGATCCGGCCCGGGCGGCGCGGTGCCTGGGAGGTGTGGTGCTGTTGTTGCCCATGAACATGCCCAACACCTAACGCCCGGGCGGGCGCCGGCGCCGGGCCATCGGTCCAGGATCACCCGATGGAGTGGACCGGCCGAGCCGGTGGCGGCGGCCGTTCGGCCCAGTCCGCGGCGGCCGCCCGGCCGGAGCCGGCGGCCGCCGCTGCCGGTCCAGTCCCGCTCAGCCGGCCGTGGCCGCCGCCTTGTCGGCGGCCTGCGCCTTCAGCGCGCGCTCCACGCCCGCCCGGCACTCGACCACCATCCGCCGCAGCGCCGGCGCCGGCTGCTCGTCCCGCAGCCAGGAGTCCGTCGCCTCCAGCGTCGACCGCTCGACCTGGATCGTCGGGTACAGCCCGATGACCACCTGCATGGCCATCTCGTGGCTGCGCTCCTCCCAGACGCCCTTGACCACGCCGAAGTACCGCTGCGCGTAAGGCTTCAGCAGCTCCTGCTGGTCGGTCTGGACGAAGCCGGCGATGACCGCCTCCTGGACGGTGTTGGAGAGCTGCCCCTCCACCACCACCAGCCGCCAGGCCTCCGCCTTGGCCTCCGCGGTCGGCCGGGCCGCGCGGCAGGTCGCCGCGTGCCGCTCGCCCGCGGCGGTCGGGTCGAGGGCCAGCTCGGCCTGGATCTCGTCGTCGCCGGCCGTGCCGGTGGCGCACAGCCGCTCCAGCAGCGCCCAGCGCAGCTCCGTGTCCACGACCAGGCCGGGCACCTCGACGCTGCCGTCCAGCAGCCCGGACAGCTCGGAGAGCTGGCCCTCGCCCCAGGCCGAGGCGGCGAACGCGCGGGCCCAGGCCAGCTGGTGGTCGCTGCCCGGTTCGGCGGAGCGCAGCCGCTCCAGCGCGGCCTCCGCCCAGCGGGCCTTGCCCTCCGGGCGCCAGGCCGGGTCGGCGTACAGGTCAAGGGCGAGCTTCAGCTGCCGGTGGAGGGACTGCACCACGCCGATGTCCGACTCCTTGTCGATGCCGGAGAGCACCAGCTCCAGGTAGTCGCGGGTGGCGAGCTCGCCGTCCCGGGTCATGTCCCAGGCGGCGGCCCAGCACAGGGCGCGCGGCAGCGAGTCGGCGAAGTCGCCGAGCCGCCCCCGGACCACCGCCAGCGAGTCGGCGTCCAGCCGGACCTTGGCGTACGACAGGTCGTCGTCGTTGAGGAGGATCACCGCCGGGCGCTTCCGGCCGACCAGCTGCGGCACGGGCGTGGCGGCCGCGGCGGCGACGTCCAGCTCGATCCGGTCGGTGCGGGTCAGGTAGCCGCTGCCGTCCGGGGCCGGGTCGTAGAGGCCGATCGCGATCCGGTGCGGCCGCAGCACCGGCTCGCCCTTGGCGCCCTGCGGCAGCGCCGGCGCCTCCTGGGCCACCGAGAAGGCGGTGATGGTGCCGTCCTGGCCGACCGTCAGCTCCGGGCGCAGGACGTTGATCCCCGCCGTCTCCAGCCAGGCCTTCGACCAGGCCTTGAGGTCGCGGCCGGAGGTCTCCTCCAGTGCGCCGAGGAGGTCGGACAGGCGGGTGTTCCCCCACGCGTGCCGCTTGAAGTAGGCCTGCACGCCGCGGAAGAACTCGTCCTTGCCGACGTACGCCACCAGCTGCTTGAGGACGGAGGCGCCCTTGGCGTAGGTGATGCCGTCGAAGTTGACCTGGACGTCCTCCAGGTCGTTGATCTCCGCCATGATCGGGTGGGTGGACGGCAGCTGGTCCTGCCGGTACGCCCAGGTCTTCATGGTGTTGGCGAAGCTCGTCCAGGCCTGCGGCCAGCGCGAGCCGGGGGCCTCGGCCTGGCAGATGATGGAGGTGAAGGTGGCGAACGACTCGTTCAGCCACAGGTCGTTCCACCACTCCATGGTGACCAGGTCGCCGAACCACATGTGGGCCAGCTCGTGGAGGATGGTCTCGGCCCGGCCCTCGTAGGCCGCGTCCGTCACCTTGGAGCGGAAGACGTACTGGTCGCGGATGGTCACCGCGCCGGCGTTCTCCATCGCCCCGGCGTTGAACTCGGGGACGAACAGCTGGTCGTACTTGGCGAACGGGTACGGCAGGTCGAAGCGCTCCTGGAAGTACGCGAAGCCCTGCTTGGTCACCTCGAAGACGGCGTCCGCGTCCAGGTACTGCCGGAGGGAGGGGCGGCAGTAGACGCCGAGCGGGACCCGCTGGCCGGTCTCCTTGTTCTCGTAGACGTCCGTCACCGACTCGTAGGGACCGGCGATGATCGCGGTGATGTAGGTGGAGATCCGCGGGGTGCGCTCGAAGACGTGCCGGCCCGGGGCCTTCGCACTCGCCGTCTCCTCCGGGGAGTTGCTCACCACCTTCCAGCCCTCGGGCGCCGTGACGGCGAAGTCGAAGGTGGCCTTGAGGTCGGGCTGCTCGAAGCAGGCGAAGACCCGGCGGGCGTCCGGCACCTCGAACTGGGTGTAGAGGTAGGTCTGCCGGTCCACCGGGTCGACGAAGCGGTGGAGGCCCTCGCCGGTGCTGGAGTAGGCGCAGTCGGCGACCACCCGCAGCTCGTTCTGGGAGGCCAGGGCGGGCAGCTCGATCCTGCTGTCCGCGAAGGCCTGCGCCGGGTCGAGCGCGGTGCCGTTGAGGGTGATCTCGTGGACGGCGGGCGCGATCAGGTCGATGAAGGTCGACGCGCCGGGGGTGCGCGAGGCGAAGCGGACCACGGTGGTGGACCGGAAGGTTCCCCCGTCGGGGGCCGAGCTGAGGTCCAGCTCGATCTCGTACGCGTCCACATGCAGGAGCTCCGCTCGGGCGCGGGCCTCCTCGCGGGTCAGGTTGGTGCCGGGCACGGGGCATGCTCCATTCATCGGCATCGTCGGCGCTACGTCTTGCCACGTCGGCCGCGAGGACTTCGTCGGCGGATGTGCCGCATCCTCCCATGCGGGACCGACAAGCGGAGGGAGCCGGGAGGGCGGCGGCCCGCCAGGGCGGAAGGCCACCGGGTGGCGGGGTAGGGGGGCGCGGCGGCGTGGTTAAGGAGGGCTTTGAGAATCTCAAAGTAAGTTGTTTGCCCCTCCATCTGGGAGCGGGGCCCAACTCATGGGCTCGGCTGCCCCTGTGGTACGGCACACGGCCACAACTGGCGCGGTGCGAACGGGCTGGCAGGATAGGGCGGCGCCTGGCGCCGGCCGGCCCGGGTTCGTTGGATTCTGGAGGACGTGATGGTCGATCCGTCTGCCGATGCTGCGGCCCCGGTGACGGTGGCGACGGATGCGGGCATGCTCGCGTTGTGGGACCCGCTCGCGTTCTCCGCAGTCGTCGACTACGACACCTGGGAGCGGGAACTGCTGGAGGACGACGATCAGTTGCGGAGTATCCGCGCGGGGTCGCTCGTGCCCGTCAACATTCGCAGTGATGGAGCGTTCGGGGTGCTGGCTCGGGTGGGGCAGGCGCCGGGAGAGGCACGGCTGACGCAACGCGAGTCGGTCTGCGCCCTTGTGTCCTCGCAGCCGTACCGCTTCCTCTCACAGGGGACCGCGTGCATCAGCGGCATCGAAGAGGTTCGCGGGGAGCCGTGGCCCGGCACCCTCCAATTCGCTGTGCCCACGGGAGAGTATGCGGTCGTCGTCCACTTGATCGATTGGGCCGCGGAATCGGGCGGCACCCTGGACGGAAGGGCCCCCGTGAACGCACTTCCCGACTTCGTCGTGCTGCTCAACCCGGTTTCTGATTCAAGCGGGTTTTTCCGCGTAAAGATTGAGACCTTCGAACGCGGCGAGTGAGGGGCAGGCGTCACGCTTCGGTCGGCCCGGGGCCCGGTGGTGTGCTGACGATGGCCGGCACCGTGGTGGGGCACTGGTGGCAGGCGCGTATCGCACGTCGCGAGCGTCAGGACCGGCGGGAGCGTGAGGACCGGTGCCTCCGGACCCGGTCCGGCCTCAGCCCTCCGGGGCCAGTACCCGCCACCGCCGGACGGCCATGCCCCTCAGCGGCAGCATCCCGAGCTTTTCGTAGTACGCGCGCAACGACTCGTCGCAGCTCAGATCCACGGAGTACAGATGCTCCGCCTCCGCGAGGACGCGCCGGACCAGTTCCCCGCCGATGCCCTGCCCTTGGTCCTCGGGCAGCACCTCCAGCCACGGAATGAAGCCGGTAAGCACCCCGTCGCTGATCATGTTGACGAAGCCCACGACGCGGCCCGTCTCGGCGTCCCGGGCGATGACGGCCCGATAGCTGCCCTTCAGAACGGCAAGGTGTTGCGCGGCCGTCGGCGGTACAGGCCAGCCCACGAAGAAACCGGAGAGGTCCTGCTCTGCGAGATCCGAGAGATCGGTGCTGTATGTGATCACCGGCGCATCCTGCCAGAGCAGTCCGTACTGGCCGGACGGAAGTTGGTCAACCGCCTCTTGGCTGGACCCGCCGGCCCAATGAGACGGCTACTGCGAGTCGGTTCTCTGGGGCTGTGGTCGCCGGGGTGGGTGGAACAAGGGGTGTGTGGCGGCACGTTGAAGTCGCCATGCAGACAGTCGAGTTCAGCGAGTACGGGCCCGCCTCGGTGCTGCGGGTGGTGGAGCGGGCGGAGCCGGCCGTCGGGCCGGGGCAGGTGGCCGTCGAGGTGGCCTATACGGGCGTCAACTTCGCCGATGTGAAGGCGCGCGGCAGCGGCTACCGGGTGGCGGCCCTGCCCTTTGTGCCGGGGCTGGAAGTGTCCGGGCGGGTGCGGGAGGTGGGCGAGGGGGTGGCGGGCCTCGCGGTCGGCGACGAGGTCGTCGCCTTCCTCGAAGGCGGAGGTTACGCGGAGGTCGCGGTGGCGGACGCGGCCCGTACCTTCCGGCTGCCGGACGGCCTGGACGCCCGCCAGGCGGCGGCGCTCTCCACGGTGCTGGTGACCGCCTACGGCCTGCTGTTCCACGCCGCCCGGATCGGCACCGGGGAGTCGGTGCTGGTCCAGGGCGCGGCCGGCGGAGTGGGCACGGTCGCCGGCCAGCTGGCCGCGGCGGCGGGCGCGAGCGCGGTGTACGGGGTGGTGTCCACGTCGGAGAAGGCCGCGTACGCCCAGGAGTTCGGCTACACGGACGTGTTCCTGGCCGAGGACTTCGACGTGCGGGTCCGGGAGGCCACCGGCGGCCGCGGAGTGGACGTGCTCCTCGACCCGGTGGGCGGCGACACCTGGCGGCGCGGGCTGGGCGCGCTGGCCTGGTTCGGCCGGGCCGTCTCCTACGGCAACGCGAGCGGGGAACCGGCCTGGTCGGCGGGGTTCGAGGAGTTGTCGGGGCGGGCCCAGAGCGCGGGCGCGTTCAGCATTCTCACGATCGGGCAGACATCCCCGCCCCTGCTGCGGGAGCTGACGGAGAAGGCGTTCGCGTTCGCGGCGAAGAGCGGGGTGAGCGTCCCGGTCACCGCGGAGTTCGCGCTGCGCGACGCCCCCGCGGCCCACGAACTGATCGAGAGCCGGGCGAGCACGGGCAAGCTGCTCCTCCGGGTGGGCGGCTGACCGACCGACGCCGCCCCTGCCTCGGGAATTCGCTGGTCGGGCGCGCGGGCGGCGGCATAGCCTCCGAGCACCATGAGGTATCGGGTTGAGTACACCGAGCGGGCGGCGAGGCTTCGGGACTTCCTTCCGGCCGACGACCGGCGGCGGCTGCTGCGGCTCGTCAGGAAGGTCGCCGAGGATCCCTACGGTCCCGGAACCGGTCTGCGGTACACGAATGACGAGCTCACGCGGGCGAGTCGGGAGGACTCCGCGATGGTGGAGTTCATCGTGATCCCGTCCCGGCGGGTCGTCTACGTCCTGGAGGCGGACATCTACGACGCGCCGAGGGGCTACAACGTCATCTGAGCGGGTCAGCGGTCAGCGTCGAGCGGTAGCACTCGGTCCGGTAGGGGAGCTCGGTGGGGCGGTGGGCCTCCAGGAGGGCCCGGACGCGGCGGAGGAGCTCCGCCCTCGGGGCGGGGTCGAGGGTGATGACGTAGCTGCGGGAGGAGATCATGTCGAGGATCCGGGCGCTCGTCATGGGGTGGCTCCAGTGGAAGTCCTGCCGCGAGACCGGGCCGAACGGGGTGACTACGCGGTCGACCTGGCGGTCCTCGGTCGGGGCCGCCGCGTAGTGGCGGAGGATCCCCTCCAGCTCGGCGACCCAGGGGACCGAGACGTCACGGAGGTTCCAGACCAGTCCCAACCGCCCGCCGGGGCGCAGCACCCGGGCGGCCTCGGGAACGGCGCGCTCCGGGGCCACCCAGTGCCAGGCCTGGGCGCAGAGAACGGCGTCGGCGGTTGAGTCGGGGAGGGGGATCGACTCACCGGTGCCGTCCAGGACGCGGACGTCGGGGAGTACGCGGGAGAACTCCTCGCGCATGCCGGAGGACGGCTCAACGGCGATCACCTCCCGCCCGGGGGCCCGGAGCGCGCGGGTCAACTTGCCGGTGCCCGCGCCGAGATCGACCACCGTGCGCGCGTCCTCGGGCAGCAGCCACGCAACCGCCTCCGGCGGGTACGGCGGGCGGCCCCGTTCGTAGGCGTCCGCCGCCGACCCGAAGGAGCCGGCCTGGCGGTGCCTCACCTCTTCTTCGTCGGCTGTCGGCATGGGGGCATTCTGGCATTGTGGCAGAGGGCGACTGGTAGAATGACGGCGGTACGAACAGCCTTCCTGGCCCGGATCAGGTGGATCCGGCGGGGAGGCTTTTTTCATGCCCGCGGGCTGTCTTCGCTTCTGCCGAATCCGAAGGAGTCTCATGAATCCGATGCCGAGTGTCTCCGTTCGTCCCGCCCTCCCCGCCGACCGTTCCGTCGTGGAGCGGCTGTGGCTGATGTTCCGTCATGACATGTCCGAGTTCCAGGGCGCGTCGAACGCGCTGCCCAACCCCGACGGGACCTTTCGCGACGAGCGGCTGCGGGCGGCCTTCGAGGACGTCGACTGGGCGCCGTACCTGGTGGTCTGCGGCGACCGTCCGGCCGGGTTCGCGTTCGTCCGCGGACTGGGGTCCCCGGTACGGGTGCTGAACAGCTTCTTCGTCGTGCGCGGGGTGCGCCGGGCGGGGGTCGGGCTGCGGGCGGTGGGGGAGGTGCTGGCCGGTCACCCGGGGGCATGGGAGGTCGCCTTCCAGGACGCCAACCGCGGTGCGGTGAGCTTCTGGCGCCGGGTGGCGACCGAGGCCGCCGGCGACCGGTGGAGCGAGGAGCGCCGACCGGTGCCGGGCCGTCCGGAGCTGCGGCCGGACGTCTGGATCTCGTTCAGCGTGGGGGGAGGAGAGGGGAGGGAGAAGGGCGAGGGGGGCGTAGGGGAGTGACCGGTGTTGGCTGAGGAGGAGGCGTCGTCGTGGGGCTGTTCGCCGCCAAGTGCCCGGTCGGGCCGGAGGCGCGGGCCTGGATCGAGAAGTCCATGGCCCTGCTGGCCGGGGAGTTCGGGCCGGAACCGCTGACCCGGGCGCCTGTGCTGCCGACGGCGGAGTTCTTCCCCGGCCCGTACGCCGGGTCGGAGGCGGACGTCCGGCAGGTCGTCGCGCGGGTCTGCGGGTACATGGGGGTGGCGGCCGACCGGGTGGAGGTCGAGGTGGAGCCGGACGACGGGGAGGACGCGATGGTCGCCGGGCTCCGCCTGAACCGCAGCTCCCGCAGCGCCGCCGGGCACTACCGCCGGCAGGGCGGGCGAGCGGTGGTGTCGGTCGACGGGCGGCTGGCCGCCCGCCCGACGGCGCTGGTCGCGGTCGTCGCCCATGAGCTCGGCCACGTCCTGCTGATCGAGGAGCGCGGCCTGAACCCCGGGCAGCGCGACCACGAGCAGCTCACCGACCTGCTGACGGTCTACTTCGGCCTCGGGGTCTTCAACGCCAACGCCGCCTTCGAGTTCCGGCAGGGCGGCGACGGGTGGTCGTCTGCGCGGCTCGGCTACCTCTCCGAGCAGATGTTCGGCTACGCCCTCGCCTGCTACGCCCGCCTGCGCGGTGAGACCGGCACCCCTGCCTGGGCGCGCCATCTGGACACCAACCCCCGCGCCTACCTGAAGCAGGGGCTGCGCTGGATGGCGGCGGCCGGTTCTTCGGGGGGCAGGGGGGCACCTCGGCGGGGCCCTGAGAGGCCTTGAGGGACCTTGGGACGCCTTGACGGCGCTGGGTCGGCTGCTGATCCTGGCCGGAACCGGCTGCGATGACGGAACTGGCTTGGAGGCGGGGTCCTGTGCCGACGGGAGCGGTGGGGCAGCAGCGGGACGGGTCGATCGTGCGAGAGGTGGCGCTGGCCGAGGTGCTGGAGACGGCGGCCCGGGCGCTGGAGGACCGGACCCGCGCGACGGTGGAGGCCTGGCGCAACCAGGCCGCCGTGGTACGGGGGTTGGCGGCGGGGGTGCTGCCGCCGATGCCGGGGTATCCGCCGCGCGGGGCTGCGGGGTAGGGGGTAGCGGGGGTCTCGGGGGAGCGGGGGAACGGGGCCACGAGGGCAGAAAGCGGAGAGGCGGAGGGGCGGGGAGTCGGAGGGGCGGCGGCGAGTCGGGCGGGTACTGCCGTGACTCTTCTGTGCGGGCCTGGTGTGAGTCGGGCCAGCCGGGTACGAGCGTTTCTGACGGAGCGTCAGACTATGAGCGGGGCGGGGCGGGGCGCGAGCGCGCGGTTCCGAGCGCTGCTCTCGGTCGGCGCCGACGCGTGTGTCGGGAATGTGGGTGGTGGGCGTGGCCGGGCCGGAAACCGAGGCGACCGAGGCGGCAAGGGCGGCAAGGGCGGCAAGGGCGACCGAGACGGCCGAGACGGCAAAGGCGGCCAAGATGCGGGACTGGTCCTGGGGCCGCATCTGGACGCTGGTGGTCTCCTGCCTGGCGGTCTCCCTGGTGATGGCGGCCGTGGCGTCGCTGACCACGACCCTGCCCGACCTGGCGCGCGATACCGGCGCCGGACAGACCCAGTCGACCTGGATCGTCGACGCCTACACCCTGGCCCTGGCCTGCGTGCTGCTGCCGGCCGGCGCGGTGGGCGACCGGCGCGGGCGGCGCGGACTGCTGCTGGCCGGGCTCGGCGTCTTCGCGGTCGCGTCGGCGGTCCCGGTAGTGGTGGACGCACCGGAGTGGATCATCGTCTGCCGGGCCGCGGCCGGCCTCGGAGCCGGTCTTGTGATGCCCGCCACGCTGGCCATCCTCACTGCCGAGTTCCCCGCCCGGCAGGCCTCGCGCGCGGTCGGGGTGTGGGCCGGATTCGCAGGCGCGGGAGGGGCGTTGGGACTGCTGGGCGCCGGGGCGCTGCTGGCGGTCTGGTCGTGGGAGGCGGTCTTCGCGGCGACCGCGCTGCTGGCGCTGGTGCTCGTGGTCGGCGGCTGCTTCCTGCCCGCCTCGCGGGAGACCGGGGCGCCCCGGCTCGACCTGGCCGGTTCGGTGCTCTCCGCGGTGGCCGTCGGGCTGGTGGTCTTCGGCGTCATCGAGGCGCCCGACCACGGGTGGAGCAGCCCGGTGGTCCTGGGCACGCTGAGCGGCGGGGCGGTGGCCGTGGCCTGCTTCGTGCTCCTCGAACGGCGGCTGGCCGCACCGCTGCTGGACATCCGGCTGTTCGGGCGGCGCGGCTTCGGCACCGGCTCGGCGTCGATGACGGTGCAGTTCGTCGCCACCTTCGGGATCTTCTACCTGCAGATGCAGTACCTCCAACTGGTGTGGGGCTACTCGGCGTTGCGCGCCGGACTGGCGCTGGCGCCGATGACCGTTCCGCTGGTGCTGATAGCCGTCTTCGCGCCGTGGCTGGCCGAGCGGGTCGGGCTGCGAGCGATGACGGCGGCCGGGCTGGCGATGATCACTGTCTCGCTGGTCGGGGTCAGCGGCCTCGGAGTCGCACCGGACTACCCGCGAATGACGGCCTACCTCGCCCTGTTCGGCGCCGGGCTGGGCACCAGCGGGGCGCCGGCCACCACGGCGATCGTCCGCGGGGTGCCGCGCGGCAAGCAGGGTGTGGCGTCGGCGGTCAACGACGCCACCCGGGAGATCGGCGCCGCCATCGGAATCGCCCTCGCCGGGAGCCTGCTGGCGAGCGGGTACCACGCGCATTTCGCGCTGGGGGGAGGGGCGGCGCCTGGAGGTGGCGGCGGTGGCGGCGGTTCCGGCGTGGGGGCGCGGGCTGGGGAGTCCCTGGCGGCGGCGCTGCAGATCGCCGGTCGTCTGCCGGGCCGTGCGGGAGCCCGGGTCGCCGAGGCGGGACGGCTTGCCTTCGTCCACGGGATGCATGACGCGTTCCTCGTCCTGGCGATCGTCACGGGCGTGGCGACGGTGGTCCTGGCGGCGTGGGCACCGGGACGCGGACGGGGCGTGGACGGGAACGAGGCGGGGGGCGGGGAGTCGGACGCGCGGGAGTCGGACGCGCGGGAGGCGGGCGTGGGGGCGGGGCGGGGGCGGAGGAGAACGCGGGGGAGCGCGAGCGCAGCGGGACGCGCGAGCGCAGGGGTACGGGCGAGCGCAGGGGTACGGAGTAGCCGGGAGGAACTGGTGGGGCGTGCCCGGCGTCCTGGGCATTGAAGCGCGCGTGGTGGGAGGCGGGTCGGCCCCCGGCTCGAGCCCGGTACCGCCGATGCCTGTGTCGACGCCGTCGGTGATGGCGCCGGCCGACGCCGAGGGCGATGCTGAGAGCGACGGCGTCTCGCCCGGGTCGGACGAGGAGCCGGAACCGGGGTCGGAGCCGGAACCGGAGTCGGAGTGGAGCCGGAGTCGCTGTCGGCACCGGTCCGGTCGGCCCCCGCCGCCGTCGCCGCCGCCGTCCTTAGTCGTCGCCGAGCCTTGGGGAACCGTCGCGTGCCCGTATCCGTACCCCTCCTGTTCCTGCTGTACCCCGCCACGCTGTTCTGGCTGATCGTCTTCACGGTGGCGACCGTCCGGGACCGCCGCCGGCTGCGCAACGCCGTCTACCTCTTCTTCCTCGTCCTCTGCGCGCTGCTGTCCGCCTTCGACACGCTGAGGCTGTTCCTGCCCGAGGGCGCCGTCCTGCTGGCCGTACTGCTCGTGCTGGCCCTCGTCGCGGCGGTGGTGCTGCTCGCCGTCTTCCTGATCTGCAACGGCGTGACGATGGTGCGCAGAGAGGGCCTCCGGCCGGCGAACCTCCTCTCGCTGCTGGTGGGGCTGGGGATGGTCGGGTACGGGGTGTTCTTCGCCATCTGCGAGTGGATCGACAGCCTGCCGCTGCACGCGCTCCAGGTGGTGCTAGTGGTGCTCCTCGCGTACGTCTCGTTCCTCTTCAGCAGCTTTCTGCTCTACTCGCTCTTCTACGCCCGGCTCCCGTACTGGGGGCGGGTGGACGCCGTGATCGTCCTCGGGTCGGGGCTGATCGGGTCGCGGGTGCCGCCGCTGCTCGCCTCGCGACTCGACCGGGGGCGGGCCGAGTTCGAGAAGGCGGAGGCCAAGGCGGCCGGAAAGGCGGGGCAGACAGGTCAGGCGGGGCAGGCGGGGCAGGCGGGGCAGACAGGTCAAGCGGGGCAGGCGGCGGCGCCGGGACAGGCCCTGCCGGTCATCGTGGTATCAGGCGGCCAGGGTCCGGGGGAGGACCTGCCCGAGGCGCACGCCATGGCGGACTACCTGATCGCCGCCGGCGTACCGGCCGAGCGGGTGGTACGGGAGGACCGCTCGACGACCACCGCGGAGAACCTGAGGTTCAGCAAGGAGATCCTGGACCGCAGCCTCCCCGAGGGCTACCGCTGCCTGGTCGTGACCAACAACTACCACGTGCTGCGGGCGGCCCTGACGGCCCGCCGGGTCCGGATCCGCAGCGAGGTGGTGGGCTCGCCCACGGCCCGGTACTTCTGGCCGTCGGCGGTGATCCGGGAGTTCGTCGCGATCGTCATGGCGAAGAAGGGGCTGAACCTGCTGGTGTGCGGGCTGCTCATGCTCGGCGCTCTGCTGTCGGCGGCGTAGCGCCGCCGTCCCAGCGCAGGGTCATGTCCGGGAGGTGCTCCATGTTGCGCGCGCCGTCACTGGTGTCGAGGGTGCGGAAGCCGTGGCGCGTGTAGAACGCCCGGGCCTCGGTGTTCTGCTGGAAGACGTGCAGGGAGAGGCCGTGGGGGCTGTGCCGCTTGGCCGCGTCGAGAAGCAGGGTGCCGATGCCCTGGCGGCGGACGTCCGGCCGGAGGTAGAGGTGCTCCAGCAGATCGCCGTCGACGGCGGCGTAGCCGACGGTGTCGAGGCGGCGGCTCGACTCCGCGGCCCGTACCGCCACCCAGACTCGGCAGGTGCGGAGGACGACCGACCCGAACCATGCGGCGACCTCCTCGGCGGTCCGCCGCTGCGGGGGCAGATACGGCATGGTCGCGGCCCGGGAGTCCAGATGGATGCGGGCGAGATCCGCCGCGTCGGCGGCCGTCGCGGACCGGATGGTGACGGCGGGGACGGCGGGGACCGCGGGGACGGCGGCGGTGCTGGGATGTGGTTCATCCGCAGAGCTCATGGGAGGACGCTACTGAGTTGCGGGGCCGGGTTCGAGCGAATTAGGCGGTGGTCGGGGGGCGGCCGGGCGGAGCCGGCGGCCGGGCGCCTCTGCCCTGCCGGTCAGCCGAGGGCTTGGGAGATGCGGGATCGGGGGTCCTCGGCGTCGGCGGCGTCCTCGCCGGCCCCGCCGTCCGGGCTGTCCTGCACCGCTTCGGGGTTGGTGGTGGTGAAGGTGACCGTGTGGGCGATGGCGTCGAGGATGCCCGCGTAGTACGGCGCCTCGGTGGGGCAGGGCGTGCTGAGGTCGATCACCACGACCTTGCGCTGGCCCTGCGGGAACGGGATCACCGCCTGCGCCTGCCAGGCCATCGGGGAGACGGCTTCGACGTCGTCCGGTGCGAGCGTCATCCGGATGACGAACGCGGCCGGCCCGCAGGGGAGTTCGATCGGTGTGGCGGAGACCCCCGGGGCGTGCCGCGGCCCGCCCTCGGCGTGCGCCTTCAGGATCTGGGCGATGGTGAGATGCGGGTTCGCCTCCTCCTGGTCCTTGACGAAGACGTTCAGCGTGGCCATCGACAACCCGCCGTCGTCGGTACGGAAGTACCCGTACCCGACGTAGATCGCCCCCTCGGCGAGGAGCGAGCCGTAGGCCGTCCGATACAGCGTCAGAAGCGTTTCGCGATCGGAGGGGGAGGCGTCCGCGGCGACGGCGTCGACGACCTCGCGCAGCTTGTCGAGAAGGAGGCCGGGGTCGTCGAGGTGCGGGAGGTCGACGAAGAACTCGGGGATCCGCAGCCCCATCGCGTCAGTTGTCGGCATCACCCCTCCTGGCGGCGAACGAAGTAGGCGCGCTTTCCCTGCTTGCCCATCCATGCGGTCCGCTGGAACTCGAACCCGCAATCGGCTCCGATGGCCTTCATCCGGTCGAGGGGCAACCTGTAGTCGTCCAGGTCGATCTCCACCTGGTCAGGAGCCGGCCCCACTTGCGGTCGGTCGAACTCCTTACGAAACGCCGCCTCCTGCTCTTCTGCCGGGCGGTGGCGGTTCCTCCACTGAAGCGTGTAGTAGCTCGCGATCAGCGCTGCCACCACGCAGACCACCACGACGATCAGCACCATGACGGCATCCCTCCGTTAACCACGTGCGAGTTTGGCAAGTCCACCGACGATAGCGGTGGTTCCGTGCGCACCATCCCGCAACGCGGGCCCGGCCACGAGTCCATCGGATCCGAGCAGGACGCTGGTATTGGAATTTGCATACGACGGGTCTTCCGCCACTCCGGGGACGACCCCGGCCGCAGCGAACGCCGCGCCGGTGGCGTTGATATGAAACTGCACCAGCTTTCCGGCGAATGCAGCCGACTCCTTGTCCATCCCCATGCTCTTGGCCGCGCTCTTCAAAATGGGGTTGACCGCCCCGTCTCCGCCCGCCATTTCCTTGGCAGCCGATCCCCACCGGCTCGCGAAACCCGGCGTCTTCGCCGCTTCTCCCGCGCCCTCCGCTGCCTTCGTCGCGGCCTCGGCGCCCTCCGCGCCCTTCGCCACCGCTCCGGCCGCCTCCCCGGCCTCGGCCGCGTCCTTCAGGAAGCCGGCGGCCTTCGCCGCAGGGCCGATCCCCGGCACCGCCCCCAGCGCGTCGCACCCCAGAGTGGCCCAGTTGCCGAGGGCCTCGGCGCTGGTCGGGGGCCAGAGCTTGGCGCCGTCGCTGGCCATCTTCCAGGAGTGCAGCCCCAGCGCCCCGACACTCAGCAGGATCGCCGGGATCGCGAACACCGGGCAGAACAGCGCGAGCACACCGCAGACCGCCGCGGCCGCGCCGAGGATGTCGCCGCCGTGCTCCTTGATCCAGTTCAGGATCGGGTTCGGCTTGTGCGGGGCGAGGTCCTTCGCGTCCTTGCGCAACGCGTCGGCGACCGAGGAGGCGTCGTGGAAGTGCTCGTCGGCCAGCTTCTTCGCGTCCGTGATCGCCTGATGGAGGGTCGAGAACGCGTTGTCCACCCGCCTGACGGCGTCTTCGACGGTGGACATCGCGGCCTTGATCCGGTCGTCGGCCTGCTGGAGCGCCTGGTCGGAGTCGAAGTGCCGGCCTTGGAGCGCGAGGGCGTCGCTGTTGCTCCGCACCGCCGCCACCGCATCGGACCAGGCCGTGCCGAAGCTGCTGCGCGCGCTCTGCGCGTCCGCCTCGATGGACCGGGCCCGGGAGCGGTGGTCGTTCAGCCGGGTCTCCCACCCGCCGAGGTCGTGGGCCGCCTTCTGCAGGGACTCCTGACCCTCCTTCAGGTACTTCGGCAGGTCCTCCTTGAGCTTGGCGTGGAAGGCCTCCGCCGCCGAGCCCTGCCAGGAGTCCTTGTCGTCGGCCATCTTCTGGATCAGCTCCTGCGCGGAGGCCAGCTTCTGTGCCGCCCCGCTCAGGGCGCCGACCAGGCGGGCGACCTCGGCCGGATCACCGGCCGCCGGGTCGATCCCGAGCGCCGGGTAGGCGGTGCCGGGCGCGGGCGGCCGGCCGAGGCCCTCGTAGCCGGAGCCGGCGGTCAGGCTCGGGCCGACACCCCCGGCGAGGATGTTCGAGCCGCCGGCGTGCAGTACGTCGGCCAGCGTCGGCGGGTTCCAGTCGAGGAAGGCCAGCGGCATGGCGCCGCCCGCGCTGCCCAGTACGTCGTAGTTCCCGTGCCAGTCGCCCGCCATCAGGAACCGCTCCCCGAACCGCTCCCCGTGCTCTGCCCGGGAATGGTCGCGTTGAGCTTCTTCAACTCGTTCTGGAGCGCATTCTCGACCTGGCGGTAATTGGCACTGGTGTTCTTCAGGCCGTCCCGCAGGTCCGTCGAGGACTTCTTCATCTGTTCGAGGCCGTAGGCCCAGGTCTTCTGGAAGTCCGCGCAGGCCTGGTCGAGTTCGGGAGTCCCGATCCTGCCGGAGCTCTCGTCCTTCATCGCCCGGAGCGCGGAGTCCATGCACTCCTCCGAGTCCGTCAGCATATTGGTCAGCCGATCCAGCACACCGAGCTCGGTCTTGAAGTATGACGATGCCATCCGCAGCCCCCGCTTACCGTTCCTCGCCACTACGTCCATCGGCCGGAGAAGACCCTAACAATCGCGGCCGGGGAAGCCACCAAGCCGAGGCAAAGGCGGGGACGTCGGGTCCGGACTTCTGATTCGTACCCTCCCGGCCCACCCGGGCCTCGTGCCGAACGGCGGGCGGGTGGGACGCGGGAGCGAGACGGGAGCGGTGCGGAGCCGAGCCTGCCCAGGGACGGGGCCGACGCTGCGCAGGGCGGTCACCCGGTCAGGTGACGCCGTGGAGGCCGTGGACGCCGTGGAGGCCGCGGACGTCCTGTACCCGGGGAAGCGGCGATTCGGTGCGCCGCACGGCCCTGCGAAGCGTCGCCACGTAATCCCCGCCGAACCCTCCCATCTCCCCGCCGGGACGCCCCAACACGTCGCCCGTACAACGGATCCCGTCCCCCGACAGCGGGTTGGGCGCCTGGGCCGCAGGCAACAACCCTGGTAGGGGAGTCGCGGACGGTCGGCTGGTGCCGGCGGTGCGGGTCGCGCCGGGACGGGCCGGTCCACCGCGGTGACGCCGCCCGTACCACCGTGGCCATTCTCCTACGGTGTTGGGATCGCAACGGATGTGGAACACGCTTGATGCGGCTCATATGATGTGTTCTGCCTGTGCTTGCCGGGGCGGGCTGTAGCGCCCGGACGCAACCGGACGAGGCGAGCGACGAGCAGGACTAGGCGAGGGGAACGGGGAGAGACGGCATGACCGGTCAGGGGTACTCGGTCGACCTGGACTACCTGCAGGACACCATCAAGAAGCTGCAGGGTGTGTGCGACTCCATGGGCGGCCCGGAACAGTGCGCGGTGCACGACACGAATCTCGAGTCCACCGACTTCGGCCACAACTTCGTCGAGGCCACCCAGCTGCACCAGGCGCACGAGACGATGCGCTCGGAGATCCAGGGGATGATCACGTCCCTGAAGTCCATGATCCAGGACTTCCACGGTCGGACCACCCAGGTCCACAACGGCTATCAGCAGCACGAGACGGCGACGTCCGACTCGATGATGAACCACTGACGGCAGCGGTCGCGATAGCACGTTTGTCGGCCGCTGAGCTGCGGCCACGGCACATGACCACAACTCGAGTTCCGGTACGGGGGCGCTAAGCCTGGGGGCCGGGCGCGGCAGGGAAGAAGAGGACAGGGACATGGGTGGCTCCGACGCCTACGCGTACGGATACGGGCCGGACGGGTACTACGACCCGCAGCTGGCGCAGCAGATGCAGCAGCAGCAGAACGAGGCCGACGCGGCCTGGAAGCAGGTGCTCGCCAAGAACCACGGCGGCCACTACGGCGCCGGCGGGTTCACCACCGACTTCGAGGCGGCGGGCGACACCCAGGCCCTGGTCGACATGGTGGCCAACGCCAACCCGGGTCGGATCTCCTCGGTCGCGGACCAGTACATGAAGATCCACGACCAGATCGCCGACATCACCAAGGAGCTCCACACGCATGTGAACAACATGCTGGAGCACTGGACGGGCCCGGCCGCGGACGGCTTCCGCACCCACGCCGAGACGCTGCACACCAGCCTCACCAACAGCCTGACCTACGCGAAGAACGCCCACACCGCGCTGAAGAGCTCCAGCGAGTCGCTCACCCGGGCGCAGTCCAACATCAAGCACGCCCCCAGCTGGTGGGACCGCGCCAGCCGCGCCCTCACCTCCGAGCGCTCGGACTACCAGTTCAAGACCGACGCCGCGAAGTACGGCCTCGCCGAGGCGGTGCAGAAGGACGGCAGCCAGCTCAGCGCCCAGATGGAGGCGAAGCAGCACAACGTCCTCGTCATGCAGAGCCTGGGGACCGACTACAACAACAACGCGGCGATCCTGCAGCAGACGCCTGGGGGCGGCAGGGAGAACCTGGGTGTCTGGCCCCAGCCGGTCAAGGAGCACACCGGATCGGTGACCCAGCCGAGTTCGGGTACGCCGGAGTCGCCCAACTCCACCTCCGGTGGCGGCGTGGTCACCGGCGGCGGCCACTACTCCGGTCCCGGCGGAGGCGGTATCAGCGGCGGAATCGCCCAGCCCCATCTGACCGGCCTCCCCAGCACCACCGGAATCGACGGGGTGTCGGGTGGCCAGGGCGGGAGCACCGGGGTGATCAACCCCACCGGGCCGCAGGGGTTCGGCGGAGGCTCCGCCGGTGGACACAGCGGTCTCGGCGGGGTGGGCGGCCTCGGCGTCATCGGCGGCCTCGGCGCTACGGGCGGACTCGGCGGCCGGTCGCGCTTCGGAGGTGGCGGCTTCGCCGGCGAGGGAGGCCTCGGCAAGGGCGGGCTCGGCGGCGCCGCGTCGGAGGCCGAGCTCACCGCGGCCGAGCGGGCCGCGCTCGGCGGCAGGGGCGGTGCCGCGCTGGAGGGCGAGGCCGGAATGGCCGGCGAGAGTGCCTTCACCAAGGGCGGCTCCGGCATCGGTGGTGGCGCGGCCGAGGGCGAGGGCGGCATGGGCAACCGAGGCATGATGGGCGGCATGGGCGGTATGGGCCGCGGGGGTGGCCGTAAGAAGGACCGCAAGGGACGCGCGGACTACCTCGTTGAAGACGAGGAGACCTGGATGCAGGATGATGTCCCGAACCCTCCGGTGATCGGGTAGCAGGTCGTCAAGACTTCAATATGACGCTCGACGCAAGTGGCCGATGGCCCCGTGGGATCTCCCCCCGGGGCCATCGGCATGGAAGGAATGGGGTACAGCGAATGGCCTTCACGCGGGTGTTGCGTGCGGTCGTGGGAGCGGCGCTCGCGGGAGGCCTGGTACTCGCGGTTTCTCCGACCGCGAGTGCTGACCAGGTGCGGGATGCCGAGTGGGCGCTCAAGCAGTGGGAGGTGCCACAGAACGTCTGGCCTATCACGACTGGAGCCGGCCAGACCGTCGCTGTGATCGACTCCGGCGTTCGGGCCTCTCATGTGGACCTCAAGGGGCAGGTTCTCCCCGGAAAGGACTTCCTCACCCCCGCGGACAAGGGCTGGGTCGACCACAGTGCGAGTGGTCAGGGGCACGGGACAGCGATGGCGAGCGCCATCGCCGGGCACGGTCACGGCCCTGGCGGTTCGGAGGGGATGAAGGGAATCGCCCCCGGCGCGAAGATCCTGCCGATCGCTGTGGCACTCACAGGAGACAGCAACAATGCCGCGGCCACCAGTCATCAGGATGTAGCAGCGGCCATCCGATGGGCCGTGGATCACCACGCCGGCGTCATCAACATGTCCATCGGCAACCTCACGTCGAGCGCGGAGGAGCTGTCGGCCGTCGCCTACGCCGAGCAGCACAACGTCGTCCTCGTGGCTGCCGCCGGCAACGATTCGCTGGACAACGTCGGGTACCCGGCGAAATATCCCGGGGTGATCTCTGTCGGAGGGCTGACCAAGGCCGACACCGTTTGGAGCGGTGAGAACTACGGTCACATCACCGTGGTTGCTCCGGCTGAGAACATCGTCAGCGCAAACAACGGCAGCGACACCCAGTACGGAATGGGTACGGGAACCAGCCCGGCCGCCGCCTACGTATCGGGGCTCGCCGCCCTCATCCGCGCCAAGTACCCCGACCTGACCGCCGGTCAGGTCGTCAACCGCATCATCAGGTCCGCGGGCGAGCCGAAGGGCATCAAGGCGCCGGACGCGCACTGGGGTTACGGCGTGATCCTGCCGCACGCCGCGCTCACCGAGAACATCCCGGCCGGGCCGGCGAGCGGTCCGCTGCCGCAGGCGAAGGCGTTGAGCAGTCAGCCGGGCGGCACCGCCGCGACGGGTTCGTCGGGGCCGGGATCCCAGGCCGCCGGCAGCAAGAGCTCCTCGAACGGGGTCGTCATCGGCGTCCTGGTCGGGCTGGTGGTGGTCGTCGCGGTGATCGTGGTGATCGTGCTGCTGGTCCGGCGCCGCAACCGGAACTCCGGTGGCGGGCCCGGGGGTTACGGCGGCGGATCGGGCGGCGCCGGCGGCGGGCAGTACCCGCCGTATCCGCAGCAGACTCCGCAGACCGGCGGCTACCAGCCTCCGGCCGGCATGCCCGGCGGCGGGGGAGGACAGCCTCCCCAGTCGGTCTACCAGAACAACCCGTACGCCCAGCCCCAGGCCCAGCCCCCTCAGCAGCCGCCGTACGGTGGCGCGCCCGGCGGCGGCGGTCACCAGCCGGGCCGCTGATCGTCGGACGGCCCTTGCCCGCTCGGGGATCTGTCGCGGAAATCGCGACAGGTTCCCGGTCCGGCGGTCAGGCGGCGGCGGGGGCCCCGGTGGGGTAGCGGTGCGGGTGACTGGCGTAGCTGTGGCCGGTGGGGGCGGTCCAGGTCAGTCCGCCGCCGGCCGGGTCGTAGTCGAGCGACCAGCCGGCCCGGTGGGCCGTGAGGTGGTGGCGTCGGCAGAGCGGCACCAGGTTGTCCTCGTCGGTGCGTCCTCCGCGGGCGAAGGCGCGGACGTGGTGGAGGTCGCTGCGGTCGGCGGGCCGTGAGCAGCCCGGGAAGCGGCAGTGCGGGTCGCGCGCGATGACGTGCCGTTCCAGCTCGGCGGTGGGGCGGTAGGCGGCGGGATCCGTCTTGACCAGGCGTCCCGTGGCGGGCTCCAGCAGCAGCCGGTACCAGACGCTGTCCGGGCCGAAGGCCAGCGCGCGGGCCTGGCCGGCCGTGATCGGGCCGTGGCCCCTGAGCTCGCCGGGGGCGTTCGAGACGCCGATCAGGGTGTCGTAGGGGATCGTCACCTGGACCACGGTGCCGACCCGGCCGCGCCCGAGGGAGAGGGAACCTGTCGCGGATCGCGCGACAACTCCCGCCCCCTGGCCGGCGGTCCGCCCGGCGACGAGCGCGACCAGCGCGTCCGCCCGCCGCTGGCCCATCGTGCGGACGTCCTCCTCGGGCGCCGCCTTGGCCACCGCGTCCAGACCGGCCGCCACCTGCGCCGCCTCGCCTGCGGTGAGGCGGGCGCCGAAGGTGGCCATGCCCTCCGGCTCGGGGCTCACAAAGGTGCCACGGGTCTCCTTGGCCTGCTCGTGGCGGCGCTCGGCGCCGTCCGGGTCGAGGCGGTGAATGGCGCGCTCGATGGACTTCCGGGTGGCCGAGACCGTCTGCTGCGGCATCCTCGGCAGCACCGACTCCTCGATCGCGCGCAGCAGTTCGGGCTGCTCGGCCACTACCTCGGTCGTCTCCACCAGGGCCTTGGCCTGCATGAAGTGGATCCGGCCGCGGGCCAGCTCCCGCACGGTGGCGGGGAAGCGGCCGACCAGACGGCGCGCGTCCCACAACCGCGCGCCCGCCGTGTCCGGCCGCAGGTGGAGGGCGGCGGCGACCTGCTCCCTGGTCTCGTCGAAGTCGACGAGGGCGTCCGGGCGGCCGGGAATGCACTGCAGCGGCTGCGCCTCCAGATCGGCCAGCAGGCGCAACTCCATGGCCTGCAGCCAGCCCTGGTGCCGGTGGAGGGCGATGAGGGCGTCCACCCGGCCGCCGTCCGAGAGCTCCGCCGGAACCAGCTGGGCGAGTCGGGCGGCGGTTGCGCCGGAGGGGGCGGTGCGGGCCAGGCCGGCCGCGAGGGCGTCGCCCAGCGCGGGGGAGTCCGCCGTGGCGCCCCCGGGCGCTGCCCCGCTCACCGACCGCCCCTGCGTCGTCCCCGTCGGCGGAGCCATCACCGTGATCACCGTCATCCGACCCACCCCAGCCCGCAGAACTTCCCTGTACGAACAGTCTCCCAGGGGGCACTGACAATCCAGGGCCGCCGGAGCAGCGGTGCCGTGGACCGGCGGGGGAATTTCCTCAACCGCCCTGCGGAGCACCGGGCTTGAGTACCGGGCCTGTAGCGGATCCGACGCTTTCGGTCGCCGTAGGGCTGCGATAGCGTGGGGCCGTTCTCGGCCTCCCCCGCGCAGAGGGTGGCCGACGGGGATTTCTCGGGGAGAAGATGTATGTCCGGTGACAGTTTTACGGTCCATCCGCAAGCGGTCCAGGACTACGCCAAGGTGGTGCAGGCGCAAGCCGATGCCATGCGCAGGATCCATGGCAGTCTCGCCGCCGTCAACGTCTCAGCGGATTGGTTCGGGCATCTTCCCGAGTCGAGCAGTCTGCACAGCCAGTACGAGTCGCACGCGCAGGCCGAGAAGACCAATACCTCCCAGATGGCGGATTTCCTGGAGGCGATAGGGGAGAGCCTGGCCGACATCGCCAGGACCTATCAGGAAGTCGACCAGCACCACGCCACCGAGCTCAAGTCCCTGCACGTGCGGGAGGCCTGACGTGGCCTATGAATGGACCGGGGCGGCCGGCCTCAACCTTCCCGCCGCATTGCCGGAGATCCACAAGGAACACGAAGGCGGAATCGGCGGCCTGATCGACTCGGGCGTTCAGGCGGTCCTCGACCACACGCCGCTCCAGCACATGCTGGAGCAGGTCACCGGAAACGCGGACGCCCTCCACCAGGCCGGTCAGCAGTGGCTGGACCAGGCCCACGCCGCCGATCAGCTGGCGCAGCAGCTCCGGTCGGGGGCGAAGCCGCTGGACGCGAACTGGACGGGCGACGCGTCCGACAGGTTCAGCGGATTCATGGGCGATATCGTCGAGCAGGTCGAGTCCATGTCGCAGGACATGGCCCAGACGGCACAGATCCTGAACCAGGCCGGTCAGGAGTGCCAGATGGCCGAAGACGTGATCAAAATGATCATCCGCGAGCTCATCGAATGGGCCGCGATGACCTTGGCCGCGACGGCGGTCGCGGATCTCGTGACCTTCGGGCTGGCGACCATCGTCGGCACCATCGCCGAGGGAGCCGAGGTCGCCGCGTTCGTCGCCCGGGCCACCGAGGAGACCACGAAGCTCGGCCGGATACTCCGGGACCTCCTCAAGATGCTCAAGGAGATCGAGGAGGCGGGCAAGGAGGTCAAGTCGGCCGAGGGGCTGGCGAAGCTGAACAAGCTCTGGCGCGCGCGGAAGGCGATTCACTCCGCCATCCACGATTCGAAGCTCGGACTGCGCGCGGGCAGCGCGGCCAAGAAGGACGCCAAGGCTCTGGAAGAAGCCATGAAGGCGGGCAGCGACGCACGGGCCGCCCACATTCGGGGCCTTCAGGAGATGGAGCCGGCCGCGCGGCAGGCGCTGGGGCAGCTCTACGGAAAGACCGGCGGGAAGGTGGCCGCGCTTCTGGGGTTGCCCTCGGCGGGCAATATGTGGCCCGCTCTGGGGAGCGACATGTTCCACGGCGTGAAAGAGACCTTCACCCAGGACGGCGGTGTCCATATGGCCACCGACGCGGCGGGAGGGTCGACGCCCGCGCCGTATCAGCTGCCCTTCTCGGAACGTCTGCCCGCGGGCGCGGGGACTGGGGCGTCTCAGGGCAACCACGTGATTCTGTCGTATCTTGAGACCTTGAACAGCGTGAAGTCGGCCTGATGCCTGTGCCTGACGCCTGACGACGAAACGGAAAGTGCATGGCGACCGGAGCGGTTGAAGAGCGGCGGAAAGCCGCGGTCGAGTGGTTCTCCCAGTTGCTGGCCCCATGGTGGCAGTCGGGAGAGCAGCTCCAGGGCGTCGCCCCGGTCAATCTCCACACCCGGCTGGCGGCTCCTCCGAAGAAGGTGGTGGAGCGTCAGGTCGTGGTCGGCGGGACGCAGTCGGCCCCTTCCGGGAGGACCGCGCGCAGCGAGGGGCACTCGTGGTTGACGCCGGTGTTCTGGGTGCTCGGCATCATGGACCTCTTCAGCGGTGTGAACCCCTTCAACTCGAGCTCGCAGGGGAGTACCTGGGGGCAGCGAGGCGTGTGGCGGGGCGGCTGGTCCAGCGAGGCGGGCAAGTTCCGGCTGGCGGCCTGGGGTTTCTCCTCCGCGCGAGCCAATCCGCTCAGTCCGCACCTGCGTTTCGTGGTGACGGACCGCAGGGTGCTGGTGTTCCACGCGGGTACGGACTGGGACACCCTGCCGGAGCAGCCGGAGCAGCTGGTCGCGGAGTTCCCGCGGGGAATGCCGGATTCCCTGCGGACCCGGCAGCGCCGCATGGGGACGCGAGTCGATCTGGTCTTCGGCGACGGTTCCTGGATCTCCCTGGACCCCGATATCCAGTCGAACGAGAAGTACCTGTCGGCGCTGCTGAACGACGGATAGCGGGGCAGGCGACTGCCGACGTGCGACGGGTGACGACGGGGGCCACCTGCGACGGGCTCAGCCTCCGGTGACCGGCTGGGGTGACGCGGCGGTGTCGGCGGAGGCGGAAGCGGCGGCGGCCTCGGTGGTGGCGGCGACGGCGCCGGCCCGCTCGGCCTCCGGCGCCCAACCCGGCCCCCGGAAGAGGTGGTTGACCCAGATGCGGAAGGTGGCTCCGGCACCCTGGCCGCGGGCGGTCGCCGCGCGCAGGTCGCGGGCGATGTCGACGTACTCGTGGGTGGCGACGCGGAGCGGGTTGTAGGTGCGGATGTTCTTGGTCAGGCCGTAGACCGGACGGTCGGTCTCCAGGGTGAAGGTGCCGAACAGCCGGTCCCAGACGATCAGGATCCCGGCGAAGTTGCGGTCCAGGTAGCCGCCCTGCGAGGCGTGGTGGACGCGGTGGTGCGACGGTGTGTTGAGGACGAACTCCAGCGGCGCCGGCAACCGGCCGATGCGCTCGGTGTGGATCCAGAACTGGTACACCAGGTTCACCGAGGAGCAGAACGCGACCGCCGCCGGACTGACCCCGCACAGCACCATGGGGACGTAGAAGACCCCGAAGGTGAGGTCGGTCCACGGCTGCCGCAGCGCGGTGGACAGGTTGAAGGCCTGGCTGGAGTGGTGCACCACATGCTGCGCCCACAGGATCCGCACCCGGTGGGTCGAGCGGTGCGACCAGTAGTAGCAGAAGTCCTGCGCCAGCAGCATCAGCGGAACGGTCGTCCACCAGTGGACCGGCACCCGCAGCGGGGTCAGCTCGTAGAGGGCGGTGTAGATCGCCACCGCGGGCAGCTTCCACAGCAGGTTGGTGACCAGGCTGCCCAGCCCCATGGTGATGCTGGTGGCGCTGTCCTTGACGGTGTACCCCCGCTGGTCCTCGTCCGGGTGCAGCCGGAAGGACACGATCTCGACGACCGTCAGCAGGATGAACGCGGGGATCGACCAGGTGACCGCGTCCGGGAGGCTCGTGGTGGGCATGTCCGCTGATGCTACGGACGGTCGGCGCTGGTGGGGAGGGGTCGGAACAAGATTTTTACGCGCGAGTAAGTTATTTCGGGCCCGAGCGGCTACCGCGGTGACGGCCCCGACCGGGCCGCCAGGTACGCCGACAGCCGGCGCGGAAGCGCCCGCGAGGCGGCGACCGCGGCGGCGTAGCGCGCGTCCGGGACGGAGACCGGGCGGCCCCGCCGGAAGTCGCGCAGGGCCGCGTCGACCACCCGGTCGGCGTCCAGCCACAGCGACTCGGGGATCGCCGAGACGTCCATGTCCGCCCGCTCATGGAACTCGGTCCGGACCCAACCCGGGCACAGGGCCATGATGTTGACGCCTCGTCGGCTGCCGCCGGGGCGCCGGGCGCGCTCGGTGTGGGCGGCCGAGCGGGCGCTCTCGCTGAAGTTCACCACCCATGCCTTGGACGCGCTGTACGTCCCGCGCGGGTAGAACGCGGCCACCGAGCCGAGGTTGATCACCCCGCGGCCGCCGCCGCGTTCGATCATCCCGGGCAGCGCGGCCCGGGTGAGGCGGAGCACGGCCTCGCAGTGCACGCGGAGCATCGCCACCTCCTCCTCGACCGGGGTGTCGAGGAAGCCCTGCGGATGGCCGAAGCCGGCGTTGTTGACCAGGAGGTCGACGGGCGCGGCGGGGAGGTCGGCGCGGCCCTGGAGCCGCTGCTCGACGGCGGCGATCCCGGCCTCCGTGGACAGATCCGCGGCCAGCACCTCCGCCCCGGCCGCCCCGGCCGCGCCGGTCGCGCCGCCGCGTGGGAGGCTCGCGGCGAACTCCCGCAGTCGCTTCTCGTCCCGGGCGACCAGCACCACCCGGAAGCCGTCCGCGGCCAGCCGCCGGGCGAACGCCGCCCCGATCCCGGCGGTGGCGCCGGTGACCAGCGCGGTGGGCGGCCGGCCGGGCAGCGAAGCGCCGGCCGTGCCAGGCGCGGGCGCGCCCGTCATGCCCCCGCCCGTCACGCCCCGCCCGTCACGCCCCCGCCCGTCACGCCCCGCCTCCGCCCCTGCCGCCGCGTCGCGCGCGTCGCCCGCGTCCCGCTGCCGCGCGCGCAGCGCCCGCGCCAGCTCGTCGCGGGATTCGAGCACCAGCCGCCGCAGCGCCGGCGCCGCCTCGGCGTGCTCGGCCAGCCAGCGATCGGTCCGCTCCAGGGTGGCCGGCGAGATGATCCGGTACGGGAAGAGCCCCTCGACGATCCGCACGGCGATCTCGATCGACCGCTCGGACCAGACCGGCTCGATCACCTGGAAGTACCGCTCCACGTACGGTTCGAGGAGAGCGAGCCCGCCGCCGTGCCGGTCCCCGGTCGCGTCCCCGTCCCCGCTCGCGTCCCCGTCCCCGCTCCCGTCCCGGTCCCCGCCCTCGATCGGTAGCTGCTGGAAGCCGGCGACGGTGGCGTCCACCAGCGCGTTGGGCAGCTCGTCCGATTCGACGACCGCCTGCCAGGCCGCCTCCTTGGCGGCCGGCTCCGGCCGTGCCGCCACGCAGCGGGTGTACAGCCGCTTGCCGCTCGCCGTGTTGTCCCGCTTCAACTCGGCGTCCAGCTCCGGCATCCCGGCCCGGCCGGCGATCACCAGCGTCTCCCACAGCGCCCAGCGCGGCTCCTGGTCGATGTCCAGGCCCTCGATCGCGACGGTGCCGTCGAGGAGGCCGCGGGCGATCCGCAGCTGCTCCTCGCCCTCCGCCGTCCTGGAGAAGAACCGCGACCAGGCCAGCTGCCGGTCGCTGCCCGGCTCGGCGGCCCGCAACTCGCGCTCCGCGCAGCGGGCGAGCGCCTGCGCGGCCGCCGGGCGGTGGCTGTCGGCGACGTACTCCTGGAGCGCCGTCTCGGCGTTGCCGTGCAGCGACTGCAGCACGCCGATGTCGGTCTCCCGGCCGGCGAACCGGTCGACCAGCGCCAGGTACTGGGCGGCCGGCAGCAGCCCGTCCCGCACCAGGTTCCACATCGCCGACCAGGCCAGCGCCCGCGCCAGCGGATCGGCGATGTCGCCGAGGTGCTCGCGGACGGTCTCCAGCGAGCCCTCGTCGAAGCGGATCTTGCAGTACGTCAGGTCCCCGTCGTTGACCAGCACCAGCGCCGGGCGCCGCTCGCCGACCAGCTCCGGCACCTCCGTCACCGGCTCCGCGGCGACGTCCAGTTCGACCTGCTTGACCCGGGTCAGCCGGGAGCCCGCGAAGTCGTAGAAGCCGACCGCGATCCGGTGCGGCCGCAGCGTCGGGTGGTCCTCCGGGGCGTCCTGGAGGATCGCGAAGGCGGTGATCCTGCCCTCCCCGTCGGTCTCCAGGCGGGGGGTCAGCGAGTTGACCCCGGCCGTCTGCAGCCAGGCCCGCGACCACTCGGCCATCGCCTCGGCGCCCCGGCCCGAGGTCTCGACGAGGACGTCCAGCAGGTCCTGGAGCTGGGTGTTGCCGAAGGCGTGGCGCTTGAAATACCGCCGCGCGCCCTCGAAGAACTCCTCCCGCCCGGCGTACGCCACCAGCTGCTTGAGCACCGAGGCGCCCTTGGCGTAGGTGATCCCGTCGAAGTTGAGCTTGGCGTCCTCCAGGTCGCGGATGTCCGCCGTGATCGGGTGGGTGGTCGGCAGCTGGTCCTGCCGGTACGCCCAGGCCTTGCGGCGGTTGGCGAAGGTGACCCAGCCCGCCTTGAACGCGGTCGCCTCGACCAGCGACAGCGAGCCCATGTAGTCCGCGAAGGACTCCTTCAGCCACAGGTCGTCCCACCACTGCGGGGTGACCAGGTCGCCGAACCACATGTGGGCCATCTCGTGGAGGATCACGCAGGCCCGGCTCTCGTAGGCCGCCTCGGTCACCTTCGAGCGGTAGACGAACTCCTCGCGGAAGGTCACCAGGCCCGGGTTCTCCATCGCCCCGATGTTGTACTCCGGCACGAAGGCCTGGTCGTACTTGCCGAACGGGTACGGGTAGTCGAAGGCCTCGTGGAAGAAGTCCAGGCCCTGCTTGGTGACCTCGAAGATCCGGTCCGAGTCGAAGTACTTGGCCAGCGAGCGGCGGCACATCGCGCCCAGCGGGATCTCGATCCGGCGGCCGTCGTCCAGCGTCCGCGAGTAGTGGTCGCGGGCCACGTGGTACGGGCCGGCGGCGATCTCGGTGATGTAGGTGGAGATCCGCGGGGTGGGGCCGAACCGCCAGAGGAGGGCGGTGCCGTCCTCGGTGCGCTCCGGGTCGCCGCTGGCCGCCGAGTTGGAGAACACCTCCCAGTGCAGCGGGGCGGTGACCGAGAAGCTGAACGGGGCCTTCAGGTCGGGCTGTTCGAAGTTCGCGTACACCCGGCGGGCGTCGGCCGGCTCGTAGTGGGTGTAGAGGTAGGTCTCGCCGTCGACCGGGTCGGTGAACCGGTGGAGGCCCTGCCCGGTCCTGCTGTACGCGCAGTCCGCCTCGACCACCAGCTCGTTCTCGGCCTCCAGGCGGGGGAGGGCGATCCGCGAGCCGTCGAAGACCTTGGCCGGATCCAGCTCCTCGCCGTTCAGCCGCACCGAGCGGACGGCCGGGGCGAGGAGGTCGGCGAAGCTCGCCGCGCCCGGCTCGGCGCAGCGGAAGCGCAGCACGGTCCGCGAGGCGAACGTACCGGCCGAGCTGCCCTCCGCAGGACGGTTCGCCGAGGTCACATCGAGGTGCACCTCGTACGAGTCCACGCTGATGAGGCGGGCCCGCTCGCGGGCCTCGTCCCTGGTGAGGTTTGCTCCAGGCACGGCGTCGGCTCCTTGTGCTCCGTTGGACGTGTGGATCCTGTGGACCCGCTGCATCCTTTCACGGGCCCCTCTGCGCCGCCTGGGTGTACCCCTCGGGACCCGCCGCGTTCCCGCCGGGAATCCCCGCGCGGCGAGCGGCGTTGCCGCTGGAGGAGGCGCCGGGGGCCGCCCGCACCAGCGTCGGCACGCCCCGCACCGAACCGGTTCACCCCTGAGGAGTGACATGACCGACACCACCCAGCCGAAGGTCGCCGACTTCTGGTTCGACCCGCTCTGCCCCTGGGCCTGGATGACGTCCCGCTGGATGCTCGAGGTGGAGAAGGTCCGCCCGGTGAAGGTCCGCTGGCACGTGATGAGCCTGGCGGTGCTCAACGAGGGCCGCGACCTGCCCGAGCAGTACCAGCAGCTGATGAAGGAGGCCTGGGCCCCGGTCCGGGTCTGCATCGCCGCCGCGCAGCAGCACGGCGACGACGTCCTCGGCCCGCTGTACACGGCGCTCGGCACCCGCTTCCACAACCGCGACCTGGGCCGCTCGCCGGAGGTCATCGCGGACGCCCTGGAGGAGGCCGGCCTGCCGCGCGAGCTCGTCGAGGCGGGCGAGTCCGAAGCCTACGACGAGGCCCTCCGCGCCTCCCACAAGGAGGGGATCACCCTGGTCGGCGAGGAGGTCGGCACCCCGGTGATCGCGGTGGACGGCCCGGAGGGGCCGGACGGCCCGCGGGTCGCCTTCTTCGGCCCGGTGGTCACCCCGGCGCCGCGCGGCGAGGCGGCCGCGCAGCTGTGGGACGGCACCCTGATGGTGGCCTCCACCCCCGGCTTCTACGAGATCAAGCGCACCCGCACGGTGGGCCCGATCTTCGACTGAGCGGCCGAGGACCGAACGGGACGGGTCCCCCACGCCATGGAGGTGTGGGGGACCCGTTCGCTTGCGGGGCCGTCGGCCGCCCGCCGCCCGCCGCCCGCCGTCAGCCGTCAGCCGCCCGCCGTCAGGCCGCTGCCGCCGACCGCTTCCGCCGCCGCTGTGCTGCGACGCCGAGCAGCGCCAGCACCGCCGTCAGCCCGCCGGTGAAGTACAGCTGCGTCAGCGTGTCCTGATGGAGCGTCATCAGCGCCAGCACGGCCAGCACCGCGAGCAGCGCGACCCAGCTCAGCACCGGGAACAGCCACATCCGCAGCACCAGCCGCTCCGGCGCCTCGCGCTCCAGCCGCCGCCGCATCCGCAGCTGCGCCACCGCGATGAAGCCCCAGACCACCAGCACGGCCGCGCCGACCATGTTCATCAGCCAGGTGAAGACCGTGGTCGGCCAGAGCACCCCGGCGAGCACGGCCAGGAAGCCGAACCCGCAGGAGGCGATCACCGCGAGCCGCGGCACGCCCCCGCTGACCCTCGCCAGCGCCCGCGGCCCCTGCCCGCGCCGTACCAGCGAGTACGCCATCCGCGAGGAGCCGTAGATGTTGGCGTTCATCGCCGACAGCAGCGCGATCAGCACGACCACGTTCATGATCTGCCCGGCCGCCGGGATGTGGAGGTGGTCCAGCACCGCGACGTACGGGCCGTCGGTGGCGACCGCCGGGTCGTTCCACGGCACCAGGGTGACCACGACCAGCATCGAGCCGACGTAGAAGAGGGCGATCCGCCACATCGCGGTGCGGACCGCGCCGGTGACGTTGCGCACCGGGTCGTCCGACTCGGCGGAGGCGATGGTCACCGTCTCCAGGCCGCCGTAGGCGAAGGCGGTGGCCAGGATGCCGGAGATCAGGCCGCCGGCGCCGTGCGGCATGAACCCGCCGTCACCGGTCAGGTTGCTCGCCCCGGGGGCGGTGTCGATCACTCCGCAGATCGCCAGCACGCCGACCACCAGGAAGGCGACGATCGCCGCCACCTTGATCGCCGCGAACCAGAACTCGAACTCGCCGTAGTTCTTCACCGCGGTGCAGTTGGTCAGGCAGAAGAAGGCCATGAAGACCAGCACCCAGCCCCAGGCGGGGAGGAACGGCAGCCAGCCGTGGATGATCCCGCCGGCCGCGGTCGCCTCGGCGGCCACGCCCAGGGTCAGCATGGCCCAGTACATCCAGCCGGCGGTGAGCCCGGCCCAGGGCCCGATCTCCCGCTCGGCGTGCACCGAGAAGGAGCCGGTGGCCGGGTGGGCGGCGGACATCTCGCCGAGCATCCGCATCACCAGCATCACCAGCAGGCCGCTGAGCGCGAAGGCCACCACGATGGACGGCCCGGCCGAGGCGATGCCCGATCCGGAGCCCACGAAGAGGCCGGCGCCGATCACTCCGCCGAGGGCGATCATCGAGAGGTGGCGGCGCTTCAGGGACCGGGAGAGCTGGCCTTCGCCGGGGGTGCCGGTGCCGGTGCCGGGGCCGGTCGGCTCGGCGGAGGCCGGCTCGACGGCCGCGGCGGTCGATTCGGCCGCGCGGGTTGGGGACATCGGTTCTATCCAGACGTTCGGATATTGGGACACGGTGTTCAGTGTTCGGACATCCTGCGGTACTTGTACGGAGTGCGGCGGGCTCTGACCGCGATTCGGTCACCATCGACACGAAGAGTCGCCCCACGGCTACGGCGCCACGGGCGGCCGCCGGACGGGTGTGAAGCGGGGCACGTTCCCTGCGGTGTGCGACCCGTGGTCTGCTGTGAGACGGCACACGTCCGTCGCCGACCGAGGGAGAGGCCGCCACGAAGTCGACAAAGTTACCGCTGCCGATCTTGTCGATTACGGCCGCTGCACCCGAATCGTCCGTCCGCTAACTTGACGTAGGCCGTCACACGTTGACGGGCGTTCACACGAACCGCCCGCAGCGGCAGTACCGCCGGCAGCACCAGCAGTACGCCCACGCACCACAGCCGAAGAGCCGACCGGAGTGCCCATCATGAGCAGTACCACCGTGACCAGCAGCCCCTCCGCGATACGCCCCGGCGCCGTCCTCGCCGATCAGCTGCCCGCGGCCGGCAGCCGCGCCCGGGCGTTCGCCCGCGACGCCGCCCTGGTGGCCGGCGGAGCCGCGCTCACCGGCATCGCCGCGCAGATCTCGGTGCCGATCCCCGGCACCCCCGTGCCGGTCACCGGCCAGACCTTCGCCGTGCTGCTGGTCGGCGCGGCCCTCGGCGCCCGCCGCGGCTTCGCCTCGCTCGCCCTCTACGCGCTGCTCGGCATGGCCGGCCTGCCCTGGTTCGCCGGCGGCGGCTCCGGCGCCGCGTTCGCCAGCTTCGGCTACGTGCTGGCCTACCTGGCCGCCGCCCCGCTGGTCGGCGCGCTGGCCCGGCGCGGCGCCGACCGCACCCCGCTGCGCACCGCGGGCGCGATGGTCCTCGGCAGCCTGGCGATCTACGCGATCGGCGTGCCCTACCTGGCGATCGCCCTCCACGTGGGGCTCGGCAAGGCGCTGGCGCTGGGCATGGTGCCGTTCCTGATCGGCGACGCCATCAAGGTCGTCCTGGCCATGGGCCTGCTGCCGGCCGCCTGGAAGCTCGCCGCGCGCCGCTGAGCCCTCCGATCCGGCGCCGGCCGCCCCAAGTAAGCTGACCCCATGCGCGTGTACCTGGGATCCGACCACGCCGGATACGAACTCAAGCAGCACCTCGTCAAGTGGCTCGCCGGCAACGGCCATGAGCCGGTGGACTGCGGTCCGCACGTCTACGACGCGGAGGACGACTACCCGCCCTACGTGCTGCGTGCCGCCGAGCGGACCGCGGCCGACCCGGAGTCGCTCGGCGTCGTGATCGGCGGCTCGGGCAACGGCGAGGCGATCGCGGCCAACAAGGTCAAGGGGGTGCGCGCGGCCCTCGCCTGGAGCGAGGAGACCGCGACCCTCGGCCGCGAGCACAACAACGCCAACGTGGTCTCGGTCGGCGCCCGGATGCACAGCCTGGCCGAGGCCACCCGGTTCGTGGAGGTCTTCCTGGCCACCCCGTTCTCGGCGGCCGAGCGCCACCAGCGCCGGATCGACATGCTCACCGAGTACGAGACCACCGGGGAGCTTCCGCCGACGGAGTGAGCGGCGGCGGGACGCGCCCCCGTCTGGCTTCGCGACAGCCCGCGAAGGCCTGCGGGGGCGGCCGTCTCGCCTGCGCTCAGAATCCCCGCGGCAGCCAGGGCGCCACGTCCGTGGCGAACGCGCCCGAGGCCTCCGCCAGCGCGCCGGGCCGGAGTTCGGCGATCCGGCCGGCGCCGGCCTGCTGCGCCAGGCTTGTCGCGCCGAAGTACGCGGCGCCCAACTCCCTGGCCGTGAGCGCCAGATCCGGCTGGTCCGCGGTGCGCTCGCAGACCGCCCGGCCCTCGGCGTCCGCGCTGAGCCGCCAACGGCCCTCGTTCCAGGGGCAGAAGTCGTCGGCCACCTCGAGGACGACGTCCATCGGCCGGGTGTAGCGGCGGGCGGAGAGGGCGGCGCGCAGGTCCACCAGGCGGGCGTGCAGCGAATCGACCACGCCCGCGTCGCACCTCCGCGCATCGGTCACCAGCTCCAGCAGCGGGTCGTCGACCGGCAGGTTGGCGCAGACCACGGTGTCGGTGAGGTCGATCTCCAGCAGGTAGCGCCAGAGTTCGGCGTACGCCACCGGGTCGGCGGCCTGCACGTCCCGCACGTTCACGGTGCCCTTGGCGCCCTGCCACTCCCAGCCGGGCTTGACCGAGTACCGGGAGTACCCGCGCAGGCCGCCGCCGGCGTCCCCGGCGGCCTCCGGATCCTCGGCGAGGACGCACATCAGCGGGGAGCCGCCGCCTCGGTAGGACTCCGGGTCCAGCACCGCCTGCCGCTCCCAGCCGTCCGGGCGGGCCAGCCAGCCGGGCCGCCCGGGGCCCACCCTCCGGTACAGCTCCTCGCAGGCCGGGGCGGCCTCGGCGGCGTCGACCATCCGGAGCCGGGGGACCGGTCCATGCGGCAGGAACCCGCTCGGGTCCGACGGCGGGACGATCCGCACGCGGTGGCGGGGGATCGAGACCCGCATCTTGCGGGACGCCACGCCGAAGCCGAACCGGCCGTAGATCGCCGGCTCGGAGGCGGTGAGGACGGCCAGCGGCTCGTCGCGCTCCCGCGCGTCGTCCAGCAGTCGGCGCATCATCGCGCTCAGCACGCCCCGCCTGCGGTGGGTGCCGAGGACGCCCACCATGGTGATCCCGGCGGCCGGAACCTCCGCCCCGCCGGGGACGACCGCGCGGAAGGAGAACGCGCTTGACGCCGCGACAAGTTGTTTTGTCGGTTTACCGTCGTATACCGCGATGGAGCGGTCGAACTCGGTAAGGTCGTGCCAGAGCGCTCGCTCCTCGGGGGCCTCCGCCACCCCGCCGAAGGCGCGTTCCAGGACGCCGTACCAGGTGTTCCACTCGTCCGGCGCGAGGGTGCTCAGGTCGAGCGGGGTCGGCGACGGGACCGGTTTCAGGGGAGACGGCTGAGTATCCATATGACGTGCCTATCAGGAGCAGCGGCAGGCAGCGAGGAGATTTCCGCGCGGCGCGCGGGGGCGGGCCTGCCGGCATGAGCGGGACCACCGCCGGCTCCGTGCCGCCCGCCTCCTCCTCGCCGTCGTCAGGGGGGCCTGGGGGGTCTGAGCCCGCGCCCGTATCCGAGGCCGCGCCCGTACCCGAGGCCGCGCCCGTACCCGAGGCCGCGCCCGCGCCCGTATCCGAGGCCGGCCGTCCGCCCGAGCCCTCGCGTCCCTCCCGTCCCTCGCGCCCCTCCGGGCCGCCCCAGGACTCCGGTCTGGCGAGGATCCGCCGTGCGCTCTACCGCGCCCGCCGGCGGCTGCGCCGTACCGCGGTCGACTACTTCCGGGGCGACGCCTCCGACTGGATCGCCTTCGGCTCGCTGATCCTCCTCGTCCCGATCCTGATCGTGCTCTGCGTGCTGGCCACCCCGGTCTGGTTCCCGCCGTTCGCGCTCCTGCTGCCGGTGCTGGTCGGCGCGCTGCTGCTGCGTCCCGGCAGCCTCGTCCTCCTCTACGGCGCGGTCGCGGTCGCGCTGGCGCTGGAGGCGCGGCTCCTCGGACCGTGGGACGGCGGGCCCGGCCGGGTGACCCCGGGGACCGTCCTGGTCGTGCTGGCGATCGGCGCGCTCGGCATGCTGATCGCCCAGTTCCGCAACCGGGTCGGGGTGCCCTGGCGGCGCGGCGGATCGATGCTCTTCGACCTGCGCGAGCGGCTGCGGGTGCAGAGCCAGATCCCGGGCCTGCCGGACGGCTGGCACGCGGACATGGCGCTGCGCCCGGCCGGCGGGCAGTCCTTCTCCGGCGACTTCGTGGTGGCCGCCCGCACCGGTGACGGCCAGCGCTTCCTGGAGGTCGTCCTCGCCGACGTGTCCGGCAAGGGGATGGACGCCGGGTCCCGCGCGCTCCTCCTCTCCGGGGCCTTCGGCGGCCTCCTCGGCTCGCTGCCGCCGCACGACTTCCTGCCGGCGGCCAACGGCTACCTCCTCCGCCAGGACTGGGAGGAGGGCTTCGCCTCCGCCGCCCACCTCGTCCTCGACCTGGACACGGGCGAGTACGAGCTCCTCTCCGCCGGGCACCTGCCGGGGATGCACCGCCTTGCCGGCAACGGGAGTTGGCGGATGCGCGAGGCCGAGGGGCCGCTCCTCGGCATCTTCGAGTCGGCCAAGTTCGAGGGCGTACGCGGCCGGATGGGCAGCGGTGACGTCCTGATGCTCTGCACGGACGGGGTGGTGGAGGCGCCCGGCCGGGACTTCACCGAGGGGATGGACCGGCTGATGGGCGCCACCGACCGGATGGTCGGAACCCCCTTCCGCGGCGCGGCGACCCGGCTGATCGAGTCGGTCGCCCAGGGCGCCGACGACGACCGCGCCGTCCTGCTGATCTGGCGCGGCTGACAGTTTCCGCACACTCGGCCGACAGACATACGGCCGAAACCTCTGCCACCCGGCAGCAAATCGTCAACTTCGCCACATGACGGGTGGTCAAGTGCGGCGGAAACCCGTCAGAAGGGACAGTGTCATCGCGGAACGACTTTACGGGGCGCACCCCGCCGGACAAACTGTCAGCGGGCGGGGAACGGAGGGTGGCCCGGTCCTGTGAGCGTGCAACAGTCGCGAACGAGGAAGTGAATCCGGGTGGTCTTCTCGATCTCCGCCGTGCTGCTGCTCGGCATCATCCTGATCATCGTGATCCGCAACAAGAGCATCAAGCTGGGCTGGGCCCTGCTGGCCGCGCTCTTCGGCTTCTTCCTCGCCGAGACGTCCGCGGCGCCCCCGATCAAGTCCTTCCTCAACCAGATCGCGTCCACCCTCAACGGCCTGACGCACTGAGGGATTCGGCGGCGTCACCGCGTCCGTCCCGTCACCGCGTCCGTCCCGCCGCCGCGGCTCCCCGGCGCCGCGGCACCGGCTCACCCCCGGGACTCGAGCCACTCCTGCAACTCGACCGTGTTCCCCTCCGGATCGCGCAGGTAGCCCACCCGCATCCGCCCCCACACGGTCCGCGGGCCGTCGAGGACGATCCCCCCGCGCGCCCGTATCCCGGCCAACTCCGCATCCAGGTCGTCGGTCCGCAGCACCACCAGGGCCCGCCCCCGCCGGCCGTCCGCCGACCACCAGGCGGCGGACTCCATGAACTGCTCGGCCGCCTGCAGCGCCACCGCCGCCCCGGCGGTCCCGTTCCCCCGGGGAGTCAACTTGCCGTACGGCCCCACTTCGGCCTCCGGCCCGCTCTGTTGCGGCACGAACTCCAGCACATCGCGATACCACCGAAAGCACACCGCGAAGTCGTCAACGATCAACCGAACCTGCGTCAACTCCATGCCCACACAACCTACTCGGCACCACTGACGACTACCGATCCACACGCCATCCGCTCGCGGAAGGCGAGCCGAAACGGAACGGCACCGCCGCACCTCCTCGATGCGCGGCGGTGCCGTGGTCGGCGGCCGGGGCTCTCCCCACGCGGAGCCCCGACCGCAGTCCAGTCAGGCCTTGTCGGCCTCGCCGGCTTCCTTCGTCTCCTGGGTGACCCCGTTGTCGGGGGTCACCGTCTCCTGGGTCACGCCGTTCCGCGGTGCGGCGGTCTCCTGGGTGACCCCGTTCCGCGGTGCGGCGGTCTCCTGGGTGACCCCGTTCCTCGGCTTGGCGGTCTCCTGGGTCACGCCGTTCTCCGGCTTGACCGTGGCCGTCTCGTCCGCAGATGACATGGCGACTCCTTGAGGGAAACGTGCTGGCCCCACCCAGGCCGATCGGTCCGGTAGGCAGTACGTCGGAATCCTGGCACAGTCGAATCAACAGACAATCAACAACCTGCGGATGTCGGTGTACATTCGTCCGCGACGCGTACTTTCGTACGTTGCGCACTCCGGGAGAAGAAGGTCCATGCGGGACGGGAGGGGACTGGACGCCGGCGGAGACCGACCGCGCTTCCTGCTGCTCGGTCCGGTTCGCGTCCAACGCGGCGACGACTCCGCGGGGTTGGGCTCGCCCCAACAGCTGGCCGTCGCCTGCGTCTTGCTGCTCAACGCGGGTCGGCTGGTCACCACCCAGCAGCTCATCGACGCGCTCTGGGGTGAGGAGCCCCCGCCGCGCTCGGTCGGCGCCGTGCGGACGTACGTGTCCCGGCTGCGCGCCCTCTTCGAGCCGGGCCGGCCCGCCCGTTCCCCGGGCCGCATCCTCACCTCCGTCGCCGACGGCTATCTGCTCAGGGTCCCGGCGGAAGACGTCGACGCCCTCCGCTTCGAACAGGCCGTAGCCTCCGCCGAGTCGGGCACCGCCGAGGGCCAGGGCGCGCTGGCCGAGGCGCTCGCCCTCTGGGAGGGCGTCCCGCTCGCCGGCGCGACCGGACCGTACGCGGAGGCGGAGCGCCGCCGGCTCGCGGAACTCCGCCTGCGCGCCCAAGAGGCATGGCTGGAAGGCGAACTGTCGCTCGGCCGGGCATCCGACACGGTCGCCGAGCTCACCGCCCTCTCCGCCGAGCACCCGTTGCGCGAGCACCTGCGCGGGCTGCTCATGCAGGCGCTGTACCGCAGCGGACGGCAGGCCGAGGCGTTCGCCGTCTACACGGACACCCGCCGCATCCTGGTCGACGAGCTCGGCGTGGAACCGGGTCCCGAACTCGCAGCCCTCCACGGCCGGATGCTCGCCGGCGACCCGGACCTCGCCCCCGCCCCGCACGCCGAGGGCGTCTCCGCGCTCCCGTTGACCCCAGCCCAACTCCCCATCGACATCGCCGACTTCACCGGGCGCTCCAAGCTGATCAGCGAGCTCTCCGACATCCTGCGGGCCCCCGATTCCCGTACGGTCGTGATCAGCGCCCTGGCCGGCATCGGCGGCGTCGGGAAGACCACCCTGGCGGTGCACACCGCCCACCGCATCCGCAGCGACTTCCCCGACGGCCAGCTCTACGCCGACCTGGCGGGCGCCGGGCCCAGCCCCACCGACCCCGCCACCGTGCTCGGCGACTTCCTGCGCACCCTGGGGGTCCCGGCCCGCGAGGTGCCGGACGGTTCGGACCGGCGCTCGGCCATGTACCGCACCCTCCTGGCCGACCGCCGCCTGCTGGTGGTGCTGGACAACGCCCGGGACGCCGCCCAGGTACGGCCGCTGCTGCCGGGCACCGCCGGCTGCGCCGTCGTGGTCACCAGCCGTGCCCGGATGGCGGGCCTCGCCGGGGTGCGGGCGTTCGACGTGGACGTGATGGAAGAGGACGAGGCGCTCCAGCTCTTCGCCACCATCGCGGGCCCGGAGCGGGTCGCCGCGGAGCCGGAAGCGGCGCGCCAGGTCGTCGGCGTCTGCTCACGGCTGCCGCTGGCGGTCCGGATCGTGGCCTCCCGCCTTGCGGCGCGGCCCGGCTGGACCGTCGCCACGCTCGCGGAGCGCCTCGCCGACCAGCGGCGCCGGCTGGACGAGCTGCACGTGGGCGACCTCGCCGTGGAGGCCACCTTCCACCTCGGCTACACCCAGCTCACCCCCGAGCAGGCCCGCGCCTTCCGGCTGCTGGCGCTGCCGGACGGCCCCGACTTCTCGCGCGCCTCGGCGGCCGCGCTGCTCGGCACGGACGAGTACGGCGCGGAGGACCTGGCGGAGTCCCTGGTCGACGCGGGGCTGCTGGAGTCCCCCGAGCCCGGGCGCTACCGCTATCACGACCTCATCCGCCTCTACGCCCGCCGCCAGTCCGAGCGCCACGAGGACCCGAAGGAGCGCGAGCTGACGCTCCATCGGCTGATGGACCACTTCCAGGCGACCGTCCGCTGCGCCTCCCGGCTGCTGGAGCCGAACGACGTGCTCACCGGGCAGCTGCCGCCGACCACGTCCGAGGGCTGCACCCTGGAGACGCCCGAGGAGGCGCACTCCTGGCTGGCCGCCGAGCACGCTGGCCTGCTGGCCCTGGCGGAGCAGACGGTCAGGGAGCGCACCGGCGGACCGCGGACCGCGGTCGACCTCCTCTTCACCTGGCTGTGGCTGATCGAGGCCCGGATGTACCGGCGCGATCTGGAGCGGGTGCTGACCGCGGCGATCCAGGCGGCCGGCGCCGCCGCGGACCTCCTCTCCGAGATCCGGGCGCGCTTCCTCCTCGGGGTGCTCGGCTACCTCGGCGGCGACTACACGGCGGCCGAGGCCGAACTCCGTTCCGCGGCACAGCTGCTGGCGGCGAGCGACCTCGCGGAGGGCATCACCCGGTACGGGGTGGCCAACACCCTCGGCGTGGTGCTGAGCGCCACCAACCGGCCCGCCGAGGCGATACCCCTCCTCGAGGAGGCGCGCACCTACTGCTCGGACAACCCGCCCGGAGCCGCGCGCACCCTAGCCAACCTCGCCCGGGCGCACCTCGCGGCCGGCCAGCCGGAGCAGGCCCGGGAGACGGTGTCGGAGGCCCTCGTCACGGCCCGGGCCTCGGTCAACCCGATGTCCATCGCGGACACCCTCTACCAGTTCGCCATCGTGCTCCGCCTGACCGGCAGTCCGGACATCGCGGCGGAGCACCTGCGCGAGGCTCTCGTCCTCTACCGGCGCCAGCAGCGGCTCAATTTCGAAGGCCTGGCCCTCGCCCGGCTCGCCGAGTGCAATCTGGACCTCGGCGAGCTGCCGGACGCCATCGCCTGCGCCGAGCAGGCGCTGTCCATCGGCCGTGAGACCAACGGCGCCTACTGCCAAGGGCTCGCCCAGGCGGCGCTGGGCTTCGCCTTCGTCCGCTCCAATCAGACCGAGCGCGGACGGAGCTGCCTCCAGGAGGCGCACGCGATCTTCGCCGGCATCAACGTCCCGGAGTCGGCGACGGTGCTCTCGCAGCTGGACGAACTCGCCGCACACGAGGCCCAGAAGGAGCCGACGCACCCCGCCCGGTGAGCGGCCGCGGCCGGTTCCGCGCGCCCGTCGGCCCTCCAGTCGCGCATCAGGTGTCCTCCCCCTTCTCGCCCGAGCTGCCGGGCAGATGCCCCCCACCGCCGCCCCCGCCGAGGAAGTCCGCCACCGCCGCGGTGAACTCCGCCGACGCTGGCGCCGTCCCGTGATCGCCCGGCACCCAGGCCGGCCCGACCCCCGCCGGCAGCGCCGCGACCAACTCCTCGGCCGAGACCGCGCGCTCGTCCTCCCGCCCCATCGCCACCAGCGCCGGCACCCGCACCTCCGCCAGCTCCTCGGCCGGGGTGGCCACCACCGAGTCCAGCGCCAGCAGCAGCGCGACCGGGTCCTCCCCGGCCTGCCGGTAGTACTCCGCCGCCCGGGCCTCCTTCGACCCCGGCTCGAACTCCCCGGCCGGCTTCGAGAACACCCGCCGCACGAACGCCCCGGCGCCGCCCCCGACCCCCTGCACCTCCCGCAGCCCCTGCCCGCCGAGGAGCGCGCGCCCCGGCGCCGCGCCCCGCACCAGCATCCGCACCGCGATCCGCGCCCCCAGCGAGTACCCGCCGAGGTCGTAGGCCCCGTCCCGCAGCCCCAGGTGCCCGATCAGCGCCAGCCCGTCCTCCGCCAGCACGTCCGCCGGGTACGCCGCCGCCTCGTGCGGCCGGTCGCTCCTGCCATGCCCCCGGAAGTCCGGCAGCACGACCCGCCACCCCCGCTCCGCCAGCGCCTGCGCCTGCCCGTACCGCAGCCACAGCGTCCCGTCCCCCGTGAACCCGTGCAGCAGCACCAGCGGCCGCCCCTCGCCCATCTCCCGATAGGCCAGCCGCACCCCGCCCCGCCCCGAGAAATACGAAACCCCGTCCCCGCCCCCGAACTCCCCACTCACCATGCCCGGAACCCTACCCACCCCCACCGACAGCCCCGCCCGCCCCGGAAAACGAGACCGGCCCCGGCCCGGCGATCTCTCGCCGGCCCGGGGCCGAGTCATACCGAGCGGGCGACGGGAATCGAACCCGCGTAGCCAGTTTGGAAGACTGGGGCTCTACCATTGAGCTACGCCCGCAGGCGCCGGGGCTGTGCCTCGGCGACCGGGGAACAGCGTAGCGGGTCGGATCAGTTGCTTGCACGCCGGTACCGTTCCGCGCGCCGGATCGGCTGCTCGGGAAGCCTGGGGACGAGGGCCCCGGGCCGCCGCGGGCCGCCGCGCGGACCCCCGTTTTCCGGGCCTTTCGCGGCCCCGGACCGCCGCTGCGGAGCGCTGCGGAAAATCTGCCGGGCGCCGGGCGGGGGAGCATGTACGCTACGTCTCGACCTGACGGGGTGTGGCGCAGGTTGGTAGCGCGTCCGCTTTGGGAGCGGAAGGTCGTCGGTTCAAATCCGGTCACCCCGACAAGTGAGAGCAGCACGAGCGGTCAGCAAGCGAGCGGGCCCGTCGCACAGCGCGGCGGGCCCGTCGCCGTTCCCCGCCGGATGCGACTGGCAGCCCGTTCCTGTGGTACCGGTAGGATGGTCCGCTGGCGGGTGTACGTGTGGCGTGTGCACGCTTTGACGTTCTGACCGCCGGCACACCCAGACATGCCAGACATGCAGAGATAGCAGACACATGCAATGGCCCGGGCATCAGCCCGGACACCGCAAGCCCCCAAGGAGACCGAACCGTGAAGAGCGCCGTGGAGACTCTGAACCCGACCCGGGTTCGACTCACCGTCGAGGTGCCCTTCGAGGAGCTCAAGCCCAGCCTCGACGCGGCGTACAAGAAGATCAACCAGCAGATCACGGTCCCGGGTTTCCGGAAGGGCAAGGTCCCGGCCCGCATCATCGACCAGCGCTTCGGTCGCGGTGTGGTGCTGGAGGAGGCCGTCAACGACGCCCTCCCGCGCTTCTACCAGCAGGCCGTCGAGGAGACCGAGGTCGACGTCATCGGCCAGCCCGACATCGACGGCCTGGAGGGCATCGAGAGCCTCGCCGAGGGCAAGGACGCCGAGCTGAAGTTCACCGCCGAGGTGGACATCCGCCCGGAGGTCGAGCTCCCCGACTTCGAGTCCATCGAGGTGACCGTCGACCCGGTCGAGGTCAGCGACGAGGACATCGACAAGTCCGTCGAGCAGCTGCGCGACCGCTTCGCCACCACCAAGTCCGTCGAGCGGGCCGCCCAGGCCGGCGACGTGGTCGTGGTGGACCTGGAGGCCAAGGTCGGCGACGAGGTCCCGGAGGACGGCACCGCGACCGGCGTCTCCTACGAGATCGGCTCCGGCCAGCTCATCGACGGCATCGACGAGGCCGTGACCGGCCTGAAGGCCGACGAGACCAAGACCTTCGCCACCACCCTCAAGGGCGGCTCCCAGGCCGGCCGGGACGCCGAGGTGACGGTCAAGGTCACCGCCGTCCAGGAGAAGGAACTCCCGGAGCTGGACGACGAGTTCGCGCAGCTGGCGAGCGAGTTCGACACCCTGGAGGAGCTGCGCGAGGACTCCCGCAAGCGGCTCACCCGGATGAAGGAGTACGACCAGGCCACCCAGGCCCAGGAGAAGGTCCTTGAGGCCCTCCTGGAGAAGGTCGAGATGCCCTTCCCGGAGAAGCTCCTCAAGGACGAGCTGGAGTCCCGTCGGCACAACCTGGAGCACCACCAGCTGGAGCCGGCCGGCCTGACCCTCGCGGACTACCTCAAGACCGAGGAGAAGACCGAGGAGGAGCTCCAGGCCGAGCTGGAGGAGCAGGCCAAGAAGGGCATCAAGACCCAGTTCGTGCTGGACGCCATCGCGTCCAAGGAGGAGCTGTCGGTCAGCCAGGACGAGCTCACCGAGCACCTGATGCGCCGTGCCGCCTCCTCCGGCATGTCGCCCGACCAGTTCGCCCAGCAGGTCGTCCAGGGCGGCCAGGTGCCGCTGCTGGTCGGCGAGGTCGTCCGGGGCAAGGCCCTGGCGCTGGTCGTCGAGGGCGCCAAGGTCGTCGACACGGAGGGCAACGAGGTCTCGTTCGAGGACGAGGACGAGACCGAGGCCGCCGATGAGGCCGTGGCCGCCGCCGAGGCGGGCGAGACCGCCGGCGAGGCCGCCGCTGACGAGGCCTCCGAGGGCTGATCCAGCGTCAGGGACCCGGGTGCGCGGCGCGCGCACCCGGGTCCTTCGCTTACCGCCCCCGCCGGATCCCCGCGTGCGGCGGTCACCCTGCGCTCACAGCGAACAGTTCTGCGTGGGGGATGGTCGGGCCAGGCCCGCGCGTTAGGGTCCTTGGTAACCACGCGGAAGACGCGTGAGGGGCCCGGACACGCGGGCCTTTGCCGGCCTTCGAAGTAAGACGTCGCGACGACGCCGGTGGCAGCGCCAGCTGCCGCCGATGCCGCCGTCCATCACAACGAGCAGGTGGATACGTGACCACTCCGCAGTTCGAGACTCCCGCGCTTGCGACCCCCCGCGCCGCCGGCGGCGATCTGGCCGGCGCCGCGCTCGGCGACCAGGTCTACAGCCGTCTGCTGAACGAGCGCATCATCTTCCTGGGCCAGATGGTCGACGACGACATCGCCAACAAGATCACGGCCCAGTTGCTGCTGCTCGCGGCGGACCCTGAGAAGGACATCTACCTCTACATCAACTCCCCGGGCGGTTCGGTCACGGCCGGCATGGCGATCTACGACACCATGCAGTACGTGAAGAACGACGTGGTCACCATCGCGATGGGTCTGGCGGCCTCGATGGGCCAGTTCCTGCTGACCGCCGGCGCCAAGGGCAAGCGCTTCGCGCTGCCGAACGCCGAGATCCTGATGCACCAGCCCTCCGCCGGCCTCGGCGGTTCCGCCTCCGACATCCGGATCCAGGCGGAGCAGCTGATCCGCAACAAGCGCCGGATGGCCGAGCTGATCGCCTTCCACAGCGGCCAGTCGGTCGAGAAGATCACTGCGGACTCGGACCGCGACCGCTGGTTCACCCCGCAGGAGGCCAAGGAGTACGGCCTCATCGACGACATCATGGCGAGCGCCGCGGACGTCCCGGGCGGCGGCGGCACGGGCGCCTGACGGCGCGTGCCGCACGGCATGCGCCTCGGCGCCTGATCCGGCGTCAGAACCCGCGCTCCGCTTCCCGACCGGCCGTCCGCCGGCCCTCCCACGAGAGGCTTTGAAGTACCGATGAATCAGCAGCATGAGATGCAGGCCACCTACGACCGCGAGCTCCGCGCCGAGGGGCGGTACATCGTCCCCCGCTTCGTCGAGCGCACCTCCCAGGGCGTCCGCGAGTACGACCCGTACGCCAAGCTCTTCGAAGAGCGGATCATCTTCCTCGGGGCGCAGATCGACGACGTCTCGGCGAACGACATCATGGCCCAGCTGATCTGCCTGGAGTCGATGGACCCCGACCGGGACATCCAGATCTACATCAACTCCCCGGGCGGCTCCTTCACGGCGCTGACCGCGATCTACGACACCATGCAGTACGTCAAGTGCGACGTGGCCACGGTCTGCATGGGCCAGGCGGCCTCCGCCGCGGCCGTCATCCTCGCCGCCGGCACCCCCGGCAAGCGGATGGCGCTGCCGAACGCCCGGGTGCTGATCCACCAGCCGTACACCGAGACCGGCCGCGGCCAGGTCTCCGACCTGGAGATCCAGGCCAAGGAGATCCTGCGGATGCGCTCGCAGCTGGAGGAGATGCTGGCCAAGCACTCCAAGAAGGACGTGCAGCAGATCAGCGACGACATCGAGCGCGACAAGATCCTCACCGCGGAGGAGGCGCTGGAGTACGGTCTGATCGATCAGATCATCTCCACCCGCAAGTCCTCCCTCGCGGGCTGAGGACGCCCCCTCGCGGCCCGGTTCCACCGGGCCCCCGCCGGGATTGAGCCCGGTATCACACGCCCGCGCCCGGCCCCCGTCTTCCATCCGGTGGGCCGGGCCTGGCACCATCGGTGTCGGTCCGCCTGTGTGGACTGCCCCGGCCGGACCCCAACCGTTCGGCGCGCAGTCCGGCTTGTTCGCCCCGGGCGGACGGGCAAGCATCCGAAGTCGGCGGATCGGCGTCCCTGACGGAGTACCGTCGGAAACCACACCAGGCTCCTGCCCACGCGGAGCCGTTGGCGAAGGGGAAGCACCTCGTGGCACGCATCGGTGACGGCGGCGACCTGCTCAAATGCTCGTTCTGCGGCAAGAGCCAGAAGCAGGTGAAGAAGCTCATTGCCGGTCCAGGTGTGTACATCTGCGACGAGTGCATCGACCTCTGCAACGAGATCATCGAGGAGGAGCTCGCCGAGTCCTCCGAGGTGCGGTTCGAGGAGCTGCCCAAGCCCCGGGAGATCTACGAGTTCCTGGACGGCTACGTGGTCGGCCAGGAGGCCGCCAAGAAGGCCCTCTCGGTGGCCGTCTACAACCACTACAAGCGGGTGCAGGCGGGCGAGAACGGCCGGCAGCCCGCGGGCGGCCGGGACGAGGGCATCGAGCTCGCCAAGTCCAACATCCTGCTGCTCGGCCCGACCGGCTCCGGCAAGACCCTCCTGGCGCAGACCCTGGCCCGGATGCTGAACGTGCCGTTCGCCATCGCCGACGCCACGGCCCTCACCGAGGCCGGCTATGTGGGCGAGGACGTCGAGAACATCCTCCTCAAGCTGATCCAGGCGGCCGACTACGACGTCAAGAAGGCCGAGACCGGGATCATCTACATCGATGAGATCGACAAGGTCGCCCGCAAGAGCGAGAACCCGTCGATCACCCGCGACGTCTCCGGCGAGGGCGTCCAGCAGGCCCTGCTGAAGATCCTGGAGGGGACGACGGCCTCGGTCCCGCCGCAGGGCGGCCGCAAGCACCCCCACCAGGAGTTCATCCAGATCGACACGACGAACGTGCTGTTCATCGTGGGCGGGGCGTTCGCCGGCCTGGAGCGGATCATCGAGGGCCGGGCCGGAAAGAAGGGCATCGGCTTCGGGGCGAACATCCGCTCGAAGCACGAGATCGACTCCAGCGACCTCTTCCGCGACGTCATGCCGGAGGACCTGGTCAAGTTCGGGATGATCCCGGAGTTCATCGGCCGCCTCCCGGTGATCACCGCGGTCCACAACCTGGACCGCGAGGCCCTGCTGCAGATCCTCACCGAGCCGAAGAACGCGCTGGTCAAGCAGTACCGCCGGCTGTTCGAGCTGGACGGCGTGGAGCTGGAGTTCAGCCGCGGCGCCCTGGAGGCCATCGCCGACCAGGCGATCCGGCGCACCACCGGCGCCCGCGGCCTGCGGGCGATCATGGAGGAGGTCCTCCAGTCGGTGATGTACGAGGTGCCCTCGCGGAAGGACGTCGCCCGGGTGGTCGTCACCGAGGACGTGGTCCTGGAGCACGTCAACCCGACCCTCGTCCCGCGCGACATCATCAAGCGCGAGCGCCGCGAGAAGAGCGCGTAGCGCGTAGCGGGCGGCCTGTCCTCCCGGCGCGGCTCAGCCGGCGTCGGGGACCTCGTCCTCGGCCCGGATCCTGCGGGCCAGGGCGGCCAGCTCGGACGGGGTGGTGTAGTCCGGCCGGCCGTAGGCGAAGAGCGAGAACTGAGAGGTCTCGCTCGCCCAGTAGCAGTACACCGTCTGGACATAGCCGTCGTTCGTCGACCCGCAGGCCATCGCACCGCCGTGCGACCCCGGGTTCACCGCGGTGGCCTGCGCGAACACGCTGGTCTTGCTGTCCTGCGCAACGATCCGCAGCACGGTGCGGAGGGTCTGGGCGGGGTCGCCGGCGGGCATCCCGTTGTACCCGTAGAGCTCGAAGCCGTTGGTGACGGGGTCGCCGTAGACCCGGCCCGCCCAGTCGGAGGCGGCCTCACCGGCACCGGCACCCACGGAGTCCGGGGCACCCCGCAGCCCCTCCAGGGACGCCGGGGGGTGGAGCCGGTAGGCGCCGGGCTCCGGCGTGCGGAACGGATCGTGCGCCGACCGGGCGCCCGGGGCGGCCATCAGCGCCACCGCCGCCACCGAGGCCAGCGCCGCGCCGAACGCGATCAGCATCGGCAACCATGCTCGCCGCCGGGGGCCGGGCAGGGGCCCGTACGGCGGGGGCGGCGGCTCGGGGCCGAACGGCGGCGGGGCGAAGTCCTGGCCCGGCGGCTGGGGGTAGGGCGCCGAGTACCGCGAGGCGTACGGCGAGCCCGGTGCCGGCGGCACCGGCGGCGGCGGGTACGCGTACGGCGGTCCCGAGGGGAACCACTCGCCGTCGGACGGCCGGTCGTCTGCCGGCTCCGCGAAGCCGCTGGGTTCCTGGGACATGATCGAACATCAGATCCCCTGTCGCGCGGGCGCGCCCGCCTCTTGGCGGAGTCATGGAGAAACCGAGAACGGTCCGTGACCCGACTGTCCGCTTATCCCGCCACCTCCGCCTGCGAGCGGAACGCCTTGGTGGTCGAGATCGCCTCCTCGATCGTCACCGTCTTGTCCGGGTTGGCGAGGATCATCGCGCCGTTGGTGCTGGCGTCCGCCCAGGAGCAGGCGGCCATCTTGCTGCCCTGGTAGTCCACGAGCTCGCAGCGCATCTTCCCGCCGAGCGGCCCGGGGTCGGGGTTCGTCACCTTGGTGAAGGTGGCCCCGTCCGTCTTGAAGAGCGCCTTGGCGAACCGCTGGTCCTGGGTGGCCGAGCCGCCGTAGGAGCCCTGGAACTGCAGCAGCCCGGTGGAGAAGTCCGCCTTCGAGTAGGCGGAGCTCACCGTCGTCGAGCCCGGGGTGACCAGCGTCTTGGCCGCGTCGGTGGTGGCCGAGGTCTTCTTGCCCGGCATCCCCCGGAAGCTCGCCGGCAGCACCAGCTTGTGCGGACCGGAGTCGCCCGCGCTCCCGCTCCCGCCGAAGGCCAGCAGCGCGGCCGTCCCCCCTCCGCCGAGGACGACCACCGCCGCGGCCACGATCAGGCCTGTCTTCAGCCCCCGCCGGTCCGCGCCCGCCGGGGGAGTGGGCGCGCCCGGCTGGTAGCCCTGCTGCGGATACCCGGGCTGCTGGTACCCGGGCTGCTGGTACCCGGGCTGCTGCGGGACCTGCTGGTAGTTCGGGTACGGCGGCTGCTGCGCCGGCGGCTGCTGCGGCTGCCCGTACGCGGGGGCCTGCGGCTGCTGCGGATAGCCGTACTGGCCCGGCTGCTGCTGCGGCGCCTGCGGGTACCCGTACGGACCCTGCTGCGCCGGCCGGCCGTAGGCGGGCGGCTGCTGCTGGGGCTGCCCGTACGGCTGCGACGGCTGCGGCTGCCCGTACGGCTGCGACGGCTGGCCCGGCTGCTGCTGGGGCCATTGCGGCGGCTGTGACGGAGGTTGCTGCGGCTGCCCGTACGGCTGCTGGGGCTGACCGTAAGGGCCCTGTCGAGGGGTCGTCATGACTGCACATCAGATCACTGTCCGTACGGTCGTGAGGATGTCTTCGCCGCTCCCCTCCGCAACCGAAAGCCGTTCGTGACCAGCCCCCAGGGGTCAGTAGACTCTGCGTCGTGACCGACATGACTCAGCGCCCGGACACCCCCGGGACTCCCAGCGCGCCCGAACATCTGCCGACCCAGTACACCCCGGCGGAGGTAGAAGGCCCGCTGTACGAGCGCTGGGTCGAGCGCGGTTACTTCGAGGCCGACTCCAAGTCCGAGAAGCCGCCGTACACCATCGTCATCCCGCCGCCGAACGTCACCGGCAGCCTCCACCTCGGCCACGCCTTCCAGCACACGCTGATGGACGCCCTCACCCGCCGCAAGCGGATGCAGGGCTACGAGGCGCTGTGGCTGCCCGGCATGGACCACGCCGGCATCGCCACCCAGAACAAGGTCGAGCAGCAGCTCGCCGAGGAGGGCAAGTCCCGCTACGACCTCGGCCGGGAGGCCTTCGTCGACCGGGTCTGGCAGTGGAAGGCCGAGTACGGCGGGAAGATCCTCGGCCAGATGCGCCGCCTCGGCGACGGCGTGGACTGGACCCGCGAGCGCTTCACCATGGACGAGGGCCTCTCCCGGGCCGTCCAGACCATCTTCAAGAAGCTCTACGACGACGGCCTGATCTACCGCGCCGAGCGCATCATCAACTGGTGCCCGCGCTGCCTCACCGCCCTCTCCGACATCGAGGTGGAGCACGAGGACCGGGACGGCGAGCTGGTCTCCATCCGCTACGGCGAGGGCGACGAGACCCTCGTCGTCGCGACCACCCGGGCCGAGACGATGCTCGGCGACACCGCGGTGGCCGTCCACCCGGAGGACGAGCGCTACGCCCATCTGATCGGCCGCCGGATCAAGCTGCCGCTCACCGACCGCACCATCCCGGTGGTCGCGGACTCCCACGTCGACCCCGAGTTCGGCACCGGCGCGGTCAAGGTGACCCCGGCCCACGACCCGAACGACTTCGAGATCGGCCGCCGGCACGACCTGCCGTCGCTCACCGTGATGGACGAGCACGCCCGGATCACCGTCCCCGGCCCGTTCGAGGGCCTGGACCGCTTCGAGGCGCGGGACGCCGTCGTCGGCGCGCTGCGCGAGCAGGGCCGGATCGTCGCCGAGAAGCGCCCGTACGTCCACTCCGTCGGCCACTGCTCGCGCTGCCACACGGTGGTCGAGCCGCGGCTGTCCATGCAGTGGTGGGTCAAGGTGGCGCCGCTGGCGAAGGCCGCCGGGGACGCCGTGCGGGACGGCCGGGTGTCGATCCACCCGAAGGAGATGTCGAAGCGCTACTTCGACTGGGTCGACAACATGCACGACTGGTGCATCTCGCGCCAGCTGTGGTGGGGCCACCGGATCCCGGTCTGGTACGGCCCGGCCGGCGAGGTCGTCTGCGTCGGCCCGGACGAGGAGGCGCCCGGCACCGAGGCCGAGGGCTGGACCCAGGACTCCGACGTGCTGGACACCTGGTTCTCCTCCGGCCTGTGGCCGTTCTCCACCCTCGGCTGGCCGGAGCGGACCCCCGACCTGGAGAAGTTCTACTCCACCGACGTCCTCCTCACCGGCCACGACATCATCTTCTTCTGGGTGGCCCGGATGATGATGTTCGGCCTGTACGCGATGGACGGCGAGGCGCCGTTCCACACCATCGCGCTGACCGGCCTGGTCCGGGACGAGCACGGCAAGAAGATGTCCAAGTCCTTCGGCAACGTCGTGGACCCGCTGGACTGGATGGACAAGTACGGCTCGGACGCCCTCCGCTTCACCCTGGCCCGCGGCGCCAACCCGGGCACGGACGTGCCGATCGGCGAGGACTGGGTCCAGGGCTCGCGGAACTTCTGCAACAAGGTCTGGAACGCGACCCGCTTCGCGCTGATGAACGGCGCGACGGTGGAGGGCCCGCTGCCGCCGGTCGAGGAGATGTCGGCGGCGGACCGCTGGATCCTCTCCCGCCTCAACTCGGTGGTCGCCGAGGCCGACGCCTACTACGAGGACTACCAGTTCGCGAAGCTCAGCGACGCGCTGTTCCACTTCGCCTGGGACGAGGTCTTCGACTGGTACGTCGAGCTGTCGAAGACGACGCTGTCGCCGCGGGTGCTGGGCGAGGTCCTGGACGTCACCCTCCGCCTCCTCCACCCGATCGTCCCGTTCGTGACGGAGACCCTCTGGACGGCGCTGACCGGCCGGGAGTCCATCGTGGTCGCGGACTGGCCGGCCGACAGCGGCTTCCGTGACACCGCGGCCGAGCAGGAGATCACCCTGCTCCAGCAGGTCGTCACCGAGGTCCGCCGGTTCCGCGCCGACCAGGGCCTGAAGCCCGGCCAGAAGGTCCCGGCCCGGCTGGACCTGATGGGCACCCGCCTCGCCCCGCACGAGCCGGCGCTGCGCTCGCTGCTGCGCCTCCAGCCGGAGGGCGAGGGCTTCCACCCGACGGCGTCGCTGCCGGTGGCGGGCGCGACGGTGGCGCTCGACCTCTCCGGCGCGATCGACGTCGCGGCGGAGCGCAAGCGTCTGCAGAAGGACCTGGCGGCCGCCGAGAAGGAGAAGGCCCAGGCCGAGAGGAAGCTCGGCAACGAGGGCTTTCTGGCGAAGGCCCCGGAGAACGTCGTGGCCGGTATCCGTACGCGGCACGCGGCGGCCGAGGAGGACATCGCCCGCATCACCCGCCAGCTGGAGACCCTGCCGCAGGCGTGAGCCGGCGGCCGGCCGGCGGCCGAGCCCGGCGCTCGGCCGCCGTCACCGCGCCCACGGTGATCAGAACGCCGGCCGCCGCTCGCCGTGCCGGGTCGCGGACTCGTAGGCGGCGCCGGCGCGCAGGACGCGGTCCTCGCGCCGGGGGGCGGCGACGATCTGGATGCCGACCGGCAGGCCGCCCTCGGTGAATCCGGCGGGGACGGAGAGGGCGGGCACGCCCATCGCGGTGACGAGGTAGGCGGACCGCATCCAGTCCAGATAGGTCTCCATCGCGGTTCCGCGGATCTCCCGCGGGTACTCCAGCTCGCCGTCGAAGGGGGCGACCTGGCTGACCGGCGCGAGCAGCAGGTCGTACGCGGAGAAGAACTCCACCCCCCGCAGGTGGGTGCGGCCGAGCGCGGCGCGCGCCCGGCCGACCTCGGGGCCGCTGAGCTTCAGCCCCTCCTCGACGTTCCAGATCAGGCTGGGCTTGAAGAGCTCGCGGTGGCGCTCGACCAGCTCGCTCATGGCGTCCGCGAAGGTGTGGGCGCGCAGCGTGCGGAAGGCGTACTCGGCCTCGGAGAGGTCGGGGGCGGCGGTCTCGACCCGGGCGCCCAGCTCCTCGAAGACCCGCAGCTGCGGTTCGAGGACGGCGAGCACCTCGGGGGCGACGGGGAGGCCCTGCCCGAGGTCGGGGCTCCAGGCGATCCGCAGCCCGGAGAGCGCGCCCGGCTCCGACGCGCCGGCCAGCAGCGCCGGCCGGCGGAAGGTCTCCCCGGGGGTCTCCAGGGCGGCCGGGCAGCGCGGGTCGGGTCCGGCCAGCACCGACAGCAGCAGCGCCACGTCGGCGACGGTGCGTGCCAGCGGCCCGGCCGTGCCGAGGGTCTCCCACAGCTGGGTCTGCGGGTGGGCGGGGACCCGGCCGGGGGTGGGGCGGAGCCCGACGACGTTGTTGAAGGAGGCGGGGTTGCGCAGTGAGCCGCCCATGTCGCTGCCGTCGGCGAGCGGGACGAACCCGCAGGCCAGCGAGACCGCCGCGCCGCCGGAGCTGCCGCCGGCCGAGCGCGAGCGGTCGTAGGGGTTGCGGGTGCGGCCGAAGACCGAGTTGAAGGTGTGCGAACCGGCCGCGAACTCCGGCACGTTGGTCTTGCCGATGACGATCGCCCCGGCCGCCCGCATCCGCGCGACCAGCAGTTCGTCCTCCTCGGGCACGTGGTCGGCGTAGATCCGGGAGCCGTGGGTGGTGCGCATCCCCTTGGTGAGGTGGGTGTCCTTGACGGCGACCGGCAGGCCGTGGAGGGGGCCGAGCGCCTCGCCGGCCCGGACCGCCCGGTCCGCGCGGCCGGCGGCGGTCAGCGCGCCCTCGGCGTCGAGGGTGACGACGGCGTTGACGGTCTCGTTGTGGGCGGCGATCCGGTCGAGGTGCGCCTGGACGACCTCGCGGGAGGAGACCTCGCCGCTGCGGATCAGTCCGGCCAGCCGGGTCGCGTCGGTGTAGTGGAGTTCGCTGCTCATAGCCGTCCCGTGGTGCCGTGCCGAGAATGCGCTGCCTGCCGCTGAGATGCGGCTCACATCCTGATCGCAATGACGGATACCGTCAATGCGTCCGGGGCTATGAACTTTTCAGTCGATGGCTTCGAGCAGGTGACGGATCAAGAACGCAGAGCCGCCACGACCACATCGTCCGCCCGGCCGTCGCCCGGCCCGTCCGTCAGCCGCCGCATCAGCCGGGTCGGCGTCGCGCTCCGCTTCAGCGCCTCCACCAGCAGATGCGACTGCACCGCCTCGGCCCGCCGCACCCACGGGGAGTCGGTCAGATACGCGTGGAGCGCCTGCTTCGACGGCTGGGCGACGTGCACCAGCAGCTGGTACTCGCCCATCACCGTCGCCGCGTACCGCACCAGCGGGGAGTCCAGCAGGAGCTCCCCGACCTCCTCCACGTCCCCGGGCCGGGTGCGGATCCACAGCATGGCCTCCACCGGCAGCCCCAGCAGCGCCGGCTCCACCGAGGCCCGCAGCACCACCGCCCCCGTCCGGGTCAGGGCCTCGACCTTCCGCCGGGCGGTGGCCTCGGAGACGCCGGCGATCGCCGCCAGCTCCTCGTGGGTGCGCCGGCCGTCCTCCGCCAGCGCCCGCAGGATCGCCGACTCCTCCGAGCTGAGCTCGATCTGAGGCGGCGTCACCGGCCCGGTGGCGTCCGAGCGCGCGGAGGGTGAGGCGTCCCGCTCCAGCGCCGCCACCTCGTCGGGGGAGAGGATCCCGGGCCGCCACTCGTGCACCGTGCGGAAGTACCGCAGCACCGGCGTGACATGCCGGCTGACCAGCCCCGGGAGCCGGGGCACCTCGTCCAGCATGAACTCCGGCAGCCGCTCCGGCGGGCACTGCACCTCGGCGACGCAGTCCGACTCCCCGGCCAGGATGTAGCCGAAGACGGTGTCCGGCCAGCGCGCGGCCGCCAGCGCGGTCTCCCGGACGGTCCCCGGACGGCAGTTGAGCCGCACGATGACGCACTCCCCGCTGGACCACAGCCCGGTGACGGTGACCGCCCCGGACTCGATCAGCCGGGACCCGCGGCGGGCCACCGTCCGGTCGTTCTCACCGAGCGCGGAGGCGATCCGCCGCCAGCTGGCCCGGCCGTCGATCTGCAGCGCGGCGATGATCCGCCGGTCCAGCGCGTCCACGGGACCCCCGTCGTGTCGTCGGAAAGGGACCCCTCGGATCCAACACCCGCGGCCGCCCTCAGATCCAGGTGGTCCACCACATCCTGGCCCGCCAGGCGGTCATCGAGATCTGCTCGGCGGTGTAGATGGGATAGAAGTAGGCGAAGCACCCCATGATCGCCAGCACCAGGACGCCCGCGCAGACCGCGCCGACGCGCCGCCGCTGCACGGTCGCCCGGGCCGGCCCGAGGATCGCCCCCGCCATCCCGGCCACCGCCAGGCACAGGTACGGGGCGATCACCACCATGTAGAAGGAGAAGACCGTCCGGTCCTGGTAGTCGAGCCAGGGCAGCCAGCCGAAGGCCACCGCGCACAGGATGGCGCCGAACCGCCAGTCCCGGCGGAAGGCCCACCGCCACAGGGCGTAGAGGAGGGCGGCGCAGGCCGTCCACCACAGCAGCGGGGTGCCCAGCGCCAGGATGTCCTGGGTGCAGCCGCCGCTCGCCGTGCAGCCGTGCTGCCCGAAGTTGACGGTGTGCCAGTACATCGAGACCGGTCGGGCCATCACCAGCCAGCTCCACGGATTGGACTGGTAGGTGTGGGGGGTGGTGAGGGTGGTGTTGAAGTCCCACATCTGCGCCTGGTAGTGCCACCAGCTGCGCAGGGTCGGGCCGAGCCCGCCGCCCGCCGCCCAGTGCCGGTCCCAGCCGCCGCCGCTGGTGAACCAGCCGGTCCAGGAGGCGACGTAGAGCACCGCGGGCAGCACCACCAGTGCGCCGAGAGCCGGGACGGCGTCCCGCAGCAGCATGGTGGTGTACGGCCGCCGGTCGCCGTACCGCCGCCGGGCGCCGGCGTCCCACAGGACGGTGAGCAGCCCGAAGCCGGCCACGAAGTAGGCGCCGTTCCACTTGGTGGCGCAGGCGCAGCCGAGCGCGACCCCGGCGGCGATCCGCCATGGGCGCCAGCCCCGCCCGAGCCCCGCGGCCAGCCGCTCCCGGGACTTGTCCCGGTCGATCAGCAGGCAGCCGAAGGCGGCCAGCACCCAGAACGTCAGCACCCCGTCCAGCAGCGAGACCCGGCTGAGCACCAGCGACAGGCCGTCGCAGGCGAGCAGCAGTCCGGCGGTGCAGCCCAGCAGCGTCGAGCCGAAGAGCCGCCGGCCGATCCGGGAGACCATCAGCACGCAGGCGGTGCCGAGGAGGGCGGTCATGAACCGCCAGCCGAACGGGCTCAGCCCGAAGACCGCCTCGCCGATCGAGATCACCCATTTGCCCAGCGGGGGATGGGCGATGAACTCGGCGGCCGAGCCGAGCGGGATGTGCTGCGGGTGCGCCAGGATCTGCTTGTTGGCGCTGTCCGGCCAGGTCCCCTCGTAGGCCTGCTTCAGCAGCGACCAGGCGTCCTTGGGGTAGTAGGTCTCGTCGAAGACGAAGTCGTGGGGGTGGCCGAGCGAGACGAACCGCAGCGCGCCCGCGAAGAGCGCGACCAGGACCGGCCCGAGCCAGCCCGCGTTGCGGGAGGCCCAGAGGAGCAGCGGCCCCCGGCTCCAGGTGACCGTCCGGCCGGAGGCGTGCCGCCCCTGCCCGACCGCCGCGGCGTCGGCCGTGCCGTCATCGGAATCGGCGTCCTTGGCGGCAACCGTCATCCCCTGCTCCCGTTCGCCTTCCCCGGCAGTTCCCCGGTCGTCCGGTGGTCCCGGCCCCCGTACGGGGCCGGATGTTCCCGCACGCCCGTGCATCGTAGTGGCGCCGTCTGTGCGCGGGCCTGTGCTGGAGACCGACTGTCGCTCATTAGACTGTGCCGGGTGACGGACGCACGACTGCAACAGGTAGAGGCCGAGCTGGCCACCCGGTGGCCGGAGAACAAGATCGAGCCCTCGCTCGACCGCATCTCCGCCCTCATGGACATCCTGGGGCAGCCGCAGCGCTCGTACCCGGCGATCCACATCACCGGTACGAACGGAAAGACCACCACCGCCCGAATGGTCGAGCGGCTGCTGCTGGAGCTCCAGTTCCGCACCGGCCGGCTGACCTCCCCGCATGTGGAGTCGGTCACCGAACGGATCTCGCTGGACGGCGAGCCGATCTCGGCCGAGCGGTTCGCCGACACGTACCGGGACATCGAGCCCTACGTGAAGATGGTCGACCAGGCCCAGCCGGTTCCCATGTCCTACTTCGAGGTGCTGGCCGGGATGGGCTACGCGGCCTTCGCCGACGCGCCGGTGGACGTGGCCGTGGTCGAGGTCGGCATGGGCGGTTCCTGGGACGCCACCAACGTGATCGACGCGCAGGTCGCGGTGATCACCCCGATCTCCCTGGACCACACCGACAAGCTGGGCAAGACGCCGGGCGAGATCGCGGTGGAGAAGTCCGGGATCATCAAGCCGGGCTCGATCGCCGTCGTCGCCCAGCAGCCGCTGGACGCCGCCGAGACGATTCTGCGCCGGGCCGTCGAGGTCGAGGCGGTGGTCGCCCGGGAGGGGATGGAGTTCGGGGTGGTCCGGCGGGACGTCGCGGTCGGCGGCCAGCTGGTCACCCTGCGCGGCCTCTCCGGCACCGACTACGAGGACGTCTTCCTTCCCCTGCACGGGAAGCACCAGGCGCAGAACGCCGCGGTGGCGCTGGCCGCCGTCGAGGCCTTCTTCGGGGTCGGCGCGGAGGCGCAGGGCCGCTCGCTGCAGATCGAGGGGGTGCGCAACGCCTTCGCCCGGGTCACCTCGCCCGGCCGGCTCGAAGTGGTCCGGCGCTCGCCGACCATCCTGCTGGACGCCGCCCACAACCCGGGCGGGGCGGAGGCCACCGCCGAGGCGATCCGGGAGGCCTTCGGCTTCAACCGGCTGATCGGGGTGGTCGGCGCGACCCAGGGCAAGGACGTCGCCGGGGTGCTTGCCGCGCTGGAACCGGTGCTGGCCGAGGTCGTCGTCACCCGGAACACCAGCCACCGGGCGATGGACGTGGACGCCCTGGCCGAGGAGGCCGTCGAGGTCTTCGGCGCCGACCGGGTGCTGGTCGAGCCCAGGCTCGACGACGCGATCGACGCCGCCGTCCAGCTCGCCGAGGAGGAAGGCGACCTGGGAGGGGCCGGGGTGCTGGTCACCGGCTCCGTGATCACCGTGGGCGAGGCCCGCGTCCTCCTCGGCCGGAAGGACTGACTCTGCCGTGCGAACTCTCTGCTCCTCCACCCTGATCAGCGAGGCGCTGGTGATCGGCTTCGCCGCGCTGGTCGCCATGCGGCTGTCGGACGTCTCCACGGGCACCCTGTGGACGGTCTCCGGGATAGCGATGGGCCTGTGCGTCCTCCTCTGCGGGGTGCTCTCCCGGCCGGGCGCGGTCGCCATCGGCTGGGTGCTCCAGCTGGCGCTGATCGCCTCCGGCGCGGTGGTCGGCATGATGTATCCGCTGGGCGTGGTCTTCGCCCTGCTGTGGTGGGCCTCGGTCTACTACGGCCGCAAGGCCGACCGGGTCAAGGCGGCCCGGATGGCGGCCTACGAGAAGTACCAGGCGGAACACCCGGACCAGCCGGACCGACCGGAACAGCCGGACCAGCCGGACCAGCCGGACCAGCCGGAGCGGCTCGCCCCGGCGAGCCGGCCCCAGGCCGAGGGCTGACCCACCTCCGCTGCCGGCCGGCCCGGCAGGGTGTCCCCTCGCCCGGGCGCTCTGAGCTGGGGGCGATAGGCTCACCGATCATCGCTGTCAGATGTCGGATCGCACCCCCCGGGAGCCCGCACGTGTCCTCGCAGAACTCCTCCGCCCAGCGCACCCTGGTGCTGCTCAAGCCGGACGCGGTGCGTCGCGGGCTGATCGGCGAGATCATCGCCAGGATCGAGCGGAAGGCCGGCTGGCGGATCACCTCGCTCGAACTGCGCACCCTGGACCGCTCGGTGCTGGAGCGGCACTACGCCGAGCACGTCGGCAAGTCCTTCTACGAGCCCCTGGTCGAGTTCATGTCCTCCGGCCCGACCGCGGCCATGATCGTCGAGGGCGAGGAGGTCATCGCCGGGATCCGCGCGCTGGCCGGCAAGACCAACCCGCTGGAGGCCGGCCCCGGCACGATCCGCGGCGACTTCGCGACCATCACCCGGGAGAACCTGATCCACGCCTCGGACTCGGTGGACTCCGCCGAACGGGAGATCAAGGTCTTCTTCCCGGGCCGCGCCTGACGCTCCGTCGGGCGACTTCCGAGCTGGTGGCGGTTTTGTGGCCGGGAACCCGGGTACCGACACGAGCGTCCAAATGTGTGGAGATCTCACCGCGTCCGCCGACAATGGCAGGGAGTGCGCGGGTGATCCACCAACCGGCGCGGCTACCATGGAGGCGGTCCACACCGCTCCCCGCCGACCTCCGGTCGGGCTGTCCGGCATGGCTTTGTGACGGCCCGTCAGGCGGTTCGGACCCACCTCCTCCGCGTACCGCCGCGTCCCCCCATACTCGAGCTCGGGAAGGCCCCCTCATCCCATGGCGAACAACATGTCGTTCATCGGTCGTGACATGGCTGTCGACCTCGGCACCGCCAACACGCTGGTGTACGTCAGGGGTCGCGGGATCGTGCTGAACGAGCCGTCGGTGGTGGCGGTGAACACCACCACCGGCGGAATCCTCGCCGTGGGCGCCGAGGCGAAGAAGATGATCGGCCGCACCCCCGGCAACATCATCGCGATCCGGCCCCTGAAGGACGGCGTCATCGCCGACTTCGAGATCACCGAGCGGATGCTCAGGTACTTCATCCTGAAGATCCACAAGCGCCGCTACCTGGCCCGCCCGCGGGTCGTGGTCTGCGTCCCGTCCGGGATCACCGGAGTCGAGCGCCGCGCCGTCATCGAGGCGTCCTCCCAGGCGGGGGCGCGCCAGGTGCACATCATCGAGGAGCCGATGGCGGCCGCGATCGGCTCCGCCCTCCCGGTCCACGAGGCCACCGGCAACATGGTGGTGGACATCGGCGGCGGCACCACCGAGGTCGCGGTGATCTCGCTGGGCGGCATCGTCACCGCGCAGTCCATCCGGGTCGCCGGCGACGAGCTGGACAACGCGATCATCCAGCACATCAAGAAGGAGTACTCGCTGCTGCTCGGCGAGCGGACGGCCGAGACGATCAAGATGACCATCGGCTCCGCGGCCGCCCTCGACGGCGAGCAGGAGCAGCACAGCGAGATCCGCGGCCGGGACCTGGTCAGCGGCCTTCCCAAGACCGTGGTGATCTCCGCGGCCGAGGTCCGGGAGGCCATCGAGGAGCCGGTCGCCAGCATCATCGACGCCGTCAAGACCACCCTCGACCAGTGCCCGCCGGAACTGGCGGGTGACATCATGGACCGCGGCATCGTTCTCACGGGGGGCGGGGCTCTGCTCAGCGGTCTCGACGAGCGGCTCCGGCGCGAGACCGGCATGCCGGTGCACATCGCGGAGGACCCGCTGGACTCGGTCGCCCTCGGTGCCGGCAAGTGCGTCGAGGAGTTCGAGGCGCTCCAGCAGGTGCTGGACGCCCAGCCCCGTCGCTGACGCGAGGTCAGAAGACGGGCGGCAGCAAGGAACCGCAGCACTTCCGCACCACGAGAAGGGCCCAGCCGAGCGCCGTGAGGGACACACGAGAGAGCAGGCTTCTGCTCGTCCTGCTGGTGGCCATCGCCTTCGCGTTGATCACCGTGGACATCAGGGGCGGTGACACGTCCCCGCTCAACGGTGCCCGGGACGCCGCCGCCGGCGTCCTCGGCCCGGCGGAGAGAGCCGTGGCCGGGGCGGTCGACCCGGTCGGCAACACGATCCGGGCGATCCGGGACTCGGGCGACCACAACGCCCGGCTGCAGGCCCTGGAGCGGCAGAACGCCGACCTCAAGCAGCGGCTGGCCTCCTCCGACCTGGCCCGGACCAGGAACTCGGAGGTGCAGCAGCTCCTCGGGGTGGCCGGCGCGGGCCAGTACACGATCAAGGCCGCGCAGGTGGTGGCGATCGGCGCGGCCCAGGGCTTCTCCTGGACGGTCACCCTCGACGTCGGCAGCGAGGACGGCATCCAGCGGGACGAGACGGTGATCAGCGGGCAGGGGCTGGTCGGCCGGGTGACCACGGTCGGCCCCAGCACCTCCACGGTGCTGCTGGCCTCCGACCCGGAGTTCACCGTCGGCACCCGGCTGGAGGGCAGCAACGAGATCGGCTTCGCCACCGGCCAGGGCGACGGCCCGATGAAGGTCGAACTCCTCAACGGCAACGCCAAGGTGAAGGTCGGTCAGCGACTGGTCACCTTCGGTTCGCAGGGCGACAAGCCGTTCGTGCCGGGCGTACCGGTCGGCACGGTGGAGAAGGTGAACGACACGCCCGGCTCGCTCACCCGCACCGTCCTGGTGAAGCCCTTCGTCGACTTCACCGCCCTGGACCTGGTCGGCGTGGTGATCCAGCCGCCGCGCACCGACCCCCGGGACGCGGTGCTCCCGGCCAAGCCCGCCAAGCCGGCCCCGGCCGCCCCCGCGCCACGCCCAGCGGCTCGCCGGGCGCGACCCCGGGCGCGACCCCGAGCGGCGGCGCCACCCCCAGCTCCTCCGGCACCGGCACCACCACCGCCGGCGCGGTCGGCGGCGCGACCCCCACCGCCTCCCCGACGCACTAGCCGACGCCGCAGCCCGCCCACGCCCCCGGCCCCGCGCCCGAAGAGAGGAAGTCAGGCTCATGCGGATCAACCGCATCCTGCTCGCCGCCGTCCTGGTCGTGGTGGCCCTGGTCATCCAGGTGAGCGTGCTGGCCAGACTCCAGCTCCCCGGCGCCGTGCCGGACCTGATGCTGCTGGTGGTGCTGGCCCTCGCGCTGGTCTGGGGCCCCACCGGGGGCTGCGTCACCGGCTTCTGCGCCGGCCTCCTCGCCGACCTCGCGCCGCCCTCCGACCACGCCGTCGGCCGCTACGCCCTGGTGCTGTGCCTCCTCGGCTACGCCGCCGGGCTGCTCAAGCCGCCCGGCGGGCAGATCCGCTCGGTCCTCACCCCGCTCGCCCTGGTCGCGGTCGCCGCCTTCACCGCCACCCTCCTCTACGCCGGCGTCGGCGCCCTGGTCGGCGACACCGCCGCCCGGCACGTCGGCCTCGGCGGGCTGATCGGCACGGCCGTCCTCTACGACGTGATCCTCGCCCCGTTCGTGGTGCCCGGGGTGATGGCGCTGGCCCGCAGGGTGGAGACGGACCCGGTGGCCCAGGCCGCCGACTCCGGGGCCGGCGGCCCCTCCGGCCGCTCCGGCGGCCTGGCCGGGCGGCTGTTCGGCGCGGCCTCCTTCCGCCGCCGCGAGCGGGCGATGTTCGGCGGCGAGGGCACCCGCACCGGCGGGATCGCGGGCCTCGGCACGGTGCCCGGCTTCGGCAAGGGCCGCTCCGGCGCCTCCGGCAAGCGCGCCGGCACCAGCAGCAGCATGGTTCGACCCGGCAAGCGTCTCTGACCGCCGGCCGCGCAGACCGTCCATTCCTCGGGAGGCAGTGAGAACCCGTGAGCAACATCCCGGAGACCGGCCGCACCAAGCGGGTGACCCTCCGTCTGGTCGTCCTTCAGGTGGTCGTGCTGTCCCTCCTCGCCACCCTCGGCGGACGGCTCTGGTACCTGCAGATCCGCAACGGGGCCCAGTACCAGCAGCAGGCGGCGTCCAACCAGATCCGCCAGGTGACCGTGCCCGCCGTGCGCGGACAGATCCTGGACGCCAACGGCGTGGCGCTGGCCGACAACCAGACCAAGCTGGTGGTCTCGGTCAGCCGCACCTCGCTGCTCACCGCCAAGGACGGCGGCAAGGCGGTCCTGGACCGGCTCGCCCAGGTGCTCGGCATGAAGGCGCAGGACGTGGAGAACAAGGTCCGGCTCTGCGACGCCAACACCCCGCAGCCCTGCTGGAACGGTTCCCCGTACGAGCCGATCCCGGTCACCGACAAGGCGACCACCCAGCAGGCCATGCAGATCATGGAGCGCAGGGAGGACTTCCCCGGCGTCACCGCCGAGCCGACCGCGGTCCGCGCCTATCCCGGCCCGTCCGGCGCCAACGCGGCCCAGATCCTCGGCTACCTCTCCCCGGTGACCCAGGACCAGGTCCAGGCGACCGCGAACAAGACCGGCAAGGCCAAGCTGGCCGCGACCGACTCGATCGGCCAGGCCGGCCTGGAGTCCGTCTACGACTCCGACCTGCGCGGCACCACCGGGACCAACAACCTCGAGGTGGACAACCTCGGCCGGGTCATCGGCGACGCCGGCGGCACCGCCGCCCAGCCCGGGAGCGACCTCGTCACCTCGATAGACGCCCGGGTCCAGGCGGTCACCGAGAAGCAGCTCAACCAGGCGATGCAGACCCTCCGGAAGACCTACGACCCCGTCACCCACGAGAACTTCAAGGCCGACTCCGGGACCGCGGTGGTGATGGACGTCCACACCGGCCGGATCGTCGCCATGGCCAGCGAGCCCACCTACGACCCCAACATCTGGACCGGCGGCATCTCCGCCAAGGACTACGCCAAGCTGACCAGCTCCTCCTCCGACTACCCGCTGCTGAACCGGGCCATCCAGGCGCAGGCGGCGCCCGGCTCGACCTTCAAGGTCATCTCGACCACGGGCGCGATGGAGGCCGGCTACACGGAGAGCGACACCTTTCCGTGCACCTCGTCGATGAACATCGGCGGGCAGGTCTTCAAGAACTTCGAGGGCGAGAACTTCGGCCAGATCACCCTCTCCAAGGCCCTCGAGGTCTCCTGCGACACGGTCTTCTACAACATCGCCTACCAGCAGTGGAAGAAGGACGGCGGCCTGTACGGCAAGAACGCCAAGGACTGGCTCTTCAAGGCCGCCCACCAGTTCGGCCTGGGTCAGCCCACCGGCATCGACCTGCCGTCCGAGGTCAAGGGCCGGGTGCCGGACCGCAAGTGGCACCAGGACTACTGGGACGCGATGAAGGACACCTGGTGCAAGCAGGCGTCCGCGAAGAACAACGACTACCTCACCCAGATCGCCCGCCAGGACTGCTCCGACTTCAAGTACGTCCGGGCCGGTGACGAGGTCAACTATGCGATCGGCCAGGGCGACACCCTGGTGACGCCGATCCAGATGGCCCGGATCTACTCCGCCCTCGCCAACGGCGGCACCCTCTACCAGCCGTCCCTGGCCAAGGCCGTGGTCTCGCCCACCGGCAAGGTGGTCAAGAACATCGCCCCGGTCGCCCAGGGCAGGCTGCCGGACAGCAGGCAGCAGCTGCAGTACATCGACAACGCCCTGGCGGGCGTGGTCACCAGCGGCACCGCGGCCTGGAAGTTCGGCGGCTGGCCGCAGAACAAGATCCCGCTGCACGCCAAGACGGGTACCGCGGAGGTCTACGGCAAGCAGACCACGTCCTGGTTCGACACCTACACCAAGGACTACGCCGTCGTCATGATGATCAGTCAGGGCGGCACCGGCTCCGGCGGCTCGGGCCCGGCCGTCCGCAACATCTACAACGCCCTCTACGGCGTCCAGTCCGACGGCTCGATCGACCCCAAGAAGGCCCTGCTGCCGACCCCGCAGAAGCAGCTGCCGACCTTCCACCCGGACGGCTCGGTGACCGCCGCCCAGCAGGCCGCCTTCAACCGGTCGGTCAGCGCCCACGCCCAGTACCTCAACACGACGGCCCCGGCCGGCGCGCCCGGCACCGTCCCGGCCGCCGTCTGGGCGCTGCCGCCGGACCGCCGCGGCGCCGGCTCCGTACCGACCGGCAGCGCGGCCGTGTACTGACCCGGCCGCGTCCCCGCGGGGCGCCCGCGTCCGGCACCTCCGAGCGGCGCCCTCCGGCCCGGCACCTCCGACCAGCACCTCCGACCAGAAAGCCAACTGCCATGACCGGCACCGGACTGACGACCAGTTACCGGGACCCGCGGTTCGCGCCGCAGCGCGGAGCGGTCGGCCGGCTGCTCGCCCGCGGCTCGGTGCTCTACCGGCTGGACTGGGTGCTCTTCGCCGCCTGCACCGCGCTCTCCCTGATCGGCTCGGTGCTGGTCTGGTCGGCCACCCGCGACCGCACCGCGATCAACCACGGCGACAGCAGCTACTTCCTGGTCCGCCACGTCATCAACATGGTGATCGGGATGGGCCTGTGCGCGGTGATCATCGGCGTCGGGGCGCGCCGGCTGCGCACGGCCGTCCCGTTCATCTACGCCTTCGCCGTGCTCGGCGTCCTCGCCGTCCTCAGCCCGCTCGGCTCGACCGTCAACGGCGCCCACTCGTGGATCGTCCTCGGCGGCGGCTTCTCCATCCAGCCCTCCGAGTTCGTCAAGATCGCGATCACCCTGGGGATGGCGACCCTCCTCTCCGCCCGGGTGGACGCGGGGGAGCGGCAGTTCCCCGACGACCGCGCCGTCCTCCACTCGCTGATCCTCGCCGCCATCCCGATGGGCGTCATCCTGCTGATGCCCGACCTCGGCTCGACCATGGTGATGGTGGTCCTGGTGCTCGGCGTCCTCGGCGTCTCCGGCGCCCCCAAGAAGTGGCTGGCCGGACTGGTCGCGGTGGGGGCGATCGGCGCCTTCGCCGTCGTCCAGCTGCACATCCTGAAGCAGTACCAGATCGCCCGCTTCGCGGCCTTCGCCAACCCGAGCCTCGACCCCTCCGGCGTCGGCTACAACACCGCCCAGGCGCGGATCGCCATCGGCTCCGGCGGGCTGCTCGGCAAGGGCCTCTTCCACGGCTCGCAGACCACCGGCCAGTTCGTCCCCGAGCAGCAGACCGACTTCGTCTTCACGGTGGCGGGGGAGGAGCTGGGCTTCGTCGGCGCCGGCGTGATCATCCTGATCCTGGGCGTGGTCCTGTGGCGGGCCTGCCGCATCGCCCGGCAGGCCGGCGACCTCTACGGCACCCTGGTCGCGGCCGGCGTCGCCTCCTGGTTCGCCTTCCAGGGCTTCGAGAACATCGGCATGACCCTCGGCATCATGCCGGTGGCCGGCATCCCCCTGCCCTTCGTCAGCTACGGCGGCTCCTCGATGTTCGCGGTCTGGGTGGGCGTGGGCCTCCTCCAGTCGGTCCGCGTCCTCCGCCCGGTCTCGGCGTAGCCGTCCGGGGCCGAAAACAGGAGCCCACCCTCCCAGTCGAGCCCTCTCCAGAAAACCTCCGCCACAACCACTGTCGCCGCCGCGGCGACTGAGGCACGCTCGACACCATGGCGACGATCGCATCCGGCACCGACCCCGCCGCACGCGAACCCGAGCACCCCCCGCGCGCCCCCGCGCCCCCGGCTGCGGCTGCGGAGATCGAGCGCAAGTACGAACCCCGCCGCCACCCCCATCACCCCGCGGCGACCCCGCCACCAGCCCCCAAGCGCCGGAAGCACGGCAAGCACCTGAAGCCCGCCGATCCCTCCGCGCCCCACGAACCGTCCCCGCCGCCCCAGCCGCCCCAGCAGTCCCCGCCGCCCCAGCCCGCGCAGCCGGCTCACCCCCCGCAGCTCCCCCAACTGCCCGAGCTCGGCACGGTCCCCGGCGTGAGCACCGTCCGCGAAGAGCCCCACCGCTCCCTGGACGCCCTCTACTACGACACCCCGGACCTCCGGCTCGCCGCCGCCGGCATCACCCTCCGCCACCGCGTCGGCGACGGCCCCGACCAGGACGGCTGGCATCTCAAGCTCCCGCTCGGCACCGACACCCGCGAGGAGCTCCGGGTCCCCGCCGCCCGCAACGGCGTCCTCCCCGCCGCCCTCGCCGACCCCACCGACCGGGACCACGCCAACCCCATCGTCCCCCGCGCCCTCGCCTCCCTGGTCCGCGCCCACACCCGCAACCACGCGCTGATCCCCGCCGTCCGGATCCGCACCCAGCGCACCCCGCGCACCCTTCGCGCCGCCGACGGCACCGTCCTCGCCGAGATCACCGTCGACCAGGTCACCGCCGACGTCTCCGCCGATCCGCGCGGCACCCCCGAGGCGGCGGCGCTGCCCCTCAGATGGTCCGAGGTGGAGGTGGAGCTGGGCCCCGGCGGGGACACCGCCCTCCTCGACGCCGTCGAGGAGCGGCTCACCCAGGAGGGCGAACTCCGCCGCAGCAGCTCCCCGTCCAAGCTCGCCCGCGCCCTCCGGGGCCGCCTCACCACCTCCTCGGTCCGCCCCCGCACCACCCCCCGCAAGCCCGCCGCCGCCTCCGACGGCCGCCGCGCCCAGGCCCCCGCGGGCGCCCCGACCACCGCCGACGTCCTCCTCGCCTACCTCGCCGAGCAGGCCCACGCCCTGGTCGAACTCGACCCCGCCGTCCGCCGCCGCATCCCGGACTCCGTCCACCGGATGCGGGTCGCCGCCCGCCGGCTCCGCAGCACCCTCCGCGCCTACAGCAGCGTCCTCGACCCGTCCGCCACCGCCCTCCTGGTCGACGAACTACGGCTGCTGGGAGTGGAGTTGGGCGCCGACCGGGACCAGGAGGTGCTCGCCGACCGGCTGCGCGCCGCCGCCGCCGAGCTCCCCCGCCCGCTGCTGTTCGGCCCGCTCCGCAGCCGGATCCGGATCTGGGACGCCGCCCGCCGCTCCGGCACCCGCCGCCGAGCCGTCGCCGCCCTGGACCACCCCCGCCACCTCGCCCTGCTGGACCGCCTGGACGCCCTCCTCGCCGAGCCCCCGCTGCTCGAACCGGCCGCCCACCGGCCCGCGCCGAAGCGCCTCCACAAGGTGCTCGCCGCCGAGTACCGCCGGGTCGGCAAGCGCGTCGAACACGCCCTCGACCTGCCGTCCGGCGACCCGGAACGAGACACCGCCCTCCACGACGCCCGCAAGGCGGCCAAACGCGCCCGCTACGCCGCCGAGGCCGCCGTCCCCGCCCTCGGACGCCCGGCCAAGCGGTACCGCAACGCCATGCGCGACCTCCAGGAGCTGCTGGGCGAGCACCACGACTCCGGCGTCGCCCGCGAGGCCCTCCGGGAACTCGCGCTCCAGGCGCACCGGTCCGGCGAGAACGCGTTCACCTACGGCGTACTCCACCAGCGGGAGGCGGAACGGGCGGCCGCGGCCGAGCAGGCGCTGCCCGCCCTCTGGGACCGTGTCCGGGAGGCGGTCGCCGAGGCAGTATCCTGAGTGGTCACCCCGGTACCGAAACGAAAGTCCACCCTCATGCCTGTCGAATCGGTCTTCCCGCGCCTGGAGGCCCTCCTCCCGCACGTCCAGAAGCCGATCCAGTACGTCGGCGGCGAGCTCAACTCGACCGTCAAGGACTGGGACTCCTGCGATGTGCGGTGGGCCCTGATGTATCCGGACGCGTACGAGGTCGGCCTGCCCAACCAGGGCGTCATGATCCTCTACGAGGTGCTCAACGAGCGCGAGGGCGTGCTCGCCGAGCGCACCTACAGCGTCTGGCCGGACCTCGAAGCGCTGATGCGCGAGCACGGCGTCCCGCAGTTCACGGTGGACGCCCACCGCCCGGTGAAGGAGTTCGACCTCTTCGGCGTCTCCTTCTCCACCGAGCTCGGCTACACCAACCTGCTGACCGCGCTGGACCTCGCCGGCATCCCGCTGAACGCCGCCGACCGCACCGAGGACGACCCGGTCGTCATCGCCGGCGGACACGCGGCCTTCAACCCGGAGCCGATCGCCGACTTCATCGACGCGGCGGTCGTCGGCGACGGTGAGCAGGCGGTCCTCGACATCACCGACATCACCCGGACCTGGAAGCTGGAGGGCCGCCCCGGCGGCCGGGACGAACTCCTCCTCCGGCTGGCCAGGACCGGCTCGGTCTACATCCCCCGCTTCTACGACGTCGAGTACCTGGCGGACGGCCGGATCTCCCGCGTCGTCCCCAACCGCCCCGGCGTCCCGTGGCGGGTCTCCAAGCACACCGTGATGGACCTCGACGAGTGGCCGTACCCGAAGCAGCCCCTCGTCCCCCTGGCCGAGACCGTCCACGAGCGGATGTCCGTGGAGATCTTCCGCGGCTGCACCCGCGGCTGCCGCTTCTGCCAGGCCGGCATGATCACCCGCCCGGTCCGTGAGCGCTCCATCACCGGTATCGGCGAGATGGTGGAGAAGGGCCTCAAGGCCACCGGCTTCGAGGAGGTCGGCCTCCTCTCCCTCTCCTCCGCCGACCACTCCGAGATCGGCGACATCGCCAAGGGCCTCGCCGACCGCTACACCGAGGACAAGGTCGGCCTCTCCCTCCCCTCGACCCGCGTCGACGCCTTCAACATCGACCTGGCCAACGAGCTGACCAGGAACGGCCGCCGCTCCGGTCTCACCTTCGCCCCCGAGGGCGGCTCCGAGCGGATCCGCAAGGTCATCAACAAGATGGTCTCCGAAGAGGACCTGATCCGGACCGTCGCCACCGCCTACGGCAACGGCTGGCGCCAGGTCAAGCTGTACTTCATGGCCGGCCTCCCCACCGAGACCGACGAGGACGTCCTCGAGATCGCCTCCATGGCCAAGAAGGTCATCGCCAAGGGCCGCGAGGTCTCCGGGCACAACGACATCCGCTGCACGGTCTCGATCGGCGGCTTCGTCCCCAAGCCCCACACCCCCTTCCAGTGGGCCCCGCAGCTCTCCGCCGAGGAGACCGACGCCCGCCTGATCAAGCTCCGCGACGAGATCCGGGCCGACAAGAAGTACGGCCGCAACATCGGCTACCGCTACCACGACGGCAAGCCGGGCATCGTCGAGGGCCTCCTCTCCCGCGGCGACCGCCGCGTCGGCGCGGTCATCCGCGCCGTCTACGAGGACGGCGGCCGCTTCGACGGCTGGCGCGAGTACTTCTCCTACGACCGCTGGATGTCCTGCGCCGACCAGGCCTTCGCCGGCACCGGCGTCGACGTGGACTGGTACACCACCCGCGAGCGCTCCTACGAGGAGGTCCTCCCCTGGGACCACCTCGACTCCGGCCTCGACAAGGACTGGCTCTGGGAGGACTGGCAGGACTCCCTCGAAGAGGTAGAGGTCGAGGACTGCCGCTGGACCCCGTGCTTCGATTGCGGCGTCTGTCCTGCAATGGACACGACAATCCAAATCGGCCCCACCGGCAAGAAGCTGCTCCCCCTCGCGGTCGTGAACAGCGGCCCGAGCAGCGCCGATAGCTGACGTCGCAACTGCCCCAGGACGCGCTCGCCGAGGCGACCGAAGCCGAGGCGAGCGCGCTTCTGGCTGCGCTGGGCGCGGGAAAGCCCGCCGAGCCACGCCGGCCTGGGCGGCCCGCTCGGCCTTTGCCGCAGTCCGGCGAGCGCCCACACATCCGCAGCCGGATCGAGTGGGTCTGAAGTTCGCTCGCGGCTGGCGGAAGCGTGGCCTCGGCGGTTGCGGTGACGGAAATCGGCTCGTCGAAGTCGGGGTGTCAGCGCCAGGATGTCCCGGTGAGTACCGCGCCGCGCCTGACCTCCGACAGCTACGAGCGGCTCGTCGCCAGCCTGCGCGGCCGAACCGTCGTCGCGGTCGCCTACTTCGTGCTGATGGCCGGAGACGAAGGCACCGATCCCGACGCGTGGGACTACGGCGCGTGGCACGAACCCACGATGGGCGTCGAGCTGGTCATGGACGACGGCCATACCTATTCGGCCGTGTGGGGCAGCACGTTCGATTACTACGGGGTCGAGCTCCACTCGGCGCCTATGCGCGAGTTCCTCTCTTACATCGACGAGCCGGGTGGGTCGGCACGCGTCGCGGTCGCGGATCACCCCCTCTGGGCCGGGATGGTGTCCGCCCCGATCGAGTCGTGCCGCATCCAGTGGTGCGGCGAGGAGCACGGCGCGCCGACTCCGGTGCCGGCGGCCATCCACCTGCGGAGCGCCACCGGTCAGGTGTGGGTCGCTGCTGGCCGCTCGGCCACTCACGGGCCTGACGGACCGGGGCCGTTCCACTTGGGCACCGACGACGTGCTCGTCATCTTCGACGCGGAGATCGCCGAGCGCGCCGGACTCGGAATCTGTCGCGTCACCCAGCCGTCGGCGTCGACCTCCAAGGAGAACCGGAGCGGGAGGCGGTGACGGCGGGAGGTCCGGGCCCGGTTGGCACTCGGGCTGGGGGCCTCAGGCCCTGGGAGGCCCCTGTCGGATCGGCGATTCTGGCCGTGGAGTCAGTCGGGGAGGTTGCTATGTGGATCTATGTCGGCATGATTCTGACAGGAGCCTTCATCAAGTTCGGGTTCGACGTCGCCTGGGTGCCCTGGCTGCTGATGGGGCTTGGTGGGTGGGGGCTCGTATACAAGTTCCGGCAGCCCAAACCGCACCATATCCGGGGAGAGAAGAGCAGCTTCATAGAGGAACGCCACGACTTCTAAGCCCTCGTGACTCCCAGCGCTCCCGGGACGTCTCGCCGTCGTGGACGTTCATCCAGCGGTCAGGTGGTCAGCTGGTCAGGTGGTCAGTCGGGTCAGTTCCTCGGTGATCGCCTGGCGCAGGCCGTCGTGGTGGGCGCCGAGGGCGTAGCGCGGGTCGGTCCACCGCTGGGTGGGGTACAGCCAGACGGGCTTGCGTATGAGGGCAGTTGGTTCCCAATCGTAGCGGGGCCACACGTGGGCGTGGAGGAAGGCGTCGGCGTTTCCCAGAATCTCCAGGTTGATCCGGCGGAAGGCCGGGTCCAGCCTGCCGCAGGCGCGTTCGACGGCCGCTCCCAGCTTCTCCATGTCGGCGAGGAAGGCCAGCCGCTTGGGCTTCGGGAGCTCGGAGAGCCGTTGCACCGAGGGGTCATCCACCAGGAGGACCGCGTATCCCGGGAGGAACTGCACGTCACCGATGACCGCGAACCCTGCCGTCAACCTGGCCAGGACAGTGGGATTCGCGCCCCGAAGCGCGCTTCCGATCCGGTCCCTGCGCCAGTCGTCGGCCATGACCGGCGACCCTAGCCTCATGTCCGCGCGATCGGGAAGAGCCCTCCAGCGCAGGGACGGGACGCGCTCGCCGAGGTCGTCAGGGCGCCGGCGAGCGCGTTTTCGGGGTCAGTGGCAGGTGCCGGTGCCGGAGTCGCTGTACTGGAGGGATGTGGAGTCGAAGCCGGGGCCGGGCTGGACCGGCTGGTAGTCCCAGCTGTAGCTGTGCGGCTTGAGGGTGAGCTTCATGCCGCCGAAGGCGCTGGCCTGGGCGGTGACCACGTTGGGGTTGTCGTAGTGGCCCGGGGTGCCGGCCAGGGTGTCGAGGGCCTCGCCGCCGGAGCCGACGATGAACTCCGGGATGCCGTGGGCCGGGTCGTACTGGCCGGCCGGGTTCATCGGGCGCAGCCGCGCGTAGGCGTGCTCGTGGCCGTTGAGGACGAGCGTGGCGTGGTGCTGGTAGAGGAGCTTCCACCAGGCGTCGGTGGCTCCGCCCTCGACGCCGCCCGCACCGGGGGCGGAGGCCGGCACGGTGGCCGTCGAGGCGGTGGTGGCGCTGAAGGCCGGCTGGTGCCAGTAGGCGATGGTGCAGGGGTGCCGGTTGGCGGCCAGGTCCTGGGAGAGCCACTGGGTCTCGCGGGCGAGGAGGCCGCCGTCCGTGGTGGAGCAGTCGTGCTTGAAGGCGTCCGAGTCGCACTCGGCGTTGAGCGAGACGATGTGCCAGTTGCCGAGGTTGTAGGAGTACCAGCCCTGGTCGTCGGCGGTGTCGTCGCCGGCCTGGCCCTGGGCGTTCGGCGTGCCGGCCTGGTCGTGGCCATTGAAGTAGCCGAAGTAGCCGGCGCCGTTCTGGCCGGCCTCGTTGTCGCCCTTCTTCGTGTACGGGTAGTACTCGTGGTTGCCCGGCGCCGGGCGCTCGAGCATCTTCAGGCCGCCCCAGGCCTGTTCGAAGGACTGCTCGAAGTCGGTGAGCTTGCCGACCTGGTACTGCTCGTCGCCCAGCAGCGCCACGGCGTCCGGGTGCATGGCCTGGGCCTGCTTCGCGGTGGCGAACTCGGCGCTCATGCCGCCCAGGGTGGCGCTTCCGCACTTGAGCGAGGCCGGGTTGGCGGCGTTCTCGGCGTCGTCGGGCTCGCATGCGATGTCGCCGACGGCCGCCAAGGTGTACGAGGCCGCGGCCGTGGCCGAGGCCGCGCTGTGCTGGGCGTACGGCCAGTCGTCGTCGCCGTGGTTCGCGGCGGCGACGGCGGTTCCGGTGGCCGCGAGCAGGGCCAGCCCGAGAGCGGCGGAGGAGAGCTTGGTGGCACGTCTCATGTGAGGAGTCCTTAGACGGGGACTTGGCCAACGGAGACTAATTAGTCGCCCTAAACAGTTGCAGCAAACTCGTCCTGTCGGTTCGGTGAACTCTGGGCGCGGTCCTACCCGAGCGCTGCGCTTCTCGCCGCGTCCGGACGGGTTAGCCCCGGCGTGGAAGACCGCGCCTCGCGCGGTGGCCTGCATGAGGATGAGGCGGTGAGCGATTCGTTTCCGCGTGTCCGCGTACGTGGGGGAGAGGGCGAGGAGCAGGGGCAGGGGCAAGGGCAGGGGCGGAGACGGGGCGAGGGCTGCGGCCGTCGCCGGCGGCGGGTCGCCGTGTGGCTGGGAGGGCTCGGGCTGGCGCCGGCGGCCCTCCTCGTCCCCGCTCCCGCGACCGCTACCGCTACCGCTACCGTTCCCGTCTCCGCGACCGCGCCGGTCTCCGCGACCGCGCCGGTCTCCGCCCCCGCCTCCGCCCCTGCCTCCGCCGGGGAGACCGAGGCAGGCGCCTTCTCGCTGCCCGGGCTCGATCTTCACGACGGGATGGTGGCGAAGTTCGGGTCCACCTACTACGCGTACGGCACCGAGTACGGCTGCGGCTACCAGTGGTCGGTGTCCAGCCCCTGGTGCGGATTCGGGGTCTCCACCGCTCCTTCGACGACGGGCCCCTGGTCCCCGGTGCGCACGATCGTGCAGCCCGGACAGAACGATCCGGCGGACAAGCAGTCTCTCGACCAGGTGTGCGGAGAGAACGGCGGTCACGGCTGCTTCAACCCGCGGATGGTCCAGCGCGCCGACGGCGCCTTCATCCTCTGGTTCAACGCCGTCGCCGACCGGGTCTCGGCCACCACCAACGCCTATGTGGTGATGGGCTGCAACGGGCCGGCGGGCGGCTGCGGCGCCGAGGCCGGGCCGCCGTACGGCAGCACCCACAAGCCGGTCCTCCACCAGTGCAACGGCAACAACGGCGACTTCGCGCTCGCCGCCGCCGCCGACGACGCCGACGGCGACGGCGGCACGCTGATCTGCGATCTCGGCGGGGTGCTCTCCGAGGAGCAGCTGGACCCGTCGTGGCTCGACGGCGACGGCAACGGCTCGACCGGACTGGGCGGGCTCACCTCGGTGGAGGCGCCGGGCGTATATCAGGACGCGAACAGCGGCAAGTGGATCCTCACCTACTCCGACCCGAACTGCGGCTACTGCTCAGGAACTCCCACCGGCTACGCCACCGCGGACTCGCCGACCGGGCCGTGGAGCTGGCCGCGCCCGGCCGGCTTCTCGGCGCCGGTCAACGGCCGCCGGGACATCTCCGCGACCTCCTGCGGAGGGCAGCCCCGAACGGTCAGCATCCTGGACGGCCAGGCGTACGAGGGCATCGATCTGTGGACCGGCAGCCGCAACCAGGCGGCCGCCGGGGTGCGGTACGAACCCCTGAACTTCCTCAACCCCAGCGGGGCGCCCGGGAAGGCCTGGCAGCCGTTCACGCCGTTCAGCTGCACGACGCCGTCGGCATCGTCGCCGTCCTCGCCCTCGTCGCCCTCCTCGCCCTCGTCGCCCTCCTCGCCGTCCTCGCCGTCGTCGGCGCCCGCCCGCTGGCCGCTGTCCTGGACCCCGGGTGGAGCGGCCGACCGGGCCGAGGCGGCGGAGCGCGGCCGCGGACGGCGCGCGGCGGAGCCCGCTCTCAGCGCACCACGGTGATGGTCGGCATCGGCAGGTCCCAGTCGCCCACCGCGGTGATCAGGGCCTGGCGGGCCGACTGGCGGATCCGGTCCCAGGCCTCGTCGCCGGCCAGGGCCGCCGTGGTCCAGCGGTCGGCGTCGTCGCCGGCGGTCAGCTCGTCGAGGGTCCGGTCGATGTCGCGGAGGCGCGGCAGGACCTCGGCGTGGAGGTAGCCGCCGGCCACCAGGGCGTCGGCCAGTCGGTAGGCGCGGCCGAAGTGCTGGGCGAGGTCGTCGGTGGTCACGCCGTGGTCGCCGAGCCAGCCGGTCTGCACCGGGGCGTCGGCGGCGAGAACGGTGAGCGATTCGATCAGCAGACGCTGGCGGAAGGAGGGTCCGGGACGCTTCACGCCCTCATCGTCGCCATGCCCGGCCCGCGACGCCAGCGCGGTGGCCGCATGGCAGACTCTCCACGGGTCTGATGATCGGCCCGGAGCCACCGGAGGATGAGCACAGTGAAGATCACGGTCGACGACCTCACCGGGCCCGAGATCGCCGAGTTCCTCACGGAGCACCTGCGGCAGATGCAGGCCATGTCGCCGCCTGGGAGCAATCACGCGCTGGATCTGGACGGGCTGCGGGCGCCCGGAGTCGTCTTCTGGTCGGTTCGGGAGGGCGACGACGCCGAGGGCGCCGATGGTCGTGGCCGCGAAGGCGGGGAGGCCGGCGAGGCCGGCGAGGCCGGCGCCCGTGTGGTGGCGTGCGGCGCCCTCAAGCGGCTGGACGCCGAGCACGGCGAGCTGAAGTCGATGCGCACCTCGACCGCCCGCAGGCGCAGCGGGATCGCGTCCCAGCTGCTCGGCCACATCATCGGCGAGGCCGAGCGGATGGGCCTCACCCGTCTGAGCCTGGAGACCGGCTCAGACGAGTTCTTCCGCCCGGCCCGCAGGCTGTACGAGAAGTTCGGCTTCACGTACTGCGAGCCCTTCGCGGACTATCGGCCCGATCCGTACAGCGCGTTCATGACCAGGGTCCTCTGACCAGTGATCAGCTCTCGCGCCACCAGTCGTCGCCGGGGGTGACCGGCACGGCCCGCTTGTGCCGGGTGGCCCGGTAGACCGACTCGACCTTCGCCGCCAGCTCGGGGGTGACGTCCACACCCTCCAGGTAGTCGTCGATCTCGGCGTACTTCAGGCCGAGGGCGACCTCGTCCGGCAGCGCCGGCCGGTCGTCCTCCAGGTCGGCGGTCGGCACCTTCTGCCAGACGCTCGGCGGCGCCCCCAACTCCTGCAGCAGCGCTGCTCCCTGACGCTTGGTCAGCCCGGCCAGCGGGGTGATGTCCACGCCCCCGTCGCCGTACTTGGTGAAGAAGCCGGTCACCGCCTCCGCGGCATGGTCGGTGCCCACCACCAGCAGGTTCAGCTGCCCGGCGATCGAGTACTGGATCACCATCCGCTCACGGGCCTTGATGTTGCCCCGTACGAAGTCGCGCAGGACCGGCTCGTCGCCGAGGAGATCGCTCAGGCCGTGCGCGGCCTCGGCGGCGACGGCGTCCGCGCTCGGCTTCACGTTCACCGCGATCGAGCGGTCCGGCCGGATGAACTCCAGGGCGATCTGCGCGTCGGCCTCGTCGGCCTGCACCCCGTAGGGCAGCCGCACCGCGACGAACACGACCTCGTGCCCCTCCGCCCGCAGCTCCTCGCTGGCGAGCTGGCACAGCCGGCCGGCCAGCGTGCTGTCCTGGCCGCCGCTGATGCCGAGGACGTATCCCCGGGTCGGGGTGGACCGCAGATAGTCCTTGAGGAAGTCGACCCGCTGCCGGATCTCGTCCTTGGGCCGGATGCTCGGCTTCACGCCGAGCTCGTCGAGGATCTCCTGTCGCAAGTTCACCATCCGGGTACTGTACTGGGCGTTTCGGACCCGGGAGGCCCATGAAACGGCGGCCGGGGGTTGGGGCTGCGTTCATCTGGCGCGCCTAGCGTGGCGCGGGCTCAGCGCCCGTCCACCGCCAGTCGCCAGAACGGAGGCCCGGGACCGTGGCAGCCGCCGCATCCGCAGCCGCATCCGCAGCCGGACCCGCAGCCGCATCCGTCGCCCCAACCGCCGCCGCGCCCGCGGCCCCCGCCGAGGCCGGCCCGGCAGCGGCCGGCCCGGCAGCAGGGTTCCGGCCGCCCGCGCTGCCCTCGCTCACCGGGATGCGGTGGGGCGCGGCGCTACTGGTCTTCGGGCTCCACACCCACAACCTCCTGCTGGTGCACGGGACTTCGGGCGCCGCGGCGACCTGGGCCTTCACCTCGGGAGCGACCGGGGTCTCGTTCTTCTTCATCCTCTCGGGCTTCGTGCTGGCCTGGACCGCGCGGCCGGGCGCCACCCGGCTGCCGGACGTCCGGCGCTTCTGGCGCCGGCGGATCGCCCGGATCTACCCCGTCCACCTGGTCACCGCGCTCCTCGCGCTGCTGCTCGCGCTCTGGCTGACCCCGGACGGGCTGCCGAGCGCCAAGCAGATCGCCGCCAACCTCCTCCTCGTCCACACCTGGAAGGGCGACTGGTGGCAGACCCTCGACTCGGTCAGCTGGTCGCTGGCCTGCGAGGCCTTCTTCTATGCCGTCTTCCCGCTGCTCCAGCGGCTGGTGCTGGACCCGCTGGCGCGGCGGCCGCGGCGCACCACCGCGCTCGCGGCCTGCTGCGCCGCACTGGTGGCGGTGCTGCCCTGGGTGGACGCCCACTTCGCGCTGAACTGGCAGATGAACAGTCAGCCGCTGCTACGGCTGCCGGAGTTCGTGCTGGGCGCGCTGCTCGCCCTCCTGGTCCGCGGCGGGCACTGGCGCGGACCGGCGCCGGACGCCGCGCTCGCCGTGGCACTCCTGGGCTACTTCGGCGCGGCCCAGCTGGCCGCCGGGTCGCCGTACGCGTACAGCGCCTGTACCGTGCTCGGCTTCGCGCTGCTGATCGCCGCCGGGGCGACCGCCGACCTGCGCGGGGAGCGCTGCTTCTGGCGGCGGCGGGCGCTGGTCCGACTGGGTGAACTCTCCTTCGCCTTCTACATGGTGCATCTGCTGGTGCTGCGGGCGGCCCTGCGGCTGCCGGACGCGGTCACCCACCACACCGCCTTCGCGGCGGCCGTGCTGGTGACGGCGCTGGGCTGCGCCTGGCTGGTCGAGCGGGGAGTGGAGCTCCCCGCCCGGCGGCTGATCCTCGCCCCGCCCCTGTGGGTGACGCGGTGGGCTCAGTGGAGGCAGAGGCAGAAGGGGTGGCCGGCGGGGTCCGCGTAGACCCGCCAGTTCGCCTCCGGGCGGAGCTGGTCGGTGCGCTCCAGTACGGTCGCGCCCAGCTCCAGCACCCGTTTCTCGTCGGCCTCGATGTCGTCCACGTCGAAGTCCAGATGCACCTGCTGCGGGTGCTGCTGGCCGGGCCACTCCGGCGGCCGGTAGCCGTCCACCCGCTGGAAGGCCAGCGGTGTGCCCTCGAAGCCGTGCACCTCCACCCAGCCGGGATCCTCCGGATCGGACTTGATCTGCCCGCCGAGCAGTTCCGCGTAGAACCCGGCGAGTCGCATCGGGTCCGGGCAGTCCAGTGCGACCGCCTGAAGCTTCCGAATCATCTGCGGATCTCCTCCCTCTTCGGTCCCTCCGGCCCTCGCGAGCCTTCTCGGACCGCCCCTTCCCCTGCTCCGCGTAATCTATAGGGGGGGTCTGACAGAACCGCGGATTCCCGCGCATGACCGCAGAGCCCGTTCGAGGGACCCGACCGAAGGACTGAGCGACCCTGGCACGCCGTACGCCCGACGGACCGCCGCCCGCGCCGGCGGTGCAGCGCATCCGCCTCCGCTACACCAAACGCGGACGCCTCCGCTTCACCAGCCACCGCGACTTCCAGCGGGCCTTCGAGCGGGCCTTGCGCCGCTCCGCGGTGCCGATGGCGTACTCCGCCGGTTTCACCCCGCATCCCAAGATCAGCTTCGCCAACGCGGCCCCGACCGGGACCGCCAGCGAGGCCGAGTACCTGGAGATCGCCCTCACCGAGCGGCGCGATCCGGCGGAGCTGCGGGCCCGGCTGGACGAGTCGCTGCCGGACGGGCTGGACGTCACGGACGCTGTCGAGGCCCTGACCTCGGACTTCGTCGAGCGGCTGGAGGCGTCGGTGTGGCGGCTGGCGCTCCCGGGGGTGGCGGAGGACGAGGCCCGGGCGGCCGTCGACCGGTTCCTCGCGGAGGAGTCGGTCACCGTTCAGCGCAGGACCAAGAACGGCATCCGGGACTTCGACGCGCGCGGAGCGGTACTCGCCCTCGAGGTGCTGAAGCCGGGGGCCGAAGCCGGTTCGCAGGCCGGTGTGACGGGTGATACCGCTGGTGAAGGTGTGGAGATCACACCACGTGCCGATACCCGTGCGGGCCGTGGCTGTGCGATACTGCGGCTGGTTGTTCGGCATGCGACGCCTGCCGTACGACCCGACGACGTCCTGTCCGGCCTCCGTGCCGCGGCCGACCTCGCGCCGCCGGTCCCCGCAGAGGTGACCAGGCTGGCGCAGGGGCCGCTCGGCGAGGAGACCGGCACGGTGACCGACCCGTTCGCGCCGGACCGCGGCGCGGCGTAGGCCCCGCCCCCCGCGAAGGCCCTGCCGCAGCCCGCCGCCGCGCGTTGGCCGGCCCGCTGCCGATGGGAAGCACAGCGCGGCCAGGTCGTCGTCGGCCCTGAAGGGGCCTCCGGGAGCCACCCGGGGCCCCGGTCCGGGGCAACCGACCAGGACTGGCCCAGACCAGAAGACTTATCGGCGCACCCGCCAAGACGGTGGTGGCGCCGAGCGACACGACAAGCCCCCGTGCGGCGCCCGCGCCAGGACGGCCCGGAAGAGGTTTTCGGGCCTCCGGCGGAGGCGCCCGGGGGCGTGACGGGAGAACCGCCCGCATGCTCGACATCAACGAGCCCAACGAGGCGGCGCAGCAGGACGGCGCCACCGCGAACCAGAGTCCTGAACCCTCGGCCGCGCCCGTGCGCCGCCGGCGCCGCGCGGCCACCCGCCCGGCCGGCTCCCCAGGAGCCACCTCCGAGACCAACGACGCCCAGGCCCCGGCCCCGGCCGGCGAGATCGTACTCCCGGCCGAGGCCCAGGCCGACGAGGCCGACGAGGCCCAGCCGTCGCAGCAGGCCCAGTCGGCCGAGCAGGCCCAGCAGGCCCAGGAGAGCGCGCCGGAGCGCCCGGCGCGGCGCCGCCGCGCGGCCAGCCGCCCGGCGGGCTCCCCGCAGGCCACGGCCGCCGAGACGGCCGCCGACGCCGCAGACTCCGCCGCCCCGGCCGAGCCGGAGGCCGCCGCCCCGGCCGAGCCCGCTGCGGAGGAGGCCCCCGCGCCGCGCCGTCGGCGCCGCGCCGCCGGCCGTCCGGCGGGCTCCCCGCAGAGCGCCGCGACCGAGCCCGAGGCCGAGCCGGCCGCGGAGCCGGCGCCGGTCGCCGAGCCCGAGCCCCAGCCCGAGCCCGAGGCGGTCGCCGAGGCGGAGGCCGCTCCGGCGCGCCGTCGCCGTCGCCGTGCCACCTCCCCGGCCGCTGCCGAAGCGGCGCCCGAGCCGGTGGCCGAGGCCGCTGCCGAGCCGGAGGCGGTCGCCGAGGCGGCCGAGCCGTCCGAGGCCCCCGAGGCGGAGGCCGCTCCGGTGCGCCGCCGCCGTCGCCGTGCCACCTCCGCTCCGGCGGAGGTCGCGGCCGAGGCACCGAGTGCCGCGACCGAGGCTGAGGCCGAGCCGGCCGCGGAGCCGGCGCCGGTCGCCGAGACGGAGGAGGCCGCTCCCACCCGCCGTCGCCGTCGCCGTGCCACCTCCCCGGCCGGCGCTTCGGCCGTCGAGCCGGAGGCCGCCGTCGAGCCCGAGGCCGAGGTCGCGGCCGAGCCCGCCGAGGCGGAGGCCGCTCCGGCGCGCCGCCGTCGCCGTGCGACCTCGGCCGCCGCCGCGCCTGTCGCGGAGACGCCGGCTGAGCCGGAGCCCGCGGCCGAGACCGCTGCCCAGCCCGAGCCGGAGGCGGTCGCCGAGGCGGAGGAGCCCGCTCCCACCCGCCGTCGCCGTCGCCGCGCGACCTCCCCGGCTGCCGAGCCGGAGCAGCCCGCGGCCGAGCAGGCCGAGCAGGCCGGGCCCGCGACCGACGAGCCGGTCAGCGCGCCCGCGGCCGCCGCCGAGCCGGAGGCCGAGCCCGAGGCCGCCCCCGCGCGGCGTCGCCGCCGCCGGGCGGAGTCGCCGTCCGGTTCGCCGTTCGCCGTCTCCGCCCCCGCCGGCGAGGAGGAGCCGGCCGCGTCCGGCGCCCAGGCCGAGCAGGCCGCCCAGGCAGAGCAGACGGAGCAGGCCGAGCAGGCCGAGCAGTCGGAGGGGGACGGCACCGGCCGTCGCCGTCGCCGTGCCTCGCGGCCGGCCACCGCGCTCTTCCAGGCGCCGGTCTTCCAGGAGCCGGCCGCCGAGATCGTGATCCCGTCGCGCGGCGCCGAGGCGACCGCCGACGCGGCTGCGGGGGAGTCCGCGACCGCCGGCTCCGCCGCCGAGCAGACCGAGCCGGGCCAGGCCCGCCGCCGTCGCCGCCGGGCGACCTCCGCCGGGGCCGGCGAGCAGCCGCAGACCGCGGAGTCCGCTGCCGCTGCGGCCGCCGCTGCCGCCGCGGCCCCGACGGAGGCCGCGGAGGAGCAGCAGCCGGCCGCCGACGCCGACGACTACGCGGACGAGGAGAACCGTCCGTCCCGCCGTCGCCGTCGTGGCGGCCGCCGCCGTCGCCGCGGTGAGCAGTCGGACGGTACGGGCGAGGGCGCCGACTCCTCGACCGAGGCCGAGACCGAGGGGTCCGGCCGGCCCGACGAGGACCAGGACGCCGAGCTCGACGCCGAGGCCGCGGACGCCGAGGGCGAGCAGGACGACGACGCCGGCCACGGCGAGACGTCCAGCTCCTCCCGCCGCCGCCGTCGCCGTCGCCGCCGCAGCGGGGACGGCGAGGGGGGCGAGGACGGCTCCTCGGACGACCCGGAGCGCACCGTCGTCAAGATCCGCGAACCGCGCAAGCGCAGCCACGAGGCGCCGTTCGACCCGGACGAGGTGCAGTCCATCAAGGGCTCGACCCGTCTGGAGGCGAAGAAGCAGCGCCGCCGGGAGGGCCGCGAGCAGGGCCGCCGCCGGGTGCCGATCATCACCGAGGCCGAGTTCCTGGCCCGCCGCGAGGCGGTGGAGCGGGTCATGGTGGTCCGCCAGTACGGCGAGCGGACGCAGATCGGCGTGCTGGAGGACAACGTCCTCGTCGAGCACTACGTCAACAAGGAGCAGTCCACCTCCTACGTCGGCAACGTCTACCTGGGCAAGGTGCAGAACGTCCTGCCGTCGATGGAGGCCGCCTTCGTCGACATCGGCAAGGGCCGGAACGCCGTCCTCTACGCCGGCGAGGTCAACTTCGACGCGCTGGGCAACAAGGGCGGCCCGCGCCGGATCGAGTCCGTCCTCAAGTCCGGCCAGTCGGTGCTCGTGCAGGTCACCAAGGACCCGATCGGCCACAAGGGCGCCCGCCTGACCAGCCAGGTCTCGCTGCCCGGCCGCTACCTGGTGTACGTGCCCGAGGGTTCGATGACCGGCATCAGCCGGAAGCTCCCGGACACCGAGCGCTCCCGCCTCAAGCAGATCCTCAAGAAGATCGTCCCGGACGACGCCGGCGTCATCGTGCGCACGGCCGCCGAGGGCGCCTCCGAGGAGGAGCTGACCCGGGACGTCCAGCGGCTGCAGCAGCAGTGGGAGGACATCCAGAAGAAGGCCCAGAGCGGCGGCGCGCCGACCCTCCTCTACGGGGAGCCGGACCTCACCGTCCGGGTCATCCGGGACATCTTCAACGAGGACTTCTCGAAGGTGATCGTCTCCGGTGAGACCGCCTGGGAGACCATCTACGACTACGTCTCCAACGTGGCGCCGGACCTGACGCCGCGTCTGGAGAAGTGGACCTCGGACGTCGACGTCTTCGCCACCTACCGGATCGACGAGCAGCTGATGAAGGCGCTGGACCGCAAGGTCTGGCTGCCCTCCGGCGGTTCGCTGGTGATCGACCGGACCGAGGCCATGGTCGTGGTCGACGTCAACACCGGGAAGTTCACCGGCCAGGGCGGCAACCTGGAGGAGACCGTCACCAGGAACAACCTGGAGGCGGCCGAGGAGATCGTCCGGCAGCTGCGGCTGCGCGACCTCGGCGGCATCGTCGTGATCGACTTCATCGACATGGTGCTGGAGTCCAACCGGGACCTGGTGCTGCGCCGCCTGCTGGAGTGCCTGGGCCGGGACCGGACCAAGCACCAGGTGGCCGAGGTGACCTCGCTCGGCCTGGTGCAGATGACCCGCAAGCGGGTCGGCCAGGGGCTGCTGGAGTCCTTCTCCGAGACCTGCGTCCACTGCAACGGCCGCGGCATCCACGTCCACATGGACCAGCCGCCCGCGCACAGCCACTCGGGCAACGGCGGCGGCAACGGAAGCGGAAGCGGCAGCGGCAAGCGGCGCAAGCGCGGGAAGGGCGGCTCCGGTGCGGACGCCGGCCAGGGGCAGGCCGCGTCGCAGAGCGCGGTCTCCGGACCCGCGCAGGTCGCGGCGGCCACCGTGCAGCCGAAGGCCGAGGAGGACGGCGACGCCGGGATCCCGACCACTCCGGAGGACGAGCTGACGGCTGAGGCCGACGCGCTGGTCCAGCGGCTGGGGAGCGTCGGCCGGGAGCCGCAGCCGGCGGCCGAGGCCTCCTCCGAGGCCGAGGAGGCCGTCGCCGAGGCGGCCGCGGAGGTCGCCGGAAGCACCGGGACCGCCGGGGACGTCGGGGACGCCGCCGCGGCCGAGGCTCCGGCGGAGCCGGCCAGGCCGCGTGGACGGCGCCGCGCCTCGCGCAAGGCGTCCGCCCCCGCGGGGTCGCCGAGCAGCGCCTCCTCGGAGGCCGGCGTGGTGGTCATCCCCTCGCGCACCGCCGCCGCCGAGCCGGAGAGCGCGGTGGCCGCGCAGGCCGCCCCGCCGGCGACGGTCACCGAGCCGGTCGGCGAGCCGGAGACGGCGCCCGCCGGGTCCGGCGAGGCCGCCGGGGCCGGAGAGCCGGCCGTGGAGCCCACCGAGGCACCTGCGGAGGCGCCCGCCAAGAAGACCGCCAAGCGGACCGCCGCCAAGAAGACGGCGACCCGCAAGACGGCGGCCAAGAAGGCCCCGGCGAAGAAGGCCGCGGCCAAGAAGGCGGCCGAGCCGCAGTCCGACGGCGGCGTCGACGGCAGCGCCGAGGGCGGGGCCGACGGCCAGGCCGAGGAGAAGCCCGCCCCGGCCAGGAAGACGGCCGCCAGGAAGTCCGCGGCGAAGAAGACCGCGGCCAAGAAGGCGACCGGGGCCACCGGCAGGAAGTCCGCGGCCAGGAAGACCGCCGCTTCGGAGGCCGCCGAGGCGGCCCCCGGCGAGGCGTAGGTCACATCCCCGAGGTCCCGCCCGGCGGCGGATCGGCAGTCGCCGGGCGGGACCGTAGGGGCCGGTTTGACCAGGCGTCAAGGGGTTCCGTAACCTTGACCCTCGGCGACCGTCCGGATCCGGACCGGTGCGCCACCCCCAGAGCAACCACCTCCCCGGTCGGGGCGTGCCCTTCGGGACGGGCGCCCTGATCCGGGGGGAGGCCCCCTGCTTGTCGGTCGGACGCGTTTCTGCGCCTTCGTCGCCCGGTGGGACGGCTGGCGTCCGGGGTCCCTACGAGCTAGTGAAGGAGACGCGGTGTACGCGATCGTGCGCAGCGGCGGACGGCAGCACAAGGTTGCCGTCGGCGATGTCATTGAGGCAGACCGGATCTCGACCGCGAAGGTCGGCGACACCGTCGAGCTCACCACGGTGCTGCTCGTCGACGGCGAGGCCGTCACCTCCGACCCCTGGGTTCTGGCCGGCCTGAAGGTCCAGGCGGAGGTCGTGGACCACCACAAGGGCGACAAGATCAACATCCAGAAGTACAAGAACAAGACCGGCTACAAGAAGCGCATGGGTCACCGCCAGCAGTACACCGCGCTTCGCATCACCGGCATCGACTCGGCCAAGAAGTAAGGGGCGTTTGAGAGATGGCACACAAGAAGGGCGCTAGCTCTACCCGGAACGGCCGCGACTCGAACGCCCAGCGCCTCGGCGTGAAGCGCTTCGGCGGCCAGGTCGTCAACGCCGGCGAGATCATCATCCGCCAGCGCGGCACCCACTTCCACCCGGGTGCCGGTGTCGGCCGCGGTGGCGACGACACCCTGTTCGCGCTGATCCCGGGTGCCGTGCAGTTCGGCACGCGCCGGGACCGCAAGGTCGTGAACATCGTCCCGGTCGCCGAGTAACCTCAGCGAACGGGCCGCGGTTCAGACCGCGCGCATTACGTAGTATCCGAGGGTGGGCCGGATTGTCCGGTCCACCCTCGGCTTTTCCGACTTGATTCCGTTTCGGCCGCTCGCCCGGAACCTCCGGAGAACCACGCCGATACATCGAGAGGCAGTGCACATGACCACCTTCGTGGACCGCGTCGAGCTCCATGTCGCCGCGGGTAACGGGGGGCACGGCTGCGCCTCCGTGCATCGGGAGAAGTTCAAGCCGCTCGGCGGCCCGGACGGCGGCGATGGCGGCCGTGGCGGGGACGTGGTCCTCACCGTGGACCCGGACGTCACCACCCTCCTCGACTACCACCACTCGCGGGTCAAGCGGGCCACCAACGGCAAGCCGGGCGGGGGCGGTCACCGCACCGGTGCGCACGGCTCCGACCTGGTGCTGCCGGTTCCGGACGGGACCGTCGTGCTGGATCCCCGCACCGGCGAGGTGCTGGCCGACCTGGTCGGCAACGGCACCAGCTTCGTGGTCGCGGCCGGCGGCCGGGGCGGTCTCGGCAACGCGGCGCTGGCCTCCGCCCGCCGCAAGGCCCCCGGCTTCGCCCTGCTCGGCGAGCCCGGTGACGAGCTGGAGATCGTCCTCGAACTGAAGTCGGTCGCGGACGTGGCGCTGGTCGGCTACCCCAGCGCCGGGAAGTCCTCGCTGATCTCGGTGCTCTCGGCGGCCAAGCCGAAGATCGCCGACTACCCGTTCACCACCCTGGTGCCCAACCTCGGCGTGGTGACCGCGGGGGAGACCGTCTACACCATCGCGGACGTGCCGGGCCTGATCCCGGGCGCCAGCCAGGGCAAGGGCCTGGGGCTCGAGTTCCTGCGGCACGTCGAGCGCTGCTCGGTGCTGGTCCATGTGCTGGACTGCGCCACTCTGGAGCCGGGCCGCGACCCGGTCTCCGACCTGGAGACAATCGAGTCCGAACTCTCCGAGTACGGCGGCCTGGAGGACCGGCCGCGGCTGGTCGCCCTCAACAAGACCGACGTCCCGGACGGCCAGGACCTGGCCGACCTGGTGCGTGCCGATCTGGAGGAGCGCGGCTACCGGGTGTTCGAGGTGTCCGCGGTGTCCCGGAAGGGCCTGCGGGAGCTGAGCTTCGCGGTCGGCGAGATCGTCCGGGAGGCCCGCGAGGCCAAGCCGAAGGAGGAGAAGACCCGGGTGGTCCTCCGTCCGAAGGCGGTCGACGACGCCGGCTTCACCATCACCTACGACCAGGGCCAGGACCTCTACCGGGTGGTGGGCACGAAGCCGGAGCGCTGGGTGCGGCAGACCGACTTCTCCAACGACGAGGCGGTCGGCTACCTCGCGGACCGGCTGAACCGGCTGGGCGTCGAGAACGAGCTGATGAAGCTGGGCGCCCGGGAGGGCGACACGGTCGTGATCGGCGGCGAGGACGACGCCGTGGTCTTCGACTGGGAGCCGTCGATGGCGGCCGGCGCGGAGATGCTCGGGCGACGTGGCGAGGACCACCGCCTCCACGCCCCGCGCGAGGCGGTCACGCGCCGGCGCGAGCGGGACGCGAAGCGCCTCGAAGGGGCCGACGCGGACGCGGAGTTCGCCGCCTTCGACCCGCTGTCGATCGGCCGCGCCGACGAGGACGAGGACGAGTACTGAGCCGGCTCGGCCCGCCGCCTTCCGTTCCGCCCGCCTTCCGTTCCGCCCGCCTCCCGTTCCGCCCGCCGCTCCCGTTCTGACCGACGCCCTGACCGCTGCCCCCGTTCCGTCCACCCGCCGCAACCGACCCGGAGGACTTCCGAAGTGCTGCCCAAGGCCGAGCTCCATCTGCATATCGAGGGGACCCTCGAACCCGAGCTGGCGTTCGCCCTCGCCGGCCGCAACGGCGTGGACCTGCCGTACGCGTCGCCGGAGCAGCTGCGCTCGGCGTACGACTTCAGCGACCTGCAGTCCTTCCTGGACCTGTACTACCAGCTGATGGACGTGCTGCGGACCGAGCGGGACTTCACCGAGCTCGCCGAGGAGTACCTGGCGCGCGCGGCGGCGCAGGGGGTCCGGCACGCCGAGATCTTCTTCGACCCGCAGGCGCACACCGGCCGAGGCGTCGAGATCGACGACGTGGTGCGGGGGTTGGCGGCCGCGCTGGACGGCGCGCAGGAGCGGCACGGCATCTCCACCCGGCTGATCATGTGCTTCCTGCGCGACCAGCCGGCCGAATCGGCGCTGGCGACCTTCGAGGCGGCGCGGCCGTGGTTCGGCACCGCGATCCACGGCGTCGGGCTGGACTCCGCCGAGGTCGGCAACCCGCCGGGGCTCTTCCGCGAGGTGTACGACAGGGCGCGGGACGCGGGGCTGCGCCTGGTCGCCCATGCGGGCGAGGAGGGCGGGCCCGAGTATGTGCGGGAGGCCCTGGACGTCCTCGGAGTGGAGCGGATCGACCACGGCATCCGGTCGATGGAGGACCCGGAGCTGGTGAAGGAGCTGGCGGAGCGGGCCGTCCCGCTGACCGTCTGCCCGTTCTCCAACGTGCGGCTGCGCTGCGTGGACACGCTGGCCGAGCATCCGCTGCCGGCGATGCTGGAGGCGGGGCTGCTGGTGACCGTCAACTCGGACGACCCGTCGTACTTCGGCGGCTACGTCGAGGACAATTTCGCCGGCGTGCGGGAGGCGTTGCGGCTGACGGAGTCGCAGCTCAGGCAGCTGGCCCGGAATTCCTTCCAGGCCTCCTTCCTCGACCACGACGAGACCCGCCGCGCGGCGCTGCTCGCGGAGGTCGAGGCCCACCGCTTCTGACCTGCCGCCGGGCGCGCCGGTCCGGCTGCGGCCGGCCCCCGGGGCGGCCGTGGGGCCGCGTCCCGGCCCCTGATACTCCGGTGAGCCGGGGTGCCCGCCTCGCGTAGATTGTGCGGTGACCGGCGGTGATCGGCCGGGCGGCCGCGGCGAGGGACTGGAGCGAGGCGTGCGGGACGAGGTGCTGCAGGCGCGGCGGATCGTGGTCAAGGTGGGCTCGTCCTCGCTGACCACGGCGGCCGGCGGGCTGGACGCGGACCGGGTGGACGCCCTGGTGGACGTGCTGGCCAAGGCCCGCGAGGGGGCCGAGGTGGTCCTGGTCTCCTCGGGCGCGATCGCCGCCGGGCTGGCGCCGCTCGGCCTCCGCCGCCGGCCGCGCGACCTGGCTCGGCAGCAGGCCGCGGCCAGCGTCGGGCAGGGACTGCTGGTCGCCAGGTACACGGCCTCGTTCGCACGCTACGGAGTCCGTGTCGGCCAGGTGCTGCTCACCGCCGAGGACGCCAGCAGGCGCGCCCACTACCGCAACGCCTACCGCACGCTTGAGCAATTGCTCGCAATGGGCGCGATGCCGATCGTCAACGAGAACGACACCGTCGCCACCCAGGAGATCAAGTTCGGCGACAACGACCGGCTGGCCGCCCTGGTCGCCCATGTCGTCCACGCCGATCTGCTGGTCCTCCTCTCCGATGTGGACGGGCTCTACGACGGCGACCCCGCCCTTCCCGCCAGCAGCCGGATCTCCGAGGTCTCCGGCCCGGCCGACCTGGAGGGCGTGGAGATCGGCAGCGCGGGCAAGGCCGGGGTCGGCACCGGCGGGATGGTGACCAAGGTGGAGGCCGCCCGGATCGCCACCGGGGCGGGCATCCCGGTGGTCCTCACCGCCGCCCGGCACGCCGCCGACGCGCTGGCCGGCCGGGACACCGGAACGTTCTTCCACCGCACCGGCCGGCGCGCCGCCGACCGCCTCCTCTGGCTGGCGCACGCGAGTGCTCCCCGGGGGGCGCTCAGGCTTGACGCGGGCGCCGTCCGCGCCGTCGTGGAGCGGCGCAAATCCCTCTTGCCCGCCGGGCTCACGGGAGTTGACGGCGATTTCGCTGCGGGCGATCCGGTGGACCTTCTTGACGAAAACGGCCACATCGTCGCCCGCGGGCTGGTCAACTTTGATGCGAGGGAGTTGCCCAGGCTGCTCGGCCGGTCCACCCGTGAACTGGCCCGGGAGCTTGGGCCCGCGTATGAGCGGGAGGTAGTGCACCGGGACGATCTGGTGGTGCTCGCCGACTGAACCGCCCGTACGGCGCGCCCTGGCGGAAGCCGACGAGTCCGATGAAACCGATGAGTCCGACGAGTCCCGAGAAGCGACAGCCACGGGTGCAGCGGGGTGTAGGAGGGGCAGTGCAGCCAGGCCGCGGAAGCGCGTTGCGGTGGCCGGTCGGCCGGTCAGCTGCCCGAGGCGACACGCTGACAGGAGGCCTCCGGTGGGACACCGGCGCCATGGTGTGCGACCTGGACGACCACAGGGAACGGCTGAACCGGTGCTGACCGGTATCCCAGGCGGACGCGGCGGGCCGAACGGCCGTCCGCAGGGCGCCCCGGAGTCCGGAGGCGGGCGTGCCGGCCCGCGAGCGGTGGCCCGCGTCCGGGCTGCCGCCGAGGACGCGGAGGAGGCGGCCCGGGCCGCTGCGGAGCGGGCGGCGAGCGTCGGCGAGGTGGGCGACGAGGCGGAGGAGGAGCCCGCCCCCCGGCTCTGGCACGTCGTCCTCAGCGTGGCGGGGAAGCGCACGCCGCTGCCCGAACTCCGGCGCGGCCTGGAGCAGTTGGCCCACGACCACCCCTTCCTGCTGACCGGCAGATACGCCGAGGACCACGCCGAGATCCGGTACTGGGAGCAGGCGCGCGACCTGCATGACGCGGCGGCCCTGGCGCTCCGGCTGTGGGGCGAGCACCGGGTCAGCGCCCGGCTGCCCGCCTGGGAGATCGTCGGCCTCGAGGTGGTGGACCGGCCGACCTACCACAAGCGGGTGGCGGAGGGGTTCGGCGGACCGCCGGCCTTCCTGGGCGGGGTCCACCCGTACTGACCCGCGTTCCGGCGGCCGGCCCGCCCACCGGCGGCACCGGCCGCGCCGGCTCGACGCCGGCCGCGCACGGCCGACCGAACCGTGGACGGCGCGGCGGCCGCCCCGCCCCGCGCCGTACCCTGGCGCCATGACCTCGTCGACCGAGCCCACGCCGAACTCGCCGACCGCCGGCTACTCGCTGCCGTCCCCGCTGCCCGAGTCCCCGGTGCTGCGCGCGGCCTACCGCGCCCGCGGCGCGGCCCGTGGGCTCGCCCCGATGACCCGCGCGGAGAAGGACGACGCCCTGCTGGCGATCGCCGACGCCCTCCAGGTCCGCACCAAGGAGATCCTGGACGCCAACGCCGAGGACACCGCCCGGGCCAAGGCGGCCGGCACCAGCGACGCCATCGTCGACCGGCTGACCCTCACCCGGGAGCGGATCACCGCGATCGCGGAGGACGTCCGCAAGGTCGCCGGGCTGCCCGACCCGGTCGGCGAGGTGCTGCGCGGCTCGACCCTGCCGAACGGCCTGGACCTGCGCCAGGTCCGGGTCCCCCTCGGGGTGGTGGGGATCATCTACGAGGCCCGGCCGAACGTGACCGTGGACGCGGCCGCGCTCTGCCTGAAGTCCGGCAACGCCGTGCTGCTGCGCGGCTCGTCCAGCGCCTACGCCTCCAACACCAAGCTGGTGGAGGTGCTCCGGGACGCCGTCGGGGGAGCGGGCCTGCCGGCCGACGCGGTCCAGCTGGTCCCCGGCGAGAGCCGGGAGTCGGTCACCGAGCTGATGCGCGCCCGCGGAATGGTCGACGTGCTGATCCCGCGCGGCGGGGCCTCGCTGATCCGGACGGTCGTCGAGCAGTCCACCGTTCCGGTGATCGAGACCGGCACCGGCAACTGCCACGTCTACGTGGACGCCGACGCGGACCTCGACATGGCCGTGGAGATCCTGATCAACTCCAAGGCCCAGCGGGTGAGCGTGTGCAACGCGGCGGAGACGCTGCTGGTGCACCAGGAGATCGCGGCCGAGTTCGTGCCGCGCGCGCTGGCCGCGCTGGCCGACGCGGGGGTGACGGTGCACGCCGACCCGGCGGTCCTGGCGCTGGCCGAGGGCGTCGAGGCGGACGTGGTGCCGGCCGAGCCGGAGGACTGGGAGACCGAGTACCTCTCCTACGACATCGCCGCCCGGGTGGTGGACTCGCTGGACGCCGCCGTCGACCACATCGGCCTGTGGTCCTCCGGGCACACCGAGGTCATCGTCACCCGCTCGCAGCCGGCCGCCCGGCGCTTCACCAAGCTGGTCGACTCGACCACGGTGGCGGTGAACGCCTCCACCCGGTTCACCGACGGCGGCCAGTTCGGCTTCGGCGCGGAGATCGGCATCTCCACCCAGAAGCTGCACGCCCGCGGGCCGATGGGGCTGCCGGAGCTGACCTCCACCAAGTGGATCGTCACCGGCGACGGGCACGTCCGCTGAAGGGCCCTGACGGGTCGTCGGCCCTTCCCCCGGAGGTTCCGCACCTCTCCCGACGGCACAGACAAACCGAGTCCCAGGTAATAGGCTGCTGATATGCCGAAGGACGCGGGAGGCCTGCCGTACCCGGAGGGCTGGGATCACGGAGACGACGGCGACGACTACGCCGCCGTGGTCTTCGACGAGTCCTTCGTACGCGGTGCCCAGGTGCACGAGCCCACCGCCGAGGAGCGGATACTCGCCGCTGTCGAGGCCAGGCTGGAGCGGGAGACCCGGGAGAACACCGCCGGCCCCGGCCGCCGCGGAACCCCGGCGGAGCCGAACGACGAGGCCGACGCCGGTGAGGCCGGCGACCTCGACGACATCGACGAGGCCGATCCGGACGACCCGGACGGACGAACCGGCTCCGGCGGCCTGCCGCTGGAACTCCGCCCGCTCGGCGGCGGCGCCCGCTACCGGGTCGGCCACTGGTACGGCGGCGGCCCCGGCGGCTACCAGCAGAACTGGGCCGGCTACGGCGGGCAGTCCCGCTGGCAGCGCGGGGTGGCCTGGGTGCTGGCGCTGGTGATGGGCGTCGGTGTGGTGCTGCTGGCGGCGGCCGCCGTGTACCGCGGGGTCAACAGCGGCGGGACGCATCCGATGATCCCCGTGCCGAGCAGTTCACCGGAGAGCAGCCACGGCGCCGCCTCCACGGACAGTGGCATCCGGTCCGGCGCCACCCGCCCGTCCTCCCCGGCGCCCTCGGTGAGCTCGGGCTGAACGCCCGTCACCGGCTCTGCGTTCGCCGGTGCTTCATCTGACGCTTCGTCGCCGGCCTTTTATCGCTGGAGAATTGTCGGCTCCGTCCGGAATCGTTCCCGGTTCTGTCCGGATTCCTACCCGCCGCTGGGATTCGGACCCCGAGGGGGGTCGTTCGAGGGTGCGCGGAGAATTACTCTTGAGTCATGGGTGGCCGGGGAGGGCCCCCGGATGGCCTGCCCGAAGGCACTCCCGGGGGTGACGACGAGTTTCGCTCCGTCGTGTTCGACGAGTCCTTCATCCGGGCTGCCCGCATCCAGGAACTCTCCGCGCAGGAGCGGCTCTCCGCGGCCGCGCGCCCGATCGAGGACCGGCGGAGCGAGCGCACCGGCGTGCTGCCCCGGCAGGCGCTGGCGCTGATGCTGCTGATCGCCATGGCCTTCGCCGCAGCGGTGTACATGGGCGTCCGGCATCCGTACCGGGAGACCGTCAACGGCGGGATCGAACTGAGCATGTCGGTCATCCCGCTGCAGGCCGGCCCGGGCGGGGTGCCCACCGGCAGGGCGCTTCCGGCGGGCAAGGGGGCGTCGGCCACGGCCTCGCCGAAGGCCACCGCCTCCGCCTCGTCCTCCGCCGCCGCCTCGGCCTCGTCCTCCTCCGCGTCGGCGCAGGCCTCTCCGCCCACCGGCTCGGCCTCCAGCGGTAACCACTCCTCCACCTCGGCCGACCCCAGCCCGTCGGCCGACGACCCGTTCGCCGGGACGGCCGTCGAGGGCTTTCCGATCGGCGAGGCCGGCATCTCGCTGCCCAGCCCGGCGGACACCAGCCACTTCTCCGCCGACCAGGTGCTGCGCGCCCTCACCGAGGTGCAGACCTACCTCCAGGACTCCTCCCTGGAGCCGACCGTGCTCAGCGGCACCGGGCCGAACGCGGGCACCGACGCCGTCCGCGAGCTGCTCGACCCCAACGAGGTCCAGCAGTTCGACAGCAGCCTGGCCAATCCGCGCAACGACCGCAGGCACGAGGTCACCGGCTGGATGGTGCGCTTCAACCCGAAGCAGGTGCTGCTGGCCAGCCCCGAGGTGCGGGTGACCGGCAGGGTGCACTTCTCCGAGGCGGGGGCCGACACCCTGCAGGTGACCAGCGATCACACCTTCGTGTACGCCTTGCGGCAGGCGCGGACGACCGGGCCGACGGTGCTGTTCACCGTGCGGCGGGATCTGGTGTACCGCTTCTCCCACGACGATCTGGCGGCGTCCCGGATGGAGATCGCGGACTCCGTGACCCAGGCCGGGCCGATGGCCTGCGACGCGAACCCGTCCGCGTACCTCCAGCCGACGTTCCCGTCCAAGCGGCCGTCCCCGTCGCCGGGGACGAGCGTCGATCCCTTCGACCACAACGCCCCGGCCTGGCAAGTCTGCGGCACCCTCTCCCGCGCGACGCTCTAGCGGAGCAGCGCGGCCCGGGGCGAGGGTGGCGCCCCGGCGCCGGGAGGCGGGAGCTCAGCGCTCCTCGTCGCTCCGCTCGCCGCTGCCGCCGCGCGCGCCGCCGTTGCCGCCCGTGAAGACGTCCCGCAGCTTGCCGCCGACGTCGCCCGCGCCGCCGGCGATGTCGCGGAGGAGGCCCATCAGCGGGTCCTTGCTGTCGCGGATGGTCTGCGCGTAGCTGTCCGCGCCGGCCTTGATCTGGTCGCTCACCGAGGTCCGCGGGTCGTCCTCCCGCCGCGGGTACGCCCCCGCGAGGATCGAGCGGTACTCCTCGCTCTCCCCCCACTTCTTCAGCTGGGCGGCCCGCACCACCGCGAACGGATGGGTCTGCGGCAGCACCTGAAGCAGCTTCAGGACGCCGTCCCGCAGGTCGCCGGCCTTCTCGTACTCCTCGGCCTGCTCCAGGAAGGCGTCTATGTTCATCTCGCCCAGGTTGTGGCCGCCGGCCAGCTTCATCAGCCCGCGCAGCGAGGCCTGGAGGTCCTGGCCGACCAGCAGCCCGGCCCGGTCGCAGGAGACCTCGGACTTCCGGAACCACTCCTTCAGCGCGGTGACGATCGCCATGATCGCCAGGTTGCCGAGCGGTATCCAGGCCACCTTGGTGGCGAGGTTGGTGAGGATCAGCAGCATCGTCCGGTACACGGCGTGCCCGGACATCGCGTGCGCCACCTCGTGGCCGACGACGGCCCGCAGCTCCTCGTGGTCCAGCAGCTCGACAAGTCCCGTGGTGACCACGATCACCGGGGTGTCCATCCCGATGCAGTACGCGTTCACCTGCGGGTCCTGGCTGACGTACAGCGCGGGGACCTTCTCCAGGTCCAGCGTGTAGGCCGCGTCCCGCACCAGGTCCTGCAGCTCGGGGAACTGCCGCTCGGAGGCCCGGACCGCGGTGGCCAGGAAGAGCAGTCGCACCGACCGCTCCGAGACCAGCCCGGCCAGCCGCTTCAGCACCTCGTCGAAGCCGGTGAGCCGGCGCAGGGCGACCAGCGCGGAACGGTCCGCCGGGTGCTCCCAGGCCCGGGTGGAGATCCCCGGGAAGCGCTTCCGCGTCCGTCCGGGCAACCGCTCTCCGCCGTCCCCGTGCCCGCTACCGCCGTTGGTCTGGCTCATCGCTGCGTGTCCTCCCCTGGTCCGCGGCCCCATGAGCTCGTCCCCGGTCGCCACCCTACGCGGCCCCGGCGCGCGGCGGAGGGGTGCCGACGGAAGCCGCTGATGCCGGGGCTAATCTGAGTTGTCCGCATTCGCGCGCCCGAGGAGTCTTTCGCGCCATGAACCCGTCCTCCGCACTCGACCTGATGGCGGCGCCGATCTCCGACGGTTCCGGTCCGGGGATGTTCCTGCGGATCATCGTGATCGTCGCGGTGGTCGGCGTGGTCTTCCTCGCCGTCGTCCTGCTGCGCGGCTACGGCGGCGGGGACGACTGAGCCCACCCCCGGCTCACGCCGGGCCGGTTCGGCCGAGCCGCCGAGCAGTCGGCGGAGGCCAGCCCGTACCATGAGCTCGTCCACACCGCGTCACCGCGAGGAGAAGGTCCGACCGCCATGACCCACACCGCCGCAGCCCACGCCCTCACCGTCCTCGCCGAGGGGGGTCGGCACAACAGCCTCAACCCGATCCTGACCGGTGGCGGTGCCCTGGCGGCCCTGCTGATCCTGCTGTGGATCACCACCCGTTTCAACCACGACCGCTGAGCCGGTTCCGTGTTCCCGTCTGCTCCGGGACGGGAACACGTGGCCGGATCACGTAGGGTGACTCGGCATGGAAACGCACGCTGAGCCCGAGAACGGGCCGGTGAAGAAGCGCCTCGGTGTGATGGGCGGAACCTTCGACCCCATTCACCACGGCCACCTGGTCGCGGCCAGCGAGGTGGCGAGCGCCTTCCACCTCGACGAGGTCGTGTTCGTCCCGACCGGCCGGCCCTGGCAGAAGGACGGCCGCCAGGTCACCGCCGCCGAGGACCGCTATCTGATGACGGTCATCGCGACCGCCTCCAATCCCCGCTTCTCGGTGAGCCGCATCGACATCGACCGCGGCGGTCCGACCTACACCACGGACACCCTCCGCGAGCTCCGCAGCGAGCACCAGGACGCCGACCTCTTCTTCATCACGGGCGCCGACGCGCTGGGCCAGATCTTCTCCTGGCGGAACGCGGACGAGCTCTTCGACCTGGCACACTTCATCGGCGTCACCCGTCCAGGGCATACACTCGCGGACCCCGGCCTCCCCAAGGGCGGAGTGTCGCTGGTGGAGGTTCCCGCGATGGCGATCTCCTCCACCGACTGCCGTGAGAGGGTGGCGCGCGGGGAGCCCGTCTGGTACCTGGTTCCGGACGGCGTGGTCCAGTACATCAGCAAACGCTCGCTGTACCAGGGCCGTTGAGTCATACGTAGGCACGGGGGGTGCGCATCGCCGCGCAAGACACCGGAGGCATCAGCGCGTGACCGGCAGCACTGACCCGTACGACGGGTACGGCGACACCGGCGACCAACCGCCGGTGGACCCCTATGCGCAGCCCCCGCAGGCCGACTACCCCTACGGCGGCTACCCGCAGCAGTACCAGGGCGGCTATCCGCCCGAGGGCGCGGGGCGCCCGTACCCTCCGGCGCCGGGCGCCGCCGACTACCCCTATGCGCAGGGCGGCTACCCGCCCGGGCAGCAGCCGCCGCCTGCGCAGCAGCAGCCCCAGCAACCCCCGCAGCAGCCCGGCGGCCCGTACCCGGGGCAGGTCCCGGGCCAGGGCCACGGCCAGGGCTGGCCGGGCGGGGCGCCGGCGGGGTACCAGGACGGCGGCTATCAGAACGGCGGCTACGACACCGGCGGATACCCGGTCGTGGACCCCTACGCCGGCTCCGGCGGCTACGGCGGGCCGGGCGCCCAGCAGCCCCCGTACCCCCAGCAGCCACCGGCCCAACAGGGGTACTCCACCGGGCAGTTCGCCATGCCGGGGCAGGCGCCGCAGGTCCCGCAGGGCGCGCAGGCGACCGGGGTCGGCCCCCCGCCGCCGCGGACGCCGGCCGAGGACCCCTCCGCGCCGCGGGGCAAGGCCAACTACGACACCGGCGAGTTCGCCTTCGTCGAGGACGAGGAGGAGTCCTCCGAGGACGTCATCGACTGGCTGAAGTTCACCGAGACCCGCGGCGAGCGCCGGGACGAGCGCCGCCGCTCGGTCCGCCGCCGCGGCATCGCCGTGCTGGTGCTGCTGGTGCTGGTGGTGGCCGGCGGTGCGGGATACCTGTTCGCCAGCGGGCGGATGAAGTTCGGCTCGTCCTCCGGCGGCGGCTCGCTGCCGGCCGCCCAGCGCCAGGTGATCTCCGTCTATCTGCGCAGCCTGAACGGGAAGACCTCGACCGCGCTGATGGTCGACGACCCCACCACCCACCGGGCCGGCGCGCTGCTGATCCCGGACACCCTGAAGGTGCCGCAGGACGGCGGCTCCCCGATGGCCCTCGGCGGCTCCTGGGACCAGCAGTCCGCGAGCGGCACCCGGGACGGCCTCAACTCCGTCCTCGGCACCCACGTCACCGGCACCTGGCGGCTGGACGCCCCGTTCCTGGACACCCTGGTCGACGTCCTGGGCGGGATCACCGTGGACGCCGACACGGCGATCTCCCAGGGCGGCAAGCAGCTCGTCCACCAGGGCAGCCAGACCATGAACGGCGCCGCAGCCGAGGCGTACGCCACCTACCAGGCCAAGGGCGAGCCGGCCGGCGCCCAGCTCGCCCGGTTCGGCCAGGTGATGTCCGCGGTGGTGAAGGCGTTCCCGACGGACGCCATCTCCGCCTCCTCGGACGTCGGCCGGATGGGCGCGGTGCTCGACCCGTCGCTGCCGCAGAAGGACCTGGCGGCGGCGCTGGCCGCGATGGCCACCGACACCGGGCGGAGCGGCTTCCGCACCGTGAGCCTGCCGGTGACCGCCGGCGGCGCGGTCGCCTCCGGCGGCGACGCCCTGGTGAAGTCGGTGATCGGCGGCGCCGGGCAGCGGGCGACCGGCGGGACCCTGGCCCAGGTCGCGGTCCAGAACGGCTCCGGGAACAGCAGGAACACCGGCCTGGCGGACGCGGCCCTGCAGAACGCCGGCTTCAGCCTGGCCTCCGGGGACGCGACGACCGCCGCCGCCCGGGCCACCACCCAGGTGCTGTACTCCGACGCCGCTCGCCAGACCGCGGCCCAGCAGGTCGCGCAGGCGCTGGGGCTGGGCACGGCGGCGGTGGCCAAGGGCACCGTCCCGGGCAACGCGGACGTGCTGGTGGTGCTGGGCAAGGACTACCAGGGCTAGCCGGCGGGCGGGACCGCACCGGCGCTCGCCCGGGGACCGCGCGCGGGCGTGAGATCCTGGGAGGAGACCGGACGCGCCGTCCTGCCCGCCCACCGCGGGCGGCGGCGCTCGCGCCGAGTCCCGACAACCCCGACAGAAAGCAGACCGTGACCGCTACCGACCGGGCCCGTGAGCTCGTGAACACCGCCGCCCAGGCAGCGGCCGACAAGCTCGCCCACGACGTCGTCGCCTACGACGTGAGCGAGGTCCTCGCCATCACCGACGCCTTCGTGCTGGCCTCCGCGCCCAACGACCGCCAGGTCAAGTCCATCGTGGACGCGATCGAGGAGAGCCTCTCCAAGGAGCTCCGGGTGAAGCCGGTGCGCCGGGAGGGCGAGCGGGACGGCCGCTGGGTGCTGCTGGACTACTTCGACGTGGTGATCCACGTCCAGCACACCGAGGAGCGCGACTTCTACAGCCTGGAGCGGCTGTGGAAGGACTGCCCGCAGCTGGAGCTGCCGCCGGACGCCGTGGCGACCCGGGGCAAGCACGCGGAGGCCGCCAGGGACGCCGACGCGGACAGCCAGGCGGACTCCGCCGTCGAGACGGGGGCCCGCTGAACGGCGGCAGGCGGGGTCGGCGGATCGTCTTCTGGCGGCACGGCCAGACCGCCTGGAACGTGGAGGGCCGGTTCCAGGGGACGACCGACATCCCGCTCACCGAGACCGGCCTGGCCCAGGCCCGGCGGGCGGCCCGGCTGCTCGCGGCGCTCGAACCGGACGCCATCATCGCCTCCGACCTGCAGCGGGCCGCGCGTACCGCGGCCGAGCTCTCGGCGGTCACCGGCCTGGACGTCGCCCATGACGCCGGGCTCCGGGAGACCTACGCCGGGGTCTGGCAGGGCCTGACCAACGTCGAGATCCAGGAGCGCTACGGCGAGGTCTACGCGGCCTGGAAGCGCGGTGAGCCGGTGCGCCGGGGCGGCGGCGAGCTGGAGACCGAGGTGGCCGACCGGGCCGCCCCGGTGGTCCTCGCCGCGGTGGAGAAGCTGCCGGAGAACGGCACGCTGGTGGTGGTCAGCCACGGCGGTGCGATCCGCACCACCATCGGCCGGCTGCTGGAGCTCGACCCGCGCAGCTGGGAGTCGCTCGGCGGCCTCTCGAACTGCTGCTGGTCGGTGCTCGGCGAGGGCTGGCGCAGTTGGCGGCTGCTGGAGCACAACGCCGGGACCCTCCCCGAGCCGGTGATCGGGGACGACGTCTGATCGGGCGGGACCCGATCGGGCGAGGGGGCCGCGGGACCGGGCGATTTCACGGATCGGCCCAGGTCGCGCTAAAGTCTTCCTCGCCGGACGGCAAGGGGCTATAGCTCAGTTGGTAGAGCGCTTGCATGGCATGCAAGAGGTCTGGGGTTCAATTCCCCATAGCTCCACTCCGTCCGCCCGGGGCTATAGCTCAGTTGGTAGAGCGCTTGCATGGCATGCAAGAGGTCTGGGGTTCAATTCCCCATAGCTCCACTGCCGTTGACGTTCCGTCGAGGGGCGCCGCGCTGCCGGTAGGGCAGCGGCGCCGAAGCCTCCGGAGCGACGGCCCTCCCCCTCGGCATCGCCCGGGGCCCTCTTCTCCTCCCGGCCGCATGCCGATCGACCGCACCCCGGCTTCGGCTCGTGTCGGGCGGGTCCCGCCCGCCCCGGGGATGTTCGGAAGCATCGCTGAGCTCGTGTAGAGTGGTTCTCGTCGCCGCGGCCGGTACGGCCCGGAGGGCGCGGGGCTATAGCTCAGTTGGTAGAGCGCTTGCATGGCATGCAAGAGGTCTGGGGTTCAATTCCCCATAGCTCCACAGAGGACTGCGACCGGAGGGGTCGTCCGCCACGGCGGGCGGCCCCTCCGGCGTTCTCAGGGGCGTCCGGTGCCGAGCCGCAGCGCCAGCGCCGGGCACTGGCTGACGGCCCGCCGGGCGCGGTCGATCAGCCAGGGCGGAACGGGCTGGTCGGAGAGGACCGGGTAGCCGTGCGGCCCGAGGGAGACCAGCTCGGGGGCGAGCCCCGCGCACAGCCCGTGCCCGTCGCAGCGGCTCCAGTCCACCTCGAGCACCGACTGCCGCTCGCCGTCCGCGCCGGCGGCCTCCCGGCGGCCCCCGCCCCGGCCCGCGGGCCCGCCGGGCAGCGGCAGCACGCCGAGCACCCGCCGTCCGCAGCCGGCCCCGCGCTGATGGGCGGCCAGATCGTCGGCGAAGACGCCCAGCGCCGACAGGACGAACCTGGCCGTGCCGTCCGGGTGGGCGCAGGCGCCCCGGCCGCGGACCGCGGCCGCGGTGGCCCGCGCGCTCTCCAGCGCGGCCCCGCCCTCGCCCGCGACCAGCGCGGCCAGCGCCCCCGCGAGGTCGGGCAGGCCCAGCCGGCAGGGACCGCACTGGCCGGCCGACTCCCCGGCCAGCCAGGCCGCCACCCGGGCCACCTCGCCCAGCGGGCAGGTCTCCGGCGGCAGGGCGATCACCGCACCCGCGCCGAGGGCGCCGCCGAGGGCCGCCAGGGCGTCCCGGGCGAGGGGGGCCTCGGCGGCGATCCGCGGCGCCAGCCAGGCGCCGTGGTAGCCGCCGACCAGGACGCCCTGGCCGGGGGCGGTGCCGCAGGCGCCGAGCACCACGCCGAGCCGGGTCCCGGTGGGGACCTCGACGACGACCGGCAGCCGCCGCGGATGGTCCGGCCGGGCCACCGTGAGGAGCACCGTGCCGGGCTCCTCCGGGGTGCCGACGACGGAGTAGGCGTCGGGCCCCAGCCGTGCCGCGACGGCGAGTTGGGCGTAGGTCTCGGCGTTGGACAGCAGGGTGGGCAGGCCGCGCAGACCGGCCGGGCCGCCGTCGGAGGCGCGGGCCTTCACCGGCGGGGGGACCGCCGGGCGCCCGGAGAGCCCGCGCAGCAGCGCACCGGACTCGCCGGAGACGAACCGCTCGGGGAGGGCCACCACGCTGGTGCGGACCGGCAGTTGGTGCTCGGCGACGGCCGCGGTCATCGAGGTCTCACCGATGCTTCCGGCGGCCAGGCCGATGACGATCTCCTCCCCGCCGAAGGTGGCCGCGGCCAGCGCGGCCCCGTCCAGTACCAGGTGCGGGGCGCGGGTGAGGAGCATGCCGTCCTTGGCGCAGGCCGGCTCGCCCTCGGCGGCGTTGACCACCACGGCGATCCGCGCGGGGCGGGCGCCGCCGCCGAGCCGCTCGGCGGCGTCCAGCACCGCCTTGGCCTTGCGGGCGAACGGGAATCCGGCGCCGCCGCGGCCGCGCAGGCCTATCCGGCCGAGGAGTTCGAGGAGGGCGTCGGGGCCGTAGAGCGGCATCGGGCCGTGGGTGTGGAAGTGCGCCAGGGCGTCCAGGCGGGGCAGCCGGTCGAGCCCGGCGGTGAGCCGGGCCGGGCCGAGCCGCAGGACGTCCGGGGCGGAGGTGGTCACCAGCGGCCTCCCGGGCCGTACTCGGGGTTCTGGGGGTGCTGCCAGTACTCGGGGTGCTCCCGGTAGTCCCAGCCGCCCTCCCCGCTCGGGGCGGCGGCCGGCACCTCGGCCTGGGCGGGGGCCTGGGGCTGCCCGTGGGGCTGCGCCTGCCCGTGGAACTGGGGCTGGCCGTGGAACTGGGGCTGGGGCTGGGGCTGGTACGCCGGGGGGTTCCAGGGCGGGGTGCTGCCGGCGAAGGGGGTGCCGTCGGTGAGCCGCCGCCAGGCGCCGGTGGACGGGCCCTCCTCGGCCGCCGCCGGGTAGCCGGTGTAGCTCTCCCAGCCGTCGGCGGCCGGGGGAGCGGCGGCCGGGGCGACGTCGTCCGGCAGCTGGTAGGGGTACGGGTAGTCGGGCGCGGGGGGCTCGGGGGTGCGGCGGCTGCCGGCGCGGGCGCCGGTGGGTGCGCGGCCACCGGAGCGGCCATGGGCGGCGCGGCCGCCGGGCCCGGGCCCAGACCTCCGCGCGGGGCGCGGAGGCCCGCAGCCGGTCGGTGAGTTCGGTCAGGTCCTGCGCGGACAGCTGGTGGGTCTCCTCCAACTCCGGCCGGGAGGCCGCGGCCTGGAGCCTCGGCGGGGTGGTCGGCATCTCGGGTACGGCGGCGGTCGTGGCGAGCGGCATGGCCGGTACGGCCGAGGTCGCCCGGGCCGCTGCCGCCGCCCGGCGGCCGCCCGCCGGGTGCTGGGCACGCCTGGCCCGCAGCCCGCGCCTGCCGAGCCGCCGCGAGCGGCGCTGCCCCGCCGCTCCCAGCACCCGGACCAGCAGGGCGAGCGCGACCAGTGCCGCGCAGGTGCCGTAGCTCCACAGCACCCACACCGCCGCCGGGCGGCCCGCCGACAGACCGTGCGCCAGCGCGATCGGCCAGCAGCCGTAGGCGGCGCAGTGCAGCGGCCGCCACAGCCACGGGCGGCCGCTGTCGGCGAACCGGCCGCGGACCATTCCGGTGATCGCGGTGAGCACCATCAGGTCGGCGGCGAGGGTGCCGAGGCCGACCGCGAGGGTCGCGCCGCCCGCGAAGGGCAGCAGCGGGACCAGCGGATCGGCCTCCTGCTCGACGATCTTCACGGCGATGTGGGCGATCAGGAACAGCAGTGCCCCGACCGACATCGCCCGGTGCACGGACTGCGCGGCGAGCCGGCCGCGCGGGGAGAGGAGGCGCCGGTCGGTGGCGGTGAGGCCGCAGACCACCGCCCCGGTGAGGGAGAGGAGGGTGAAGACGCCGGCGAAGTAGTCGAGGAAGCCCATGAAGCGGCCGGCGGTGTCGGCCACCGCGCTCTCCCCTTCTCCGGAGAAGGCGCGGATCGCCGTGGCGGCGATGGTGACCGTGAGGCAGACCGCTATCAGGAAGAGCGGGAGCCTCGGCAGGGGGGCGCGCTGGCGCCCCTTGTGGGACATACGACCGGAAGCCATTCGGTGTCTCCTCGATGCGGAGTGGGTCCCCTGAATGTGATTCCGGCGTGATGCTAGCGAGACCGGAGTGTGCGGCGGGGGTGACCGGAGAAACCCGGGAAAATCCGCCCGGTTGCGGAACAGATGTCGTACGGTGCCCGCGCCTGACCGTATCCGCCCCTCTTGCCCTGATCCGTCATAGCGGTCAATACACCTTCTGTGCTGGGTGGTTGACGCTCGGTCAGATAAACCGCGGCGGTGCCATCCGGTCCCGGACGCGCTCTTGTGCCGCTGGTTCCGCTGCTGATCTGATGACAGGTCCAACACAGAATCCGACCAAGGAAGTCGAGGAGGGGGCGCATGCAGAACGGGGAATCCGGCCGGGCGAGATCCCGGAGGGGGATCTCGCCGCGCCGAGCCGCGGTCGCGATCGGCGCGACGCTGCCGCTCTTCGCGGCGGCGCTGGCCGCCGCGGGGCCGGCTGAGGCGGCACAGGCGGACACCGCCCGCGCGACGCTCAGCGGGACCCATCCGAACTGGGCGAAGTCCTCCGCGGACCAGGGCGGGGTCTCGTCCTCCACGCAGCTGACCGCGCGGGTGTACCTCGCCGGCCGGGACCAGGCCGACCTGGCGGCGCTGGCCGAGCAGGTCTCCGACCCGTCGTCCGCCTCGTACCGCCACTACCTGACGGCGGCGCAGGTCAAGCAGCGCTTCGAGCCGTCCGCCGGGCAGATAGCCGCGGTCCGGTCCTGGCTGACCAAGGCGGGCTTCACGGTCACCGGCGCGAACAGCCACTACCTGACCGTGCGGGGCAGCGCGGCCGCGGCGCAGACCGCGTTCGCCACCCCGCTGCACAACTACCGCACCTCCGGCGGGGCGACCTACCGGGCGCCGGCCCGTACGGCCTCCGTCCCCGCCTCGATCGCGGGCGACGTGCTGAGCGTGACCGGGCTGAACGACAAGCCGACCAAGGCCACCCACCAGGACAAGCTGCCCGGCCCGGCGGCGGCCTTCGTCAACGCCGGCCCGTTCTCCTCCTACTACGGGCAGAACCCGGCGACCAGCGAGCCGAAGGCCTTCGGCCAGACGCAGTCCTGGACGGTCAAGGGCTACACCGGCAGCCAGCTGCGCTCGGCCTACGGGGTCACCGGAAGCGGTCTCACCGGCCAGGGCGTGAAGGTGGCGGTGATCGACGCCTACGACTCGCCGACCATCGACAAGGACGTCCGCACCTACGCCTCCCGCAACGGCGACCAGGCCTGGGGCGGCGGCCAGCTGACCCACGTCGACGCCGCCAAGTGGACCCACACCGGCACCGACTCGAACGGCTGCGGCGCCTCCGGCTGGTACGGGGAGCAGACCCTGGACCTGGAGGCCGTCCACGCCATCGCCCCGAAGGCCGGGGTGACCTACGTCGGCGCCGCCTCCTGCTACGACGCGGACCTGGTGGACGCGCTGAACACGGTGGTGGACAACCACCTGGCGGACATCGTCTCCAACTCCTGGGGCGAGCCCGAGGCCGCCAGCGACCCGTCGCTGGACGCGGTGTACAACCAGACCTTCATGAAGGGCGCCCTGGAGGGCATCGGCTTCTACTTCTCCAGCGGCGACAACGGCGACGAGGTGGCCAACACCGGCACCAAGCAGTCCGACATGCCGGCCTCGCTGTCCTGGGTGACCGCCGTCGGCGGCACCTCGCTCGCCGCGGGCAAGGGCGGCAGGTACGAGTTCGAGACCGGCTGGGGCACCGGAATGGCGCCGCTCTCCGCGGACGGGAAGAGCTGGCAGCTGCCCGGCGCCTTCCACGGCGGAGCCGGCGGCGGCACCAGCGCCCGTACCGCGGAGCCCTTCTACCAGAGGGGCGTCGTGCCGTCCTCGCTCTCCGGGGCGAACGGCGGCAGCAACCGGGTGGTGCCGGACATCGCCGCGGTCGCCGACCCCAACACCGGCTTCCTGGAGGGGATCACCCAGACCTACCCGGACGGCTCGGTGAAGTACGGCGAGTACCGGATCGGCGGCACCAGCCTCGCCTGCCCGCTGATCGCCGGCATCCAGGCGCTGGCCCAGCAGGCCGCCGGGCACCCGCTCGGCTTCGCCGACCCGGCCATCTACGCCCGATACGGCAGCAGGACGTACCACGACGTCACCGACCACCCGCTGGGCTCGCAGGGCCTGGCCGTGGTGCGGAACGACTACAACAACACGGTGGACGCCAGCCAGGGGATCACCACCACGCTGCGCACTCTCGGCCATGACGCGTCGCTCTCCGCCACCGGCGGCTACGACGACGTCACCGGGGTCGGCTCGCCGACCGCGGCCTACCTCTGGTCGTACGCCCGGCACTGACCCGGGATCCGGCCGCTGATCGGCCGAACTCCGGGCACCGCCACGCGGGCTGACGGGCCGTCACTTCGACGGCCGGTCGGCCCGCGTCGGCGTTTCCGGGCCGACGCTTCGGATACCTTGCTGTCATGGCCGATCTCACGTACCGGCGGAACCGGGAGCTGATCCGTCTGCTGAGCCAGCTGCGGTGGTCTCCCGAGCGTCTGGCGAAGGAGGTCAACGAGGCGGTCGGCTCGCAGCAGGCGATCAACTCGACCACCCCGTACCACTGGCGCGACCGCGGCCGGGTGCCGCGCGAGCCGTACGGCCGGGTGGTGTGCGAGGTGCTCTCCCGGGCCACCGGCACCCCGGTCGCCTACGAGCAGCTGTGGCAGCGCCGGGACGGTGTCGGCCCGCGCTCGCTGGACATCCCGCTGGTGGAGGCGGCCTGGACGCCGGAGGCCGCGCTGGCCGCGCTCTCGCTGGCCGCCGAGCGGGTGGTCAGCCTCCACAAGCCGGGCGACGTCCTCTCCACCGCGGCCCTCCACACCGCGGGCCGGCGCTGGGCCGATCCGTCCGTCCGGCCGCCGGCGGGGGAGGGCCGGCTGCGGATCGGCGAACCGCAGCTGGCGGACCTCCGGCTGACCGTGCGCAGCAAGGCCCGGGTGGACGCGGCCTACGGCGGCGGCCTGGTCCGCGATCCGCTGCGGGAGGAGGCCAGGTTCGCCCTGCAGCTGCTGCAGTACGGCCGCTACGACCCGGAGACGGGGGCCAGGCTGTACGCCGCGGCGGCCGATCTGGCCCGGCTGGCCGGCTGGGCCTCCTTCGACTGCGGGGAGCACGCGGCGGCGCAGCGCTTCCTGCTGGCCGGGCTGCGGCTGGCGCATGTCTCGGGGGACCGGGCGCTGGGCGCCCGGATACTCGGCTGCCTCGGCGTGCAGGCGACCTACATCGCGGACGCCGGGGACGCGGTGGCCCTGCTGGCCTCCGCGATCGAGGGCGGCGGGGAGGAGCTGCCGCCGGCCGAGCGGGCGCTGCTGTACGGCCGGCTGGCCAGGGCGCGGGCCGGACTCGGCGACGCCGAGGCCGCCCGGACGGCGGCCGACCAGGGCTTCGCGGCCCTCGCCGGCGCCGGCCCCGGGTCGGGCGCCGAGGAGGACGCGGCGGAACTCCACGGGCTGGTCGGGGAGACGCTCCTGCTGATCTCCGACCCGGAGGCGGCCGCCGGCCATCTGGACCGCGCGGTGGCGGAGCTCGGGCCGGCCCGGGCCCGCTCCCGCGCCCTGCTGCTGGTGCGGCTGGCGGAGGCCCGGCTGCGGCTGGGGCGCGCGGAGGAGGCGGGCCGCGCCGCCGAGCAGGCGCGCGCCCTGGACGTGGGGATGCGCTCCCCCCGGGTGACCGCGGCCCTCGCCGAGTACCGCCGCCGGGTGGCGCGCACCCCGGGGGCCGACCGCCCGGCGCCTTCGGTCCCGGCCGCCCGCCGGACGACCCGGTGAGCCCTTGCGGTACGCTGAGCCCATGCGAAATGTGCGCCTGCTCCTTAGCCGGCCGCGCTGACAGAACTCCGACTGACGGAGATTCAGCGCGGCAACCCCTCATGGTGAGGGGTTTTTTGTTTTTCGGCAGTTTCCGCGGCAGACCGCATGGCTGACCCCCTGGAGTCCTGAGGACGATGAGCGACACGACATCTGCGGCCACCGAGGCCCACAAGTACGGCGCCGCGCTGGCCGCGGACATCGAGTCCCGCTGGCAGGACCGGTGGGAGCGGGAGGGCACCTTCGACGCGCCCAACCCGGTCGGCGACCTGGCGGCGGCGGACGGCGCCGCGGAGATCGAGCGGCCGCACGCCTTCATCATGGACATGTTCCCGTACCCCTCGGGCGCGGGCCTCCACGTCGGCCACCCGCTGGGCTATATCGCCACCGACGTCTACGCCCGCTTCATGCGGATGACCGGGCACAACGTCCTCCACACCCTGGGCTACGACGCCTTCGGCCTGCCCGCCGAGCAGTACGCCGTGCAGACCGGCACCCACCCGCGGGTCACCACCGAGGCCAACATGGCCAACATGCGCCGCCAGCTGCGCGCGCTGGGCCTGGGCCACGACTCCCGCCGGTCGATCGCCACCATCGACCCGGCCTACTACCGCTGGACCCAGTGGATCTTCCTGCAGATCTTCAACTCCTGGTACGACGAGCAGATCGGCCGGGCCCGCCCGATCGACGAGCTGGTCGCCCAGTTCGAGAGCGGCGAGCGGGCCGTGCCGGACGGCCGGGCCTGGTCCGAGCTGTCCGCCGTGGAGCGGGCCGACCTGCTGAGCGAGTACCGGCTGGCGTACGCCAAGCAGGCGCCGGTCAACTGGTGCCCCGGCCTGGGCACCGTGCTGGCCAACGAGGAGGTCACCGCGGACGGCCGCTCCGAGCGCGGCAACTTCCCGGTCTTCAAGGCCAATCTGCGCCAGTGGATGATGCGGATCACCGCCTACGCCGACCGCCTGATCGACGATCTGGACCTGCTGGACTGGCCGGACGCCATCAAGCTGCAGCAGCGGAACTGGATCGGCCGCTCCGAGGGCGCCCGGGTGGACTTCGCGCTGGAGTCCGGCACCGAGAAGATCACCGTCTTCACCACCCGCCCGGACACCCTGTTCGGCGCCACCTACATGGTGCTGGCCCCCGAGCACGAGCTGGTCGACCGGATCGTCCCGGAGGCCTGGCCGGCTCCGTCCCCGGGCTCCGCCGGCCTGGCCGAGGAGTGGACCGGCGGCTTCGAGACCCCGGCCGACGCCGTCGCCGCCTACCGCAAGCAGGCCGCCGCCAAGTCCGAGGTCGAGCGGCAGAGCGAGGGCCGGCAGAAGACCGGCGTCTTCACCGGCGCCTACGCGGTCAACCCGGTCTCCGGCGAGCGGGTCCCGGTCTTCATCGCCGACTACGTGCTGGCCGGCTACGGCACCGGCGCGATCATGGCGGTCCCGGCGCACGACCACCGCGACTTCGAGTTCGCCCGGGTCTTCAAGCTGCCGATGCGCTGCGTCGTCCAGCCCTCCGACGACCGCGGGACCGACCCGTCCACCTGGGACGACGCCTTCGTCTCCTACGACGCGCGGATCGTCGACTCGGCCAACGGGCAGGTGAGTCTGGACGGCCTGGGCGTCGTCGAGGCCAAGAAGAAGATCTCCGACTGGCTGGCCGAGCAGGGCATCGGCGAGGGCACCGTCACCTACAAGCTGCGCGACTGGCTGTTCAGCCGGCAGCGCTACTGGGGCGAGCCCTTCCCGATCGTCTACGACGAGGACGGCGTCGCCCACGCGCTGCCCGACTCGATGCTGCCGGTCGAGCTGCCGGAGATCGACGACTACTCGCCGCGCACCTTCGACCCGGAGGACGAGCACACCGCGCCGGAGACCCCGCTCTCCCGCCGCGAGGACTGGGTGGACGTCGAGCTGGACCTGGGCGACGGCAAGGGGAAGCGGCGGTTCCGCCGCGAGACCAACACCATGCCCAACTGGGCCGGCTCCTGCTGGTACGAGCTGCGCTACGTAGACCCGGACAACGCCGAGCAGGTCGTCGACCCGGTCAACGAGAACTACTGGATGGGCCCGAGCCCGCAGAAGCGCGCGGGCGGCGTCGACCTGTACGTCGGCGGCGCCGAGCACGCCGTGCTCCACCTGCTGTACTCGCGGTTCTGGCACAAGGTGCTGCACGACCTGGGCCACGTCTCCTCCAGCGAGCCCTTCCACAAGCTGTTCAACCAGGGCATGATCACCGCCTATGTCTACCGCGACGAGCGGGGCTTCCCGGTCCCGGCCGCCGAGGTGGAGGAGCGCGACGGGCAGTTCTTCTTCGAGGGGCAGCCGGTCCGCCGCGAGATGGGCAAGATGGGCAAGTCGCTGAAGAACGCGGTCGCCCCGGACGACATCTGCCGCGACTACGGCGCCGACACCCTGCGGCTGTACGAGATGACGATGGGCCCGCTGGACGTCTCCCGGCCGTGGGAGACCCGGGCCGTGGTCGGCTCCTTCCGCTTCCTGCAGCGGCTGTGGCGGAACGTCGTCGACGAGGACACCGGCGAGGTCGTCGTCACCGACGAGGAGCCGGACACCGAGACCCTGCGGTTCCTCCACAAGACCATCGACGGGGTGCGGGCCGACATGGCTGGGCTGCGCTTCAACACCGCCGTGGCCAAGTGCATCGAGCTCAACAACCACCTGGTCAAGCGGGGTTCGACGCCGCGGAGCGTGGCCGAGCAGCTGGTGCTGCTGGTCGCCCCGCTGGCCCCGCACATCGCCGAGGAGCTGTGGTCCAAGCTGGGCCACCAGCAGTCGCTGGCCCACCAGCCGCTGCCCGAGGCCGATCCGCGCTACCTGGTCGAGGACACCGTCACCGCGGTGGTCCAGATCAAGGGCAAGGTCCGGGCCCGGTTGGAGGTCTCCCCGGAGATCTCCGAGGCCGAGCTGGAGGCGGCGGCGCTGGCCGACGAGGCGGTGCGGCGGGCGCTGGGCGGCGCGGACATCCGCAAGGTGATCGTCCGGGCTCCCAAGCTGGTCAACATCGTCCCGGCGTAGGGCCGGCGGCAGGGGACCCTCAGGGCCCCCGTGGTGATCACGGTCACCGCGGGGGCCCTGGCCGTGCCCGGCGCGGGTCAGGGTCGTCCCTGACGCGGCCCCGGTCGCGCGGTCCGACCTCAGGGCGATGCCCGGGGACCCGGCCGGAGCTACCGTGGGGATGGGGCCGCCGGGATCGGCGGCCGCACGTCATGGAGGAGGCCGGGGATGAGTGGCGGCGAGATCGCGGGTCTGGTGCTGCTGCTGATCGTGATCGCGGTGGTGGCCGCCGTCGCCGTCGCGGTGGTCAAGGTCAAGCAGGCCGTGCAGCGCCAGGTCGAGCAGCACGGCGCCAACGCCCGGCGGGCGGTCGAGGAGGCGGCGCTGAAGGCGCGCTCCTTCACCCGCCCGGGGCCCAGGGGCCAGGCCGCGTCCCTCCGCTCGGAGCTGCGGGCCTCGCTCTTCGCGGCCCGCCGGGTGCTGGAGTCGGCCGCCCCCGGCGATCCCCAACTCGCCGACTCGGTGAAGCTGTTGGACCGCCTGGAGGAGCACGCCCGGGTGGTCGACGACGATCTGCGGGACGTCGAGCGGCGTCCCGGCGCGGAGTCCGCGGACCGGATCCCGGCGCTGCGCGAGCGGGTGCGGCGGATCGTCGGCTCCGCGACCGCGCTGCGTACCGCCGCGCAGGACCGGCGCAGCCGGTGGGCCGACGAGGAGCTCGGCCGCCTGGACGAGGAGATCGCCGCGGAGGCCGGGGCGCTGCGGCACTGGATCCCGGTCGATGACCGGCAGCAGCGGCCGCGGGACGAGGCGGCCACCCACTCCGGAGGCCCCGGCGCCGGGCGCGACGGCCGCGCAGGCGACGGCCGCGCAGGCGACGACGGCGTCCCCGACGGTGGTGGCGAGCGGCGGCAGGCACTCGGCGGCGCGCCGGCCGGCTGGCTGAGCGCCGCGGAGGAGCTGGGGCTCGGCCGGTTCGTCAGGCGGCGCGGCGACCGCCCGCAGACCCCTGGACAGCAGCAGACCTGAGCCCGGCCCCCGCGCCGGCCGGCCGTCCCTCGGGCGCACGTTCTGACCTGAAGCAGGCGCGGAGAAGCTGACGAAGCGTCAGTCGTGTCGCGCGCGCATCCCGGCCACCTCCACGCTCCCCCTTCCCACCTGCAACTTCCTTACCTGACTCGCCCGGGGCTGGCCTGTCCGGTGCACGCCGGGTGCGGGTAGTCTCGCGAACATGCCCGTCCCCGCTCCGCCCGTCGCCGTCGTCACCGACTCCACGGCCTACCTCCCCCAGGAGGCCCGGGACCGCCATCGCATCCGGGTGGTCCCGCTCAGCGTGGTGATCGGCGAGGACGTCCGCGTCGAGGGCAGTCCCGGCGCCGAGCCGGCCCGGATCGCCGAGGCGCTGCAGCACAGGACCGCGGTGACCACCTCCCGCCCGGGCCCGGAGGCCTTCGCCGCGGCCTACCGCGAGGCGGCCGAGGAGGGCGCCGCCGAGATCCTCTCCCTCCACCTCTCCGCCGAGCTCTCCGGCACCTTCGAGGCGGCCAGGCTGGCCGCCGCCCACGCGCCGGTGCCGGTGCGGGTGCTGGACACCCGGATGGTCGCGATGGCGCTCGGCTACCCCGTGCTGGCTGCGGCGGAGACCATCGAGGCGGGCGGCTCGGTGGACGAGGCGGCCGCCGCCGCGGCCAAGCGGGCGGCGGCCACGGCCGGCTTCTTCTACGTGGACACCCTGGAGTACCTGCGCCGGGGCGGGCGGATCGGCGCGGCCCGGGCCATGCTCGGCTCGGCGCTCGCGGTGAAGCCGCTGCTGCACCTCGCGGACGGCAGCATCCAGCCGCTGGAGAAGGTGCGGACGGCCGGCCGGGCGATCGCCCGGCTGGAGGAGATCGCGGTCGAGCGCGCCGGACAGGACGAGGTGGACGTCGCCATCCACCATCTGACCGCCGGGGAGCGGGCCGAGCAGCTGGCGGAGCGGCTGCGCGGGCGGATCCCCAAACTGGCCGAGCTCCAGGTCTCCGAGGTCGGCGGGGTGATCGGCGCCCACGCCGGGCCCGGGTTGCTGGCCGTGGTGGTCGCCCCCCGTTAAGCCTTTCGAGTGACGGGATTACCCACACCCTGAGGGCCGCCCACAGGGCCCGAGACTTGTCGCCCGCAGCGTCCCGGGGCGGCCTAGCTTCCTCAGCATGAACAGCACGCTGACCGCCGGCGCCGCCGCCCGCCGCGAGAACGCCGACCTCGTCCGCCGCCGGATGGCCACCCTCTTCGACGCCCCGGCTCCACGGGGACGGCCGGGCGCCGCCTTCGACGAGCCCGAGGAGTCGGCGGAGCCCGGCGAGCACTTCGGGCCCGATGAGCATTTCGCGCGCGGCGAGCACGACGAACCCGACGGGCCCGACGGGCCCGACGGGCCCGCGCTGGGGTCGGACCGCCGTCGGCTCCGCCCCCGCCCCGGCGCCCTTGGCCGGATGCGGCTGGCCCTGCTGGAACGCTGCGACCTGGACCGGCGGGCGATGGTGGGCCTGGCCGTACTGGTCGTGCTGGCCTCCTGCTACGCCGTGCAGCACTTCTGGCTGGGCCGGCCGGAGCCGGTCGGCGTACCGGAGCGGCAGCCGGTCGCCACCGCCGCCGGCATGCCGGGACCGGGGCCGGGACCGGTGGCGGTGGCGCGAGGCGGCGGAGCCGCGGGCGGGGCGGTGACCGCCGGTGCGCCCTCCGGAGCGGCGCTGGTGGTGGACGTGGCGGGGCGGGTGGCCCGGCCGGGGGTGCACGCGCTGCCGCCGGGGGCGCGGGTCGAGGACGCCCTGGCCGCCGCGGGCGGCGCGCTGCCCGGCACCGACCTCACGGCGATCAACCTGGCCCGGCGGCTGGCCGACGGCGAGGAGATCGTCGTCGGCCAGCCGGCGCCGGCCGCCGGATCGGCCGAGGCCCCGGGCGGTGGAGCGGCCGGCTCCGCCGCCGGTGCCGCCGGTGCCGCCGGTGCTGCTGCCGCCGGCCCGGTCAGCCTCTCCACCGCCACCGTTCAGCAGCTGGACGGCCTCCCCGGGGTGGGCCCGGTGCTCGCCCAGCGCATCCTCCAGTACCGCGACCGGCACGGCGGCTTCCGCTCCGTCGACGAGCTGCGCAAGGTCCCCGGACTGGGCGCGCGGCGGTTCGCCGACCTCAGGAACCTGGTCCGGCCGTGAAGACGGAAGGGCGTAGCCGGACGCGGGGCGGGCCGTCCTCCGGCGCGGAGCGGACGCTGGACGCCCGCCTGGTCGGCCCGGCGCTGGCCGCCTGGGGGGTCGCCTGGGCGCTCCTCGCCGACCCGCCCGAGCCGCTGCCGGTCTGCCTGATCTGCGCGGTGGTCGCGATCGGCGCGGGGACGCTGTTCGCCGGCGGCGCGCGGTGGGCGGCCTGCGGGCTGCTGCTGAGCGCGGGCGCGGCGGCGCTCAGCGCCGGACTGAGCCTCGGCGAGCTGCACCGCGGCCCGGTACCGGAGTTGGCACGCCGTCAGGACTACGCCGAGCTGGTCCTGCGGGTCACCACCGACCCGCGGCGCCGGGGCGGGCCGGACGGCGGCGGCGGGCCGCCCCGGGTGGTGCTCGACGGGCGGGTGGAGGCCGTGGGCCGGGAGTCGGTGCGCACCCCCGTCACGGTGACCGTCCAGGGCCCGGCGTCCGCTCGGTGGCTGGGCCTGCTGCCGTCGACCCGGTTGCGGATGACCGCCCGGGTGGGCCCCCCGCTGCCGGGGACGCCGGTCGCCGCCCGGCTCACCACCCGGGCGCCCCCGGAGGTGGTCGCCGGGCCGAGCACCGTGCAGCGGATCGCCGGCCGGCTGCGGGCCGGGCTGCTGCGGGCCACCGAGCGGCTGCCGGCCGACCCGCGGGCGCTCCTCCCCGGGCTGGTGGTCGGGGACACCAGCCGGTTCACCGAGGATCTGTCGGAGGTGTTCCGGGCCGCGGACCTGTCCCACCTCACGGCGGTCAGCGGCGGCAACCTGTCCATCCTGCTGGTCATCCTGATCGGCCCGCCGGGGCGGGCCCGTACGCCGGAACGGGGCGGGCTGGCGGCCGGCCTGGGGCTGCCGCTGCGCGGGACGTCCGCGGCGGGGGCCGCGCTCACGGTCGCCTTCGTGGTGCTCTGCCGACCGGAACCGAGCGTGCTGCGGGCCGCCGCGACCGGAATGGTGGGCCTGCTGGCGCTGGCCACCGGCCGCCGGGCGCACGCGCTGCCGGCGCTGGCCGGGGCGACCCTGGTGCTGCTGGTCACCGACCCGTGGCTGGCCAGGTCCTACGGCTTCGGCCTCTCCGTGCTGGCCACCACCGGGCTGCTCACCCTGGGCCCGCGCTGGGCCGCCGCGCTGACCGCCCGGGGCTGGCCGGAGCGGCTGGCCGAACCGCTGGCGGCGGCCGCGGCCGCGCAGGCCTGCTGCGCGCCGCTGCTCGCGGTGATGGCCTCGCGGGTGAGCCTGGTGGCGATCCCGTGCAACCTCCTCGCCGAGTTCGCGGTCGCCCCGGCCACCCTGCTCGGACTGGGCGCGCTGGCCCTCGAACCGGTCTCGCTGACGGCGGCCCGGGTGCCGGCCGGGCTGGGGGCGCTGCCCGCCTCCTGGATCACCTGGGTGGCCCGCCGCGCCGCCGGACTGCCGGGGGCGGAGGTGGCCTGGCCGGGCGGGGTCGCCGGGGCGCTGCTGCTGGCCGGGGTGGTGTGCGCGGCGGTGTGGGCGCTGCCGGTGCTGCGGCGGCACTGGCTGCTGCCGGTGGCGCTGGGGCTGGTGCTGCTGGCCGCGCTGCTCCGGCCGCCGCCGGTGGTGCGGCTGCTCACCGGCTGGCCGCCGCCCGGCTGGGACCTGGTCGCCTGCGCGATCGGGCAGGGCGACGCGATCGTGATCCGGGCCGGCCCGGACTCCGACGCCGCGCTGGTCGTCGACACCGGTCCTGACCCCCGCGCGGTGGACGGCTGCCTCCGCCGGCTGGGGGTGCGGCGGGTGCCGCTGCTGCTGCTCAGCCACCTCCACGCGGACCACGCCGAGGGGGTGCCCGGGGTGCTCCACGGGCGGTCGGTGGGCGCCATCGAGACCACCTCGCTGGACGAGCCGGCCGGCGAGGCGCGGCGGCTGCGGGCGTGGGCCGGCGCGGCCGGGGTGCCGGTCCAGCGTGCCGTGCCGGGGGAGCGCCGGGCGCTCGGCGATCTGCGGTGGGAGGTGCTGTGGCCGCCGGGGGAGGAGGAGCTGAGGGGCGAGCAGCGGACGCCGAACAACGCGAGCGTGGCGCTGCTGCTGACGGTACGGGGACTGCGGGTGGCGCTGCTGGGCGATCTGGAGCCGCCGGCGCAGGGCGCCCTGCCGGGCGGGCTGGGGCCGGTGGACGTCCTCAAGGTGGCCCACCACGGCTCCGCACGACAGGATCCGGCGTTGCTGGCCGCGCTGCGGCCGCGGGTCGCGCTGATCTCCTGCGGGCTCGGCAACCCTTACGGCCACCCGGCGCCGTCCACCGTCTTCGCGCTGCACGCGGGCGGCGCGACGGTCCTTCGGACGGACACCCAGGGCGACGTCGCCGTCCTCGGCGACGCACGCCACCTCGCGGTGGCCGCACGAGGCCCCGGGTGAGCCCGGCGGGTCCGTCCGGGGCCCGCCGGTGGTCAGTCCACCAGATCGCGGACCACCGCGTCGGCCAGCAGCCGCCCCCGCAGGGTCAGCGCCGCGCGCCCGGCGGCGAACGGCTCGGCGGAGAGGAGGCCGTCGGCCAGTGCCCGTTCCGCCGCCGCCCGGCCCGCCGCGCGCAGCAGGGACAGCGGGACCCCCTCCGCGAGGCGCAGCTCCAGCAGGATCCGCTCGACCCGCCGGTCCTCCGCGGACAGCCGCTCCCGCCCGGCCCCCGGCGAGCGCCCGGCCGCCAGCGCCTCCGCATAGGCCGCCGGATGCTTGACGTTCCACCACCGCACCCCGCCGACGTGGCTGTGCGCCCCGGGCCCGGCCCCCCACCAGTCGGCCCCGGTCCAGTACAGCTCGTTGTGGCGGCAGCGCGCCGCCGCGTTGCCGTCCCCGGCGGCGGCCCAGTTGGAGACCTCGTACCACTCGTAGCCGCCGGCGGTGAGGATCTCCTCCGCGATCAGGTAGCGGTCGGCGTGGACGTCCTCGTCGGTCATCGGGATCTCACCGCGCCGGACCCGCGCCGCGAACCGGGTGCCCTCCTCGACGATCAGCGAGTAGGCGGAGACGTGGTCCGGGCCCGCCCCGATGGCCGCCTCCAGGGAGGTCCGCCAGTCGTCGTCGGACTCGCCCGGGGTGCCGTAGATCAGGTCGAGGTTGACGTGTGCGAAGCCGGCCTTGCGGGCCAGCGCCGCGCACTCCTCGGGGCGGCCCGGCCGGTGCCGGCGCTCCAGCAGCTCCAGTACGTGCGGCCGGGCGCTCTGCATCCCGAAGGAGATCCGGTCGAAGCCGCCGGCCCGGAGTTCCTCCAGGTAGCGGAGGTCGACGGACTCCGGGTTGGCCTCGGTGGTCACCTCGGCGTCGGCGGCGAGGCCGAACTCCGCGCGGATCGCGCCGAGGATCCTGGCCAGTTCGCCCGCCGGAAGCAGGGTCGGGGTGCCGCCGCCGAAGAAGACGGTCCGCACGGTCGGCAGCTCGCGGCCCTCCGCGCCCAGCACCCGGGCGGCCAGCCGGATCTCCTCGATCACGTTGTCCGGGTAGGTGTCCTGACCGGCCAGGACGCCGCCGGCGGAGCGCAGCTCGGCGGCGGTGTAGGTGTTGAAGTCGCAGTAGCCGCAGCGGGAGGCGCAGTACGGGACGTGGACGTAGAAGCCGAAGGGCCGGGCGGCGGCCGGGCCCGCCGGGTGGGGGCCGTCGAGGGCCTGCGGCGGCAGTGCGCCGTCGGCCGGTACGGGCTCGCCGTCGGGGAGTGCGGAAGGCATGCCTCCCATTGTCCGCGACCCGGCGGCGAACCCGTGCCCGGCCGCTGCGGCCCGCCGCCGAGGTCGGCCGCCGCAACCGGTCGCTGCGGCCGGGCGCCCCTGCCCCGCCGCCGAGGCCCCGCCTCAGCCGGCCGGCTCCCTGACCTGGAGGACCAGCATCGCGATGTCGTCGTTCGGCGCTCCGGGCCCGAAGCCGAGCACCACCCGGCGCAGCCGGTCCGCGACCGCCTCCGGGCCGAGGCCCGCGCAGCCGGAGAGGAGTTCGGCCAGCCCGCCGCCGTCGTCGAGGAGCGCACGGCCGCGCCGGCGCTCGGTGACCCCGTCGGTGACGCAGAGGAGGGTCTCGCCGGGCATTATCCGGAACCGCTCGGTGGTGTACCGGGCGTCGGGCGAGATCCCGAGCATCAGCTGCGGCTCGGCGACCGGGCGCACGCCGCCGTCCCGGCCGAGCAGCAGCGGCAGCGGCTGCCCGGCGCAGGCCAGCGCGCAGCCGACGGAGCCGTCCTGGTGGGGCGTCAACTCGCCCTTGAGCAGCGCGAGCATCCGCGCCTCGGGGATGGCGCCGTGGGCCTGACCCCCGCCCGGGCGCTCCCGGTCACCGCCGCCGCGATAGGCGCCGGCCCCGGTGTCGGCCCCGGTGTCGGCCCCTGGGCCGGTCTCCGGGTCGCTCTCCCCCTGGGTGTCCTCGATCAGGGTGCGGTTGACCCGTTCCAGCACCTCGGACGGCTGGCCGCCGCCCTGGTAGCGGGCGAGCAGTCGCAGGGAGTGCCGGGCGAGCCCGGTGATCGCGGCGGCGCGCGGGCCGTGGCCGCAGACGTCGCCGAGGGCGAAGGCCCAGCGGCCGCCGCCCGGCAGCGGGAACAGGTCGTAGAAGTCCCCGCCGACCTGGCTGCCGCGCTCGGCGGGTTCGTAGACCACGGCCGTACCGAGGTTCGGGATGACCGGCAGTACCTGCGGGAGGAGGCCCCGCTGGAGCGCGTGGTTGGCCTCGACCTGGACGCGGTGGGTCTCGGCGGCGTGCAGCGCCGGCACCACCCGGCGGGCCAACTCCTCCAGCAGTTCTATGTGTTCGGGCGGGAACCGGTCGGCGCGGCCGACCTGGAGGAGGCCGAGCCCGCGCCCGTTGTGGATCAGCGGGAACTCGCGGGCGACGCCGCCGAGCCCGCAGAGCCCGGCCAGGCCCGCGGCCTGTCCGGGGGTCTCCAGGAGCGTGCGGAGGGCCTGTGAGCGCCGCTCGTCCGTATGCCAGACGAAGACCGGGAAGAGCGCTCCGGTCTCCGGGTCGGCGAGGTGGACGGCGGCCCAGTCGGCCAGCCGGGGCACCACCAACTGGGCGGTGATGGTGGCGATCTGGCGTCCGTCGAGCAGCCCGGCGAGGAGCTGTCCTGCCTCCGCGAGCAGGGCGAGCCGCCCGCGCTCCGCGGTGTCCGAGGTCTCGGCGCTCTTCGCGATCGCCGCCGGCTTCGCGATCGCCGTCGGCTTCGCGGTCCGTGCGCCGAGCGCGGGGCGAGGGCGCGGGAGCGGGCCGCCGGACATCTCCGTCTCCCCCTGGGCCTCCTCGGGCAGCTCGGGCGGTTCGCCCCGCAGCCCCATCAGCCCTCCCGGCGCTCTCCGCCCTTCCACCCCTTCCACGCCTGCCGGGCCTTCCATGCCTCCCGACCCTTCCGCGCCTGCCGGGCCTTCCGGCCCTTCCGGGCCTCCCACCGGCAGGCGGAACCAGGCGCGGCGGCGGCCGCCGCCGAAGTCCACGCCCCAGTCGGTGCCCGCCGGCGCGGCGAACGCCAGATAGTGCAGCCGGCTGTCGAGGGGCGCGCGGAGCATCCCGTCCACCATCTCAAGCTCCAGTGCGCCGGGCCGCAGCCGGCAGCGAAGTTCCGCCCCGCTGGCCGAGTGGAGCACCGCCTCATGCGCCAGCAGCCCCGCTATCTCCCCGAGTTCGGCGTCGGTGAGTCCCTCCCGGTCGAGGAGCTCGCGGACCGCCCGCCGGGCCCGCTCGGCGTCCGAGCGGGTCGGGTAGGTCGGACCGAGGCGCAGTACGCCCAGGTCATCGCGGTGGTCGCGGTCGTCGCGGTCGGCTCCGTGCACCCCGGTCCGCTGCGGGGGTGGGGCGGCGGATCGGGCGGCGATGGCGGTATCGGGGCTGTTCATGGAGGCGTTACCTGCCCTCCGGTGAGTGAGTCGGACGGGGCTCGCGCACCGGGGAGGCAATACCGCGGAGTCCGCCTCGGCACGGCAGCCATGGTGACAGACTGAGCGCGTTCATACGCGTCAAGTAATCGGATGAGCACTATGAGCACCCTGCCACGTGGCACCCTCAAGGCGCGGGCCTCGCAGGGGGCAGCGGGCGACGCCTCGGTCGCGTCCGCCGCCCCGGCCGTCCCCGCCGTCCCGCTGGGCCCCGCCCGCGCCGCCGACCGCCCCGCCGACGGCCACTGGGTCCGCGTCGGGGAGCTCCGCCCGCTGCTCGCCGCGCTGCGCAATCTGCGGGACGGGCACTTCCGTAGCCGGATGGACACCGCGGCGACGGTCGGCGACGGCATGGTCGGCGAGCTGGCCGTGGTCTTCAACCAGGTGATGGAGCGCAACGAGCACCTGGTCAACGAGTTGAGCCGGGTGCGCCGCGAGGTCACCCGGCAGGGGCGGCTGGACGAACGGGTGCTGCCCAGCCCGGGCCCGGGCTCCTGGGCGACCGGCGTGCAGTCGGTCAACTCGCTGATGGACGCCATGGTGATCCCGGTGACCAAGGTGACCCGGGTGCTGGACGCGGTGGCCGAGGGCGACCTCTCGCTGCGGGTCGACCTCCACGACGGCTCCCGTCCGCTCCGCGGCGACCTCCGTTGGATCGCCCGCGGGGTGAACCGGATGTGCGACCGGCTGGCGCTGGTCACCGGAGAGGTGACCCGGGTGGCGCGGGAGGTCGGCACCGAGGGCCGGCTCGGCGGGCGGGCCGAGCTCCAGGGCGGCTCGGGCAGCTGGCGCGAGGTGACGGAGGCCGTCAACACCATGGCGGCCCGGCTGACCTCGCAGGTGCGGGACATCGCCCTGGTCACCACGGCGGTGGCGAACGGGGACCTGAGCCGCAAGATCACCGTCGAGGCGACCGGCGAGCTGCTGGAGCTCAAGCTCACCGTCAACACCATGGTGGACCAGCTGTCCGGCTTCGCCGACGAGGTCACCCGGGTCGCCCGCGAGGTCGGCACCGAGGGCAGGCTCGGCGGTCAGGCGCAGGTGCGCGGGGTCTCCGGGGTCTGGAAGGACCTCACCGACAACGTCAACCTGATGGCGGACAACCTCACCCGCCAGGTGCGGAACATCGCCCAGGTGACGACGGCGGTGGCCAACGGCGACCTGTCCAAGAAGATCACCGTGGACGCCCAGGGCGAGATCCGCGAGCTGAAGGACACCGTCAACACGATGGTCCACCAGCTGTCCGGCTTCGCCGACGAGGTCACCCGGGTCGCCCGCGAGGTGGGGACCGAGGGGATGCTCGGCGGCCGGGCCGAGGTGAAGGGCGTCTCCGGCACCTGGAAGGACCTCACCGACAACGTCAACCTGATGGCCTCCAGCCTCACCTCGCAGGTGCGGAACATCGCCCAGGTGACGACGGCGGTGGCGAACGGCGACCTGTCGAAGACGATCACCGTCAACGCCCAGGGCGAGATCCTGGAGCTGAAGGACACCGTGAACACCATGGTGGACCAGCTCTCGGCGTTCGCCGGCGAGGTGACCCGGGTGGCCCGCGAGGTGGGCACCGAGGGCCAGCTGGGCGGCCGGGCCCAGGTGCGCGGGGTCTCCGGGGTCTGGAAGGACCTCACGGACAACGTCAACTTCATGGCGGACAACCTGACCTCGCAGGTCCGCAACATCGCCCAGGTGACCACCGCGGTGGCCAACGGCGACCTGTCCAAGAAGATCGCGGTGGACGCCCGCGGCGAGATCCAGCAGCTGAAGGACACCGTGAACACCATGGTGGACCAGCTCTCGGCGTTCGCCGACGAGGTGACCCGGGTGGCCCGCGAGGTGGGCACCGAGGGCCAGCTGGGCGGCCGGGCCCAGGTGCCGGGCGTCTCGGGCGCCTGGAAGGACCTCACGGACAACGTCAACTTCATGGCGGACAACCTGACCTCGCAGGTCCGCAACATCGCCCAGGTGACCACCGCGGTGGCCCAGGGCGACCTCTCCAAGAAGATCGACGTGGACGCCCGCGGCGAGATCCTGGAGCTGAAGTCCACCATCAACACCATGGTGGACACCCTCTCCGCGTTCTCCTCCGAGGTCACCCGGGTGGCCCGGGAGGTCGGCTCGGAGGGCCAACTCGGCGGCCAGGCCCGGGTGGAGGGCGTGGACGGCACCTGGAAGTCGCTGACCACCTCGGTCAACGAGCTGGCCGGCAACCTCACCACCCAGGTCCGCGCGATCGCCGAGGTGGCCAGCGCGGTCGCCAACGGCGACCTGTCCCGGTCGATCTCCGTCGAGACCCGCGGCGAGGTCGCCGACCTGAAGAACAACGTCAACCTGATGGTGGCCAACCTCCGCGAGACCACCCGGGCCAAGGACTGGCTGGAGACCAACCTGGCCCGCCTGGCCAGCCTGATGCAGGGCCACCGCGACCTGGTGGAGGTCGCCGACCTGATCCTCCGCGAGCTGACCCCGCTGGTCTCCGCTCAGTACGGCGCCTTCTTCCTGGCCGAGCGGGACGACGAGGGCGAACCGGTCGGCCGGGAGGGCGAGTTGGGCCAGCACGGCGCCACCGTGGCGCCCCGCCTGGCGTTCATCGCCGGCTACGGCTCGGCGCACGGCGGCGAGGAGGGCCCGGACGGGCAGCAGGGCCTGGTGGCCCAGGCGGCGGCGGAGAAGTCCCGCATCCTGATCACCGAGACCCCGCCCGACTACATCAAGATCAATTCGGGTCTGGGAGAGGCCTCCCCGGCCTGTGTCGTGGTGCTGCCGATCCTCTTCGAGGACCAGGTGCTCGGCGTCATCGAGCTGGCCTCGTTCAGCCGGTTCAGCGACGTCCACCTGGCCTTCTTCGACCAGTTCTCCAGCACCATCGGCGTGGCGATCAACACCATCATCGCCAACTCCCGCACCGAGGCGCTGCTCTCCCAGTCCCAGCGGCTCACCCAGGAGCTCCGCCGGTCCAACTCCGCGCTGGAGGAGAAGGCCGCGCTGCTGGCCACCTCCTCCCAGTACAAGTCGGAGTTCCTGGCCAACATGTCGCACGAGCTGCGGACGCCGCTGAACTCGCTGCTGATCCTGGCCCGCCTGCTGGCGGACAACGGGGACGGCCACCTCTCCGCGGAGGAGGTGCAGTTCGCCCGGACCATCCACCGATCGGGCAGCGACCTCCTGCAGTTGATCAACGACATCCTCGACCTGTCGAAGATCGAGGCCGGCCGGATGGACGTCCGTCCCAAGCAGCTGCCGCTGGTGAAGCTGCTGGACTACGTGGACGAGACCTTCCGTCCGATAACGCTCGACCGCGGCCTGGCCTTCGAGGTGGAGGTCGCCGAGGACGTGCCGCGCAGCATGGTCACCGACGAGCAGCGGATCCAGCAGATCCTCCGCAACCTGCTGTCCAACGCGGTCAAGTTCACCTCCGCCGGCCGCGTGCGGCTGCGGGTCTGCCGGGCCGCGCCCGGGCCGGGCGGGGTGGAGACGGTCGCCTTCGCGGTCGACGACACCGGGATCGGCATCGCCCCGGAGAAGCTGCCCGGCATCTTCGAGGCCTTCCAGCAGGCGGACGGCACCACCAGCCGGAAGTACGGCGGCACCGGGCTCGGACTCTCCATCAGCCGGGAGATCGCCCGCCTCCTCGGGGGCCGGATCACCGCCGAGTCCGAGCCCGGGGTCGGCTCGGTCTTCACCCTGTACGTGCCGGTGTTCACCGCTCCCTCGGCGGGCCAGTCGCCGGAGGAGCTGCAGGAGGCCGCGGTGGACGGCTGGTCGGCTCCGGGCCCGCGGCCCGGACCCGGTGGCGCGGGTCCCGCCGCACTGCCCGAGATGGCAGGACGCCAACCGGCGGTGTACGGCGCCCCCCGGGCCGGCCAGATCCCGGAGCCCGACTCCGACGCGGCCGACACCGCCGAGGCGGCCTCCCCGGTGGACTTCGCCAACGAGGCGCTCTGGTCGGGCGCCAAGCGGCTGGGCGCCTGGAAGCAGGGCCCGGTCGGCCGCGCCCTGGACGGCCGCACCGTGCTGATCGTGGACGACGACGTCCGCAACGTCTTCGCCCTCACCCATGTCCTCGGCCGGCTCGGGATGCGCGTGGTCTACGCCGAGAACGGCCGGGAGGGGATCGAGGCCCTTGGCCGGGACGACGCCGTCGGCCTGGTGCTGCTGGACATCATGATGCCCGAGATGGACGGATACCAGACCATCCGGGCGATCCGCGGCACTCCGCGCTATGCGGGCCTGCCGATCGTGGCCCTCACCGCCAAGGCGATGCCGGGCGACCGCGAGAAGGCGATCGCGGTCGGCGCGTCGGACTACGTCCCCAAGCCGGTCGACCTGGACCGGCTGCTGCGCGTCATGGGTGAGCAACTGGCCACGGACGAGGTTGAGTTGGAGGCTCAGTGAACGCGGGTTCGCAGGAGCGGGGAGGCCGGGGCGCCGACGGGGCCGGAAGCGGGCGCCCGCCGGACGCCGGGGGCGAGGGGGCGGACGGGGACGCCGGCATCCTCCTCGTCGACGACATGCCGGACAACCTGATCGCGCTGGAGTCCGTGCTGCGCCCGCTCGGCCGCCGCACTGTGCGCGCCCTCAGCGGCACGGAGGCCCTGAAGGCGCTGCTCCGCGAGGAGTTCGCGGTGGTCCTGCTGGACGTGGTGATGCCGGAGATGGACGGCTTCGAGACGGCCGCCCACATCCGCCGCCTCGACCAGACCCGGGACATCCCGATCGTCTTCCTCACCGGCGCGGACCGCGGCGGCAACCTGGCCTTCCGCGGTTACGCGGCCGGTGCGGTGGACTACCTGACCAAGCCCTTCGACCCCTGGGTGCTCCGGGCCAAGGTGTCGGTGCTGCTGGAACTGCACCGGCGGGGGCGGCGGATCGCCGAGCTGGAGGGCGAGGTGGCCCGGCTGACGGTCGGCGCGGAGTGAGCCGCGGAGTGGACCGCGGCGTGAACGAAGAGCGCGGGTGAGGGCGGAGCCCGGCACCCGCGCGGTCCTCACTTCTACTTCTCCCGGGCGCCCTCGTACATCCCCTCGATCAGCCCGGCGTACTCCTTCTCCACCACCGGGCGCCGGACCTTGAGGCTCGGCGTCAGCTCGCCGTGCTCGATGTCCAGGTCGCGGGGGAGGAGCTCGAACTTCTTGATCGTCTGCCACCGTTGCAGCTGCCCGTTGAGGGTCTGCACATCGGCCTCGATCATGGACTTGACCTCGGGCAGCGCGCAGAGCTCGGCGTAGCCCTTGCCCTCCTGGCCGTGCGCCTTGGCCCAGTCCAGCAGGGCCGGCTCGTCCAGCGAGATCAGCGCGGTGCAGTAGTTGCGGCCGTTGCCGATCACCAGGATGTTGCTGACGTACGCGCAGATCGCCTTGAACTTGCCCTCGACCTCGCTGGGCGCGACGTACTTGCCGCCGGAGGTCTTGAACATGTCCTTCTTGCGGTCGGTGATCCGCAGGAAGCCGGCCTCGTCCAGCTCGCCGATGTCGCCGGTGTGGAACCAGCCGTCCTCCTCCAGCACCTCGGCGGTCTTCTCCGGCTGGTTGTGGTAGCCGCGCATCACCGCGGGGCCGCGCAGCAGCACCTCGCCGTCCTCGGCGATCCGCACCTCGGTGCCGGGCAGCGGCCGGCCGACGGTGCCGATCCGGTAGTCCTCGCCGGGGTTGACGGTGGAGGCGGCGCTGGACTCGGTGAGGCCGTAGCCCTCCAGGATGTGGACGCCGGCGCCGGAGAAGAAGTAGCCGATTTCGGGGGCCAGCGAGGCGGAGCCGGAGATGCAGGCCCGCATCCGGCCGCCGAAGGCCTCCCGGATCTTGCCGTAGACCAGCTTGTCGGCGACCGTGTGCTTCAGCGCCAGGCCGAACGGGTACTCCCGCTTGCCCTTGGCCACCAGGCTCTCCTGGCCCACCCGGCCGTACTCCCGGGCGACCCCGGCCGCCCACTGGAAGATCGCGTACTTGGCGCCGCCCTCACCGCGGGCCTTGGCCGCGATGCCGTTGTAGACCTTCTCGAAGACCCGGGGCGCGGCGGCCATGAAGGTGGGCTTGACCACCGGCAGGTTGTGGATGATCCGGTCCACCCGGCCGTCCACCGCGGTGACGAAGCCGACCTTGATGTGACCCGAGGTCAGGGTCTTGCCGAAGACGTGGGACAGCGGCAGCCAGAGGTACTGCACGTCGTCCGCGTTCATCAGGCCCAGGGCCTCCTGGGCCACCGCCTGGTAGGACCAGCAGTCGTGGACCAGGCGGACGCCCTTGGGGCGGCCGGTGGTGCCGGAGGTGTAGATCAGGGTGGCCAGCTGGTCGCGCTCGATGGCCTCGACGGTCTTGGTGATCGCGTCCGGGTGCTCGTCCAGGTAGGTGGCGCCGCGCTGCTCCAGCTCGGCGAGGGAGAGCACCTCCAGGCCGGGCACGTCCTCGTCGGGGGCGGCACCGTCGAAGGTCACCACGAAACCCAGCTCGGGGAGGTCGGACTTGCACTCGACGACCTTGGCGAGCTGGGCGGCGTCCTCGGCGAAGAGCGCCCGGCTGCCGGAGTCGGAGAGGATGTACGAGGTCTCGTCCGCGTTGGTGGTCGGGTAGACCGTGGTGGTGGCCGCGCCCGCGCACATCACGCCGAGGTCGGCGAGGATCCACTCGATGCGGGTGGAGGAGGCGATGGCCACCCGCTCCTCGGGCCGGATGCCGAGGGCCATCAGCCCGGCCGCGATCCGGTTCACCCGCCGGGCGGTCTGCCCCCAGCTGAGGGTCCGCCACTGCTCCGCCCCCGGCGAGCCGTCCGCCGCCTGGGCGTCCACCGGCACCGGGTACCGGTAGGCCTCCAGGTCGGGGGTGGCCGCGACCCGCTCCAGGAAGAGCTGCGCCACGGAGGCGGGACGGTTCTCGATCCGGGCTGCTGCCAAAGACTGGTTCGCGGTCCCGTCGGCGGAACCATCCGCGCTTGGGGACGACGGGGCCTCGGTTCGGGGCTGGGCGGAACTCACGACTACCTCCGGGGCGGGCGGCCCGGCGAGGTCGGGCGGACCGCTTGGTTAACTCACCGGTAATCAGGGACGAGCCTCAGCCTAGGACCTCGGAGGGGCGGTTCGTAAGAGTTCCGATGGGCGGAAAGCGTGAGCGATTGCGCGGAAAACCAGGCGCGCCCCCGAGGACAACCGCGTACGATGTACGCACCTAACCCCGGAAGCCCGTCCACGCGCGTCAAGCGCGCCGATTCTGCTGAGAGAGCCCGTGCTGATCCGACTGCTCAGATCGCATCTGAAGCCGTACCGAAAATCCATCGCCGTACTGATCGTGCTTCAGCTGCTGTCCACCCTGGCGAACCTGTACCTGCCCACGCTGAACGCCGACATCATCGACAACGGCGTGGTCAAGGGCGACACCGGATACATCCTGACCACCGGCGGCGTGATGATCGGCGTCACCGTGGTGGGGATCCTCTGCCAGATCGGCGCCGTCTACCTGGGCGCCCGCAGCGCCATGGCGCTCGGCCGGGACGTCCGGGCGTCCGTCTTCTCCCGGGTGCAGACCTTCTCCGCCCGCGAGGCGGGGCACTTCGGCGCACCCTCGCTGATCACCCGCACCACCAACGACGTCCAGCAGGTGCAGATGCTGGTGCTGATGACCTTCACGCTGATGGTCGCCGCGCCGATCATGTGCGTCGGCGGCGTCATCATGGCGCTCAACCAGGACGTTCCGCTCTCCGGGCTGCTGCTGGTCATCGTCCCCGTGCTGGCCGCCGTCGTCGGCTCGATCATCGTGCGGATGCGGCCGCTCTTCCGCTCCATGCAGGAGCGGATCGACGGCGTCAACCGCGTGCTGCGGGAGCAGATCACCGGCATCCGGGTCATCCGCGCCTTCGTCAAGGACACCCACGAGCGGGAGCGGTTCGGCGTCGCCAACAACCGGCTCAAGGATGTCGGGATGCGCGCGGGATCGCTGATGTCGATGATGTTCCCGCTGGTCATGGCGGTGGTGAACCTCTCCAGCGTGGCGGTGATGTGGTTCGGCGCCCACCGGATCGACAGCGGCGGGATGCAGATCGGCGCGCTCACCGCGTTCCTCAGCTATCTGATGCAGATCCTGATGTCGGTGATGATGGCCACCTTCATGTTCATGATGGTGCCGCGCGCCGAGGTCTGCGCCGAGCGGATCCAGGAGGTCCTGGAGACCGACACCACGGTCGTCCCGCCGCTGGCCGGCCTCCGCGATCTGGACCGGCACGGCCATCTGGAGCTGCGCGGGGTCGAGTTCCGCTTCCCCGGCGCCGACGCCGCCGTGCTGCGCGACATCGACCTGGTCGCCCGGCCCGGCCAGACCACCGCGGTGATCGGCTCCACCGGGTCGGGCAAGTCCACCCTGCTCAACCTGGTGCCCCGGCTGGTCGACGTGACCGCCGGCCAGGTGCTGGTGGACGGCAAGGACGTCCGGGAGCTGGACCCGGAGGTGCTCAACCGCGCCGTCGGCCTGGTCCCGCAGCGGCCCTACCTGTTCAGCGGCACCGTCCGCTCCAACCTGAGGTGGGGCGACCCGGACGCCACCGACGAGCAGCTCTGGCACGCCCTGGAGGTGGCCCAGGCCAGGGACTTCGTCGAGGGCCTGCCCGAGGGCCTGGACGCGCCGATAGCCCAGGGCGGCACCAACGTCTCCGGCGGCCAGCGGCAGCGCCTCGCCATCGCCCGGACGCTGATCCGCCGCCCGGAGATCTACCTCTTCGACGACACCTTCTCCGCGCTGGACTACGCCACCGACGCCCGGCTGCGGGCCGCGCTCTCCCGGGAGACCGCGGAGGCCACCGTGGTCATCGTCGCCCAGCGGGTCTCCACCATCAGGGACGCCGACCGGATCGTGGTCCTCGACGAGGGCCGGGTCGTCGGCAGCGGCACCCACCACGAACTGATGGAGACCAACGAGACCTACCGGGAGATCGTCCTCTCCCAGCTCACCGAGGAGGAGGCGGCGTAATGAGCTCGAATTCGGCGAACGCCGACTCGGTGAACGAGGAGACCAAGGCCGCGAACCGCCGCCGCCCGGGCGCGGCGGGGCCGGGCCCGGCCCGGTTCATGAGCGGCGGACCGGTGGAGAAGTCCCTCCACTTCAAGCAGAGCGCCCGCCGGCTGCTCGGCCTCCTCCGCCCCGAACGGACGCTGCTCTCCACCGTGCTGGTGCTGGCGGTCGTCTCGGTGGGGCTCTCCGTGGTCGGCCCGAAGATCCTCGGCCGGGCCACCGACCTGATCTTCTCCGGGGTGATCGGCAAGCGGCTGCCGGCCGGCAGCACCCAGGCGGAGGCGGTCGCCGGGCTGCGCGCCCACGGGCAGGGCCGGATCGCCGACATGGTGGCCTCGATGACCCACCTGATCCCAGGCCAGGGCATCGACTTCGGCGCGGTCGGCCGGGTACTGCTGCTGGTCACCATCGTCTACGCGGCCTCCGGGCTGTGCGGGATCGCCCAGGGCCGGCTGATCAACCGGGCCCTCCAGCGGGCGCTGGCCCGGCTGCGCGGGGACGTCGAGGACAAGCTCGGGCGGCTGCCGCTGAGCTACTTCGACAAGCAGCCGCGCGGGGAGGTGCTCTCCCGGGTCACCAACGACATCGACAACCTCGGGCAGACCCTCCAGCAGACCATGAGCCAGGTGCTGGTCTCGCTGCTGACCATCGCCGGCGTGCTGGCCATGATGTTCTACATCTCCTGGCTGCTGGCGCTGATCGCGCTGCTCTCCATCCCGGCCTCGGCCTGGGTCGCGGCCAAGATCGGCAAGCGGGCGCAGCCGGAGTTCGTCCAGCAGTGGAAGACCACCGGCAAGCTCAACGCCCACATCGAGGAGATGTACACCGGGCACACCCTGGTCCGGCTCTTCGGCCGGGAGAAGGAGGCCGCGGAGCTCTTCGAGGAGCAGAACGAGAAGCTCTACCGCTCCGCCTTCAAGGCCCAGTTCATCTCCGGGCTGATGCAGCCCTGCATGCTCTTCATCGGCAACATCAACTACGTGCTGGTCGCCGTGGTCGGCGGTCTGCGGGTGGCCTCCGGGTCGCTGTCCATCGGCGACGTCCAGGCGTTCATCCAGTACTCCCGGCAGTTCACCCAGCCGCTCACCCAGGTCGCCTCGATGGCCAACCTGCTGCAGTCCGGGGTGGCCTCCGCCGAGCGGGTCTTCGACCTGCTGGACGCCGAGGAGCAGGACGCCGAGCCGGAGTCCCCGCTGCGTCCCGAGCCGCTGCGCGGGCGGGTCGCCTTCGAGCACGTCTCCTTCCGCTACGAGGAGAACAAGCCGCTGATCGAGGACCTCTCGCTGGTCGCCGAGCCGGGGCACTCGATCGCCATCGTCGGGCCGACCGGGGCCGGCAAGACCACCCTGGTCAACCTGCTGATGCGGTTCTACGACGTGACCGGCGGCCAGATCACCCTGGACGGCGTGGACATCGCCGGGATGGACCGCGAGGAGCTGCGCGGCCGCACCGGCATGGTCCTCCAGGACACCTGGCTCTTCGGCGGCACCATCGCCGAGAACATCGCCTACGGGCGCACCGGCGCCACCCGCGAGGAGGTGGTCGAGGCGGCCAGGGCCGCGCACGCCGACCGCTTCATCCGGACCCTGCCGGACGGCTACGACACGGTGATCGACGAGGAGGGGAACAACGTCAGCGCGGGCGAGAAGCAGCTGCTGACCATCGCCCGGGCGTTCCTCGCCGAGCCGACCATCCTGATCCTGGACGAGGCCACCAGCTCGGTCGACACCCGCACCGAGGTGCTGATCCAGCGGGCCATGGAGCGGCTGCGCAGCGGGCGCACCGCGTTCGTGATCGCCCACCGGCTCTCCACCATCCGGGACGCGGACACCATCCTGGTGATGGAGAACGGCGCCATCGTGGAGCAGGGCGACCACGACACGCTGCTGGCCGCCGACGGCGCCTACGCCAAGCTCTACCAGGCGCAGTTCGCCGAGGCGGTCGCCGAGGTCGACTGACCACCCGCCGTCCGCCGCTCCCCGGCCGGCCGCTGACGAACCGTCAGCGGCCGGCCGCGGCGTAGGCGGTGGGGCTGAGGCCGGTCGCGGCGGTGAAGTCGCGGGTGAGGTGGGCCTGGTCGGCGTAGCCGAGGTCGGCGGCCAGGGCGGACCAGTCCACCGGCGCGTCCCGGACCGCCGCGCCGGCCGCGCGGTCGGTGAGCTCGTGCAGCCGGGCCCGGCGTATCACCCACTTCGGACCGGCCCCGACGTACTCGTGGAAGAGCCGCTGGAGCGAGCGGACCGAGAGCCCCGCCAGCGCGGCCAGCTGCCCCACCCGGAGCAGCCCCCGGTCCGCGCCGACGGCCGCGACCAGCTCGCCCGCGAAGGCCGCCTGGGGGTCGGCGGCCGGCGCCGGGAGGAGCGGGGCGGCCGCCGGGCCGGTCTCCTCCGGCGACCGCAGGACCAGCGGGTTGAGGGCCGCTATCGAGGGGCCGAAGAACTCCTCGGCGGGCAGCCGGAGATCCGCCAGCGCGCCCACCGGGCGCCCGCCCGAGTAGGCGCGGAAGCCGCCCGGGGTGAACCTGATCCCGTGGACGCGGCCGCGGCCGGCCAGCAGCCGGGTGAACAGCCCGCGGTCGATGCCGTAGACCCGCGGGCCGCCGGCCTCGTAGACCAGGTGGACGTGCGGATGCGCGAGCACCGGCTGCCGGTACGGCGGCCGGCCGCGCAGGTCCCAGCGGACCACCCAGTGGTAGTCGACGAAGGGGGCCAGCTCGGGCGCCGGCGGAAGGCGGCGGACGGCGAACCGGTCGCCCGCCGCCTCCTGGTGGAGAACCCCGCGAAGTGCCATGCTCCGCAGGCTAACCGGGGGGACTGACAGTCGACTGGCGCGTTTCTTCAAGACGATCGGCCCGCTCGGCCCCTAGCGTCGGCGGTATGAACGAAGTCATCAATCCGCTGGTGGGAGAACTGGCCACGGCGGCCGCCGAGGCCGCCCGGGTCGCCGAGGAGGTGCGGCCCGACCAGATGTCCGGGCCGACGCCGTGCGCCGAGTACGACGTCCGGACGCTGACGAACCATCTGGTGCTGTGGACCTCGCACAGTCTGGAGGCGCGGGCCAGGGGCCGGTCCGTCCCCGAGGAGTGGCAGAAGCGGGACTTCACCGCCGACCCGGACTGGGCGGAGGCGTACCGCGTCCAGCTGGACAAGGCGGTGGCCGCCTGGAGCGATCCGCGGGTCTGGGAGGAGGAGATGGACCTCGGCGGGCAGACGATGCCGGCCGAGGCGGTCGCCGGGATGAACCTGATGGAGCTGGTCCTCCACGGCTGGGACCTGGGCCGGGCGATCGGGGTGGAGTACCGGCTGCCGGAGGCGAGCGCCGAGCACGTGCTGCGGCTGGTCGAGGAGCACGCGGCGATGTACCGGCAGTACGGGGGCTTCGCCGAGCCGGTCGCCCTCTCCAGCGCGGGCGCCGACCCGCTGGCCCGGGCGGTCGCCCTGTCCGGACGCGACCCCGGGTGGAAGCCCTGACCGGGGTCAGCCGGCCCGCAGATGGCTCCAGGTCTCCGGGCCGACCTGGCCGTCCACCGAGATCCGCTGGTCGGTCTGGAACCGCTTGACCGCGGCCGCCGTGTCCGGTCCGAACTGGCCGTCCACCCCGGAGGAGCCGACGCTGTACCCGCGGTGCACCAGGATGCACTGCACCTCCTGGACGGCCGGCCCGGTGTCGCCCTGCTGGGTGAGCGCCGTTCCCGAGTAGTAGGTGCAGGCCCGGTCCCAGGACGGCTGGGTCGGCGAGGGGGCCGGCGCCGGCGGCGGCGCGGCCTTGCGGGTGGCGGTCGGCCGGGCGGCCGGTGCGCTGGAGGCGGCCGGGCCCCGGCCGCCGCGGTGGTGGGCGCGGCGGCGGAGGCGGCGGCCGCCGAGGCGGAGGCGGGGGCGGAGGCGCGGGTACTCGTCCCCCCGCTCGGGCTCGGCCGGGCGGCCGAGGCGCTCGCGACGGTGCCGGGCGAGAGGGCGGCCGAGGCGGAGGCCGACCCGGCGGCGGCCGCCACTGGCCGGCCGGCGCCGTGGTTATCCACCAGCAGGGTGACCGTCGCCGCGACGGCCGCCGCGACCAGGACCGTGCCGGCCGCGCCCAGGACGGTCAACAGGCGGCCGCGGTGCGGGCGTTCACCCTGCCCGGAGTCGGGCCCCGCGGGCCCCGCGCTCCCCGCGTCCCCCGAGGAAGCCTGGGGCGAGGCGGTCGGCGGCGGGAAGCCGAAGCGCGGGCCGACCAGGGGATCGGTCGGGGCGGTCGGCGTCCGTCCGCCGCCCGGGCCCCGCGTGTGGTCGTGGGCGGTGCTCTGCGGGGTGCCGTAGGGCGCGGCCGCGGTTCCCGGGGTCTCCTGGCCGCCGGGCGTCCCCGCCGTCGGCGGCCCGAAGCCGGGCACCCCGTGCGGGGCCGCGGGGGCGCCGGGGTCCGGCCCGACGGCCGGGCCGATCCGCAGGGTGCCGGTGGACTCCGGCAGCGGCGCCCGCTCCGCCTCCCCGGCCGCCTGGCAGCGGTCCAGGATCAGCGAGCTCAGCTCCGCCGACCAGGGCGTACCGACCCGCCGCAGATTGGCCTCGGCGATCAGCTCCTCCGGGGACGGGCGCCGCCCGGCGTCCTTCTCCAGGCACCGCTCGACCAGCGCGGCCAGCCCCGGGTCGGCCTCCGCGACCTCCGCCAGCACCTCCTCCTTCGGCGGCTCGAAGGCCACCCGGTGCAGCACGTCCACCGTCGTACCGGCGCCGAAGGGGGCACTTCCGGCCACCGCGTAGGCGATCACCGAGCCCAGCGAGAAGACGTCCGCCGCCGAGCTGACGGCCTGCCCCCGGACCTGCTCGGGGGACATGTACGCCGGGGTGCCCACCTGCTGTCCGGTGACCGTGATGCTGGAGGTCTCGGCGGCGTACGCGATGCCGAAGTCGATCAGCCGCCCGCCGTCCGGCCCGAGCACCACGTTCGCCGGCTTGAGGTCCCGGTGCACCACGCCGACCCGCTCCATCGCGGCGACCGCGCCGCCCAGGTCGCCGACCAGCCGCCAGGCGGCCTCGGCACGCAGCCGCCCGGTCGCGGCGACCGCGTCGGACAGGCTCAGCCCGGGGATGTACTCGGCCGCCATCCACAGCGGCTGCCCGTCCGAACCGTCGGGGGAGACCCCGAGGAAGACCGCCGTGTACTCGCCGCGCACCCGCTGCAGCGCCGTCGCCTCGCGCCGGAAGCGGAGCCGGAACTGCGGGTCGTCCGCGTACTCCGGGCGGATCACCTTGACGGTGGCCAGGCCGGGGGCTCCGGAGGACGGGCGGCCGAGGTAGATCCTGCCCATCCCGCCCCGGCCCAGCACGGCCAGCACCGCGTACGGCCCGACCGCCGCCGGGTCCTCGCCGCGCCGCGGGCTCGCGCCCAGCCGGCCGAGCGGGGTGGACGCGAAGACCCGCGGGTCGTACCAGGGTGCGGAGGGCGGCTGCTGTTCGGGCATGGCTCGGGTGGCTTCCTGGAGGCTCCGGCGGGGCCGGAGGCGGCTGGGAGAGCGTGATGCGCTGGGGACGCTACCGGAGCCGTGCGGCCCGCCGGGCGGCCGAGCCGGTATTCACCCCTAACCCGCACCTTCACCGGGCCGCGGCCGGCACCGCCGCCGCCCCCGCCGTCGCGAGCGCGCCCGCGCCCGCGACGGCACTCCGCGCGGCTACTTCGCGGCTACTTCTTCTTCTCGCCCGCCGCGTCCGCGTCGGTGGAGAGGGCGGCGATGAAGGCCTCCTGGGGCACCTCGACCCTGCCCACCATCTTCATCCGCTTCTTGCCCTCCTTCTGCTTCTCCAGCAGCTTCCGCTTACGCGAGATGTCGCCGCCGTAGCACTTGGAGAGGACGTCCTTGCGGATCGCCCGGACGGTCTCGCGGGCGATCACCCGGGAGCCGATCGCGGCCTGGATCGGCACCTCGAACTGCTGCCGCGGGATCAGCTCGCGCAGCTTCCCGGCCATCATCACGCCGTAGTTGTAGGCCTTGTCCTTGTGGACGATCGCGGAGAAGGCGTCCACCGGGTCGCCGTGCAGCAGGATGTCCACCCGCACCAGGTCGGACTGCTGCTCGCCGGTGGGCTCGTAGTCCAGCGAGGCGTAGCCGCGGGTCTTGGACTTCAGCTGGTCGAAGAAGTCGAAGACGATCTCCGCGAGCGGCAGGGTGTACCGCAGCTCGACGCGGTCCTCGGAGAGGTAGTCCATGCCGAGGAGCGAGCCGCGCCGGCCCTGGCAGAGCTCCATCACCGAGCCGACGAACTCGCTCGGGGTCAGCACGGTCGCCCGGACCACCGGCTCGTGGACGGCGGAGATCTTGCCGCCGGGGAACTCGGAAGGGTTGGTCACCCGGTGCTCGGTGCCGTCCTCCATGTCCACCCGGTAGACCACGTTGGGCGCGGTGGAGATCAGGTCCAGGCCGAACTCGCGCTCCAGGCGCTCGCGGATGATCTCCAGGTGGAGGAGGCCGAGGAAGCCGCAGCGGAAGCCGAAGCCGAGGGCCACCGAGGTTTCCGGCTCGTAGACCAGCGCGGCGTCGTTCAGCCGCAGCTTGTCCAGGGCGTCCCGGAGCTCGGGGTAGTCCGAGCCGTCCAGCGGGTAGAGCCCGGAGAACACCATGGGCTTGGGGTCCTTGTAGCCGCCCAGGGCCTGGACCGCGCCCTTGTGCTGCGCGGTGATGGTGTCGCCGACCTTGGACTGCCGGACGTCCTTCACGCCGGTGATCAGGTAGCCGACCTCGCCGACGCCCAGCCCGTCGGAGGGCTTCGGCTCGGGCGAGATCACCCCGATCTCCAGCAGCTCGTGGGTGGCGTCGGTGGACATCATCCGGATCCGCTCGCGCTTGCTCAGCTGACCGTCGACGACCCGGACGTAGGTGACGACGCCGCGGTAGGAGTCGAAGACCGAGTCGAAGATCATCGCGCGGGCGGGCGCGTCGGCGTCGCCGACCGGGGCCGGGATCCGCTCGACCACCTGGTCCAGCAAGTCCTCGACGCCCATCCCGGTCTTGGCGCTGACCTTCAGCACCTCGGACGGGTCGCAGCCGATGATGTTCGCCAGCTCCTCGGCGTACTTCTCCGGCTGGGCCGCGGGCAGGTCGATCTTGTTCAGCACCGGGATGATCGTCAGATCGTTCTCCAGCGCCAGGTAGAGGTTGGCCAGCGTCTGGGCCTCGATCCCCTGGGCCGCGTCCACCAGCAGGACGGTGCCCTCGCAGGCGGCCAGCGAGCGCGAGACCTCGTAGGTGAAGTCGACGTGGCCGGGGGTGTCGATCATGTTCAGGACGTGCGTCCGGCCGGCCTCCGCGCCGATGGTCGGCGCCCACGGCAGCCGGACCGCCTGGGACTTGATGGTGATGCCGCGCTCGCGCTCGATGTCCATCCGGTCGAGGTACTGGGCGCGCATCTGCCGCTGCTCGACCACGCCGGTCAGCTGGAGCATCCGGTCGGCCAGGGTCGACTTGCCGTGGTCGATATGGGCGATGATGCAGAAGTTGCGGATCAGCGCCGGATCGGTGCGGCTGGGCTCCGGCACGTTCGCGGGGATGGCGGAATTGGCGGGCACGCAGGGTCCAGTTCTTGGAGGCGGTTACCAGATGTCTCCGCCCATCGTCCCATGCGCGCGCGGCTCATCGCCGTTTTGGGGCCTGACCTGGACGGCTGGTAGCCTGTCCGTCTGCGCCTGGCCGAAGTCTGCCCGGGCGCGGATCCCTGAAAGATCTCAAACACTGAGGCGTTTTCGTGGCGAACATCAAGTCCCAGCTCAAGCGGATCAAGACGAACGAGAAGGCTCGGCAGCGCAACAAGGCCGTCAAGTCCTCTCTGAAGACCGCCATCCGTCGGGCCCGTGAGGCCGCCGAGGCCGGCGACCTGCAGAAGGCCCAGGAGCTGAACAAGGCTGCCGCCCGCCAGCTGGACAAGGCTGTCAGCAAGGGCGTCATCCACAAGAACCAGGCCGCCAACAAGAAGTCGGCGCTCGCCGCCAAGGTCAACACCGCGGCGAAGTAAGGCCTGCGGGGCGCGCTTCGGCGCCCCTGCGCTCGGCGGGCAACAGCGGTCCCTCTCACCCGCGCCGGCCGGGACGACAACAGAACGAGCAAAGCACCGCACGCGGCCTGCGTTCGCCACGCGGGTGCGGTGTCCGAGCGGCCCCCTTTCCCCAGGGGGCCGCTTGCTTTTCCCGCCTCGATCGCGGCGCCGAAGGCGGGGCGCGGAAGGCGGTGGCCCCGGAGGGGACCCCGCGCCTACCGCCGCCCGCGCGCCTGCCCCGCCACCGCCACGACCGCGCGCTCCAGCGCGTACGCCGGGTCGCCGCCGGCGCCCTTGACCGCCGCGTCCGCCTCCGCGAGAGCGGACAGGGCGCGGGCGACGCCGTCCCCGGTCCAGCCGCGCATCTGCTGCCGCACCCGGTCGATCTTCCACGGGGGCATCCCCAGCTCGCGGGCCAGATCGGCCGGGCGCATCCCGCGGTCCGCGGTGGCCACCCGGCCGATCGCCCGCACGCCGGAGGCCAGCGCGTAGACGATGCCGGTCGGCTTCTCGCCGACGGCGAGCGCCCAGCGCAGCTGCCCCAGCGCCTCCGCGGTACGCCCGGCCACGGCCAGGTCGGCGACCTGGAAGCCGGTGGACTCGGCCCGCCCGGTGTAGTAGGTGGCGACCACGGCCTCGTCGATGGTGCCCTCGGTGTCCGCCGCCAGCTGGCTGCAGGCCGAGGCGAGCTCGCGGAGGTCGCTGCCGACGGAGTCGAGCAGCGCCCGGCAGGCGTCCTCGGTGGCCGAGCGTCCAGCGGTCCGGAACTCGGCCTTGACGAAGGCCAGCCGCTCGGCCGGCTTGGTCAGCTTGGCGCAGGCGACCTCGCGCGCGCCGGCCTTGCGGGCGGCGTCCAGCAGCGCCTTGCCCTTGGCCCCGCCGGCGTGCGCCAGCACCAGGACGGTGCCCTCGGCCGGGGACGCGACGTACGCCTTGAGCTCCTTGACCACGTCCGAGCCGCAGTCCTGGGCGGCGCGCACCACGATCACCTTGCGCTCGGCGAAGAGCGAGGGAGAGGTCAACTCGTCCAGCGAGCCGGGCTGGAGGCCGCCCGGCGGGACGTCGCGGACGTCGGTGTCCGGATCGGCGGCCCTGGCGGCCGCGATCACCGCGCCCACGACGCGGTCGACCAGCAGTTCCTCCGGTCCGACGGCGAGGGTGACCGGCGCGAGGGGATCGTTCCCAGCAGCATTCTTCGGCATGACGCCACTAGCGTCTCACGCCGCACTGACAGGGCTTACGCCGAAGCCGGGTGCGGGCCGGTGGGTGGCCGGGCGCGCAGTTCCCCGCGCCCCTTGAGTTGCTGCGCAACTCCCGGGGCACAGGGCCATGACGGCCCGAAGGGGCGCGGGGAACCGCGCGCCCGGCCGGCTGCGAGCCCGCGCCCGGCTACGGCGCGGTCACGAAGTCGATCAGTTCCTCGACGCGGCCCAGCAGGGCCGGTTCCAGGTCGCGGTAGGAGGTGACCGCGCCGCGGATCCGGCGCCACGCGGCCGGCGGGTCGTCCGGCCAGCCCAGGCGCGCGCAGACGCCGCGCTTCCACTCCTCGTCGCGCGGCACCTCCGGCCAGCCGGGGATACCCACCGCGGCCGGCTTCACCGCCGCCCAGATGTCGATGAACGGATGTCCCACGACCAGCACGTGCTCGCCCGTCACCTGCGCCGCGATCCGCGACTCCTTGCTGCCCGGCACCAGGTGGTCCACCAGCACCCCCAGCCGCCGCCCCGGCCCCGGCGCGAACTCGGCGACGATCGCCGGCAGATCGTCCACGCCCTCCAGGTACTCCACGACCACGCCCTCGACCCGCAGGTCGTCGCCCCAGACCCGCTCGACCAGCTCGGCGTCGTGCCGGCCCTCGACGTAGATCCGGGAGGGCAGCGCCACCCGGGCCCGCTGGTCCGCGACCGCCAGCGAGCCCGAGGCGGTGATCCGGGCGGTCGCGCCCCCGGCGCCCCCGGCGCCCCCGGCCCTCGGCCGGACCAGGGTGACCGCCTCCCCGTCGATCAGGAAGCCGCGCGGCTCCAGCGGGAAGACCCGCAGCTTGCCGAAGCGGTCCTCCAGGGTCACGGTCAGCCCGAGCGGGGTCTTCTCCACCCGGGTCACCGCCCCGCAGAACCCGGTGGCGGCCTCCTCGACGACCAGCCCGGCCTCGGCCTCGACCTCGGGCGCCGGCTTCTGCCGCTTCCAGGGCGCGGTGAGGTCGACATGTCCGGGGCGCCCCGCCACGGCTCGGTCATGGCTTCGTGACGGACCCATCTGACACCCCATCAAGTGCTTCTGCCTACCGGTCGGTCGAGTCTACGATCCGGTCGATCTCGCTCGCCGGAACGACCTACGGATTTCCCGTCGATACCCGTTCGCCCCGCCCTCCGAACGCGGCACTATGGGGCATGGCGGTCGCACCCCCGGGGTGCGCCGAAGGCCCGAGGGGCGGCACTCGTGGACGTGGAACGGAGCGAGGCGGCCGTCGCGCTGCTGGAGCGCGAGACCGAGCTGGGCACGATCCGGGAGTCCCTGGCGGCTCTCGCCTCGGGTTCGGCCGCCGGCCGGCTGCTGGTGTTCACCGGCGGCGCCGGACTCGGCAAGACCCGGCTGCTGGGCGAGCTCCGCAGGTCCGCGGCCGACACCGGCTGCACGGTGCTCTCCGCCCGCGGCGGCGAGCAGGAGCAGCGGCTCGCCTTCCATGTGGTGCGCAGCCTGCTGCAACCGCTGCTGGCCGCGGCCGGGGAGGCGGAACGCCGTGCCCTGCTGGGCAGTTGGTACGACATCGTCGGCCCCGCGGTGGGGCTCGGCCCGGCCCTCGCGGTGGTGGGCGGCACCGGTTCCGCGGCCGTCGCCGCCCCCGACCCGCAGGGCGTCCGGGACGGCCTGGACTGGGTCTTCACCAACCTCGCGGTGAGCCGCGGCCCGCTGCTGGTGATCGTGGACGACGCCCACTGGGCCGACGCCCACTCGCTCGCCTGGCTGGCCGCCTTCGCCTCCCGGGTGGAGGGCCTGCCGCTGATGCTGGCCGTCGCCTACCGCCCGGACGAACTCCCGGCGGAGGCCGAGGCCTTCCGCGAGATGGACCGGCGCAACGGCATCCGGCCGCTGCCGCTCTCCGAGCTCACCCCGGACGCGGTGGCCGCGCTGGTCCGGCGGGTGATGGGGGAGGAGGCCGAGGCCTCCTTCTGCCGCGAGGTGTGGGCGGTCACCGGCGGCAACCCCTTCGAGACCGTCGAGCTGGTGGTCAAGGCGCAGAGCCGGGGGATCGCCCCGGTGGCGCGGTCCTGCCCGCTGCTGCGCGGAATCGGTGCGGCGGTCAAGGGCCAGGGGATGGTCTCCCGGCTGCAGCGGCTCGGCGCCGCCGCGGTCCGGCTGGCCTGGTCGGTCGCCGTCCTCGGCATCGACACCCCGCTCACCCTGGCCGGCGAGGTCGCCGCGCTCACCCCGGAGGAGGCCGAGGACGCGGCGGAACGGCTCCGCGGCGCCCGCATCCTGACCGGGGCCAGGGTGCTGGAGTACGTCCACCCGCTGCTCGCCACCGCGGTGTACCGGTCCATGCCGTCCGGAGTGCGCACCGCCATGCACGGCCGCGCGGCCTGGGCCGTGCTGGAGAGCGGCGGCGGCCCCATGCAGGCCGCCCGCCACCTGCTGGAGACCAGACCGGACGGGGACCCCACGGTGGTCGCCCAGCTGCGCGCCGCGGCCTCCCTCTTCATGCAGGCCGGCGCGCCCGAGTCGGCCCAGAGCTGCCTGGCCCGCGCGCTGCGCGAGCCGCCGGCCGACCAGGAGCGGGCCGAGGTGCTCTACGAGCTCGGCTGCTCCACCCTCCTCTACGACCCGGCGGCCACCGCCAACCAGCTGCGCATCGCTCTGGAGCAGCCCGGGCTGCCGCAGCGGCTGCGCGAGGACATCGTGGTCCGCTACGCCCAGGCGCTCGCCCACAGCGACCACCTGACCGAGGCGGCCGAGGCCATCGCCGAGGAGACCCATCGCGCCGAGAGCGCCCGCACCCGGCTGCGCCTCCAGGTGTGGAACTTCATGTGGGGCGCCTTCGACGCCCACGAGCCCGACTCGCCGGCCCGCTCCCGGCGGCTGGCCGCGCTCGCCGAGCGGATCGCGGCGGGCGCCGACCGCGGCGCCCCGGCGCACTCCGGCCTCGCCGGCGCCTACCTGCTGGGCCTGCGCGCCTGGGACGCCGTGGTCCGCGGCGAGCCGTCCAGGACCGCGCTGCGCTACTCCCGGCTGGCCCTGGCCGACGGGCTGAGCTGGACCGAGCAGGACTGGTCCTTCGAGATCCCGGTGCTGGTCGCGCTGAGCCAGATGTACTGCGACCTCCCGGACCGGGCGGAAGAGCTCTTCGCGGACGGCATCGCCGAGTTCGAGGAGGCCGGCTGGCGCGGCGCCCATCTCGCCTTCGGGCACACCATCCTGGGCCTGATCCGCTACCGCCGCGGCCGGCTCGCGGACGCCGAGAGCTCCGCCCGCTCCGGGCTCGAACTGGCCCAGCGGGTGGGCGCGCGGGTCCCGGTGCACTGGTACGCGGTGGGCACCCTGATCCAGATCCTGCTGGCCCGGGGCCGTACCGCGGAGGCCGCCGGGCTGGCCGAGCGCCACGGCTTCCAGGCGCCCTACTCCCGAGCGGTGACCTTCCCGGACTCGCAGGCGGTCCGCGGGCAGCTGCTGCTGGCCACCGGCGACGTGGCCGGGGCGATCCGCGAACTGGCGGAGGCCGGGGCCCGGCTGGACTCCCGCGCGATGCTCAACCCGGCCTGGTGCCCCTGGCTGCCGACGCTGGCCGAGGCGCACGCCGCGGCCGGCACGCGGGACCGCGCCCGTGAGCTCGCCGACGAGGCGGTCGCCCGCGCGATCCGCTTCGGCACCTCCTCCGCCCACGGCGCGGCGCTGCGGGTCCGCGCGGGGCTGGAGGAGGGGACGCGGCGGGTGGAGCTCCTGGACCAGGCGGTCGGCCTGCTGGCCGCGTCCCCCGCGGCCTACGAGCACGCCTGCGCGGTCACCGACCTCGCCGAGGCGCTCGCCGCGGAGGGCCTGCGCCGGCCGGCCGAGGAGCAGTACCGCAAGGCCCTCCAGCTGGCCCGCGGGTGCGACGCCGACCCCCTCACCAGCAGAGCCTCCCGCGCCCTCGCGGGCTGAGCGCCGGCCCGGGGGAGGCCGAAGGGCGAGTCCGGAGTGCGAGGTCGGGAGGGGCTACAGCCCCGGGGCGCCCCAGACCGGGAACCAGCGGCCGAGGTCCTGCTCGACCTTGAGGTCGTTGCCGATCATGGCCTTGATCTGGAGTTCCAGGGCGTTGTTGCGCTTCTCGCCGCCGGACTTCGCGGGCGCGAACGGGTAGAAGGTGCCGCGCTTGTAGAGGTAGACCAGCGCGAGCTTCTGCCCCTCGGCGTTCTGGAAGGCGACCAGCGAGCAGAGCAGCTGCGGCCCGAACCCGTTGTCCTGGAGCGCGGTGTTCACCGCGTGGACGTCGTTGACCAGCGAGACCAGGTCGTCGGCCGGCTGCCGGGAGAGCAGCCAGGTGTAGCCGTAGGAGTCCCGGCTGATCTCCACCGGGTGGCCCTGGTCGGCGTTGAGCAGCGCCTCGACGTCGCTCTGCACCTGGGCGAACGCCCCGCCCTCGGCGGCCGCGAAGCAGACCGAGCCGAGGCCGGTCGGCTTGAAGCCGGCCGCCGCCTCCAGGGTGATCGCGGCGGAGGGGAGTCCGAAGAGCTGGTCCAGATCGGGTTTGACCGGCTTGGTGCGGCCGAGGAGGGTGTCCAGGAATCCCATGGCTCTCGGTCAGCCCCTTCCGAGCTGGGCGGAGATGCGGCCGAGCTGCTCCAGCCGCTGCTCCAGGGACGGGTGGGTGGAGAGGAGGTTGCTCGCCGTCTCGCGGGCCTTGAAGGCCGGCGCGAAGTAGAAGGCGTTGAACGGCTCGGCCTGGCGGAGGTCCTGGGTGGGGATGGCGCCCATCGCCCCGGTGACCTTGGTCAGCGCGGAGGCCAGCGCGGACGGCCGCCCGGTGAGGAGCGCGGCCGAGCGGTCCGCGGAGAGCTCGCGGTAGCGGGAGAGCATCCGGGTCAGCAGGAAGCTGATCGCGTAGACGACCACGCTGAACAGGATGACCACCAGCAGGACCAGGCCCTCGTTGCGGTCGTCGTCGTCGTCCCGGCCGCCGAAGCCGCCCCAGAAGCCCATCTCGATGCCGATCCGGGTGATGAAGCCGGCCATCACGCCCAGGAATCCGGCGATCGTCATGACCGCGACGTCCTTGTGCGCGACATGCGAGAGCTCGTGGGCGAGGACGCCCTCCAGTTCGTCGGTCTCCAGCCGGCGGAGCAGTCCGGTGGTGGCGCAGACCACCGCGTTCTTCTGGTTGCGGCCGGTGGCGAAGGCGTTCGGCACGTCGGTCTCGGCGACGCAGACCTTCGGCTTGGGCATGTCGGCCAGAGCACACAGCCGGTCCACCACGCCATGGAGTTCGGGGAACTGCTCCGGGGAGACCTCCTTGGCCCCCATGCTGAAGGCGGCGATCCTGCCGCTGAACCAGAACTGCAGAATGAAGAGGCCGCCTGCGATGACGACCACGATCGGCCATGCTCCCCGAAGGAGCACGATGAGCGCTCCGACGAAGACCACGTAGAGCAGCCCGATCAGGAACATGGTGCTCACCATGCGCGTGGTGAGACCGCGGTCCGGAGCGAATCGGGTCTTGGTCGGCGTACTGCTCATGGGCCCTTCTCCTCGTCGGGGCGATCGGCGATGCGGATGGTCACACACCCCACCTAGGGGACGTCCGAAGGCCCCCGGTCGTTCCTGTCAGCAGGTCGTTGGTCCTAGACTGGCGGGTACCGTACTGGCACTCAGCCTTCCAGAGTGCCAGTCGGAACGCCAGGACCGTAGGAGGTGGGTGCCATGCTGGACGAACGGAAGCTCGCCGTGCTGCGTGCCATCGTCCAGGACTACGTCGGTACGGAGGAGCCGGTGGGGTCCAAGGCCCTGGTGGAGCGGCACAGCCTGGGTGTCTCGCCGGCCACGGTGCGCAACGACATGGCCGCCCTGGAGGAGGACGGTTACATCGCCCAGCCGCACACCAGCGCGGGCCGGGTGCCCACCGACAAGGGGTACCGCCTCTTCGTGGACCGGCTCGCCGAGGTCAAGCCGCTCTCCCAGCCGGAGCGCCGGGCGATCCACCAGTTCCTGGACGCCGCCGTCGACCTCGACGACGTCGTCTCCCGCACCGTGCGGCTGCTGGCCACGCTGACCCGCCAGGTCGCGGTGGTGCAGTACCCCTCGCTGACCCGTTCGACGGTTCGCCATATCGAGTTGCTCCAGCTCGCCCCCGCGCGGCTGATGCTGGTGCTGATCACCGACACCGGCCGGGTCGAGCAGCGGCTGATCGACTGCCCGGCGCCGGTCGGCGAGATGGTGGTCGCGGACCTCCGCGCCCGGCTCAACGCCAAGGTCGGCGGCCAGCGCTTCGCCCAGGTGCCCAGGCTGGTGCTGGACCTTCCGGAGGCGTTCGAGCGGGACGACCGGCCGATCGTCACCACGGTCCTGGCGACCCTGTTCGAGACGCTGGCCGAGCAGACCGAGGAGCGGGTGATGCTCGGCGGCACGGCGAACCTGACCCGCTTCGCCCACGACTTCCCGCGCACCATCGCGCCGGTGCTGGAGGCGCTGGAGGAGCAGGTGGTGCTGCTCCGGCTGCTCGGGGAGACGGGCGACTCCGAAGTGTCCGTCCGGATCGGCCACGAGAACGCCTATGAGGGACTCAATTCCACGTCGGTGGTCTCGGTGGGCTACGGTTCGGGCGACGAGTCCGTCGCGAAACTGGGGGTGGTCGGACCCACCCGGATGGACTACCCGGGCACCATGGGCGCGGTACGGGCGGTGGCCCGTTACGTCGGCCAGATCCTGGCGGCGTCGTGATGGCGGGGCCGGAGGCGGACAGGCGCAGCCGAGCTGAGTACAGCGTCCCATCGAGATTCCAAGCGGAGCATTGAGAAGTGGCCACGGACTACTACGCGGTTCTCGGCGTCCGGAAGGACGCGAGCCAGGACGAGATCAAGAAGGCATTCCGCCGCCTGGCCCGCGAACTGCACCCGGACGTCAATCCAGATCCCAAGACGCAGGAGCGCTTCAAGGAGATCAACGCCGCGTACGAGGTCCTCTCGGACCCGCAGAAGCGCCAGATGTACGACCTGGGCGGCGATCCTCTCTCCAACGGCGGCGGCGCCGGCGGCTTCGGGCAGGGCGCCGGCTTCGGGTTCAGCGACATCATGGACGCCTTCTTCGGCGCGGCCGGCGGCCAGCGCGGACCGCGCTCGCGGACCCGGCGCGGCCAGGACGCCATGATCCGCATCGACATCTCGCTCAACGAGGCGGCCTTCGGCACCACCAAGGACATCCAGGTGGACACCGCCGTCGTCTGCTCCACCTGCAACGGCGAGGGCGCGGCCCCCGGCACCAGCCCGCAGACCTGCGACATGTGCCGCGGCCGCGGTGAGGTCTCCCAGGTCACCCGCTCGTTCCTGGGCCAGGTCATGACCTCCCGGCCCTGCCCGCAGTGCCAGGGCTTCGGCACCGTCGTGCCCACCCCCTGCCCGGAGTGCGCCGGCGACGGACGGGTGCGCGCCCGCCGCACCCTCACGGTCAAGATCCCGGCCGGTGTGGACAACGGCACCCGGATCCAGCTGGCCGGCGAGGGCGAGGTCGGCCCCGGCGGCGGCCCGGCCGGCGACCTCTACGTCGAGGTCTCGGAGAACGCCCACCCGATCTTCCAGCGCCGGGGCGACGACCTCCACTGCACGGTCACCCTGCCGATGACGGCGGCCGCGCTGGGCACCAAGGTGCCGCTGGAGACCCTGGACGGCCCGGAGGAGGTCGACATCCGGCCCGGTACCCAGTCCGGCCAGTCGATCCCGCTGCACAACCGGGGCATCACCCACCTGCGCGGCGGCGGCCGCGGCGACCTGATAGTGCATGTCGAGGTGCAGACCCCCAGCAAGCTGGACGCGGAGCAGGAGGAGCTGGTCCGCCGGCTCGCCCGGCTGCGCGGCGAGGAGCGGCCGAACGGCCACTTCGCGCCCGGCCAGCAGGGCCTGTTCTCCCGGCTGAAGGACGCCTTCAACGGGCGGTAGGCCGCACCGCCCCCCGATCTCCGCCGCCGTCACTCCGCACGTGGGAGCCGTACCGCCATGACCGCACCGGTCTTCGTCGTTCCGTCCGAGAGCCTGGCGGGCGTCGCGCCCGGTGCGGTGGTGCGTCTCCACGGGCCGGAGGGGCGGCACGCGGTGTCGGTGAAGCGGCTCGCGCAGGGCGAGCGGCTGGTGCTGACGGACGGTCAGGGCACCGGGGCGGCCGGCACGGTGACCGCGGTCGAGGGCAAGGACCAGTTGGAGGTCCGGGTGGACGAGCCGCTCGCGGAGCCCGCCCCCGGGGTGCGGGTCACCGTGGTGCAGGCGCTGCCCAAGGGCGACCGTGGCGAGCTGGCCGTCGAGACCATGACCGAGGTCGGGGTGGACGAGGTGGTGCCGTGGGCCGCCTCCCGCTGCATCACCCAGTGGCGCGGGGACCGGGGGGAGAAGGCGCTGGCCAAATGGCGCTCGGCGGCCCGGGAGGCGGGGAAGCAGTCCAGGCGGCTGCGGTTCCCCGAGGTCGGCGGACTGGCGACCACCCGTCAGGTCGCCACGCTGATCGCCGAGTCCGACTTCGCCGCGGTGCTCCACGAGGAGGGCGCCCGGCCGCTGGCCACCGAGCCGCTGCCGGAGAGCGGGCGGATCCTCCTGGTGGTGGGCCCCGAGGGCGGGGTGGCCCCGGACGAGCTGGCGGCCTTCGCCGAGGCCGGTGCCGCCTCCTACCGGCTGGGCCGGTCGGTGCTGCGCACCTCCACCGCCGGGGTGGCGGCGGGGGCGCTGCTGATGGGGCGCACCGGGCGCTGGGGGTAGCCGCCGGGCGGTCGCGCGGGGCGCGGGCGGGTCCGGTCGCCCGGTCAGGCGCCGGCCTGGCGGAGCTCGGCGAGGAGGGCCCGTAGGGCCGCCGCGTCGGCGGTCTTGGCGTCCGCCGGCTTGGGGTGGGTACCGTCGGTGCGGTCCACCACCGAGAAGAGGGCGTAGCGGCCGTCCGCGGACTGGTCCGCGGTGCAACCGCCCTGCGCGCAGAAGGACTTGACCGTGCTGCCGTCGGCGTACGGGACGACCTCGCCGCCGGCCGGGGGCTTGGCCGCGGCGGCGCCGGCCGCGCCGGTCGGCAGGACGGCGACGGCCAGGCCGATCGCGCTGGTGCCGGAGGTGTAGGTGGCGCGCAGCAGGGAGGCGCAGCCCTCGCGGGTGAGGAGGGCGGCCAGCGCGGGGGTGACGCCCTGGTTGCACGGGCCGGAGGTGACCAGCCTGCGGTCGTAGGTGCGCGGGCCGACCACCATGGTGGCGGAGGAGAAGGCCTGCTGGGCGGTGACCGCCCCGGCCGCGGTGCCGGTGGTGCCGGCGCTGCCAGCCGTTCCGGTGCCCGCCCTCCCGGCGGCCGCGCCCGCCGCCGTGCCGCCCGAACGCGCCCGGGTGGCACCGGAGTTGCCGCCGGCGCCCGTCGTCGCCCCCGCGCCGGGGCGCTCCGCCGAGGCCGCGCCGGCCGGCAGGGCCGCGAGCCCGGCGGGGATGTGCGGTTTCATGGTCGGCACCGCCAGACCGATCCCGCCCGCGACGGCGACCCCGCCGATCACCGAGTACGCGATCATCGCCGTGCGGCGTCTGGACTCCGTCCGCCGGAGGTCCGCCGCGGCGGCCGCCGCCTCCGCCTGCTCCCGCTCGGGCTCCCGCCTGTAGTACGGCGGTAGCGGCTGGTAGTGCCCCTGGGACATCGCATGCCTCCCCGTAGGCTGCCGTTGACGGAGTGCAAGGCTAGGCCATGTGCGGTGACGGGGGCGCACGGTGTCCGCGGCGAGCCCCCGGAGTTGCCTCTGGCAAACCCATAATTCGCTGCTCCGACTGATCGTCGGCGGCTAGGGTTGCCGGTGTGACGGGTTACCTGCGCCATCCTGACGTGCACGGAACCGGCCCCGCCGGGCCGCTGGCCGCCTTCACGGCGGAGGACGACATCTGGCTGACCCCGCTGGACGGGGGCCGGGCCTGGCGGTTCACCGCCGACCGGGTCCCGGTCCGCAACCCCCGCTTCTCGCCTGACGGTCGGCATCTCGCCTGGACCTCGGGGAAGGACGGGGCCTCCGAGGTCTACACCGCCCCCGTCGAGGGCGGGACCGCCGTCCGGCTCACCCACTGGGGGAGCCAGCGCACCCGGGTGCTCGGCTGGACCACCTCGCCGGAGGGCGCCCCCGAGGTGCTGGTGTTCAGCACCGGCGGCCAGGCCACGTCCAGGCGGACCTGGGCGTTCGCCGTTCCGCTCGACGGGGGCGAGCCGCGTCGGCTGCCGTACGGCCCGGTCGGCGGGCTGGCCTTCGAGCCGGGGGTGGGTCCGGAGGGCCGGGTGCTGCTCCTCTCCGCCCCGATGGGTCTCGAGGCCGCGTACTGGAAGAGGTATCGCGGCGGTACCGCGGGCAAGTTGTGGATGGGGCGCACCGGTGGGGAGTTCACCCGACTGCGCCCCGGGCCGGCGGACGCGGAGACGGCCTTCGACGGAAACCTGGAGTGCCCGCTGTGGGTGGGGGAGCGGATCGCGTTCCTCTCCGACCACGACGGGCTCGGCCGGCTGTGGTCCGCCCTGCCGGACGGCAGCGACCTGCGGGCGCACCCCTCCGGCGAGTTCTGGGCCCGGAACGCGGCCACCGACGGCACCAGGGTGATCTGGCACGCCGGCGGCGACCTCTGGCTGCTGGACGACCTGACGGACGGTCAGCGGGAGCCGCGCCGGCTGGAGACGGCCCTCGGCGGCCCGGCCACCGCGCGCCAGCCGCATCCGGTGGACGCCGGCCGCAACCTCGGCGGCTTCGCCCCGGACCGGACCGGTCGCGGCAGCGCGGTCGCGGTCCGCGGCACCGTCCACTGGCTGCCGCACCGGGACGGCCCGGCCCGGGCGCTCGGCGTCGAGCCGGGGGTGCGCGCGCGGCTGCCCCGGGTGGTGCCGGCCGCGGCTGCCGCGGCGGACGCCGCAGGGGCCGGCCGCGCCGCCGGGAAGTCCCCACGGCCGCGCCAGGGCGGCCAGTCGGTGCTGTGGGTGTCGGACGCCTCCGGTGAGGACGGCCTGGAGCTGGCCCCGGCCGACGGTCGCGGTCCGAGCCGGCGGATAGGCGACGGCCGGCTCGGCCGGGTGCTGGACCTGGCGGTCTCGCCGGACGGCCGGCTGGCCGCCGCCGCCTCGCACGACGGCCGGCTGCACCTGGTCGAGCTGGAGTCCGGCGAGATACGGGAGTTGACGCACTGTCAGCACGGGGACGTGGACGGGCTGGTGTTCTCCCCGGACTCGCGCTGGCTGGCCTGGTCGCAGCCGGGCCCCGAGCCGCTGCGGCAGCTGATGCTGGCCCGTACCGGCGGCGGCGAGGGGGAGGACGGACCGGCCGGGCCGGTCGAGGCCACCCCGCTGCGCTTCTGCGACACCTCGCCCGCCTTCACCGCGGACGGTAAGCACCTGGCCTTCCTCTCCGTCCGCACCTTCGACCCGGTCTACGACGCCCACGTCTTCGACGTCTCCTTCCCGACCGGCTGCCGTCCGTACCTGATCACCCTCGCGGACACCACCCCCTCGCCGTTCGGGCCCCGCCCGGCCGGCCGCGGCTTCGGCGAGGACCCCGACGACCCCGACGACACCGAGGACACCGACACCGCCGACGAGGCCGCCGACGACGCGGACGGGACGGCGAAGCCGGCCGCGTCGGAGGGCGGGAGCGGAGACGCCGAGGGCGGGGAGGGCGGCGCGGCCGCCGGTGCGTCCAGGGCCGGCTCCGAGCGCCGGCCCCCGGAGACCGTGGTCGACCTGGAGGGGATCGCCGACCGGATCGTGCCGTTCCCGGTGGCCGGCGGCCGCTTCGGCGAGCTCCGCGCCGCCAAGGGCGGGGTGCTGTGGACCCGGATACCGCTCACCGGGGTGCTCGGCGACGACCTGGCCGCCCCGGACGAGGACGGGCCCCGCCCGGTGCTGGAGCGCTTCGACCTCTCCTCGCTGGAGGAGGAGGAACTGGTCGACGGGCTGGACGACTTCGAGGTCTCCGGCGACGGCTCCCGGGTGGTGCTCCGGGACCGCGGCCGGCTCCGCGTGGTCCCCGCGGACCGCAAGCCGTCCCGCGGCTCCGGGAACGGCCGGGGCGGCTCGGACGACGACCTCGACGTCGATCTGGACCGGCTGCGGGTGGTGGTCGACCCGGCCGCCGAATGGCGGCAGATGTACGCCGAGACCGGCCGGATCATGCGCGACAACTTCTGGCGCGCGGACCTGGGCGGCGTCGACTGGCAGGCCCAACTCGACCGCTACCGGCCCCTGCTGGACCGCGTGGCCAGCCGTGACGAGCTCGCCGACCTCCTCTACGAGCTGCACGGTGAGCTCGGCACCTCGCACGCCTACGTCAGCCCGCTGGGCCGCGCGGTGAGCGAGGCCAGGCGGCATGGGCTGCTCGGCGCCGACCTGGTGCGCGAGACCGCCCCTGCGGGCGCGGAGGCCGGTGCGGAGCCGGGCGCCGCCGTCTGGCGGGTGGCCAGGGTGCTCCGCGGCGAGTCCTCGGACCCGCGGGCCCGTTCCCCGCTGGCCGCCCCGGGCGCGGCGGTTCGGGCCGGGGACGCGATCCTCGCCGTCAACGGCCGGCCGGTCGACCCGGTGCGCGGCCCCCTGCCGCTGCTGGCCGGCACCGCCGGACGCCCGGTGGCGCTCACCGTCGCCACCGGCGACCAGCCGCCGCGGGAGACCGTGGTGGTCCCGGTCGACGACGAGGAGCCGCTGCGCTACCACGACTGGGTGGCGGACCGGCGGGCCGCCGTCCACGAGCTCTCCGGCGGCCGGCTCGGCTACCTCCACGTGCCGGACATGATGGGACCCGGCTGGGCCCAGCTCCACCGCGACCTGCGGGTGGAGATGGCCCGGGAGGGCGTGGTCGTCGACCTCCGGGAGAACCGCGGCGGCCACCTCTCCCAGCTGGTGGTGGAGAAGCTCAACCGCCGGGTGGTGGGCTGGGACACGATCCGGGACCAGTCCGCCGCCCAGCGCTATCCGGCGGACGCCCCGCGCGGCCCGGTGGTCGCCCTCGCGGACGAGTTCTCCGGCTCGGACGGGGACATCGTCAACGCGGCGATCCAGGCGCTGGGCATCGGCAAGGTGGTCGGCACCCGCACCTGGGGCGGCGTGATCGGCATCGACAGCCGCTACCGCCTGGTCGACGGCACGCTGATCACCCAGCCCAAGTACGCCTTCTGGCTGGAGGGTTACGGCTGGGGCCTGGAGAACCACGGGGTCGATCCGGACGTCGAAGTGGTGATGGCCCCGCACCACTGGGCGCGAGGGGAGGACCCGCAGCTCGCCGAGGGGGTGCGGATAGCGCTCGCCGCCCTCGCCGAGCGCCCCGCCGCCCAGCCGCCCCGCCTGCCGCCGCTGCCGTCCCGGTGACGTGACGTCAGCGGGCCGAGAAGACCAGGTAGCCGATTACCGACGGAGAACCGATGTCAGCCGAGCGTTCGCCCGACGCCTCCGAGCCCCCGCTGCTGGCCAGCCTGCGTACGGCGCTGAACGCCGCGCCGGGCGACGTGCCGCTGCGGCTGCACCTGGCCGAACTGCTGCTGGGCGAGGGGCGCGCGGACGAGGCGATCGCCGAGGCCGCGATCGCCCTCCAGCACGACCCGGCCAGCACCGAGGCCCGCGCCCTGATGACCCGCGCGCTGAGCGGCCCGGGCACGCCCGTGCAGCAGCCGCAGCCCTCGCAGCCGCAGCCCTCGCAGCCGCAGCCGTCGCAGCCCTCGCGGTCGCAGCAGCAGCCGGAGCCGCCCTCGCAGCCGGTCTTCGACTGGCAGCAGGCCGAGCGGCAGGTCTCGGACGTGGACGCCGCCGCCCTGGACGGCGCGGCCGACCCGGACGCCCCGGACACCCGCTTCTTCGACCTGGAGCGCTCCGCCGTCCGGCTGGCCGACGTCGGCGGCATGACCCAGGTCAAGCAGCGGCTGGAGGCCGCCTTCCTGGCCCCCATGCGCAACCCCGAACTCCGCCGGCTGTACGGCAAGTCGCTCCGCGGCGGGCTCCTCCTCTACGGCCCGCCCGGCTGCGGGAAGACCTTTCTCGCCCGGGCGATCGCCGGCGAGCTCGGCGCCGGCTTCGTCAACGTCGGCCTCGCCGACGTGCTGGACAGCTACCTGGGCGTCTCCGAGCGCAACCTCCACCAGATCTTCCGGACCGCCCGCCGGCACCGCCCCTGCGTGGTCTTCCTGGACGAGCTGGACGCCCTCGGCGGCCGCCGCAGCAACCTCCGCAACAGCGCCATGCGCTCCACCGTCAACCAGCTGCTCACCGAGCTGGACGGGGTGGACGCGGACAACGAGGGGCTGTTCGTCCTGGCCGCCACCAACCACCCCTGGGACGTGGACCCGGCGCTCCGCCGCCCCGGCCGGCTGGACCGCACGCTGCTGGTGCTGCCGCCGGACCAGGAGGCCCGGGAGGCCATCCTCGGCTACCACCTGAGGGAGCGTCCGGTCGCCGGCGTCGATCCGGCGAAGATCGCCCGCCGTACCGAGGGCTTCTCCGGGGCCGACCTCGCCCACCTCTGCGAGACCGCCGCCGAGCGGGCCCTGCTGGACTCGGCGGCCAGCGGCACGGTGCGGAAGATCGGCCAGGACGACCTGGTCGCCGCCGCCCGCGAGATCCGCCCCTCCATCGACACCTGGCTCTCCGCCGCCCGCAACGTCGCCCTCTACGCCAACGAGGACGGCACCTACGACGAGCTGGCCGCCTACCTCAAGTCCCGGAAGCAGCTGTGAGCCTGGAGCCGGAGGAGTTCCGCCGGCTCAGGCACGCCGAGCTGCTGCTGGACACCGAGCGGACGACCGAGGCGATCGAGCGGCTCGGCCCGCTGGCCGCCACCCGGCCCGACGAGGCCTGGGTGCAGGCCGTCTGGGCCCGCGCCCTGGTCGCCGCCGAGCGGTACGAGGAGGCGCTGTCCGCCGCCCGGCGGGCGCTCGCCGTCGACTCCGGCCACCAGGTGGCCTGGTTGATGGCGGCCCGCGCGCTGCGCCGCCTGACGCGCCACGACGAGGCCGTGCGGCACTGCGCCGACGCGATCCGGGCCCTCCCGGACCGCGCCCCGGTCCACCGCGAGTACGCGATCAGCCTGCTGGACGGCCCCGGCGGCGGACTGCCGGAGGAGGCCTACCGGGCGGCCTCCGAGGCGATCCGGCTGGACCCGCAGCAGGCCGCGGGGCACTACCTCCTCGGTCTCGCCGCCCAGCGCCTCCATCCCGGCTTCCGCTGGGGCCCGGTGGCCGTGGCGGCCTTCGAGGAGGCGCTCCGCCTCGACCCGGAGTTCACCCCGGCGCGGAACACCCTGGCGGTGATCCAGCTGGGCTCCGGCCGGGTCGGCGAGGCCGCCCGCGGTTTCGCGGCGAGCGCGGCCGCCGACCCGCAGCAGGGCATCTACCAGCACAACGTGCAGGTGGTGGCGCTGCGGCTGGTGTCCAGGCTGCGCTGGATCGCGCTGGCCGCCCTGGTGGTCTGCGGCGGCGTCGGCTCGGCGATGTTCCCGGAGCCGCTGGGCCACCGGCTCACCGCCAACGCGGTGCTGACCTCCGCCCTGCTGCTGGCCTGGGCGCTGTGGTGGGCGGGCACGCTGCGCCCGCTGCCGAAGCCGGTCCGGGCGACGGTGTTCCGGCTGGTCCGCACCCGCGGTTCGGTGCGGCTCGGCGCGATCGGCGTGGGCGTCGGCAGCGCCTGCGGGCTGATCGCGGCGGCCGTTCCGCTGCCCGATCCGGGCTGGTACGGCCTGCTGTGGTTCGTCGGGCTGGTGACGCAGGCCGTCCTGATCCTGGTGGCGGGCCAGGTCTCCCGGGCCCGTCTTGCCGAACTCCGGCGTACCGGCGAGGCGGTGAGCCGGCGCGACTTCCGGCCGGCCGGCCCGCCGGGCCCGCGCCCGCCGTTCGCCCCCGAGTCGCCGCCCGGGGCTACTCCACCGGGCCGATCCGAGGGATGATCGCCGGGCACATCCGGCGCGGCTCTTCCGCACCTCGCACGGCCTCTTCCGCACGCCGCACGGCCTCTTCCCGCCCCACCGTGGTCCGCCCGCACCCCATGGAGTCCGCATGCCCGCCGACCTCCCCGAGCCCCGCGACGAGGACTGGTGGGTGGCCAGGGCACGGGCCCTGCGCGCCGAGGACCGCCATGAGGAGGCCGTCCTCCACTGTGCGGAGGCGGTCCTTGCGCTGCCCGGCCGGGCCTCGGTGCACCGTGAGTACGGCTTCAGCCTCCTCTCCTGTCCCGGCCCGCTGCCGGCCGCCCGCCGGCAGGAGGCCTACCGGGCCGCCGCCGAGGCCGTCCGGCTGGACCCGGACCAGGCCGTCCACCACTACCTGGCCGGCCTCGCCGCCGAGCGGCTGACCCCCGGGACGCCCTGGCGGCGGGTCGCCCGCCGGGCCTTCCGGGAGGCCCTGCGGGTCGACCCGGAGTTCGCCCCGGCGCGGAGCGAACTCCTGCTGGCCGCACCGCGTCCCGAGGGCCCGGGCAGAGCGGTCGAGGCCTTCGCGGCGGCGGCCGCCGCGCCCGGCCTGCCGGAGCATCGGCATGACCGGGAGGTCGCCGCGGTCCGGCTGCTGAACGGCCTGCGCTGGATCGCGGTCCCCGCGGTCGTCCTCGCCGCCTGCGTCCAACTGGCCGTATGCCACCGGCCGATGGCCCAGCGGCTGACCGTCTCCGCCGCCATGACCGCGGTCCTCCTCGCCACCTGGGCGCTGTGGTGGGCGAGGGCCCTGCGCCCGCTGCCGCGGCCGGCCCGGGCGGCGCTCGGGCGGCTGGTGCGGACCAGGGGCCCGGTGCCGGCCGCCGTACTCGGCCACGCCTGCGGCAGCGCCTGCGCGCTGGTCACGGCGGCTGTTCCGCTGCCGGCCCGGGCCTTCTACGGCGGCCTGGCGGTCCTCGGGCTCGCCGCCGGCCAGCTGGCCCTGGCCGAGGCGTTCGACCGGCTGTCCCGCGCCTCCCTGAGCGGGCTGCGCCGCGCCCACGGCACGCTGCCGCGCCCCCCGTTCGTCCCCGCACCTCCTCCGCTGCCGCTGCCGCCTGCGGAACCCTGGCACCGAACCTGACCCCGCGACCTCCGCGGACTACGATGCACGGGCACCAACCAGCGCGCGCATGAAGGAGAGTCGACGTGGCCGGCGAGGCTCAGGCGGACTGCCTGTTCTGCAAGATCGTGGCGCGGGAGATCCCGGCGACGGTGGTCCGGGAGACCGACACCACGCTGGCCTTCCGCGACATCAACCCGCAGGCGCCCACCCACGTGCTGGTCGTCCCCAAGGCCCACTACCCGAACGCCGCCGCCGTCGCCCAGGCCGAGCCCGAGCTGGCCGGCCAGGTGCTCGCCGAGGCCGGCCGGGTCGCCCAGGAGGAGAAGGTGGACGAGAGCGGCTACCGGCTGATCTTCAACACCGGCTCCGGGGCCGGGCAGACCGTCTTCCACGCCCACGTCCACCTCCTCGGCGGCGGCGACGGCATGCACGAGCGGCTGCTCTGAGCGCCCGCACGCGACAGCGCGGCAGCGGAACACCGCGGCAGCGGAACACCGCCACAGCGGATCAGCGGAACAGCGGAACAAGTGAACCGACGGGACGTGGGCAGAGTGTCGCAGCGTGAACTCCTGGTCCTGGGCACGGCCGCGCAGGTGCCGACCCGGCACCGCAACCACAACGGCTACCTCCTGCGCTGGGACCGGGAGGCGCTCCTCTTCGACCCCGGCGAGGGCACGCAGCGGCAGATGCTGCTGGCCGGGGCGCCGGCCGGGCAGATCACCCGGATCCTGGTCTCGCACTTCCACGGCGACCACTGCCTCGGCCTCCCCGGGGTGATCCAGCGGATCAACCTCGACCGCCCGCCGCACGGCTACGCCGCCTACTACCCCGCCTCCGGACAGCACTTCTTCGAGCGGCTGCGGGGAGCGGCGGCCTTCCACGAGACCGTGGCCGCGGACCTCCACCCGGTCGACGGCGACGCCGCCGACCTCCCCGCCCCCGGCGCCCCCTTCACCCTCCGCGCCGAGCGCCTCTCGCACCCCGTCGAGTCCTACGGCTACCGCCTGGAGGAGCCGGACGGCCGCCGGATCCTCCCGGACCGCCTCGCCGCCCGCGGCATCACCGGCCCGGACATCGGCCGGCTGCAGCGCGAGGGCCGGGTCACCGCCCCCGACGGCGGCACCGTCGCGCTCGACGAGGTCTCCGTCCCCCGCCCCGGCCAGAGCTTCGCCTTCCTCATGGACACCCGGCTCTGCCAGGGCGCCGCCCGGCTGGCCGAGGGCGTGGACATGCTGGTCGCCGAGGCCACCTTCCTGGAGGCCGAGGCCGACCTCGCCGAGGCGTACGGCCACCTCACCGCCCGGCAGGCGGCCCGGCTGGCGGCCGAGGCCGGCGTGCGGCACCTGGTGCTGACCCATTTCTCCCAGCGCTACCAGGACACCGAGGGGCACCTCGCCGAGGCCAGGGAGTGCTTCGACGGCGAGATCAGCCTGGCCGCGGACCTCGACCGGATCCCGCTGCCCGCCCGCCGGGCGGCCCCCCTCGGCGAGCCCGCCGGGAAAACCGCTGGCGGGAGCTGAGCGAGTGACCGAACATCGGTCTCCGGCGGGTTGACCGTCGTACCCTTGGCAGTACCCACGCCAGTCCTACTGAAGACGGGATGACCCAGGCCGCAGCGCCGACCCATGACTTCCACACCACGCTCCCGCAGCACCGCAGCAGCCAACGGCTCTCGGGGGGATTCCGAGACATCCGAGACCTCCGGGTCCGCGGTGGCCCGCATCGTGATCCCGGAGAAACACCCGATGGTGACCGTCCTCGGTTCGGGTGACTCACTGCTGAGGGTGATCGAGAAGGCGTTCCCCGAACTCGACATCCACGTCCGAGGCAACGAGGTCACGGCGACCGGCGACAAGGCCGGGACCGCTCTGGTGCAGCGGCTCTTCGACGAGATGATGCTGGTGCTGCGCACCGGGCAGCCGCTCACCGAGGACTCCGTCGAGCGCTCCATCGCGATGCTGCGCGCCGCCGCCGTCGACCCGGAGCACCCGGACGCGGCCGAGTCCCCGGCCGAGGTGCTCACCGCGAACATCCTCTCCAACCGCGGCCGCTCGATCCGTCCCAAGACGCTCAACCAGAAGCACTACGTGGACGCGATCGACAAGCACACGATCGTCTTCGGCATCGGCCCGGCCGGTACCGGGAAGACGTACCTGGCGATGGCCAAGGCGGTGCAGGCCCTGCAGTCCAAGCAGGTCAACCGGATCATCCTGACCCGGCCCGCGGTCGAGGCGGGGGAGCGGCTGGGCTTCCTGCCGGGCACCCTCTACGAGAAGATCGACCCGTATCTGCGCCCGCTCTACGACGCGCTGCACGACATGATCGACCCGGACTCGATCCCCCGGCTGATGTCCGCCGGCACCATCGAGGTCGCGCCGCTGGCGTACATGCGCGGACGGACCCTCAACGACGCGTTCATCATCCTCGACGAGGCGCAGAACACCAGCCCCGAGCAGATGAAGATGTTCCTCACCCGGCTCGGCTTCAACTCCAAGATCGTGGTCACCGGCGACGTCACCCAGGTCGACCTGCCGGGCGGCACCAGGAGCGGGCTCCGGGTGGTGCAGGACATCCTGCGCGGCCTGGACGACGTCCACTTCTCCCAGCTGAGCAGCCGCGACGTGGTCCGGCACAAGCTGGTCGGCCGGATCGTCGACGCGTACGCCCGCTGGGACGCCGAGAGCTCCGAGGGCGCCGAGAGCGCCGAGAGCTCCCGGGGGGCAGGCGCGGACGGCGACCGTCCGCGCTCCGGCCACTCCAAGGGCGGGGCCCGGCGCGGACGCGCCCCCCGCCAGCCGCACCGCAGCGAGAGCTGACCGAGCACAGCACCACCAGAGGGCGACAGAACCCATGTCTATCGACATCAACAACGAGTCCGGCACCGAGGTGGACGAGGAGGCGATCCTCGACATCGCCCGCTTCGCCCTGGACCGGCTGCACATCCACCCGCTCTCCGAGCTCTCCGTCATCGTCGTCGACGCCGCCGCCATGGAGCAGCTCCACATCCAGTGGATGGACGAGCCCGGCCCGACGGACGTGATGTCCTTCCCGATGGACGAGCTCCGCCCCGGCACCCCCGGCAAGGAGGAGGAAGAGCTGCCGCAGGGCCTCCTCGGCGACATCGTCCTCTGCCCCGAGGTGGCCGAGAAGCAGGGCGCGGCCAACGGCCACTCGATGGACGCCGAGCTGCAGCTGCTCACCGTCCACGGGGTGCTGCACGTCCTCGGCTACGACCACGGCGAGCCGGAGGAGAAGGCGGAGATGTTCGGCCTGCAGAAGGCGATCCTGGACGAGTGGCGCGCCGCGCGGGGCCTCACCGGCCCGTCCCCGGCCCCGACCACTCACTGAGGCGGGGTGCGTCGCTCCGATGAGCGGTGAGAGTACGAGCCTTCTGGTCGGCGCCGTGCTGCTGGTGCTGGTGGCCTGGCTGGCCGCCTGCGCGGAGGCCGGCATCTCCCGGGTCTCCCGCTTCCGCGCCGAGGAGGCCGTGCGGCACGGCCGGCGCGGTGCGAAGCGGCTGCTGGCCCTGGCCTCCGACCAGGTCCGGTACCTCAACCTGGCCACCCTGATCCGGGTGGCCTGCGAGATGGCGGCCGCGGTCCTGGTGACCGTGGTCTGCCTCCACTCCTTCGACACCACCTGGGCCGGCGTGCTGGTGGCGATCGGCGTCATGGTGCTGGTGTCCTATGTCGCGGTGGGGGTGTCGCCGCGGACGATCGGGCGGCAGCACCCGATGAACGCGGCGACCGCCGCCTCCGTCCTCCTCATCCCGCTGGCCCGGATCCTCGGCCCGCTCCCCAAGCTGCTGATCATGCTGGGCAACGCGCTGACGCCGGGGAAGGGCTTCCGGGAGGGGCCGTTCGCCTCCGAGGCGGAGCTGCGGGCGCTGGTCGACCTCGCCGAGAAGGACTCGCTGATCGAGGACGAGGAGCGCCGGATGGTGCACTCGGTCTTCGAGCTCGGCGACACCATCGTCCGCGAGGTGATGGTGCCGCGCACCGACCTGGTGATGATCGAGCGCTACAAGTCCGTGCGGCAGGCGCTGACGCTGGCGCTGCGCTCCGGCTTCTCCCGGATCCCGGTGGTCGGCGAGAACGAGGACGACGTGGTCGGCATCGTCTACCTCAAGGACCTGGTCCGGCGCACCCACGTCAACCGCGCCGCGGAGTCCGACCCGGTCTCCGAGGTGATGCGCCAGGCCACCTACGTCCCCGACTCCAAGCCGGCCGCGGACCTCCTCCGCGAGATGCAGCGGGACCGCATCCACGTGGCCGTGGTGATCGACGAGTACGGCGGCACGGCGGGGCTGGTCACCATCGAGGACATCCTGGAGGAGATCGTCGGCGAGATCACCGACGAGTACGACCGGGAGGCGCCGCCGGTGGAGCCGCTGGGCGGCGGCCGCTTCCGGATCACGGCGCGGCTCGGCATCGAGGAGCTGGGCGAGCTGTTCGGCGCGGAGCTGGAGGACGAGGACGTCGAGACGGTCGGCGGCCTGCTGGCGAAGGCGCTGGGCCGGGTGCCCATCCCGGGCGCCAGCGCGGAGGTCCCGCTGCCGGACCCGGAGGCCCCGGACGAGGACGCGCCGCCGCGCCGGGCCATCCGGCTGACCGCGGAGAGCGCGGCCGGCCGGCGCAACCGGATCGGCACCGTCCTCGCCGAGCCGCTCCCCGCGCGGGGCGACGCCGCGCCGGAACCGGCGGAGACCCTCGCGGACTGAGGCCCGCGGGCGGCGCGGCTCCCCGCGCCTCCGGCGAGCCCCGCGGGCCCGGGCGCCCGGCGGGCCCGGGCGCCCGGCGGGCTCAGCCGGTCGGCGGGCTCAGCCGGCGGGCTCAGGCGCCCCGCGGGCTCAGGCCGGGGTGGGGGCCTTGGCGAGTTGGCGGGACTGGGCGACCAGGCGGCCGGCGGAGTCCCAGACCTCCGCGTCCTCCTCCAGCAGGCCGCCGGCGAAGTTCTTGGTGGCGTGGCGGATCCGCAGCCACCCCGGCGCCGGCACCGCCCGGACGTGGACGGTCAGCTCCAGCGTCGGGCACCACCCCGGCAGGCCCATGTCCATCGTCACCGGCGGCAGGGCGTCCACCGCGAACAGCAGGGACAGCGGGTCCGGCTCCCGGCCGTCGGCCAGCCGCAGCCAGCCCTGGATGACCCCGCGCCCGGACGGCTTCCCCCGCAGCCACCCCATGCAGGCCGGGTCGTACCGGATCTCCGTCCGCTCCATCAGCTCCATGTGCGGCAGCCGCGGGCCGTCCGTGCTGGAGAGGCAGTCCGCCACGGCCGGCAGCTCCGGCGGAACCGCCGTGGTGAGCACCTCGCCGTCCAGGCCCGCGTGGTCGCCGTAGGTGCCCAGCACCCGTATCCGCTCGCGCTCGCGGCCGGTCCGCTCGTCGGTCTGGACCAGCGAGGCCGTCCCCGTGGAGAGCGACCGCCCGCGCTTCAGCACCTCGGTGCGGACGTTCGCCGCGCCGGCCCGCGAGGCCGAGAGGTAGTGGGCGGTGACGGTGAACGGCGAGCCGCCGAGTTCCGCGCCGAGCGCGCGGGCGGCGACGGCGAGGACCAGGCCGCCGTTGATGCCGCCGCCGATCCGCCAGTCCACCGGCAGGTCGGCGCGGTAGGCGCCGTCCGACTCGTGGGCGACCTCGGTGGCGCGGTCGAACTCGGAGTCGAGCGAGCTTGCCGGTTCGGCGACGCTGGTCATCTGCTGTTCCCTCCCGGGGCGGAGTTACTGATGGGTAGGGTACCCGAAGGCCGCCCGGCCGATCAGGCTCGCGCGTGTCGGCGGGCGGCCCGGCCCGGTGTCGCCGACGATGGACCGCATGGCCACCATGGATGGGAACGAATGGCGGGCGTTCCTCGCGGAGGGAACGCGCACCGGCAGGCTGGCGACCACGCGGAGCGACGGGCGGCCGCATGTCGCCCCGATCTGGTTCCTGCTGGACGGGCCGCCGGGGCGGGAGGACGAGATCGTCTTCAACACCGGCGCTGAGACGGTGAAGGGGCGCAATCTCGCGCGTGATCCGCGGGTGATGATCTGCGTGGACGACGACCGGCCGCCCTTCTCCTTCGCGCTGGTGGAGGGCGTGGCCCGGCTCTCCGACGACCTGCCGGAGGTCCGCGCGTGGGCGACCAGGATCGCCGCCCGCTACATGGGCGCCGACCGCGCCGAGGAGTACGGCGCCCGCAACGGCGTCCCCGGCGAGCTGCTCGTCCGGGTGGCGATCCAGAAGGTCAACGCCCAGCGGGACATCGCGGGCTGACCCTTAGGATCGTCCGTATGAGCGAGCAGCAGCAGTCCCAGCAGTTGGACTCCGAGGACCGCAAGATCATCACCCTGGCGCGCTCCGCCCGCGCCCGCAACGGGGTGCCCGAGGGCGCCGCCGTCCGGGACGAGACCGGCAGGACGTACGTCGCCGGCACGGTCGCCCTCGCCTCGCTGGAGCTGACCGCCCTGCAGGCCGCCGTCGCGATGGCGGTGGCCAGCGGCGCAAAGTCGCTGGAGGCGGCCGCCGTGGTCGGCGAGGCCTCGATCCCCGCCGAGGTGGACACCGCCGCGGTGCGGGACCTGGGCGGCCCCGGCACGCCGCTGATGCTGGCCGGCCCGGAGGGCGAGCTCCTTGCGGTGCACCACGCCTGACGGATCATGAGGTCCTGTGCGCGGATCTCGAACGCAGGTATGGTTCGGGCGACGAGGGGGGCTGGTTCCATGGGTGCTGTGCGGTTCATCGCCGGTGTGCTTTTCGTTCTGATGGGGATGGGGCACTGGCAGCAGGACAGGAACCCGGGCTGGCTGGCCGCGTCGATCGTCGCGGCCCTCTTCACCCTCGTCTTCGGGCTGCCGGATCTCTTCAGACGCGGCAAGTAGCGCACGGCCCCGCCGGGCCGGTGGCGCCGAGCAGCGGTGGCGATGGGGGACAATGTGCTCCATGAGTGATCGCACCACCCCTGCCCCGGCGCACCGGGCCGGCTTCGCCTGCTTCGTCGGCCGCCCCAACGCCGGTAAGTCCACGCTGACCAACGCCCTGGTCGGCACCAAGGTCGCGATCACCTCGAATCGCCCGCAGACCACCCGGCACACCGTCCGCGGGGTGGTCCACCGGCCGGACGCCCAGCTGGTGCTGGTGGACACCCCCGGGCTGCACAAGCCGCGCACCCTCCTCGGCGAGCGGCTGAACGACGTCGTCCGCACGACCTGGGCGGAGGTCGACGTGATCGGCTTCTGCCTGCCCGCCGACCAGAAGATCGGCCCCGGCGACCGGTTCATCGCCAAGGAGCTCGCCGAGCTCAAGCGCACCCCCAAGGTCGCCGTGATCACCAAGACCGACCTGGTCCCGAAGGACCGGCTGGCCGAGACCCTGATCGCGGTGGACCAGCTGGGCCGGGAGCTGGGCATCGAGTGGGCGGAGATCGTCCCGGTCTCCGCGGTCCGGGACGACCAGGTGGGGCTGCTGGCCGACCTGCTGGTGCCGCTGCTGCCGGAGAGCCCGCCGCTCTACCCCGAGGGCGACCTCACCGACGAGCCCGAGCAGGTGATGGTCGCCGAGCTGGTACGGGAGGCCGCGCTGGAGGGGGTGCGGGACGAGCTTCCGCACTCCATCGCCGTCGTGGTGGAGGAGATGCTGCCGCGCGAGGGCCGGCCGGCGGACAAGCCGCTGCTGGACGTCCACGCCACCGTGTACATCGAGCGGCCGAGCCAGAAGGGCATCATCATCGGCCCGAAGGGGGCCCGGCTGAAGGAGGTCGGGACCAAGTCGCGGCAGCAGATCGAGGCGCTCCTCGGCACCCCGGTCTTCCTCGACCTCCATGTCAAGATCGCTAAGGACTGGCAGCGGGACCCCAAGCAGCTGCGGAAGCTGGGCTTCTGACGGCTCGTCAGCCGTCTGCCGCGCTTCAGCAGGTGACGCCGACCTGGCCCCAGGCCTTCACCACCGCCTCGGTCTCCTCGCCGCCCGGCCCGTAGCGGTCGCGCGCGGCGGCGGCGGTGGCCGCGGCGAACTCGGCGAAGCCGGCGCCGGCGGCCAGCCGTCCGCCGGTCAGCGCCTCGTACCAGATGCGTCCGGCCCGCTCCGCCGCGTCGCCGCCCAGGGCGTCCGCGAGGAGGAAGAAGGCGTGGTTGGGGATGCCCGAGTTGACGTGCACCCCGCCGTCGTCGTCCGTGGTGCGGACGAAGCCCTCCATGGTGGCCGGCTGCGGGTCCCTGCCCAGCAGCGGATCGTCGTAGGCCGTGCCGGGCTCGCGCAGGGAGCGCAGGCCGGCGCCGTGCAGCCCGTCGGCGAAGAGGCCGGAGCCGATCAGCCAGTCCGCCTGCTCCGCCGTCTGGCCCAGCTGGTGCTGCTTGGCCAGCGAGGCGAAGACGTCCGCCAGCGACTCGGCGAGCGCCCCGGACTGGCCGTGGTACTCCAGACCGGCCCCGAACTGCACCAGCCCGTGGGCGAGTTCGTGGGCGATCAGCTCCGGGCAGGCGGTGAGGTCACGGAAGACCACCCCGTCGCCGTCCCCGATCACCAGCCGCTCGCCGTTCCAGAACGCGTTGGCGTAGTGGGGCCCGTAGTGGACGGTGGCGTCCAGTGGCAGGCCCTGGCCGTCGAGGGAGGAGCGGCGGAAGGCCGTGCGGAGGAAGTCGAAGGTCCGGCCCATCGCGTCGTAGACCCGGTTGACCTGCGGGTCGGAGGTGGGGCGCGCGCCCTCGGCGCGGACCGCCCGGCCGGGCAGCCGCTCGCCGCACTCGGCGTCGGCGACCGAGCGCAGCGGCCGGTCCAGGGCCGTGTCGGCCGGGCCGACGGCGGTGCGCGGAGCCGAGGACCGGCGGCGTCGATGCAGGTGGTCGAGGGTGAGCGACTGGCGGGCGGCCTCCCGGACGGTCTCGTCCTGGGCGAGTGCCAGCCGCTCCAGAAGATGCGGCGGAACGATCCGGCAGCATGCCCGCCGGTGCGCGGAGTCCAGCTCGGTCATGTGACTCAAAGTCGCAGAACCATGACGCATTGTCACCCCTTCGCGGGGCGTTCTTCGTCTCATACTCCGGAAAGAACGGGGAGCCGGGTGCGGTCGCGGTGAGCCGTGGGTTAACGTGGTCGGCATCATGCGCTACGGGCTGCTTCTTCTTAGCTGCCGCGGCGGGGGCCTGTAGAAGAGGCCGGCTCCCTCGCCGCGGGTGTTGTGGTGCTGCGTGAGAACTCCGCAGAAGCCGACCACCAAGGGCCCACAGCCAGGGAGAACACCTCTGATGAAGCGTCAGACCCCGATCACCGCCGCCACCGTCCAGCAGAAGCCCTCGGGCATGCCGTTCCAGCGCTACAAGCCCTTCGGGACCGTCGACCTGCCGGACCGCACCTGGCCGGGCAAGGTCATCACCAAGGCGCCGCGCTGGCTCTCCACCGACCTGCGGGACGGCAACCAGGCGCTGATCGACCCGATGTCCCCGGCCCGCAAGCGCGCCATGTTCGACCTGCTGGTACGCCTGGGCTACAAGGAGATCGAGGTAGGGTTCCCGTCCTCCGGCCAGACCGACTTCGACTTCGTGCGCTCCATCATCGAGGAGGGCGCGATCCCGGAGGACGTCACCATCTCGGTGCTGACCCAGGCCCGCGAGGACCTGATCGAGCGCACCGTGGAGTCCCTGGTGGGCGCCCCGCGGGCGACCGTCCACATGTACAACGCGACGGCGCCGCTGTTCCGCCGGGTGGTCTTCCGGGCCTCCCGGGACGAGGTCCGGCAGATCGCCGTGGACGGCACCGGCCATGTGATGAAGTACGCCGAGCAGCTGCTGGGCGAGGACACGGTCTTCGGCTACCAGTACTCGCCGGAGATCTTCGTCGACACCGAGCTGGACTTCGCCCTGGAGGTCTGCGAGGCGGTGATGGACGTCTGGCAGCCCGAGGAGGGCCGCGAGATCATCCTCAACCTGCCGACCACCGTCGAGCGCTGCACCCCGAACGTCTACGCCGACCAGATCGAGTGGATGTCCCGGAACCTGTCCCGCCGCGAGTTCATCGCGCTGTCCAGCCACCCCCACAACGACCGGGGGACCGGCGTGGCCTCGGCCGAGCTGGCCATCATGGCCGGCGCCGACCGGGTCGAGGGCTGCCTGTTCGGCCAGGGCGAGCGGACCGGCAACCTGGACATCGTCACCGTCGGGATGAACCTCTTCTCGCAGGGCGTCGACCCGATGGTCGACTTCTCGGACATCGACGAGATCCGCCGGGTGTACGAGTACTGCAACCAGATGACCGTCCCGGAGCGCCACCCGTACGTCGGGGACCTGGTCTACACCTCCTTCTCCGGCTCCCACCAGGACGCCATCAAGAAGGGCTTCGAGGCGCTGGAGAAGGACGCCGAGGCGGCGGGCGTGCCGGTCGGGCAGCAGACCTGGGGCGTGCCGTACCTGCCGATCGACCCGAAGGACGTCGGCCGCAGCTACGAGGCGGTCATCCGGGTCAACTCGCAGTCCGGCAAGGGCGGCATCTCGTACGTGCTGAAGTCCGAGCACCAGCTGGACCTGCCGCGTCGGATGCAGGTCGAGTTCTCGAAGATCATCCAGACCAAGACGGACACCGAGGGCGGCGAGGTCACGCCGGCCGAGATCTGGTCGATCTTCGAGGACGAGTATCTGCCGACCGAGTCCGCCTGGGGCCGGATCCGGCTGCGCTCCCACCAGTCCTCGACCACCACCGACGGCCGGGACGAGCTGGTCGTGGACGCCGTGGTGGACGGCGAGGACACCGTGCTCAAGGGCGCGGGCAACGGCCCGATCGACGCCTTCTTCGACGCGCTGGGCGCGGTCGGGGTCGACGTCCGGCTGCTGGACTACGTCGAGCACACCCGCTCGCAGGGCGCGGCCGCGCAGGCGGCGGCGTACGTCGAGTGCGCGGTGGGCGAGAAGGTCGTCTGGGGCGTCGGCGTGGACAACAACATCGTCCGGGCCTCCCTGAAGGCCGCGATCAGCGCGGTGAACCGGGCCGAGAAGCGCGGCTGACGAACCGTCCGGGCCGGCGGGCGGAGCGGTGCTGGTGCTCCGAACTCCGCCTTCCGGCACGGCAGTTCACAGAAACGGTTACTCATCTCGCAGGAAGTGCTGACAGCGCGTCACTCTCATGGCAGCATCGGTCGATACGAAGCAGGCCGGTCGGCACACCGCAGGGGGTAGAGCGCCGTGACGCATCTCGTCGGGGTACGCGCCCGCTGGCGCACGGATTCACTCGGCGAGTTCTTCTGCCCCGGCTGCGGAGGCGACCGCCGCCACCGCCGCCAGCACGGCCGCCGCTGGCTGCGACTGGTCGGGGCGCCGCTGCTGCCGCTGCGCACCCTGGACGAGTGCGTGCAGTGCATGACCTGCCGCCGGCGCTACCCGCTGGAGGCCCTGGAGCGGCCCACCAGCGCCCGGCTCACCACCCTCCTGCGGGACGCGCAGTACACCGTCGCGCTGGCCGTGCTGGCGGCCGGCGGGACGACCGCCCGGGCGGCCCGGGAGGCGGCCTGCCAGGTGGTACGCGAGGCCGGCTTCGAGGACCACGGCGAGGCGCAGGTGCTGGCCGCGCTCGCCGCGCTGGGCGGACTGGGCGAGTCCGCCGGGGCGCCGGACGCCGCGGACGCCGGCGTGGAGGCGGCCGGCGCGGCCGGGCCCGGGCCGGACCGGTTCAGCGGCTGCGGCAGCGAGCTCGCCGTCGAGCTGCACGCGACGCTGGAGCCGCTGGCCCCGCATCTCGCCCCGCAGGGGCTGGAGCGGCTGCTGCTGCAGGGCGCCTGGATCGCCCTGGCGGACGGGCCGTACCGGCCGTCCGAGCGGGACACCCTGACCGCCGTCGGCTGCTGCCTGCGGATGACGGCCGAGCAGATCGACTCCACGCTGGAGGCGGCGGCGCGGATGCCGCATCAGCACTGAGCGGAGTCCGCATCAGCACTGAGCGGATGCCGCATCAGCACTGAACCGGGGGCGCGGGGAGCCTCGCCGCCCGCCCGTCACGGCGTCGCGGCCGCCAGCTCGCCCTCCGGCGCCGCCCGGGGCGCGAACGTCCGGCGGTAGGCCTGCGGCGTGACGCCCATCGCACGGCGGAAATGGTGGCGCAGCAGCGCGCCCGAGCCCAGCCCGCACAGCCTCGCCACCTCCTCCAGGTCCAGCGCGGTCTCCTCCAGCAGGCGGCGCGCGTGGAGCACCCGCTGCTGGGTCAGCCAGCGCAGCGGGGTGCTGCCGGTCTCGGCGGCGAAGCGGCGGGCGAAGGTCCGCTCGGACATCCGGGCCCGCTTGGCCAGTCCGGCCACCGTCTGCTCCCGGTCCAGATGCTCCAGCATCCAGTCCAGCAGCGGCTGGAGCCCGTCCGCCCGCGTCTCCGGCACCGGCAGGTCGATGAACTGCCGCTGGCCGCCGTCCCGTTGGGGCGGGACGACCATCCGGCGGGCGATCAGGTTGGCCACCTCGCTGCCCATCTCGCGGCGGACCAGGTGGAGGCAGGCGTCGATGCCGGCGGCGGTCCCGGCGCTGGTGATCAGCCGCCCCTCGTCCACGTAGAGGACGCCGGGGTCCACCTCGGCGCGTGGATAGCGCTCGGCGAGGGCCGCGGTGTGCCGCCAGTGGGTGGTGCAGCGCCGGCCGTCCAGCAGCCCGGCCTCGGCCAGCAGGAAGGCGCCGCTGCACACGGAGAGGATGATCGCCCCGCGCTCGTACGCCTCGCGCAGCGCGGCGATCGCGGCCGGGGGGTAGCGGGTGATCTCGGTGCCGACCGCCGGCACGCAGACCAGGTCGGCGTCGACCAGTTCGTCCAGGCCCCGGTCGGGGACGAAGGCGCAGCCGACCCGGGTGCTCAGCGGCCTGCCGGGGTGCTCGCCGCAGACCCGGAAGTCGAACGCCGGCACGCCGTCCTCGGTGCGGTCCAGCCCGAACACCTCGCACACCACGCCGAATTCGAACGGCGCGGTGCCGTCCACCAGCAGTACGGCCACGGAACGCAACATGTCCGCCACTGTACTTGGCAGGATTTTGCGGGACAAGGGCACTGCTGCCACTGGTGGCGGAATGTTGCGGGCAGAAGACTTACTGCCATGGCTGACACACTGATCGCAATCGCCCTGCTGGTCCTGCTGGCGCTCGCGCTGGAGCGCAACCACCGAAGGAACGGGCGCGGCCCCGACCGGTCCGGCCTCTCCCCGCTCGACCTGCAGCGCATCCGCGCCGAGCTGGACTCGGCGGTGGACCGATGAGGACCGGCGAACCGCGCGGATCCCGCGGCGAGGCGCAGGGGGAGCAGGCGGCACCGGGCCGGGAGCGGGTCGTGGTCGGGGTCAGCGGGAGCCCCGCCAGCCGGGTCGCCCTGCGGAGGGCCGCGGAGGAGGCCCGGCGGCTGCGGCGGCCGCTGCTGGTCGTCCAGGCCTGGCGGCCGCCGAACGGGGAGACGGCGGCGCGGGTGGCGCCCTGCCCGGAGCTCGACCGGGAGATCGAGTTCCGCGCGCAGGCGCGGCTGGACCGGATCCTGCTGGACGAGTGGGTGTATCTGACGGACGTTCAGGTCACCTCCTGGTCGCTGCGGGCGCCGGTCGCGGCGGAGGCGCTGGTCCGGGTCGCCCGCCCGGGGGATCTCCTGGTCGTCGGGGGAGCCGCCGGCCGCTCCCTCTTCCGCGGCGCCACCCGGCGCGCGGTCCGCGCGCGGGCCCGCTGCCGGGTCCTGGAGACCCCGCGCCCCGTTCCCGGGCCCTCCTTCCGCCTTCGGCGCCTCACCCGGGGCGGGACCGGCAGAATGGGGGTATGAGTCTGTACCGGGATGACGGCGTGGTGCTCCGCACCCAGAAGCTGGGGGAAGCGGATCGGATCATCACCCTGCTGACCCGCCAGCACGGGCGGGTCCGCGCCGTCGCCCGAGGCGTTCGCCGGACCTCCTCCAAGTTCGGCGCCCGCCTGGAGCCCTTCTCCCACGTCGACGTCCAGTTCTTCGCCCGTGGGAGTGAACTGACGGGCCGCAGCCTGCCGCTCTGCACCCAGGTCGAGACGGTCGCCCCCTACGGCGGCCGGATCGTCACCGACTACCCCGCCTACACGGCCGGCACGGCCATGCTGGAGACCGCCGAGCGGTTCACCGAGAACGAGGGCGAGCCCGCCGTCCAGCAGTACCTGCTGCTGGTCGGAGCCCTGCGCACGCTCGCCGCCCGCGCCCACGACGCCCATCTGGTGCTGGACGCCTTCCTCCTCCGCTCCCTCGCGGTGAACGGCTACGCCCCCTCCTTCGACACCTGCGCCAAATGCGGGCTTCCCGGACCCAACCGCTTCTTTTCGGTGCAGACCGGGGGCGTCCTGTGCGGGGACTGCCGAGTGCCCGGATGTGCCGTACCCTCCCCTGAGACACTGGAGCTGCTGGGGGCGCTCCTGTCCGGGGACTGGGAGACGGCCGACGCCTGCGAGCCGCGCCACTGCCGGGAGGGCAGCGGACTGGTCGCCGCCTACCTGCAGTGGCATCTGGAGCGGAGCCTCCGCTCGCTGAGATACGTGGAGAGCCAGACCTGATGGTGTTCGGAACGTCGTCCAAGGCAGCAGCGGCGTCGGCCCAGCCGGCGCAGTCGTCGAGGCGCCGCAACCGCCGCGAGTACCTGCCGCCGAGCCCGCACCCGAGCGGCGCCCGGCCGCCCAAGATCCCGGGCGAGCTGGTGCCGCGGCATGTGGCCATCGTGATGGACGGCAACGGGCGCTGGGCCAAGGACCGCGGCCTGCCCCGCACGGAGGGCCACAAGGTCGGCGAGGGCGTGGTGCTGGACGTCCTCAAGGGCTGCATCGAGCTCGGCGTGAAGAACCTCTCGCTGTACGCCTTCTCCACCGAGAACTGGAAGCGCTCCCCGGACGAGGTGCGCTTCCTGATGAACTTCAACCGGGACGTCATCCACCGCCGCCGGGACGAGATGGACGCCATGGGCGTCCGGGTCCGCTGGGCCGGCCGGATGCCCAAGCTGTGGAAGAGCGTCGTCCAGGAGCTCCAGGTCGCCGAGGAGATGACCAGGGACAACGACGCGATGACCCTCTACATGTGCGTCAACTACGGCGGCCGGGCGGAGATCGCGGACGCCGCCGCGGCGATCGCCCGGGACGTCGCGGAGGGCAGGCTGGACCCGAAGAAGGTCAACGAGAAGACCTTCGCCAAGTACCTCTACCACCCCGACATGCCGGACGTGGACCTGTTCCTGCGGCCCAGCGGGGAGCAGCGCACCTCCAACTTCCTGGCCTGGCAGTCGGCGTACGCCGAGTTCGTCTTCCAGGACGTGCTGTGGCCGGACTTCGACCGCCGCGACCTGTGGCGGGCCTGCGAGGCCTACGCCTCCCGGGACCGGCGGTTCGGTGGGGCGGTCCCCAACGAGACCCAGCGGGCGGGCGAGCCGGCCGAGCTGCCGTCCCAGCCCCAGCGCTGAGCCCCCGGGCCTGAGCGCCCAGCGCGGGCCCCCGGCGCGGAGCTCAGCCCGCGGGCCGCGCGGAGTGCGAGCAGTCCGCGCAGGTCCCGAAGATCTCCAGGGTGTGGGCGAGCTCGGTGAAGCCGTGCGCCGCGGCCACCTCGTCCGCCCACTCCTCCACGGCCGGGCCCTCGACCTCGACCGTCCGGCCGCACTCGCGGCAGACCAGATGGTGGTGGTGGCCCCGGCTGCAACGCCGGTACACCGCCTCGTTGTTGTCGGTGCGCAGCACGTCGATCTCGCCCGCGTCCGCCAGCGCCTGGAGGGTGCGGTAGACGGTGGTGAGGCCGACCCCGTCGCCCCGGTGCCGGAGCAGGTCGTAGAGCTCCTGGGCGCTGCGGAAGTCGTTCACCTCGTCCAGCGCGGAGCGGACCGCCGCACGCTGCCTCGTCGATCGGCCTCCCGGCCGACCGGACGGCCGGTCGGAGGGCGACTGCCGATTGGCCGTGGTCACCGCGGATGCTCCCGTCTGTCGCCGTCTTGGGCGTCCATTGTGCCAGCGGGGGCCGGGCCGACCGGAAGGGCCGCGCGAGGAGCCCGTCCGCGGGCCGGCCGCGGGCCCGCCGCGGGCCGACCGGCGCCGCACCGCGGGCGCGCGGCACACCGTCGTACCCGTAGAGTGCCCACCGATTTGAATCCGGCATGGCGGGGGCCGGTAACCTGAGGTATTCGGTCGGGGCGACGCGCCGATCGACCCCACCCGTCACTGACCGCTTCGTCGTACTGAAGAGAGCACTGTGGCCGCCGACAAGATCGACACGATCGTCAGCCTGAGCAAGCGCCGTGGCTTCGTCTACCCCAGCAGCGAGATCTACGGTGGCCAGCGCGCCGCCTGGGACTACGGGCCGCTGGGCGTCGAGCTCAAGGAGAACATCAAGCGGCAGTGGTGGCGCGCCATGGTCACCAGCCGCGAGGACGTCGTGGGCATCGACTCCTCGGTGATCCTCGCCCGCGAGGTCTGGGAGGCCTCCGGACACGTCGCCACCTTCAGCGACCCGCTCACCGAGTGCACCTCCTGCCACAAGCGGTTCCGCGCGGACCACCTGGAGGAGGCGTACGAGGCCAAGCACGGCCGCCCGCCGGCCAACGGCCTCGCCGACATCAACTGCCCCAACTGCGGGAACAAGGGCGGCTTCACCGAGCCCAAGCAGTTCTCCGGGATGCTGCAGACCCACCTGGGCGCGTTCAACGCGGATGATCCGGCGGGTCTCGCGTACCTCCGCCCGGAGACCGCGCAGGGCATCTTCATCTCCTTCGCCGCCGTGCAGCAGACCTCGCGGAAGAAGCCGCCGTTCGGCATCGCGCAGACCGGCAAGTCCTTCCGCAACGAGATCACGCCCGGCAACTTCATCTTCCGGACCCGCGAGTTCGAGCAGATGGAGATGGAGTTCTTCGTCAAGCCGGGCGAGGACGAGAAGTGGCACGAGTACTGGCTCGAGGAGCGGATGAACTGGTACCGCGGCCTCGGCGTCCGCGAGGAGAACCTGCGGTTCTACGAGCACCCCAAGGAGAAGCTGTCGCACTACGCGAAGCGGACCGTGGACATCGAGTACCGCTTCCAGTTCGGCGGCAGCGAGTTCGGTGAGCTGGAGGGCATCGCCAACCGCACCGACTACGACCTGGCGCAGCACGCCCAGCACTCCGGCCAGGACCTCAAGTACTTCGACCAGGAGTCCGGCGAGCGCTGGTTCCCGTATGTGATCGAGCCGGCGGCCGGCGTCAACCGCGCGATGCTGGCCTTCATGCTGGACGCGTACGTCGAGGACGAGGCGCCGAACGCCAAGGGCGTGATGGAGAAGCGCACCGTGATGCGCCTCGACCCGCGGCTCGCGCCGGTCAAGGTCGCCGTGCTGCCGCTGTCCCGCAACGCCGCGCTCTCCCCGAAGGCCCGCGGTCTCGCCTCCGACCTGCGCAAGCACTGGAACGTCGAGTTCGACGACGCCGGCGCGATCGGCCGGCGCTACCGCCGCCAGGACGAGATCGGCACGCCGTTCTGCGTCACGGTCGACTTCGACACCCTTGAGGACAACGCGGCGACGGTCCGCGACCGCGACTCGATGGGCCAGGAGCGCGTCTCCCTCGACCAGGTCGAGGGCTACCTGGCGGGCAAGCTGCTCGGCTGCTGACGCGGCAGGCGCCGCAGGCGCGAGCAAGGGGCGCGAGGAACCCCGCGCCCCTTGCTCGCCCTACGGGCTCAGCGGGCCGCGGGCCGAAGGGTCAGCGCGCCCTGCGGACCCGGAGGGCGACGCCCTGCCCGCGAACCACCGTCGGCCGGACCGTCCCCGTCGTCGTCGCCAACCAGAACGCCGCCCCCACGGGCACCGTCGCAGACGGTAGCTCCCGCCGCGGCCTGCGCCCGAGGAAGGCGATCTCCGGCCCACCCGCGCCCGCGCCTTCCGCGACCACCCCCCACGCCAGCCCGTACCAGCGCCCGGCCCGCCGGACCGCCTGCGCGTCCCGCAGCGGCCGGGCGTCCAGCGCGGTCCCGGCGACGACCACGTCGACCAGCAGCCCGTCCCGGTACACCTCGAGCGCCGGCCGCCCGCCCGCGCCGCGCCCGAACCGGACGGACCACGGCCCGTCCGTCGCCTCCTGGAACCCCGGCAGCGGCAGGCCCGGCGGCTCGTGGACGACGGCGCACGGCGCGTCACCGGTGATCGGCATCATGGTCCCCCCAAAAACGGTCCTGGTCGGCCGTCTCCCACTCTGCGCGTCGGACCTGTGTGAAGTCGGTAGTGGCCGCAGCCGGATCCGGGGTGTACCCAGCACCACCCCCACCCGGAACGGAAGTTCATGGCCGCCGCCCGACCAGGGCACATAGGCTCTGGCCCATGGCATCCGCAGCCGCCGGCCCCGGCCCGGGCCCCGGCGCATCGCAGAGCGCGCCCGCCGCCCCGCGCGGCGCCGGCCTGCGCCGCGCCTACCGCCTGCTGCGGGAGCGGGCCCCCTGGGCCCACCAGGCCCTGCTGGGGCAGGCCTTCGCGGCGACCGCGGTGGCGATGGGCCTGCCGGCCTTCCTGCTGGTGGCCGTCGCGCTGGGTGCCCGAGGCGGCTTCTGGCTGGTGCTCCTGCTGACGGCGCCCCTGGTGGCGCTGTCGATCCGGCCGCTGACGGCGGTTCAGCGGAGCCGCTTCGCCGCCCTCCTCGGCCTGGAGATCCCGGTGCTGCCCCGGATCGCGGGGCCGTACGGCCCGCGCCGGCTGCACGCCTGGCTGCGCGCGGAGACCACCCGGCGGCAGGCCGGGTACCACCTGCTGGCCGCCCCCGTGCTGGCCGCCGCCGGAGCCGCCTCGCTCGCCTGCTCCGCCGTCGGGCTGCTGTTCTCCACCGTCTACCTGTGGGTCTGGGCGCTGCCGCCGCAGAACCGGGTGGCCGACTGGGGCTATACCACCCAGGCCGCCTACCTCACCGCGCTCGGTCTGGCGCTGCTCTGGCTGGCGCCGTGGATCGCCGAGGGGGTGGTGCGCGCCGACGTCCGGCTGGCCGCCGCACTCCTCGGGCCGAGCCTCGCCGAGCAGCTGGAGCGCCGGGTCGAGGACCTGGCGGAGTCCCGCGCCGGGGTGGTGGACGCGGCCGACGCCGAGCGCCGCCGGATCGAGCGCGACCTCCACGACGGGGTCCAGCAGCGGCTGGTCTCGCTGGCGATGAACCTCGGTCTGGCCCGCCGGACCCTCAAGGACCTCCCGCCGGAGGCGCTCCGGGTGATCGCCGAGGCGCAGCAGGAGGCCCAGGCCGCCATCGCCGAACTCCGGGACGTGGTACGGGGTCTCCACCCGGCCGTCCTGGAGGACCGGGGCCTGGACGCGGCGCTCTCCGGGATCGCCGCCCGGGCCCCGCTGCCGGTCCGGCTGCATGTGGACATGCCGGAGCGGCCGGTGCCGACCGTCGAGGCGGTTGCGTACTTCGTGGTCGCCGAGGCGCTGACCAACGTGGTCAAGCACGCCGGGGCGAGCCGGGCGGAGATCTGGGTGGCGGCCCGGAACGGGCTGCTGCGGATCGCCGTCTCGGACGACGGCCGCGGCGGGGCCGATCCGGACGCGGGCCCGCGGGCCGGCTCCTTCGCCGGGGGCGGCTCCGGCCTCTCCGGCCTGCGCAAGCGGGTCGCCTCGGTGGACGGCCGGTTCTCCCTCTCCAGCCCCGTCGGGGGCCCGACCACCGTGACCGTGGAGCTGCCGTGCGCGCTGTGATCGCCGAGGACTCGGTCCTGCTGCGGGTGGGACTGGTCAAGGTGCTTGAGGCGGTGGGGTACGAGGTGGCGGCGGCGGTCGGGGACGCCGAGGGGCTGCTCGCGGCCGTGGAGGAGCACCGCCCGGATGTGGTCGTGGTGGATGTCCGGATGCCGCCCGGCTTCACCGACGAGGGGGTCCGGGCCGCGCTGGTGATCCGCCGCCAGTGGCCGCAGATCGGCGTGCTGCTGCTCTCCCAGTACGTGGAGGAGCGGTACGCCGCCGACCTGCTGGCCGCCAACACCCGCGGGGTCGGCTATCTGCTGAAGGAGCGGGTGGCGGACGTCGACGAGTTCGTGGAGGCGCTGCAGCGGGTCGCCGGCGGCGGCACCGCGCTCGACCCGGAGGTGGTCGCCCAGCTGCTGCTGCGCCGCCACAGCAGCGACCCGCTCGAAGCGCTGACCCCGCGCGAGCGGGAGGTCCTGGGGCTGATGGCGGAGGGCCGCTCCAACGCGGCCATCGCGGAGCTGCTGGTGGTCAGCGACAGCGCGGTGGCCAAGCACATCAACTCGATCTTCAGCAAACTGGACCTGCCGCCGGCCGAGGCCACCCACCGGCGGGTGCTGGCCGTGCTGCGCTTCCTGGAGGGGACGTGAGCCCGTCTCCCGAACCGCATCGGGGTCCGCGGCCGCATCCTCATCGTTCGCTGTGGCTGGCGGTGGCCGCGCTGGTGGCGGCGGTGGTGGCGGGGCTGAGCGGGATGCGGATCTGGAGCTCGCTGGTCCAGCAGGGCACCAGCTCCGACATCGGCTACCAGCGGCCGATCGGCTCGCTGGTGATCGACTCCGGCGGGGCCGACGTGGTGGTCGCACCCGGCGGTGCGGGGGAGGTGATGGTCCATCAGGTGCTCGACTGGACCCTCCGCCGGCCGACCGTGCAGCAGGCCTGGTCCGGCGACACCCTGACGGTGCGGGCCCGCTGCCGGACGGCGGGGCGCTGGCCCTTCGCCCGGCAGTGCGCGGTACGGCTGGCCATCGCGGTGCCGGCGGGCACGCCGGTCACCTATCTGGGCGGCTCCGGCAGTCTGCGGGCGAGCGGGCTCGGCGGGGCGCTGCGGCTGACCGCCGATTCGGGGGAGATCGCCCTCTCCGGGGTGCACGGGCCGGTGAGCGCCTGGGTGCGGTCGGGCACGATCGTCGGCCTCGGGCTGACCTCGTCCCGGGTCACGGCGCGGACCCAGTCCGGCTCCGTGGCGCTGGACTTCGCGGCGCCGCCGCTGGCGGTGGACGCGTACACCGGCGCCGGCTCGGTCGCCGTCACCGTCCCCACCGCCACCCACTACCGCATCACCGGCACCGCGAGCGGCTTCGACGTCACCCCGGAGGGGCTCCGCGACCCGGCGTCCCCCCTGCGGATCAACGCCTCGGCCCCGTCCGGCTCGGTGGGGATCGCCTACCGCTGAGAGCTGGGAAGGGGAGTGCGGGTCCGGGGGAGCGCACCCGCGGCTCCCGCCCAGCTCCCCGATCCCCCGCGCCGGGCCACCGCCTCAACCGCCTGAACCGCCTCAACCGCCTCAGCTCAGCGCCCGCGGCAACCGCGTCGTCAGCACGGCCACCACCAGCGTCATCGCCAGCTGGATCGTCAGGACCAGCGGGAGGGCGTCCCGCGTGCCCAGGCTCGGCGACAGTGCGAGGAAGAGGGTGCCGAGGGTGGCCACGCCCAGTGCCAGGCTGGACTGCTGGGTGGTGGCCATGATGCCGCCGCCCACACCGGCCCGGTCCGCCGGGACGTCCGCCAGCACCACCCGGAACAGCGGCGGCATGACCAGCCCCTGGCCGATCCCGGTGATCGCCATCCCGGGGATCAGCGCGTACGGGCTGATGTGCGACCAGTCGGCGTAGACCGTCGCCGCCAGCACCGCCAGCCCCACGGCCTGCAGCAGCGCGCCGAAGGTCATCACCCTGGTGCCGAAGCGCGGCAGCAGCCGCGGCCCGGAGAGCGAGGCGAGGAAGAAGCCGGTGGCCATCGGCACCATGGAGAGGCCCGCGGAGATCGGCCCCTCGTGCATCCCGACCTGGAGGGCGACCGCGATCACCATCATGAAGCCGCCGAATCCGGCGAAGAACGGCACCGCGGTGGTCAGCCCGAGCCGCAGCCCGCGCACCTGGAGGAGGGAGATCGGCACCAGCGGCACTCCGCCGTTCCGCTCGGTCCGCCGCTCCACCGCGACGAACCCGGCCAGCAGGAAGGGGAACGCGCCCAGCAGCAGCCGGCTCCACCACGGCCAGCCCAGCGAGCGGCCCTCCATCAGCGGGACCAGCAGCGCCAGCAGCGCCGAGGCCAGCAGTGCGGTGCCCGGCACGTCCGTCCTGGCCGGGTGCGCCGAGCGGGTCTCCGGCACACTGCGCACCGCGAGCACCGAGGCGACCAGCGCCACCGGCACGTTCACCAGGAAGATGAACCGCCAGCCGGTGCCGAAGAGGTTCGCGGTGACCAGCACACCGCCCAGGACCTGGCCGATCACCGTGGCGATGCCGCCGACCGCGCCGTAGATGCCCATCGCCCGGGTGCGGCGGTGGCCCTCGGTGGTGGACTGGATGGTGGCCAGGACCTGCGGCAGCATCATCGCGGACGCCGCGCCCTGGGCCGCCCGCGCGGCCACCAGCGCCCCGGCGGTCGGGGCGACCCCGCAGGCCAGCGAGGTCAGGGCGAAGAGGAGGGCACCGGTGATGAAGAGCCGGCGCCGCCCGTAGCGGTCGCCGAGCCGCCCGCCGAGCACCAGCAGCACGGCGTACGAGATCCCGTAGCCGGCGACGAAGAGCTCCAGGGTGGCCGGCCCGGCGGTCAGGTCGCGCTCGATGGTGGGCAGTGCGACGTTCACGATGAAGAAGTCCAGCATCGGCAGGAACGCGCCGAGGAGGACGGTGAGCAGCCCGATCGGGCTGAGGAGGGACGGGGGGTGCGGGGAGTCGGGGGCCGCGGCACGGCTGATGCGGGTGACGCTCGGCAGCACGGCGGCCCTTGAGCGGGGAGCGGAGGATGTCTGCGGTGTGCTCACGGGTACCAGGTTGCGATGGCTCTGAGCCTGGTACCAGACAGTGTTTATCCAGGTACCACGACCACCTGGCAACAGGATGCGGAAGAAGGCATCCTGGTGGCATGACGAGCCTCAGCCCTGCCCCCACCCGGCTCGATCCGGATGCCGCCCGCCGCCGCGAACTGGCCGACTTCCTGCGCAGCCGCCGCGAGCGGATCTCGCCCGACCAGGTCGGCCTGCCGTCCACCGGCCGCCGGCGCACCCCCGGCCTCCGCCGCGAGGAGGTCGCGCAGCTCGCCGCGGTCGGGGTCACCTGGTACACGTGGCTGGAGCAGGGCCGGGACATCCAGGTCTCCGCGCAGGTGCTGGACGCCGTGGCGCGCACCCTCCGGCTGGACCCCAACGAGCGGGGGCACCTCTTCCTGCTGGCCGGGGCGAGCGACCCGATGCCGGGCAAGATCTGCTCCACCGTCACCGACCCGATGCGGCTGATGCTCGACCAGCTGGAGCCGCATCCGGCCGTGGTGGTCAACTCCCGCTACGACCTCCTCGCCTACAACCGCACCTACGCCCACCTCCTGGTGGACCTGGAGGGGCTGCCCCCCGAGGACCGCAACAACGTCTGGCTCGCCTTCACCCACCCCGCCTGGCGCGAGTGCCTGCCGGACTGGGAGTCGGCGATCCAGGGGATGGTCGCCAAACTCCGCTCGGCGATGGCCGACCACGTCACGGAGCCGGCCTGGAAACTGCTGGTCAAGCGGCTGCGCGCGGCCTCGCCCGAGTTCGCCGAGGCCTGGGACCGGCATGAGGTCGCGGACGCGGCGAACGGGGTGAAGCGGATCCGGAACCCGCACGTCGGCATGCTCCACGTCGACTACACCAACCTCTGGCTGGGCCCGCGGCACGGCCCCCGGATGATCGTCTACTCGCCGACGGACGAGGAGACCGCGCAGCGCCTGGAGCGCCTGCTGGAGTACGCGGTCGCGGTGGAGGAGCGGCGCGGTCGGGGCGCGGCTTAGGGCTCACGCGGCGGCGATGGGAGAATGGGGGCTGCGCCCCCGCCGTCCCCGTACAGAAAGCCGCGACATGACCGTGACCGACGTCGCCGCCCCCGCCACGCCGTCCGCCGCGCCGCCGGCCGTAGCACCGCTGCGGCTCGGCGCGAAGCTGCGGATCTGGCCGCCGGTGGTGCTGGCGCCGATGGCGGGGATCACCAACGCGCCGTTCCGCACCCTGTGCCGCGAGCAGAGCGGCGGCAAGGGGCTCTTCGTCTCCGAGATGATCACGACCAGGGCGCTGGTCGAGCGGGACGCCAAGACGCTGCGGCTGATCCGCTTCGACCCGAGCGAGCAGCCCCGCTCGATCCAGCTGTACGGGGTCGACCCGGTGATCGTCGGCAAGGCCGTCCGGATGATCGTGGACGAGGACCTGGCCGACCACATCGACCTCAACTTCGGCTGCCCGGTGCCGAAGGTGACCCGCAAGGGCGGCGGCTCGGCGCTGCCGTACAAGCGGAACCTGATGCGGGAGCTGCTGCGGCAGGCGGTCGGGAACGCGGGCGAGCTGCCGGTCACCGTCAAGATGCGCAAGGGCATCGACGACGACCACATGACCTACCTGGACGCCGGGCGGATCGCCGCCGAGGAGGGCGTCTCGGCGATCGCCCTCCACGGGCGGACCGCCATCCAGCACTACAGCGGACAGGCGGACTGGGAGTCCATCGCGCGGCTGCGGGAGGCCGTGCCGGCCGAGATCCCGGTGCTGGGCAACGGCGACATCTGGTCCGCGGACGACGCGGTGCGGATGGTCCGGGAGACCGGCTGCGACGGCGTCGTGGTCGGGCGCGGCTGCCTGGGGCGGCCGTGGCTCTTCAAGGAGCTGGTCTCGGTCTTCGAGGGAGAGGTCGACTACGCGCGGCCGGACTTCGGGTACGTGGCCGGGGTGATGCTGCGCCACGCCGAGCTGCTGGGGGAGTGGATCGGGGACGAGGCGCGCGGCGTCATCGACTTCCGCAAGCACGTCGCCTGGTACACCAAGGGCTTCTCGGTCGGCTCCGAGCTGCGCAGCCGGCTGGCGCTGGCCTCCTCGCTCGCGGAGATGGGCGAGCTGCTGGCCCAGGTGGACCAGGAGCAGTCCTGGCCGGAGTCGGCGGACGGCCCGCGCGGCCGCACCTCCGGCGCGCACCGCGTGGTCCTCCCGGACGGCTGGCTGGACGACCCGTGGGACTGCGCGATCCCGGGCGCGGACGCGGAGCTGGACACCTCCGGCGGCTGACCGGGCTGACCGGGGCTGCGCTGGCTCAGCCGCCGCGGTTGCCGGGCACCACCAGCCCGGACTCGTACGCGATGACGACCGCCTGGGTGCGGTCGCGCAGGCCGAGCTTCGCCAGTACCCGGCTGACGTGCGTCTTCACCGTCTCCTCGGTGACCACCAGGCGGGCCGCGACCTCCGGGTTGGAGAGCCCCTCTGCGACCAGCCGCAGCACCTGGGTCTCCCGCGGCGTCAGCGCGTCGAGGGCGGGCGGCGGTGCGGACGGCCCGCCGGGCACCGGCCGGGTGCGGGCGAACTCGCTGATCAGCCTGCGGGTGACGGACGGCGCGAGCAGGGCGTCGCCGGCGGCCACCACCCGCACCGCGTCGAAGAGCCGCTCCGCCGTGACGTCCTTGAGGAGGAAGCCGCTGGCCCCGGCGCGTAGCGCGTCGTAGACGTACTCGTCGAGATCGAAGGTGGTCAGGACGAGGATCCGCGGCGCCTCGGGTCCGGCCGCGGGCCCGCTCAGCAGGCGGGTCGCGGCGATGCCGTCCATCCCGGGCATCCGGATGTCCATCAGCACCACGTCCGGGGCGAGTTCGCGGCAGACCGCCACCGCCTCGCCGCCGTCGCGGGCGGTCCCCGCGACGGTGAAGTCCGGCTGGGTGTCGAGCAGGGCGGCGAAGCCCGCGCGCACCACCTCGTGGTCGTCGGCCACCACGATCCGCACGGCGCGGTCCGGAGCAGCGCGGTCCGGTACAGGGACGCTCATCGGCCCGCCTCCTTCGGTGACTCGGCCGACTTCACCGGCAGCCGCGCCTCGACCAGGAACCCGGTCCCCGGCGCGGCGCCGGCCCGCAGCTCGCCGCCGACCGCCGCGGCCCGCTCCCGCATCCCGAGCAGTCCGTGGCCGGCGATCGGGTCCGCCGGGGCCGGTCCGGGGCCCCGTCCCGGTCCCCGTCCCGGGTCCGGTCCCGGCCCGTTGTCGCGGATCCGCAGCCGCAGCCCGTCGGCGCCGTAGTGGACCTCGACGTCCACGGCCGAGCCGGGCGCGTGCCGCCGGGCGTTGGTGAGGGCCTCCTGGGTGATCCGGTACGCGGCCAGCTCCACGCCGGGGTCGAGGGGGACCGGCGGGCCGCGGAAGATCAGGCGGGCCGGGGCGCCCGAGGTGTCCCGCGACTCGTCGACCAGTGGGAGCAGCTGGGCCACGCCCGGCTGCGGCCGCAGGTCGGCGGCGGCCGGACCGGTGTCCTCGCGCAGCACGCCCAGCAGCCGGCGCATCTCGGTCAGCGCCTCGCGCGCGGTGTCGCCGATCGCGGACAGCCGCTGGGCCCCGGCGGCGGGCATCCCGGGCGTGGTCAGCCGGGCCGTCTCGGCCTGCACCGACAGCATCGAGATGTGGTGGGCGACGACGTCGTGGAGTTCGCGGGCGATCCGGGCGCGCTCGCCGCGCGCCGTGTGCTCGACCAGCGTTCCGGCCACCGCCTCGCGCGCGGCGATGTGGACCCGGGCCTCGTCCCGGGCCCGCCGCGCGAATCCGGAGAGGGCGGCCGCCGGTGCGAGGCCCGCGAGCACGGCGGTCAGGAACGCGGCCTCGCCGGCGGACGGGCGCGGCCCGGTCAGCACCAGCACCAGATACGGAGCCGACAGCACCGAGCAGGCCCACCAGCCGCCGCCGGCGCGGTACAGGCAGCCCAGCAGCGCGCAGCAGCCCGCGACCGTCAGGGTGTGGAACAGGGCGGCCGACAGCACGGCCGCCGCGGTCGAGGCGATCGCCGCGGCGGCGGCCGCGCGGGGGCGCGGAACGGAGGCCGCGAGCGGCAGCGCCGTCGCCAGCGCGAGCAGGAGGTAGACCGTCGCCTGCTGCGGAGGCGCGTCGCTGCCGGCCGCGTGGGCGACCGCCTCGGCCGCCGCGACACCGGCGAGCGGGACGCCGACGCGGAGCGGCGTCCACGCGGCGACGGGTATCGGCCTCCGTTTCACGGGCCTCATTCTTCCGTGCGCACCGACGCCGAACGTCCCCGTGAATCGGGAGACGGATGTCCCTCCCACGGGGGATGCGGGGCCCGTCGTCCCCCGTGCCAGCCATCCGGAAGACAGCCGCTGGGCGGGACGTGCCGGGACCCCGGCCGTCCCTAGCCTCTCGGCCATGGAAGCCACCATCGAAGTCGAGGGCCTGCGCAAGCGGTTCGGCCCGACCCAGGCGCTGGACGGGATGACCTTCACCGTCACCCCGGGCACCGTCACCGGGTTCGTCGGTCCCAACGGGGCCGGGAAGAGCACCACCATGCGGGCCGTCCTCGGCCTCGACGCGGTCGACGAGGGCCGCGCACTGGTCGGCGGGAAACCGTACGCGGCCCTCCGCCGTCCGCTCGGCACGATCGGATCGCTGCTGGACGCGGCCGCGCTGCATCCGAGGCGCAGCGCCCGCAACCACCTGCTGTGGCTGGCGCATTCGCAGGGGCTGGGCGCCCGGCGGGTGGACGAGGTGGTCGCCGCCTCCGGTCTCGAGTCGGTGATCCGGCGCCGGGCCGGCGGCTACTCGCTGGGAATGCGCCAGCGGCTGGGCATCGCGGCGGCGCTGCTCGGGGACCCGCCGATCCTGATGCTCGACGAGCCCTTCAACGGCCTGGATCCGGAGGGGATCGTCTGGATCCGCGGCTTTCTGCGCTCGCTGGCCGCCGAGGGGCGCGCGGTGCTGGTCTCCAGCCATCTGATGAGCGAACTCCAGGACACCGCCGGGCACTTGGTGGTGGTCGGGCGCGGGCGGGTGGTGGCCGACACCGGTGTCGCGGAGCTGATCGCGGAGGCCTCCGGCGGCCGCGTCGAGCTGCACACCGCCGAGCGGGCCGCCGCGACGGCCGCGCTGACCGGCGCCGGGGCCACGGTCGCCGTCACCGGCGCCGACACGCTGACCGTCGCCGGGCTCGCCCCCGAGCGGGTGATCGAGGCCCTGAGCCGGCAGAACGTGCCGTTCTCGCAGGTGGCGGCGCACCGCGCGACCCTTGAGGAGGCCTATATGGAGCTGACCCGGAACGACGTCCAGTTCCGCGCGGCCGAGGAGCCGACCCGATGACGGCGGAGACGCACACCGCGGAACCGGTGGCGCCGTACCGCTCGACCGCCGCCGCCGGACGCGACGGCCTCCCCGCCCTGGTCCGCTCCGAGTGGACCAAGTTCCGCACGGTGCGCGGCTGGACGGCCGGGATGGCGCTCGCGGCGCTGATCACCGTGCTGATCGGCCTCCTCGGTCCGCTGGGGACCAGCTCGCAGTGCGAGTCGAGCGGCGGCGGAGGCGGCGGCCACCCCTGCGGGGCTTCGCAGCCGGCGCTGGGTCCGGACGGGCAGCCGGTCTCGGACACCTTCTCCTTCGTCCACCGGCCGGTGACCGGCGACGGCGGCATCACCGTCCGCCTGACCTCGATGCGCGGCTACTACCAGGGCGCGAACGCGGCCCCGGCCGAGTCCCTCGCGGACATGCGGCAGCGGCTCGAACCGTGGGCGCGGGCCGGGATCGTGGTCAAGGCGAGCACCAGACCCGGCGCCCCGTACGTGGCGGTGGTGGTCACCGGGGCGAACGGCGTGCGGATGGAGTCGGACTTCAGCTCCTCCGAGCCCGCGCTCGGCGGCCGCCGCACCGGGAGCACCGTCTCGCCGTCCTCCCCGCAGTGGCTGCGGCTCAGCCGGACCGGCGACTCCTTCACCGGCTACCTCTCGGCCGACGGGACGCACTGGACCGCGGTCGGCAGCAAGACCGTCCGGGGGATCCCGTCGAGGGCGCAGGCCGGGATGCTCGTCTCCTCGCCCGACCACGGTTCGGTCTCCCACCAGTTCGGCGGGACCAGCGTGGACAGCTCGCCGAGCGTCGCGGTGGCCGCCTTCGACCATGTCGGCTTCGCCGGCGCCTGGACCGGCGGCAGCTTCGCCGCGCCGCCCGCGACCGGCCAGGACGCCGGCCCGGCGGGCTCGGCGCTGGTGCGGAACACCTACACCCGCTCCGGCGGGGAGTACCGGGTGGAGGGCTCCGGTGACATCGCCCCGGGCACGGCCGCCACGGTGGGCGACGCCAAGTCCCTGGAGAGCGCGCTGATCGGGGTGTTCGCCGGCTTGATCGCGGTGGTCGCGGTAGCGGTGCTGACGATCACCTCGGAGTACCGGCGCGGCCTGATCCGCAGCACCTTCAGCGCCACCCCGCGGCGCGGGGCCGTGCTGGCCGCGAAGTCCACGGTGGTGGGTGCGGTGGGGTTCGCGGTCGGCCTGGTGTCCGCCGGGATCGCGGTCCCGCTGGTCAGGGCGATGAACACGGCCAAGGGCAGCTATGTGCTGCCGGCGTCGGCGGGGGCCGAGGCGAGGGTGGTCGTGAGCACGGCCGTGCTGCTGGCGCTCGTCGCGGTGTTCGCGGTGGCGGCCGGGACGCTGCTGCGGCGCGGCGCCGGGGCGGTCGCGGCGGTGATCGCGCTGGTGGTGCTGCCGTACGTGCTCGCGACCGCCTCGGTGCTGCCGGCCGGGGCGTCGGAGTGGCTGCTGCGGCTGACGCCGGCGGCCGGCTTCGCCGTGCAGCAGACCCTGGCGGTGTACCCGGGCTACGCCGAGGCGGCGTCCGGTTACACCCCCGCGGCCGGCTACTACCCGCTCGCGCCCTGGGCCGGTCTCGCGGTGACCGCCGCGTACGCCGCCCTGGCGGCGGGGCTCGCCTGGTACGCCCTGCGCCGGAGGGACGTGTGAGCGCCTGCGCGGGCGCGGTCCACGCCGAGTGGACCAAGCTGCGGACCGTGGCCGGACCGCTCTCGCTGACGGCGGCGGCGGTCGTGCTGACCGTCGCTCTGGGCGTGGTCGCCGATCTCGCCGCCTCCTGCGGCGGTCCCGGCTGCGCGGCGGACCCCGCCAGGACCGCGTTCACCGGGGTGATGCTGGGTCAGGCGCTGGTCGTGGTGGCGGCCGTGACGGCGATCGGCTCCGAGTACGGCAGCGGAATGATCGCCACCTCGCTCGCGGCGGTCCCGCGACGGCTGACCGGTCTGGCCGCCAAGGCCGCGGTCGTCGGCGGGGCGGTGCTGACGGCGGCGCTGCTCGCGGTCGCGGGGAGCCTGGCCGCCGGCTGGCTGATCCTGCCGGGGCGCGGCTTCACCGCGGCGAACGGGAGCGCGCTGTCGTCCCTCGCGGACCCCGCGCTGCTGCGGGCCGCGGTCTGCACCGTCCTCTACCTGTGCCTCGTCGCCCTCCTCGGCCTCGGCGCGGCCTACGCGGTGCGGGACTCGGTGGCGGCGACCGGCCTCGTCCTGGGACTGCTCTACCTCTTTCCGATCGTGGCGCGGGTGGTCGGGGATCCGGCCTGGCACAGGCGCCTGGAGCGGCTCGGCCCGATGACCTCAGGCCTGGCGGCCCAGACCGTCAGGGACGTGGCCGCCCAGCCGATCACGCCCTGGCACGGCATCGGCGTCGTCGCCCTCTGGGCGCTGGCCGCGCTGGCCGCCGGCGGCGCGACGCTGCGGGCACGCGACGCGGAGTGAAGCGTGCGGACCCGGCCTGCCGCCGCGCGCAGTTCCCCGCGCCCCTGATTCGCTGCCCCTTCGGGGCGCAGCCAGGGGCGCGGGGAACTGCGGGCGGCAGCCCCGTGAATGTCACCGTCAGGTGGACAGCCGTCGACGCTGCGTGAGGATACGTACGCAGAACGAGTGAGACATCCGGGTGACGCTGGACACATATTCGGCCGGGGGCCCACGCCCCGACCGCTCCGCGCTCCCCGCGCGCCTGCGGATCGCTTCCCGAACGAGCGCGTTTGCGCTGCTCGCGCCCCGTATCCAGAAAATCAAGACCGCGGTGGCGGCCGTCACCCAGCGAAGCGTTCCCTCCTGGGGCTTGTCTGATCTTGTGCATTCATGCGTTCAAGAGTTGAACGAATAGTAGCGTCAGACCGACGATTTCAGGATCACAGGCGTTTCTCCTTCGAAGGCATGCAATCGATCGCGCAAGGGGCCGTTCGGCGCTTCGAAGGCCCGTTAGGCAGGCGAAAGCGCCTTGGGATCTGGGTATGTTCATCCACGTCAGGGCAATCGTGCGGCAGGAGACCGACCCGTGGCGGCGAAGCAGAAACTCGTCTACGACTTCACCGAGGGCAACAAGGACCTCAAGGACCTCCTCGGCGGTAAAGGCGCGAACCTCGCCGAGATGACCAACCTCGGCCTGCCGGTCCCTCCCGGCTTCACCATCACCACCGAGGCCTGCAAGACGTACCTGGAGAAGGGCGACGAGCCGGCCTCGCTCCGCGACGAGGTGAGTGCGCACCTCGACGCCCTGGAGCAGAAGATGGGCAAGAAGCTCGGCCAGGCCGACGACCCGCTCCTCGTCTCGGTGCGCTCGGGCGCCAAGTTCTCGATGCCCGGGATGATGGACACCGTTCTCAACATCGGCCTCTCGGACGCCTCGGTCGGCGGCCTCGCCGCGCAGGCCGGGAACGAGCGGTTTGCCTGGGACTCGTACCGCCGGCTCATCCAGATGTTCGGCAAGACCGTGATGGGCGTGGACGGCGACCGGTTCGAGGAGGCGCTGGAGGCCGCCAAGCAGGGCAAGGGCACCAGCAACGACCTGGAACTCGACGCCGGCGACCTCAAGGTGCTGGTCAAGGCATTCAAGGGGATCGTCCGCGAGGACACCGGCCGGGACTTCCCGCAGGACCCGCGGGAGCAGATGGACCTGGCCATCCGCGCCGTCTTCGACTCCTGGAACGGTGACCGCGCCCGCCTCTACCGGCGCCAGGAGCGCATCCCGAACGACCTGGGCACGGCCGTCAACGTCTGCTCGATGGTCTTCGGCAACCTCGGCCCCGACTCCGGCACCGGCGTCGCCTTCACCCGCGACCCCTCCACCGGGCACCAGGGCGTCTACGGCGACTACCTGCAGCACGCCCAGGGCGAGGACGTGGTGGCGGGCATCCGCAACACCGTCCCGCTGGCCGATCTGGAGAAGCTGGACAAGAAGTCCTACGACGAGCTGATGGCCATCATGGCCACCCTCGAGAACCACTACCGCGACCTCTGCGACATCGAGTTCACCATCGAGCGCGGAAAGCTCTGGATGCTGCAGACCCGGGTCGGCAAGCGCACCGCCGCGGCCGCCTTCCGGATCGCCGTCCAGCTGGTCGACCAGGGCCTGATCGACCTGGACGAGGCGCTCACCCGGGTCAACGGGCAGCAGCTCGCCCAGCTGATGTTCCCGAGGTTCGACGAGAACACCAAGGCCGAGTACGTGGCCTGGGGGATCGCGGCCTCGCCGGGCGCGGCGGTCGGCAAGGCGGTCTTCGACAGCTACACCGCGGTGAAGTGGTCGCGGTCGGGCGAGAAGGTGATCCTGGTCCGCCGGGAGACCAACCCGGACGACCTGGACGGCATGATCGCCGCCCAGGGCATCCTGACCTCGCGCGGCGGCAAGACCTCGCACGCCGCCGTGGTGGCCCGCGGGATGGGCAAGACCTGCGTCTGCGGTGCCGAGGAGCTGGAGGTCGACACCAAGAAGCGGCGCTTCACCACGCCGGACGGGCGGGTCGTCGAGGAGGGCGACCTGATCTCGATCGACGGCTCGACCGGCAAGGTCTACGTGGGCGAGGTGCCGGTCGTGCCCTCGCCGGTGGTCGAGTACTTCGAGGGGACCCTCCACGCCGGCGCCGACGAGCAGGGCGGCCTGGTCAAGGCCGTGCACCGGATCATGGCGCACGCCGACGAGCGCCGGATCCTGCGGGTACGCGCCAACGCGGACAACGGCGAGGACGCCAACCGCGCCCGCCGGTACGGCGCCCAGGGCATCGGCCTGTGCCGCACCGAGCACATGTTCCTCGGCGAGGAGCGGCGCAAGGAGGTCGAGCACCTGATCCTGGCCGACAACGACAAGGACCGGGAGACGGCGCTGAAGACCCTGCTGCCGCTGCAGAAGGGCGACTTCGTCGAGCTCTTCCAGGCGATGGACGGGCTGCCGGTGACGGTGCGCCTCCTCGACCCGCCGCTGCACGAGTTCCTGCCGGACATCACCGAGCTGTCCGTCCGGGTGGCGCTCGCCGAGGCGCGGAAGGACCCGAACGAGAACGACCTGCGCCTGCTGCAGGCCGTCCACCGGCTGCACGAGCAGAACCCGATGCTGGGGCTGCGCGGCGTCCGGCTCGGGCTGGCCATCCCCGGCCTGTTCTCCATGCAGGTGCGGGCGATCGCGGAGGCGGCGGCCGAGCGGAAGCTGGCCGGCGGCGACCCGCGGGCGGAGATCATGATCCCGCTGGTCGGCACCGTCCAGGAGCTGGAGATCGTCCGGGACGACGCGGAGACGGTGCTGGCCGACGTCGAGCGGACGCACAACGTCGAGCTGGACATCAAGCTCGGCACGATGATCGAGCTGCCGCGGGCCGCGGTGACGGCGGGTCAGATCGCCGAGGCCGCCGAGTTCTTCTCGTTCGGCACCAACGACCTCACCCAGACGGTGTGGGGCTTCAGCCGGGACGACGTGGAGGCCTCCTTCTTCACGGCCTACCTGGAGAAGGGGATCTTCGGGGTCAGCCCGTTCGAGACCATCGACCGGGACGGCGTCGGCGCCCTGGTCAAGCAGGCCGTCGAGGCCGGCCGGGCGACCAGGCCCGACCTCAAGCTCGGCGTCTGCGGCGAGCACGGGGGCGACCCCGACTCGGTGCACTTCTTCCACGAGGTGGGCCTGGACTACGTGTCCTGCTCGCCGTTCCGGATCCCGGTGGCACGGCTGGAAGCCGGTCGGGCCGCCGTACAGACCGCGGGCAGCGACTCGCGCTGAAACCCTCCGCCGGGCCCGTCGCCCGCCCCACCGCACCGAGCATCGGTACCCGGGTGGGGCAGGGCGCGGGAACCCTCACCCGGCGTCAGCGCGAGCTGCCTCACCGCCCCCGCCACCTGAGCTGACATCGGCAGGAAGGGAGAGCGGAGCAGCTGCCCGCACCACCGCGCGGCGGAGCTCGGCGCAGGGTAGCCGCCGCGTATGCCGGGGCGTGGCACTGGACAACGGCGTCCGGTGCCGCGCCCCGGCCCTGTGCTTCTCGCGTACGTCTCGTGCGCTCCGCCCATCGGGGCCCCCGGACGGGAATGTCGGACGCTCCGGGGATGCTTATCCGTGCTGAAGGCAACGAATCAGATGGGGTGCGCGGTGCGCGAACGCGATCCGAGGGATCTGTACACGCTCGAACCTGGGGCGACCGAGGCACTCGCCGAGGCGTTCGGCGGGGACTCCGACGGGGGCGGGCCGGCGCTGCTCTACTTCTTCGAGGGCTTCATGGACGCCGGTGAGGTCGGCGAGCAGATCTCCGAGTACCTCCTCGGCGACGCCGACCGGCGGCTGATCGCCTCCTTCGACACCGACCGCCTGGTCGACTACCGGGCCCGCCGGCCGCCGATGGTCTTCGCCCGCGACGAGTGGATCTCATACCAGCCGCCGGTGCTCGACCTCTATCTGGTGCACGACGCGGTGGGGGTGCCGCTGCTGCTGCTCTCCGGCCCCGAGCCGGACGTCGAGTGGGAGCTCTTCGCCTCCGCCGTGCGGGATCTGGCGCAGCGGCTCGGGGTGCGGCTGGCGGTGAACTTCCACGGGATTCCGATGGGGGTTCCGCACACTCGCCCGGTCGGGCTCACCCCGCACGGCAACCGGCCGGGGCTGATGGGCGACCACCCGCGCTGGTTCCAGTCCGCGCAGGTGCCGGGCAGCGCCGCCGCGCTGGTCGAACTCCGGCTCGTCGAGGCGGGGTTGGGCGCGCTGGGCTTCGCCGCGCATGTGCCCCACTACCTGGCGCGGGACGCGTACCCGCCGGCGGCGGTGGCCGTGCTGGAGGCCGTGCAGGCGGCCACCGGTCTTGTGCTGCCGGGCGCCGAGCTGCGGGCCGCGGCCGAGCGGACCCGGGAGGAGGTCGACCGCCAGGTCGAGGAGGGCGGCGGCGAGCTGCGCTCGGTGGTGACCGGCCTGGAGCAGCAGTACGACGCCTTCGCGGGCGCGGTGGAGCGGGGCAGCCTCCTCGCCGAGACCGCGGACCTGCCGTCCGCCGAGGAGCTGGGCGACGCCTTCGAGCGCTTCCTGGCGGAGCGCGAGGACCCGGGAGACGGACCGCTCTCCTGACGGTCCGTACCGATCCGCGCCCACTGCCTGTCGAACTGCCGTAGACCAGGCGTTCGTCTCCCGTTCGACTGGCGTCTCCCTGGCGGCACATGGAGCACGGGGGTTACGCGACAGGTGTGAGTCCTGTCACCCGGACCGCACCGAACTTCGGAATCCGGGTACGGAGGACGCAGCATCGGATGGGTGAGGGTTTCGCGGGTGATCCGGGGGAGGACTATGAAGTGGCGGACGAGGGGTGCCGCGGTCGCGAGTGGGCTGCTGGCGCTCGGCGTCCTGTCCGGCTGCGGACTGGAGTCGCAGGGGGCCAAGACGCTCGGCGCGGTGGGCGGTGACTCGCCGAGCCCGCAGCGGCAGGCGGCGTTCGCCCCGTACGTCGCCCTCGGCGACTCGTACACCGCGGGGCCGATGATCCCCCACCAGGAGGGCAGTCCCAAGGGCTGCCGCCGGTCCAGCAGCAACTACCCGTCCGTGGTGGCCAGGCAGCTCGGCCTGTCCGGCGCGGACTTCCGGGACGTCAGCTGTTCGGGCGCGACCGCCGAGGAGATCGCGTACGGGCAGCGGCAGAAGGTCTCCGGCGGGACCGCGCCCGCGCAACTGGCCGCGCTCTCCGGGAACACCAGGCTGGTGACGGTCGGGGCCGGGGGCAACGACGTCGGGTACTTCGACGTGCTGGAGACCTGCGCGCGGCTGGGCATCGCGGCGACCGCCCTGGGCGACGCCGGCGCGGAGACCGCGCCCTGCCGCGACCACTACGGGACCGGCGGGCTGGACGGGCGGATCCAGCAGGCCGGGGCCACCATGGCGGATCTGCTGCGGGCCGTGAAGGAGCGGGCGCCGCGGGCGCGGGTGCTGGTCGTCGGCTATCCGGCGATCTTCCCCGAGCACAACGGCAGCTGCGGGTCGCTGCTGATGACCGGCGGGGACCTGCCCTACCTCCGGGGCCTCGAGGAGGAGCTCAACGCGGAGCTGCGGAGGCAGGCGCTGACGGCGGGGGACGAGTACGTGGACACCTACGGGCCGTCGATCGGCCACGACGCCTGCGAGGTGGCGGACGCCCGCTGGGTCGAGCCGCTGCTGCCCTCGCGGGACGCGTCGCCGCTGCATCCCAACTCCGTCGGCGAGGCGGGGATGGGCCAGGCGGTCCTCTCCGTGCTGCGCGCCCGCACGAGCTGACGGCCCGCTAGCCGCGCGGGCGGCGCTGCCTCCGGGGCCTACGGCTGGTCGAGGTCGTCGGTGCGGCCGGTGGCGTCCGGCTGGGTCGCCTCGACGCGGACCAGCATCCGGGTCAGCATCGCGGCCATGGCCTCCCGGTCGGCGGCCTCCAGGTCGCTGAGGAGCTCCTCCTCGAAGCCCGAGGCCAGGCGCATCGCCTCAAGCCACTTGTCGCGGCCCTTGGGGGTCAGCTCGATGATCACGCGGACCCGGTTGGACTCGTCCCGGGTCCTGGTGACCAGGCCGTCGTCGAGCATCCGGTCGATCCGGTGGGTCATCGCCGCCGGCGTCAGGCCGAGCCGCTTGGCCAGCTCCCCCGGCGTCAGCCGGTACGGGCGGCCGGCGAGGACGAGCTCCTTGAGGACCTCCCACTCGGCGTTGGTGATGTCCAGCGTGCGCAGCTGGCGGGCGTAGGCGAGGTCCATCCGGCGGTTCAGCCGGAAGATCGCCGCGACGATCCGCTCGACCTGCGGGTCGATGTTGGGGAACTCGCGGCGGTAGCGCGCGACGTGGCGGTCCAGGTCGCGTACGGCCGCAGGCACCTTCGGCTCGGTCATGCCGCCAGTATCGCATTCAATTCGTTAGCGTCGAAGCCTTCGGGCCTGTATTCTTTAGCTTCGAAGTCTTCGGACGTGTATGAGCGGAGGTGTGGAGAGTGACCACGGTGATCACGAAGTCGACGGTGGAGGCGCCGCGTGCCCTGCGAAGGGTGCAGGTGGGGAACGCTCTGGCAGCGTTCGGCGCCGGTTTCACCGTGCCCTTCATCTACGTCTACGCGACCGAGGTCCGGCATCTCAGCGCCGGCGTGGGCGGCGCCCTGTTCAGCATCTGGGCGGTGGCCGCGCTCCTCGTCCTGCCGGTCATCGGCAAGGTGGTGGACCGGCGCGGGCCGCAGCCGGTGCTGGTCGCGTCCTGTCTGCTGGCCGCCGCGGGGTCGATCGGCTTCGGGTTCTCGCACGGGCCCGCGGCCATCATGATCTTCGCCGCGCTGTTCGGCGCCGGGATCGCCGGCGAGCAGCCGGTGCTTGCCACCATGGTGGCGCGGTGCACCGAGCCCGGCGGCCGGGCGAAGGCCTTCGCGTTCCAGTTCTTCCTGAACAACCTGGGGCTCGGCATCGGCGGGCTGCTCGGCGGGCTGATCGTCGACCCGTCCCGGCCCGCCAGCTTCGAGGTGCTGTTCTGCATCGAGGCCGCGATGATCCTGGTGCTCGCCGGGGTGGCCGGGACGGTCCGGCTGCCGCAGGTGGGCTCGCTCCAGGTCGAGGTGCCGGAGTCGGCGGAGGCCGCGGCCACCGCTGCCGCCGCCACCGCGGCCGCGGGCGGCGGGGGCTACCGGGCGATGCTGCGGGACCGCGCCATGGTCGGGGTGTGTGTGCTGGCCATGGTGATCTTCTTCAGCTGCTACGGGCAGTTCGAATCCGGCCTGGCGGCCTTCGCCACCAGCGTCACCAAGATCTCGCCGAGCACCCTCGGCTTCGCCCTCGCCGCCAACACCGCGGTGATCGTGGTCGGCCAGCTGCTGGTGCTGCGGATCACCGGGCGGCGGCGCCGCTCCTCGGTGATCGCCGTGGTCGGATTGATCTGGCTGGCCGCCTGGGCGCTGGCCGGGGTCTCCGGGCTGGTCGGCCCGGGCACCGCGCTCGCCACCGCCGCGATCCTGGGGACGTACATGCTGTTCGGGGCCGGCGAGATGCTCCTCTCCCCGGTGCTCGGCCCGCTGGTCGCGGACCTGGCGCCGGCGAGCCAGCTCGGGCGCTACAACGCGGCCTTCGCCGGGGTGCGGCAGGTCGCCATGGTGGCCGGACCGGCCTTCGCCGGTCTGATGGTCGGCATGCGGGCGTACCCGGAGTACCTCGGCATCCTGTTCCTCTGCACGATCGGGGTCAGCGTCCTCGCGCTGCGGCTCGGACGGCGGCTGACGCCGGTGCAGAACGGACTGGTGAAGGTCGAGTCGGTGGAGCCGGCGGTGCGCCGGGCCGAGCTGGAGCGGGAGAGCACCGTCCCGGTCGCCTGACGCCGCGTCAGGTCGGCGTCAGGTCGGCGTCAGGTCCTCACGTCTGATTCACAACCGGCCGGCCGTCTTCTTCACGGCCGGCGGCGCCGGGTTCGGCAGGTGCTCGCTGAGCCAGGGGAAGACCACCGGGTACATCCGCAGCCAGGTGTTCCAGTTGTGGCCGCCCTGGGCGAGGATCAGCGTCGCGACCGTGGCCGGGGCCCGGACCGCCCGCTTCAGCGCCTCGATGTTGGCCGGCTTGCTGTACTTGTCCTGGCGCGAGGTGGCGAGGAAGAGCGAGACGTCCGGACGGCCGTGCTTCGCCAGGTACAGCGGGCTGTTGAGTTCCCGGGTACGGGCGTCCGGCAGGGCGGACCTGTCGCCGGTGAAGGGGTCCGGGCTCATCGCGGCCCCGGTGGCGAACACCTTCGGGTACTGCAGCGGCAGCTTCGCCGCGCAGAAGCCGCCGGTGGAGAGGCCGAGGAGGCCCCAGGCGTGGGCCTGGCGCTGCACCCGGAACTGGCTGCCGACCAGCTCCGGCACGTCCTGCGACAGCCAGCTGCCGACCCGGCGTTCAGGAGTGTCGCTGCAGGTGGTGTCGATCGAGCCGGGGTCGATCACCGGCATCACCAGGATGAACGGCTTGATCTCGTGCTGACCGAGCATCTGCTCGACGGCGCCCGGGATGTCCCCACCCTCCAGCCAGGACTGCGGGGAGCCGGGCACGCCGTGCAGCAGCATCACCACGGGGAAGTCGTCCTTGCGGTACTGCGGCTCGGAGTACTGCGGCGGAGTCCAGACCAGGACCTGGCCGGAGAGCTTGGAGTGGGAGCCGCGGAAGTAGGTGTCCAGCACCCCGTTCTGCGCCCGGGTGAACTTGGCCCGGGAGGCGGGCGGACCGGGCATCGCGGCGGTGGCCGAGCCGTTGTCGTTGCCGAGGAGGTCGTTCCAGGACGAGTAGAGGCCGTAGCTGTTGTTGATCCACACCGCCACCACGCAGATCGCCGTGGCCTGGCAGATCAGGATCAGCACCAGCCGGGCCGTCCAGCGCAGCGCGCGCGGACCCCGCATCCGCCCCCACAGCAGCAGGGTTGCGGCCACCGCCAGAACGGTGAGGACCGCGAGCAGGATGAGGAACGGGGTTCCGGTCAGGCTCAATTCGGGCTCCTGCTCGGTCTGTCACGTAATGCTCGGTTCGTTCTCGCCGACGATAGTCGGCGACCGTGGGCCGCACGGTTCCCAGACGCGCAGGTCACACACCCTCCCCTTACCGGCTTACTCGGCTCTGGCAGCATCGTGACGCAACCGGGGCGATCCGACGCGGCCGATGCGGTAGGTGGTACCCGCGGGGCGCCGGGCCGAATACCATCCGAGGTCGGGGCCGCCGAAGCCCACGGCCGGCCGGAGAGGGGAACGAACGGGTGTCTCGGCTGACAGGGCGACAGCTGCGCGGTCTGCGAAGGCTGCTCGGGGTGGCCGTGGTCGCCGTTCTGCTGGTGGTCGTCTTCGAGCGGATGGGCGGCAGCGCGTCGAGCACCCCGGCGGCCGGGCATCCGGCGCCCACCCCCACCGGGTCGGTGCCCTCGCCGGGGGCGGACGACCGGTTGCGCGGGCTGCCGCAGGGCGCGCGGGTGCCGGAGGCGCTGGTCGCGCCCAGCCCGGCGGACTCGCCGAGCGCCGTTCCGTTCACCGGGCTGATGCCGCAGGTGGGGGCGCTCTTCAGCCTCGACTCCAACGGGCAGCCGAGCCGGCACTTCTGCACCGGCAGCGTGGTGGACAGCCCGAAAGGGGACGTGATCGCCACCGCGGCGCACTGCGTGATAGACCCCGGCGGCGGGCAGCAGGCCGGGTCCAAGGGCGCCTTCGACTTCGTGCCCGGCTACCACGACGGGCAGTCGCCGTACGGGCTGTGGGCGCCCGTGGAGGTGCTGGTGGACCCACGGTGGAGCGGCGGCGGGAACCCTGACTACGACATCGCCTTCGTGGTGCTGCGGCAGGTTCGGCCGGGGGCACCCGGGCAGTCCGGTCGCAGCCTGCAGGCGCTGGTGGGCGCGGACCCGATCGGGTTCGGCTCGGCGGACGCGGAACCGGGGGTGGTCGGGGCCATCGGGTACCCGGTCTCCGCGGACCGGCCGATCGCCTGCCTCAACGCGACCCGGCCGTATAACCCCAACCAGTCCGAGTTCGACTGCGGCGGCTTCGAGAACGGCAGCAGCGGGGGGCCGCTGCTGCGCGGGATCTCGCCGGACACCGGGACGGGGACGCTGGTCGGGGTGATCGGCGGCTACCAGGAGGGCGGGGACTCGGCGGACGTGTCCTACGCGGCGCATCTCGGGCCGGACATCGAGGCGCTCTACCGGCGGGCGGTCGCCGTTTCTTGACTGGGCGTCACCGAGGAGCAACCGTGCGGAAACAGCGGGGCGCGAGGCTCTTTCGCATGGAGACCGAGACGGAGACGGAGCCCCTTCCCGAGCTGCGGCAGCCGCGGCAGCGGCGGGAGCCGGAGGCGGCGGGTGAGCCGGGCGTGCCCGAGCTGGCCACACAGGGCGAGCTGCTCGCGCGGATAGCCGCCCAGCTGATCGCCCCGCGGCGGGCGCGCGCCTGACCTCCCTTCGCCCCTGCGCCTTCGGCGCCGCGCTCGGGGCGTCTTCGGGGCTGTTGTCGGTGGGGCGGGGTAGCTTGGGTAGGTGGTGGATGTCGGGGCTTGGGGCGCGGCGCGCAGCGCGCACTATGACGCCAACGCGGAGGCGCGTTGGGTTCCGGAGCCGGATAAGCGGCCCGGACGCACCGCGTTCCAGCGCGACCGCGCGCGGCTGCTGCACTCCGCCGCGCTGCGCCGGCTCGCCGGCACCACCCAGGTGGTCGCCCCGATGGAGCGCGATTTCCCGCGGACCCGGCTGACGCATTCGCTCGAATGCGCCCAGGTGGGGCGGGAGTTGGGGGCCGCGCTCGGCTGCGACCCGGACCTGGTGGAGACCGCCTGCCTGGCCCACGACATCGGCCACCCGCCCTTCGGGCACAACGGGGAGCAGGCGCTCGCGGTGGCCGCCGCGGCCTGCGGGGGGTTCGAGGGGAACGCGCAGAGCCTGCGGGTGCTGACCCGGCTGGAGCCCAAGCGGTTCGCGCCGGCCGGCGAGCTCACCGACCGCGGCGGTCCGCGCCCCGGCCGGAGCGTGGGGCTGAACCTCACCCGCGCGGCGCTGGACGCGGCGACCAAGTACCCGTGGCCGCTCGGCGGCGCCCCGGAGAGCACCCGGGAGCCGGGCAAGTTCGGGGTGTACGCCGAGGACCTGGCGGTCTTCCGCTGGCTGCGGCGGGGCGCGCCCCCGCTGCGGCGCTGCTTCGAGGCGCAGGTGATGGACTGGTCCGACGACGTCGCCTACTCGGTGCACGACGTGGAGGACGGACTGCAGGCCGGCTTCATCGACCCGCGGGCCCTCGCCTCCCTCCCCGAGCGGGAGGAGGTCTTCGCCGTCGCCGCCGGCCGCTACGCCCCGGGCGCGGAGCCCGGCGAGCTCGCCGAGGCGCTGGACCGGCTGCTCGGCCAGGAATGGTGGCCCGCCCGCTACGAGGGCAGCGCCCAGGACCGGGCCCGGTTGAAGGACGCCACCAGCCAGCTGATCGGCCGCTTCTGCCTGGCCGCCGAGGGCGCCACCCGGGCGGCCTTCGGCACCGGCCCGCTCACCCGCTACGCCGCCGACCTGGTGGTCCCACCGGAGGTGCGGGCGGAGTGCGCGGTGCTCAAGGCGGTCGCGGACCGGTTCGTGATGCAGCGGCCGGACCAGGAGGAGCTCAGATCCGGGCAGCGGGTGGTGATCGCGGAGCTCGCCGAGGTGCTGATCCGCACCGCCCCCGAGGGGCTGGACCCGGTCTTCCGCGCGCACTTCGACGCGGCCGGGGACGACGGCGAGCGGCTGCGCACGGTCATCGACCAGATCGCCGTGCTCACCGACGCGTCGGCGCGCGCGCTCCACCGCCGTCTGGTCAATTGAACGGGGTTGCGGGACCCTTCGGCCTAGCCGGAACAGGCACGACGGGGCATCGCACAGAGAGTCGACGTCGACACGAGCGGACGGGAGACCGCGGGTGGTCAACTCAGTGGACGCACACCAGACTTACGTGATCGTCGGAGCCGGTCTGGCCGGCGCCAAGGCCGCCGAGGCGCTGCGGTCCGAGGGCTTCTCCGGGAGAGTGATCCTGGTCGGCGACGAGCGCGAGCACCCGTATGAGCGGCCCGGGCTCTCCAAGGGCTATCTGACCGGCAGCGAGGAGCGCTCCTCGCTCTTCGTCCACGAGTCCTCCTGGTACGCCTCGCGGGAGGTCGAGCTCCACCTCGGCCAGCCCGCCGTCCGGCTGGACCCGCGGACCCGCGAACTCGCCCTCGCCGACGACACGGTGCTCGGCTACGACCGGCTGCTGATCGCCACCGGCGCCACCCCGCGCCGCCTCCCGGTGCCGGGTGCGGACCTCGGCGGCATCCACTACCTGCGGAAGCTCTCGGACGCGGAGCGGCTGCGCGGTTCGCTGCAGGCGCTGGGCCGGGAGAACGGCCGGCTGCTGGTGATCGGCGGCGGATGGATCGGCCTGGAGGTGGCCGCGGCCGCCCGCGGCTACGGCGCCGAGGTGACCGTCGTCGAGCAGCAGCCCACCCCGCTCCACCAGGCGCTGGGCCCGGAACTCGGCGAGTTCTTCGCCCAGTTGCACCGGGACCACGGGGTGGACCTCCACACCGGCCGCGGGATCGCCTCCTTCGAGGGCCAGGACGGCATGGTGCTCGCCGCGCACACCGAGGACGGCGACGAGCTGCCCGCCCACGCGGTGGTGGTCGCGGTCGGCGCGGTGCCGGAGACCGGCCTCGCCGAGGCCGCGGGCCTGGCGGCGGCCGACCGGGCGGAGGGCGGCGGGATCGCCGTCGACTCGGCGCTCCGCACCTCCGACCCGGCGATCTTCGCCGCGGGCGACGTGGCCAACGCCGAGCACCCGGTCTTCGGCCGCCGGCTGCGGGTCGAGCACTGGGCCAACGCGCTCAACGGCGGCCCGGCGGCGGCGCGCTCCATGCTCGGCCAGGAGGTCGTCTACGACCGGATCCCGTACTTCTTCACCGACCAGTACGACCTGGGGATGGAGTACTCGGGCTTCGCCGCGCCCGGCGCCTACGACCGGGTGGTGGTCCGCGGCGACCTCGGCAAGCGCGAGTTCATCGCCTTCTGGCTGGCCGGCGACGGCCGGGTGCTGGCCGGGATGAACGTGAACGTGTGGGACGTCACCGAGCCGATCCAGCGGCTGGTGCGGTCGGCGCGCCCGGTGGACGTGGACGCGCTGGCGGATCCGGGGCGGCCGCTGGAGACCCTGCTGCCGAAGTGACGGCCGCGCCGGGGCGGGGCCGCCGGGGAGTCCGCGGCGGGCCTGCCGGGTTGTCGGCGGGCGCCCGTAGACTTCTCCTGTGGCAGGCGGTGGCGGGCGGATCCGGGACGAGGACGTGCAGGCGGTGCGGTCCGCCGTGCGGATCGACGCCGTGGTGGGCGAGTACGTCCAGCTCACCTCGGGGGGCGGGGCCCAGCTGAAGGGGCTCTGCCCGTTCCACGACGAGAAGTCGGCGTCCTTCTACGTCAACCCCTCGAAGGGCGTCTACAGCTGCTTCGGCTGCGGCGAGGGCGGCGACACGATCAAGTTCGTGATGTCGATCGAGCACCTCACCTTCGTCGAGGCGGTCGAGCGGCTGGCCGCCCAGATCGGCTACACCCTGCGCTACGAGGGCGGCGGGTACCAGCCCGGCCGGCAGAAGGGCGAGCGCACCCGCCTGCTGGAGATCAACAAGCTGACCGCGGCCTGGTTCACCGAGCAGCTCGGCACGCCCGAGGCGGAGATCGGCCGGCGCTTCCTCAAGGAGCGCGGCTTCGAGGCGGAGGCCGCCCAGCACTTCGGCATCGGATACGCGCCCGGCGGCTTCGAGAACCTCACCCGCTTCCTCCGCGGGAAGGGGTACACCGACAAGGAGCTGCTGGTCAGCGGCGTCTGCTCGGAGGGTCGGCGGGGGCCGATGGACCGCTTCCGCGGCCGCCTGGTCTGGCCGATCAAGGACATCACCGGGGAGGTCGTCGGCTTCGGCGCCCGCAAGCTGCGGGAGGACGACAACGGGCCGAAGTACCTCAACACCCCGGAGACCCCGCTCTACCGCAAGTCCCAGGTGCTGTACGGGCTGGAGCTGGCCAAGAAGGAGATCGCCAAGAGCGGCCGGGCGGTCGTCGTGGAGGGCTACACCGACGTGATGGCCTGCCATCTGGCCGGGGTCACCACCGCCGTCGCCACCTGCGGCACCGCCTTCGGCGAGGAGCACATCAAGATCCTCCGTCGGCTGATCATGGACACCTCCTCCTACAAGGGCGAGGTGGTCTTCACCTTCGACGGTGACGCCGCCGGGCAGAAGGCCGCGCTGCGGGCCTTCGAGGACGACCAGAAGTTCGCCGCCAAGACCTCGATCGCCATCTCGCCCGGCGGCATGGACCCCTGCGAGCTGCGGCTCGCCCAGGGCGACGCGGCCGTGCGCAACCTGGTCGACCACCCGGTGCCGCTCTTCGAGTTCGCCATCAAGACGGTGGTGGCCCGGCACAACCTGGAGACCGCGGAGGGCCGGGCGGCCGCCCTGGAGGAGGCCGCGCCGATCGTCGGCCGGATCCGGGACGGCTCGGTGCAGCACGAGTACGCGGTCAAGCTGGCCGGCCTGGTCGGCATGCTGGACGAGCAGTTCGTGGTCCGCCGGGTGGGCAGGATCGCCCGCTGGGAGCGGGAGCGGCAGTCCTCCGGCGGCGGGGGAGGGCGGAACGGCGGGGCTCCGGCGGGGCCGGGCGGCCCCGGCGCCCCCGGGCCGGGCGGGTACCAGGCGTCCTCCGGCGGCGCTCTCAGCGGCGCGGAGGCGGCCGCGGAGCTGCGGAGGAACGCGCGGAACCCGGTCCAGTTCGTGGAGCGCGAGCTGCTGAAGATCGCCCTCCAGCATCCGGCGATGGTGGCCCCGATCTTCGACGCCTTCACCGCAGAGGAGTTCGCCACCGGCCCGTACGTCGCCGTCCGGCAGGCCGTCGCGGCGGCCGGCGGGGTCGCCGCGGGCGCGGCGGCGCCGGACGCCTGGCTGCCCGCGGTCCAGGACGTGGCCCCGGACGACCGGCTGCGCGGCCTGATCACCGAGCTGGCGGTGGAGCCGCTGCGCCAGGGCCGCGGGCGCGAGGTCGACGAACTCTACGCTCAGCAGTTCCTGGTCCGGCTCCGCCAGCAGGCGGTGGACCGGAGGATCCAGGAGGTCCGCAGCTACCTCCAGCGGCTCGGCCCGGGTGCCGACCAGGAGGCCCTGGGCCCGGTGCAGAACGAGCTGTGGGCCCTCCAGCAGTACGCCCAGGCGCTGCGGGTCCAGGGGGCCCAGGCGCTCTGACGGTCGCCGACGGCAGCCGTTCGTGATCAGACGATCACGGAGTGTTGGAAAAAGAGGCCGCACGACCCTCGGCCGGGGAGCGCGCTTGGCGCACACTGGTTTCGGTGTCCCAGCCCTTACGCAATCCCTCGCCCAGAGGTCGCGACGCGCGCCCATCACACACGCGTTCCGCGGCCGGAAGGGAACGACGTGGACCTCGCGACCGTCCCCCGTACCGCCACCGGCCGCGTTGCGGTGGTTACGCCGCCGGAGGAGGGCGACGTGACCGAACGCCACGCCGCCGACGAACCGCTCCCCCCGGAGCCGGAACCGGCGCCCGAGGCCGCCACCGGCGCCGCGCCCGAAGCCGCCACCGGACGGGCCCCGAGGCCCCGGGGGCGCGGGAGGCGCCGGAGATCCGCGAGGCGCCGGAGATCCGCGAGGCCGAGACCGACAACGACGACCCCGGGCCCTCGCTGGACGACGTGGCCGGCCCGTCCGCCGACCTCTTCCGCCAGTATCTGCGCGAGATCGGCCGGGTGCCGCTGCTCACCGCCGCCGAGGAGGTGGAGCTGGCCCGCGCGGTCGAGGCCGGCCTCTTCGCGGAGGAGCACCTCAACCGCCGGCTCGGCGGACTCGGCGAACTGGACGCCCAACTCACCGACGAGCTCGACCGGTTGGTGGTCCTCGGCCGGATGGCCAAGCGCCGGCTGATCGAGGCCAACCTCCGGCTGGTCGTCTCGGTGGCCAAGCGCTATGTCGGGCGCGGACTGACCATGCTGGACCTGGTGCAGGAGGGCAACCTCGGCCTGATCCGCGCCGTGGAGAAGTTCGACTACGCGCGCGGCTACAAGTTCTCCACCTACGCCACCTGGTGGATCCGCCAGGCGATGAGCCGGGCGCTGGCCGACCAGGCCCGCACGATCCGCGTCCCGGTGCACGTCGTCGAGCTGATCAACCGGGTGGTGCGGGTGCAGCGGCGCCTCCTCCAGGAGCACGGGTACGAGCCGACGGCGGCGGAGGTCGCGGCGGTGCTGGAGATCCCCGAGGAGCGGGTCGGCGAGGTGCTGCGGCTGGCCCAGGAGCCGGTCTCGCTGCACGCCCCGGTCGGCGAGGAGGACGACGTCGCGCTCGGCGACCTGATCGAGGACGGGGACGCCGCCTCGCCGGTCGAGTCCGCCGCGTTCATGCTGCTGCGCGAGCATCTGGAGGCCGTGCTGTCCACCCTCGGAGAGCGCGAGCGGAAGGTGGTCCAGCTGCGGTACGGGCTGGTGGACGGGCGTCCGCGGACGCTGGAGGAGATCGGCCGGCTGTTCGGGGTGACGCGCGAGCGGATCCGCCAGATCGAGTCCAAGACCCTCAACAAGCTCCGCGACCACGCCTTCGCTGACCAGCTCCGCGGCTACCTCGACTGAGGGACCGGCATCCGGAGGCGTGGCCGCCGGGCGCTACGCCTTCGGATACAGCTGGTCGCGGGTGGCGGCGTACTGCTCGCGGACCGCGGCGCCGAGGGCGGTCTCCTCGCCCGGGTCGACCGTCGTGCAGCCCTCCAGCGGCCACAGCGGCGGGTCGGCGCCGCCCGCCAGCGCCCACGCGGCCTGGCGGGCCGCCCCCGGGACGCCCAGTCGCCGGTCGGCGGGACCACCACCGGGACCCCGAAGACCTGGGCCGCGATCCGCTGCACCGCCTCCAGCCGGCCGGCCGAGCCCAGCAGGAAGACCCGGCGCACCGTCACCCCGCGTTCGCGCAGCAGGTCGAGGCCGTCCGCGAGTCCGCACAGCATCCCCTCCACGGCCGCCCGGGCCAGATGCTCGGGCGCCATCGAGTCCTCCCGCAGCCCCGCGAGGGTGCCCGCCGCCTGCGGCAGCGCGGGCGTGCGCTCCCCGCGGAGATACGGCAGCAGCACCAGCCCGCGCGCCCCCGGCGTCGAGCGCAGCGCCAGCTCGCCCAGCCCCTCGGCGTCGGTGTCCAGCAACTGGGCGGTGGCCCGCAGCACATGGGCCGCGTTCAGGGTGACGACGGTCGGCAGATGGCGTCCGGTCGCGTCGGCGTACGGCGCGATCAGCCCGGCCGGGTCCGGCAGCGTCTCCCGGTGCGGGGCGTACACCGTCCCGGAGGCCCCGAGCGACACCACCGCGTCGCCGGGGACCAGGCCCAGGCCCAGCGCGACCGCCATCCCGCTGCCCGTGCCGGCGGAGATCAGCAGGCCCTCGGGGCTGGTGCCGGCGGCCGCGCCGGGCGGCAGCACCTCGGGCAGCTGGGGAGCCTCCGCGCCCAGGGCGCGGGCGGCCAGCTCCGGCCGGTACGCCGAGTCGAGCGGCGACCAGTAACCCGTGCACGAGGCGTCCCCGCGGTCGGTGGTCGGGCGGGCAGGACGGCCCAGCAGCTGCCAGACCAGCCAGTCGTGGGGTTGCAGCACCAGCCTTACCCGGCGGGCGAGTTCCGGCTCCTGGCGGGCCAGCCAGCGGAGCTTGGCGAGCACGCCGGTGGCCGCCGGTGGCCCGCCGATCACCCGCGCCCAGGCCTCCGCCCCGCCGGCCTCCGCGCAGAGGTCCGCGGCGGAGCCGGCCGCCCGCCGGTCGCCGCGGAGGATGGCCGGCCGGACCGGTGCGCCGTCCGCGTCCAGCGCGACCAGCGACTGCGACTGCGCGGCGACGCCGATCGCCTGGACGTTCTGCAACCGGTTGCCGCCCGCCGCCGCGCCGAGCGAGCGCAGCCAGGACTCCGGGTCGATCTCGCTGGTGTGCCGCTCCGGCGCCGGGGCGCCGGGGTGCGGGGCGCGGTTGTCCGCGCGGTCTGGCAGCGGCGCCCCGGTGTCCGTGTCCCGGACGGTGAGCGTCGTACTGCGGGCGGAACTGTGGAAACCCGCGACGATCGGCATGAGCGGATTGTGTCAGGTCCGGCGGCGGAATCCTGCCGCCGGGGTAGCTGACGGGCCGTCAACTGACATTTCAGTCAGCGCTCGTACAGCGTTCGTACGGCGCTCGCCTGGCTCAGCGGCCGGGCGCCGAGTCCCAGTCGGCCGCGCCGTCCTGCTGCCGGCGCAGGCCGGGGATCCGGTCGGTCACCGCCGGCGGCAGCCGGTCGCCGAGCTGGCTGCCCACCGCGTCCCGCGCCGACCTGGTCGCCTTCTGCACGGCCGGGCTCTGCGAGAGGTCCCGGGCCGACTTGCGGATCTGCTCGTAGCGCTCCCGGCCGGCCCGTGCGCCGAGCACGTATCCGAACGCGAGACCGCAGAGGAAGGAGAGCTTGCGCATGGTGCCACCGCCGCCTTTCTGCTTGCTGCTGCTGTGTTCCGGAGGTTACGGGGAGCCGCTCCGGGCCGCTCCTCCGCCACGCCGCCGCGGCGGGCCGCGAGGGCGGTGGAGATCGGATTGGCGGAGCACCCCCCCACGTGCGCTAATGTATGACCCGCAGCGGACGCCGTGAGGCGCCCCCCGCAGTCCCGCATAGCTCAATTGGCAGAGCAGCCGGCTGTTAACCGGCAGGTTATTGGTTCGAGTCCAATTGCGGGAGCGTCCGGCCCGGGTGGATGCCCGGGTCTGGGGCGGAGCGATCCCGCATAGCTCAATTGGCAGAGCAGCCGGCTGTTAACCGGCAGGTTATTGGTTCGAGTCCAATTGCGGGAGCTTGATCCCGAAGGCCCGCAGCGAGCAAGCTGCGGGCCTTCCTGCGTTCCTGACGGCTCGCCGCGCCGGTTCCGGCCGGAGCCTGCCCATTCGAGTGAAAAACGGCCTGTCGGTTCGAGGACCGACAGGCCGTTGGGCTAGCGTGTGGGCTGGTCGCACCGCGTCTAGCGAAGGTGGGGCGGGTGGGACTCGAACCCACGACCAAGGGATTATGAGTCCCCTGCTCTAACCGGCTGAGCTACCGCCCCGTGGCCGGCGTGCGAACGCGTGTGCGCGCAGCCGCCAGCACAAGCGGCCCGCGTGGGGCCGCTCCGCCGCAGCATAGCTGGTCACCTGCGCTCCGCGCGCGCCGGCTTCGATCTGAGGGCTCGTCAATCGTCCGCGGTGGGCGCGGTGGGCGCGGCATCGCTCCGCTCGGCGCCGTCCTCCGGCCTGGCCGCTTCCAGGGTGCGGCGGAGGAGATCGCGGAGCTGCTCGCGCTCGGCGGGGGAGAGGGCGGCCAGTGGGGCGCGGGCGAAGCCCAGGGTGGAGCGGAGGTCCTCGGCGGCGCTGCGGCCCGGCTCGGTGAGGCGGACCAGCTTCACCCGGCGGTCCCGCTCGCCCCGGATCCGTTCGACCAGTCCGCGGTTCTCCAGCCGGTCGACGATCCCGGTGATGTTGGACGGCTCGCAGCTGAGCCGCTCGGCGAGGTGCCGCATCGGCTGGGGGTCGCGGGCGAGCAGCGAGAGCACCTTGGCCTGCGCCGCGGTGAGCGAGCGGTCCGCCGCCGCGGCCTCGTAGTCCTGGTGGAAGGCCGCGACCAGCTCGGCCATCAGCCCGACGACCTCCGCCGTGAGGGGGTCCCCGGCGGTGCTCGCGGTGGGTGTCTCAGCTGCCATGACCTCGAGTCTAGGCGGGACGGGCAGATGTTTGACATCGTGAACTTTCGGCTGCACGGTTGCAGGAGCCATTACTTCAGCACGGAAACCTTTTGTGCTCTCGAGAGGAGCATCCCCGTATGTCGCAGCAGGCTGTGCCCGCCACCGAGCAGCCCAAGACCGCCCGCGCCTGGACCCTGGTCCGGCGCCCCAAGGGCTGGCCGGTGGCCGAGGACTTCGAGCTCGCCGAGCTGTCGCTGCCGGAGCTGGGCGCCGGGCAGATCCTGGTGGCCAACGAGTTCTTCTCGGTCGACCCCTACATGCGCGGCCGGATGAACGACGTGAAGTCGTATGTGCCCCCCTTCCAGCTGGGGCAGCCGATGGACGGCGGGGCCGTCGGCCGGGTGCTGGCCTCGACCGCGGACGGGTTCCAGCCCGGCGACTCCGTGCTCCACCAGCAGGGCTGGCGGGACCACGCGGTGCTGGACGCCGCCCAGGCGGTCAAGGTCGACCCCGAGCTCGCCCCGATCAGCACCTACCTGGGCGCCCTCGGGATGACCGGTCTGACCGCCTACGCGGGACTGCTGCGGGTCGGCGGCCTCAAGGAGGGCGACACCGTCTTCGTCTCCGGCGCGGCCGGCGCGGTCGGCAGCATGGTCGGGCAGATCGCCAAGCTGCGCGGGGCCGCCAAGGTGATCGGCAGCGCCGGCTCCCCGGAGAAGGTGCGCAAGCTGGTCGAGGAGTACGGGTTCGACGAGGCCTTCGACTACAAGCAGGGCCCGGTCGCCGAGCAGCTGCGGAAGGCCGCCCCGGACGGCATCGACGTCTACTTCGACAACGTCGGCGGGGACCACCTGGAGGCCGCGATCGGCTCGCTCAAGGTGCACGGCCGGGTGGTGGAGTGCGGAATGATCGCGCAGTACAACGCGACCGAGCCGCCGGCCGCCCCGCGCAATCTGGCGCTGGTGATCGGCAAGCGGCTGCGGATCGAGGGACTGCTGGTCCGGGACCACTTCGACCTCCAGCCGGAGTTCGTCGACGAGGTCGGCGGCTGGCTGCGGGAGGGGCGGATCGCCTTCGACGAGACGGTGGTGGACGGCATCGACCGGGCCGTGGACGCCTTCTTGGGGCTGTTGCGCGGTGAGAACATCGGCAAGATGCTGGTCCGGGTCTGACCGGTTCCGGTCACTGCGAGTGATGTTGACGGTCCGTCAGGATGCCGCCGTTCGGGCGGTTCCGACGGACCGTCACCCGTGGCGCGGCCGCTCGGGGTAGCGTGGGCCGGGTTGGATCCCTTCGGCCATCCGCCACTTGACGGAGGGTGAGAAGTTGCCCGTTTTGTCCACATAAGTGATCGTGTAGTGTTTACCCATTGTCACCACGGGTAGACATGCGGATGACTTCGGTCGTGGCATGAGGCCGCTGGGGAAGGCGCCCCTCGCACCACACTGGAGGTCCGGTGACGACTCGTGGAGTTCTGTACGTGCACTCCGCGCCGCGTGCGCTGTGCCCGCATGTCGAGTGGGCCGTCGCAGGCGTGCTCGGCGTGCGCGTGAGCCTGGACTGGATCCGGCAGCCGGTCGCGCCCGGGACCTGGCGGGCCGAGTTCTCCTGGCAGGGCGAGCCCGGCACCGCTTCCCGGCTCGCCTCCGCCCTGCGCGGCTGGCATCTGCTGCGGTTCGAGGTGACCGCCGAACCCTGTGCCACCGCTGAGGGGGAACGGTTCAGCAGCACTCCGGAACTCGGCATCTTCCACGCCGTCACCGGGATGCACGGGGACATCCTGATCCCCGAGGACCGGCTGCGCTCGGCCCTGCTCAGGGCGCGCGCCGGGGAGAGCGACCTGGAGGCCGAGCTGGAGCGGCTGCTCGGCAAGCCCTGGGACGACGAGTTGGAGCCCTTCCGCTACGCCGGCGAGGGCGCTCCGGTGCGCTGGCTGCACCAGGTGGTCTGAGGCTCCGGGCCGCAGCGCCGCGGCTTCCGGCGCGCGATGCCGAAGCGACGTACCCACGCCGGGTGGTGACAGTTCGTCCGCAGTTCCCGTTCGCCTCTTGCGCATCGGTTGTGCACGCGTGTACACAACTGACCATAAGCAGGGGACACAGCGGGCGCTCCGAACGGGCGTGGTTGTTCGGGGGGCCACCCGTCACCGTCGTTCCGGCACTTGGAGCTACCCATTTCTCGTGGTCTCAGACGAATATCGGCGGCTGCCGTCGCCCTCGGCGCATCCGGTGCGCTGACCGTCGGCGCGCTCGCCCTGGCCGCCCCCGCGGGCGCGGCCACCCCCTCCGCAGGACCGATCTCCGCCGACGCGGCGAAGACCCTGAGCGGGACCAGCCCCTCCTGGGCCAAGCCCGCCGCCGACCAGGGCGCCGCTCCGGCGAGCGCCACCCGCACCGCCCGGGTCTTCCTCTCCGGGCGGGACGCCTCCGGCCTGGCCGCCTACGCCAAGCAGGTCGCCACCCCCGGCAGCGCCGTCTACGGCAGGTACCTCTCGCCGGGCCAGGTCGAGCAGCGCTACGGCACCAGCGCCCAGCAGCTCGCCGCGGTCCGGCACTGGCTGAGCGGCGCCGGCCTGACCGTCACCGGCACCAGCGCCGGCGGCTTCACCGACTACCTCACGGTCAGCGGTTCGGCCCAGGCGATGGACGCCGCCTTCCACACCACCCTCCACCGCTACCGGGTCGGCTCCGCGGTGCACACCGCGCCGAGCCGCAACGCCCAGGTGCCGGCCGCGGTCGCCGGGGCCGTCCTCGGCGTGACCGGCCTGAGCGACGTGCAGCCGGCCGCCCACTCGGGCGCCACCAAGGCCACGCCGAACACCGCCTCGCCGGGCACCACCACCGCGTCCGGCTCGTTCCCGAGCGCCGCCACCTGCTCCAGCTACTGGGGCGAGAAGAAGGTCGGCGCCACAGGACCGGCTACGTACAACGCGGACACCCCGTACGACCAGTGCTCCTTCTACCCGAGCCAGCTGCGCAAGGCGTACGGGATCACCGCCAGCGGGCTGACCGGCAAGGGCGCGACGGTGGCCATCGTGGACGCCTACGGCTCCTCCACCATGGAGTCCGACGCGAACACCTACGCCACCAACCACGGTGACAAGCCCTTCCGTCCGGGCCAGTACTCCGAGGTGATCGACCAGTCCAAGTGGACCGACCAGGACGCCTGCGGCGGTCCCGAGGGCTGGGCGCCCGAGGAGGCCCTGGACGTCGAGATGGTGCACGGCCTCGCGCCGGACGCCCACGTGGTCTACGTCGGCGCCAACTCCTGCATGGACAGCGACCTCTACGACGCGCTGGACACGATCGTCAGCAAGCACCTCGCCGACGTGGTGTCCAACTCGTGGGGCGAGATCATGCACACCACGGACGGCAACGACGTCAGCGCCTCCACCATCGCCTCCTACACCCAGCTCTTCGAGCGGGGCACGATCGAGGGGATCGGCTTCGACTTCTCCGCCGGCGACTGCGGGGACAGCTCCCCGCTGTCCGCCGCCACCGGCGCCAACTGCCAGACCGACACCCCGCGGGCGCAGGCCAACTGGCCGGACTCCTCCCCGTGGGTGACCGCGGTCGGCGGCACCGCCCTGGGCATCAAGGACTCGTCGGGCACCTACGGCTTCGAGACCGACATGGGCACCCACCGCTCGGCGCTCTCCGCCGACGGCCAGAGCTGGACCCCGTTCCCGGCGCCGTTCTACTTCGGCGGTGGGGGCGGCACCAGCGAGGACTTCGCCCAGCCGTGGTACCAGGCCGGGCACGTCCCCGGGTCGCTCTCGCACACACTGATGACCGGTCAGAAGAGCGCCACCGCGATGCGGGTCACCCCGGACGTCGCGCTCAACGGCGACCTGTACACCAGCGTCCTGGTCGGCATGTCGGACGGCGCCCCGTACTCCGAGGGCGGCTACGGCGGCACCAGCGTCTCGGCGCCGGAGTTCTCCGCGGTGCAGGCCGACGCGATCCAGGCCCGGCACGGCATCGCCCTCGGCTTCGCCAACCCGGAGCTCTACGCCAAGCAGCACACCGGCGCGTTCCGCGACGTGGTCAACGAGCGGGCGCTGAAGGGCCAGGCGCCGCTGGACTCGGTCTACGACGCGGGCATCATCAGCGGCTCGCTGCGGGTCCGCCTGGTCACCTTCGGCCAGGACTCCTCCCTGGTGGCCACGCCGGGGTACGACGACGCGACCGGCCTCGGCACGCCGACCGCTCGGTACCTCGACTCGTTCAAGTGGGGCTGGAACTGACCGCCTGCCCCGTCCGCCCCGCCGCCCCCGTCGGCCTCAGTCGACGCGGGCGGCGGTCGCCGGCCAGATGACCTGGACCGGCACCCCGATGTCCCGGGCGGTGGCCACCGTGTGAGCGGTGCCGCCGCCCGGTCCCGTCTCCAGGCCGTCCCACACCGCGAACAGCTCGTCGCTGCGTTTCAGCATCTCCTGGCTGGCTGCCTCGTAGGCGGCCTGGCCGGCCGAGCCGAAGGGCATCAGCACCACCTCGGAGGCGGCGTTCACCAGCCGGTCGTAGCGGTCCGCGGCGCTCGGGCCGGCCGCGGCGGCGTGCCTGCGGTAGTCGGCCGAGGGCAGGACGGCCACCAGTTCGCCGCCGGCCGCGAGCACCGCCTCGGCGAACAGGGTGTCCGTGCCGGGGGCCAGGCAGGAGACGCCCACCAGCCGGTCGGTCTGGGTGGCCTCGTCGTCCACGGCCGCCCGCAGCGCCTCCCGGACCAGCGCAGTGGTGGCCGCGGTCAGTAACACATGGCCCGTTACCCCGACCGTGCGCATATCGCTTCACCTGTCCCCAGCAACCGGTCTCGCGGTGTGTGTCCGGTCCCTCGGCCAGTCTGGCAAACCCGCCGTCCCGGTGCGACGGGGCGGTCAGCGGCGGCCGAGACCGGCCCGGTAGGCGGCCAGGGCCTCCCGGGTGTCGTCGGCGGCGAAGACCCGGCCGAACTCGCGGGTGCTCAGCTCGGCGCCCTCGGCGAGGCCCTTGTTGAGCCAGAGCTCGAAGAGACGGCGCTGGGAGGCCAGCACGGTGGGGGTGTGGCCGACCAGCTTCGCCAGGTAGCCGTCGACGGTGGCGGTCAGCTCCTCCGGCGCGACCAGGGCGTTGGAGAGCCCGGCGGTACGGGGGTCGTCCGCGCGGTAGGAGTCGCCGGTGAGGATCATCTCGCGGGCGAAGCCGAGGCCGACGTGCCGCTCCAGCAGGGCGGCGTCGATCACCGAGGGGATGCCGAGCTTGATCTCCGGCAGGCCGAAGTGCGAGCGGGGAGTGGCGATCCGTAGGTCGCAGGCCATCGCCAGCTCGAAGGCGCCGCCGAGGCAGTGGCCGTCGACGACGGCGACGGTGGCGGCGGGGGCGTTGCGGACGGCCGCGAGGAGGTCGCGGAGGGCGGTGATGAAGCCGACGGCGGTGTCGGGGGTGAGCGCCAGGAACTCGTCGACGTCCACGCCGGCGCTGAAGGCGCGGCCGCCGGTGCCGGAGAAGACGACGGCGCGGGTGCCGGGGGCGAGGCCCTCGACCTGCGCGCGCATGGCGTCGATGTCGGTGCGGCGGAGGGCGTTGAGCTTCTCCGGCCGGTCGAGGGTGATCCGCAGGACGTCATCGGTCATGAGCCGCAGACTCTCGCGCGCGGGGCCCCGCTGTCCAAGTCCGGGTGGCCGCACCATTCTGTCGCTCCGCGACCTGATCCCGCCCCCGGCCCCGGCGAGCCCGCAGGGCTCACCAAGGGGCGCGGGGACCTCCGTCGCCGGGGGCGACGCCCGGGTCAGGCCTGCGGGCTGGCGAAGGCGAGCACCACGTTGTGGCCGCCGAAGCCGAAGGAGTTGTTGAGGGCCACCAGGCGGCCTTCGGCCGGAAGGTCGCGGGGCTTCTCGCGGACGATGTCCGCGCCCTCGGCGGCCACCTCCTCGTCGAGGTCGTCGATGTTGATGGTGGCGGGGGCCGTCCGGTGGTGGAGGGCCAGCACCGTGGCGACGGACTCGATCCCGCCGGCGCCGCCCAGCAGGTGGCCGGTCATGGACTTGGTGGCGGAGATCGCGATCCCGCCCAGCGCCTCGCCGAAGACCCGGTGCATCGCCTTGATCTCGGCCACGTCGCCCTGCGGGGTGGACGTGGCGTGGGCGTTGGCGTGCACCACCGTCGCCGGGTCGATCCCGGTCGTCTCCAGCAGATCGCTGATCGCGTCCGCGACGCCGCGCCCGGTCGGCTCCGGCTGCGCGATGTGGTGGCTGTCGGCGGAGACGCCCTGGCCGATGGCCTCGGCGTAGATCCGCGCCCCCCGCGCCGCCGCGTGCTCCGCGGACTCGAGGATCAGGATGCCCGCGCCCTCGCCGAGGACGAAGCCGTCCCGCGCCTTGTCGTACGGCCGCGAGGCGGTGGTCGGGTGCTCGTTGTTCTTGGACATCGCCATCATGCTGCTGAAGGCGGCCACCGGCAGCGGGTGGATCGCCGCCTCCGTACCGCCGGCGACGACCACGTCGGCCCGGCCGGAGCGGATCATCTCGATGGCGTAGCCGATCGCCTCGGCGCCGGACGCGCACGCGGAGACCGTGGAGTGGACGCCCGCCTGGGCGTTGAACTCCAGGCCGACGTTGGCCGCGGGGCCGTTCGGCATCAGCATCGGCACGGTGTGCGGGGAGACGCGGCGGGCGCCCTTCTCCTTCAGCACGTCGTACTGGTCGAGCAGGGTGGTGACGCCGCCGATCCCGGAGGCCACCACGGTGCCCAGGCGGCGCGGCGAGACGGGCGCGCCGTCCTCGTCACCCGCCGGGGCGGTGAAACCGGCGTCGGCCCACGCCTCGCGGGCCGCGATCAGCGCGAACTGCGCCGACCGGTCCAGCTTGCGGGCCTGTGGCCGGGGGATCACCTCGGTCGGGTCGACAGCCGCCCGCGCGGCGATGCGCACGGGCAGCTGTTCGGCCCATTCCTCGGTGAGGACGGACACGCCGGAGCGCCCGGCGAGCAGTCCCTCCCAGAAGGAGGCGACGTCGCCCCCGAGGGGGGTCGTCGCGCCGAGACCGGTCACGACCACGGTGCGCTTGTCGGTGGTCACTTGCTTCTCTCCCACGTGGATGGATCGTGTCCGCAGCTCAACGAGGACTGCAGGGTGCCGCTGGTCAGGCCTGCTGGCCGACGATGTAGTCGACGGCGTCGCCGACGGTCTTCAGGTTCTTGACGTCGTCGTCCGGGATCTTGACGTCGAAGCGCTCCTCGGCGGCGACGACGACCTCGACCATGGACAGCGAGTCGACGTCCAGGTCGTCGGTGAAGGACTTGTCCAGCTGGACGTCCTCGGTGGGGATCCCGGCGATCTCGTTGACGATCTCGGCGAGACCGGACAGGGCCTCTTCCTTGGTGACGGCCATCTCGGGCTGCTCCTTCTCTTCGAAACTGCTGTGACGGGGGTTGAACCGCGGCCCGCGGTCGCGGGCCACGAAAAACCTACTGGCAGGCGGTGCGCCGCCCTACGGGAGGGTAACCACTGCCGCGGCGTAGACGAGACCGGCGCCGAAGCCGATGATCAGCGCGAGGTCGCCGCTCTTCGCCTCCCCGGAGGCCAGCATCCGCTCCATGGCGAGCGGGATGGAGGCCGCCGAGGTGTTGCCGGTCTCCGCGATGTCCCGGGCGACCGGGACGGATTCCGGCAGCTTCAACGCCTTGATCATCGCATCGGTGATCCGCATGTTGGCCTGATGCGGGATGAACGCGCCGAGCTGGTCGGCGGTGATCCCGGCGGCGTCCAGCGCCTGCTGCGCCACCTTGGCCATCTCCCACACCGCCCAGCGGAAGACCGTCTGGCCCTCCATCCGCAGCGCCGGCCAGGCCGGGGCGCCGTCCTCGGCGGTGGTCGGGCCGTTGATCGCCTCGGGCCGCGCCATCGCCGAATCCCACGCCTGGGTCTGCGTGATGACGTCCCGTTGGCTGCCGTCCGAGCCCCAGATCACCTTACCGATGCCGGGGGTGTCGGAGGGGCCGACGATGGCCGCGCCGGCGCCGTCGCCGAAGATGAAGGCCGTCGACCGGTCCGACTTGTCGGTCAGGTCGGAGAGCCGCTCGACGCCGATGACCAGGACGTACTCGGCGTTGCCGGCCCGGATCAGGCCGTCCGCGAGGGAGAGCCCGTAGCCGAAGCCGGCGCAGGCCGCGGAGATGTCGAAGGCCGGGGCGGTGCCGCAGCCCAGCCGGTCGGCGATCTCGGTGGCCACCGCGGGCGTCTGCTTGAGGTGGGTGACGGTGGAGACGATCACCGTGCCGATCTTCTCGGCCGGCACGCCCGCCTGCGCTATCGCCTTGCCGGCCGCCTGGACGGACATCTCGGCCACCGACTCCCCGGCGCCCGCCCAGCGGCGCTCGGTGATGCCGCTGCGGGTGCGGATCCACTCGTCGGAGGAGTCGATCCAGTCGAGCACCTCGGAGTTGGGGATGACCCGGACCGGGCGGTAGCCGCCCACGCCGAGGATGCGCGAGAACTTCGCGCCAACGCTCGGGCGGATCTCGGGAGTCGGTGTCATCGGTGGCCCCTCCTCGGGGTGATCGCAGCAGTGGTGGGGTGGCCGGTCATGGTAGCCGGTGGGGGTCGGGACGACCCTGGTCGGCTGCCTGGCCGGCCGGCCGGCCCCGCGTCAGCCGGCCGCGTGCTCGGCGACGAGTTCGCGCGCCTTCGCCAGGTCGTCCGGGGTCTTCAGCGCCAGCGTCGCCACACCCTTGAGGTTGCGCTTGACCAGGTTGGTGAGCGTCCCGCCGGGCGAGACCTCGATCACGCAGGTCGCGCCGAGCCGCTCCAGAGAGGCCATGCAGAGGTCCCAGCGGACCGGGTTGGACACCTGGTTCACCAGGCGCCGGATCAGCTCACCGCCGTCGGCCACGGCCGCGCCGTCGGCGTTGGAGAGGTAGGTGACCGCGGGGTCGGCCGGGGTGACCGTCTCCGCGAACTTGGCGAGCCGCTCCACACCGGGGGCCATGTGCTCGGTGTGGAAGGCGCCGGCCACGGCCAGCGGGATGATCCTGGCCTTCGCCGGCGGGTCCGCCTTGAGGGCGGCCAGCTGCTCCAGGGTGCCGGCCGCGACCACCTGGCCGCCGCCGTTGTTGTTGGCCGCGGTCAGCCCGTGCTCGGCCAGCTTGGCCGCGACCTCGTCCGGGTCGCCGCCGAGGACCGCGCTCATTCCGGTGGGGGTGAGGGCGGCGGCCTCCGCCATCCCCTGCCCGCGCTCGCGGACGAAGGCCAGCGCGGTCTCCGGGGTCAGCGCGCCCGCGAGGGCGGCCGCGGTGATCTCGCCGACCGAGTGGCCGGCCACCGCCGCCACGCCGGACGAGGCGAGCCCGCTGTTCCCCGAGGCGGCCTCGGGGAACAGCGCCAGGCCGGTGGCCAGGCCGGCGGCGACCAGCAGCGGCTGGGCGACCGCGGTGTCCTTGATCTCCTCGGCCCCGGCCTCGGTGCCGAAGCGCACCAGGTCGATGCCGGCCGGGTCGGACCAGGCGCGCAGCCGGTCGGCCACGCCGTCGACGTCCAGCCACGGGGTGAGGAATCCGGGCGTCTGGGCGCCCTGTCCAGGAGCAACGAGTACGAGCACGACTCAACCTTCTCCCGTCGGGTACCCCCGACGCGGGTGCGAACGGTGACGAAGAAGGGGGCATGGGCTTGTAGGTTCCCCACAGCCCCGGTACAGCGCGGATGCCCGTAACGGGCCGGACCTCAGTCCGTCCGGAGACGGCCGAGGGCCAGGGCGATCCGCAGGGTGAAAGCGGAGCGGACGTCGGAGGGCGAGTAGCCGGTGACGTCGGTCACACGTCGAAGCCGGTAGCGGACGGTGTTCGGGTGTACGAACAGCATCCGGGCCGCGCCCTCCAGGGAGGACGCCTGCTCCAGGAAGACCGAGAGGGTCTCCAGCAGCGCCGAGCCGGCCTCGTCCAGCGGGATGTAGATCTCCTCCACCAGCTGCCGGCGGGCGACCGCGTCGCCGGAGAGCGCCCGCTCCGGCAGCAGGTCGTCGGCCAGTACCGGGCGCGGGGCGTCCGGCCAGGCGGCGACCGCGCGCAGCCCGGCCGCGGCGGCCTGCGCCGAGGAGGTGGCGGAGAGGAGGTCGGAGACCGGCGGGCCGACCACCACGGGACCGGTGGCGAACTGCCCGATCAGGGCCTTCGCCGCGGAGACCGGGTCGGCCGGACGGGGCGCCTTGGTACGGGTGGCCGGGGCGTTCTTGGCCGCGGTCGGGTTGATCCCGACCACCACCACCAGCCGGGCGCCGAGGACGCCGGTCAGCACGTGCAGCCGGGCGTGCCGGGCGGCCCGCCGGATCGCCTCCACCACCAGCTCGCTGTCCCCGTCCGGGGAGCTGCCCATCACCACCACGACCTGCTCGGGCGCGCCCCAGCCGAGCGCGGCGGCGCGGGACAGCACCCCCTCGTCGACGTCCCCGGAGAGGAGGGAGTTGACGACCAGGGCCTCGAGGCGGGCGTCCCAGGCGCCGCGGGCCTCCGCCGCCTGGGCGTAGACCTGGGCGGTGGCGAAGGCTATCTCCCGGGCGTAGACCAGCACGGCCTCCCGGAGGCCGTCCTCGTCGCCGGGCGCGGCCACCTCGTCGATGGTCTCCTCGACCACCTCGATGGTGGTGCGGATCATCTCCACGGTCTGACGGAGCGTCACCGCCCTGGTCAGCTCGCGGGGGGCGGTGCCGAAGACGTCGGTGGAGATCGCCTGGGGGGCGTCCGGGGTGCGGAACCACTCGATGAAAGCGGCGATACCGGCCTGGGCGACCAGGCCGATCCAGGAGCGGTGCTCGGGCGGCATCCTGCGGTACCAGGAGAGGGTCTCGTCCATCCGGGCGATCGCCTTGGACGCCAGCTTCCCGGAGGACCTCTCCAGTCGCCGCAGCGTGTCCGCGTGCCGCTTGGCGCGCTCGGCGGCCGCGCGCCGCTCCACCGACGTGGCGGCGCCCCGGGGGCTCCTCGGGGTCGGGTCCTCCGCGGTGTCCACCGTGTCCTGACTGGTCACACCGTCCGGCACTTCGGTCTGAGCTGCGTCGTCCGCCACGTGCTCAGCCTAAGCGAGTCCGCGTCGCAGGCGTTGCCGGGGCCGCGCGTTCGCGATTCCCCGAACGGAACATGTTCGATAATGAGCCGGTGCGCTACGGGATTCTGGGGCCGGTGCGGGTCGAGCGAGCGGCCGGGGCGACGGACGGCCGGGACGGGGAGGAGATCCCCGTACGGGGCGCGCGGCTGCGTGCCCTGCTGACCGCGCTCGCCGCGCGCGCCGGGCGGGAGGTCTCGGTGGAGGCGCTGGCCGCCTCGGTCTGGCGGGACGAGGAGCCGCTGCCGGCCGACGTGCCCGCGGCGGTCCAGGCCCTGGTCGGCCGGCTGCGCCGGGTGCTCGGCGCGGAGGCGGTGGCCTCCGGCGGGGCCGCGGGCGGCGGCTACCGGCTCGCCGCCTCCTGGGCGGAGGACGTGGACGCGGGCCGCTTCGAGCGGCTCGCCGCCGAGGGCTCGGCGGCGCTGGCCGCGGGCGACCCCCGGCGGGCCGCCGTACTGCTGCGCGAGGCGCTGGGGCTGTGGCGCGGGGAGGCGCTGGCCGATCTCGCGGACCAGGTCCCGGCGGCCCGGGCCCGGCTGGAGGCCTCCCGGGCGGCGGCGCTCGAGCAGCGGCTCGCGGCGGAGCTGGCGGTGGACGGCCCCGCCGCGGTCCTGCCCGAGCTGGGCGAACTGGTCGAGGCGTACCCGCTGCACGAGCCGTACCGGGCGCTGCGGATCCGCGCGCTGGCCGCGGCCGGGCGCCGGGCGGAGGCGCTGGACGCCTACGAGGCAGCGCGGACCGGGCTGGCGGACCGGCTCGGCGTCGACCCGGGGCCCGAACTCCGGGCTCTCCACGCGGAGTTGCTGGCCCAGGACGGACCCGGGGGCGGACCGGCGCGGCCGCCCGCCCGAACGGAGCCGGCGGTCCCGAGCGCCCCGCGGCGGCTGCCGCCCCGGCTCTCCTCCTTCGTCGGCCGGGACGCCGACCTCCACCGGCTGCGCGAACGGCTGTGCGGCTCCCGCCTGGTGACCCTGACCGGGCCCGGCGGCGCCGGGAAGACCCGCCTCGCCCTGACCGCCGCGGAATCCCTCTCCGGCGCGTCCGGCGGGGCCGCGGCCGCGCCCTTTCCGCACGGGGTGCGGCTCGCCGAGCTGGCGCCGGTGGAGGACCCGGCCACCATCCCGGCCGCCGTGCTGAACGGCATCGGCGAGCGCGACACCGTGCTGTGGAACGGCCTGGACAAGCCGCTGGAGCCGCAGGAGTCGCTGCCCCGGCTGCTGGACGTCCTCGCCGACCGCAGCCTGCTGCTGGTCCTGGACAACTGCGAGCACCTGGTCGACGCCGCCGCCCGGTTCGCCGAGACCCTCCTCGCCGCCTGCCCCCGGGTCACCGTGCTGGCCACCAGCCGGGAGCCGCTGAACATCCCCGGCGAGGAGGTCGTCCCGGTCGGCCCGCTGCCGCCCGCCGACGCGCTGCGGCTCTTCGAGGAACGGGCGGCCGCCGCCGGCCGACCGCCGACCCCCGCGGACCGGCCGGCCGCCGAGGAGATCTGCACCCGGCTGGACGGCCTGCCGCTGGCCATCGAGCTGGCGGCCGCCCGGCTGCGGATGCTGTCGCCCCAGCAGATCGCCGACCGTCTCGACGACCGCTTCCGCCTCCTCACCAGCGGCGCCCGCACGGTGCTGCCCCGCCAGCAGACGCTGCGCGCGGTGGTCGACTGGAGCTGGGAGCTGCTGGACGCCGAGGAGCGCCGGCTGCTGGCCCGGCTCTCGGTCTTCGTCGGCGGCTTCACCCTGGAGGCCGCCGAGGCGGTGCTCGGCGCGGACGCCTTCGAGCCGCTGGCCGCCCTGGTGGACAAGTCGCTGGTGGCGGCGGTGCCCGCGGCCGAAGGGCGGGCGGACGGCGCCGCCGGGCCGCGCTACCGGCTGCTGGAGACCATCCGCGAGTACGCCGGCGAGCGGCTGCGGGAGGAGGGCCGGGGCCCCGCCGAGGCCGCCCGGGACGCCCACGCCGCCCACTACGCGGACCTGGTCGCCGGGCTGGAGCCGCGGCTCCGGGACGCCGGCCAGCTGGCCGCGCTGGCCGAGATGGAGACCGAGCTCAGCAACATCCGCGCGGCCCTGCGCCGGCTGCTGGACGCGGGCACCCCCTCGTCCGCCGCCACCGCGCTGCGCACCGTCAACGCCCTCTCCTGGCTCTGGCAGCTGCGCTCCTACGCGGACGAGGCCGCGGCCTGGTTCACCGAGGCGCTGGAGGCCAACGGCTGGGGCCTCCCGGAGAGTTACGCCGCCCAGCCGCCGCTGAGCATGACGGAGCTGCTCAGCTGGCGCCCGGAGGAGCCGGAGGAGGCGTCCGAGCCGCTGCCGTTCACCATCGACCCGTACGACCCGCTGGACCGGGACCGGATGGACGCCTGCATCGAGCTGATGATGTGCGGCCAGGACTCGGCGACCATCGGCCGCTGGCGGCGCTGGTTCGCCCGGCTGGCGCAGGAGATCACCCCCATCGCGCGGGAGACCGACTACGGCATCGGCTATCCCGGCATGATGTTCGTCCCGATCGGCGCCTTCATGCGCGGCGACTTCCAGGCCATGTCGGAGAGCCTGGAGGATCAGGTGCGCCGCTGCCGGGCGTCCGGGAAGCGGTGGGAGCTGGCGATGCTGCTCAGCCTGCGCTCCCGGGTGCCGCTGCCGACCGGCGACCGCGCCGAGCGGGAGGCGCGGCGGGCCGAGGACGCGGCGGAGGCCCTGGAGATCTTCACCGCCCTCGGCGACCGGATCGGGATCAACCAGGGCAACTCCGCCGTCGCCGAGACCCTGATCAACGCCGGCCGGACCGAGCTGGCCCGGGAGCACATCGCGGCCGCCATGGCCGCCGCCCGGGAGCTGGAGGCCCGCGGCGAGATCCCCGAGCTCCACCTCCAGCTGGCCACCGCGTGGAACGCGGAGGGCAACGAGCGGGAGGCGCTGCGGGAGGCGCACCGGGCCCTCGAACTGGCCGAGGAGCTGGCCGTCCGCGATGTCACCACCTTCGCCCGGATCATCGTCGGCGAGGCCGAGCGCCGGGCCGGGAACCTGGAGCGGGCCTGGGAGCTGCTGTCCCGCGCCGAGGGGCAGAAGGACCTGGGCACCCCGCCGCCGTTCTTCGAATGCTGGCTGCGTTCCTTCAACGGCTCCCTCCTCGCGGACGAGGGCCGGTACGCCGAGGCGGTGGCCCAGCACCGCCGGGGTCTGGAGTCGCTGGACTTCCCCTGGACCGAGGGCAACCCCGCCTGGCAGATGCTGGCCGCGGCGATCCCGGCGCTGCGCGGTGCCGGCGAGCCGGAGCGCGCCGCGGAGCTGCTGGGCGCCGCCGCCGCGTGGGGCCAGGGGGTGTCGGTGCCCCCGCACGACGTGCGGATGGTGGAGGCCGAGCGGGCCGCGCTGCGCGAGGCGCTCGGCGAGAGCGCGCTGGACGCGGCGACGGCCCGCGGTGCGGAGCTGGACAAGGCCGGGGTGCTGGCGCTGGTCGACTCCGTCCTCGACGACCTCAGATCTTCTTCCGGTACATCCGGACCGCGACCGGCGCCGCCACCACGATGATGCCGGCGATCCAGGCCAGCGAGATCCACAGGTCGTGGGCGTAGGCGCCGCCGGTCATCAGCCCCCGGCAGGCGTTGATCACGTGGGTCATCGGGTTGACCTCGACGAAGGCCTGCAGCCACCCCGGCATCGTGTCGGCCTGCACGAACATCGAGCTGCCGAACTGCAGCGGCATGGTGACCAGCACGCTCAGCCCCTGCACGGCCTGCGGGTTCTTCCCCCGGATGCCGACGATCATGAAGACCCAGCCGAGGGCGAAGGAGAAGGCCATCACCAGCAGGACGGCCAGCAGCGCCGCCCCGGCGTTGGTCTGGAACCGGAAGCCCAGCAGGCTGGCGAAGGCGACCGTGATGGCGGCCCCGAGGAGCAGCCGGCACTGGTCCGAGAGCAGCCGGCCGACCAGCACCGCCGAGCGGGCGATCGGCAGCGAGCGGAAGCGGTCCATCACGCCGTTGTTGAGGTCGGTGTTGATCCCCACCCCGGTGGTGGACCCGGCCATGATGGAGGTCATCACCAGCATGCCGGGCACCACGAACTGCAGGTAGGCGTGGGTGGAACCGGAGATCGCGCCGCCGAAGACGTAGCCGAAGAGCAGCAGGAAGATGATGGGCATCAGCACGACGTCCATCAGCTGCTCCGGATCGTTCTTGATCAGGATCAGATATCGCCGGGTGACCGCGCCGACATGGCGCAGCATCGAGCGGAACGGGACCCGCTGGGAGGCGTCGTCGTCGATGTGGTCGGAGATCTGCGGGGCGGCGGGGGCGAGGGCGGCGCTGCTCATCGGGTGGCCTCCGGTTCGGTGGTGGTGCCGGTCAGGGTGAGGAAGACCTCGTCCAGGCTGGGACGGGCCTCGGTGACGGAGGCCAGCGGGACGCCGGTGGCGGCGACGGCGGCCAGCGCGGCGGTGAGCTGGTCGTCGTCCGCGGGCGAGCCGACGGCGGTGCCCTCCGCCAGCCGGACGTCGGCCAGCCCGGCCGCGCGCAGCGCGTCGGCCACGGCGGGGGCGTCCTCCGGGCGGGTCGGGCGGAAGCGCTGCTCGCGGGCTCCGATCAGCTCCTTGAGCTGGTCCGGGGTGCCGCGGGCGATGATCCGGCCGCGGTCGATCACCACCAGGTTCTCGGCCAGCGCCTCGGCCTCCTCCATGTACTGGGTGGTGAGGACGATGGTCGCGCCCTGGCCGGCCAGCTCCCGGACCTCCTCCCAGACGCCGTTGCGGGCGCGCGGGTCGAGGCCGGTGGTGGGCTCGTCCAGGTAGAGCACCCGGGGTCGGCCGACCAGGGAGGCGGCCAGGTCGAGGCGGCGGCGCATGCCGCCGGAGTACTGGCCGGCCCGGCGGCCGGCGGCGTCGGTGAGGCTGAAGCGCTCCAGCAGCTCGTCGGCGCGGGCGCGGGCCTCCCTGGCCGGCAGGTCGAGCAGCCGGCCGATCATGTAGAGGTTCTCCCGGCCGGAGAGCCTCTCGTCCACCGAGGCGTACTGACCCGTCAACCCGATGGTGCGGCGCACCAGTTGGGGGCGGGCCAGCACGTCGTGGCCGTCCACCACGGCGCTGCCGGAGTCCGGGCGCAGCAGGGTGGCGAGGATGCGGACCAGGGTGGTCTTGCCGGCGCCGTTGGGGCCGAGGACACCGAGCACCCGGCCGCGGGGGGCGGTGAGCGAGACGCCGTCCAGGGCGCGGTTCTCGCCGAAGGTCTTCACGAGGTCCCGGACGACGATGGCGTCCTCGGCCCGCGTCTCGCCGTGCGGCGGGGCGGGGACGGCGGCCTGGGGGCTCGTCCGGGTGCTGGTCGTAGTCGTCATGGCTACGACTCTGCGGCCGGCCGCCGACAGGGCGCCGACAGGCGGCCTACAGGCCTGCCGACACGCTACCTACAGGCCTGCCGACAGGCCGTTTACAGGACTGCCGCGCGGCGCCTAGACGCCGAGTTCGCGCAGCACGCCGTCGGTGAAGGCCGGCCAGGCCTCCTTGGACCAGTCGCCGAAGGAGCGGTCGGTCAGCGCCACGCAGGCCGCGCCCGCCGCCGGGTCCACCCACAGGAAGGTCCCGGACTGCCCGAAGTGGCCGTAGGTGCCCGGCGAGGAGAGGCCGCCGGTCCAGTGCGGCGACTTGCCGTCCCGGATCTCGAAGCCCAGGCCCCAGTCGTTGGGCCGCTGGTGGCCGAGGCCGGGCAGGACGCCGCTGAGCCCGGGGAAGGCCACCTCGCGGGTGGCTGCCCGCAGGGTGGAGGGGTGGAGCACCTTCGGCTGCTCCGCCTGGAGCTCCGCCGCGAACCGGGCCAGGTCGGCCGCGGTGGAGACGCCGCCGGCGCCCGCGAGGCTCTTCGCCTCGGCGTGGAAGTGGGTGGCCGCCATCCCCAGCGGCTGCAGGACCGCCTCGGCGACGTACGCCGGGAAGGCCATCCCGGCCGCCGCTTCCAGGGTCTCGGCCAAAACGTCGAATCCTGCGTTGGAGTACAGGCGGCGGGTGCCGGGGGCGGCCATCGCCCGCCGCTCGTCGAAGGCCAGGCCGGAGGTGTGGGCGAGGAGGTGGCGGACGGTCGAGCCCTCCGGCCCGGCCGGCTGGTCGAGCTCCAGCGCCCCCTCCTCGACCGCGACCAGCACCGCGTAGGCGGTCAGCAGCTTGGTCACCGAGGCCAGCATGAACGGGCGGTTCACCGGCCCGTGCACTCCGGCGGTCGAGCCGTCGCTCCGCACCACCGCGGCGGCGGCCGTGCTCACCGGCCAGTCGTCGATCGCCCGCAGGCTGTCCATTCCGCTCCCACTCCGGTCGTCCCGCGCTCAGGTCGTCCTCCGCGAGGGTACGCGGCTCACAGACCCCGGTCGCAGCTCGGGTCACCCGTCGCGCAGACCACGTCGGAGTACCGGCCGAGGGCGATGTCGGCGAAGCTCCGCAGGCTGTCCGTGCCGGGGTAGAGGTAGCCGGTGTGGCCGTGCGCCCCGGCCGCCGAGACCACCCGGGAGCCGAAGCCCGCGCTGGTCGGGTCGGCCCCGTGGCCCAGGCCCTCGACCTCCAGGTACGGGACGTTGGAGATCCAGTCGCTGCCGTTCCTGGTCGCCCACAGCCGTACGCCGTCGCCGAGCTTGGCGGCGTCCGGGACGCCCATCCCGGGGCTGCCGAAGACCACCATGTCGGTGACCCCGTGGCTGCGCCGGATCCCGGGCGCGGCGAGGCCGCAGACCACCGAGCCGTAGGAGTGGCAGAAGAGCGAGGGCGCGGTCAGCGGGTGGGTGGTCGCCCGCAGCCCGGCGAGGAGGTGGTCGAGCCGGGGGACGGCCGCCTCGGCGAGCCGCGAGGTGGCGGCGTCCGCGCCGAGGCCGACCGGGGTGGTGTAGTCGGCCCAGGCGATCACGGCGGTCCTGGTGCCGGGGGAGTCCGCCTGCTCCTGCGCGTAGAGCGACTGGGCCATCCCGGCGGCGGCCCGCGGGGGCTGCTGGGTGTCCTCGTAGTGGGTGGCGTCCACATCGGAGCCGGGGACCAGGACGGAGATCCGCTGAGCCGCCGTCAGGTCGCCGAAGACCTCGGCCACCTGGCCCCGGCTGCGCGGGTCGAAGGCGAGGATCTGCCGGCCGGGCCGCAGCAGCGCCCGGTACTCGCCGGCCAGCGCGGCCGAGGTGCGCGGATCGGCGACGGCCTGCTGGAGGGCGATCCGGTTGGCCCGGTAGCGCAGCTGGACGGGGGCGCCGTCGAGGTTGCCGACCACCAGCGGGTACCGCTGGGCCAGCTGCTCCTGCTGGGCGTCGCTCAGCGAGGCGAAGAACGCGGCGGTGTCGGCCGGCTCGGCGCTCTGCGGGTCGGGCAGGGAGCGGTCCAGCGCGTGGTCGCGGTGCCATGCGGTGGTCCCGGGCAGCGGCCCGGTGATCGCGACCTGCTCGTCGGAGACGGCCGCCCCGGCGGCGGCCGCTCCGCTGCCGCAGAGGACGGCGAGGGAGACCACCGCCGCGATCAGCGTGCGCTTCAACCGCATCCGCAGGTGTCTCCCTCTGTTGGGCCGGCGACCGTGGCACGGGCCGGGCCCGCAGGTCGTGCTCTGGCTGGTCGGGTACTGCTGGTCGGGTCGCTGGTCTTCTCGCGACCGGCGACCGGCGACCGGAAACCGGCGACCGTCGGCCAGCGTAAGGCGGTTCCTCAAAGGATCAAGGGCCGCCCCACATCGACAACTGCGACAAGTGTCACAAAGGTGCTGCTTCGTGCCTTGTTTTCACTCTCGATTCACACGATCGGTCCAGGTCCGGTCGGATTCGGACGCCGTGTCGCCTTACTGTGACCCTCGTCACGCGGAGGCCGTTTTCCGCGCGCCCCTGGTCAGCCCTCGTCGCCCGCGACGACCAGCCCGGACTCGTAGGCGAAGACCACCGCCTGCGCCCGGTCACGCAGCGCCAGCTTGGTCAGCACCCGGCTGACGTGGGTCTTCACCGTCTGCTCCGCCAGCACCAGCCGCCCGGCGATCTCCGTGTTGGACAGCCCGCGGGCGACCAGCACCAGCACCTCCCGTTCCCGCGCGGTCAGCGCCGGCAGCCGGAGGGCCGCGGCCGAGGGGGCCGCGGCCCCGGCCGGCCGGCTGCGGACGAAGTCCGCGATCAGCCGGCGGGTCACCGACGGGGCCAGCAGCGCGTCGCCGGCGGCCACGATCCGGACCGCGGAGATCAGGTCCGCCGGCGGGGCGTCCTTCAGCAGGAAGCCGCTGGCGCCCACGCGCAGCGCCTCGTAGACGTAGTCGTCGATGTCGAAGGTGGTCAGCATCAGCACCTTGCAGCGGTGGGCGGTCAGGGCCGCCGCCGCCTGCGCGTCCAGCAGGAGCCGGGCCGCCTCCAGCCCGTCCAGCTCGGGCATCCGGACGTCCATCAGCACCACGTCGGGGTGGGTGGCGCCGCAGACCTCGACCGCGGCCCGGCCGTCCGGCGCCTCGCCGACCACGTCGATGTCCGGCTGTGCGTTCAGCAGGGCGGCGAAGCCGGCCCGCACCATCGCCTGGTCGTCGGCGATCACGACCCTGGTGGTCATTCCGGTCGGGACCCTTCCTCCGGTGGGGCGCCGCCGCCGCACGGCGGTACGGCGAACGGCAGTACGGCGATCACGTGGAAACCGCCCTCCGGGAGGGCGCCCGCGGTCAGCCTGCCGCCCAGGGCGGAGACCCGCTCGCGCATCCCCGTCAGGCCGTGGCCGGGCCGATCCGGTCCCGAGGCCTCCACCGGGGAGCGCCCGCGGCCGTCGGGAGCCGGATCATTGCACACCGACACCCGCAGCACCGCGCCTCCCTCGGCGCCCCCGTCCGGGCCCCCTCCGCCCGCTCCAGCCGCACCCGGGTGGGCGCCCCCGGCGCATGGCGCACCACATTGCTCAGCGCCTCCTGGACGATCCGGTACGCGGAGAGGTCCACCGCGCGGGGGAGGGCGCCGGGCTCGCCGAGCCCCTCGGCCACCTCCAGCCCGACCGGGAGCCCGGCCCGCCCGGTCGCCGCGACCAGGCGCGGGAGCTCCTCCACCCCCGGCTGCGGGGCCCGCTCCACCGCCGCGTCCTCGCTGCGCAGCACCCCGAGCAGCCGGCGCAGCTCGGTCAGCGACTCGCGGGCCGCGCCGCCGATCGAGGCGAACTCCTCGGTGGCCGCCTCCGGCAGCCCGGTGATCCGGTACGGGGCGCTGTCCGCCTGCACCGCGATCACCGACATATGGTGCGCCACCACGTCGTGGAGTTCGCGGGCGATCCGGGCGCGCTCCTCCAGCAGCATCCGCCGGGCCCGCTCGGCCTCGCTGATCCGCTCCTGCTCGACCAGCCGGCGCTGGGTCTGCCCCCGCTCCCGGACCGCGTAGCCGGCCACCAGCACCACCCCGCCGAGGAACAGCACGATCAGGCTGTCGCCGAAGCCGTGCTGCCGGGGCACGGCGGCGCTCACTCCGAAGCCGAGGAGCGCGGTGGCCGCCCAGACCGCGGCCGCGGTCCGGCGGGACTCCCGCAGCCCCACCGTCAGCAGCACGAAGAGGTAGCCGATCAGGGCGGGCGCCGCCCATGGCCAGGGGAAGACGTCGCGCCGGCCGGTGCCCAGCACGGTGAGGGCCGCGGCCAGGTCCGTCGCGGCCGCCCAGACCCAGCCCGGTAGCGCCCGGCGGGCGGCCACCGGCAGCGCGGAGGCCTGCAGCACCGAGAGCACCCAGGCCGCGGCGGCCGGCAGGCCGAAGTCCTGCTGCAGATAGATCTGCTGGGTGGGCACCAGCACCAGCGCGAGGAGCCAGGCGAGGGCGTGCGGTAGCGCGCGCAGCAGGCCTCCGCTCTCCTGATGTGTCGTCATCCCGCGCCCAGCCTAAGTGCGTCGGCCCCCGGTCAGGGCGCGGCGGTCAGCCGACGGGCTGCTATTCGGCTCCGCAGCCGCCGGTGGGCGGCGAACAGCGGCAGCGCGGCGGCCTGGAAGGCGACCACGATCCCGGCGTGCACCATCCAGGCGCCGAACAGGGTGGGTCCGCCCCAGGAGTCCCGCATCCGCGGGTCGGCGCTGAACATATGGCCGATCGAGGGGAACGCGTCCGGCCGCAGCGGATAGAGCCAGCCGGCGCCGATTCCGTAGACGCAGAGGCCGGCGGAGACGAAGGCGAGGAGGGAGAGCGGCAGTACGGCCAGCGCGTACCGGACCGGCTGCGGGCGCCCGGCGGGGGGCGGACCGGACCGGCCAAGCGCCAGGCGCGCGGCCCGGCGCCGCGCTCCGGCCAGGCCGAGGAGCAGCGCCCCGGCATCCCGGGGGAGGGCGGTGAAGCCGAAGCGGGTCAGCCGCAGCGCCCGGCGGACCGGGCCGGCGGGCCCGCTGTGGATCCCCGCGCTGTGGGTCGGCGTGCTGCGGGTCGGCGTGCTGCGGGTCGTGGCGCTGCCGTGGGTGATCGGACGTCGGACGGTCGTGTTCTCGTTCATGCCGCGGACGGTAGGTCGACGGCCGCCGCGGGGGCGTCGTACCGGGGCGGTCATTCTGGCGCGGCCCGCTGGTACCCGGGTAGGGGGTCCTGATCAGTGGTGGTACCAGGTGACGGTGAACTGCCGCCCCCCGTCCAGCGGCGAGGTCCGCGCCTTGACCGTCCCCCCGCGGGAGGCCATGGTCAGCCGCTGCGGTCCGGCGGAGCCGAGCGACCGCCCGTCGGCGGTGGCGCCGAGGAAGGTCACCGCGCCGAAGTCGGCCAGCGGCTGCACGCTGCCCGAGGAGCTGGACGGCGCCTCCGCGATCACCTCGGCCGAGGAGAGCCGCGCGGCGCCCAGCCGGCGGTGCTCGGTCCGGCTCCAGCCGCGGGTGATGTCCACCAGCCGCAGGGTGAACGAGCGGCCCGCGCCCGCGGTGACCGAGGCCCACATGTGGTCCCCGGCCCGCACCGGCGCGGCGAAGTCGACCGGGGGGCCGGGGTAGAGCTCGTACCAGCCGTAGACGGACGGCAGGCCGGCGGCGCAGTCCGTGTCGGTGCCGATCTGCTCGACCGTGCCGCTGGACACCCCGTCCAGGCCGACCCAGAAGGAGGAGACCCCGTCCCCCGCCGAGCAGCGCGCCGCGGGCTGGCGCCAGCCCGCCGAGACCTGGGTCCAGCCGCCGCCGGAGGCGGTGTAGCCGGCCCAGTTGGTGCTGGTCGCGGAGGCGGCCCGGTGGAGGCGGACCTGGCGGGAGGCCGCGTCGGCGGCCTTCGCCGCGGCCCCGGCGGAACCGGTCGGGACGGCTGCGCCTGCGGCCGCGGTGGCCATCGCGGCCACCGCGGCACAGCCGGCGGCGAGCGCCCGGCGTTTCGTCTGCTTGGTGAATCGGCGTGCGGGCAAAGGGAATCCCCCTCTTTCCCTGGACGGTCGCGTGGTGCCGTTGCCCGTCAAGGTAGGAGGGGGATCAGTGGGCGGACAGGTGCTCGGCTCAAGTGGCTCGGCGCCTTCCGGACGGATCGGGCCGATCCGGGCGTCCGCCCCTCGCCGTCAGCTGTGCTTCCAGGTCACCGAGAAGGCGGTGCCGCTGCTCAGGGACGAGGTGGTGGCCTTGGTGGTGGAGCCGGAGGCCATGTTGATCTGGTCCGGGGAGAAGTTGCCGATGCTCTGGCCGTTGGCCTTGGAGCCGCTGAAGTTCACGGTGCCGAAGTTGGAGAGCGGCAGCACCCCGCTGGAGCTGGACGGCGCCTCCGCGATCACCTCGGCCGAGGCCAGGGCGGCGCTCTTCAGGGTCGCGTTGACGGTCTTGGTCCAGCCCTCGGTGTTGTTGGCCAGGGTGAGGGTGAAGGAGCCGCTGCCGTTGGTGGTCACGGTGGCGGTGAACTTGTCGCCCGGCCTGACCGTGTTGGAGAAGTTCACCGGGTACTTCGGGTACATCTCGTACCAGGACGAGTAGACCGGGCTGCCGCCCGAGCAGTCGGCCTCCGTGCCGGTCTGCTCCACCGAGTTGCTGCCGTCGCCGTCCAGGCCCACCCAGAAGCTGGAGTACGTGGTCGAGCTGCCGCAGCTCACCGACGGCTGGGTCCAGCTGGCGGTGATGCTGGTGAACTTGGAGCCGGTGGCCGCGTAGCCGGCCCAGTTGGAGCTCGAGGAGTTGAGTATTCGCCCGTGGGGGTCCGTCACATGGGCGGCCAGGCTCTGGGCGGGGGCGTTCAGGGCGGCTGCCGCGGGGGCGGCGACGGCTGCCGCGGGTGCGGCTGCGCCGAGCACCGCGAGGATCGCGGCGGACAGTGCGGTGGTGCGACGGGGGTTCGCCGGCATCGACTGCTCCTTCAGGCCTTTGCACCGGTTCCGGAGGTGGCGGGTTCGCGCCGTCCGGGGAACCGATGTTGTTGATGTGCCGTCAAATCTAGGGCGCGGTTCCGCCGGCGAACCCCGCCGGTTCACAACTCTTCACGGGAACTCCCGCGCGCACCGGCTCGAACAAAGGCCCGGTAAAAACACCGGTGCCCGGTGGGTGACGATCCGTCACCCACCGGGCACCGTACGTCGATCAGACGTCACTCAGACGTCGATCGGGTGGCAGCGTCAGGCGTCGCCGCCGGCCGCCCCCGGGTCCGCCGCCGCGACGTCCAGCAGCTGGTACCGGTCGATCGCGGCCTTCAGCACCGAGCGGTCCACCTTGCCCTGCTTCGCCAGCTCGGTCAGCACGCCCACGACCACCGACTCGGCGTCGATGTGGAAGAACCGGCGGGCGGCGCCGCGGGTGTCCGCGAAGCCGAAGCCGTCCGCGCCCAGCGACTGCCAGGGGCCCGGCACCCAGCGCGAGATCTGGTCCGGGACCGCCCGCATCCAGTCCGAGACGGCCACGAACGGGCCCTCGGAGCCGGAGAGCTTGCGGGTCACGTACGGGACGCGCTGCTCCTCCTCCGGGTGGAGGAGGTTGTGCTCCTCGCAGGCCACCGCGTCCCGGCGGAGCTCGTTCCACGAGGTGGCGGACCAGACGTCGGCCTTCACGTTCCAGTCGCGGGCCAGGATCTCCTGGGCCTCCAGGGCCCAGCCCATCCCCACGCCGGAGGCGAGGATCTGCGCCGGGATCTCGCCCTCGGTGCCCGGCCGGTACTTGTAGACGCCCTTGAGGATGCCCTCGACGTCCACGTTCTCCGGCTCGGCCGGCATCTTGATCGGCTCGTTGTAGACGGTGAGGTAGTAGAAGACGTCCTCGCCGTGGGGGTGCTCCGGCGAGGAGCCGTACATCCGCCGCATGCCGTCCTGGACGATGTGCGCGATCTCGAAGCCGAAGGCCGGGTCGTAGGCCACGGCCGCCGGGTTGGTCGAGGCCAGCAGCTGCGAGTGGCCGTCGGCGTGCTGCAGGCCCTCACCCGTGAGCGTGGTCCGGCCGGCGGTCGCGCCCAGGACGAAACCGCGCACCAACTGGTCGGCCATCTGCCAGAACTGGTCGCCGGTGCGCTGGAACCCGAACATCGAGTAGAAGACGTAGACCGGGATCAGCGGCTCGCCGTGGGTCGCGTACGCGGAGCCCGCGGCGATCGCCGAAGCGGTGCAGCCGGCCTCGGAGATGCCGTCGTGCAGCATCTGCCCGGTGGTCGACTCCTTGTACGCCAGCAGCAGCTCGCGGTCGACCGACTCGTAGGTCTGGCCCTGCGGCGAGTAGATCTTCGCCGAGGGGAAGAGCGAGTCCATGCCGAAGGTGCGGTACTCGTCGGGCGCGATCGGCACGAAGCGCTTGCCGATGTTCTTGTCCCGCATCAGGTCCTTGAGCAGCCGGACGAACGCCATCGTGGTGGCGATCTGCTGGTTGCCCGAGCCCTTCTTCAGCGCCTTGTAGGCGTCGTCGCCGGGCAGCTCCAGCGGCTTGCTGCGGACCTTGCGGGTCGGCACGAAGCCGCCGAGCTCCCGCCGGCGGTCGTGCATGTACTGGATCTCCTCGGAGTTCCGGCCCGGGTGGAAGTACGGGGGCAGGCCGCTCTCGAGGTCCTTGTCGGCGATCGGCAGGTGCAGACGGTCGCGGAACCGCTTGAGGTCCTCGACGGTCAGCTTCTTCATCTGGTGGGTCGCGTTGCGGCCCTCGAAGTTGGGGCCGAGCGTCCAGCCCTTGACGGTCTGGGCGAGGATCACCGTCGGCTGGCCCTTGTGCTCGCGGGCCGCCTTCATCGCGGCGTAGATCTTGCGGTGGTCGTGGCCGCCGCGACCCAGGTGCTGGATCTGCTGGTCGGTCAGGCCCTCGACCATCTTCCGCAGCCGCAGGTCGCTGCCGAAGAAGTTCTCCCGGATGTACTCGCCGGACTCGGTCGCGTACGTCTGGAACTGGCCGTCCGGGGTCTTGTTCAGCTTCTCGACCAGGACGCCGTCCCGGTCCTGCGCCAGCAGCGGGTCCCAGGTGCGGTCCCAGACCAGCTTGATGACGTTCCAGCCGGCGCCGCGGAAGACCGACTCCAGCTCCTGCATGATCTTGCCGTTGCCGCGGACCGGGCCGTCCAGACGCTGGAGGTTGCAGTTGACCACGAAGGTCAGGTTGTCCAGGTTCTCCCGGGCGGCGATGGTCAGCTGGCCGAGCGACTCGACCTCGTCCATCTCGCCGTCGCCGAGGTAGGCCCAGACGTGCGAGTCCGTGAGGTCCTTGATGCCCCGGTCGGTCATGTACCGGTTCATCCGGGCCTGGTAGATCGCGCCGAGCGGGCCGAGGCCCATGGAGACGGTCGGGAACTCCCAGAAGTCCGGCATCGAGCGCGGGTGGGGGTAACTGGAGAGGGCGTTCGGCGCCTTCGACTTCTCCTGGCGGAAGCCGTCCAGCTGCTGCTCGCTGAGCCGGTCCAGAAGGAAGGCCCGGGCGTAGATGCCGGGGGAGGCGTGGCCCTGGAAGTAGACCTGGTCGCCGGACTCACCCTCGGCGTCCTTGCCCCGGAAGAAGTAGTTGAAGCCCACGTCGTAGAGGGACGCGGAGGAGGCGAAGGTCGCGATGTGGCCGCCGACCCCGATGCCGGGGCGCTGGGCGCGGGACACCATCACGGCCGCGTTCCACCGGGTCGCGTTCAGGATCTTGCGCTCGATCTCCTCGTTGCCGGGGAAGAACGGCTCGTCCTTGGTCGCGATGGTGTTGACGTAGTCCGTGCTGCGCATCTCGGGCACGGCCACGCGCTTGGCGCGGGCATGCTCGATCAGGCGGAGCATCAGGTAGCGGGCACGCTCGCGGCCGCGCTCGTCGATGGCGGCGTCGAGCGAGTCAAGCCACTCGCCGGTCTCCTCGGGATCGAAGTCCGGGACCTGGCTGGGCAGGCCGCCAATCATGATCGGGTTGCGATCGGATCCGGAAGCCACGCTGTTCCTTCACTGTCGGTCGTAGAGATGGGTCGCGCCGCCTCCATCGTGTACCGCGGTCGGAGATCCGTCATCTCTACTCATCGGTAACCGATTATCGATCAAACCGACCGGTGGTGGGTGGCGATGGTTTGGTGGGCCACCCCGAGACTGTACGCCTGTTCTCCCCCTGGGCGGGAAGGGGCCACGAGGACCTGCGGTTCGCGGCGAGTGAACGCGGCGTGGAGTTCTCGGCGCCCGCGGTGGGCGACCGTCACACCGTCCTCTTGCTCCCCCGTGGGCAGAGGCGGTCGGGAAGCGTCTAAATGAGGACAAAGGGCAGTGAGGTGTGTCACGCTCTACGGCGTGTCCAGCAATCAGACGTCAACGTTCGGGCGACGGCGCGACCTGGGTACTTGCGCGAACCGCCCCGCCCGTGTGGACTACGCCCACAACCCCGGCCGGGAAGGCCGGGACGGATACAGGAGGTCATACCCGTGAGCGCGACCGCGGACCCCGCGGAGGACAGGCTCAAGACCGCACGTCGGCTGGGCCTTGAGCCGGGACAGGTGGTCCAGGAGCTCGGTTACGACGAGGACTCCGATCAGGAGTTCCGCGAGGCGGTCGAGGAACTGCTGAACACCGAGCTCGTCGACGAGGAGTACGGCGACGTCGCTGACGCGGTGCTGCTGTGGTACCGAGACGATGAAGAGGACGGCGATCTGACGGACACCCTCGTCGATGCCCTGGAGTATCTGGCCGAGGGCGGCCTGGTGTGGCTGCTGACGCCGAAGACCGGCCGGCCCGGGCATGTGGAGCCGCAGGACATCGCCGATGCCGCGAAGACCGCAGGCCTTTCGCAGACGTCGACTCTGACGGTCGGCAAGGACTGGGTAGCCAGCAGGCTGGCCTCCCCCAAGTCGTCGAAGAAGTAACGCTTCCCGGGGCCGCCGCCCCGGGCCCGATGGCGCGAAGCGCCGTCACGGGCCGCGGGGAACCGCGCGCCCGGCCGTGAACTCCGCCGCACTCGGCAAGGGACTCCGGATCTCCCCGGAAGCCCTTGCCGGGTGCGGCTTCGTCATGGGGGCGGGCGCGCGGCTCCGGAACGGCCGCTCAGCGTGGGTCAGGCGGCGCTAGAAGGCGAGCCTGCCCAGCAGGCCGGTCACCGCCCGGGGGAGCGGGATGCTGACCGGGAGGTCGTCCAGCAGCGGGGTCAGGGCGAGCAGCTGCGGGATCCGGCGGAGGCGGAGCTCGCGGCGGGCCAGCAGGGTGGGGACGGAGCAGCGGCCCGCGGCCACGCCCAGCAGGACCTCCGTGCGCGCCTCCGGCCCCGGCAGGTCGCCGCCGGGCGCCGGCGCCAGGGTCCAGCCCTCGCCGTCGGCGCGGAACCACCAGCCGCGGCCGTCGGTGGTGTGCGCCGCCGCGGTGGCCCGCAGGCCGCGCCGGAAGGCCAGGGCGCCGAGGACGTCGAGGAGCGCCGCGCAGGCGGCGTCCTGCAGCGGCTCCCCGGCGGTCGCGGTCCGCGGCAGCGCCAGGGCGAGCTGGAAGGGGATCGCGTGCACCTGGGTGAGGAGGGGGAGGGGGCCGTACGCGGAGCCCGTCCGGGCCGCGGCCAGCGCCGCCGACTCGGGACGGGCCAGCCGGTCGAGCACCTCGGCGGTGGTGTCCCGGGCCCGCCGCAGGGCGGACCGCAGGTCGGCGGCGGAGGGCGGCGGCAGCCGCCGCGGCTCGGCGGCGGCGACCGCGCCGTGGGGGGCCGGGGGTGACGGGACCTGGGCGGGGCCTTCGGCGACGGGTCCGCGGGCAGCTGTGCGGGCGGCTCCTTCGTCGGGCGGGCCGGGGGCGGCTCCTGGGGCGGCTCCTGGGGCGGCGAGGCCGTGGGCGGGGCCCTCCGCGGCGGACCGCGCCTCGGTCAGCAGGCGGGCCAGGAAGCGGTCCTCGGGCCAGTCGCCCAGGGCGGCCAGCGCGGGGGTCGGCTCGGGGGCCTCGCCGAGCCCGGCGAGGAAGGCGTCCCAGGCGCGCAGTACCCGGCCGCGCAGCTCGTCCTGGGGATGGGAGGCAGCGCCCCGCGGGCCGCGCGGATGGTCGTACATGGGATCCATTGTCCGCTGCGGATCTTCCGGATGGGACACTGGGCGGGGCGTCCGAGTGGGCGCCTCTTCGACGGACTTCTACAGTCTCCGACTTGGAGGGCGAATCGCTATGGCGGTCGAGATCGGTACCGAGGCTCCGGACTTCGAGCTGAAGAACCAGCACGGCGAGCTGGTGAAGCTCTCCGACTTCCGGGGCAGCAAGAACGTCGTCCTGGTGTTCTACCCGTTCGCCTTCACCGGCGTCTGCACCGGTGAGCTCTGCTCCCTGGAGCGCGAGCTGCCGCAGTTCCAGAACGACGACGTGCAGATCCTGGCGGTCAGCAACGACAGCCCGTTCAGCCTGCGGGTGTTCGCCGAGAAGGAGGGCCTGGAGTACCCGCTGCTCTCGGACTTCTGGCCGCATGGAGCCGCTTCCCGGGCCTACGGCGTCTTCGACGAGGAGAAGGGCTGCGCGGTGCGCGGGACCTTCGTCATCGACAAGCAGGGCGTCGTGCGCTGGACCGTGGTGAACGGCCTGCCGGACGCCCGTGACCAGCAGGAGTACCTGAAGGCGCTGTCGGCCCTCTGATCGGCCGGCTGACCTGCGGGTGCTGAAGGACCGTCACCGTTCCCGGCCGAAGGGGTAGGTAGCTCTCGTGGTGGTGAGCCTCAACAAGGGCGGCACCGTCTCGCTGTCGAAGGAGGCGCCCGGGCTGACCGCGGTCGACGTCGGACTGGGGTGGGACGTCCGGACCACCGCGGGCACCGGCTTCGACCTGGACGCCAGCGCGATCCTGGCCACCGCGGAGGGCCGGGTTGCCCGGGACGAGGACTTCGTCTTCTACAACAACCGGGCCAGTTCGGACGGGTCGGTCGAGCACTCGGGAGACAACCGCAACGGCGTCGGGCCGGGCGACGACGAGGCGATCCGGGTCAATCTGGCGGCGGTGCCGCCGGAGGTGCAGCGGATCGTCGTGGTGGTCTCGGTCTACCAGGGCGAGCAGCGCGGCCAGAACTTCGGCCAGGTGCGGAACGCCTTCATCAGGGTGGTCAACCGGGCGAACGGGGAGGAGATCGCGCGCTACGACCTCTCCGAGGACGCGGCGCTGGACACCGCGGTGGTCTTCGGCGAGCTCTACCGCTTCGGCGGGGAGTGGAAGTTCCGGGCGATCGGGGAGGGGTACCGCACCGGTCTGCGCGGGATCGCCGCCGACTTCGGGGTGGACGTCTGATCCCCTTGATCCCCTGAACCGCTCTGCCCAGGTGGCGCCCTGACGGGTCGTCGGATGCCGATCGCCGGCTTCCGGCGGCCCGTTCCGCGTTGCGTGGCAGTGGTGTGCGCCGGGGGAGTTGAGGCGCGGATAGGCGCACGTGGTGAAGCGCGCGCCGGGGGGCGCGCACCTTCAGTTCAGGGAAATTCAGGTGCTCTTCGGGCACCACCGGCGCTCGCGGTGCCGTAGGACTGGAGGAGCGGCCTGCGGGGGAGGCCTGCTTCGTGCGTGCCGTCGCTCGCCGTCACGGCGGGCACCGCGGCGCGGGGACACGACGTCGCAGACCACCCGAGCGGAGCCGAAGGAGGAGCAGGATGAGCGTGACGCTCGCCAAGGGCGGAAACGTCTCCCTGAGCACGGTGGCCCCCCATCTCAGCGCCGTGGAGGTCGGCCTCGGCTGGCGGGCGCGGCCAGGGGGCCGGGAGCCCGCCGACCTCGCGGAAGCGGCGGAGCGCGGAGAACCGGTGGACCCGGCCGCGGCGCCGTTCGATCTGGACGCCAGTGCACTGCTCTGCGCGCACGGCAGGGTGCTCGGCGACGACTGGTTCGTCTTCTACAACAACCTCAAGTCCCCCGACGGCTCCGTCGAGCACATGGGCGACGAACTGCGCGGCGGCACGGGCGCCCAGGACGACGAGACGATCCAGGTCGACCTGGAGCAGGTGCCGCCGGAGGTGGACGCGATCGTCTTCTGCGTCTCGATCTACGAGGCGGAGATCAGAGGCCAGAACTTCGGGCGGGTGAGCGACGCCTACATACGCGTCGTCGACCAGGCCGACGGGAGCGAGCTCGCCCGCTACGACCTCACCGGTGAGGCCTCGGAGCAGACCGCGATGGTCTTCGGCGAGCTGGTGCGGGCCGAGGCCGACGGCCCCTCCGGGCGCGGCGACTGGCGGTTCCATGCGGTGGGCCGCGGATATCCGACGGGGCTGCGCGGCATCGCACTGCAGCACGGCGTCAACGTCCAGTAGCGGAAAGGGATCCACCGCCGTGTTCTTCCGCACCTTCGGGTGGGCCGTCGGCGCCTCGGCCGTCGCGCTCGCCGCCTCCGCCACGCTCTGGGGACCCACCGGCTTCGGGGTGGTCCTGATCCTCGCCATCCTGGAGATCTCGCTCTCCTTCGACAACGCCGTCGTCAACGCCACCGTGCTGCGCCGGATGCCGGCGTTCTGGCAGAAGCTCTTCCTCACCCTCGGGGTGCTGATCGCGGTCTTCGGCATGCGGCTGGTCTTCCCGCTGCTGGTGGTCGGCGCGACCGCGCAGATCGGCCCGAAGACCGCCATCGAGCTGGCCCTCGACCCCCACCGGACGTACCACGGGCTGGACTACGCACAGCATCTGCAGGCGGCGCACCCGGCGATCGCCGCCTTCGGCGGGATGTTCCTGCTGATGATCTTCCTCAACTTCCTGATCAGCGAGAGCGAGTACGCCTGGCTCAAATGGATCGAGAACCCGCTGCAGCGGTTCGCGCTGCGCAGCCGGAGCGACGGGCGGCTGCCGGTGGTCTTCTTCGCGCTGCTGGTGCTGGTGGCGGTGGTGGTCTTCCTTCGCCAGGACGGCATCGGCACCGGCACGGTGGCGATAGCCGGGATCTCCGGGCTGGCCGCCTTCCTGCTGGTGGAGGGGGCGTCCAACTGGTTCGAGTCGAGCGCCGAGCGGCAGGACGAGGAGACGGCGGAGGCGAAGGAAGGGGCGGAGGAAGGGGCGGAGGGCGGAGGCCGGCCGGCCGCCGGATCCGGGCGCGGGACGGCGGTGGCCGGACGGGCCGCGTTCCTCCTCTTCGTCTACCTGGAGGTGCTGGACGCGACCTTCTCCTTCGACGGGGTGGTCGGCGCCTTCGCGGTCAGCCAGGAGATCTTCCAGATCGCGGTCGGCCTGGGCATCGGCGCGATGTTCATCCGCTCCCTGACCGTCTACCTGGTCCGGCAGGGCACGCTGGACGAGTACGTGTACCTGGAGCACGGGGCGCACTACGCGATCGGCGCGCTGGCGGTGGTGCTGCTGATCGGCATCAAGTACCAGGTGCCGGAGATCGTCACCGGGCTGATCGGGGTCTGCTTCATCGCCGTCGCGCTGTGGTCCTCGGTCCGGCTCAACCGGCGCGACGCGCGGGCCGCGCGGGAGCGGGAGTGGAGCGAGACGCGGTCGGCGGAGGCGGAGACGGAGGCGGTCTCGCCGGCGGAGCCGGTCGACGCGGCGCCTCCGGGGACACCCCGGGACGTCATCCAGGACGCCGTCCCGGCACGCCCGGACGGGACGCCCCACGGCGCGTAGTGCGGCCCGCGCGCGACGGCCGCGCGGCCCGGCAGTGGGCCCGGGGCCGCCGCGGCCTCCGCTGCCGAGTGCGGCAGCTCACCGGCCGGCCGTGCGGTTCTCCCGCCCCTTGTTGCCGGCGCCTGCGGCGCCGCGCTCGGCGTCGCGTCCGAGCGGAGCCGGCTGAGGGGAGTCGGCTGAGCGGAGCCGCTCGCTACAGCGGGGCGTGGAAGCGGTGGCTCAGGATCTGTTCCAGCGCCGCCTGGGCGGCCACCGCGACCGCCCCGGACAGCACCGCCCCCGACCCCAGTCCGGAGACCGCCAGCCGCGGCGGGTAGGGCACCCGGCCGGCCAGCCTGGCCGACACCCGGTCCAGCAGCAGGTCGCCGTTGAGGCCGATGCCGCCGCCCAGCACCACCAGCTCGACGTCCGCCACCGCCGCGAGCGGGGCGATGTAGCCGGTGATCCGCCGGGCCTCCTCGTCCAGCACGGCCAGCGCGCCCGGATGCCCCTCGCGGGCCAGGGCGAAGACCCGCTCCGTGGTCAGCGGCGGCCCGTCGGCCGGGACCTGGAGCCGTGCCCGGGCGTAGCGCAGCAGCGCGGGCGCGCACGGGTCGTTGTCCGGCTGGGAGCGCTGGTCGATCGCGTAGTCCAACTCGCCCGCCGCACCGGAGAATCCGCGGTGGAGCTCGCCGCGGAGCACCAGGCCGGCGCCGACCCCGGTGCCGATCGAGACGAAGGCGAAGTCCTCGGCGTCCCGGCCCAGCCCGCACCAGCGCTCGCCCAGCGCGGCCAGGTTGATGTCGTTCTCCACGGTCACCGGCATCCGCAGGGCCGAGCGGAACTCGGCCTCGGCCGGGAAGCCGTCCAACGCGGGCACGTTGAGGGCCTGCGCGAGCCGTCCGCGCCTCCGGTCCACCACCCCCGGCACCCCGACCGCGGTGTGCCGCAGCGCGGTGCGCGGGAGGCCGGCCTCGGCTGCCAGCCGGTCCGCGAGCCGGGCCGAGGCGGCCACCACCCGCGGTGCGTCCTGCCCGTCCACGTCCACGTCCTCGCGGATCAGGACCGTGCCCTCCAGGTCCGCGAGCACCCCGCGGAGCCGTCGGGCGCCCATGTCCAGGCCCAGGACGTGGGCCGCGTCCGGGCGCGGGGAGAAGAACAGCGCGCCGTAGGTGGGTCCTTGGGCCGGCCGCCCCTGCGGGCCGGTCTCGGCCACCAGGCCCATCTCCAGCAGATCCTGGAGGAGGGCCGAGACGGTGGGCTTGGATATCCCCGTGCGCCGGGCCAACTGGGCGCGGGAGACCGGCCGCTCGGCACGGATCGTCTGGAAGACGGTGCGGAGGTTGATCTCCTTGAGCGTGCGCGAGGTGGCCGGGCCGGCAGTCATGGCGACACCCTAAGGTGCAGGCCGGAGGGTGCGGGAGTGCCCTTCCGGGTAATGGACTTGTCGGTACGTCAGGTGAAGGGGTGGAGCCGATGGCGGGGGTCCGGGACTTTCTGCGCAGGAGCGAGCGCCAGTACGACACCGGTGTCAACCGGGTCACGCTCACCAAGTCGCAGCCGGTCGTCGAACTGGGCGAGCAGGCCACGCTCTCCGGCACGCTCCAGGTCAACCTGCACTGGACGATGCGGGAGGCGGACCTGACCCCGCGCCGGCAGCGCGGCGGCGGGCTGTTCAACGGCGGGGGGCTGTTCCGGCCGATCGAGGTGCAGTCGGCCAGCAAGCCGATGGTGAACGTGGACCTCGACCTGGCCTGCATGTACGAACTCACGGACGGCACCAAGGGCGTGGTGCAGCCGCTCGGCGGCTACTTCGGGGAGCTCCAGCACCCGCCGTTCATCAAGCTCAGCGGCGACGACCGGTACGGCGCCCCGTCCGGCGAGACGATGTACGTCAACATGGACCAGAAGGAGGCCTTCCGGCGCCTGCTGATCTTCGTCTACATCTACGACGAGACCCCGGCCTTCGCCCGCACCCACGGGGTGGTGACCTTCTTCCCGTACGCCGGCCCGCGGATCGAGATCCGCCTGGACGAGCGGGACTCGCACGCCCGCTCCTGCGCGGTCGCACTGCTGGAGCGGAAGGGCGAGCGGATCACCGTCCGCCGCGAGGTGCGCTACGTCTACGGCTACCAGGCCGAGTTGGACCGGTTGTACGGCTGGGGCCTGCAGTGGAAGCGCGGCTACAAGGGCGGCTCCGGGCCGGAGGTCAACGGCTGAGGTGCGGGGGCCGCGCGGGCCGGCGCCGGGCGGGTCTCCAGCCGCGGACCTCGGGGACTACCGGTCAGCGGGGGGTGAACTGCGGGCCCTGGGGCGGCAGGGCAATATCCGGCGAGCCGCCGGAGCCGGGGCGCCCGCCCTGGCCGCTTCCGCTCCCTCTCCCGCTCCCCGTCCTACTCCCGACGCCTTTCCCGCTGCCGCCCCCCGCGCCGGTCGGCGGGGAGCCGGCCTCGGTCGGGGTGTCCGCGCCGGACCGCGCGGACGGCGGCGTCCGGGAGGCCGCCTCGGCAGGCGCCCCGGCCGGCTCCTCGTCCACCACGATGCCGAAGTCGGTGGCCAGGCCGACCAGGCCGGACTCGTATCCCTGGCCGATCGCGCGGAACTTCCAGCCGCCGTCCCTGCGGTAGAGCTCCCCGCAGAGGAGCGCGGTCTCGCGCACGGCGTCGGTCAGGTCGAAGCGGAGCAGCGGTTCGTCACCGGGTAGGCCGGCCGTGCGCTGGTCGTGCAGCAGCAGCCGGAGCGCCGGGACCCGGCCGAAGGTCGCGCCCTCGGCCGAGGCGGCGACCACCACCCGCTCGACGGCGGCCGGCAGCCGGCCCAGGTCGACGTCGAGCAGGTCCGCGACCTCTTCCCCGAACCGCTGCTTGGCCCGGTGCCTGACCAGGCCGGACGGGTGCCGGGGCTGGTTGTAGAAGACGAAGTCGGCGTCGGTGCGCACCCGGCCGTCCGCGCCCAGCAGCAGCGCCGACACGTCGACGTCGGGGGTGCCGGGGGCGTCGTGCCAGCGCAGAACGGCCCGCACCGCGCGTACCGCGAGCCGGGTGTTCGCGCCCTTGGACATGACCTCCGCCATGGGAAGAGGCTAGCTCTTGGCGGTGTCGGCGAGGCGTCGCTCGACGCTCTCGACCTTGGCGGTCATCCCGTCGGTCACCCCGGCCCGGATGTCCGCCTTGAGCACCAGGCTCACCCGGCTGCTGGCGGCCCGGACCGCGTCGGTGGCCCGGCGCACCACGTCCATCACCTCGTCCCACTCGCCCTCGACGGTGGTGAACATCGAATCGGTCCGGTTGGGCAGCCCGCTGGCCCGCACCACGCGGACCGCCTCGGCGACCGCGTCGCCGACGTCCTCACCGCTGCCGATCGGGGTCACGGAGAACGCCACGATCATGGGGTACCGCCTCTCTGTCGCACCGCTGTGTCATTCGTCTCTGTATTTTGTCGGATATGCCCGACTCTGTGCCCGAGCATCGCCTTCCCTGAGGGAGAATGGCGCCGGGAGCAGTGGAACCAAACGTGATCTCGGCTACGTTCTTCGTGTATCGCCGAGCCCTGCCGGACCGAAGTGCACGCCGAAGATCGGGGACGCCCATGACGACGATGCCGCCGCCCGTCGACGCCGCCTCGTCCGGCCATGTCCCGGTGCCGGCGCCGCTCCGCGCCCCCGGGCGGAGGGAGCTCGTCCCGCTCGGCGGGCCGGGGTTCTCCAGCTGCGCGGGCGAGGAGGTGGCCTGGCTGCTCACCGACCTCACCGGGGTGCCGCTGGACGCGGCCCCCACCGCCCTTCCGGTCGAGTACCAGCCCGCCGCCGAGCACCAGCGGCTCTTCGAGGAGGCGCTCGCCGAGGGCGCCCGGCACACCGCCCGCGCCGTCGGCGTCCTCACCGAGACCCTGATAGCCGAGCGCGGCCGGGAGCAGCCGGACGGCTTCGGCGGGAACATCGTGCTGGCCTCGCTGCTGCGAGCGGGCACCCCGGTGGGCATCCTGATCCGCCGCTGGGCGGCCTGGGGCCACGGCATACGGCTGCGGCACTACGCCGTCTCGATGGTCCGCGGGCGCGGGGTCGACCCGGCCGCCCTCCGCTACCTGGCGGCCCGGCACGATCCGGCGGACGTGGTCTTCGTGGACGGCTGGACCGGCCGCGGAGCGCGCACCAGGGAGCTCGTCGAGGCGCTGGACGGCACGCCGTTCACCCCGGAACCCGCGGTGCTGGCCGACCCGGCGCGCTGCGCCCGCACCTTCGGCACCCGCGAGGACCTGCTGATCCCGTCCGCGCACCTGGACGCCACCGTCTGCGGTCTCGTCTCCCGCCCGGTGCCGGTCGCCGAGGGCGCCTTCCACGGAGCGCGCTGCTTCCGCGAGCTGGCCGGGGCGGACGCGACGGCGACCTTCCTGGAGGCGGTGACCGCCCGCTTCGAGGAGGTACGGGACGAGGCCGTCCACGAGGCGGCCGAGCTGGTCGAGGCCGACCCCGAGGACCGCGAGCCGGACTGGGCGGCCTGGGACGCCGCGGAGCGGATCGCCCGTGAGCGGGGGCTGGCGCACGGCAGGAGCTCAGGCGCCGAGCTGGTCCGGCCCGGGGTCGGCGAGACGATCCGGGTGCTGGAGCAGCGGCGGCCGCTCGCCGTACTCGTCAGCGCGTCGTCGCCGGAGTCGGCGGCGGCCGAGGACCTGGGGCTCCGCCAGGCGCTCGCGCTGGCGGGGCAGCACGGCGTCCCGGTCGAACGGGTCGAGGGCCTCCCCGTCACCTGCGCGGGGATCGTGGCTCCCGACTGATCCGTGCCAGTGGACGGATCAGTCCGACCGGGACGCCGGTCGACCGCCGCCCGCGCCGCCTTCCATGCCGTCCAGGCGCGGGTCGGAGGGCGGGCGCGGTCAGAGGCTGCGCGGCGGGACGTGCGGGACGCGGGCGATGGCGATCGCGTCCTCCTTGGCCGCCTTCTCCGGGTGCCGCTTGCGCCAGTAGGGGTTGTCGTGCGCCAGGCCGCCGGTGACCCGGCCGTAGAGGCCGAACATCATCAGGATCAGCCCGACCACGAAGCTGAACAGGACGTTCTGGATGTGGAAGGCCAGGAAGTTGTTCGGCCCGTCCAGCAGGCCCAGATTGACGAAGCCGCTGATCAGGAAGATCACTCCGACCACCGTGTTGAGGGTGGAGGCGAAGTTCCCGCCGCGCACCGCGCCGAACATCAGCAGCAGGCCGAAGAGGATGGAGAGCAGGGAGAGCAGTCCGTTGGTGGACAGCCCGGCGAGCTTGTCCCCGTTGGTGCTGAAGAAACCGACGTCGCCGGCGAAGCCGAAGGCGCCGAAGACCAGCAGCACGAGGCCGATGAAACCGGCCCCGTAGCGGTAGACGAGGTTGAGCCGGTGGTCCGCCGGATGCTTGTCGTTGAGTTGCATCGCCGCCTCCTGGGGGTTGGGGGGCAGGACGGTCGACGCATCCATGGTCCGGCCGCTGAGTGAACCCGGCAAGCGAACCGGGGCGTGCGGGGGGCTCGGCCCCGGCGCGCGCCCCGATGTCCGTGCGGCTCAGCGTTGCGACCCGGCGGTGCGGCTCAGCGTTGCGACCCGGCGGTGCGACCCGCGGTGCGGCTCAGCCGCCGCAGCCGCAGGACCCCCCGCAGCAGCCGCCACCGCCGCCCGCGCCCGGGGCGGGGGCCTGGGCGCCGGCCGTGCCGGTCACCGCGACCGTCGAGAGCAGCTTCACCACATCGTCGTGCCCGGACGGGCAGACGGCCGCGGCGTTCGCCGCCGCCATCGGCCGCCGCAACTCGAAGGTCGCACCACAGGTCCGGCACCGGTATTCGTAACGAGGCATGGCCGCAGCGTACCGTCCGGGCGCCGGCTCGCTCAGGCGCGGGCGCCGCCGTCCACCGGGAGGACCGCGCCGGTGACGTACGAGGAGCGGTCGCTGAGCAGCCAGGCGGCGGTCTCGGCGATCTCGGCCGGGTCGGCCGCGCGGTGCAGCGGGGTGAGGGAGATCAGGTGGTCGACCAGGCCGGGGGTGTGCTCCGCCCATTCCCGGATCATCTCGGTGGAGGTGTGGCCGGGGGCGATCGCGTTGACCCGGATGCCCTCCGGGCCGTAGGTCACCGCGGCCGACTCGGTGAGGCTGTTGACCGCGCGCTTCATGGCTCCGTAGGCGGGCAGCGCGGGGTTGCCGCGAAGGCTGCCGACAGAGCTGTTGTTGACGATCGCCCCGGTGCCGGCGGTCGCCCGGATGGCGGCGACCTCGGCGGACATGGCCACCCAGACGCTCTTCAGGTTGACCTGGTAGAGCTGGTCGAAATCGGACTCCGGGGTGGTGTCCATCGGGCCGGGCGGGACGGCGATCCCACCGTTGTTGAAGGCGGCGTCCAGCCGCCCGAAGCGGTCCACGGTGGCCTCCACCGCGGCCCGTACCGCGGCCGGGTCGGCCAGGTCGCAGACCACGTACTCGGCGGTGCCGCCGGCCGCCCGGACCTCCCCGGCCACCGACTTCAGCTGCGCCTCGGTGCGGGCCGCGAGCATCACGCGGGCGCCCTCGCGGGCGAACAGCCGGGCGGCGGCGGCGCCGATGCCGCGGCCGGCGCCGCTGATGAAGGCGACCTTGCCGGCCAGGAGCGGGCGGGGGGCGGTCGCGGTGTCCGTGGCGTCCGTCGTGCTCGCGGTGGTTGGGGTGGTTGCGGTGTTCGTCGTGCTTGCGGGGTTCGTCGTGCTCGCGGGGTTCGTCGTGGTGTCGCTCATGGCATCGAGGCTGCGCCCGGCCGGGGCGGCCATCCAGGCATCACCCGTACCTGGCTCCGCGATCCGGGGTCGCGCAGACTGGGTGCGTGGACAGACGAGAGCTGGCGGACTTCCTGCGCAGCAGGCGGGAGCGGATCAGTCCCGCGGAGGCGGGGCTGCCGACCGGGCAGCGCCGGCGCACCCCGGGACTGCGGCGCGAGGAGGTGGCCCAGCTCGCGTACATCTCCATCGAGTACTACACGCGGCTCGAACAGGCCCGCGCGCCGAAGCCCTCGGCCGAGGTGCTCGCCGGGCTCACCCGGGCGCTGCGGCTCTCCGACCGCGAGCGCGACCATCTCCACCTGCTGGCCGGCGCGCCGCCGGTGCGCCCGCTGGGGCCGCCCCGTGAGGTGCGGCGGAGCATCCTCGACATGCTGGACCGGATGCCGCTGTCCGCCGCCTTCGTCACCTCCGCCGCGTTCGAGGTGCTCGCCTGGAACGAGCTGGCGGCCGCGCTGATGGAGGACTTCTCGGCGGTGCCGCCCCGGGACCGCAACCTGCTGCGCCGGGCCTTCCTCCAGCCGCGCCAGGAGGGGCGGACGCTCTACGGGGTGTCGGACGTGGAGGCGTTCCGGCGCAACTCGGTGGCCAGGCTGCGGAACTCGACGGCCCGCTACCCGGAAGATCCGGGGCTGGCCGAGCTGGTGGACGAACTCCGGGCCGGGAGCCGGGAGTTCGAGCGGTTGTGGGCGGCCCGCGAGGTGGTCGGCGAGCCGACGCTGCAGAAGACCTTCCAGCACCGCCTGGTGGGCCGGATCACGGTCGACTGCGACGCCCTGGACATCTCCGACCGCGACCAGCAGGTCGTCATCTACACGGCCGTCCCCGGCTCGCCGTCGGAACAGGCTCTGCGGCTCCTCTCGGTGCTGGGCACCGAGCGGATGGGCGCGGACTCGCGCGGCTGAGACCGGGTCGCGCGGGCGGGTTTTGTTAGCAGCCTTGACAGTCACCTGGGCTGCGCCCATATTCCTCTACGCGAAAGGCGTTGATCACATCGCGGAATCCGCACCCGTACCGTGCGGAGCCCATGGAGGTCCCATGCCCGTCCCGTCGCTTGCGTCCCCGCCCACCGCCGGTGCCGGTCCCGGCACCCCCGCCGACAGACGGTCGTGCCGGGCCGAGGAGGTGTGCGGATGACGGCCGACGTCTTCCACCAGGTGCTGGACCCCGCGCACAGCACTCTGGGCAGCACCCTCCTCGCGCTGGTGCCCGCAGTGGTCCTGCTGCTCCTGCTGGCCGCCTTCCGGATGAGTGCCTGGAAGGCGGCGATCATCGCCTCGGTGGTGACCCTGGTCGAGGCGATGACGCTGTGGCAGGCACCGGTCGGGCATACCTTCGCCGCGTACGGACTCGGCGCCGCCACCGGTGTGTGGTCGGTGGACTGGATCGTGCTGTGGGGCGTCGTCATCTACAACACGATGGTGGTCACCGGGGCGTTCGAGGCCTTCAAGCGCTGGCTGGTGACCCATGCGACGGCCGACATCCGGGTGCAGACACTGCTGATGGCCTGGGCGTTCGGGGCACTGATGGAGGGGCTGGTCGGGTTCGGCTACCCGTGGGCCGTGGTGGCCCCACTGCTCATCGGCTTCGGAATGGCCGACCTGGCCGCGATCCGGGTGGCCGCGCTGGCCAACAACGCACCCGTCTCCTTCGGAGCGCTGGGGGCGCCCATCATCGGTCTGGCGGCGGTGACGGGGCTGCCGCTGATGTCGCTGTCGGCGGCGGTCGGAAAGATCGTCGCGGTGCTGGCGCTCGCCCCGCCGTGGCTGCTGATCTACCTGGTGAGCGGGAAGCGCGGGTTCCGGGACGGCTGGCCGCTGGCGGTGGTCGGCTCGCTGGCGTACATCCTCGGGCAGTACCCGACCTCGCAGTGGCTCGGGCCGTATCTGCCGGACGTGATCGGGTCGCTGGTCTGCTTCGGCGCGCTGCTGGTGCTGCTGCGGTACTGGAGGCCGAAGTCGATCCTGGGCTTCGGCGGGACGCCGCTGACGGAGGAGCAGATCCGGGAGCACGAACGGGGGCTGGCGGGCGAGCCGCCGTCCGGCGAGTCGCCGTCCGGGGAGTCGCCGTCCGGGGAGCCGGCGTCCGCCGGGCCGGGGGCCGCCCGGGCCGGTGCTCCGGTGCGGCAGGCGTGGCGGGGGCTGGTGCCGTTCGGGATCCTGGTCGCCGTGGTGGTGGCCTGGACCGGCCCGTGGTCCCCGCTGCCGAAGTACGTGCCGTTCGCCCCGCATGTGGACGCCGTCTCCTCGCTCTCCGGCAAGCTGAGCAAGGCGAGTTGGTCCTTCGCGCCGTTCGTGGCCGGCACCGCGATCCTGGTCTGCTGGATCATCATCGCGGCCTTCCTGCGGCCGAACGCGGCGGAGCTGCGGCAGGTCGCGCGGAACACCTTCCGGCAGATGTGGGGCGCGCTGCTGGTCGGGCCGATCGTCTTCGGCCTGGCGTACGTCTACAACTTCTCCGGGATGGGCAACTCGGTGGCGCACGGCTTCGCGCAGGCCGGCTCGGCGTTCATCATCGTCTCCCCGCTGCTCGGCTGGGTCGCGGTGGCCCTCTCCGGCAGCAACACCTCGGCGAACGCGCTCTTCGGCGGGCTGCAGTACTCGGTGGCGAACCTGCTGCACGCGCCGGTGCTGCTGTTCCCCTCACTCAACTCGCTGGGCGCGGAGGTCGGCAAGCCGGTCGCCCCACAGACCGCGAGCGTCGGGGTGGCCACGACGCGGCTGGTCCGCAGCGAGGGGCAGGTGATCCGCTACAACCTGGGCTGGACGCTGGCCGTGCTGGCCTATCTGGTGCTGATCGGGCTGCTCTTCTACTACGTGCTGCCGGGGACGATGCGGGTGTAGCGAGCAGGGGTGTCAGGTCGGTTCCGGTCGAGTCCAGTCGAGTCCGGTCGGGTCGGTGGTCAGCCGGGGCTGGTCGGCGGCGGGCAGGACTTGGCCGTGCCGTCGCTGCGGCCGGTGAGCCGGTGGCCGGAGGTGAGGACGTCGACCTCGACTCCCTCCGCGCCCTCCCCGCCCGTGACCGGGGAGGGGGTCGGCGCGGCGGTGGCGGTGCGGAGGGCGAGCGCTGCGGTGCAGGTGAGCTGGCGCATCGCCAGGGCGTCCGGTGCGGGCGCCCGTCCGGGCAGGTCGACGAGGACGGTCCGGCCGGCCACCCGCACGTGGACGGTTCCGGCGGGGCGGGACAGGCGGGTGCCCAGCCCGGCGGGGCCGGCGCGCTCGGCCGCGGTAGGGCCGGCGAGGAGGGCGTTCACCGCGGCGGCGACCGGGTCGCCGCCGGCCCGGAGGTCGCGGACGACCGGGCGGAGGCGGCCGGCGGCCAGGAGGTAGACGAAGACCCGGAGGCGGGCGGGGGACGCGGTGGGCGCGGTCGTCGGTGCCGGAGCCCTCGATGCCCAGGGCGCGACGGTGCCCGACGGCGGTCGCGTCGGCGGCATCGCCAGGCCGGTCGCCGGCGCGCCGGCGTCGATCACGCCGGAGCCGGGGACGCCGCAGCCGGCGAGGGAGAGCGCCAGCGCCGTCCCGAGAGCTGTCGCGAGCGCCGTGCCGAGCGCCTTCGCGGGCGCTGTGCCGGTCGGTGGCAGGAGCCGGCCGTCGGCCGTCGGCCGTGGGCGGGAGTCCGGTCCGGTCACGCCCATGCCGGCTCCTCGTCCGGGCCGGTGACCGCCTCCGGCGCGCCCGCGCGGTTCGGCGCGGCGGGGCGGACGGGGAGGTCCACGGTGAAGACCGTCCCCTCCTGTGGGTGGCTGGCGGCCCGGATACGACCGCCGTGCAGCCGCACGTTCTCCTTGGTGATGGCGAGGCCGAGGCCGCTGCTCTCGCTGCGGACGCGGGCCGAACTCGCCTTGTAGAAGCGCTCGAAGATATGCGGCAGCGCCTCCCCCGGGATGCCGGGGCCGCGGTCGCGGACGGTCAGCCGTACCTGCTCCGCGCCACCGGCGGACGGGCGCGCCCGGAGCCGTTCCAGGGTGAGGGTCACCGGCGGCGAGCCGTGGCTCAGGGCGTTGCCGACCAGGTTGGCCACCACCACGTCGAAGCGGCGCGGATCGACCGTGGCGCGGAGCACCCCCGGCGCGGGCAGCCTGGTCACCACCCGGTCCTGCCAGCCGCGGCCGGCCAGGGTGTGCCGTACCGACTCGGCCAGGTCGATCTCGTCCAGGCGGAGTTCGGCGGCGCCGGCGTCGAAGCGGGAGATCTCCATCAGGTCGTCGACCAGCCGGGCGAGCCGGGCCGTCTCCTCGCTGACCAGCCGGACCGCGTCGGCGGTGTCCCCGGTCAGCTGGGCCGCCTCACCGTCCAGGATGTCGGTCACCGCGGACATCGCGGCCAGCGGGGTGCGCAGCTCGTGGGAGACGTCCGCGACGAAGCGGTGCGCCTGCGCCTCCATGCGGCGGAGCTCGGTGACGGACTGCTCCAGGGCGGCCGCGGTCTCGTTGAACGCCCGGGAGAGGTCGGCGAGTTCGTCCGAGCCGTGGACGCTGAGCCGGGTGTCGAGGCGGCCGGCGGCCATCCGCCGGGTCGCCTGGCGCAGCGCCCGCACCGGACGCAGCACGCCCTGGGCGACGAACAGCGCCAGCAGGACGGCCAGTCCGAGGGCCGGCACCGCCGCCCGTTCGGCCGCGCCGACCAGCGCGTCGACGTTCTCCTGCTCCGTGGACTGCGGTACCACCAGGTAGAGGTCGAGTCCGCTGCCGATCCGGGTGCCGTCGGCCGAGTCGGCGGCCACCGGGAGGCCGACGACCAGGGAGGAGCGGCCGCCGGTGCGCACCCGCTGGAAGACGGCGACCGAGCGGGTGCCCACCGACCGGCGCAGGGCGGGGGTCAGCTCCGGGAAGCGGTCCCCGGTCGGGGAGGCCGCCTGGCGGTCTCCGTAGGTGGCCAGGACGCGCCAGTGCTGCGAGCGGTGGGTCCAGGAGAGCTGCTCCGCCAGGGCCGACAGGTCGGTCTGGCCGGGCGGGACGGGGACGTCCGGCGCGAGGGTGTCCACGCTGTCCCGGAACTCGTCCACCACCATGTCCTGGCTCTGCTGGAGGACGCCGATCCGGGCCTCCCGGAACGTCATCACGCCGGTGGCCAGCACGCCCGCGACCGCGACCAGGGTGAAGCCGACGACGAGGCGGAAGCGGAGCCCGCGCAGCGCGTTGCCCGCCTTCGCGGCGGCCGCGGCGGTGAGGGCGCGGCGGGCGGCTGCGGCGGGTTGGTCGACCGGAGGGGGCTGGGCGGGGTGACCGGGGTGGACGGGGTGGCCCTGGTGGACGGGGTGGCCGGGGTGGCTGGGCTGGCCGGGTTGGCCAGGCAGGCCGGGTAGGCCGGGCTGGCCGGGGCGGCGCAGTGGGGTGTTTCGGCTGCTCCGGTCGGGGTGGTCGGCCCGGTCGTTCCGGCTGGTGCCGCTCATCCGGCGCGGAAGCGGTACCCGAAGCCGCGTACCGTCTCGATGTAGCTGGGCGCGTCGCCGAGTTCGCCGAGCTTGCCGCGCAGGCGCTTCACGCAGGCGTCCACCAGCCGGGCGTCCCCGTGGTAGCCGTGCTCCCAGACGGTCTCCAGCAGCTGCTGGCGGCTGAAGACCTGGCCCGGGGCGGCCGACAGGGCCAGCAGCAGGCGCAGTTCGGAGGGGGCGAGCGGGACCGGCTCGCCGCGGTGGGTGACCTCCATGGCCGCCCGGTCGACGGTCAGGTCCCCGTAGGTCCGCGGGACCGGCCGGCCGGGGGCGGCGCCCGGTCCCGCCGGGTCGCTGCGGCGCAGCACCGCGCGTATCCGGGCGTCCAGGACTGCCGCGCGCACGGGCTTGACCACGTAGTCGTCCGCGCCGGCCTCCAGGCCGACGACCACGTCCACGTCGTCGCCGCGGGCGGTCACGATGATGATCGGGATCTGGTCCCGGTCGCGCACCCGCCGGCAGACGTCCAGGCCGGAGACGCCGGGCAGCATCAGGTCGAGGATCAGCACGTCGGGGCGGTTGGAGTGGAACTCGGCGAGGCCCTCCTCGCCGGTCGAGGCCGCCGTCACCTCGTGGCCCCGGTACCGCAGTCCCGATGCGACCCCGCGTTGGACGGCGGGATCGTCTTCGATCAGCAGGACACGCGGCATGGGCATCAGTATGCGCAGTTGGCGGGGCTGATCCACAGGGGGTTCGCACCGCAGGGGCACGATTGTTCCACAACCGTCACACAGGGAGGGGGCTGCTGCGGGCCTGCTGCGGCCCCGCTGCGCCGCTGCTGCGCCGCTGCTGCGCCGCTGCTCAGGGGGTGGTGCCCGGCTGCCTCGGGTGTTGCCCGCGGGCACCGCGGGCCTGCTCCCGGCGGGGCCAACTGCCCTCCCGGCGGGTGGTGTTACGGACTCGTGACCGTACCGCCCTGGTGCGATCATCTGACTGAATCAGCCTTCCCTCTGTCGTCGTGGAGCGTGCCCAGGTGCCGACTCCGTGGATGGGGAGGGCATGGCATGGGTGGGCACAGGGGGCGTCCGGCGCCCGGGCGCAGGGGGTCACGGCGGCGGGCACCGCGGCGGAGGGGGTCCCGCGTACTGCTGGTGCTCGTGGTCGTGGCGCTGGCGGGTTCGGGCCTCTTCGTACTGAAGCGGGAGGTGCCCGGGCTCACCGGCGACTCGCGGTCGGCCGGCTCGGTGGCCGGCGCGGCCGGTCCCGGCAGCGGGGCGACCCAGGCCGATCGGGGCGACGGTCGGCTCGGCGCGAGCACCAGCCCGACGCCGGGGGCCTCCGCGTCCCCGACGGTGCGGACGAGCCCGACGCCCACCGCCTCCCGGTCCTCCGCCCCGCCGTCCGTCCCCGAGCACGGCACCGGCGACTTCACCGTCGCGCAGCACTCCGGCGGGGCGTACGGGCACGGGTATGTGCGCCGGTACGAGGTCGAGGTGGAGGGCGGCGCCGGAATCTCCGCCAACGCGGCGGCCGACGCGGTGCAGGCGATCCTCGCCAACCCGCGCGGCTGGACGGCCGACGGCCACGACGCCTTCCGGCTGGTCTCCTCCGGCCCGGTGGACTTCGTGATCAAGATCGCCACCCCGGACACCGTGGACCGGATCTGCGGGGCCGCCGGACTCGACACCCACGGCGAGGTCAACTGCGACGTCGGCGCGGACGTCGTGGTCAACCTCCGGCGCTGGCAGCTGGGTTCGCCCGAGTTCCCCGGGCCGGTGGCGGAGTACCGCGCGCTGATCATCAACCACGAGGTGGGCCACCGCATCGGCCACGGCCACGAGGGCTGCCCGGGGCAGGGGATGCTGGCCCCGGTGATGATGCAGCAGATCTTCGGCCTCCACGGCTGCCGCGCGAACGCGTGGCCGTACGACTCGGCGGGGCACTACATCCAGGGGCCGGCGGTGGCGTGAGGCGGGGGGTTCGGGGTTCGGGTGGGCCGTGGCTGGGTCTCGGCTGGGTCTCGACTGGGCCGAGTGGAGGGTGAACGGGACCATCGGCCCCCCTCGGCGCGGCCCGGCCCGTGCGCACAGTTGCGGTGGGGGAGAGGACTCCGCGAGGAGATGATCCGATCATGCCCGCACCGCTGATCCAGCGCCGTCGCGCGCTGCTGCCCGAGCTGAGGCAGCGGCTGGAGGGCGGTCTGCCCGTCATTCCCATGCTGTCCCTGCCGTGGCTGCACGAGTTCGTGAGCCGCACCTTCCCCGTCGAGCTCGCCGAGCTGGACGACGCGTACGTGGTGCGCGCCGAACTGCCGGGGCTCGACCCGGACCGCGACATCGAGCTCACCACGGACGCCGAGACCCTGACCATCCGCGCCCACCACCCCGAGCAGCCGGAGACCGAGGAGGAGAAGCTCTGCTCGGAGTTCCGCTACGGCACCATGGAGCGCACCGTGCGGCTGCCCTTCACCGTCCCGGACGAGGGCATCAAGGCCGCCTACCACGGTGGTCTCCTGACCATCCGCATCCCGGCCCCGCCGGAGTACATCAAGCACCACGCCCGCACGATCCCGGTGGAGCACGGCGCCTGACACCCCGTCGGCGCTTCCGTCCAGACCCCCGGCGCCCGCCTGCCGCCTCACCGGGCGAGCGCCGGGCCGTGCCGGGGCCCTGCCCGGTCTCGGACCTCGACCACGGCCGCCCCGCGCGGAGGTCCGCAGACACCAGCCGTGGGTCGCCGCGCCGGCCGGCGCGAGGCGCATGACCTGGGAGCTTTGGGCCCGGGGAGCAAGAGAGGCCCAGGCTCGGCGGTAAACTTCGCTGAGCTGGGCCTTCGTCGAATCTCGGAACGCGGGGATCCGGCTGGTGGGCGCAGACGGTTTCGAACCGCCGACCCCTGCTTTGTAAGCCTTCGGTGGTGATCATAGGAACGACCTGGGGTATCCCGAGCTCAGGTCCGCGCGTAGGGGAGCGCCCGTGCCAGACCGCGAGTGCCCGCGGGTGGCCCCTCGATCTGGCACGGATCTGGCACGGAGCAGCGTCCGGTGACGCGGGCCGTGTTACGACCAAGCGCCGCAGGTGCAACGGCCAAGGCTGCCTGGGGTGGTGGGCTCGGCCGTTGCCGAACAGCGAACCCAGTACCCCGAGACCTCTCCGCACGCGCGATGCCGTGTTAGAGGGGTAAGGCAACGCCTGCTGTCCTACCATGCCAGTATGGCGAACCCAGCACCGGATGACCTGCGCTCACGACTGAATGAGTTCAAGCGATACCGCAACGAACATCTCAGCGGGGATGAAAAAGGCGAGTCTCAGGTATTTCTAGATCGCCTCTTCCAGGCATTCGGACACGGTGGCGTTCGCGAGGCTGGGGCAACCCTAGAAATGCGCATAAAAAAGCGCGACAGAGTTTCCTTCGCCGACCTCCTTTGGAAGCCGCGATGCCTAATTGAGATGAAGAAGGCGGGCTCAGATCTTTCTCGGCACTATCGACAAGCTTTCGATTATTGGATAAATGCAGTTCCAAATCGGCCACGATTCGTCATTCTTTGCAATTTTGACGAGTTTTGGATCTATGACTTCGATGCGCAGCTCGATGCGCCAGTGGATCGGGTGTCGATTGACCAGATTGACCACCGATATGACGCACTTTCGTTTCTTCTCCCCGTCGAAGTAAAGCCGATCTTCCATAACGACCTCGTTGCAGTGACGCGCGAGGCGGCTGCAGGCGTTGCCAGGGTTTTCTCAGAAATGCATGAACGCGGCGTGTCCAGGACCGCAGCCCAGCGATTCGTCTTGCAGTCGGTGATGGCAATGTTTTCGGAAGACATTGGCCTTCTCCCGAGCGGACTATTCACGCGCGCGCTGGATGACTCCCTCGGCAAAGATAGTGCCTATGATCTTGTTTTTGGCCTATTTCGGGAAATGAACACGCCGGGGGTTACGCCAGCAGGCCGCTATCGGGGAACGCCTTATTTTAACGGTGGCCTCTTTTCCGAGATCTTCCCGGTAGAGCCCACTAAGGATGAGCTGGAGGCTCTCCGCAGAGCGGCTGAAACGGATTGGTCTGCTGTACGGCCGGAGATTTTCGGAACACTTTTCGAGGGCTCCATGGAAGAAGGCGAGAGGCACGCTCATGGGGCACATTTCACCAGCCAAGCAGATATCGTTAAAATTGTTAATCCTGTCATAGTCAATCCCTGGCGCGAAAGGATCGCCCAGGCAGGAACCATCCAAGAGCTACAAAAACTCCTGCTTGAGCTGGCGAATTTCAAGGTTCTGGATCCAGCTTGTGGCTCAGGAAATTTCCTATACGTTGCCTACCGAGAGTTGAGGAGGATTGAAAATGAAATCCAATCTATGATTTCGGAAAGAAGAAGGGGAGGGCTAGCCGGCCAGACATCAATCTCAGGGATTACAGGGAACCACTTCCTCGGCTTGGACAGCAATCCGTTCGCGGTCGAGATGGCCAAAGTAACGATGATGCTCGCCAAGAAACTATCAACCGACGAGTTGGATGACCATGAAGAGGTCCTCCCGCTGGAGAACCTCGACGGAGCTATTCGCGCGGCCGATGCTTTGTTTACCGATTGGCCTCAGGCCGACGTCGTAATTGGAAACCCGCCTTTTCTGGGGCGTCGTCGAATGATCCGTGACCTAGGCCCTGATTACTGCGCCCGGTTGGCTGAGAGGTTCCCGACCGTGAGTGGGGTGTCCGATTTCGTTACCTACTGGTTTCCGTTGGCCCACGCCCACCTGCCAGCAGGTGGTAGGGCTGGATTGGTTGCCACGAACACTATTCGTCAGAACCATTCCCGTAGATCGTCATTGGATCATATCGTAGACAACGGTGGACAAATCTTCGAAGCAGTTTCTTCTCAGCCGTGGTCGGGTGACGCTGTTGTACACGTTTCACTAGTCAATTGGCTCAAGGGTGCAGAACCTGGGAAAAAGATCCTTTGGCTTAACGATGGCCAACTTCGGCTGGAGATGGATCATATCCCCACATCACTCAGCCCGGGGATTGACGTTACCAAGGCTGCCATTCTCCCGGTGAATAAAGAACCCCAGGTTTGCTTTCAAGGACAGACCCCTGGCGTTACCAAGGGAGATGGATTTGTACTTGACCGCGCTACTCGCAGAAGAATCGTTGTGGATCCTAGAAATCGGGACGTAGTTCACCCGTATCTTGGCGGGCGGGAGATGCTGCACGATACCTCTGTGGATCGTTGGGTAATTGACATCCCGGAAACAGATAGCCTAGAGGCAGAAGCGCGTTACCCGACACTGATGTCTTATCTGCGCAAGAACGTGCTGCCGAAACGACAGGAGAAGGCAGCAGATGAATCCAGTCGTAATACTCCTCTCCTGGCGCGGAATCCAAAAGCTCGTGTTAACATGCACCATTCCCGTTTCCTTGAAAATTGGTGGAGGCTCAACTATCGACGCGGTGACATGCTAGCGGCAATCTCGTCGCTCGACCGCTATATTGCTACCTCTCGTGTTGCGAGTATCAATCGTCGGACAGTGGTCTGCTTTGTCGACGCTTCAATCCGGCCTGGCGACTCGATGACGGTTTTTTCTCTGGATGATGACTATTCTTTCGGCGTTTTGAGTAGCTGTTTCCATGATGTCTGGACGCGAGCTCGTTGCTCTTCTATGAAATCAGATCCTCGGTACACATCGACCACCGTTTGGGATACCTTCCCGTGGCCCCAAAACCCTTCCCGAGAGGTCATTGCGGGGATTGTTAACAATTCCTCTGAAATTTTGAAGGAGCGCGAGAAGTATCTCGATCGCGGGGTGTCGCTTGAGCGGCAATATGAATCGCTAAATAATCCTGGAAATAATAGACTAAAGACTCTGCATGAATCTCTCGACCGCTTGGTGGCGCAGGCATACGGATTTTCCCTTGATGAGGATCCGCTAGCTCAGCTTTACGCCCTTAATCAGGATTTGGCGGCATCTGCTGCTGATATGCGGGGTCCGGGAAGCCATGCTCTCGGAGGCGTAAGAATTTCTGATTCGCGGGTTCTTCCCCCGATCGCGTGACTCCATCAATCGGGGGTTTGGCTTCAGGTGTGGATACCGATGGCGGTGAGCGAGCGGTCCGGTAGATCAGCTGTGCGGTCCGAGCTGCGCACCCGATGTGCGAACTCTCGGTGCTCCTGCGTTGGGATCGCCCTGTGCGCGCTGCCCTTCGGAAGGTACGTTCCTCGTGTGGCTACTGAACCTGAGGACACCTCGACGGCGTGGCGGGTGCATGGTGAGCGGATCATCTATGACAACGAGTGGATCAGGGTCTTCCTGACGGATGTTGAGCTGCCGGACGGGGATCGGTTCGAGCATCACACCGCGAAGTTGAAGCCGGCCGCGATGACGGCGCTGATCGACGAGGAGGATCGGGTGCTGCTGATGTGGCGGCATCGGTTCGTCTCGGATCGGTGGGGCTGGGAGCTGCCGGGCGGTGTGGTGGATGAGGGGGAGGACCCGGAGGAGACGGCGCTGCGGGAGATGGTGGAGGAGGTGGGCTACCGGCCCAAGTCTTTCCGGCATGTGACGCGGTTTCAGCCGATGGTGGGGATGATCGACTCCTGGCACGACGTGTTCGTCGGCGAGGGGGCGGTGAAGGTCGGGGAGCCGACCGAGAAGACCGAGATGCAGCGGATGGAGTGGGTGCCGCTGTCCTCGATCATGGACAAGATCCGGGACGGGGACATCTGGAACTCGGGGACGCTGGTTGCGCTGCTGTACGTGCTCGCGGAGCGCGGTCAGCGGGGGAAGTGACGGTGGGTCAGAGTTTGAGGGCGAGTTGATCGACGCGGCGGCGTTGCCGGGCGGAGCCGGCGAGGTCCACGAGCTTGCGGGCCTGGTCGATGTGTTCGCGGGCCTGGGTGGTGTCGCCGCGGGCGATCAGGGCGCCGGCGAGGTCGCAGTGTAGGCCGGCCTCGGCGCGGGTGAAGGTGCCGGAGCCCATGCCTTGGAGGGCTTGGGTCAGGTCCTCGATTGCTTCGGCGTCGCCGAGTGAGGCCAGTACGGAGCCGCGCCACCGGGAGAGGTGGACGAGGTTCAGTGCGAGGTAGGGCATGCTCGGGTCGTTGCTGTCCTGGGGGAGGGTGCCGGCGGCGGCGTCCATGGCGCGCAGCGCGGTGGCCTGGTCGCCGAGTGCGGCATGGGCCTCGGCTTCGGCGGCGTAGAGCCAGGCGCGGATCAGCGGCGGTAGGTGGGCGCGGTCGGCCTGGTGGGCGTGCTGGATGAGCTGGAGAGCCGGTTCGGGGCGCTGGAGGTCCAGCAGGACGTATGCCTGTTCGGCGGTGGCGAAGGCCAGCACCATTGGGTCGCCTGCTTCGCGGCCGGCGGCCTTGGCGCGCTCGAAGTGGTCCCAGGCGTCGCGTAGAGAGCCGGTATCGATGGCCTGCCAGCCGGCGAGGGCGGAGGCGTCGGCCAGTACGTAGGCGAGGGCTGAGCGGTCGGCGTGGAAGGTGCCGAACCGTAAGAGGTCTTCGGTCTGCTGGAGATGGGCGGTCATCTCCTGGGCGAGGACGTGAGCCCCGAGCTTGCGGTCCTTCATCCGGATCATGTCGGTGTGCAGGTTCATCATGCGGATGAGCTCGGCGTCCACCGAGGTTGCGGTGTCCAGGTGTTGGAGTAGGTCCGCGGTGAGGGCGTCCAGGGGATCGGGGGCTGGGCCGTAGCCGAGATCCGCGGGCTGGCACTGGAAGATCTCGCAGAGCAGCGGGAGGTAGAAGTCGTCGGGCGCCTGGGTGCCCTTCTCCCAGTAGATGACGCGGCGGCGGATGCTCTCGTCCTTGGCCACGCTGAATCCGTGCCGCTGGGCGGTGGTCCGGATCCGCGAAACCAGTTGCGCCAGCGACCAGTTGCGATCGGTCCGCGCCTTGCGGAGCGGGGTGTCCGGTGCCGTGGTCATCGCCTCGTCTCCCGTGGAGGTGACGGGGGGACGCGTCACCCCCGCATCACTACCCGTCATCTTCTGACTCTGGTGTGCGCGGGTCAACGCTGTTCCCCAAGAGCCACACGAACACTGACGGATGATCAAGGGGTGGATGGCGGTGGGTGTCGTAGCGGACAGGGGCCTGACCTGGCTGGCGGGCGCGGCGGATCGGCCGGCGCTGTGCCGGCAGTTGTGGCAGGACAACCCGCGTCGGCCCGGGTTGCTGGCGGCCGGCTGGAGCTTCGACGTGGTGATCGTCGGTGAGCGGCTGGGTGTGGAGGCGTGGGATCTGCTGCGGCGCCATCGGCTGCCCAGCGGCCCGATCGTGGTCGATCACGGCGCGAGCAAGGTCGGGTTCATGGTGCCGACCACCGGGCGGGAGGTCTTCGTCAGCGTCCTGGGTCGCTTGGCGCCGAAGGGACTGGAGTACCAGTACCTGTCCAGCGGTGCGTACTTCGTGGTGCCGGGGCCGGAGCCGCACCCGGACGACCCGTACCAGTGGCTCGCGCCTCCGGCGGCCGGGCTGGAGGAGAGCCGGCGTCCCTCGGCCGCGCTGGCCGTCATGCTCGGCTCGGCCGCTTGGCTGCTCAAGCGGGTGGACGAGTGGGGTGCGAGTGACGGGCAGGCGCTGGTGGCCCCGAAGGTGGGGCCGGAGCTGAGCGCGTGGGTGCACGGCGAGAGCCAGGGGTCGCATGCGGAGCGCGTGGTCCTGGAGGGGGTGCCCGGTCGTGGCGAGTGAGCTGATCGACCCGGACGGGGAGGGGTCGGATGCCTCGGCGGATCCGTGGTTCGAGGCGCGGGAAGCGGTGTTGGACCTGCGCGATGTGTTGAAGGCGGCCGGCCTGGCGCGGCAGTTCCCGTACCTGCAAGCGGACGTCAATGCCTTCGGCAACGGGTTCGTGACGCTGGGGCGCACGACGCCGAAGGCGGCCAAGCGGCTCGCGGAGCTGTTGAAGGCGGCTCGGGAAGCGATGGGTGAAGCCGCCTTCGCCGGGCGCGAGCGGGAAGAGGAGCGGTAGCCATGGCGGCCGATGAGGACGAGGTGCCCGACCTGGGACAGGAGCGGGCGGAGGTGCTGTACGACGGCATCCCGTACGTACGGGGTTGGGCCACAGCCCACGGGGCGGCGGATGAGTTGGCGGGCGAGCTGCGGGCGCTGGGCTTCGAAGAGGACTTCGCCTACCTGCGCGCGGATGTCGACGTGCGCGGGCAGGGCTTCGTCAACCTCGACGTGATCACCACCGAAGCGGCCCAGCGCCTCGCGCGGCTGCTGACCCTCGGGCTGTGCACCGAGCTGGAGCGCCTGGCGCCGGCGGACATACCCGGCGACCGGGCACCGCGGGTGAGTTGACGCCCTCCCCGGACTCCGGCGGACGGTCGGTTCCGTACTGGGCGCCCGCCCCGGACCCCGGCGGGCGGCCGGCACCGCACACCCCGTCCGCCGGGTGATCGGACTCCGGACGGAGGGCAACGCTTCCGGAGTCCGAAGGCCCCGCTCGCGGAGCGGCTGATCCCCCGAACAGCCAACCACGGGTGGGGCTCCTCCGCGTCTGCGGGACGGTAGCGCGCTCGGGCCTTGACCATTCCGGGGCCACCCTCCCGATGGCTGCGAGGTTTTGGACCTTCGGCGCCCGCGTCAAGGGCCGAAGAGGACCAGGACGCGCCGGCCAACTGGGCTGTGCCGTGGGCAGCTTCGGGTGCGCGTCCTGGTCCGTGCCCTTGACGCGGGCGCCGAAGGCCCACAATCGGCTGTCGGGAGGGTGGACCCGTACGGCGAGCAACCGGCGCCGGAACTCCGTTGCGGGGCAGGATCTTCGACGGGGCAGGGTGATCGCTTCCGGCTGAGCCGCCCGCCGTGCGGGCGGGCCGGACCGGCGCCCCAGCGCCGCACGCCGGGCCGCCCGAAGCGGCGGGCGGCGGCGAGCGGAGCGAGCCGCCCTTGAATACGTAGAGAAGATTTGAACCACGTCCCAGGCAGCCGTTGCCGTGACTGGCGCTTGGCGCTCTGCTGACCTCCCGCCACGAAAGATAGCCGGTGAAGGTGTCACGAGTTCTATACTGACGGGGTGATTCGACGTCTTCGGCACTCAAACTTGACTCCGACCATGAACTCAGAATGGCCGAAGAATCCAACAGGTCGACGTGCTTCGTTGTTCGTTCCCCGCGCCCCGATGCGGTGTTTGGTTGTAATGGCTGATGCGGACACAATTATTACTGATGTAGACGGCCCGTGGTGCCCAAAACTAGTGCTGAGCGGATTGCTTACGCATGAGTTTGTGAAACTGTATCGGTATGCCGATGGTGGTCCGCCAGTCGACCTGCCTCACAAGAAGTACGGACCATATGCCGAAGCCGTGCCAGGATGGGTAGAAGTGCTTCCTAAGAAGGCGGGGAGCGACGTTTGGCCTGTGGCTTATGCGACCTCCGAACATGTAGGACGAAGTGGAATTATCGGGAATCGGACGCTGATTGCGCAGAACGACGTAAAAGCACAGTCGTACAAGCAACTCGGCGAGGTGGAGGCACGTTCCCGGCGTGAAGCAGACTCTTTGGCTGCTCAGGCGGCAGAGACGGTGCATGCGGATCTCTTCATCACCGAGAGGCCCTATCTGAGTGAGACTAGGACTCCGTATGGCGTGATGGTGTGTACGCCAGAGGAAGCACTCGCATTCGTAGGGCTGTATCTCCGTGCACAGGGCCTATATATCACCTACCGAGGCCCTGATGGGCGTGGCACATATTCGATGAACAAGGGGCTCTACTACTGGGTGGGTACTCGGGAGTTGCTGCCGGCTGCTTGGCGCTGGTTCGGCGCTTGCGTCCAGAACGCAAGCAACGTCGGAGATCAGTCGTTTGTCCAGCTCGGTGGTTCACTGCTGCGACGGGTTCAAGCGTCGCTACAGAGCCGTGACGAACTGCACATCGCACTGAATCTCGAACAGAACAACGACACCGCTCTGGAAGTGCTAAACTGCCTGGACGTCATTCTAGTTTCGCTCATGGGCGCAGTTGACGTGTCTGCTCGGGTGGCGCACAAAGTTCTTGGTCTGCAAAGCAGATCCTACCAAGCGGCTTGGCAAAATAAGAACTGGCTTAAGGAAATTCGAGATAAGGATGCAGCGCTGGCATCGATTGTGGGACCGAATTCGCAAGGAAAGCACACGGTCACAGTTCTCCGACTGTTGCGGAACTCGGTACATGGCGAGGCTCTATCGACCTTGGCGGTCCGCAATATGGGTGGGCCAATCGAGACTCGCGTGCGATTGCCGCATGCAGATGCCGCAGATATTCTGACGGCAATGGATGCCCTGGGTGGCAGGTCAAAATGGGGCGTTAAGAAGATAGTCCGAGGTTCCTGGGATGCTGATCCTGGCGTGCTGGTGGAGGAGCTGTTTCCATGCGTCATGAATTTGCTTAACAACTTGATGAAACTGACGCCTGTGGAAAATCTTAGCTGCGTCAATATCGCAGCAAAGGACGAACTTCCTCCACTTGACCCACAAGGGCCGTTCAATCCGAGGGAGCGTGAGGTTATTCGCTGGCAGCTCGGATTCTGAGGAGGTACGTAAAAACATGCGTCCTAAGGTCGACCTGCATGCCGATACGCCGACATGCATCACAGCTGAGGCGGGTACGTGTAGCTGATCTCCAGGTCGTCACCGGGCATGCGTAGTTCTTCCAGGGCGAGCGGCCGGTCATCTTGGTTGAGCGTCAGGCGCAGGATGTGGAGCAGGGGAACGCCCTCCGCGAGCCGGAGCGTGATCACCTCGTCGGGCAGCGGCATGCGGGTGCGGATGTACTCCGTGAAGTGGATTTCGTGGCCCAGGTCGGCGAGCGCGTCGAAGAGTGCGGGGGCCGGCGGGGGCGCGGTCTCTTCGTACTTGGTGCCGATCAGTACGGAGAACGGGATGTAGGTGCGGTGGAGTTGGCGTAGGCGGCCGTGGTCGGCGGTCTCGTGCTGATCGAAGGTGAACAGCGGCTCGCCCGGCGGGATACGCAGCAGATCGGCGAGTGCGACCGGGGCGTCGGTGCGGGTGGCGGTCGGCTCCTCGGCGGCGGTCCAGCGGATGGCGTCGGCCTCGCTGAACCGGCCGTCCCGGTCGCGCCGGACCCCACGCGGTCGGGTCAGGTTCGGGCGCGCCTGGGGGGAGCGGACGAAGCTGCCTCGGCCCATCATCACCTCGACCAAACCGGCGGCCCGAAGCTCAGCGATCCCCTGCCGGACCGTGGGGCGGGTGACCTTGAACTGATTGGCCAAGACCTCCTCGGACGGGAGCGGCTGTCCCGGTGCGAACGTGCCATCGATGATGCGTTCCCGCAGGTAGTCCGCAATCGCCCGGTACTTCGGGGCCTTCCGCCCGGTCTCCATCGTGTCCGCCCTTCACCTCGTTAGCGGGTACCCGCTATCTCTGCGCCAAGCATCCCGTACTACGGGGAGCTTGACAATCCACACGCCGGGGACCACTCTCGAAGCGCCACCCGAAGTACGGGATGGCAACCACGACGGAAGCAAGGCGCTCCGTCGCTTGATCGAAAGGGAGGTTGCGCGGTGGCTATCGCGCTTCCGATCGACATGAGCAAGTTCACCGGTGCGCTGTGTGCGGTGGCTCCGGCGCCGCGGTTGGCGAACCGGGAGACTGGACAGGTCCGCGTCGACCGCGACTCGGGCCTGACGATGTACCAGGTCGGCGTCTGCCTGCTGGCGGGCACGCAGGCCGAGGTCATCAACGTCTCGGTGCCGGGCGAGCCGAAGGGCGTCACGCTGGGGGTCCCGCTGGAGGTGCGGGAGCTGCGGGCGACACCGTGGGAGAACGACGGGCGGCACGGCATCGCCTTCCGCGCCACGGAGGTCAAGCCGCTGTCCGGCTCCGCGCCGGCTCCGGCGTCCGGGAAGGGCGGCGCGCAGTGATCGGCCCCGGGGCGTACATGACGCGCCACCCTGCGACCGTGGCGCACCATGCCTCTCGTGGCGGCTGGTTCGGCTGGCTGCTGCTGGCCCTGCTTGCCGTGTGGGCGGTGCTGTACCTGGGGGCGCCGGTCTACCGGCGGCGGTTTCCGGCACTGTGGTGGTTCGGCATCGGGCTGCCCGCGGTGCTGTGGCGGGTGCTCGTGCGCTGGCCGGAGACGATGGCGGGATGCCACCTTGCCGCCTCGCGCAAGCCGGCGCTGACCGTGCTGGCGAACCTGGTGGGCAGGGGATCGAAGCCGCCGCGGCCGAGGGTGCCGCGTCGGCGGATGCTCCACCCGACGCGGAACGGCTTCTGGTTGCTGGTGCGGCTGCTGCCGGGACAGGTCCCGTCCGACTTCGCCGACGCGGCTCCCGCGCTCGCGCACGCCTGGCGGGTGCACGGGGTCCGAGTGACCACCCCGGCCGAGGGTCTGGTGAAGCTGACCGCGACGGCGCTGGATCCGCTCGCGGAACCGCATCTGCCCCAACCCGGGCACGGGGCGGGGGAGTTGCTGCGGGTGGTGGTCGGCGCTCTGGAGTCCGGTGGGGCGTGGGTGCTGGATCTGCGCCGGATCCCGCACTGGCTGATCGTGGGGGCCACCCGGTCGGGGAAGTCGACGCTGATCAACGCACTGGTGGCGGGGCTGGCTCCGCAGGCGGTGGCGCTGGTCGGGATCGACTGCAAGGGCGGCATGGAGTTGTCCCTGTACGGGCCACGGCTGTCCGCCCTGGCCACCGACCGGCGGCAGGCGGTCAAGCTGCTGGCCGCACTGGTGGAGCTGACGCAGGAGCGGATGGCGCTGTGCCGCTCCCGCGCGGTGCGCAACGTGTGGGCACTGCCGGACGGCACGCGGCCGGTGCCGGTGGTGGTGATCGTGGACGAGATCGCCGAACTGTTCCTGATCGCCTCCCGCGCGGAGAAGGAAGAGGCGCAGGGTGCGGCAACGGCGCTGATCCGGCTGGCCCAACTCGGCGCCGCCTTGGGGGTGTTCCTGGTGGTGGCCGGCCAACGGGTCGGCTCGGACCTGGGGCCGGGGGTGACCGCGCTGCGCGCGCAGCTCGGCGGCCGGGTCTGCCACCGGGTCGCCGATCCGGAGACCGCCGCCATGACCCTGGGCGACCTGCACCCGGACGCGCTGGAGGCGGCGCAGGCCATCGACCCCACCCAACCGGGCACGGCGGTGCTGGCCTCCGGGGACGGCTGGGAACGTGCCCGCTCCGCCCTGGTGGCGGAGGACGCGGCCCAGCGGATCGCGGAGCGGTTCGCGCACCTGACCCCGGACCTCCCGCTCGACCTGGAGGCGGAGTCGGTCTACGACACCCCGCCGGCCTCGGCCAAGGGACTGATCCCGCGCCAGCGCCGCGCGGCCGACGACCACCAGCCGACCGACTGACCGCCCAGGCCCCCGCCAGGAGGTGAACCCCTGTGATCGTGTCCGGTTCCGCCGCGGTCGTGCTCGGCCTCGTGATCTTTGTTCTCGTGCGCTACCGCGTCCTGTCCTACCTGTCGCTGTTCCTGTGCGGCACGTTCGGCTTCCTGCTCGCCAGCACCGGACTCGCGCCGTTCCTGCGGTCGGTGCTCGGCTTCCTGGCCAACGTCCTCGGCTCCATCGGCTGACCCTCATCTCAGAAAGGCAACCAATGTCCAGCGGACCCGCCCCCGCCTTCCTCCCCGCCGACCTGGACGGTTTCGTCGCCGGCCTGCGGGAGTTGGCGCAGTTCCTGACCGACAACCCGAAGATCCCCGCCCCGTACGCCCCGAGCCTGATGGTCTTCGCCAGGGGCGAGAGCGAGCCGGAGCGCCGTGCGGCCGTCGTGCGGGCCGCCGAGCTGATGGGGACCGAGGTAATCGAGAAGCGCGACCACTTCAAGACGCTCCGCCGGTTCGGTCCCATCGCCTATCAGGTGTGGGGGTCCACCGATGTCGGATACGCCGAGTACGACGCCCGGCGCTCCTACGACGACTCGGTGCGCCTGTGACGGCGAGCAAGCCGGGCACCCGGCGGGGCGACAAGTCGCCAAACTCCACCGCCTCGCCGGGGCCCTCCTCCACCAACCACCGCAAGATGACTGATCGGAGTTCCCTCAGCATGCCCACCCCCCGGCCCCTCGGCCAAACCGCGGCACTCCCGCCGGCGGTCGCCGAGCTGATCCGACAGGCGAACGCCCCCGGCTTTACCGCCTGGCGGGCCAACATCACCCGTGCCGGTGGCTGCACCAACCCCGTCCACCTGGTCGGCACGGCCGACACCGTGGACACCGCCACCGGCGAGATCCTGCACACCCACACCAGCGCGGACGGGCGCCTCCTGGTCGCCTGCGGCAACCGCCGCGCCACCGTCTGCCCCACCTGCTCCCGCCTCTACCGCGGCGACACCTACCAGCTCATCCGCGCCGGACTGATCGGCGGCAAGGACACCCCCGGCACGGTCACAGCCCACCCCCGGGCGTTCGTGACGCTGACCGCCCCGGGCTTCGGACCGGTCCACACCCGCCGGGAGATCGGCGGGAAGGTCCAGCGCTGTCGGCCCCGCCGCGCCGGCGGCACCTGCCCGCACGGTCTCCCCCTCGGCTGCCCGATCCGCCACACCGAGGAGGACGCCCAGCTCGGCGAGCCGCTGTGCCCGAACTGCTACGACTACCCCGGCGCGGTCCTGTGGCAGGCACACGCCGGAGCCCTGTGGCACCGCTTCACCATCCAACTGCGCCGCGAACTCGCCCGCGCCGGCGGAATGTCCCGCGCCCGGCTCGCCCGGATGCTGCGGCTGTCCTTCGCGAAGGTCGCCGAGTACCAGCGGCGCGGCCTGGTCCACTTCCACGCCGTGATCCGGCTGGACGGCCCGACCGGACCGGAGGACGAGCCGCCCGGCTGGGCCACGCTCCCCGTGCTGGAGGCGGCCATACACGGCGCGGCCAAGCGCGTCCGGGTCCTGGCGCCCGGGGCCGAGGTACTGGGCCGCAGGCTGGAGCTGCGGTTCGGGCGACAGCTCGACGTCCGGCCGATCGACGCCTTCGGCCCCGGGGAGCGCATCACCTCGGCGGCCGTAGCCGGGTACATCGCCAAGTACGCCACCAAGGGCGCCGAGAGCGCCGGGGCCGTCGACCGCAGGATCCGGCACCTGTCCGAGCTGGAGTCCATCCCGCTCCGCCCGCACGCGCGCCGGATGATCGAAACCTGCTGGGAGCTGGGCGGCCTGGAGCCGCTGGCGGACCTGGCCCTGCGCCGTTGGTCGCACATGCTCGGCTTCCGCGGCCACTTCTCCACCAAGAGCCGCCACTACTCCACCACCCTCGGCACCCTCCGCCAGACCCGCACCGATCACCGGGCGGCCGAGAGGGCACGGCGCCTCGGCCTGGCCGACCGGCCCACCCTCGTGATCGGCCACTGGCGCTACGCCGGCCGCGGCTACACCCCGGCAGAGGCCCTGATCGCCTCGGCCTCGGCCTCGGCCGACCCCGGAGGGGAGGGAGCCCCGTGGCTGAACGTCTCCTGACGATTCCTGAGGTCGCCGAACGGCTCGGGACCACCCCGCGGTTCCCCCGCCGGCTCATCGCGGAGCGGCGCATCACCTTCGTCCACGTCGGGCGCCACGTGCGCATACCCGAGCCGGCCTTGGACGAGTTCATCGCGAGCAACACCACCCACCCGATCAGGCGGCGACACGGAAGGCAGGTGGCCTGATGCCCAACTCCAAGGGACGCAAGCGGCGGTTCGGCGCAGTCCGGCAACTCCCCTCCGGCCGCTGGCAGATCCGCTACCCCGACCCGCAGACCAAGCAACTGCGCAACGGGGAGCGCACCTACCCGAGCAAGACCGATGCCGAGGCCGCGTTGTCGGTCATCGAGGCGGACATCCTGCGCGGGCAGTGGACAGACCCGGAGGCCGGGAAGGTCACGTTGGCGGAGTTCGCTGGGCCGTGGCTCAAGGAACGGAACCTGGCTGCCAGTAGCCGGGACCGCAACGAGGTGGCCATTCGGCTGCATCTGGTGCCGAAGCTGGGGGACCTGGCGCTCAATCAGATCAGTACGCCTCGGGTTCGACGTTGGCGGGCCGAGCTGCTGGACTCCGGGGTCGGTGAGCCGACGGTCGTGCGGGCGTACCAGGTGCTGCGCGCGATCATGAACACCGCTGTCGACGACGGGTTGATTCAGCGCAACCCCTGTCGGATCAAGGGCGCGGGGGTGACCAAGACGCCGGAGCGGCCGACGCTCACCGTCGCTGAGGTCTTCAAGGTGGCGGATGCCATCGAAGCGCGGTACCGCACGCTGGTGCTCCTGGCGGCGTTCGCCAGTCTGAGGTTCGGGGAGCTGGCGGCGCTGGAGCGGCGGGATATCGACCTGGGGCGGCGGGTCGTCCGGGTGCAGCGGGCGCAGGTGGAGACGAAGTCGGCGGGGCTGGTGGTGAAGGCTCCCAAGACGGAGGCCGGCGTCCGGTCGGTGGCCTTTCCGGCGTCGATCGTTCCGGCGCTGGAACAGCACCTCGGCACCTTCTCCCAGAAGGGGCGTACCGGGCTGGTCTTCGTGGGGCCGCGGGGAGGGAGCCTGCGGCGGAGCAACTTCCGGGACACCTGGTTGGCGGCGCTCAAGACGGCCGGGCTGGAGAGCGTCCACTTTCATGACCTCCGGCACACCGGGAACACCCTCGCTGCGAACAGCGGGGCGAGTACGCGGGAGCTGATGCAGCGGATGGGGCACGCGTCAGTGCGGGCCGCGCTGATCTATCAGCACATGACCGGGGGACGGGACCAGATCATCGCGGAGCAGGTGGACGGGATGATCAAGGACGCGCAGAAGGAGGAGCGGAAGAGGAAGCGGAAGGCCGGGAAGGCGGGTAGGAAGCGGAAGATCGACGGGGGATCTGGCACGTAAGTGGCACGGAGGCTCCGGCAAGATCGTTCGGCCGGGGGAGTGATCAAGGCCCAGTCTCGGCGGGTATCCTCGCTGAGCTGGGCCTTCGTCATGTTCTGGATCTTGGATCCGTGGGGTGGGCGCAGACGGTTTCGAACCGCCGACCCCTGCTTTGTAAGGCACGTGGGCATAGTGATCATGGGTCTGATGAGGTCCGATGTGGACCGATGTGGGGTACGTTCGAGCCTGCTCAGGGCCAGTGCCAGGTTCCGAGACTGCGATGTGATCCGATGCGAGCGGATGTGGGCTCGTGGATTTGTTGTGGACTCACGGTGGACTGCGGCCTGCTCAGTTCGAACTGCTCACCATGCGAAGCCGCGGGGCGCCCGGGTCGAGGACCCGCCTCACGATCTCAACGGCCTCCGCCGGCGCGTGCTGGTAGATCCACGTCACCTTCGCGCCGCGCTCGTGCCCCAGGATGATCTGGGCCGTGGTCTCTGGCACGCCCTCATCGTGCAGCCGCGAAGCGAAGGTGTGCCGGATGTCGTGCACGTGCGGCCACCACTCCATCCGCCCCGTCTGCGGGTTCTTCACCGACCGTGCGATCCCCGCCTCCTGGATGGCCGAGACCCACAACCGTCGGAAGTTATGCCGACTCAGCACGCCGCCGAGTGGACCACGGAAGATCAGTTCCTCCTCATGCATGCCGTCCTGCGGAGCCGTGCGCGTCTCGGCCGGCCGCCGCAGCCGCATCGCTTCGCGCATCGCGTCCGCTGCCTTCCCCGTCAAGGGCACCGTGCGGAACCCGGCGGAGCTCTTCGGCTGTTCCTTGCGCTGCAGGCCGTGCTCGGTGGTCTCGACGATGACCTCCCGCACCTGGATCGTGCCGAGATCGAAGTCGACGTTCTGCAGTCGGAGGTCGGTGAGCTCGCCCCAGCGCAGGCCGCTCTCCTCCGCTGTGATCAGCAGCGGGTGGTAGTGCACTGGGAGGTGCTCCCGCACGAGCGCCAGCTGCTGATAGGTCGGAGGCCGCAGGTCGTCCGGGTGCTTCGGCTTCTTCCGTGGCAGCTTGATCCCATCGCAGGGATTGAAGGGGATCCTCCGGTCTCGCAGTGCGACGGCCAGCAGCCGGTCCAGCAGCTGGAAGGCCTTGATGACTGCCGTGCGCCCGGTCGCGTTGCCCATGCGAGTGACCCAGGCGTCGACGTCCATGTGGGAGATGTCGAGCAGCTTCCAGGCGCCGAAGGCCGGCTCGACGTGCACGGTCCAGGACGACACGTCCCGCTCGATGGTTGTCTGCTCGCCACGGCGGCCGCCGATGTAGTCGGAGTACAGGGTCGCCAGGGTGATCCCGGAGCGGCCCGGGTCGATGTAGGTGCCGGTCCGCACGTCGGAGCGCACCGAGTCGAGGAACGCCTCAGCCTGCTTCTTCGTGCGGAACGTCTTCGCACGCTGCTTCCCGCCTGGGTCCCGGTACCGGGCCTGCCAAGAACCCGTGCAGTCCTTTCGGGTGGGCTTCTCGCCGGGGCGAAAAGCCGCGACGCACAGCTTGCAGCTGCAGGACTTCGACCTGATCTGACGCGGATTGTTCCGCGCTTTACGAGGCATTCCTCGTCCTTTCCCCCTGCGCTTTCCCGCGCTGTTCCGGGATGAACGCCCGAGCTGGGTCTCCGCGGGGAGCGGGGATCTCGACGGGGTCGCCGCACCAACAGGTCGGCTCCGTCTGCCCGGCCGGCGCCCCGAGGAAGACCAGCAGAAGCCGGACGTGGGCACGCGCACGCTCTGCGCTGAGCCGGTCAGAGACCTTGATCGAGACGTTGGGGCGGTCGTACACCGGTGCGGCCGGATCGATGTCCGCAGTGCGGACCGTGACGCACATAGCTCCCCCTGTGCGAGACGGGTGGGTAGAGGCCGCAGGTGGAGGGTCAGCGGTAAGAATCGACCGTATACCCTCTTACCTATGTGCGTGTAGAGGTTCCGGATGACCAGATGTGCACTGCACTCATCTAGAAATGGTTGTGCTACCCGAGCATGATTTTTTAAATTGTGACGGGTGTGACTACTGAGACGCTTCCTTGTCGCTGCGCATTGCCTCCATGGTCGCGAGGACCACACGGCGCTCCTTGGTGTCCAGCTCGCGCAGCATGTGCAGGAAGTGGCTCTCCTCGTCCGGGGAGAGCGGTCCCGGCACCCGGCGGCCAGCGGCCTCGAAGACCTCGGCCGCTGGGAGCCCCAGGCCCTTGGCGAGCTTCCGCAGTTTCTCGGGGGCGGGTCCACGGCTCCCGGTCCCTCGCACGCGCGTGGCCCAGGAGTGCACAGTCGAGGTAGGTAGCCCGCTGCGACGGGCGATCGTCGTGAACCCCCAGCCCTTCTCGTCCTTGACGCGCTGGATCAGCGCCGCGAGGCCGTCCACATCCTCTTCCACGTGCGCCAGCATGGGCCAGCGTCCACATTCGGAGCAAGCTGGTAGGCGCACGTTGGCCGGTTGTCGCATCCACATTCGTGACACGGCCGATCATGCTCTGACCTGCATGATCAGCAACTGACCTGCAAGTACAGCAGATTTGTCGACATCACATCGCTTGACATCCATCCAAATCTGGATGTGGAATGTGGAAACACGGCATGGGACCGAACGGCTCCACATCCACATTCCACGAACGATCCCGGCTGCCGCGCACCCCGAGGAGACGCGCATGATCAAGCTGGACGGCGGTCAGCCGCTGAGAGAAGCACTGGCCGAGTCCAAGTTGAGCATCGCGGAGCTCGCTCAACGCACCCGCGAACTCGACCCCGAGCACCGCGGAGTCACCAAGTCGACAATCGGCCACCTCGTGTCTACGGGAACCTCCGAACGCCCCGGGTGCCGCCGGCGCGCCGCAGGCCTCATCGCGGCCGCCGTCGACCGGCCGGTCGACGCCCTATTCCGCTGATCCATCCCGCTTCGTGCGGGCGCTCGCACGCCATTGGTTTCCACATTCGCTGGAAAATCATCCACTTCCGAGGGAAGAGATGAACGACAGCATCAAGCCCCCCTGGATCCTCGTCACCCGACCTGAGCTGCTCGCGGCACTGCGCGTCAGCGAGTACTGGCTCCGCACCCGCGAGGAGGACGACCCGGAATGGCGCTCGACCGTCGAGGTCGACATCGCCAACCCGGGTTCCAGTCGGCAGAACCTCCGCTACGAGCTCAACGCGGTCGCCCGGCACCTCGGCATCCCGGTGCCCGAGGTCCCCATCGCCGAGGCCGCCTGACAGACCGCGCAGAAGGGCCGCCCGCTGCTACCCGGACGGCCCGTGCGATCAACCCAACCATCCATCTCTGACAGACATGGAAGGGGACCGCGTGTCCCGATCATTTCAGACCCAGACTGCCGGGCGCGAGCCCGTGACGGTGCCGTACCAGATGCTGATCGATGCGGCGCACACCGAGGCGTTGCTGATGGCCGCGCTGGTGCGGGACCAGCATCAGCCCTCGTCGGGCCGTGTGCTGGCCGACGGGCGGATGCGGTGCACGTGCGGCGGGAGGTACAGCGTCCTGACTGCCCACCACGCCGAGGTGCTGTCCGGGGCAGCTGCCCCGGAGTACGACGCCTTCGCCGCATCGCACGACCCGGACCCGCAGTGCTGGACCCCGGCCGAGCGCGGCGAGTACGCCGGCCTCGACCACGGCACCGCCGCGGCGCCGGCCGGGATCGGCGGTGCACGGTGAGTGAGCCGATGTCCGCCGAGCGGCTGGAAGAGATCCGCTCCGCCCAGCTCGGCAACTGGTACTCCGAGCCCTGGCACGAGGACTACGTCGTCGCCTCCGGCGACGAGCCCGCCTACAACCGCGTCGTCTGCGGAAACACGACCCTGGCCACCCTGCCGGACTTCGCCGGGCCGATCGCCCTATGGATCTGCGACGCCCACCAGGCCGTGCCGCAGCTGCTGGCCGAGGTCGAGCGCCTGACTGCGCTGCTGGAGCAGTCCGGGGCGCTCCCGGTCGTTGAGGAGCTGGAGGGCTGCTGGCGGGTCCGCTGGTCCGCGTCGCTCCCTGAGCCGCGCGGCCGGTTCTTCCGGACCCGGGCCGCCGCGGACGAGTGGATGGCCAAGCTCAAGGCGGGTGAGGTCCGATGACCACGCCCTTCGCGCTGGTCCTGCTCGCGGTCTATGTCGGCGCCTACGGCATGGCGTTCGCCGCATGGGAGCTGGTGGCCGCTGCGGTCCGTATCGCCCGCAGGCGAGGTGAGCAGTGACCGCCAACCCGCTGTTCGTCATCGCCGGGGCTATCGCTGCGCTTGGCCTGTTCCTCGGCGCGCGCCTGGCCGCCAGGCACGCCGCCGCCCGGGCCGGCGCCCGCCGCGCCTACGCCGCCGCGCAGGTCCGCGAGGCCGCCGGCACCCGCCGCATCTACCGCCGTCCGCGAGGAGGACGACTGTGAGCGCGATCAAGAAGGCCGTTGGGGTGGTGGCGGACGCCGTCCGCACGGCTCGCGGCGAGCAGACCGAGATCCACGTCGGCACCGCGCGGTCCGTCCGGACCGTCACCAGCCGCCGCGCCCCGGTGCCGGCGCCCACCGACGACGGCCCGGAGGAGCAGCGATGACGACGAATCACGCCGCGCACGCCGAGCGGCTGGCCGCCCGCGCGCAGCACTTCAGCTACGGCGACGGAGCCGACCCGGCAACCGGCACTGCGCTCGCTGCCGAGGGCCTGATCCACGCCGTGCTGCACCTCGCCGAGCAGCTCGCGCCGAAGACGCTGGATGAGCCTGTCGCCGCGCCGCAGCGGGACGCGACCGCCTACCGGGCAGAGTGCTGCGGCGTTCCCCTCGGTACGTACTGGTGCATCGGCGACGCCCAGGCGCACTGCGAGACCCAGTACCGGGACGCCTTGCCCGCGCCCGGCGACGGGCCTCTGCACTGGTACCCGAACGACGACCGCGACGACAGCGAAGATCCGGCTGCCCCGCTCCGCCTCTACCAGCCCTTCGTAGACGCGGACGGCGAGAACCCCACCGAATACACGGTCACGCCGATCGTCGTCTGGGCCGACTTCGACCCGGCGCGGGAGGGCTGAGCGATGGCCACGATCCGCCTGACGAAGACCGGCCGCGACTACCTGCAGCGCTTCGCCGAGGCCACCGTCCACGTCTACCGCGACCCGGCTAAGCCCGGTTCCGGGGTGTCCCGTCCGGCCCTGGACCGGCTGCTCCGCGACGGCCTGGTCCGTCTCGGCGACCACGCGCCGCTCAAGGGCCGCCCGATCGAGCTGACTGACCTCGGCCGGGCCGTCCTGGCCGGCGGGAAGGAACTGAACGCATGAGCATCACCGACCGCATCGCGGCCATGGGCGACCACAAGTCGCGTCGCGAGCTGCAGGTCGAGATCACCGACCTGCGCGAGAGTCTCGACATCGTCGGCCGCGAGCGCACGGCCCAGGCGCTGCGCGCCAGCGACCTGGAGAACCGGCTCCGCGCCGCCAACCACTTCATCCAGCACCAGCTCCCCGCCGAGGTTGCCAACCCGTGGCGGCGGATCTGCGAGGCCCGGCGGTACGCCGATGCCGAGCACCGGGAAGCCGACGCGCTCCGGCAGGAGAACAAGGCCATCCGGCGTGAGGCCCACGGCCGCCGCGAGGAGAACCTCGCGTTGCGCGCCCAGGTCGCCGACCTCGAGCGGGCCCTCGCCGGCCGCCAGCCCATCGCCATCGGCCCCGGCGACCGCGCGGCCACCGACCGGCACGCCCAGCCATCCCCGGACCTCGTGGACACCCAGCCGATGGTCGTGTCGCTCGGCTCCGCCGCATGGTTCGCCGGCGCGCGGCGCGCCGCGGCCGAGAAGGCGGGCGCCGCGTGATCCGACTTGTTGCTGCCGCGCGCCTGCGCGACCTCGAGGAGCGAGCCGCTCAGTTGGGGCCGCTCCAGGCGGAACGTGAGATGCAGGAGTTGGCTGTCGAGGACCTGCGGGTGCGCGCGGCCAGCCTTGCTGCGGACTGTGACCGGCTCGCTCGGCAACTCGCCGCCTCGCAGTGCGCCCAGACCATCCGGCGCCTGGAGGCCCGGCTCGCTCACCTCCAGTCAGCCAACGAGGCGCTGAGTCGCGAGGCCTACGAGCGGACCCACGGCCCGGCCGAATCGGGGGCGGTCCCGTGACGCACTGGACTGACCAGGCCGCCTGCCAGGGAACCGAGGAACGGCTGTGGTTCCCGGAGTCGGGCGACGGCGACGGTCAGCTGCAGCGGGCCCGCCGTTACTGCGCCATCTGCCCGGTCTGGGAGCCCTGCCTCGATGCCGAGCTTGCGCGGCCGGGCCCGCAGTACGGCATCCGCGCCGGCCTCACCGCACGGATGCGCGAGGCCATCCGGGACGGCGAGAAGCCCAGGCCCACCGAACCGCCCCCGTACACGCCCCAGCCCGCCAAGCAGCCGAGACGAAGGAACAAGGAGATCTCGATGGAGGAGCCCACGCCGATTCGGCCAGCCGCGCCGGAGCCCGCTACCGAGTCCACCGCCGAGGAGCTCATCGCGTGGGGCGCCGGCTGCGCCACCCAGCGGGTGCGGACCCTCGCTGAGCGCGCCCGTATCGCCCTGGCCGAGCTGCGCGCCGCCCGCACCCAGGAGGCCCAGGTCGCGGCAGCCAAGGCCGAGGTGGAGAAGGCCCGCGCCCGGCTGGCCGCGGCGGAGCAGAAGCTGCGCGCGGCCCGCGGCACCGCGACTGGGGCCCAGCGGCCGAGCACCGATGGCCGCAGCCGGGACGAGCTGCGCGCGATCCGCGACTGGGCCCGGTCCCAGGGCTACGAGGTGGCTGCCCGCGGCCAGGTCGCCCACGAGATCCAAGAGGCCTACGACCGCGCCCACGCCGCCTGAGCCACCTGACCGGCGCGCGGCCCCGAGACCCCCGCGGGGCGGCGTGCCTCCCCGCCCGGCCGGCCCGCTACCTCCCCTCGGCGGGTCGGCCGGGCCCCGACAGAACGGATCACGATGGACATGGACCTCGTCTTCGGCGACACCGAGACCACCGGGCTCGACCCCCTGCTGCATGAGGTGTGGGAGGTCGCCCTCATCCACCGCCGGGACGGCCGAGACGTCGAGCGGGTCTGGCACCTGGAGCCGGACCTGACCCACGCCGACCCCGAAGCGCTCAAGCTCAACCGGTTCTACGAGCGCACCGGCGCGCCCGGCTGGCGGTGGGATGACCCGCAGGAGGCCGCGCGGGAGATCTTCGCGGTGCTCAACTCCAGCGTCCTGATCGGCTCGAACCCAGCGTTCGACGCGGACCACCTGAGTGGGTTGTTCGCCCGACACTACGCGGTCGGTCGGCCCTGGCACTACCGAACCGTCGACGTCGCCACGTTGGCCGCCGGATACCGGTACGGGCTCGGCGCCCAGCTCGCCGGCGTCCCGCGGCGCGTCGTGCTCGGCGCCGGCCAGGACGCCGCGGCGCTCGCCCTCGAGGACGCCCCGGGCGCACACCTGACGGTGCACGGCGCGACGCCGTGGCCGTGGCGTTCCTACGAGCTGTCGGAGGCCTGCGGCGTGGACCGCCCTGCCCCGGACGTCGCGCACACCGCCCTGGGTGATGCCCGTTGGGCGCGGGACCTGTGGGACCGCCTCATCGCCCCGGCGCCACCGGCGACCCCCTGATCCCGGGGCGGCGCCCGGTGACACGGCCCGGGCGCCGCCCCGCTGTAACCCCAGCACGACTGTGAGGAGATCGAGTTGAGCAGCTACACCTTCGCTCCCGCGACGCGGGAGCAGGCCAGGGCGCGGATCGCCCTGGAGGGCCCGGAGGGGTCCGGGAAGACGTACACCGCGATGGTGCTGGCGACCGTGCTGGGCGCCGGCGCCCGGTTCGCTGTCATCGACACCGAGCGCGGCTCCGCCTCGAAGTACGCCCGCGGCAAGTCCGGGACCGGCTTCGACTTCGACGTGGCGCCGCTGCACTCCTTCGACCCACGGGAGCTGCCGAAGGTGCTGGCCTCGGCCGCCCAGGCCGGCTACCCGGTGGTCGTGGTGGACAGCCTGTCGCACTTTTGGATGGGCAAGGGCGGCATGCTGGAGCTGGTCGACGCGGTCGGCAAGCGCCAGGGGAGCGGCGGCGGGTTCGGCGGGTGGAAGGAGGCCCGGCCGTGGGAGCGCGACATGATCGACGCGCTGCTGGCCTTCCCGGGGCACGTCATCGTCACGATGCGGACGAAGACGGAGTGGCTGATCGACGACTCCGGCCCGAAGAAGAAGATCACGAAGGTGGGGACGAAGGCCGAGCAGCGCGAAGGCATCGGCTACGAGTTCGACATCATCGGCGACTTGGACCAGGAGAACACCCTGGTCATCTCCAAGTCCCGGTGTCCGGCGCTGCAGGGGCAGGTCATCAACCGGCCCGGCCCGGACGTCGCCGTGTCCATCCTGGAGTGGCTCAACGACGGTGACGCCGCCCCGGACCTGAAGGACCTGGTCGAGCAGGCCACCGCGCTGACCACCTTCGTCGAGGCGCGGGCGCTGCGCGATGACGTCGAGCGGCGCGGCCTGCTCGGCGGCGCGCACATGCACCCCGCCACCGGGCAGCCGACCACGCTCGGTGCGTACATCCTGGAGCGCGGCCACCAGCTGCGCGCCGCCGAGGCCCAGCAGCCCGCGGCCGCCGCGCCGGTCGAGGACCGCCCGGCGCAGGCACCCGCGGCCGCCGAGGAGCCGTCCGCCGCCGCGGAGGAGCCGCCGACCGCGTCGCCCGCGGAGCGGGGCGGGCAGCCCTCCGGCCCGCGGCCCGCGACCGCCCCGCAGATGCGCAAGATGGGCGCCCTGTTCCGGGAGCTGAAGCTCACCGACCGGGCCGAGGCCCTGGAGTACACCGCCGGCGTCATCGGCCGGCAGGTCGCCTCCCGCAACGAGCTGACGCGGGAGGAGGCCGGGCGGCTGATCGACCACATGGAGAAGTCCGCGGCCTCGGAGAGCGCCTCCGTCTGACCCCCGGTGGTCGGGCCGCCCGCGCCCAAATCGCGGGCGCCCCGACCACCCCATCATTCCCGACCACCCCCAGAAAGGAGGAGATCATGCCCGACCCGACCGGAGAGCAGGCGGAGGCGATCGCGGCCTATGGCGACGGCACCGACCTGGTGCTGCAGGCCGGCGCCGGATGCGGCAAGTCCAGCACCCTGCGCATGATCGCGGGCAGCGACCGCAGGCGCCGCATGCTCTACGTCGCCTACAACCGCTCCATCGCCGCGGACGCCGCCAAGTCGTTCCCGGCGAACGTGACCGCGAAGACCGGCCACGGCCTGGCCTTCGATCCGAAGTTCCTGCCCAGGATCCAGCGCCCGCGCCAGACCGCCTTGGACGCGGCGAAGGCGCTCGGTGTGGACCGGATGCTCGGCGGAGTCCAGCGGATCCTCACCGACCACGGCGACCTGAAGGCCATGACCAGCAAGGTCGTCATGCGCTGCGCCCTGGACACGGTGGCCTGGTTCTGCCACTCCGCCGACCCGGAGCTGACCTCCCGCCACATCCCCGCCTACGAGGGCCTGAAGCTGCCGGACGCCCGCGCCGAACTGGTCGACATGGTGCTGCCGGTCGCCAAGCTCGCCTGGGCCGACGTGCTCAAGGGCGACGGCGTCCTGAAGCTGTCCCACGACCACTACCTCAAGCTGTGGGCCCTGGGCCGGCCGACGATCGACACCGACGTGATCCTGCTGGATGAGGCCCAGGACACCAACGACGTGCTCTCCCGCGTCCTGCTGGACCAGGAGCACGCGCAGCGCATCGCCGTCGGCGACTCCGCCCAGCAGATCTACGAGTGGCGCGGCGCGAAGGACGCCCTGACGGTCTTCGAGCGCGAGCTCGGCGCTGAGACCCGCACCCTCTCGCAGTCCTTCCGCTTCGGGCAGCCCATCGCCGAGGAGGCCAACCGCTGGCTCTACCTGGTCGGCACCGAACTGCGGCTGACCGGCTGGGAGCAGTGCACCTCCGACGTCGGGCCAGTCACCAGCCCGGACGCGATCCTGTGCCGGACCAACGCCGGGGCGATCGGCATCGTCTTGGAGGCCCTGCGCGCCGGCCGGAAGGTCCACCTGGTCGGCGGCGGCAGCGAGATCAAGCGCCTGGCGTGGGCCGCCCAGTCCCTGCAGGCCGGCCGGGCCACCGACCACCCGGAGCTGCTGGCGTTCCCCTCCTGGGAGGCGGTGCGCGAGTACGCCGAGGAAGAGGACGGCTCCCTGCGGGTCCTGGTCAAGCTGGTCGACGACCACGGCCCGGAAGAGCTCATCACCGCCGCGGACGCCCTCGCGGGGGAGACCTCAGCGGAGCTGGTGGTCTCGACCGCGCACAAGGCCAAGGGCCGTGAGTGGCCGAAGGTGCGCATCCACGGCGACTTCCGCCAGCCCAAGCCCGACCCAGCCACCGGGGAGACCCGGCTGCGCCGCGAGGAAGCACGGCTGGCCTACGTCGCCGTCACCCGAGCGCGCGAGCACCTGGACTGCGACGCCCTCGCCTGGGTCAGCACGGTCAACGCCGTCAGCGACTGACCCCTAGAACCGGCCCACCGGGCCGACGAACTCACCACCACGAAGGAAGAGAGACCCCCTTGAGCACCGAGCACGAGAGCGCGGACGAGGCCCGTGTGCGGCCCTTCGCCGACTTCCTCATTGAGCAGGCCGGCGGCCGCACCCACACCGAACTGTCCGAGCAGCTGCACGACCTGATCTCCGCCGTCACCGCGACGGGGAAGGGCGGCGCCCTGACCCTGCGCGTCGAGGTCAAGCCGCTTACCCCGGGAGACGCCACCACGCTGACGGTCACCGACAAGGTCACCGTCAAGATCCCGCAGGGCGACCGGCCCAAGAGCGTCTTCTTCGTGACCGGCGACGGCAACCTCTCCCGCAACGACCCCCGCCAGCTCGCCTTCGAGAGCCTGCGCGAGGTCCCCACCACCACCGCCCCGACCGAGCTGAAGAAGGCCAACTAACCCATGCAGAGCGACAACATGCAGGCCGTCATCGACACCGCGATCCGCGCCTGTCAGGGCGAGCCCCTGGAGCCCGGCACCGTCTACGCCTTCCACACCCCCGCCGGCATCGAGCGCGTCGACCTGACCGGCCCGGAGTACACCGGCGTCCTGGAGCGCAAGCGCGGCACCGTGACCGTCCAGGACGTCGACTCCTTCCTCGCCTACTGGGACAAGCACAACGAGCCCGGCAGCGACATCTACGCCCGCCCGGACCGGCTGACGGTCACCGCGGTCCTCGACGCACACAGCGCGACCGAGGCCGGCTGGGGACAGCACCGCCTCCACCTGCAGCTCACCCCCACCCCCGCGTGGCAGGCCTGGAAGGCCCTCTCCGGGCAGTGGGTCGGCCAGGAGCAGATGGCCGAGTTCCTCGAGGACCACCTGCCGGAGATCGTCGAGCCGTCCGGCGCGGACATGCTGGAGCTCGCGCAGACCATCCAGGCCACCATCAAGGCCGACTTCAAGTCCAGCTCCCTGCTGGCCAACGGGGCCCGCACCCTGGCCTACGCGGAGGAGATCGACACCCGGGCCGGCCGCAAGGGCGAGCTGACGATCCCCGGCCAGCTCGCCTTGGGCATCGAGCCGTTCGAGGGCAGCGGCGCCTACCGGGTCACCGCCCGCTTCCGCACGCGGATCCAGGACGGGCACCTGCGCCTGGCGGTAAAGCTCGACCGGCCCGAGGACGTGGTCAAAGCCGCCTTCACGGATGTGCGGCAGGCCATCGCCGAGGCCGACTCCGTCCGCGTGCCGGTCCTGCTCGGCACCCCGATCGCCTGACGCACCGCCATCTGTCCGGCCGGGGCCCGTCCTACTCCGCGGGCCCCGGCCGGCACCACCCGCACGAGCAAAGGACCGCAGCACGTGGGAATCCGCCTGATCGTCGAGGTGCTGGATCACGCGCCGCAGACGCTGACGCACCGCGAGAAGCTCACCCTCACGGTGCTGGCGGAGGACGCCAACGACGAGACCCGACGCACCTGGAGCAGCGTCGAGGCGCCGATGATCCTCCGGCGCTGCAAGGTGACCCGTTCGGGGATGTACGAGGTGCTCAAGGGCCTGGTCGCGAAGGGCGCTTTGGAGAAGACGACGGCGGGCCAGAAGAACGTCCGGGCGGCCGAGTACCGGCTGCTTCCGCTGGCCCCTCAGTGTCCTGGTTCTCCGGACACTGAGGGCCCTCAGTGTCCCGGAATTCCGGACCCTGAACCCGTACTTCAGGGTCCGGAGAACCCGGACACTGAGCCGTCTCAGTGTCCGGAAAACCCGGACGCTGAACCCCAACTTCAGGGTCCGGGGAATCCGGACACTGACGGCTCTCAGTGTCTGGAGAACCCGGACACCTACCCCTCAATACAAAAGAGAGATAGCTCTCCACACCCGCCAGCCCCGTCAGCGCACTCCAGCACCGACGGCTTCGCCGAGTTCTGGGAGACCTATCCCCGGAAGATCGGCAAGGGGCACGCCCGTAAAGCGTGGGCCGCGGCCATCAAGGGCGGCGCCGACCCCGCCGAGATCCTCGCCGCCGCCGCCCGGCACGCAGACGCCTGGAAAGCCGCCCACACCGACCAGCGGTTCATCCCCCACCCCACCACCTGGCTGCACGGCGAGCGCTACGACGACGCAGACCTGCCCACCGCCCCCGCCGCCAACCCGCAGCAGCCCCCGCTGCCCAGCTACGCCGACCAAGGGATCTTCTGATGACCGCCCCCGCCGCCTTCCCGCCCGACGACAGCCTGGACGCAGGGCCGTCCCTGCCCCACGACATCGACGCCGAACAGGCCTTCGTCGGAGCCCTGATCACCGACCCCCGCCGGCTGCGCACCAACCTCGCCGCCGTGGCTCCCGCCGACTACTACCGGCCCGCCCACGCGATCATCCACACCACCATCCAGCAGCTGCACGACGACGCCCAGGCCGTCGACCCGATCACCCTCACCGCCGCCCTGCAGGCCGCCGGCCACCTTGGCCGCGTCGGCGGCCGCGACTACCTGCACACCTGCATCACCCAGCTGCCCGCCCCGGCGAACGCCGACTGGTACGCCGAGCGGATCCGCGACCTCGCGCTGCGCCGCGCCCTGATCACCACCGGCTCGGACATCGCCGCGATGGGCTACGACCCCGCCTCCGGCGACCCGGCCGAGCTCGCCGAGCGCGCCGTCGCCTTGGCCCGCGACGTCCGCGACGCCGGCCGCGCCGCCGAGGACAGTCCTGTGCTGGACGTGCATGACTTCCTCGCCATCGACGACACCGCCCACGACTGGGTGCTGCCGGGCCTGCTGGAGCACGGCGACCGGATCGTGTGGACCGCGGGCGAAGGCGGCGGCAAGTCCGTGCTGCAGCGGCAGCTCGCCGTCTCCGCCGCGGCCGGCGCCCAGCCCTTCGAGTTCGAGCCCAACGCCCTCGGACCGCAGAAGGTCTTGGTCTTGGACTGCGAGAACAGCGAGCGGCAGTCCCGCCGGCACTTCCGGGACGTGATGAACGCCGCCGAGCGGCGCCGCACCCCCGTCAAGCGCGGCCAGCTGCACGTCGACGTCCGCCCCGAAGGCGTGGACCTCACGCGCCCGGACGGCCGCGCGTGGCTGATGCGCCGGGTCGAGGCTGTCATGCCCGACCTGCTGATCATCGGCCCGATCTACCGCCTGCACACCGGCGACCCCAACAGCGAGGAACACGCCCGGCGGATCACGGTGGTCCTGGATGAGGCCCGGGCCACCGCGAACTGCGCGATCAGCCTGGAGGCGCACTCCCCGCAGGGATCCGGCTTCGGCCCGCGCACCCTGCGCCCCGCCGGATCGAGCCTCTGGCTGCGCTGGCCCGAGTTCGGGCTGGGCCTGCGCCCGGTCGAGGACGAGCGCTCGGCCCGCGAGCACCGGGCCCGGCGGATCCTGCCCTGGCGCGGCGCGCGGGACGAGCGCACCTGGCCCTCCTTCATCTGCCAGGGCTACGAGGGCAGTTGGCCCTGGCGCTCCTACAAGCCCGTCGACGCCGACCCGTACTCCGGCTACTCGCCCACCGGCGCCGTCGCATGACCTCGCTCCGCACCGGCCCGCGGATCGGCCCGCAGAAGACCGGCGACATGACCCTGTGGGCCAGGACTATCCGGGGCCGCCCCTACGCCTTCATGGCGTGGCCCCGCGCCGTCGCCGTCTACCTCACCCCGGACGACGCCACCCCCCAGCTCAAGCACCTGATCACCAAGGAGAACTGACCATGCCGCTGCCCACCCTGACCGGCGTCGCCCGCCTGGTCGCCGACCCCGAACTCCGCTTCACCCAGGCCGGGAAGGCCATGGCCCGGCTGCGCCTGGTCTTCCAGAACCGGCGCAAGAACGAGCGCGGCGACTGGGAGGACGGCGACGTGCTGTGGATCAACGGCACCGCGTTCGGCCCGCTGGCCGAGCACATCGCCGAGTCCCTGGAGAAGGGGATGGAGGTCACCGTCTCCGGCCGGCCACGCACCGAGCAGTGGACCGACAAGCAGACCCAGGAGAAGCGCACCGCGGTCGCGTTGGTGATCGACCAGATCGGCCCCTCGCTGGCCTTCGCGATCGCCCGCGTCTCTCGGCCCGAACGCGACGGGAACGGGTCGCAGGCGGGCGCACAGCAGGCGCCACGGCCCCAGCAGACCCAGAGGCAGCAGCCGCAGGCCGACCCGTGGGCCATGGACCAGCCCCCCTTCTGAGCCATCCGCCCCGCCACCACCCGCAGGAAGGAGCTCCTGATGACCGGTCAGATGCAACTCGGCATGGCCCTGCCCGGCCTGATCGACGAAGACGCCGGCGAAGCCGCCAAGAACGCCGGCATCGCCCGCGCCGACGCCAACACCCGCCCCGACTGGGCCGCGCAATGCGACCAGGCCATCCGCACCATGGCCGCCCGCGGCGTCGTCTTCCAAGCCGCCGACCTCATCGCCGAAGGCCTGGTCGACGAGCCCGACCACCCCAACCGCTGGGGCGCCCGGTTCTACGCCGCCGCCCGCGCCGGGATCATCCGCGACGCCGGCTCCGCCCGGTCCAAGCGCGCCACCGTCCACCGCTCCCAGTGCCGCCAGTGGATCGGCATCCCCGAAAGGACCCGGAAGTGACCACCGCGATACTCCCGCCCGGCCCGACCGCCGACGATCGCCACGGCATCCTCGCCATCCTCATCGACCACGCCCTGCTGATCGCTGAGGCCAACACCCAGCCCCTCCGCCGCCGCACCCGCGACCGAATCCGGGCCGAGCTGGCGGCCGCCCTCCGCCCACTCCTCGACCCGACCGACGACGGTGGCACCGAGATCGGCCGGCTGTGCACCGAACTCGCCACCCACCAGCTCAACTTGCGCCTGGCCATCGACATGACCGCCCGCGGCGCCCGCGCCGAGGACGAAGCCCGCCGGTGGCGCCGCCGCTGGGCCGGCGCCGTCGCCCAGGCCCGCCGCGAACACACCCGTGCCCAGGAGCTCGCGGCCCAGCTCGATCCGTCCGGAGCCCTGTGAAGCCTTCCGTCACCTACCTCGCGCGCTACGCACTCGGCACAGCCGTCCTGCACCCACAGGCGGCCCGCGCCCTGTTCGCCGCCGCGCTGGTCGCGCTCGCCGTTGGGATCGCGCTCTACGCCAGTGACCGGGAGCGCCGATGACCACCCGCCCGGCCCCCGGGCTGTCCCGGGCCGCCGTGATCTCGCCGTGCGGCCGGTACCGGTACGAGCTGCGCCGCTGCTGGGCCGGCGGCCCGAACGCGACCTGGATCATGCTCAATCCGTCGACCGCAGACGCCGAGCGCGACGACCCCACGATCCGCCGTGTCTGCGGCTTCTCCCGGGCGCTCGGCTGCGGCGCCGCCACCGTGCTGAACCTCTACGCCTGGCGCGCGACCCGGCCCGCCGAGCTGTGGCAGACCGACGACCCGGTCGGCCCGGACAACGACGCCCACCTGGCCCACGCGGCCGAGGAGTCCGCGCGGACCGGCGGCCCGCTCATCGCCGCCTGGGGCGCCGGCGCCCGGCCCAACCGCATCGGCCAGGTCCTCGACCTGCCCGGCATGCACCGGCTCACCGCCCTCGCCACCACCCGCGCCGGCCAGCCCCGGCACCCGCTCTACCTTCCCGCAGGCCTCACCCCCAGCCCCCTGGAGTCCTGACGCCTGACCACCCGGTCCGGCGGCCGCCCTGCGCCCGGCCGCCGGACCCCGAACCGCCCCCCGTCCCGCCGCACCGCCAGGAGCCCGCACCGATGCTCGACCAGGCCACCGCCGACCGCCTCCGCCGCCAGCTCCGCGACATCCCTACCCTCTGGGTGTACGCCCACATGTCGCTGCTGCCCGGCTCCGCCCCCGCCGGCGGCCGCGTCACCGGCGCCACCCGCACCCCGCCCCTGCCCTGCCGCGTCGACCTGCTCTCCCAACTCGGCCCCGGGAGCGCGCTCGGCGACGACACGGGGGAGTGGCCCCTGCTCGCCGTCCTCACCGGCTGGGCCCGCTACATCGCCCACCAGCGCCAGCAGCCCGCCCCCCGCGACCACGTCCAGGACCTCACGCACTTCCTGCTGCGGCACCACCGCTACGCCGCGCAGCAGGACTGGGCCGCCGACTACGCCGCACAGGTTGACCACGCCGTCCGGCCGCTCCGCGCCGTCGGCCCCAGCGACGTACCCGCCGGCCGCCGACGTACCATCCCCTGCCCCCGCTGCCACCGGCTGAGCCTGGTCGAGGAGTACCGGCCCGTCGTCCGGCCCGGCGGCGTCGACCGCGCGCGCATCGTCTGCTCCCGGCCCGACTGCGCCTGCGCGCTCACCGCCGTCGAGTACGACGCGCTTGCAGCGGCTGCGGGGCATGCGGTCGAGGCCGGAGTAGGAATCTGACTCCAGTGACCTGCGGGTCTAAGGCATTTGAAAGGATGGGTCAGTGACAGTCGCAGCGTTGTACCAATTCGCCAATGCATTTTGGTATGCCTGTAGATCCGTGCTGGGGTCTGTTCCCTGCTGACAGGTAGTGGCCGCGCTGGCCAGTTCACTCATTGCCGTCTGCCAATCCTGTGGGTCGACCGGCGGCGCAGGAATGTCTGCGGCGACGTTGACGGCACCGCCCAATGTGGGGCAGTCGACCGAGCTGCTGATCGCGTCGACTGCCTGAATGTTGACGTAGTACGTTGCCGTCCAGCTTTCCAGCGCCGCAGCATCTGCCCCCGGTGTGGTGGCAGACGCTGAACTCGGAGGTACGGCACTGTTGGTGCTGCTCGACCCACAGGCGGTGAGAGCGAGTGCAGCGGCGACGAGCCAGCTGACACCAAAGCCGAGTACGGATTTGCTGCGACCCATGTCGATCATCCCCAGGGGACTCTGCTTCGCTCAGAAGTCCAGCGGTGCGGTCTCCAACTGCTGGCCGAGCGTCGGCCACTTCGCGTTGACCGAATTCACGAACTGCGTCCACCCGGTCTTCGCGGCCTGGTGGTCCGCAGCGTAGTTGGAGCTGCCCGCACCCACGCAACTGTCCTTGTAGGACGCCTCAAGGTGGGCTGTGAACATTGACCAGTCCTGCTGGTCATAGGGCGGCTGTGGCAGCGCCTGCAGAGCTTGGATAGCTGGCTGGCCGGTGGCGCAGCTGAACGTACCCTGGTCTGCGTAATTGCCGGTTTCGAGGAGTGTGATCGTGTTGCTCGTCCATGCCGTCATCTCGGACGTGAGGCTCGCACCCGACCCCGAAGCGGAGTTCTGAGAGCTACTGCCGCACCCGGTCGCCGCAGCGGTGGCGAGCAGCAGACCGCTGACTATGACGCTGATAACCCTGGGGTGCGAAGCGCCGATGTGGGGCATATCGATCGCCTCCACCTCCAAGGATGCGCTGACCGCGAGGCCCGCGCATGCTCCCAGAAGTACGACGCAGGCCGTAGTGGGCCTGATGGAGCATGCTGGAAGGAGCACAACCGGGAAGTCCCTTAGGGAGGCGACTCCCGTGAACGAGCAACCGTCGCAGCAACCCCCCTCACCTCCGCCTGGCCCATCTCAACAGGGCTGGCAGTCGCCGGCGACCAGGCCCTACCTTCCACAACGAGTCGGCCAGTCTCCGCCGATGCAAGTCGTACCGAAGTCGCCGGGGATCGCGGTCCTCGCCTCGCTCTTCATCCCCGGCCTCGGCTCGATGATCAGCGGGCGGGTCGGAATCGGCGTTCTGATCCTCGCCCTCTACGCGATCTCCTGGATCCTCACGATTGTGTTGATCGGCTTCATCGGGGTCTTCGCCTTTTGGGTCTGGGGGATGGCGCAGGCCTACCACGACGCCGTCGACTGGAACCGCAGACACGGATTCATCAGCTGATCCAGACAAACAGAGAAGCCCCGTCCGCCCGACTCAGCCCCGCCGGCGGGCGATCGCCGCGTTCTGCTCCTGCAGGACCTCCAGGATTCCAATGACGTCGTGGATGAGACTCTCCGAGATCGGCCCCTAGCTCAACCTGCTCGACCAGAGGCTCGGCGACTCGCCGACCGCGACGACCTCACCGTTACCGGCCTTGAGCCGGAAGCGCCACTGCTGGGCCTTGTCCTGGTAGATCTCGAACTTGCCGGCCCGGTGACTCACCTCGCCGTGCGGAGGATCAGTACGTACCGGCGCGTTAAGTCCGAGTCGCTCGTCTGGCATCCAGAGTGGGCCAAACCGGAGCTCACGCCGTTTACCTGCCCCAAAGTGCTGTCAGCCGGATCGGTCTCGGTCCGTCAGTCAGGGCTCGCCGGGGCCCGTACCTGCAAAGGATCACCAAGTTCCCTCGACCTCTCCCGCCAACCGATCACGGGCCGACGCCGAAGAACAAACACAGTGACGAGAGGTGCCGCCCCCGGAACGGTGATGACAGCAGCTGTGCCACTGTGTCCACGGCTCACCTGCCACACGCCGAGACCCAGAGCTACAGCGGCGATGATGAACCCGAAGATCAATCCCAGAAGGTCAAGTTGCCAAGCGCGTTCATCTCGCAAGGCAGCTTGTCGCTGCTCTTCGACCCTCAGGTCATGCTGCCTCGTCATCTCAGGCCCGACTGCAAGCAAACACGCAGCGAGGTGCTCGGGAGGCAGCTTTGCCCATTGCATCGCGATGTCGAGGCCAGTCGGCCCGTGCCCGGCACTCTGGCTACTCCCCGCGCTCACTGCAGCGACCCCCCGTCCAGTGCACTGGGATGCCCACTTTGATCTGACGCACCTTCCGGAGGAGGCCCGAGAGTCCGCAACATACGGTCCAACTGGGCGAAGAGCACCGCCTCGGCGTGCGGGGTCTCCGGGGCCTCAGCAAGACGCGCCAGCGAGATTCCCGCATATCGCCCGATATCGAATGTCTGCGCAAGCAGCCGGGCCTGCTCTTCGAGTTCCCGCTCTTGTGCACGCTTCATCGCAGCTAAGTGTCTATCTCGGGCCACCATATGCAGCTCATCCATCGCGGCTGCCGCTAGGGCGACGGCGCCAGGGAGCACCACCAACAGGAAGACCTGGCGAGACCCCGCCAGTCCGATGACCAACTGCATTACAGTGAAGATCAAAACCCATGCCGTTGAGATGATCGAAAGATCACTACGTGTCCGCGCTCGGCTCCGATGCGGTTCGGTCATCCCTCGATACTGGCAGCCACGCTCACGCCGGATAAGCCCCCTGCTGGACTACGTCACAGCCGAGAGGCCAAGGCGCCCCTAGGCCCCTCCGGAGCCCCTGCCAGCTATCTGCCGATCTGGTGGCGGCTGCCGCTTCGATCAGAAGACTCGACCGCACTCTTCGCCTTCCTCCGCCCCTTGGCGATGCGTTCGGCCTGCTGGCGGGTTGCCCCGATGATCTGCCCGATCTCGTCGAACGTCATCCGCTGCCCGCGCAACGTCAACACCCCCTGCGGACGGATCTCCCGCAGCGTCTCGTGCCTGCCCGGCCAGTCCCGGAGCATGCACGTGCCCACCCTCGCGCGCTCCGCCGCGTTGGGGATCGCCTCCGGGGCCTCCAATGCGGCTCGACCGCGTCATGCCGCTCGACCCGGGCTGTGCTGTACCCCCGGCGCAGTTCCTCCAGCTGCGCATGCAGAGTGTGCGGCACCAGCCGGGCCAGCAGCCGCGGGTACTTCCGGAAGGACGCCTCGTGCGTCCGCCATCCCGGCGCTGCCTGTTCCAGCAGCCAACCGACCGCCCGCTCCTCCCAGCCCGGCCGGCCAGGCGCCGGCACCTGCTCCGGCCAGCCCGGAGGGATGGAGATCTGCAGCTCGCGGGACTCGGTCATGTGTTCGAGTCTAGGTCGACGGGCACGCTCGCAGCGACAGGCTCACACTTGGATCATGGGCACCGTGATCCTGAGCTGCATCGCGGTGGCCGTGGCGATCATCACGGCCATAACCGCCGTATGGCAGGCGCGGTCGGCCCGAATCAGGGAAGTGGAGAGCCTCTACATCAGTCGCTACTGGACGCTCATCGATCGCATGGATCTCCGCACAATCACCTGCCATGCACTCGGGCCATTGGAGAAAGACGAAGAGAAGTGGCTCAGGCTCTTCATCCGGCTTAGCGAGGATGAAGCGGACCTTCGAGCCGCCGGTTGGGTGTCCGATGACATCTGGGCGATCTGGGAGGCGTCGATCCGGCGCCAGTTCCGCCCAGGCGCACCCTGTCGGCGGATCTACGAGATGGCGATCAAGGACTCCGACGAGGAACGGGACTACCAGTACTTGCACCTGCGGAGGATCCTCGGCGGCGCAGCCTCAGAACAGTACGACCCGGCCTACGGCATGTCTCGCTGCGCATTCCGCTCCCTGCGCAGACTCCATCCAAGCCGAGTCAAGCGCCCTCGGCATGCACTGGGCTAGCCCGTATAGCCTTCGGCAGCTCACATGCGTGAAACAGTTGCTCGTACCCCGGCATACGAGTAGTGTGCTTCGTGATGGACCCCCGACCCTGGCGGGAACGCATCGCCGCCGAAGACGAGATCCAGCGCCAGCTCCGCGAGGACATGGCGCAATCAGCCGTCCGCCGCGCCGAAGCGCTCCGCGACGGCGTCGCCGACCTCGGCAGCAACAGCGCCGTCGCCCGGGACCTGGGCACCACCGAAGGGGCCGTGAGGCGCGCACTACGCGCCCTCAACTCCGCTGGCACGGAGGAGAACCCCATCTAACCCCATAAAGCAGCGGGCCCCGGAACAGCGACTGGCATCGCCGCCCGGGACCACTTGACCAAGGAGTTGCACCCTCCATGGCCCGACCGCACCCTACCGCGCGTGATCGCGCGGAGATCACCCCCGACCCTGCTCCCATCACCGCGGAGCTCGCCGGCGACGTCGCCAACCGCGACCGCGTGCTGATCACCATCACCGGCACCCGCGGCCTGTGCGACCTCACCCTCCACCGCCTCCGGCACGTGTTCTCCCACGTCGACGCGGACCAGCCCGAGGACACGGGCATGGCCGGCCTCGCCATCACCTGGGCCACCTGCACCCTCTGACCCCTCCGCCACCGCCCGTGCGGGCACGGCGGAAGGCAGCGCACCCATGCGCCGACGTCACCGCCGCGCCCCGGGCCCAGCCCGGAAGGCCACGCACCCATGCGCTTCTCCACCTGGCTCATCATCCTCACCGCCGCCGCGCTCCTCCTCACCCACCCCGCCGCCCTCGGCGCCGCACTCACCGCCGCCGGCTGGCTCCTGCACAGCACTGCCGCCCTGATCGGCCTGCTCGCCGCCGCACTGGCCTGGCGCCTGCTGCGGCCCCACCCGCTGGCCCGGTGGGGCCGATGACCACCGCGTCCTCCATGTGGAAGCTGCTGGCCGACCACGGCACCGCCCTGGTTCTCACCAGCATCACCGCGGTGGCACTCGGCGCGCTCTGGCGCTCCGCCCGCCGGCCCCGCCTCGCCCGCCCGCCGATCAACCGCCTGAGGCTCGCCAGCCTCGTCCTGGCCGTCCCCGGGCTGATGGCTCTCGGACTGTCCGCGAACACCTCATACCGCTACCTGGGCGTCCACCTCGGCATCCACGAGACCACCGAACGCCTCGCCCTGGCCGGCGTCGCCGAGGGGGCCATCGTCGCCCTGAGCGTCTACTCCTGGGCCACCAAGGCCAAGGGCCCGGCCTGGATCGCCTACGGCGCCGTACTCGTCCAGGCCATCCCCGCGTTCGCGGTCTCCGGCGGCTGGGGCGGCATCGTCCGCGTCCTGTTCGGCCCGCTGCTGCTCGCCACCGTGCTGCACTACCTCCTCGGCCTCGAACTCCGCGCCGCCGGCCTCCGCTCCGACGGGATCCTCGCCCAGGGCGGCCGGGAGATGCGCGAGCGCCTGGTCGCCTACCTCGGCATCGGACGCCGAGGCGCCGACTCAGCCGCCATCGCCCGCTCCCGCGCGGCCGACCGCGCCGTCGCCCTCGCCGACCACACCGCCGCCGCCGAACGGCCACGCCGCAAGCGCCGCCTGGCCGCCCGGCTCGCCATCGCGATGGACGCCGCCCGGCATGGCTTGCCCGAGCCCGACGCCGACGCTGCCGAGCGCGCGATCGTCGCGCGGATCAAGCGCCGCAAGTCCGCCGCCGCCCTCGCCGCCATCCCCGGCAACTACCAGTGGACCGCCGGTCGAGCCGAGGCCGGACCCGCTCCGGAGGTGGTCATCGACCGGGCCGCACCGGACAGGCCGGCCCTGCGCTACATCCCCATCGCCCGGCCAGCCGTACCGGTGGCTGCGCTACCAGCCAAGGACGATCGCCGGGCCCGGCGGGTGGTCACCGAGACCGTGACCATCACCCCCGCTGAGCTGCGACGCAAGGCACAGCGGCTGAACGCCAAGGTGGTCACTGAAACCGGCCGCCCGGTGACCATCGCCGTGCTCCGCGAAGCGTTCGACCTCTCCCGCCGCGACGCCACCGAACTCCGCCGCCAGCTCGTCGGCCAACCGGTCACCCAGCGCCCCGCCGACGACCCCCAGGCCGCTACCACCGAGGGATACCTGTGACCATCAACGGCCACACCCGGCCGAGCCCGAAGCTCCTCCCCGCGTCTGGCGAGGACACCGTCCAGGACCGTGTCCCGGAGACGCTGCCCGCCGTCCCGGCCCCGATCGAGGGCACCGTGCTGCCCGCCGACAGCGCCACGCCGCCCGCACGGCGGCCGCGCGTCCGCATCGTGCACGGCGCCGCCCGCACCGTCCGCGTCGTCAAGGTCGTCGCGACCCACCAGCGCACCAAGGCCGGCGGCCGGATGCTGGTCCGGCACGGCCTCTACGTTGCGGCCGGCGCCGCCGTGGCCTACCGGCACGCCAAGGACGCGCGGACCACCGCCCGGCACGAGCGGATGATGCGCGCCGCTGAGGCTGCCGGCCAGCACGAGGTGGCGATGGAGTGGGAGCAGCGTGCCCACGCCTTCCGCGAGGCGAGGCACCGGCGCCGGATGGACATGCTCAGCGCGCCCGAGCGCCTGGCCAAGGGCGCTGCTCTCACGCTGGGGCTGACCGAGGGCTCCCTGCTGCTGCTCGGGATCGTGCTCGCGGTCGCCGAGAAGCGCGTTGCGGACGTGGTCGCCCCGACGATGTTCGTGATCCACGCCGTTCAGTGGATCGTGTTCGTGGCCGGCCTGGTCTGGGGCCCGCTGCTGCTCGCTGTCCCGTGGCTGGCGCTGCTCGGGCTGTGGCAGCTCGGCCGCGCCCGCGGCACCGTCCCGAACTGGGTACTGCCCGCCGACCAGCAGGAGAAGCGGGACCTGATCCCGGACGAGAACGCCATCGTCCAGGCCCTGCAGCACCTCGGCATCGCCGCCCTGAACAAGGCCTTCAAGGAGGGCTGGCAGCCGCGCTGGATCCAGCCCACGATGCGGATGGGCAACGGCTACCACGCCAAGCTGCAGCTTCCGATGCAGGTCCCCGTCTCCGAGATCGTCAAAAAGAAGGCCGTACTCGCCCACAACCTGCTGCGGCTGCCCATCGAGGTGTGGCCGACCGAGCCCCGCAAGGAGCCCGGCGTCATGGACCTGTGGGTCGCCGACCAGGGCAGCACCTCGGGCCCAGTGCCCCCATGGCCGCTGCTGACCGAGGGCACCGCGGACTACTTCAAGGGCATTCCCGTCGGCGTCTCCCAGCGTGGCGAGCCGGTGATCGGCAAGCTCATGGCCTCCAACTACATGGTCGGCGGCATCATGGGCTCGGGTAAGTCGTCCCTGGTCATCGCTCTGTTGCTTGGTGCTCAGCTCGACCCTCTGGTCGAGATCGAGGTCTACGCCATGGCCTACAACGTCGACTACGACCCGATGAAGCCCCGCCTGCGGACCCTGATCAAGGGCGACGAAGACGAGCAGATCGAGGCCGCGATCCACGCCCTACGCGCCCTGCGCGACGAGGTCACCCAGCGCGGCAAGCTCCTCGAGGAGCTCGGCGGGGAGAGCACCGCGCTCACCCGGGAGCTGGCTGAGCGGGACCCGCGGATGCGTCCGAAGGTCGTGGTCTTCGACGAGTGCCACGAGTTGTTCATGCACAAGAAGTACGGCGACGAGGCCGAGGAACTCGCCATCAAGGTGATGAAGAAGGCCCGCAAGACGGGGATCACCCTGGTCTGGGTCACCGTCTCCCCGACTGCCGACTCCATCCCGCGCGACGTCACCCGCAATACCAGCCACCGGGTGGCGTTCGCGGTCGGCGACCACGTCGCCAACGACGGCCTGCTCGGCTCCGGCAAGCACAAGGCCGGCATCACCGCCACCACCCTCAACCCGGCTGAAGACGTCGGGACGTGCCTCACCGTGGGCTTCACCAAGAATCCCTTCGAGCTGGTCCGTGCCTACTACGTCCGCAAGGACGCCCAGGCCGACCAGCGCACCCCCGTCGTCGAACGCGCCCTCGCCCTGCGCGACGGCATCACCCCCGCGCCGGCCCCGCCGGCCGCCGAGCGCGTCGACCACCTCGCCGACATCGCCACCGCCATCGGCGACGAACCCCGCATGCGCACCGGGGAGATGTTGCAACGCCTCGCCCAACTCAACCCGGGCGCCTACACGGGCAAGGACGCGCAGTGGCTCGCCCAGGTCCTCCGCGACGCCGGCGCCCCGACCTACATGTCCAACGGCTACCCCTCCGTCTCCCGCGCCAGAGTCCGCGCCGCACTCGAAGAACGCGACGAGCTCGCCCCCGCGGACACCCCGAGCGACGAGATCGACGACCAGTGACCCAAGCCAGGGCCAGTGAGATCTCACTGACCGGCTCACTGACCAGCCCCACCGCCACCACCTGCAAAAACACCGCCTCAGTGACCCAAGTGAGGCCAGTGAGGCGCCCCGACGAGCAACCCAGAACCCGCGGAATCAGCCCTTCGAAGCACACCGCCCCGACTCACTCACCGAGGAGAGCCCACCGTGCCCAGCCACCCCAGCGCCGACGACATGCGCACCTACCTGACCGAGACCGCCAAGCTCGCCGCCGAGACCCCCGCCGGCGACCCGAAGCACGCCACTTACCACCAGAACATGAACGAGGTCCTCGACCAGATGCGCCGCGAGGGCGGCGTCAGCTACGGCCAGCAGCCGCGCTGACCCCCACTCGCCGCACCCGGGCCACCGTGCTGTGCCCGGGCCCGCCCCGACCGATAGGAGCACGTCGTGACCGAGTACCGCGTGTACACCCCCGCTGAGAAGCGCCGCCGCTTGTGGCTGACCGCCCGCGGTGCCAAGCAGGCCATAGCCGGTGTCGACGCCGTGAACGCCGGCATCAACCGCGAGCTCGACCAGATCGAGGAGCGTGCCGCCGACCGCGGCGCCCACGAGGCCGCTGCCCTGATCGCGCAGAACGAGACCGCGAAGAACGAGCTGGCCGCCGCGAGAGCGGCCGAGCGCGCCGCCCACGGCGACGACCGCCGAACGGCCAAGCAGGCCCGGCAGAAAGCCGAGGACCGCGTCCGCGACACCGAGCGCGCCATACGCCGCGCCGGCCTGTAGATACGCCCCGGGGCGGCCGCTGCCGCCAAGCCGTCGACCGCCCCGGGCCCCCGAGTCCAATCCACGAACCCTGGAGACCCACAGCATGCCCCGCGCCTACCCGCCCATGCCGCAACCCGGCCCCGCTGAACAGCGGCCTGCGCCGCCGGCCGGGCCCCGACAGATCGGCATCGCCACCGACGGCCAGCCGATCTGGGACCAGAACGACCGCACACCCGTCGTCATCCACCACCACTACGCGCCCAAGGCACGCCTGGACCCACGCGACGTCTTCGCCTGGGTCATGGTCGCCGGCGCCGTGAGCGCGGTCCTCATCGCGGTCAGCTTCGCCGCCGTCGCTCTCGCCATCGCCGCCGTAGCCATCGCCATCTCCGTGCTCGTCCTCTACGGGCTGTACCGGCAGATGAAAACCGAGAAAAAGCGGCACTGAACGCCATCCTGGCCGCACAGGCTCAACGGGAAAACGTGGAAAGTACCCACCTGTGCGGCGCCGCTCTGAGACGGTATCCCTACCACCAAACGTGAAGGTTTGGTGACTATGCATCACAACGTCTGCCCCCGAGGAGACACGATGTCCGAGCAACGTCCGCCCTACCTGCCCCCGCAGCCGGGGCAGCAGCACCACCCGCAACAATGGGCCGCCACGCCGCAGCCCCAATACCTGCCCGACGTCCGGCAGGCAGGCGCCTACCCGATACCGCCAGCGCCCCAGATGCCAGTAGCCCAGGTCCTGCCGAAATCGCCCGGCGTCGCCGTCCTCGCCTCGTTCTTCATCCCAGGCCTGGGATCCATGATCAGCGGCAATGCCATGCTCGGCACCATCATCCTCATCGGCTACATCATCTCCTGGGTCCTGACACTCCTCCTGGTCGGCATCATCGGGGTCATCGGCTTCTGGGTATGGGGCATGATCCAGGCCCACCACGATGCAGTCGCCTGGAACCGTGCCCACGGAATCCTCAGCTGACCGGCCACCAGAACCACTACGCTCCACACCGAGGGCCTGCCATCATCCCCCGTATGGCAGGCCCTCACCATGTCACGGCATCATCACATCGCCTTCGCCGGTTCCTCGGGCCTGCCACGGTGGCAGTCATGCCCACGACCACGCGTCCCCTCGCGAGCGCCGTGCTCGCCGCTGCGGCGCTCACCCTCGCCGCCTGCTCCAGCAGCACCCCCCACACCCACCCGGACATCACCGGCAGCCCCGCCGTGACCGCGAGCAACCCCGCCGCCCCCGCCGGCGCCACCCTGTCCACCTGGTACACCAGCACCGGCACGACCGCGTTCAAGAGCTTCCTGACCGAGCAGACCCAGCTCAGCAAGGACGGCGCACACGCGCTGAGCGCCGACTCGATGGACTGCTCGACGATCGACTCCACCGTGACCGCCGCCCAACAGGCCCCCGCCCCGCCGGACGCGTCGATCGCCGCCTCGTGGAAGCGCGCCCTCGACCAGCTCCACCAGGGCGCCACCGACTGCAACGGCGGCAAGAGCGGAGCCCTCGTCGAGCTCACCACCGGCATGACCCAGATGGACACCCTCGCCACCCAGATCCAGACCCGCATCCACGCGTAGACATAGATCACGCACCCACCATGGCCGGTGGGAGGCGTGTGCCCTGGCAGACGAGTGGGTCCGCACGCCGTCCAGGAGAAGTAGCCACGCTACGCTGCGAGTTGAGGGTCTGCTGTCATCCCACAGTGCGGCAGGCCCTCGCCATGTCTGGCGTAGGTCACCGCCCCGCAGATCGGTTCGCGCATAGTTTTGATACGAACCAATCAGGGCATGATCGGCCGAGCATCCGGCTACCGGGCCGCCTCAAGACGGCAAGCCCTCCGAATGCCCCGAAGCACCGACTCGCTCGCCATACCGGCGCACGCGACCCGCAACGGAGGCATCATGCCCACCTGGACCATGCACTGCGGCGACGCCCTCACCGTCCTCCACACCCTGCCCACCAACTCGGCAGACGCCGCCATCACCGACCCGCCCTACAACTCCGGCGGACTCACCGCGGCCCAACGCACCAGCGACACCGCCCGCGGGAAATACGTCAGCGGCGACGCCCAACACCAGCTGCCCGACTTCGACGGCGACAGCCGAGACCAACGCGGCTACCTCGCCTGGCTCAACCTCGTCCTCGGCCAGTGCTACCGCATCGCCCGCGCCGGCGGCCCGCTGCTCGTCTTCACCGACTGGCGCCAACTCCCGATCACCTCCGACGCGATCCAGGCAGCCGGATGGACCTGGCGCGGCATCGTGCCCTGGCACAAGCCCATCGCCAGGCCGGCGCGCGGCGGCTTCCGCCGCTCCTGCGAATACGTGCTCTGGGCCAGCAAAGGCCGCGTGGATGCGGACCGGAACCCGGTCTACCTCGACGGTCTCCTCTCCGCGTCGCAGCCGCGAGGCACGAAGCGGCGCCACATCACCCAGAAGCCCGACGAGCTGATGCGCGACCTGGTGCAGATCTGCCCGCCCGGCGGCACCATCCTCGACCCCTTCGCCGGGTCCGGATCGACCGGCACCGCGGCGCTCGCCACCGGACGATCCTTCGTCGGCATCGAGCTGTCCGCCCGCTACGCCGCAGTGGCCGAAGACCGACTCCGGCTCACCCAGGAGGACTTCACCCTCGTGCCCGAAGGCGAATAGCATCCGCGGTCAGCCGATCGGCTCGGACGACTCGCTCAGCGTCCCGTGCTCATCGAGAGCCCACCGCCTACCTCCTGCGTCGGTGAAGTAGGCCACGGGGTGCGAGATGTCCAACGTCGATTGATCCATCCGCGACGACTTGAAGACCACAGGTCGCCTGGGACCAAGCGTCGCCATCGGCCCCGAAGTCAACGCGGGCCTATCGGTCTCATGAGCGATCCAACCCGCTGCGAGATAGGCCGAGCCGAACTTGACCATGACGTCGTAAATCGGTTGATCACTTCGGTTGGCCACGCTAACCGACCAGTTGCGTGCGTTTCCGGAGCCGATCCTCGAAGCCTTCATCTCGATCATGCGTGCTTGGGCCATGCGACGTTCCTCCGCATCGGCCGCAAGCTCTGCACGCTGGAGCTCTAGCACCTCCGACTGGCGCCGCATCAACTCGGCCTGTTCGTCGATGAACTCCCGCTGCTCACCGATCTGATTACGCTGGCTTATTAGCGTCCGGTAGGCCGCCCATGCCGCTACGCCCGCGAAGAGCGTTGCTCCCCACGTCGGGACGTCGCCCCAGTCAGGCCAACCCATTACGCGCTCACCGGGATGGTGAACACCCGCTCCTGGTCCGCGTCATCGTTGGAGAACACCAACTGGCCGGACTCCTTCGGCACCTCGACCATCAGCGTCCCAGATACCGTCTCGCCCGGCATCGGATCCGGCTGGCCGGACATGTCCTCATCGGACATGCCGAGCGTGTCGCAGCCGACCCCGCCGACCGTGTCCGCGCTCGACAGATCTCCCTTGTCTCCCCGCCACGACGGGTTGTCGAACGGGCTCAGGTGGCCCTTCGCCGAGCCCGAGCTGACGTTCTTCACTCGCAGATCGACGCACACCATGCGCTTCCCCGGATCAGCCGTCACCGTGTAGTCATCCGAGTGGTCCGTCACCTGCGTCGCCGTCTTCAACGCGAGCACCGTGACCTGGTACTTCGTCTTCGCGAAGAACGACGCGCCCTGCTCGACGATCGTCACCGTCGCCGTGTGCCCTGCAGCCAGCGGAGCCGACGCGCTCGGACTCGGCGAGGCCGGCGCCGTGGACGCCGAGGCGCTGCTCGCCGGCGCGATCGCCGGAGTGACGCTCGGCTTACTGCTGCCGCAGCCGGTCAGCGCCAAACCCAGAATCCCCGCTGCGGCGACGCCCGCTGCACACTTCCCCATCTTCATGATTCCCCCTCAAATACGATGCGGTTCCGCCATCTTGACGCAGCATCAGTCAGCTCCAGTTGCCGACCCCCGCGCCGTAACCCCATCGCGACATCCCCCCGCCGCTTGCGCAAGATCCGTCACTCATGTCACGCTGCTGCCAGCACCACACGTATGCCCAGGCAGCCCCGCCACCGAGCGGGGCATTCGCACGTCTGAGGAGGTGTCCTTGGACGGCAACCTGATGCTCGCCACCGAGCTCGCCGAGTGCCTCGGCGTCTCACCTTCGGCCGTTCGGAAGTGGAAGCAGCGCGAGAAGCTCCAGCCCGCCGGCCTTGACCACCTCGGCCGGCCGCTCTACCGCTACGACGACGCTGCGGAAGTCGAGTACGCCACCCGCCAGCGCTCTGGCCGTGACCCCTTGGTGCGCCGCACCTACGCGCCCGAACACCCCGACCGGCCACGCCGGACCGCGGCATGAGCGGCCGCTGGGCAGGCTCAGACCGCCGCCGCCGACTCCCGTCGAGCTGGCCCAAGATCCGCGCCCGCATCCTCGAACGCGACCCCATCTGCACCATCTGCGGCGTCCGGCCATCCGCCCAGGTCGACCACCACAAGGCCAAGACCGACGACCACGGAGACTCAGCCCTGCGCGGCGTCTGCGGCCCCTGCCACGGACAGAAGTCCAGCCGTGAAGGGAACGAAGGCCGGCGCCCGCAGAACCCGCGCCTGAGGCCCAACGAGCCACATCCAGGACTCCGATAGCGCCCGCGCCAGAAGGGCACCCTCATGGCCAGCACACGACGGCGCGGAGGCAACGCGCAGACACTCCGCGACTACTGGACCCACGGCAAGGGCGCAGCCAAGATCGGCTGGGGTGCGCCCGGCGACTTCAACCGCTGCGTCAGCCAGCTGTCCAAGTACCTCGGCCCGCGCGCCAAGGGCTACTGCGCACTCCGCCACCACGCGGCCACCGGCATGTGGACAGCCCAGCACGCCAAGGCCCTGCGTGGCGGCCGCAAGCGCTGACCCACCGACCGCCCGCCCGGCTGGTCCGGCTCCGGCCGGCTGGGCGGACATGCTGCCTGGCAGCGTCACGGTCACCGGCTGACCGACCATCGCTCGCGCGAGGCGTTGATCGTTGCGCGAATGCGCGAAGCGAAGTGATCACAAAGGAACTTCTTGATCAACAAGAAATGCGATCAAGAAAGCAAGATCAAATAGATCTCATTGGCGATCAAGGCGCCGACCAGCACAGATCCATGGTCGCCATGCGCATTGCCCTGGGGGGATGCCCCTGACCTGGGGTTTTGGCGGATCGGGGCCGTATAGCACCTGACCTCCTGTACGGGTTTCCATGATCCAGCCGCCCACCAGCACAAACACCGCTGACCTGCGCAAATGCCCTGGAGGCATGATCGCTGGTCGCTGATCATCCCGCCCGCGCGCCCCGGCGGCGCGCCCTGACCCTGGAGGTCACCGTGGGAGCACGAGGCCCCATCCCGAAGCGCTCAGAGGAGCGCCGCCGCCGCAACCGAGACGAGGGCCCCGAGCTGGCGCAGGCCCCATCTGGACCGCCGCTCGACCTGCCTGCCCTGCCGGACCCGGATCCGGACTGGCACCCGATCGCCACCGACTGGTACCTCAGCCTCCGCGAGTCCGGTCAGGCCGCGTTCTACCAGGCCTCGGACTGGGCGGTCGCCAGGTACGCGGCCGAGCTGATGTCCCGGATGCTGTCCTCGGAGCGGATGCCGAACGGCCAACTGGTCGCCGCAGTCGACGCGGTGATGGCGCGTCTGCTGACGACGGAGGGCGACCGGCGCCGGGCCCGGATCGAGCTGGCCCGGCAGTCCACGGAGCAGCAGGCGCCGGCAGGCGTGACCGCCATCGCGGACTACCAGGCCCGGATCGGTGGCTGACGTCCCGGACGTCGTCCAGCCCGTAGCGATCGGCCCGACTTGGCGCCGCGGCCCCGACGGGAAGTTCGTGCTGCCGGCCTTCACGCTCGGCTGGCAGTGCCTCGCCTGGACAGGCACCTACCTGCAGCATCACGTCGGGGCGCCATGGCGGTACACCTCGGAGCAGGCCCGGCTGACGCTGTGGTGGTACGCCATGGACCCGGTGAGCCACCGGTTCCTCTACCGGGACGGCGTGCTGCAGCGGCTGAAGGGCTGGGGCAAGGACCCGGTCAAGGCCACCTGGTCGGCGTTCGAGTTCGTCGGGCCCTGCCGGTTCGGGGGGATTGCCGAGGCCGGGAACCCGTGGGGCATCCCGGCCGGGCAGCCGGTCGGTGCCCAACATCCGGCGGCCTGGGTGCAGATCGCGGCGGTCTCGCAGGACCAGACGCGGAACACGATGACCCTGTTCCCGTCCATCTTCACCAGGCGGGCGCTCGAGGAGTTCCGGATCGATCTCGGCAAGGAGATCATCTACGCGGACAAGGGGCGGGCCCGGATCGAGGCCGTGACGTCCTCTCCGAGGGCGCTGGAAGGCGGTCGGCCGACCTTCACGTCCATGGGCGAGACGCACCACTGGGTAGAGTCCAACGGCGGGCACGAGATGGCCGCGGTCATCGAGCGCAACGCCACCAAGTCCGCGGACGGGCAGGCCCGGACGCTGGCGGACACCAACGCCTACGAGCCCGGCGAGGACTCGGTGGCGGAGCGGACCCGAGAGGCGTGGGAGTCAGCGCGGTCTGGCCGGGCGGCCGACACAGGGCTGTTCTACGACTCGCTGGAGGCGCCGGCGGAGGCGCTGCTGACAGAGGAATGGATCGGGCCGACGCTCCGGGCGGTGCGCGGGGACTCGGTGTGGCTCGACATCGACCGGCTGAAGGCGTCGATCCTGGACATCCGCAACCCGCCCTCGCGCTCCCGCCGGTTCTGGTTCAACCAGATCGTGGCCGCGGAGGACGCGTTCCTGGCGCCCTACGAGTGGGATGCATGCCCGCATGAGGGCCTGCAGCTCGCCTCCGGCGACGAGCTGGTGCTGTTCTTTGACGGCTCGAAGAGCGACGACGCGACGGGCCTGGTCGGCTGCCGGGTCTCGGACGGCCTGGTCGTGACGCTCGGGGTGTGGCAGCGGCCGGCGAACTGGCCGGACGACACCCCGTGGCGGGTGCCGCGCGAGGACGTCGACGGGGTGGTCGAGCGCGCCTTCGCCGAGTACCGGCCGCTGGCGTTCTTCGCGGACCCCGGCTCGGGCCACGACGATGCGGATGGCGAGCGGTACTGGGACGGCTACATCGACGCGTGGGCGCAGCGCTACGGCAAGCGCCTGAAGGTGAAGGCGGTCACGGGCGGGGCGAACCGGCACGCCGTGCTGTGGGACATGCGCGACCGGCGCCGGCAGCAGGCGTTCACGGAGGCCGTGGACCGGTTCTACCGGGACGTCTTGGAACGCCAGTTGCTGCATGACGGGCACCGGGTGCTGCGCCAGCACGTCGCGAACGCCCGGCGGCGGACAAATGCCTGGGGCTACACGATCGGCAAGGAGCACCGGGAGTCCGCCCGGAAGATCGACCTGGCGGTGTGCGCGATCGGGGCGCGGATGCTGCGCCGGACGCTCCTGACCTCGGCTACCTGGGAGAAGCGCGCGAAGGCGCGCGGCAAGGGGAGGGTGGTGGTGCTGCGATGACCATCGAAGCTCCCGAGCTGCTGACGCTCGACCAGCTGTCGCCGGACGAGATGATGCTGATCGAGATGCTGCGCGGGGAGTTGCAGCTCGAGCGCTGGCAGTTCGATGAGCTCGACGCCTATTTCAACGGCGAGCAGATCATCCGAGACCTGGGGATCTCCATTCCGCCGCAGCTCAAGGGCCTGCACACGGTGGTGGGGTGGCCGCGGATCGGCGTCACCGCGCTGGAGGAACGCCTCGACCTGGACAGCTTCCGGTGGGTCGACGGGGCGGACTCCAGTGATCTGCAGGCGATCGCCGACGCGAACGATCTGTTCGACGAGGCGAGCTTGGCGCACACCGATGCGCTGGTGTTCGGCCGCAGCTACCTCGCGGTCGGTTCGGGGGACTGCGGGAGCGCGGACTGCCCGCCGCTGATCAGTGTGGAGTCGCCACGGGACATGGCGGTGATGTGGGATGCGCGGACCCGCACGGTCACGGCGGCGCTGCGGGAGTGCGATGCCCCGTGGATGGGGCTGATCGGCCCGCGGGAGCAGTTGCTGGTGCTGTACCTGCCGGATCAGACGGTGCAGGCGGTGCGGTCGCCGTCGGGCGGCTGGGAGGTCATCGACCGGGACATCCACAACCTGGGGATCGTGCCGGTGGTGCGGATGGCGAACCGGCAGCGTACCGGGGAGCGGTGGGGCCGGAGCGAGATCACGCCCGAGGTCATGTCGATCACGGACGCGGCGTGCAGGACGCTGCTGGGGATGGAGGTGGCGCGGGAGTTCTTCGCGGCGCCGCAGCGGTACATCCTCGGTGCCTCGGAGCAGGCGTTCCAGGACGCGGAGGGCAATCCGAAGGGCGCCTGGGAGACGTATATCGGCCGGGTTCTGGCGTTGGAGCGGGACGAGGACGGGAACGTCCCGGAGGTCGGGCAGTTCACGGCCTACGATCCGAGCGCCTACACGAAGATCATCGACCTGTATGCGCGGATCATGGCGACGCAGCTCGGCCTGCCACCGCACTACCTCGGCTACACCAGCGACAACCCGGCGTCGGCGGACGCGATCCGCTCCGCGGAAGCGCAGCTCATCAAGCGCGCGGAGCGGCGTCAGCGGCGGTTCGGGCATGCGTGGGTGCAGGCGCTGCGACTCGGCCTGTGGGTGCAGCAGGGGGAGCCGCCGGACAAGACGCGGGTGATCGAGCCAGTGTGGCGCAACGCCGCGACGCCGACGGTGGCGGCCTCGACGGACGCCGCGGTGAAGCTGGTGACCGCGGGGGTTCTGCAGCCGAACAGCGCGGTGACCATGCAGATGGTGGGCCTGACGGCATCGCAGCAGCAACAGGTCCTCGCGGAGCAGCAGCGAGCGGCCGGCCAGCAGGCGACGCAGGACATCCTGGCGCAGATCGCGAAGCTCAACTCGGTGAGCCTGCCTGATGCCGCAGAGAATCAGTGACGCGACCACCGCGGTCACCCGGTGGCGCGCGGCTCAGAGGGGCCTCACGCTGCTGCTCACCCGCGACATGCGGAAGATCCGACGGCTGATCGTCCCGGCTCGGATGCAGCAGACGGTGCCCACGTGGATCACCGCAGCGAACGCCCTGGTCGACCAGTACGGCCGAGCATCGGCGTCGTTGGCCGCGGACTACTACGACGCCGAGCGCCTGGCCGCGCGGGTGACCGGCAAGTTCACGGTGCCGCTGCTGGATCCGCCGCCGACCGAGCAGGTCGAGGCGTCCCTGCGGTGGGCCACGAAGGACCTGTGGCCGCGCGACCCTGATGCCCCGTCGGCGACGCCCGCGCAGCGCCCGCCGCTTGAGATTCGCCTGGATGCGGCGGAGGCCAAGGCCGAAGACGTGGCCCAGAAGCTGGTGACGGACACAGGCCGGGGCACGGTCGTCCGGGCGGTGCGCCAGGATCCGCAGGCGGTCGGCTGGGCCCGCGCGGCGGCGCTCGGCGCCTGCGCGTTCTGCAAGATGCTCGCGACGCGGGGCATGGTCTACCGCTCCGAGGAGACCGCTGATTTCCGGGCTCACGACAGCTGCCACTGCGGCGTGATCCCGGTCTACAAGGGGCAGCGCTTCGAGCTGTCCGACCACGCCGCCGAGTGGCGGCGGCTGTATGAGGAGCACGCGCAGGGCCACTCCGGTGACCAGCTGCGCCTGTTCCGCCGGGCGCTGTCCGACAACGTCCACCAGCCAGCCAACTGAACCGCCACAGGCGCCCTGGTGGCGCCCCGTCACCACCCCATGACCCCTGGAGGGTTGACCGCTCATGCCCGATGAGCCGACAGGCACCCAGACCCCGCAGACGCCGCAGCAGCCCCCGGAGGGCGAGCCGACGGAGCCGCAGGGCCAGCAGCCAGCCGAACCGACGGAGCCGACCGAGGAGCCGTTCGACGAGGCGCGCGCGAAGGAGAAGATCCGCAAGGCCAACTCGGAGAACAAGGCTCTCCGAGAGCGGCTGAAGGTCGCCGAGCCGCTCGCCCAGCGTGCCAAGGAGCTGGAGGACGCGCAGAAGAGCGAGCTGCAGCGGGCCCAGGAGGCCCAGCAGGCCGCCGAGGAGCGCGCGAAGGCCGCCGCTATCCGTGCGGTACGCGCCGAGGTCCGGGTGCTCGCCGCGGACACCTTCGCGGATCCCGACGACGCCGCAGGCGCCCTCGAGTTGGGCTCCTACCTCGGCGCGGACGGCGAGATCGACTCCACTGCCATCAAGACCGAGCTGGCCGCGCTCCTGGAGCGCAAGCCGCACTGGGCCAAGGCGAGCGGCCAGCGCCGTCCCGCCCCGGATCCCGCGCAGGGGTCCAGCGCCAACCGGCGCACCGCTTCAACTCCGGGCGACGAGTTCGCCAACTTCCTGACCAGCGCCTTGAAGGGGCGCGGTCGCTGAATTGAGGTAGATCATGACCACGCCCACCCCTCCGGTCCAGCTGCCGGGCATTCCATCCACCCTGCTGCCGCCGACCATCACGGCGCCGATCTTCGCGAAGGCGCTGGAGACCAGCACGGTGATGCAGATGGCCCGGCGGGTGCCGCTGGCGATGGACGCCACCACCGCGATCCCGGTCCCGCTGGACGTGCCGACCGCCGACTGGGTCTCCGAGGGCGGCGTGAAGCCGCTGTCCTCCGGGGGCGTGGGCGTGAAGACCATGACCGGCAAGAAGGTCGCCACCCTCGTGCCTGTGTCCATGGAGGTCGCGACGACCAACGCAGCCGGCCTGTACCAGCAGCTGCAGAACGACCTGCCGACCGCGATCAGCCGGGCCTTCGACACCGCGGCGATCCACGGCAAGACCATGAAGGGCTCGGCCGGACCGTTCCAGGACTACCTGACACTCACCACGAAGAGCATCACGCTCGGCACCACCGCGCAGTCCAAGGGCGGCATCTACGCCGACCTGGTCACCGGCATGGCCGAAGTCACCGAGGACGACTGGGACTTCACCGGGTTCGTCGCGGACAAGCGCCTCAAGCCGCAGCTGCTGCTCGCGACCGACACCCAGGGCCGCCCGATCTTCGTGGACACCACCACGGGCGGTACCGACGCGGCGGGCAACGGGACGCTGCTCGGGGAGCCGCTGGCCTACGGATCGGGGATCTCCGGCAAGTACCGCCGGCAGTCGTCCTCGACCGACAGCGGACTGCGGGCGATCGGCGGCGACTGGTCGCAGTGCGCCTTCGGAATCGGCCAGGACATCTCCGTAAAGGTGTCCACGGAGGCGACCTACGTCGACGAGGCCGGCACCGTGCACTCCGCGTTCCAGGAGAACCTGGTGCTGCTGCTGGTCGAGGCGTACTTCGGGTTCGTCCTGGGCGAGCCGGAGGCGTTCGTGAAGTACCTCGGCGCGCCGCAGGCTTCCTGACGTGCCGCCCCGCACGAAGCGGCCCGCCGGGGCCGCGGCCCGCGCCAAGGCCACCTCCGCCGCCAACCCTGTCCCGGCGGAGGCGGCCGCACCCGCCGGCCGCTCGCTGCGGATCGTTGCCCGCCTGCACGCCTACGCCCCGCGGCACAACGCGGGCGCGGAGTGGATGGCGCACAGCCTGCTGCGCGCCCTGGCCGCCCGGGGTCACCAGGTCGAGGCGTGGCTGACCCGCTACTCACCGGACCGCGAGACCTACGAGCTGGACGGCGTCCGGGTGGTGCCGCTGCAGGCGCGCCTGGACGGCGCCGCCGCAGTCCGCTCGGCCGATGTGCTGCTCGCGCACCTGGAGACGGTGCCCGCGACGGGGGCGCTGGCTCGCGGCGCGGGCACGCCGCTGGTGGTGGTCTGCCACAACACGCACCCGCCGACGTTCCGGGCGCTGGCGTCCGGGGAGACAGCGCTGGCGGTCTACAACTCGGCCTGGATGGCCCGCGAGGCGCAGGTGTACTTCGCGGAGTTCCCGGCCCGCCTGCGGCCGAAGAGCCAGGTCATCGTGCGGCCGCTGGTCGATGCCGCGGAGTACGCGACGGAACCCGGGGATCGGGTGACGCTGATCAACTGCTGCCCAGACAAGGGCGGCGAGGTCCTGCGGCGGCTCGCCAAGCGCATGCCCGACACCGAGTTCCTGGCGGTGCGCGGGGCCTACGGTGACCAGGTCGACTACTCCAGCCTGGACAACATCGAGGTCCTCGACCATGTCGCGGGCAGCCGGATGCGGGATGCGGTGTACGGGCGCACGCGGATCCTGCTGATGCCGTCCCGGTACGAGTCGTGGGGCCGGGCCGGCACCGAGGCCCTGGCCTCGGGGATCCCGGTGGTCGCCCAGCCCACTCCGGGCCTGGTCGAATCCCTCGGCGACGCCGGCGTCTTCGTGGACCGGTCGGACCTGGACGGCTGGGTCGCCGCGCTGGAGCAGCTGCTCGGCGACGAAACAGAGTGGAAGGCCGCCTCGGAGCGGGCCCGCGCGCGCTCTGCCGAGCTCGACCCGAGACCGGAGCTCAAGGCATGGTGCGAGGCCGTCGAGGCGCTCGCACCCTGAGGGGAGGTGCCTGGTGGGGTACACGACTCCGACCGCCGAGGATCTCGGGCTGTTCCTCAACCTGGACACGATCCAGGGCGATCGGGCGGACCTGCTGATCAGCCTGGCCGAGGACCTGTGCAAGACGATCGTGTCGCCGCTGCCGGACGGCGCCGCCGCGGTGGTCCTCTCGGCCGCCTCCCGGGCCTACACCAATCCGCAGGCCACCACCTACGAGGTCATCGGGCCGATGTCGGTGCAGCGCCCGCAGGGCTCCGGTGGCCTGTACCTGACCAAGGCGGACAAGACGGCGCTGAAGGCGTTGGCCGGCCGCGGCGGGGCGTTCACGATCGACCCGACGCCGAAGGACGCCACTCCGTGGCCGTCGTGGCCGCCGCTGGTCGAGGATGTCTGGCCGGGTGAGCGCTGATGGTGTGGCCGCTGCCGGCCGGGGAAACGGTCACGCTGCTGCGGCAGGCCCCATCACCCGGGCGAGACGCGAAGGGCGTACCGATCCCCGGACCCGTGACTGAGATCGACGTGGCGCAGTGCGTCGTGACGCCCCGGCAGGTCACGGTGGCGCTGGGCGGCCCCGAGCAGCAGAGCCGGGATGCGACGACGACCGGCTGGACTGTCTACGCGCCGCCGGGCACAGAGGTGCTGACGACGGACCAGGCCCGGATCCGCGGCACGGTCTACCCGATCACCGGAGAGCCGTCGGTCTGGGACCGGAACCCCTTCAGCGGGCTGCGCGGGCCGGTGCAGTTCGACGCAGACCGGCCGCACGGATGACAAGGAGGCGCGGATGGCGAACAAGTTCACCTTGGACAAGGGCGGCGTCGGCGAGCTGCTGCGCTCGGAGGGGATGCGCGCAGAGATGCTGCGCCGGGCGGAGCTCATCAAGGCCGCGGCCGAGGAGACCGCCCCGGAGGGCGGCCCGCGGGACCCCCACCGCGGCCTCTACCGCTCGTCGTTCGTGGTCGTGAGCAGCACGCGAGGCGGCTTCAAGGACGACCGGGCGGCGGCCGCGGTCGGCAACACCGCGCCGTATGCGGCCGACGTGGAGTACGGCAACGGCCACGTCGAGGCCCACCACACGCTGGCCCGGGCGGCGCAGGCCGGGGGCGGCTGATGGGCGCCGCGGTCGGCTCGGTCGACGTCGAGGAACTGCTGATCGCGTGGCTCGGCGAGCAACTCGGCACGGGCGTCGTGGTGACCACCGAGCTCGGCAACGACCTCGCCGACCAGCTCCCGACCATCCAGGTGACCCGGACGACGGGCACGGACGACGGATTCCGGCTCGACCGGGCCGTGGTCGACATCGACGCCTACGCCGCGGACCGCGTGGCCGCCTCCAATCTCGCCGCGCGGATCCACGGGCTGATGCACACGGTGCTGCGCGGCAGCACCCAGCCGACGGCCGTGGTCGGCTCCGTCGTCACGGTCTCCTCGCCGTCCTGGCGCCCGTACACCAACACGCTGGTGCGCCGGGTCGGTGCGACCTACGCGATCCATCTGCACCCGGTCTCCTGACGGCCGGCCTGGGCCCGCGCCGGACCCACACCAACCCGCCAACCCCGCGTGACCAGCGGGGTTTTCGCATGTCTGGAGACCTTCCATGACCACACCCACCCCTCCCGCCATTGCGCGGGCGACGGACCTGTCGATCGTCGGAGCGAACGGCGGCGGCTGGGTCGCCCCGGCCGGCAGTGCGTCCCCGGCGGACCCGGCCGTGCAGCCGGTCAGCCCGTGGGCCGCCTTCGGCGCGATCTCCGACGACGGCCTCGTCAACGGAGTCTCCGAGGACAGCACCGACTTCACCCCGTGGGGCCTGACCGCGCCGGTTCGCACCGTCATCACCAAGAGCGTCCGTACCTTCAAGGCCACGCTGTGGGAGACCGCCAACCCCATCGCCATGAGCCTGATGTACCGCATCCCGGCATCCGGCTTCACCGCGGACGGGCAGGGCATCACCAGCTACGCCGAGACCGGCAGCCCGGAGCCGGACCGCCGGGCGTTCTGGTTCGTGGTCCTGGACGGCAGCACGATGCGCGGCTTCTACGTGCCGCAGGGCGAGGTCTCCGACCGCAACGACATCACCTTCAAGCAGGACGAGATGTCGGGCTACGAGCTGACCATCACCGCGTACCCGGACGACGCCGGCAGCACGGTGTACCACTCCGACCGCCTGCCGGTGGCGGGTGGCTCGGGCGACTCCTGATCGCCCCCTTCGACGGGTGGGTGGGCCGACTCTGGCGCGGGCCCGGTCCACCCACCTCTGTACCTCTGTCCGCCCGCGCCGCTCACGATGGAGGCTCGCGCCCATGAGCAACACCCGCACCGCCAAGCCCCGCTCGACCGCCGCCACCCGGGCGGCCGCCGCACGCCGCGCTGCTCGGCCCGCCCCGGAGCCGGAGGTCGACGACCTGGACGAGGCCCTGGCCGACGCCGCGGCCCAGCAGGCCGACGCCACCGAGGGCTACGTCACCGTGGCGCTGGCCGGTGAGCCTGTGCGGGTCCTGCACGCCGGGGTCTGGCGTAACTCGGCCATGCGCGCGCTGCGGCAGGGCGACTTCGACGCCTTCGCCGAGGCGGTCCTGCACGAGGACGACGTCGAGCTGTTCGAGGAGCTCGACCCCACCCAGGACGAGCTGGCCACTTTCGTGCAGGACGCGCAATCCCTCGCCGGAGCCGCGGGGGGAAAGTTCGGTGGGCCGCGCAGGTCCTCGAGGAGCACGCGGCGGCGGTAGAGGCCGACCTGGCCCGCTACTACCAGCTGGACGTCGGCGAGGTGTGGCGGGACCGGATGTCGCTGCGGCGCCTGTCCGTGCTGCTGGAGTTCCTGCCGCCGGAGTCGGCGACGCTGACCGCGATCCGCCGGGCACTGCCGGCCGGGGAGCGGGAGAAGCGGGCGACGGCGGATCCGGAGGCTGGCCGCTGGTCGCAGCAGGAGATGCTCCTCGCCTCCGTGATCGATGCGCTGCGCCGGATCGAGTACTACACGCTGCGGATCAACGGGGCGAAGCGGCTGGAGAAGCCGACGCCGCTGCCACGGCCTGGAGTTGCCGATCCGAAGCGGCGCAAGCCGATCCCACAGCACGCCTACGACGCGCTGTGGGAGCTCATGCACGGGACGCCGGGCGCGCCGCCCGGGTGAGGGTGAAGGGGGTGGCGTGTGTCCATCAGCATCGGGACCGTCCAGGTCGACGTCATCCCCAACACCAAGGGCATCCAGAAGCGGATGCAGGAAGGCACTGCTGCGCCGTCTGCCGCGACCGGCGAGCAGATGGGGAAGATCATCGGGGATCGGGTGTCCGCCGCGATCACCGATGCGCTGAAGGACTCCATCCCGAAGGGCGTCCCGAAGACGATCCCGCCGGCGACGAAGGGCGGCGACGAGGTCGGGGGCGCGTTCGGCCGGGCGATGTCCGCCCGGATCCGCGCCGCGATGGCGTCCCTGCCGAACATCAAGGTCGACGCGGACACCTCGGAGGCGGACAAGGAGCTGGCGGCTCTCCGAGAGCGGCTGAAGACGCTGGCGGGCAAGTCGGTCGGCGTAGATATCGACGCTGCGGATGCCGAGGCGGAGCTCGCGGCGATCCAGGCCGAGCTGGAGCGCGTCTCCGCCGACCACCCGAACATCGTGATCCGGACGGACGCCGCGAAGGCCCTCAGCGAGGTGCAGGCGGTCCGGACCGAGCTGGCCGGGCTCGGCCAGGAGAAGGTAGAGCCCGAGGTCGAACCGAAGGTCAACGAGGGCGCCTTCGCCGCGCGGCTGCGAGCGCAGCTCGCTGCGGCGCAGACCGCGCTGCCGACGATCGAGGTCGACGCGGACGCCGACCCTGCGCTGGTCAAGATTCAGACGGTCCGCGGGTCCCTGGCGGAGCTGTCCAGCATGCGCCTGGGCGTGGATATCGACGCGGCCAGCGCGCTGGCCAAGGTCGCCGAGATCCGCGCCTCGCTGGAGGCCCTGGGTGGCGAAGACGCCCCGATCGACGTCCAGGTCGACTCGGCCCGGGCGATCGCGGCCCTGGCGGTCATCCAGGCCCAGGTCGACGCGCTCAGCAAGGAAGAGCCCGAGGTACAGGTCGATGTCGAGCCGCCGGCCGACGGTGTCTTCGGGGCGCGGCTGCGGGCCCAGGTGGCGGCGGCGCAGGCCGCGCTCCCGGACATCCAGGTCGATGCGGACACCGATCCGGCTGCGGCCAAGGTCGCCGAGATCCGCGCGGACCTGGCGGCCCTGTCCACCGCCCGGGTCGGGGTGGACATCGACGCTGCCGCGGCCCTGGCGAAGGTCGTCGAGATCCGCGCGGCCCTCGCGGAGATCAACGGCAAGAACGCCTCGATCGATCTGCAGGTGGACGCCGCGCGGGCGGAAGCCCAGCTCGCTGCGTTCCAGGCCGAGGTCGAGGCGGTGGGGGCGCAGAGCCCGTCGGTGCGGGTGAGCGCGGACACCGGCTCGGCCATGGCCCAGCTGACGGCGCTCGGCGTGGAGCTGGCCATCATCGGGGCGATCCAGGTGGGGCCGGTCGCCGCGGCGGGGATCGGGTCGATCGCGGCCGCGGCGGGTGCCGCGGCGGCCGGCGTCGGCGTCCTCGCCGCGGTGGCCGGCCCGGCGATCGCCGGCATCAGCAAAGCATTGCAGGCGCAGACCGCAGCCCAGCAGGCGTCCACCACCGCGACGAACTCCGGCGCGTCGGCGATGGTGCAGGCCCAGCAGAAGGCGATCCAACTCGCCTCGGCCCGGGCGGCGCTGGCCACGGCGGAGCGCAACGGGGCCCAGCAGGTACAGCAGGCTGAGCAGCAACTCGCCCAGGCCCGCACCTCGGCGGCCCAGCAGGTCCAGCAGGCCGACCGGCAGGTCCAGCAGGCCGAGGAGTCTCTCCAGCAGGCGCAGCAGCAGGAGACCCAGGCCCAGCAGGCCCTCACCCAGGCCCGCAAGGACGCCGCGCAGCAGCTGCAGGACCTCGCCAACCAGCTCGCCGACTCGCAGCTGTCGCAGCGTCAGGACGTCCTCAACGTCACGGACGCCGAGAAGCAGCTCGCCGCCGACCGGGCGGCCGGCGCGAAGGTGTCCGCGGAGCAGATCGCCAAGGACCAGCTGGCCTACGACCAGGCGGTGCAGGCCCTCAAGGAGCAGCAGCTCCAGACCAGCCGCCTGACCCAGCAGAAGGCCGCGGCGGACAAGGCCGGCATTTCCGGCTCGCAGGCGGTCAAGACGGCTGAGCAGCAGCTCGCCCAGGCCCAGCAGGAGGTGCGGGACCGCACCCAGGCTGTGGCGGACGCCGAGCAGGCCGCGGCGCAGGCCCGGGTGCAGGGGCAGCAGCAGATCGCGCAGGCCCAGCAGCGGGTGGCGCAGGCGCAGGCCTCTGCCGCGGACTCGATCGCCTCGGCGCAGCGGCAGATCCAGTCCGCTGAGCTGTCGACCGCGTCCAGCGCCGGCGTCGCGTCCACGGCGCAGCAGAAGTACCAGGCTGCGCTGGCGAAGCTCAGTCCGAGCGCGGTCGGCCTCATGCATGCCTTCACGGGGCTGAAGACCGAGTACTTGGCCTGGTCGACGGCGTTGCAGCCGGAGGTGCTGCCGCTGCTCACCCGGGCGATCAACGGCGCCGCGGGGAGTCTCCACCTGTTCACCCCGATGGTGCACGAGGCGGCGGCCGGCGTCTCCGACCTGGAAGGCACCGTCAGCAAGGACGTGAAGTCCCCGTTCTGGGACCGGTTCCTGGTTGACCTCACCGGCAACGTGCGCCCGGCGATCAGCGGACTCGGCATCGCCTTCGCCAACGTCTTCACCGGCATGGCCGGGGTGGTCGACGCATTCCTGCCGCACACCAAGGGCTTCGTCGGCTTCCTCGACGACGTGACCGCGAAGTTCTCCAGGTGGGGGACTGGGCTGAAGGGCAGCCCGGCCTTCGAGGCCTTCATGAGCTACGTCGCCACCAACGGGCCGCGCGTGGGCCAGCTGGTCGGCGACATCCTCCAGGCTGCCCTGGCACTCTCCCAGGCCCTGGCGCCGCTGACCGGTCCCCTGATGACCGTCGTCGATGACGTGGTCAAGGGCATCGGCTGGCTCGCCACGAACTACCCGGGCGTCATCCAGGTCCTGTGGATCGGGGTGGCCGTGTGGAAGGCCAGCCAGTTGGCCGCAGGGCTCGCCGCGGCCGCGATCGGCGCGTACTCGGCCGCCACGGCGTTTGCCACGGACGAGACCGTGGCGTTCGACGCCGCGATCCAGGGCACGGTGATCGTGCCGATCATCGAGGCGATCATCGCGGCGGTCGCCCTACTGGTCATCGGCGTGATCTACGCCTACAACCACTGGTCCTGGTTCCGCACCATCGTCGACGGCGCGGTTCACGGGATTGCCACGGTCGCCCTGTGGCTGTGGAACGTCGTGCTCAAGCCGACGTTCAACTTCATCTGGGCCGCGATCCAGCTGGTCGGCCAGGTCGCGGTGTGGCTGTGGAAGAACGCGATCGCGCCCGCCTTCAACTTCATCGGCCTCGCCGCCCGGGTCCTCTTCGCGATCTTCCTCACGGTGCTGATCACCCCGGCTGTGATCCTCTTCCACCTGCTCGGGGCCGCCGCATCGTGGCTGTGGACCAACGCGATCAAGCCCGCCTTCACCTGGATCGGCGCCCTGGCGGGCTGGCTCTACCAGCACGCCCTCCAGCCCGCCTTCCACGGCATCTCGGTCGCCGCCTCAGCGGTCGGGGCCGCAGCCATGTGGCTGTGGCAGCACGCCATCTACCCCGCCTTCCACTGGATCGCGGACCTCGCCATCTGGCTCTATCAGCACGTGATCGGCCCTCAGTTCCACGCCATTGCGGCGGTCGCCACCTGGCTCTGGGACCACGGCCTCAGCCCCGCGTTCTCGCTGATCAACCAGGGCGTCAACCTCGTGGCCGGCGCCTTCAAGAGCGCGGTCGGCTTCATCGGCACCTGGTGGGGGAAGCTGGAAGACGTCGCCAAGAAGCCCGTCAACTTCGTGATCAACACCGTGTACACGCACGGGATCAAGGAGGTCTGGGACAAGATCGCGGGCGTCGTTCACCTGCCGAAGCTGCCGAACGCCCCCAAGCTCCTGGCCGCGGGTGGCACCGTCGGACCCGGCTGGGGCCCGGCCGTGCCGATGGTCACCAACCGGCCGACCGCGATCGTCGGCGAGGGCCGGACGCAGTACCCCGAGTACGTGATCCCCACCGACCCGCGCTACCGGGGTCGGGCGCAGGCGCTGTGGCAGGCCGCCGGCACCCAACTCATGGCCGACGGCGGGATCCTGGGCGACGTCTGGGGCGGCATCACCGGCTTCGGGAAGGGGCTGCTGTCCGGGCTCTCCTCGGCCGCCGACATCCTCGCCGACCCCGGGAAACTCTGGACGAAGGCCACCAGCCCGATCACGTCCACGGTCAACAGGCTGGCGGGGCAGTCGCCTTGGGCCAAGATGGTCATGCAGTTCCCGCGGAAGATGATCAGCGGGCTGAAGGATCACCTGCTGAGCCTGATCGGTCTCGGCGGCGGCTCCGGCGGTGCAGGCGGGGACACCTCGGTGCATGGTGCCTCGGCGGCCGCGGCGCAGGCCATCGCCCGCCAACTCCTGCCGTCCTACGGCTGGGGCCCGGGCCAGATGACGCCCCTGATCAAGCTCTGGAACCAAGAGAGCGGGTGGCGCTGGAACGCGCTCAACCCCTCCAGCGGCGCCTACGGCATCCCGCAGAGTCTCCCCGCGAGCAAGATGGCGTCGGCCGGCCCGGACTGGCGCACCAACCCGGCCACGCAGGAACGCTGGGGTCTGAGCTACATCAAGGGCCGGTACGGCTCGCCGGCGGGCGCCTGGGCGCACGAGGTCGCAATGAACTGGTACGACTCCGGCGGCTACATCCCGCCGGGCCTGTCCCTGGTGGCCAACGGAACCGGCAAGCCGGAGCCGGTCCTCACCGACTCCCAGTGGTCCGCGATCGCCGCGGCGACCAAGGGCGGCGACAGCGCCGGCGGCCAGTTCACCGGCCAGCTCTACCTCGACTCGGGCGAACTCCTCGGCCTGGTGCGCGGCGAGATCGAATCCGAGACCACGCGGCACACCGCCGCTCTTACCGCAGGAAGGAAGTCCGCATGACCAACGCCACGCCCGCCGGCAGCGAGGGCACCCCAGACCCGGCGCCCGATCCGACCGGAGATCTCCCGGTCTTCACCCCGGATCCGATCCCGGATCCGGTGACTTCGCCGACAGATCCGTCCCATCCGCAGAGGACGCCGTCCCGGCCGGTGCCGAACCCGACCGACCCGATCCCGCAAGACCCGGACCCGGGCGCCGACGGCTCGGGCACCGGGGATACCGGCACGGACGGCTCCGGGACTGGGAGTTCCGAGGACACCGGGACGGCGCCGGCCGCCCCGGCCGAGTAGCAGTAAGGAGGCCCCGCGGTGTCGCTCGCGACGAACCTGCTCAGCGCCAACGTGTCCTCGATGGAGACCGACGTCTCCGGGTGGACTGCGGGCTCCTCCACCACCGCCAGCCAGGGCGTCGCCGGATACGCCGGCACCCACTGCCTCAAGCTCACCCGCGGCTCGACCGCCGGTGCGGTCTCGGCAACCATCGCAGCCCGCGTCGCGGTCACCGCCGGCGTCGAGTACTACGCCGAGGCCTACTACGCCCCCGGGGCGGTCACCGCCGGCTACACGGCGACCATCGCCGTGTCCTGGTACTCGGCGGCCACCGGGGGCACCGCGATCTCCACCAGCACCAGCCCGGCAGCGAGCCTGGCCTCCACCGGCTGGACCACCCCGCCCGCAATCCTGATCGCCACCGCCCCGGCCGGCGCTGCCTACGCCGCCGTCACCGTCACCGTCTCCGGCCTTGCCGCAAGCTCCGCCGCCCTGGTCGACGCCGTGGGTTTCGGGCTGCCGCAGTCGATCAGCGGCAACGTCTTGCCCTATGCCACCCAGTCGGTCGAGCAGGACACGAGCGGCTGGGGCGCCGTCAAGAACTGCACGATCTCCCGCAACAGCGCGGACTCCTGGGAGGGCTGGTGGTCGCTGACCGTCACCGCGACGGCGGCCGGCGATACCGAGGCCTGGGCCTCCGTCATGCAGCCTGCGACTGGCGGCACCGAGTACATCGCCAGCGTCCTGATCAACCCGCAGGGCTCCGCGGCCGGGGCACAAATCAAGGCCGAAATCTGGTGGTACAACAGCAACGGCTCGTTCATGTCCCTGACGTCGGTCACCTGGACGCCGACGGGCTGGACCCCGATCCAGGTGATCGGCACCGCCCCGGCCGAGGCCACCGGCATGCGCTTGATCGTGCGCCCGCAGGCGACCGCAGCCTCCCAGGTCTGGCACGTCGACCAGGCCAGCCTCATCCCAACTGCCCTGCTCTTGGAGGCCGACAACCTCCTCACCTACAACGAGCAGAGCGTCGAGCAGGACACCAGCGGCTGGACGCTGACCGGCGGCGCCACCATGGCCCTGGACTGGTCCACGTCCCTGGACGGCTGGTACCAGCTGCTCATCACCGCCACCGGCGCCTCCGACCCGGTGCTCACCCTCGCCCGCGACATTCCCGTCACCCCAGGCACGGTGTACAAGTGGGCGCCTCCGGTGACCGCCTCACAGCCGCAGACCTACACCCTGACTATGCGCTGGCTGGATGCCTCCGGCACGGTGCTGCGCACCACCACCGGCTTCTGGTCGGTTACCTCGGCTGGGGTGGGAGCCTGGCAGCTGGGCGCCATCTCCGACATCGCCCCGGCTGGCTGCGCGAGCGTAAGCGTCTCCCTCACCCTCACCGGAAGCGCGGCCGGCGCCAGGGTCGCCCTGGATGGCATGGTCGTCGGCCCCGGGGGCCTCGCGGCCACCGCGCAAGCGCTCCCCACCGGATACGCCGCCCAGATCAACGTCCAGGGGCTTACCGTCTACGGATTCGACACATGGGGGATCTGGCGGATCGGCCCCGACGGCAGCCTGCTGCCGGTCCGCGGCGTCGGCGGGGACATGACCGCGGTCACCACAACTGGAGCCACCGCGATCGTCACCGACTACGAGGCCCCCCTCGGCGTGCCGGTGCGCTGGCAGGTCCGCACCTGGTACTCCTCCGGCGCCTCCGGCGAGTTCTCCTACATCACTGATCCGATCACCATCGACGGGCCCGGCCCGCAGGTGGTCGTCCTCAAGGACCCTGGACTGCCGGCCCGGTACATGGAGCTGGTGGCCGCATCCCCGCCGTCGTGGACCCGGTCGGCCCGCTCCGCCCGCTACGACCCCCGCCGCGCGAAGCGGCCGATCATCGTGAGCGACGTCCGCGGCCCGCACGAGGGCTCCCTCGGGGTGTTCACCCGCACCGATGACGAGCGGCAGCGCCTCGACTGGATCCTGGACGCCGGATCGGTGTTGCTGCTGCAGGTCCCGCAGGGCACCGGCTGGGACGCGGACATGTATGTGTCGGTCGGCGACAGCACCGAGGCCCGATCCGGGGTGGTTACCGAGCCGTGGCGCACGTGGACGCTGCCGCTGGTCGAGGTCGACCGGCCCGGCGGCGGACTGGCCGGATCCGCTGGCCGCACCTGCCAGACGGTGCTGAATGAGGCCGCCACGGGGCAGGTCCTCCTCGCGATGTATGCCAGCGGGCTGGGGTTGCTTACCGGAATCCAGGGCAGCTGACGGGAGGCCACCTGCATGTACCCGGTGACCTCCCAGTTCCTGGACGCCATCGCGCACAGCCACACCATGTCCGCCCGCGTCGACGCCGCCTACAACGGCGCGGCGACGAAGAACGATCTGACGTTCCATGACGGCACGGTCACCCTCGACCGCGGCAGCAAAATCCGCCGGCAGCTGTCGCTGACCGTCAGTGATCCGAGCCTCCTGCCGCGGGCGGTCACGGACACGCTGGGGGCCGGGGGGCAGACCCTGACCGCCTACCGCGGGGTGCGCTACCCCAGCGGCGTGGTCGAGCTGGCCACGCTCGGCACGTTCTCCATCACCGAGGTGTCCGGCGATCGGGACCTCGGCCCGGTCACCCTCTCGGCGAGCAGCGCCGAGGCACTGCTGCAGGCCGACCCGTTCGAGACCGCGACCACCACCAAGGGCTACAGCACCTGCCTGGACGCGATCACCTACCTGATCCACCAGACCATCCCCGGCGCCACCATCACCAACCGCACCGGCGCCAACCCGGCGCTGCCCACGATGAGTTGGGACGCCGGCGCCGACCGGTGGGACGCGGTCACGTCGATCGCCACCGCCATGAGCGGCGAGATCTACGTCGACCACGGCGGGGCGTTCATCATCGCTCCCGTCCCCAACCCGCTGACCGGGCCGGTTGTGTGGGAGATCGCGCCGGGTGGCGTGATGCTCACCGATACCCGCGGGCAGACCTTGACCGGCGTCTACAACGGCGTCGTCGTGACCGGCGACAACACCAGCAGCGGCAGCGCTCCGGTGACCGGCTCCGCGTACCTCACCGACACCAGCAACCCCCTGTACTGGGGCGGCCCGGCCGGCAAGCGCACCTACAGCTACCAGTCGTCTGCCGTGGTGACGTCCGGACAGGCCACGCAGGTTGCCCAGACCCTGCTCGCGCAGTACGGCGCGCCGCACACCACGGTCGGCGTGGGCTGCGTCCCTAACCCGGCCCTGCAGCCGGGAGACATCGTGCGCGTGCGGCACAACGGACGGCAGCGCCGACCTGGCCGTCGTCCAAACCGTCACCATCCCGATGGCGCTCAGCGGGGATTTCGGCGTGACCTTCTGGGATGCCCGTTCCGACACGACCAGCTAGGAGGGCCCGGTGACCGCGCTCGCAGACGCCATCACCCGCGCCATCAACAAGGCCGTCGGCCAGGCCGCCGACTGGCAGCGCGGCACCGTCACCGCGCTGAACGGCACCACCACCGTCGATGTGCAGATCGGCGGTGCCACCGTGCCCGACGTCCCGCGGCTGGCCACCTACACCACTGCCGCCGTCGGTGATGTTGTCATCGTTCACCGCTCATCCACCGGCGCCCGCTACACCCCCGGCCCGCTCCACACCTGAACGACGGAGGACCACCGTGCCCGCCACCGACTCCTACGGCCAGAACGTGCAGTACTTGCAGCTGTCCGACGCGCCCAATCTGGAGCAGCTCGGACAGTGGCTCACCAGCGGCCTGGTCCCGCAGAGCATCATGCGCTTCGAGTCCTCTACGGCCCGCGCCGCGCTTCTCACCGGCGCCCAGGCGCCGCAGGCCGGCATGGTCACCTGGCTCGACTCCGAGCAGCGCATCGACTACTACGACGGGGCCGCGTGGCAGGCCTGGACGCCGGGCGCGTGGATCCCGCTCACCCTGTCCAGCGGCTTCGCCGCGTTCTCCGGGTCCCCTGCGTACCGGATCCTCAACCAACGCGTAGAGATGCGCGGGACCATCCAGAAGAGCGACGGCACCCCCTTCATCAAGAACAGCCTGTTCACCTTCTGCACCCTGCCGGCCGCAGCGGTGCCGAACGGCTACCGCTACTTCACCGTCGCCACCCAGTGGGCCACCGACCTGTACGGCCGCGTCGAGGTGCACCCGGCGCCGGACAACTTCATGCAGGCCCTGATCCCGCAGAGCACCACGACCGGCGCCGCGTGGCTCTCCCTCGACCAGGTCGCCTACTCCCTCGTTTGATCTCGCCAGGAGCAACAGTGATCCAGGGCATCGACGTCTCCGACATCCAGGGGACGCGCTTCTCCACCAAGGGCATCAGCTTCGGCTTCGTGAAGGCGACTGAGGGCCACACCTACACCAACCCCGACCAGAAGGCGCAGGCCGCGATGCTCCGCGGCGCCGGCGCCGTCGTCGGTTTCTACCACTTCCTGTGGCCCGGGAACATCGAGGCCCAGGCCGAGTACTTCGTCAGCAGGTGCGCCAGCGTCGACGGCGACCTGCTGGCCTGCGACTGGGAGACCACCTCGGCCGGCACGGCCGCCAGCGGCGCGGAGAAGGACGCCTTCCTCGCCGCGGTCCGGCGCCTGCGCCCGCAATACAAGGTGCTCCTCTACTGCAACCGCTCGTTCTGGCTGGACCGCGACACCACCTCGGACTGCGGCGACGGCCTGTGGATCGCTGACCCGTCCTCGCCGATGGGGAAGCCCGCGGTGCAGCACCCCTGGACGGTGCACCAGTACTCCGACGTCGGCGGCCTTGACCGCAACGTCGCCAACTTCCCCACCCCCGCCGCGATGCGGGCGTGGGGCGCAGCCACGACCACCACGACCACCACCAGCGAGGACGACATGCCCACTGCCCAGGAAATCGCCGAGGCCGTCTGGGCCTACCAGGTCGACGACGCCACCAAGAGCGGCCCCCAGTACGTGGCGGCCAAGGCCCAGCTCTGGGACGCCACGGCCGCGGCGGCCCACTCCGACAGCGCCACCAAGGCCCTGGTCGCCCAGATCGGCGCGCTGCAGGCCACTGTCGCGGCCATGGCCGCCACCGGCGGCATCACCGCCGAGCAGGTCCAGGCCGCCGCCGAGGCCGGCGCCAAGGCCGCGCTCATCGAGCTCGGCCAGACCCTCCAAGCCACCACTCCCTCGTCCTCCTGACGCGACCCGACTACACCTCACCTCGCAGAAAGAGCCCGCACCATGGACACCGTCTACTCCCTCGCCTCCGGCGCGCTCGGCGTCGCCCTCGCGGCTGTCGCCTGGCTGATCGCTCACTCCCAGCAGATCCTCAAGGTCGTCTCCGCCCTGCCGACCGTGCAGAAGGATCTGGAGACTGTGAAGGCCTCCGTCGAGGAGCACATGGCCGCTGTGAAGAGCGGAACCGAGACCACCGGCCGGGACGTCGAGCAGCTCGCCGAGACCGTCGCCAAGAAGCTCACCGGCTTCGTCTCTGCTCCGGCCATCTCTCCGACCGTGGACTCGACTCCGGACACCCCCGCCCCCGCCGCGGCGCCGGCGGCCACCGCTGAGACCGCGACCACCGCGGTGGTGCCGGGCACCGCCTACGCCGTCACCGCAGACGCCTCCGGCCGCCTGGTCCTCCCGGACGGCTCCGTGCTCACCCCCGCCGCCTGACCCGAGGGACGTGATCCATGCCTGACGAGCTGACGCTCGGCGAGCTCGGGCGCCGGCTCGCCGACATGCACGGCGACCTGAAAGAGGACATCAAGACCCTCTCGGGCCGGGTCGACGGCAAGGTCAGCGCAGACGTGCTCGCGCTCCAGCAGGCGGCACAAGACGAGCGCCATAAGGCCCTGGCCGAGCGGGTCACCTCGATGGAGGCCGCCCGCGCCGCCGACGCCCGACGCATCCACGAGACGCGCCGCTGGCTGATCGCCGCAGTCATCATCCCGATCTTGGCGATCATCATCCCCCTGCTCGCGACGAAGGGAACGCTGTGACCACCCGGCGAATGAGGCTCAGCAGACGGCGGCGAGCCGACCTGTGGGCCGGGATCGGCATCGTGCTCGCCTCCGGCTTCGTCGCGTGGATCGTCCTCACCCTGACCCACCTTGGGGCCCAGGTTCGCACGGACGAGGCGGCCCGGGACGCGCTGGCCCGTCAGGTGCAGCAGCTCGGCGGCACGCCGGTCGCCGGTCCCCCGGGGAGCCGGGGCGCGCCGGGCGGCAGCGGCCCCTCCGGGCCGGCCGGGGCGCCGGGCGCGGCCGGGCCGAGCGGCGCGGCTGGCCCGCCGGGGGCGACCGGGGCCTCGGGGAAGACCGGAGCGACCGGGAAGACCGGGCTGGCCGGGGCCACCGGTCCGTCCGGAGCAGCAGGCGCTCAAGGGTCGCCCGGCGCGGCCGGGCCGAGCGGTGCGGCCGGCCCGGCCGGCCAGAACGGCGCCCAGGGCGAGCAAGGACCCCAAGGCCCCGAGGGGCCGCCCGGCCCGGCTGGCCCTACTGGTCCAGCCGGGGCGGACGGCAAGGACGGCTCGCCGCCGGCGTCGTGGACCTGGACGGACGAACTCGGCTCGACGTACACCTGCACCCAGACCTCGGCCAGCTCGACTGACTACAGCTGCACCCGCACCAGTGGCCCCCTCAGCGGCGGATCCGGCTCGGGATCCGGATCAACACCGCAGGCGATCGCCCCCGGTCTCATCGCCTACCGCAGGGAGTGACCCGCGCCCCCTCGTCTGCTTCGGCGGCCGAGAGGGGCGCTCGATCATGCTAAGAACTTCACGAACTGCCCCACATTCCTCCGTAAGCTGAGGCATCGTTCCTCCGTATAGGGAAGCGGGCAACCCGTAAGGCTGACACCGGGCCAATCTCAGGTGTAGACGCCCCACCACTAGCCATCATGAAGAAGGGCGGTACAGTCATAACTGAACTGGAGCGGGCCGACTGCCCTGACTGTGGACGCGTCTACTACGAGCGGGGGCCTCATCACATGATCGAAGCTGCCCATAGCCCGGGCGCTGACTTGGCAGATGCCTACCTGCGTGACCTAGAGCACTCTCGTAGTGGCAAGAAGCTGGACCAGCTTGCCGACATCGCGGTGGTCTTCGAGGAGTTCGCCCACACGGGCGAACTTGCCATCCCCCGCGAGCTAAATGATCTTGTGGATGGCCTCAGGGAGATCAAGGTGGGCAAGCATCGCTTCCCCTTCTTCCATCCCCGCAGCGACACGAAGTACCCTCTCCGGCTCACCCATGGCTTCGAGAAGCAGACGGAGAAGACGCCCCGCAAGCACATCGACAAGGCGAAATGGGTGCGACGAAAGGATTTGGAGTCGTGACCTTGCTATACGAGCGCCTCGCCCGAACAAGCGACGGCTCCCGGCGGCTCGCGGTTGCGCGCCTGAAGCGCGAGGCCCTCAAGCTGATCTACGCAGCCCTTGATGCCTCCGGAGTGACTCAAACCGAGCTGGCGGAGCGTCTTCGCGTCCGTAAGTCCGCCGTAAGCCAAGTGCTGCGTGGCGACGGGAACCTGCGCATCAAGACCATGGCCGAGTACTTGCACGCGCTGGGATACGAAGTAGACATGCGCCTCGTTCAAGCAGGAGAGCCACGGCGCGCCGTCAAGGAGTCACGTGACGTCGTGCCTGCCTTCCCAAGCCGCGATCCGCGATCGGAACAGATCGTCCAGAGCTACGACGTTGGCGATGGTCATCTTCTTCTGGGACTCACCCTTCATGGGGACGGGCACACAGGCGTCACCTTCGAAGGTTCGGCCCACCATGTGCCGAAGGCTCCGTCCCAGGTGAAGGTCGAGGCGAGCGCAGGCCCCTACCAGGTTGGAATGAAGGTCGAGGCGTGAAACTCACGGTCTACACGCTCTGCGACCGGGCAACCGTGCGTGAAGGTCTCCTCCATGTCCTCGGCGGAGGCATCACGAGCGCTCAGCTGACGACGCCTGGCGCCCTCGATCTTGACCTGGCGCTCCTCTTCCTGCCGGATAGCAGGGAGGACATGACGGCGCAACATGAGGCGACCGTCACCATGAGGCAGGTCACTGCGAACGCTGACTTGGCCAAGGTCCAGGTCGCATGGCAGGCGGCTAATATCCCAGATGTGGATCCGCTGCCGGCACTTCCGCTGTCAGTGCCCCTACGCCAAGTGCGTATCGACGCTCCCGGGGACTTCGAAATCACGATCGCCGTAGACGGGAAGCAAGCCGCTCAGCTGAAGCTGGGGCTGCGCGAGCGTTCCAACCCTGTACATACAGCACTCACGAGCGTCGGACCTCCGTCGTAGCCAGTACGCCGCGCGGCTCTCCGTTTCCGGCTGCCGACGGGCACGCGCCCGAGATCCGCAGGTCGCCCATGCGGCGGCCCGAACTCTCCGCCGCATGGGCGGCGCCCCGTCAGCAACTAGCGAGCCCGGCCGTTGCTGATAGCCGCGGCAACGAGGTGTAGTCCTGGCCTACTGCCAGCCCAGCCCGTGTCGCTTCCGCAGGTCCCACACCGGCCGCCACGCGGCGAGTGCGGCCTCCCGCAGCCGGGCCAGCTCCGCCGACTCCGTCTCCGGCCATGTGGCGCGGTCCAGTACCTGCTCCGGCGCGGGGAAGGCTTGCTTCCGCTCGGCCGTGACGCGCTCGACGTACTCGGTCACCGCGGCATCAGCCGCCTTCGCTCGGGCAGTCAGGGTCTCCAGCTCAGCGCGGATCTCAGGTGAAGGTTCGTCGGTCACCTCGTGATCGTAGATCGTGGGTCTGACAGAACGATGAGAAGGCGCTCAGCTGCCTGTCCGCGACGCCGCGAGGTCTCGGGTGAGGGCGACCACGCGCTCGGTGTCGGTGAGGTCCGCCAGCACCACGTCAGCGCCAGCATCCTCCAGCTCGGTCGCGGGGGTGCGGCCCGTCGCCACGCCGACGGTGAATACCCCGACGTCGCGGCCGGCGGTCACGTCGGCCGGGGTGTCTCCGAAGAGGATGGCTGCGGCCGCTGGCGCCTCGGCGCGCTGAAGAGCGACGCGCACCATGTCGGGGCGGTCGTCGGCGTCCTCGCCGTAGGCGCCCCGCGTCAGGTCGAGGTGTTGGTCGAGGCCGAAGGTGGCCACCTTGATCTCGGCGACCCGCCGGGCGTTTCCGGTGGCCGGGACCTGGACGGTGTCGGCGAGTTGGGCGAGCGCATCGAGGGCCGCGGCGGCGCCGGGCAGCGCGTGGCCGCGCGCCCGGAGCTCGCCGGCGCGGCGCAGGTAGGCCGCGGCCAGGGCTTCGGCGTACTCTTCGAACGGCCATGCGTCGCGGGGGAGGCCGTGGGCAGCGAGCGTCTCGCGGAAGATCACCGCTTCGCTCTTGCCGGTGACCTCGGCCGGGTTCTCCAGTGGGCGGCCGGTGACCTGCTCGAAGGCGTCCGCGAAGCAGTCGCGGCCGACGCCCTGCGTCGCCAGCAGCGTGTGGTCAAGGTCCCACAGGACCACCCGGTCGGCCATGCCGCACCCCCAACTCGTCGGATCCTCAGCGTGCCATACCCCGGAGCACCCGACCTCGTCACAGGGCGTACCGGAGGGCCCTACTCTGGGTTCAAGTTTCAGGTGAGGGGAGGCGGTTGTGGTCGCGGCAGACCTGCCGATCGGGCAGCGTATCCGCCATTACCGCAAGCGCGCCGGGCGTGAGCAGGCGGTGGTAGCCGGCCTGTGCGGCCTCAGCACCGACTACCTCTCCCAGATCGAGCGCGGCATCAAGACCCCGTCCCTGCAGGTGCTCCAGGCGATCGCCCGCGAACTCGGCGTCCCGGTCTCCGCTCTCCTCGACGACACCCCCGCCCCCGCCCCGGCCGCCGTAGACGCGACGCCCGCGCCGATCGTCGAGGCCCTCCTCGGCTACGGCCCCGCCCGATCAGCCGCCCCGGCCGAGCCGGCCGCGCTGCGTGAGCGAGTCGAAGGGGCATGGCGCATCTGGCAGTCCAGCCCGAGCAGGTTCAGCGACACCGCCGAGCTGCTGCCGGTGCTCGTCGCCGACGTCGAGCATGCCGTCCGCGCTCTTCGCTCCGACCAAGCCCCGCGCCGCGAAGCACTACGGGCGTCCGCCGACCTCTACTTCCTGCTCCGTTCGTACCTGCGGCGCACCGGCCGGCCAGACCTGGCCATGATGGCCGCCGACCGGGCGGTTCGGGCGGCCGAGGACGCAGACGACCCGCTGCGGATCGCCGCCGCGCAGTGGAACTTGGGGCATGCCCTGCTCGGCGCCGACGAGCCGGAGGGCGCGGAGCAGGTGGCTCTCCGCGCCGCCGAGCGCGTCCGAGCCGATGCACCGGCCAACGCGGAGGCGAAGGCTCTGGACGGTGCCCTGCAGCTGGTAGCCGTCATCGCAGCGGCGCGCCGCCGCGACTGGTGGGGTGCCCGCGACCGGCTGGAGGAGAAGGCCACGCCGACCGCCCGGGTCGCCGGCGAGGGGAACGTCTTCTGGACCGTGTTCGGTCCGACCAACGTCGAGCTGCACAACGTCAGCATCGAGATGGAGGCCGGTCAGGCCACCGAGGCCCTGCACATGGCAGATGCGGTGGACACGAGTCATCTCCCGAGCATGGAGCGGGCGTTCACGTTCACCTTGGACGTGGCGCGGTGCTACGACCTGCGCCGCGAGGATGCGTCGGCGCTGCTGCGTCTCCTCGACCTTGAGCGCATCGCCCCGGAGGACCTGGCCCGGACGCCGGTCGCCCGGCAGATCATCCTGACGCTGCTCGGCCGTGCAAGGGGGATGCATGCGCGGCAGGTCGAGGGCCTGGCGACGCGTCTGGGTATCGTGTGAAGGCGCCCGCCCCGCCAGCTCACTCGACCTGACAGCTCGGGTCGTGATCCGGCCACGCTCATACGGTCGGCGGCATGGAAGCACGATTCCGGAACCGGCGAGCAGGTGAGGCCCTCGCGGGTACCGCGTCTGCGGAGGCCGCCGCGCCGGAGGTCTACCTGTCTCCGCGATGTCGCGACGGTCGGCACGAAGCGCCGCCGACCGGCTGCGGCGGCCGGTACCTCGAGCGGGACGCCCGCGGAGTGCCGACCGGGCGACTCGCGGCCGGCTGCGAGTGCAGCTGCCACGAGGAGCGCCATGCCCGGCTGCTGCGTCTCGCCGCCGAGGAGATCGCCGAGGCAGCAGGGCGGCAGTTCTGATGCCGCGCATGAGCCCTTGGGCGATCCGTTGGGACCGGGAGGGGCGCGCGTGGCGCTTGGAGGACCTCGACGGACCGATCAGCGACGCGCACGGTCGGCTGCTCGGATGGGTGCGCTTCGCGGCGGCCGAGGCTGACCGGGAGCGGCTGGAGGCTGGTCTGCCCCTGCACCCGGACTACGTCGGAGTCGTGCCTGCCGAGCAGATGGGGAGCACGCGCGTGGGGCTGACTCGCGTGCAGGTCACCCGGGAGTGATCCCCTCATCTCGGCCGCCGTCCCTGCCCCTGACGTCCGGCCGGCCGCCCCGGTCCTCCGCACGCTCGGGGCGGCGCCGCCGCTCGGCGACCACCGTCGGGCTGCGGCACAACCTCCCGGCGAAGGTGCTCGATCGCATCCCTGTCGCCACGCCGGGGGTAGGTGGTCCAGTCGCGGTGACGTGAACCGCGGCTGGACCACGGGGCGGCGCCTACTTGGCGGGGTCTCTCCAGTCGTCCGCGAAAAGGTCGCAATACGCCCGCCCGGACCCGTGTGGAGGCGACCGGGTGGGACGAAGGCAGCCCCCGGCTACGCACTCGCCGGGGGCTGTCGCCTGTGTCTGGGGCGGGATCGGATCGGCCGAGGGCAACAGAACGCCCTCCGCCTTGCGGCGGAGGGCGCCTTCCCCAGCGGAGCGGACCGCCTCCACACGTATCCAGCTCCGCCAGGCATCGGCGGAGCGCACTTAGGGCGGCTGGGGATGGCCGCCCCTCCGGACCGCGACCGATGCTACTGAGCCGTTAGTTCGGAACCGTGGGTGCAGTTGATCAAACCGCCCGATCGTGTGATGAGCCGTCGGAGGCCATGATCCACGCGGGATGTGGACGGGATGTGGACTCTGGGCAGCAATAAGCCCGCTGCGTTCGAATATGCAGCGGGCTTTGACCTGGTGGTGGGCGCAGACGGTTTCGAACCGCCGACCCCTGCTTTGTAAGAGCAGTGCTCTACCACTGAGCTATGCGCCCCGGCCGCGCGCGGGCATGCGGAACGCACGCGGAACGAGGGGGACAGACTACCGGATCAGGGGGAGTGGGCGTGCGACGCGGGTCCGGCGGCAGGTGCGGCGCATCGTTGATTGTCATGGTTCCGCAGGACGGAATGGATAGGCTCGCCCGGTGAGCTCGGATGAGGTGGTTTCTTCCGCGGGGCGCTCGGTCGCGGGCGGCGGCGGGTACCGGGTCGTCGCCATCGCGGCGTCCGCGGGCGGCGTGTCCGGTCTCTCGGATCTGCTGGGGGCGCTCGGCGCGAAGCTGGCGGTGCCGGTGCTGATCGTGCAGCATCTGGATCCGCGGCACCAGACGGTGCTCGCCGAGGTGCTGGCCCGGCGGGCGCGGATGCCGGTGAAGCTGGCCGAGGACGGGGAGGCGGCGCGGCCCGGCCGGGTGTACGTGGCGCCGCCCGACCATCATCTGCTGGTGGAGGAGAACGGCCGGTTGACTCTCTCCAGCAGCGCCTCGGTGCATTTCGTCCGGCCTTCCGCAGATCTGCTCTTCAAGTCGGCGGCCGAGGTGTACGGGTCGGGTGTGATCGCCTGCGTGCTGACCGGGACGGGGAGCGACGGGGCCTCCGGGGTACGAGCGGTGAAGGACCGCGGCGGCACGGTCGTGGTGGAGGATCCGGAGACGGCCGCGTTCGGCGGGATGCCGCAGGCGGCGGTGGAGACGGGGGCGGCGGATCACGTTCTGCCGCTGCCGGAGATCGCGTCGAAGATCATTGGACTTGTGGAGGCCAAGCGGAAGTGATGGCGGAACGACGACCCGGACGGCAGTCCGAGCGGCCGGGCGGACGGCGTGTTGAGCCGCACGGCGCTCCAGGACCCGTGGACGGCGAGCAGAACGCGGTCGACGAGGAACTCGAGGCCCTGCTCGGATTCCTCCGTGAGACCCGCGGCTTCGACTTCACCGGCTACAAGCGCTCCTCGCTCGGACGCCGGATCCGCAAGCGGATGGCCGATGCCGGCGTCCGCTCCTATGTGGACTACCAGGACCGGCTGGAGACCAACGCCGACGAGTTCAGCGCGCTCTTCAACACCATCCTGATCAACGTCACCTCCTTCTTCCGGGACACCGAGGCATGGACCTTCCTGCAGCGGGAGGTCCTGCCCGAGGTGCTCTCCTGGGCGGCGGACCAGGATGAGATCAGGGTATGGAGCGCCGGCTGCTCCACCGGTGAGGAGGCCTACTCCCTCGCGATCATGTTCGCCGAGGCGATGGGTCTGGAGGAGGCGGTCGCCCGGGTCAAGATCTACGCGACGGATGTGGACGACGAGGCGCTGCGCGACGCCCGGGCCGGGCTGTACTCGGCGAAGGCCCTGGAGCAGCTCGACCCCGAGCTGCGGGAGAAGTACTTCGAGCAGAACGGCGCGCAGTACGGCTTCCGCCCCGACCTGCGGCGGCGGGTGATCTTCGGGCGGCACGACATCACCCGGGACGCCCCGATCTCCCGGCTGGATCTGCTGGTCTGCCGGAACACCCTGATGTACTTCAACGTCGAGGCGCAGACCCAGATCGTGGACCGCTTCCACTTCGCGCTGCGCGAGGGCGGGTTCCTCTTCCTCGGCAAGGCCGAGATGCTGCTGAACGACGCGGAGAGGTTCGATGTGCTGAGCATGCGCCAGCGAATCTTCCGCAGGCGGCCCGGCGATTCCGGTCCGCCGTACAACTCGGCGCCGGTGAAGCTGCGCTCCGGACCGCTGGGCGGGCAGTTCGGCGCGGGGCGGCACCGTCAGATCCGGGATCTGATCATGGACGCGGTACCTGCCGCCACCCTCGCGGTGGACGAGGGCGGAACGGTGCTGATGATCAACAGCACTGCCCGCCAGCAGTTCGGCCTGACCCCGAACGACGTCGGCCGGCCCTTCCAGGATCTGGAGATCTCCTACCGGCCGGTGGAGCTGCGCTCGCTGATCGAGCAGGCCAGGCACGAGCGCCGGCCGCTGCGGGTGAGCGGGGCCGAGCGGCGGGTCGGTGAGGAGCTGCAGTACTTCGACATCCTCATCCAGCCGGTGACCGGGGCCAACGGGCTGGTCGCGGCGACCGGGGTGACCTTCACCGACGTCACCGTCGCCACCCAGCTGCGCAGCGAGATAAAGCGGGTGCGCGAGGACCTGGAGACCGCCTACGAGGAACTCCAGTCCACGAACGAGGAGTTGGAGACCACCAACGAGGAACTCCAGTCCAGTATCGAGGAGTTGGAGACTACCAACGAGGAACTCCAGTCCACGAACGAGGAGTTGGAGACCACCAACGAGGAACTCCAGTCCGGTAACGAGGAGCTGGAGACCATGAACGACGAGATGCGCACCCGCACCGAGCAGTTGGACGAGGCGCGGGCCTTCCTGGAGGGCGTGGTCGGGTCGATCGCGGCCGGACTCGTCGTGCTGGACGGGCAGTTGGCGGTGAAGTGCTGGAACCGGGGCGCGGTCGACCTGTGGGGCCTGCGGGAGGACGAGGTGCTCGGCCGGACCTTCTTCGACCTGGACTTCGGGCTGCCGGTGGAGCGGTTGCGGGCCGCCGTGGAGTCCTGCCGGGAGCGCGGGGAGCGGGTCGGTCCGCTCGCGCTGCCCGCGCTCAGCCGACTCGGCCGCTCCATCGTCTGCTCGGTGACCTGCAGTCCGTTCGACGGTCACAACGGCGGGGTGGTGCTGATGATGGAATCGGGGGAACGCGAGGAAGGCAGGGACGGCGAGGAAGGCAGGGACGGCGAGGAAGGCAAGGACGGCTGAGGGCGTCGAGGACGGCAGGATCGGCGGCCCACGGAACCCGGTAGACGCGGAGGTCTGACGGAAAGTGAACACACAGCCTCGCAGGTGCCGTTGGCGTAGGCTTTCCGCATGACTGCGGAAGGCGCGGCCTCCGCCCACGCCGAGCTGGCTCAGCTACGGGCGGCGCGGGCGCGGCAGCGCGCCGCGCGGGCGGCCGCGGCCGCCGAGCGCCAGGAGCGTCAGGCGGAACGCACGGGCCAGGCGATCTTCGCCCGTTCCGCCGAGCTGCTCCGCTCCACCGCCCGGGTGCAGGCGACCTCGGCCGAACTCCAGGAGGCGTACGCCCGCCGGCTGCTGGAGGACGCCCGGCGCGGTGGCGCCGAGTCGAACTTCATGACGGGGGTCGCCGAGGCCTGCGGGGCGCCCCGTGCGGCGCTGACGCTGGTCGGCGGCGACGGGACGCAGGTGGCCGTGGCCGCCTCGGACGTGCCGGGCCGGAGAGCGCAGGAGCTGGAGTTCGTTCTGGGCGAGGGCCCGGTGACGGAGGCGGTGGCCGGACGCTCGGTGATCACGGCGGCCGAGCGGGAACTGGTGGAGCGCTGGCCGGCGGCGGGGCCCGAGCTACTGAGGCTCGGGATCGGCGTGGTGCAGGCGGTGCCGCTGGCCGGCTCGACGGCGGGCAGCTGCCTGGGGGTACTGGCGGTCTTCGGTGCCGGCCCCGGGCTGCCGGCGCCACCGGACCGGGTGCGGGACTGCGCGGAAGGACTGCTCCGCGAGGTGCTCCTGGGGACCGACGCGGACCCCGAGCTCTACGGCGGGATCGATCACCGGGACGTGGTGCACCAGGCGGCGGGGATGCTGTCGGCGCGGCTCGGCCGGCCGACGCTGGATGTGCTGGCGATGATCAAGGCGAGAGCATGGACCGAGAGCAGTACGACCTCCGCGATCGCCCGCCAGATCGTGGACGGCCAACTCGACCTGTCGGGGGAGCAGCAATGACGACAAACACGCCCGAGGAGCACCGGGCTCCGGGGGCGCTGACGGGGCCGGGCGGCGGCTCAGGCGGGGTCGAGCACCCCCCGGAGGCGCTGCGGGCCACCGAGCGGCGCACCGCGGAGGCGTTCGTCGAGCTCGCCGGCGGGGCTTTCGGCGAGGGGCTTGATCCGCGCGGGCTGCTTCAGACACTGGTGGTGCAGTGCGCCACCTTCCTGCCGGGATGCGCGGCCCAGGCGGTGGCTGTGGTGCCGGCAATGCCGCCGGTGCGGCAGGGGGGCGGCGCCGGCAGCCGTGGAGGGGCGCCGGGCTCCGGTGGGGCGGTCGAGGGGCCGGCCGGGGGGTCGGGCAAGAACGGGGGACGGAGCTGCGACGTGCCGCTGCTGTGCGCCGGCTCGGATCGACGATCGACCGATCTCGCGTGCAGTGCCGCCGAGTTGGACGAGGGGCCGGCCGCCGACTGCCGGCGGGCCGGGCGCGCGCTCGGCTGGACCGCGCTCGAGGGCGCGCACGCCAGGCAGCGCTGGCCGCGCTTCGCACCGCACGCGCTGCGGCTCGGCCACCGCCGGGTCGCCGCGGTGCCGATGCGCGGGCGCGGGCGCACCGTGGGCGCGCTGGTGCTGCTCGACTCGGCGAGCAGGTGGGAGCCGGGGGCGGCGGGGCCGCTGGACGGGGCTCGGCCGCTGCCGGGGGTGGAACTGCTCGACGGTGGGCGGCAGCACGGGGCCGGACGGCCCGGGGCGGCAGGGGCGCCGGGGGCGCCCGGGGCGCCCGGGGCGTGGGACGGCGGCGGGGCGCGGGGGCCGGGCGGCAGGCCGGAGGCCTCGGACTCGGGCGCGGGCCCCGGAGTGGGCCCGGGAGCGGGCGCGGGCCGGGAAGGGGCGGGGCAACCGCCGAGGGTCCGCCGGGAGCACGAACGGCCGTTCTCCGGTGATGAGTTGGAGCTTGCCCAGGCGATGGCGGATGCCGCCGGGATCGCCCTCGCCCGGGAGCTGGAGGTGTGGGACAGCCGCAACCGCGCCGAGCAGCTGGAGTACGCGCTGAGCCACCGGGTGGTGGTGGAGCAGGCGAAGGGGGTGCTGGCCACCCGGCAGGGGATCGGCGTGGACGAGGCCTTCGAGCTGCTGCGGGGGTATGCGCGGCGCAATCGGCGGCGGGTCAGCGAGGTCGCCCGGGAGATCGTCGACGGCAAGGAGCTGTTCTGAGCGGGGGCGCGGCATGGCGGGTAGCGGACGGCGGACGGCGGACGGCTGGAAGGTTCGCCCCGGCGTCGCCGCCCTTCGCCGCCTCCCGGGGCCGGGCGCCCCGGTCCGGCCAGAAGCCGCAACGGTCACGGTCACGATCACGGTCACGGGTAGGGAGCCGGGGCCCGGGCCTGCGACGGGCACGGGGCCGTGGTGGGCGGCGCCGGGACGCGGTTGCCGGCCCCGCGCAGGCTAGGCGTTGATCGCCTCGTAGACGCTGAAGGCGGCCATCGCGAGCATCGCCGCCGCGGCGATCCGCTGGATCATGTGCATGGGGATCCAGCGCAGCAGGGTCCGGCCGCCGACGATGGCGAGGCCGCCGACCGCCCAGAGGGCGAGGAGCGAGCCGATCGCGACGGACAGCGGATCGTTGTACTTGGCGGCCAGGTTGGCCGTCATGATCTGGGTGAGGTCGCCGAACTCGGCGACCAGGACCACCAGGAAGCTGGTGCCGGCGACCTTGCCGAAGGAGCGTGAGGCGGGGGTGCGGGTGCCCTCCTCGGCCTCCTCCTCGCCGTCCCCGAAGCTCTGCTTCAGCAGTACGGCCGCGCCGATCAGGAAGAGGACCGCGACCACCCCCTGCAGCCAGCGGTGGGGGAGGAGGGCCAGCAGGCTGCCGGCCGCGACCGCGAGCGCCACATGCACGGCGAAGGCGGCGGCCACCCCCGCGAAGACGTGGCTCGCGCGGTAGCGGGTGCCGAGCATCAGGCTGGCCAGGGCCGTCTTGTCCGGGAGTTCGGCGACGAAGATGATGCCGAAGACGATCAGTAGGACGCTGAGGTTCACGCGGGGGTCTTCCTGCTGGGTCGGGCGGCTGCCGCGACCGAGCGACATCCTCAACGGCGACGCCTCGGCGCAGCAGCGTGCGCACGACGGCTTACACGCTGGGCCGAAGGTCTCGCCGACGCCCGCTCCGTGCCGGCCCGCTGACCGGCACTGCGCGCGCCCCGGGCGCCGCCCGCCCAGAGGGCGGGGATATGTCGACGTTCCGGTGGAGGGCTACTCCCCTTCGCTCGGAGGAGTCTAACCCAGGACGCCGGCGGTTCAGGCGGACGGCCGACGGAGCCGTCCCCTGGCGACCAGTTCCAGGGTGGCCAGGATCGCCACCGACTCCACCAGCAGCAGCGCGATCAGCACGAACAGCTGGACCGCGCCCGCGGCCAGCGGCTTCGCCCCGCCGAGGAGGACGCCGACGAAGGCCCCGGGGAGGGTGACCAGGCCCACGGTGCGGGTCTGGTCGAGGGCCGGGATGAGGGAGGAGGCGCCGGAGGTGCGGCAGATCTCCAGCCGGGCCTCCCGGTCGTCGAGACCGAGCGAGAGGGCGGCCTCCACCTCGCCCCTTCGCTGGTGGAGCTCGTCCAGGGCGCGGCGGCCGGCCAGGGTGGTCGCGGTGAGCGCGCCGCCGATCAGGATGCCGGCGACCGGGATCAGTGAGATGCCCTTGAGCGGCAGCAGCCCGGTGAGGAGGAGGACCGCCAGGACCGGCAGCACGCCGAGGGCGAGCGGCACCGCCGCCCACCACCAGCCGGGGCCGGGGGTGATCCGGCGGCCGGCGGTGCGGGACGCGACCGAGAACATCAGCAGCACGAAGAGCAGCAGCAGCGGCAGCGACTTCACGACGAAGGCGATGACCACCGAGACCGCGGCGAGCTGCACGGCCGCCCGCAGGCCGGAGCGGAGCACGGCGTGGCCGAAGCCCAGCCGGCCGCGCCCGGCCACCGCGACCGCGGCGACCAGCAGCACGGCGAGGACGACCGCGAGGGTCGCGTTGACCGGCAGCAGCGAGGAGGACGAACCGGAACTCACCGCGTCAGGTTACGCGCGCCACCACGACGCCGGAGCCCCCCTGCGGCTCTGCGGGGGTCCGACAGACCTACCTTCGGTGCTCGACATGGGCGGGGCGGGCGGTTCAGGGTAGACAGTATGGAATACACGCAGCTTGGGCGTACCGGTCTGACGGTGAGTCGGCTCTGTCTGGGGACGATGAACTTCGGGCCTCAGACCGATGAGCCGGACTCGCACCGGATCATGGACACCGCTCTCGAGAAGGGCATCAACTTCTTCGACTCGGCGAACGTCTACGGCTGGGCGGAGAACCGCGGCCGCACCGAGGAGATCATCGGCAACTGGTTCGCGCAGGGCGGCGGGCGCCGGGAACGCACCGTCATCGCCACCAAGGTCTTCGGCGCGATGCCGGTCGAGGGCTACTCGGGCGACTCCCCGTGGCCGAACTCGGACCGGCTCTCGGCGCGCAACATCCGCCAGGCCGTGGACGCCAGCCTGCGGCGGCTGCAGACGGACCACATCGACCTCTACCAGATGCACCACGTCGACCGCCGGACTCCGTGGGAGGAGATCTGGCAGGCGATGGAGACCCTGGTCGAGCAGGGCAAGATCCTCTACGTCGGCAGCTCCAACTTCGCCGGCTGGCACATCGCCACCGCGCAGGAGGTGGCCCGGCACCGGAACTTCCTCGGGCTGGTCAGCGAGCAGTCGCTGTACAACCTGATGGAGCGGAGCGTCGAGCTGGAGGTGCTGCCGTCCGCGGAGTACCACGGGCTGGGCGTCATCCCCTGGTCGCCGCTGCACGGCGGGCTGCTCGGCGGCGTGATCCGGAAGACCGAGGAGGGCCGGCGGCGCACCACCGGGCGGGCGGCCGAGGCGCTGGAGGAGAACCGCGCGCAGATCCAGGAGTTCGAGGACTTCTGCGACAAGCTCGGTCAGGCGCCGGGCACGGTCGCTCTGGCCTGGCTGCTGCACCAGCCGGCGGTGACGGCGCCGATCGTGGGGCCGCGTACCGACGCGCAGTTCGCCTCGGCGCTGGACGCGCTGGACGTGAAGCTGAGCGCCGAGGAGCTGGCCCGGCTGGACGAGATCTTCCCGGGGCACAAGACGGCTCCGGAGGACTACGCCTGGTGATCCGGGCGTGAGTTGACGGCTCGTCAGCGGAATTGGGGCTCCGGGGAGTTGGCCGGACGGACCTCCTGGAGGAGGCCGTGGGTGAAGTCCGCGGTCCAGCGGGAGCCGTCCTGCGGGTCGGTGAAGTCCAGCTGACTGCGGGTCGGCGCGGAGCCCTCGCGCGGTACGGCCGGCGGGAAGGCCGCGGCCACGTCCGCCACCACGCAGGACCACGGGGTCAGCTCGGCGACGGTGGCGGGGGTGGGCGCGGTCTTCGCGTCCGCGCGCACCAGCCACTCGTTCCAGGGCGCCCCGCCGCCGGGGGCGAGCAGCACCTCGAAACGGAGGTCCGGCCAGAGCGGCAGGGTCCACTGCCGGGCCGTGCAGACCAGGTCGCCGAACCGGCGGCGGAGGGTGCGCTCGGGCGGCCCGAGGATCTCCGGGTGGCGGCGGGCGCCGCGGGGGAAGCCCGAGGAGCGGATCATCGCCTGCCAGCGGCGGTTGGCCTCGCGCATGGAGGTACGGGTCTCGCCGAGCTCGCGGACCGCCCGGTCCACCAGGTCCGGGTTGAAGTCGGCCATCCGCCGGAGGAGGACCAGCTGGAACTCGGTGCTGCCGAAGCGCGGGATGCTCATGGCCTCCAGCCTGTCACCGCGGCGGGTGGGCCGGGGCCCCCGGGGCTGGAGGTCCCCAGGTCCCCAGGTCTCCGGGGCCGGGTCTCCGGGTCCGGGTCTACGGGTCAGCCGCCCGTGATCCGGTCCAGGACGGCGGCGGTGGCCGGGCCGTAGACCCCGGCGGGGTCCGAGGTGATGTGGTAGTCGGCCTGGAGCTGGGTCACCTCGGCCGCGGTCATCTGGTCGTACTGGCCGGTGGGGCGGGCGTGGCGGTAGTGGGCCTCGCGGAGCCGGTACTGGAGATCGGTCACGGCGGGGCCGGAGTCGCCGGGGACGAGCTCGCCGGAGCCTGCGGACGCGGAGCCGGAGCCGGTGCCCGAGCCGGTGCCGGATGCGGAGGTCGTGGCCGAGGCCGGAGCGGAGGCCGGGCTGCTGCCGCCGGTGCCGGTCGGGCCGGGGGTCGGGCTCGCCTTGCCGGGACTCGACGTCGCGGTCGGCGTGGCCGAGGGGCGGTGCGTCGCCGAGGCGGTCGGTGAGGCGGGGGCGGTGCTGGGCGCGGCGGAGGTGCCGCCCGCGCTGCCGGACTCCGTGCTGGGCAGCGGCGCGACCGAGGTGCCGACGGACGGACGGGCGGCGGGCCTGCCCCCGCCGCCGCTGGTGAGGGCGGCGGCGAAGGTCCCTGCCCCAGCCAGTACGACGACGGCCGCGGCGGCGCCGAGCAGCCCGCGCCGACGGCCGCGGGGGCCGCCGGGGTCGCCCGAACCGCTGGGATCGCCGGGACCACCCGAACCGCCAGGGCTCCCGGGCCGCGCGGCCCGGGAGGCGTGCGGCGGCGGCGGCGCTCCGGCGCCCGCGCCCGCGCCGTGCCTGGCCCGGCCGGTGCCGCCGCTGCCGCGGACGCCGGTGCCGCCGCTGCCGCCGCTGCCGCGGACACCGGCGCGGTCCGCGCGGCCCGCGCGGCCCGCCCGGCTGGTGCGCTGGGCGTCGTCGGTGATGCGCGGGATCGGGGCGGTGGCCTGCTGGTCCGGGGCGGGGAAGAGGGCCACGTCGGCGGGCGCGGGCCCGGGCGCGGCCGGATCGCCGACGGGCAGCAGCACCGTGCGTGCGGTGTTCTCGTCCGGAGCGACGGCCTCCGGCTGTCCTTCCCGCCCCTCGGGTATCTCGGTGCCGGCGGTCTCCGAGCGATCATGCGCGTCGTGCATGGGGCCTGATTATGCAGCAGCCGTGAAGCCGGGCGCACATCTCCCGGAGGTGGTGAAAGTCATGTGGGTACGCCGGGTGACCTATGCCGCAGCGCTGCTGACCGGGCGTCAGCCCCGGCGGGCTCAGCTGTACGCCACCCGCAGCTCCTTGATGCCGTTGAGCCAGGCGGAGCGCAGCCGGCGGGGCTCGTCGAGCAGCCGGATGTCCGGCGCCGCGTCGGCCAGCGCGTTGAAGATCAGCTCGATCTCCAGCCGCGCGAGGTTGGCGCCCAGGCAGAAGTGCGGGCCGCCGCCGCCGAACCCGAGGTGGGGGTTGGGGTCGCGGGTGATGTCGAAGGAGTCCGGCTGCTCGAAGACCTCGGGGTCGTGGTTGGCCGAGGAGTAGAACATGCCGACCCGGTCGCCGGCCCTGATCCGCGCCCCGCCCAGCTCCACGTCCTGGGTGGCGGTGCGCTGGAAGGACATCACGGGGGTGGCCCAGCGGATGATCTCGTCCGCGGCGGTCCTCGGCCGCTGCTCCTTGAAGAGCTTCCACTGCTCGGGGTTGCTGAGGAGGGCGTGGATGCCGTGGCTGATCGCGTTGCGGGTGGTCTCGTTCCCGGCCACCGCGAGCACCAGCACGAAGAAGCCGAACTCGTCGCTGCCCAGGTTGCCCTGGCCCTCGGCGTTGACCAGCTGGGTGACGATGTCCTTGGCCGGGCAGGCCTTGCGCTCCTCGGACATCCGCATCGCGTAGGCCAGCAGTTCGGCGGCGGACTCGGTGCCGACCTCCTGGGTGATGGACAGCTCGGGGTCGTCGTAGCCGACCATCCTGTTGGACCAGTCGAAGATCTTCGAGCGGTCCTGCTGCGGCACCCCGATCAGCTCGGCTATCGCCTGGAGCGGGAGTTCGCAGGCCACGTCGGTGACGAAGTTGCCGCCGCCCTCGGCGAGGGCGCCGGAGACGATCCGGTGGGCGCGCTCGCGCAGGGTGTCCTCCAGCGCCTTGATGGCGCGCGGGGTGAAGCCGCGCTGGACGATCTGCCGCAGGCGGGTGTGCTCCGGCGGGTCCATGTTGAGCATGATCAGCTTCTGCATCTCGATCCCGTCCCGCGGGATGTCGGGGTGGAAGCGGATCACGGCGGTGTTGGTGTGGGAGGAGTAGATCTCCGGGTGGGTGGAGACCTCCTTGACGTCCGCGTGCCGGGTCACGGCCCAGTAGCCGCCGTCGTCGAAGCCGCTGGTGTGCGGGGGCTGGGCGATCCAGCTGACCGGGGCGGTGCGGCGCATCACGGCCAGCTCCGGGAGAGGCACGCGCTGCTGGTTGAGGTCGGGGTCGGTGAGGTCGAAGCCCTCGGGGAGTGCCGGGCAGGTCATCGCAGCCTCCAGGAACCGCACCCTGCCGCGCCGGCGGCCGGCAGGGAACTGACGCGCTCTATAACTGACGGTTCGTCAGATTGCGTCTCGAAGGTAGTAACGCGTTCTAGAGGTGGCAAGAGGGTGTGCGGGTGTCGATTGCGTGAGGACGCGGATTCCCTGTGTCAGGACTCTTGCCGAGACAGCCCGGAGCGCATAGAAAGACGGTCAGAACTAGAACTCGTATCAGTTCTGCGTGAGCCGAGCCGGCGGGACCAGCCGAACGCCGCGCGGCAGCTGACCTCACGCGCGACAGGAGATGAGGTTTCATGGCCGCTGAACCCGTCATCGTCGAGGCCGTCCGGACCCCCATCGGCAGGCGCGGCGGCGCGCTGGCCAACCTCCACCCCGCCTATCTGCTGGGGGAGACCTTCCGCGAGCTGCTGGCGCGCACGGGGGCCAAGGCGGACGTCGTGGAGCAGATCGTCAGCGGGACGGTGACCCACGCCGGCGAGCAGTCCATGAACCCGGCCCGCAACGCCTGGCTGGCCATGGGCCTGCCGTACGAGGTGCCCGCGACCACGGTGGACTGCCAGTGCGGCTCCTCGCAGCAGGCGAACCACATGGTGCACAACATGATCGCCGCCGGGGTGATCGACGTCGGCATCGGCTGCGGTGTCGAGTCGATGTCCCGGGTCCCGCTGGGCGCCGGCTCCGCGCACGGGCCGGGGCGGCCGTTCCCCGACGAGTGGAACGTCGACCTGCCCAACCAGTTCGAGGCCGCCGAGCGGATCGCCCGCCGCCGCGGCATCTCCCGCGCCGACGTCGACGCCCTCGGCCTCGCCTCCCAGCGCAAGGCGCAACAGGCCTGGGCCGAGGAGCGGTTCAAGCGGGAGACCTACGCCGTGCAGGTGCCCACCAAGGAGGAGGAGCAGCTGGCCGGCCAGGGGATGTGGCGGCTCTTCGACCGGGACGAGGGACTGCGGGACACCTCGATGGAGGCGCTCTCCGGCCTCAAGCCGGTGCTGCCGAACGCCATCCACACGGCGGGTACCTCCTCGCAGATCTCGGACGGCGCCGCCGCGGTGATGTGGGCCTCACGGCGGGCCGCGCGGGCGCTCGGCCTCACGCCGCGGGCTCGGATCGTCGCCCAGGCGGTCGTCGGCGCCGAGCCGCAGTACCACCTGGACGGGCCGATCGACGCCACCCGCGCGGTGCTCGGCAAGGCCGGGATGACCCTCAAGGAGATCGACCTGGTCGAGATCAACGAGGCCTTCGCCTCGGTGGTGCTCAGCTGGGCCGCGGTGCTGGGCGCCGACCTGGACAAGGTCAACGTCAACGGCGGGGCCATCGCGCTGGGCCACCCGGTGGGCGCCACCGGGGCCCGGCTGATCACCACCGCGGTCCACGAACTGGAGCGGGCGGACAAGGAGTTCGCGCTGATCACGATGTGCGCGGGGGGCGCACTGGCCACCGCGACGATCATCCAGCGGGTCTGACGAGGGGCGGCCACTGTGCCTGACGACCCGTCAGGCGCTCGGCCGCAGACGGGCGATGGAGCGGAGGAGGCAGTCGAGGTTGACCACCTTGTGGGCGCCCACCCGGGCGAACGGCAGCCGCTTGCCCCGGGCGTGGATCCGCACCTCGCCCTGGAGGACGGTGACCCGCTCCAGAGCCTCCCAGGCCAGCAGGCCGCGCGGGGTGGCTATCCCCTCCGGCCGCAGCGCGTACGGGCCGAAGGGGGCCTCCTGGCCCGCGCGGACGGCGGCGACCGCGGAGTCCGCCTGGGCCAGGGTGATCTCCTGCTGGAGGCGGGCGCCGAGCTCGGCGATGTCCTGGTAGAGGTTGGAGAGGGTCTCGGTCCGGCCCTCGGGGTCGGTGAGGACGAAGGCGTAGCGGGTGTTGAGCCGGATCCCGTAGACGTTCGGGGTGACGATGTTCTGCCGCAGCCCCGTGGAGTCGAAGCGGTAGACGGCCTCCGGGCCGTTCCGCCCGCAGATCATCACGCCCCGCTGGTAGAGGTCCACGCGCTTGGCGGCGCTCGCCGCGGAGAGGTTGGGCGAGCGCCGGAGGAGGACGAGCAGCCGGACGGCGAGCGGGATGGTGATCACCATCGCGGTGTTCACCACGATCAGCAGCACATGGGAGAGCACCAGCAGGGTGCTCCAGCGGACCGCCGGGTAGGAGGCGAGCCGGCGGCCCAGGGCGGGGTCCTGCGACGGCGGTTCCTGCGCGGCGGCGACCCGCGCGGCAGCGCCCTGCGGGGGTTGGGGGACGGTCATCGGGCTCCCCCTCGGCCGTTCCAGTACGGCTGGGCAGCCGGACCCGCAGCAGGACCCGGACCCGCAGCAGGACCCGGACCCGACGCCAGCTCCGGCCCCTGGCCCCAGCCCGCCGCCGGCGTCGCGTCGAGCGGTGAGCGGCCGTTCGGAAGCGCCGGCCGGCCCGCGTCCTCCCAGCCCAGCACGGCCTCCACGCGGTTCGCCGTGAACAGGGCGGTGCCGTCGGCGGAGTAGCTCCAGGGCGCGGTCGCCACCCGGTCGCCCAGCTGCCGGAACATCCACACCGCCTCGGCGTACCGCCCGGAGCGGGTGAGGAAGTAGGCGAGCCAGCCGCGCAGCGCGTCGATCCGCAGGTGGGCGGGGTGTGCCGCGGCCAGGTCGGCCAGGCCCTGGTCCACCGCGTGGCGGACCTCCGGGCCGCGCCAGAACGCCCGGCGTTGCTCCTGGTCCTCGGGGCGCAGCTCGTTGTTGAGGAGGTCCAGCCGCAGCAGCGTCAGCAGCGATCCGATCGGCGCGGTGGCGATGGCCTCCTCGACGAAGCCGGTCACCAGCTCGCGCGAGCCGTGCCAGCGGGGCAGCCAGTAGTTCATCGCGCCGAGATGTGCCGGAACGTGGTACGGCGCCCGGGACCTGACCATCGCCCACAGCTCACGGAAGGCCTCGTGGGGGTAGGAAAGGCCGGTGGCCGCGCCGAGGTGGACGATCCACGGGACCGGGTCCTCGGGCAGCAGCGCGGCGGCCTCCTGGCAGGCTCCGGGGGCCGCGGACAGCGTGCGGTGGAACCCCTGCCACTGCTCGGCGGTGACGCCCTCGGCCCGGCCGGTGCCGCGGACCGCCCAGGCGACCTCGACCAGCGACCGCGCGTAGACCACCGCGGCGCCCGGGTCCCGCGGCGCGGCCTGGCGCCAGGCGCGCAACCAGGCGTCCTCCCGCACGGCGAGCTCGGCCAGGTGGCAGGCGCAGAGGTAGCGGAGCTCCCAGTCCGCGCCGACCGCCTCCAGCAGTGCCGAGGCGGGCCGCCAGTCGCCGGTGCGCTCCGCCGCCTCCCCGGCCGCGGTCAGTGCGGGCAGCGGCCGGATGAGGCCGGTCCGCAGCGCCGCCCGCGGAGGCATGCCGTAGGCGGCGGGGTCGATGGTGCGCGCCTCGGCGGCGTCCCGCGGGGGAGCGGGCGCGGCGCTGCGGCGCGCGGCGGCGGCGGCGACGGCGGCCGCCGCCTCGTCCAGCTTGGCGCGGCCGCTGAGGCGTCTCAGGAATCCGGACACGGGGTGTTCCTCCGGGGGGGTCGGCAGCGGTTCGACTGCCGTGGGTTCAGGGGGCGTGCGCTCGGTCCTGCGCTCAGCCCTGCGCCAGCAGGGCGCGCAGGGGCGCGGTGCTCGGGGTCATCGCGACCATGGCGGCGACCGCCTCGCGCAGGGCCTCGGCCGGAATCCCCGGGGCCTCGAAGGCGCCCACCCGCGACCAGCTCACCGGCCAGCCGCCGCGGCCCGAGTCGGCCAGTGCGAGGCGTACCAGTGCGAGGAGGCGCGGCTCCAGATCGGTGCGGAGATGCTGGACCCGGACCGGTCCTGTGGTGCCCTTGGCGAACTCCGGCTCCGGCAGGCGGGCGGCCAGCTCGTCCAGCCAGCCGGCGTCCACCAGGTCGAGGACCAGCGCGAGCGGCGGATACTGCGGCTGGGGCCCGATGCCGACCGGCAGTGCCTCGACGGCCGCGCGCAGCGGCTTCGCCGCCGCCTCGGCGCGGGCCCGGCCGAGGCGGTGGACCAGTGTCGGCCAGTCCGCCTCCGCCAGCCCCGCCGTCCCCTCGGACTTGGCGAGCACATCCCTGGCGACCGTGGCGAAGAGCGCCGCCGGATCGGCCACCAGGGAGAGGGCGCTTCCGGTGTCCCGGCCCCGGCCGTCGTCCGGCATGGCCTCGATCGCGGCGATGCGGGCGGTGATCGGCGGATGGGTGTCGAACGGGGAGGTCTCGGTCTCCGGGGGCTCCCTGCGCAGCTTCTCCAGTTCGGCGGCGCGCTCGGGGTCGGCCAGCAGATGGCGGAAGCCGCCCAGGAACTCGTCGGCGGTCGGCAGCAGCCCGATGCTCCGCCCGGCGGCCGCGTAGCGGTCCAGATAGAAGTCGTATCCGGCGTCCAGCGCCGGGAGTTGGCGCAGTGCCAGCGCGGCGTTGTCGCGGCCGGCGATGCGGGCGGCCTCCCGGTCGGCGGCGATCTCCTGCTGGCGGCTGAGGGCCTCGGTGGTCCGCAGGTAGTGCTCGGCGTACGAGCGGTAGAGGCGGAACAGGGCCGCGTTGCCGGTGCGCCGGCCGGCGAACATCCGGACCGTGTTGAGCATGGACTGCCGGCCCCGCTGGACCAGCCCGGCGAGTCGGGTGTCCTTGTTGGAGTAGTGGCCCAGCTCGTGGCAGAGGACGGCCTCCAACTGCCCCGGCGTCAGCCCGATCAGCAGCGGTACGCCGACGAACATCCGCCGCCTGCCCGGCAGCAGCCCGGCCAGGTGGGGGTTCTCGTGGACGAAGGCGTTGACCTCCGGGACGATCCGCAGCTCGCGCGGCGGGCGGGTGCCCATCCGGTCGGCGAGCCGGCTGACGCTCTGCCAGAGCAGCGGCTGCTGCTGCGGGGTGACCGGGACGCCGGGGGGATTGCGCATGCGGTTGCCCCGGGTGAAGAAGATCCCGCGGACCAGCGGGATGGCGATCAGCACGCTGAGCACCATGAAGCGCCCCACCCCGGTGCCGGAGTAGCCGCTCGCGATCAGACCGGCGTCGATCGCGGCGAGGGCGGCGAGCAGCCCGAAGCCCATGCAGTAGAACCCGATGAGAAGCACCAGCGCCCGGACGGCACGTCTCGGTATGCCCACGATTCCCCCACGGTTGCCCTATGAAGCCGACACACTATGCCGCAGGCTCGGCGGGCACCGCCAGTCGCCGGGGTGGGGACGGTCAGAGCGAGTCCACCAGGGTCTGGAGGCCGTCCAGGAAGCGTTCCAGGGTGAACTCGAAGAAGCGGTCGACCGAGAGGTCCTCGATGTCGGCCATCCGCCGCAGTCCGGTGAGCCCGAACTCGAGCATGACGGCCGCGTAGCGGTGGCCCTGGCGGGCGGTCCACTCGTCGGCGTCCTGGCCGGTGGCGTCCAGCAGCTCGGTCTCCCGTTCCAGGTCGACCGCGAAGCCGCGCGGGATACCGGAGTTGGTGATCGCGGCCAGCACGGCGGCCTCGTCGTCGAGCCCAGTGGCGGTCAGGGCGCGTATCGACCAGTCGGTGATCGACATGCCGTTCCGGCCGATCAGGGGCCGGGTGAACGAGGTGATGTGGGCCGCCCACGGGTGCCGGTTGTACGCCGCCCAGGAGGCCCGGGCGACCAGCGTCAGCGCCTCCCGCCAGGGCGGGGGCGGTTCGGGGAGGCTGCGGCGCACCTCCCCGTAGACGCGGTCGCACATCACGGTGAGGAGTGCCTCGCGGGTGGGGACCAGGGCGTTGACCGCGCTGGTGGGGACGGAGAGGGCGGCGGCGATCCGGCGCATGGTCAGGGTGCGGAAGCCCTCCGTGTCGGCCAGGCGGACGGCGGTGTCGGCGATCCGGGCGGTGGTGAGCTCGCGGGGCGGGCGGACCGGCTGCCCGGCCTCCGCCGGCGCCGGGGCCGGGGCGCCGGTGACGAAGGTGCCCGCGCCGGGACGGGTCTCCACAAGGCCCGCGTCGCGGAGGATCGCCAGGGCGCGGGTGGCGGTGGCCATCGCCACCCCGAACTCCCTGACCAGCGCCCGGGTGGAGGGCAGCCGGGCACCGGGCGCGAGCTCGCCGTCGTCGATCCGGCGGCGGAGGGCGGCGGCGATCCGCGCCGCGGGGGAGGGGCTGGGCGCGGGACTGGGCGAGGGGCTGGGCGAGGGGCTGTCGGTCAAGGCGGCCTCCCGGGTCGAAGCGCACTAGTGCGCTCGGGGAGTCTCGCACAGAGCGCTCCACCCCGGCGGGCGGACGGCCGGGGACTCTGATCCCTGTTCGCAGACGGATCGGAGGGGGAGTCATGTCCCAGGCGGTACAGGCGGCGGAACCAAGGTCGGAGGGCTTGCCCGCGCCCCGGGCGGGGCGGCGGGAGTGGACCGGGCTGGCGGTGCTGCTGCTGCCGCTGCTGCTGGTCTCGATGGACGTCTCGGTGCTGTACTTCGCCGTCCCGTTCATCAGCCGGGACCTGCGGCCCAGCGCCACCCAGCAGCTCTGGATCATGGACATGTACGGCTTCGTGCTGGCCGGCCTCGTCCTCACGATGGGCTCGATCGGCGACCGGATCGGGCGGCGGCGCCTGCTGCTGGCCGGCGCGGCGGCGTTCGGGGCGGCCTCGGTGGGGGCGGCGTACTCGGGCAGCGCGGAGATGCTGATCGTGATGCGGGCGCTGCTCGGACTCGGCGGGGCGACGCTGATGCCGTCCACGGTGGCGCTGGTGCGGAACATGTTCCACGACCCGAAGCAGCGGGCCACCGCGATCGCCATCTGGACCGGGGCGATGACGGGCGGGGTGGCGCTCGGGCCGGTGCTCTCCGGGCTGCTGCTGGAGCACTTCTGGTGGGGGTCGGTGTTCCTGATCAACCTGCCGGCCATGGTGCTGCTGGTGGTGCTGGCGCCGCTGCTGGTACCGGAGTTCAGGAATCCCCGGGCCGGGCGGTTCGACCTGGCGGGCTCCGCGCTGTCGCTGGGCGCGGTGCTGCCCGCGATCTACGGGATCAAGCGGGGCGCGGCCGAGGGCTGGGACGGGTACGCCTGGGGCGCGCTGGCGACCGGGCTCGTGGTCGGGGCGCTGTTCGTCCGCCGGCAGCGGACCGCGCGGCACCCGATGGTCGACCGGCTCGTGCTGCGGGCGCGAGGGTTCGCGGCGGGACTCACCGTCAACTCGGTCGCGATGTTCGCGATGATCGGCTTCGTCATGTTCACCACGCAGTACCTGCAGTCGGTGCGCGGGTACAGCCCGCTGGGGGCGGCGCTGTGGGCGGTGGCGCCCTCGGTGGTGGTCGGCGCGGCGGCGCCGGTCGCGGCGCAGGTGGCCCGGCGGACCGGGCGGACCGCGGTGATCGCGGGCGGGTTCGCCGTCTCGGCGGCGGGCTACGGGCTGATGGCCACGGTGGGGGTGGAGGCGCCGCTGTGGCGGGCGCTGGTGTTCCTGACCGTGGGGTCGGTGGGCGTCATCGCGGTCACCACCCAGGTGATGGACATGGCGCTGACCGAGGTCCCGGCCGAGCGGTCCGGAACGGCGGGGGCGCTGATGGAGACCGGGTCGGAGTTCGCGGGGGCGCTGGGGATGGCCCTGCTGGGCTCGCTGGGAACGGCGGTGTACCGGGGCCGGGTGGAGGTGTCCGGGTCGCTGCCGGGACCGGTGCGCGGAGCGGTCCGGGAGACTCTGCCGGACGCGCTGGCGGTGGCCTCGCGGTTGCCGGGCGGGGCCGGCGCGGGGGTCCGGGCGGCGGCCCGATCGGCGTTCATGGACGGCCTGCATGTGGCCGCGCTGGGCGCGGGGGGCGCGATGGTGGTGGGGCTGGCGGTGACGCTGCTGGCGCTGCGCGGGCGCTCGGCGTCCTAGGGGGTGCGTTCGAATCCCCGTGCGGCGCGGGCGCCGCACTCGGTGGCGGCGATCGGGCGGCGACCCGGGCTCCGCCGCCGGGTGCGGCGCCGTCCGCGTCGCGAGGGGAGCCGCTTCAGTGCCGCCGGGGGCGGGAGTAGCGGCGCAGCAGGGGGGCCGCGATGGCCGCCGTCGCCGCCAGGCCGACGATCCACCAGAGGGTGGAGACGCTGTCCTCGGCCCGCCGCGGGGACGCCGTCTCGGCGGGGCGGACCGGGGCCGAGGGCGTCGCCGCCGGCCGCGGCCCCTGCGCGAGCAGCGCGGCCAGCCGGTCGCCGCCGCCCAGGTCGCGGGGGTTGAGGTCGGTGGCGTCCGCGGTCAGCACGAGGAGCGAGAGCGCCGAGGTGGGGTCGGCGGTGCTGGACGTCCAGTCGTCGGCGTGGGAGGCCAGCCAGTCCATCGCGTCCCGGGCGTCCGCCGGGCGGCCGGCGTGGGCGAGGGACAGCACCGCGTAGGCGGTCGACGCGTAGTCGGGCTGGGCGGGGCTGCTGCCGGGGAGGTCGAGGTGCTCGCCGCCGGCCCGGATCCGGGTGCTGAGGTAGGAGGCGGCGTACGCGGCCGGCGCGGTGTTCTCGGCGCGGCCGGTGAGCGGGAGGTAGCCGCCGCCGATGGGCAGGGCCGCCCGCGCGGTGAGGGCGTCGTCCGGGGGCGGGGCGTGGCCGGGGCTGCTGCGGAGGGTGGAGAGGTCGGCGAAGGCCCCGCGCTGGCTGCTGGGCACGGTGGTGCCCAACTGGAAGGAGTGGAGGGCGTCGTAGGCGTTGGGGGCGTTCCCGCCGCCGCCGGCGCCGCCGCCCTCGCCGCCGTCGCCGGCGGTCGCGCTCGGGCTGCTGCTGCTGCCGCCGCTGCTGCCGCCGCCCGTGCCTGTCTCTGTGCCCGTGCCGACGCCGACGCCGACGCCGATGCCGGTTCCGGTTCCGAGGACGGGCCGGACCTGGCGCGGGTCGAGGCGTGCCGCGCGCAGGGCGCTGTTCGCGGCGGCGGTGGCCGCCGCGGCACCGTGGGCGTGCGGCGCGTCCGGGAGGTCGGCCCAGGTGCCGTCCGCGGCCTGGGTGCGGCGCAGCCAGTCGACGGCCTGGTCCACCGCGTGCTGGTGGCCGCCGAGCGCGGACAGGGCCTGGATGGCGGCGGCGGTCGCGGTGGTGGACTCGACGCCGGCCGGGCAGGCCGCTGTCCCCGGTTCCGGGCGGTACGCCGTCCAGCCGCCGTTCTCGCACTGCTGGGCGGTCAGCCAGCGGACCGCCGAGGCGGACGGGGTGATGTGCTGCGAGTCGAGCGCGAGGAGGGCGAGCGACTGGCGCTCGACGCCGTCCTGGTCGGGGGAGGCCAGGCCGTAGAGGCCGGTGCCGGTGCCGGTGCCCGCACCGGCGGTGGCGGCGGACGAGGTCGCGTCTGCCGGGGCCGCGCCGGCGGGCGCCGCGGGTCCGGTCGAACCGGCCGGGGCGGCGGGGGCGGTGGACGGGGTCGCCAGGGCGAGCGCGCCCATCGCGCCGACCGCGGCGGCGAGCGCGGCGGCACGCGGCCGCACTGTCTTGACCATGCTGGGCGTACCTCGGCCGGCTCGGGCTGACGGGCGGACTGACAACTGGGTCAGGAGGGCGGGACAGTCTACCCCGCCGTCCGCTGCGCACTTCGCAACCCAGGCGGAACCGGTGCCAATCGGATGCCGGACGGTCACCGGGCGGGCGCGGCTTCGGCACAACCCCGTCCGTGCCGGCGGTCGGCAGCCCGCGGTCGGCAGCCCGCGGTCGGCGGCCGGCGGCCGGCGCGGTTCAGAGCGCCCGGTAGAGGAACGGCTGAGCCTCCGGGATCTGCTCGGCGAGGCCGGTCTTGACCAGCCTGCGGAGGTGGGCGGCGGCCTCGGAGAGCGCCATGTGCCGGGAGAAGAAGGAGAGTTCGGCCCACGGCCGGTTCCAGGTCATCGCCTGGGCGCACTCCCACTGGGTGAGCGGCTTGGCGCGCAGCGCAGCGTGGAGCTCGGCCAGCCGGTGGGCGTGGTGCTCCAGCAACTCGCGGACCCGGGCCGGGGCGCCGGTGAAGCGGTACTGGTGGGCGGGCAGCACCTCGTGCGGGTCGAGGGCGGCGATCCGCTCCAGGGAGTCCAGGAAGTCACCGAGGGGGTCCCCCCCGCTCGAGCCCATTCGAGAGCCTGGGGGAGGGTCGGAGTTCTCGCCGGCGTCGTCGGGATAGAGGGAGATCTGCGGCGAGATGGTCGGCAGCAGGTGGTCGCCGGTGAGCAGCCGGGTGCGGTCCCCGTCGGTGAGGTGGAGGCAGACGTGCCCGGGGGTGTGCCCCGGCGTCCAGACCACCCTGACGTCCCGGCCGGGGACGCCGGCCTGCTCGGAGTGGACAAGCTCGCGGTCGGGGAGGGCGTTGACCAGGTCGCGGTCGAGGGCGGGCTCCTCCGCGCCGCCGCTGCCGTGGAACTGCTCCTCGGGGAAGCCGCCCTCGGTGTCCGAGACGGCCTCCGCGTCCGCGCCGGCGGCCGAGCCGGCGCCCGAGCCGGCGGTGTGCCGGGAGCGGCCGGACCGGCCCGGGCGGCCGCGGAGGGAGCGCAGGGCGTCGGCGTAGTCCTCGGGGAGGCCGGCGTGCCGGAGGTGTTCCAGCATCCGCCGGCCCCACTCGGCCTCGGGGATCGTCCGCATCGCGCGGACCACCTGCGCCTCGGCCGCGTGCATCCCGATCCAGGCGCCGGACTCGGCCCGCACCCTGCCGGAGAGGCCGTGGTGGTCGGGGTGGTAGTGGGTGACCAGGATGCCGTGGACGTCGGAGACCGAGGCGCCGGTGGCGGCGATGCCGTCGGCCAGGATGTCGTAGCAGTCCGGCGAGTCCCAGCCGGTGTCGACCAGCACCGGGCCGCGGTCGCTCTCCAGCAGGTAGACGAGGGTGTACTGGAGGGGGTTGTCCGGGATCGGGACGGGCACCGCCCACACCCCGCCGCCGACCGACCGCACCGGCGGGCGTACGCGGTTCCGCCAGGCGCTCCGCTCCTCGGCGGACACGGGGGTCACCGGGGCTGCGTCTGCGTCCACGGGGCTCTCCTCGTACTCGGCCTGACGGGGCGTCAAACCCGCGCCAGAGGCGGATGTGTCATACAACCAACATTCCGTCGAGCGTACTCGACGGTCGGTGCACGAGCATTGATACCTGAAACTAGAACTGGTATCAGTTCTGCGGGATGCCAGCTCGGAGGGAGCACGGTGATGGCCGAACTACTGGAGAAGGACCGGCTGTTCATAGGCGGCGAGTGGGTCGCCCCGCAGGGCGGGGAGGTCATCGAGGTCGTCTCCCCGCACACCGAGAAGGTCTTCGGAAGGGTGCCGCACGCCTCGCGGGCGGACGTGGACCGGGCGGTGGCGGCCGCCCGAAAGGCCTTCGACGAGGGGCCGTGGCCGCGGATGCCGCTGGCGGAGCGGCTCGCGGTGATCACCCGGATCAAGGACGGACTCGCCGCCCGCGCCGAGGAGTTGGCCCGGCTGATCAGCTCCGAGAACGGCTCGCCGATCTCCTTCTCACTGATGGCGCAGGGCTTCGGCCCGGTGATGATCTGGGACACCTACCTCCAGGTCGCCCGGGACCACGCGTTCCAGGAGCGGCGCGACGGCGTCCTCGGACCGATCCTGGTGCGCCGGGAGCCGGCGGGCGTGGTGGCGGCCGTGGTGCCGTGGAACGTACCGCAGTTCACGGCGGCGGCGAAGCTGGCGCCCGCGCTGGCGGCGGGCTGCACGGCGGTGCTGAAGCCCTCGCCGGAGGCGCCGCTGGACTCCTATCTGCTGGCCGAGGTGGTGGCGGAGGCCGGGCTGCCGGAGGGCGTGCTGTCCATCCTGCCGGCGGACCGGGAGGTCAGCGAGTACCTGGTCGGGCATCCCGGGGTGGACAAGGTCTCCTTCACCGGCTCGGTGGCCGCGGGCAAGCGGATCATGGAGGTGGCCGCGCGCAACCTCACCCGGGTGACGCTGGAGCTGGGCGGCAAGTCGGCGGCGGTGCTGCTGCCGGACGCCGACCTGGACGCGGCGGTCACCACCCTGATGGGGGCCTCCTACATGAACAACGGGCAGGCCTGCGTCGCGCAGACCCGGGTGCTGGTGCCGGCCTCGCGGTACGAGGAGATCGCGGAGCGGATGGTCGCGGCCGTCGGCGAGTTGACGGTCGGTGACCCGCTGGACGACGCCACGAAGATCGGGCCGCTGGTCGCACAGCGGCAGCAGAAGCGGTCGCTGGACTACATCCGGCTCGGGCAGGAGGAGGGCGCCAAGGTCCTCACCGGCGGCGGCGTCCCCAGCTCGCAGCCGACGGGGTGGTACGTCGAGCCGACGCTGCTGGGCGGCGTCGACAACCGGATGCGGGTGGCCCGGGAGGAGATCTTCGGGCCGGTCGTCGGGCTGATCCCGTACGCGGACGAGGCGGAGGCGCTGCGGATCGCCAACGACTCGGAGTACGGGCTCTCCGGGAGCGTGTGGACGGCGGACGTGCGGAAGGGCATCGAGTTCGCGTCGCGGGTGCGGACCGGGACGATCTCCGTCAACACCTTCAGCCTGGACTTCCGCGGGCCGTTCGGCGGCTTCAAGAACTCCGGTCTGGGAAGGGAGTTCGGGCCGGAGGGGCTCGCGGCGTACCTTGAGGACAAGACGGTCAACCTGCCGCAGGGATGGACGGATTCGGAATGACGGATCGCTGGAGGGTCGAGGTCGACCGGTCGCTGTGCATCGGCTCGGGGCTGTGCGCGGCGACCGCGGCGGGGGAGTTCTCGCTGGACTCGGCGCGGCAGTCGCGGCCGGTCGCGCCGGAGGTCGACGCGAGCGAGGCGGTCCTGGAGGCGGCCGAGGGCTGCCCGGCCGAAGCGATCACGCTCCGCGTGGCCGGCACCGACGAGGCGGTCTTCCCCCCGGCGGAGTAGCCACAAGTGCGCGCGCCCCTCGCCCCCGATTCGCGCGGCGAATCAAGGAGCGCGGGGAACTGCGCGCCAGCCGCCCGCGGCGCCGGCGCCGGGGTTTGCCCCCCGCACTCCGCTGTCGGCTGCGGCACGGTTCGCGGCGGGCCGCGCAGTTCCCCGCGCCCCTGAAGCGGCCCTTCGGGCCCCGGTTCGCGCAGCGAATCCGCACACCCCCGCGTCAATCCAGCGTCAGCAGGCGGCAGACCGTCTCCAGGTCGACGCGGACCTGCGCGATGGACGCGCGCCCGGAGAGCCAGGTGACCAGCGCCGAGTGCCAGGTGTGCTCGATGACCCGGATCGCGGACAGCTGCTCGCGGGTCGGCGCCCGGTCCAGGCCCATCGCGTCCACGATGATCGTCGTGGTGATCCGGGAGACCTGGTCCACCTCCGCGGAGACCGAGCGGTCCGCGAAGGTCAGCGACCTGACCATCGCCTCGGCCAGCTGCGGCTCCCGCTGCAGCGCGCGGAAGGCCCGCATCAGCGTCTCCGCGACCCGCGCGCTCGGCTCCTTCGCCGTCGGCGGGTGCTTGCGGATCTGGTCGAGCATCAGCTCCAGCTGGTCCTGCATGGTCGCGACCAGCAGATGCACCTTGGAGGGGAAGTAGCGGTAGAGGGTGCCCAGCGCCACCCCGGAGTTCTCGGCGACCTCCCGCATCTGCACCGCGTCGAACCCGCCGCGCGACGCCAGCTGCGCGGCGGTGTGGAGGATGCGCCTGCGCCGCGCCTCCTGCCGCTCCGTCAGCGGCGGCGTTCGCGTTGCACGCTGCAGGTTCTGCATGTCGGCGGCCTCCGGTACGTCCTGCGCTGCGGCTGATGATGGCGTATCACCGCCGCGTGGCGCGAATCACCCCACGATTCACCGGTGAATCGGTCGGCCCGAGGCCCCGAGGTGCCGCGAAAAGCTACGGGCGGGTAATGTTTGCGCCTGTTCAGCTCCCGCGCTGCCCCTCGGCTACCCCTGGCCCGTTGGGGCCTGCTCCCGGAGCGGTGGAACTTGTTCTAGATTACCCTGGCCGGGATCTCCAGCGAGAGGGGCCGACCGTGACCGTACGCGCGGAGAGCGAGCGCGCAGCAGAGCGGGCCGACCGGCCGTTGCGGATCGCGCTGCTCTCCTATAAGGGGAATCCTTTCTGCGGGGGCCAGGGGGTGTACGTACGCCACCTCTCCCGCGAACTGGCCCGGCTCGGGCATTCGGTGGACGTGATCGGCGCCCAGCCCTACCCCGTCCTGGACGACGTCTCGGACGCGCCCGGCTCGGTGCGCCTGGTCGAGCTCCCCAGCCTGGACCTCTACCGCCAGCCCGACCCCTTCCGGACGCCCGCGCTCAGCGAGTTCCGGGACGCGATCGACCTCCTGGAGGTCGCCACCATGTGGACCGGCGGCTTCCCCGAGCCGCTGACCTTCTCCCTCCGCGCCCGCCGCCACCTGGCCAGGCACCGCGGCCGGTACGACGTGGTCCACGACAACCAGACCCTGGGCTACGGCCTCCTCGACGTAGAGCGCCACGGCTTCCCGCTGGTCACCACGATCCACCACCCGATCACCGTGGACCGGGAGTTGGAGCTGGCCGCCGCCCGGGCGAGCGGCAGCCTGCGGAAGCGCTTCGGGGTACGCCGCTGGTACGGCTTCACCCGGATGCAGAAGCGGGTGGCCCGCTGCCTCGGCTCGGTGGTCACCGTCTCCGGCAGCTCGGCGCGGGAGATCACCGAGCATCTGGGCGTCCACCCGAGCCGGGTGCACGTCGTGCCGATCGGGGCCGACGTGGACCTGTGGTCGCCGGACCCCTCCGTTCCGGTCGTCCCCGGGCGGATCGTCACCACCTCCAGCGCCGACGTCCCGCTGAAGGGCCTCGTCCATCTGGTGGAGGCGCTGGCGAAGGTCAGGACCGAGCGCGAGGCGCATCTGGTGGTCGTCGGCAAGTCCCGGGAGAAGGGCCCGGTCGCGGAGGCGATCCGGCGGCTCGGGCTGGAGAAGCAGATCACCTTCCGCAGCGGGATCAGCGACGACGAGTTCGTCGACCTGGTGCGCAGCGCCGAGGTCGCCTGCGTGCCCTCCCTCTACGAGGGCTTCTCGCTGCCGGCCGCGGAGGCCATGGCCACCGGGACACCGCTGGTCGCCACCACCGGCGGGGCCATCCCCGAGGTCGCCGGGCCGGACGGGGAGACCTGCCTGGCCGTGCCGCCCGGCGACGCCGGCGCGCTGGCCGCCGCCCTCGGCCGGCTGCTCGACGACCCCGGGCTGCGGGCCCGGATCGGCGCGGCCGGCCGGTCCCGGGTGCTGGAGCGCTTCACCTGGAAGCGCGCGGCCGAGCTGACCGTGGAGCGCTACCGGGCCGCGATCGCCACCGGCGACGGGCGCCGGGCCCGCGAGGGCGCCGGCTGGCGGTACGTCTGACCTCCCGCCCCGACTCCGTACCGTCCCGTCGTCCGACGCACCGTCAACTCCCTCGATAGGAGCACATCCACCGTGCTGACCGTGGACTTCTCCCGCTTCCCGCTCGCCGCCGGCGACCGGGTGCTCGACCTCGGCTGCGGCGGCGGCCGGCACGCCTTCGAGTGCTACCGGCGCGGGGCCCGGGTGGTCGCCCTGGACCGCAACGCCGAGGAGATCGCCGAGGTGCGGAAGTGGTTCGCGGCGATGGAGCAGGCCGGCGAGGCCCCGGCCGGCGCCTCCGCGATCGCCGTGGAGGGGGACGCCCTCTCGCTGCCCTTCCCGGACGGCAGCTTCGACAAGGTGATCATCTCCGAGGTGATGGAGCACATCCCGGACGACAAGGGCGTCCTCGCCGAGATGGTGCGGGTGCTGAAGCCCGGCGGCTCGATCGCGATCACCGTGCCGCGGTATGGGCCCGAGAAGGTCTGCTGGGCGCTCTCCGACGAGTACCACGAGGTCGAGGGCGGCCACATCCGGATCTACCGGGGCGACGAGCTGGTCGGCAAGATGCGCGAGGCCGGGCTGGCCCCGTACGGCACCCACCACGCCCACGGGCTGCACAGCCCGTACTGGTGGATCAAGTGCGCGGTGGGGGTGGACAACGACAAGGCGCTGCCGGTCCGGGCCTACCACCAGCTGCTGGTCTGGGACATCGTCGGCAAGCCGGTGGTCGGCAGGCTGACCCGATGGACCGAGCGCGCGCTCAACCCCGTGATCGGCAAGAGCTTCGTGGTCTACGCGACCAAGCCGCGAACCGGCGGCGGCGCGGTCGAGGGGAGCGGCGAGTGAGCCGGCGCGGAGCGGACCCGCGTCAGGACGGTCCGCCGCAGCCGGGCGAGCGCCGGCGGGCGGGCGGGGAGCCGCGGGCGGGTGGGGAGCCGCGCGCCACCCTGCCGGAGAGCCTGCTGCTGCCCGGCGTCCTGGACCGGGCGCAGGCCGCCGCCACCGTCCGCTCGATCCTGGCCGAGCAGCGGCCGGACGGCTCGATACCGTGGTTCACCGGCGGGCACCTCGACCCGTGGGACCACATCGAGGCCGCGATGGCCCTGGACGCGGCCGGCGAGCACGCGGCGGCCGAGGCCGCGTACGACTGGCTGCTCGGCCGGCAGAACGCCGACGGCTCCTGGTACGCCGCCTACCGCGACGGCCGGCCGGAGGACCGCTCGCGGGAGTCCAACTTCTGCGCCTACATCGCCGTCGGTGTCTGGCACCACCACCTCAGCACCGGCGACGACGCCTTCCTGGAGCGCGCTTGGCCGGCCGTCGCCCGCGCCGTCGAGTACGTCCTCGCGCTGCAGCGCGGGGACGGCACCGTCGCCTGGCGGCGCGAGGAGGACGGCAGCACCGCCGACGGGGCACTGCTCACCGGCTGCTCCTCGGTCCACCACGCGTTGCGCTGCGCCCTGGCCATCGCCGAGGCGGTCGAGGAGCCGCAGCCGGACTGGGAGTTGGCGACCGGGCAGCTCGGGCACGCGGTGGCCGCGCACCCCGAGTACTTCCTGGACAAGTCCCGGTACTCGATGGACTGGTACTACCCGGTGCTCGGCACCGCGCTGCGCGGGGCCGCCGCGGAGGCGAGGATCAAGGAGGGCTGGGACCGGTTCGTCGTGCCCGGCCTCGGGGTCCGCTGCGTCGACGACCGGCCGTGGGTGACCGGCGGCGAGAGCGCCGAACTCGCCCTCGCCCTCTGGGCGGTGGGCCAGGCCGACCGCGCGGTGACGATCCTCCGGGACATCGGCCACCTGCGGCACGAGCCGGACGGCGGCTACTGGACCGGCTACGTCTACGAGGACTCGGCGATCTGGCCCGAGGAGCGCACCACCTGGACGGCCGGCGCGGTGCTGCTCGCCTGCGCGGCACTGGGCGGGGACCAGGCGACGGCGGCCGTCTTCGGTGGGGACCACCTGCCGGCCGGCCTCTCGGTCGGCGAGGAGTGCTGCGCCGAGGCCGACCGGGGCTGAAACGAGGGGCGGTTGTCAGTGGCCGCGGCTAGCGTGTGACCGGTCGACCGACGCTTCCGCACAGGGGGGTTCCGTATGGACTGGTTGCCGCATGAGCGGTATCTCGACGAGCTGGGGCGGCAGGCGGAGGCGTTCGCCTCCACCGTGGCCGGGGCGGACGGCGGGGCGCGGGTGCCGAGCTGCCCGGAGTGGACGCTGACCGAACTGGTCGGCCACGCGGGCGGGGCCGTCTGGTGGGGCGGCGAGATCGTACGGCGGCGGGCGGACCCCGACCTGGAGCCGATGAGGCTGGAGGAGCCGGAGCCGCCGAAGGAGCTGCCGGCGGCCGCGGAATGGCTGGTCGCGCAGGCCGGGCGGCTCTCCCGGGAGAGCGCCGAGGCGGGCCCCGACGCCCCCTGCTGGTCCTGGGGGGACGCCCAGCGGACCGGCTTCTGGGCCCGGCGGATGACCCACGAGCTGCTGATCCACCGTCTGGACGCGGCCCTGGCGGTGGGCGGGGCCGGTCCGGACGGGGACGGCTTCGAGGTGGCCGCGGAGCTGGCCGCGGACAACATCGACGAGTACCTGGGCGCCCTGCGGCCGATCGCCCGATGGGGCTTCAGCAAGCGGCTGGCGGAGCTGCCGGGCGAGGACCGGACGGTCCGGCTGGTGGCCACCGATGCGGCCGGCGGGGCCGCCGAGGCCGGCGAGGCCCGCGCCTGGGCGCTGCGGCGGCTGCCGGACGGCTTCACGGCGGGGCCGGCCCCTGCGGACGGTCCGGCCGACGCGATACTGCGGGCGCCCGTGCGCAGCCTGATGCTGCTGGTCAACCGGCGGCTGCTGGACGGCTGGCGGGCGGCGCCCGGACTGCGGCTGAGCGGAGACGCGGAGCTGGTCCAGTACTGGCTGGACCGCCTGGCGTTCGAGTGACGCGGTCCGGGGCGCCGCCGGGGGATGCCCCAGAATGGCCGGAGACCATCGCGTCCCCGATGCCGAGGAGCCCCACCGCATGTCGCTGACCGTCTACGTCTTCAACGGCCCGAACCTCAACCTCCTGGGGCGGCGCGAGCCCGGAATCTACGGTGCCCAGACGCTGGCCGACGTCGAGGCGCTGTGCGCGGAGACGGCCGGCAAGCTCGGCCTGTCGCTGGAGTTCCGGCAGACCAACCACGAGGGCACGCTGGTCGACTGGATCCAGGAGGCGGGTACGGCGCAGGCGGAGGGCCGGGCGATCGGGGTCGTCCTCAACCCGGCCGCCTACACCCACACCTCGGTCGCGCTCCAGGACGCGATCAAGGGCGCCCAGGTGCGGGTGATCGAGCTCCACATCTCGAACGTCCACCAGCGCGAGGAGTTCCGCCACCACTCGTTCGTCTCCCCGGTCGCGGCCGGGATCATGGTCGGCTTCGGCACGGACGGCTACCGCCTGGCGATCGACGCCCTCCACGCCAAGGCGGAGGCAGAGGCGATGCGCGCGTAGCGGCGGAAGCGGGCCCGCAGGGCCGCTTCAGGGGCGCGGGGAACTGCGCGGCCCGCCGCAGTCGGCAACGGAGTTCGGGTGACAACCCAGGATCCGCTGCCGACTGCGGCGCCGTTCGCGCGGGCCGCGCAGTTCCCCGCGCCCCTGAAGCGCGCCTGCGGCGCCACCTCCGGCGCTATGGTGCCGCCGTTGGCGAGGTGTCCGCCACGCGCGGGTGCGCGGGCGCGCTGGGCCAGATCGTGACGGCGCGCGGTGGCAGGTCGATCCGCACGGTGTCGCCCCCCGGCGGCGCCGGTGTCAGCGCCGCCAGCTCCAGTTCGCCGCCGACCAGGAGCGTCAGCTCCGTCAGCGGGCCGAGGCGGACGCGGTCCAGGACGCGGGCCTGCTGCCCGCCGTCGGCGGTCAGCCGGACGTCCTCGGGGCGGATGCACCAGGTGACCTCGCCGTCGGCCGGGGCCTCCGCGCCCAGCGGCAGCGCCACCCCGCCGGCCGCCCGCAGCTCGCCGTCGGAGACCCGTCCGGGCAGCAGGTTGCGCAGCCCCAGCAGCCGGGCCGAGCGCGGGCCGGACGGGCGGGCGAAGACGTCCTCCTGCGGACCGGACTGGAGGAGGCGGCCGTCGGAGACCAGCAGTACGTCGTCGGCGAGCAGCGCGGCCTCCTCCGGGTCGTGGGTGACCAGTACGGTCGCCGGCGCCGCGCCCTCGCGCTGGAGCCGCCGCAGCTCGCGGCGGAGCTCGTCGCGGACGGGGGTGTCGAGGCCGGTGAACGGTTCGTCGAGGAGGAGCAGCCGCGGCTCCCGGGCCAGCGCCCGGGCCAGCGCGACCCGGCGGCGCTGGCCGCCGGAGAGCTGGTGCGGAAGCCGTCCGGCCAGCTCGGCCAGGCCCAGCCGGTGCAGCCAGTGCGCGGCCACCGCCGGGTCGGTGCCGACGCCGAAGGTGATCTGCTGCCAGACCGTCAGGTGCGGCAGGAGGCAGGCGTCCTGCGGGAGGTAGCCGATTCCGCGCCGCTCGGGCGGAAGCGGGGTGAGGTCCTCGTCGCCGAGCCGGATCCGGCCGGAGGCGAGCGGGGCGAGCCCGGCGAGGAGGCGCAGGGTCAGCGACTTCCCGGCGCCCGAGGGGCCGAGGATCGCCAGGTGCCGGCCCCGCGCCGGATGGTTGACCGCCAGGTCGAAGCCGCCCGCGCGGGCGGCGAGTTCGAAGGAGGGCAGGGCGGTCGCCGGAGCGGCCCGGGGCGCGCGCGGTTCCGGCAGCGCCGGCGTGCGGCGCAGCCGCCGGGCGCGGCCCATCGAGACGCCGATCTGGCTGAGTGTCAGCACCACCACGGCCGCGGCCAGGCAGACCGCGACCGGGACGAGGGTGGAGTCCAGCCCGGTGCTGCCGAACTGCACATAGGTGAAGACCGGCAGCGAGGAGGGGTGGTAGGCGAGGATGACGGTCGCCCCGAACTCGCCGAAGGCACGCAGCCAGGCGAGCAGCAGTCCGGCGCGGATGCCGCCGAGCGCGCCGGGGAGGGCGACCCGGGCGAACCGCGACCACGGGCCGTGCCCGAGGGTGGCCGCGACGTCGGCCAGGTCCCGGTCGGCGGCGGCGAAGGACGAGCGCGCCGCGATGACCAGGAACGGCGCCTCGACGAAGACCTGGGCGAGGACGATCCCGATCCTGCTGTCCGTCAGCGACCAGCCGAACCGGGCGAAGAACCCGCCCAGCGCCGAGTACGGCCCGACCACGTAGAGCAGCAGGATGCCGCTCATCAACGGCGGGAGGGCGAGCGGGAGTTGGACGGCGACCCCGATCAGCCCGGCCAGTCGCCCGCGGGCCCGGGCCAGCACATACGCCAGTGGGACGCCGAGGACGGCCACCACCCCGGTGGCGATCGAGGCGGTCTCCACCGAGACCAGCAGGGCGTCCCCGACGCCGGGTGCGGAGAGCGAGGAGCCCGAGCCGGAGCCGGCCGCCCGTCCGAACCGGAGGAGGAAGAGCGCGACCGGCAGCAGCAGGTACAGCGCCAGCAGCCCGCCCAGCCAGGGCAGCGGCGTGCGGGCGCGCGAGGGCGCGAGCGCCTGCCTCGTCCCGCCCATCTGGACCACCTGGACCACCTCACCTCGGGGATCACCGACTGCCGATCGTAGACGGCCCGCCCGGACCGTTCCGTCCCGTCTGGCCGGCCGCGCCGTCAGCCACCGACGGTCTTGCGGAGGGCCGCGGGGACGGCCGACGGGGAGCCGCTGAGCTTCGGGGTCTCGACGGTGAGGCCGTCGGCCCTAAGCGCGGCGGATCCGTTCGCGCCCAGCAGGTAGCCGACGAAGGCCGCCCCGGCGGCCGGGTTCTGCGCCTTGTCCAGCACCGTGACGGTGTAGTGGGCGGCGAGCTTGACGCCGCCCAGGCCGACCGTCGGGAGCTTCTGCTCGGTGGCCTCGTTGGCGTAGAAGAAGCCGGCGTCCAGCTGCCCGGACTCCAGCCGGCCGATCAGCGTCTCCTCCGGGAAGACCGACGAGTTCTTCTCGATCCTCGCGGCCAGCCCGGACTGCCCGGTCTGGGTCTGGGCCTCCTGCTCGGCCTGGACCGAGAGCTTCCCCTTGGGGTCCAGCTTGGGGTCGGTGTGGCCGAGCCGGAAGCCGCTCTCGGTCACCACCTGGTACCACGGCTTCGACCTGAGGTCCGCGGCGAACCTGCTCTTCGGGTTGTAGGCGAGCATCAGGGGGGCGCTGGCGAACTCGGTGTACCAGGAGACGTTGTCGCCGTTGGCGGAGCCCTCCAGGTCGGCGTTGGTCTTCGGGCTGGCGCTGATGAAGACGTCGCCCCGGCGGACCTTGCCCTTGATCTCGTTGGCGATCTGCGAGGAGCCCTCGCCGACGCCGGAGTAGCCGTACCCGGTGGCCGAGGAGAAGGCCGGCCCGATGTGCTTCTCCATGAGGTTGACCAGCGAGCCCGCGTACAGCACCTGGGCCTTGCCGGAGGCCTTGGCCGAGGAGGAGGCCGCGGCGTCGGAGGTGCCGGAGCTGTTCGAGCCGGACGAGCAGCCGGCCGCGGCGAGGACGGTGCCTGCCGCCGCCAGCAGGGCCAGGGCTCGGGCGGTAGTGCGCATGTCGCTCTCTTCTCCATCTCCGGGGACCGGGGCGTGCCGTGTTCACGCTATCCGCAGATGCCAGCTTGATCCAGAGTCCGAGACGAAGATGCAACGCGGAACGGCATGTGGGCTCGCATCTGCGAGGGGCATGATCCGATGGTCCGGGCGGTCGGCGACGGCGCGGACGCCGTAGGGTGCTGGCCATGCGCTCCTACACCATCGGCCGTGCCGCCCGGCTGCTCGGCGTCAGCCCGGACACCGTGCGCCGCTGGGCCGACGCCGGACGGCTCGGCACCCGTCGCGACGGCTCCGGGCGGCGGCTGATCGACGGTCGGGACCTGGCCGCGTTCGCCGTCGCACTGGCCGCGGGGGACACCGGCGGCAGCGGAAGCGCGAGCGGGAGCGGGAGCGGCAGCGCGAGCGGGAGCGGCAGCGCGAGCGGGAGCAGCGGCGGGAGCGGAAGCGGCGGGGGAGCCGGGGGCGCAGGGGGTGGCACGAGCCGCGAGGAGGACGAGCGGCCGGCCACTTCGGTCCGGAACTCCTTCCCCGGAATCGTCACGGCGATCAAGCTCGGCGACGTGGCGGCCCAGGTGGAGATCCAGGCCGGGCCGCACCGGCTGGTCTCCCTCCTCACCCGCGAGGCGGTGGAGGAACTCGGCCTGGAGGTGGGGATGGAGGCGACCGCGAGGGTCAAGTCCACCAACGTCCATGTCGATCTGAGCTGAGAGTGCGCCCTTCCCGGCGGGGCCTCACCGGGTAGGTTAATGGTTGTATGTAGCTGCCAAATAGCGTAGTGCGCAAGGGAAGTTGAGGCCCATGCCCGTCGCGGAACGCAGTTCAGGCCACTCCGACCGCTACAAGTGGATCGCGCTGTCCAACACCACCCTCGGTGTGCTGATGGTGATGATCAACCAGTCGATCGTGCTGATCGCCCTCCCGGACATCTTCCGGGGGATCAGGCTTGATCCCCTCGACCCCTCGAACACCAGTTATCTCCTCTGGATGCTGATGGGCTTCATGGTGGTCACCGCGGTGCTGGTGGTCGCCTTCGGCCGGCTCGGCGACATGTTCGGCCGGGTGCGGATGTACAACCTCGGCTTCGCCGTCTTCAGCGTCTGCTCGGTGCTCCTCTCCGTCACCTGGATGCACGGCACCGCCGGGGCGCTGTGGCTGATCGGCTGGCGGGTGGTGCAGGGGATCGGAGGGGCACTGCTCTTCGCCAACTCCACAGCGATCCTCACCGACGCCTTCCCCGCCGACCAGCGCGGAACGGCGCTGGGGATCAACACCATCGCCGGCATCGCCGGCTCCTTCATCGGGCTGATCCTCGGCGGGGTGCTGGCGCCGGTGGACTGGAAGCTGGTCTTCCTGGTCTCGGTCCCGGTCGGGCTCTTCGGCACGGTGTGGGCGTACCTCAAGCTCAAGGACACCGGGGTGCGGCGGCCGGCCCGGATGGACTGGTGGGGGAACGTCACCTTCGCGGTCGGCCTGATCGCGGTGCTGGTCGGGATCACCTACGGGATCCAGCCGTACGGCGGTTCCACCATGGGGTGGGCCAACCCGATGGTGCTGGGCTGCATCATCGGCGGGCTGGCCGTGCTGGGGCTCTTCGTGGGGATCGAGACCAGGGTCGCGGAGCCGCTCTTCCGGCTCTCCCTCTTCCGGCTGCGGGCGTTCACCGCGGGCAACATCGCCAGCCTGCTGACCGCCCTCGGCCGCGGCGGGCTGCAGTTCATGCTGATCATCTGGCTGCAGGGGATCTGGCTGCCGCTGCACGGCTACAGCTTCGAGCGGACGCCGCTCTGGGCCGGTATCTACATGATCCCGATGACCGTCGGCTTCCTGGTCTCCGCACCGGCCTCCGGCTGGCTCTCCGACCGCTTCGGGCCGCGCGGCTTCACCGTCCTCGGGACGCTGGTGACGGCCGGGTCCTTCCTGGTGCTGATGACGCTGCCGACGGACTTCGGGTATCCGGTCTTCGCACTGCTGCTGGTGGTCAACGGGCTGGGCTCCGGGCTGTTCGCCTCGCCGAACCGGGCCGAGGTGATGAACTCGGTCCCGCCGGACGCGCGCGGCGCGGGCGCGGGGATGACCGCCACCTTCCAGAACGTGGCGATGGTCCTCTCCATCGGCATCTTCTTCAGCCTGATGGTGGCCGGGCTCTCGCACAGCCTGCCGGCGACGATGACCAGCGGCCTGATCCAGCACGGGGTGCCGGCGGCGGAGGCCCGCCAGATCGCCGCCCTGCCGCCGATCGCCCTCCTCTTCGCGGCCTTCCTCGGCTACAACCCGCTGCGGCAGCTGCTGGGCCCGCATCTCTCCGGACTCCCGGGCGGCGGCAAGGAGTTGACGAGTACTCAGTACTTTCCGCACCTGATCGCGAAGCCGTTCCACCAGGGGCTGGTGACCGCCTTCTGGTTCGCGGTGGTCGCGTGCGTGGTCGCGGCGGTGGCGTCGATGCTGACCAGCAGCCTGCGGCCGCGGCGGCGGGAGTCCGTGGTGCGCCACGAGTCCCTGGGCTCCGAGCTGGCCGCGGCGGCGGGTGAGTCCGGCACCACCATGGCCGAACTGGTCGTCCCCGACGAGGAGTCGGCGCGCGGGGGCGGTGGCCGCGAGACGCCTTAGCGTTTCCTGGAGGCGTCTTAGCGTTTCCTGGGTCCCGCTTCGGCCGCCCCGGGACGACGCCCGAAGGGGCGGCGCTTCCGGGGCGAAGAAGCCCGCCGGGCCCTCAGCGTCCCGACGGGTAGAGGTCCGTCCGCCGGTCCGCCAGGACGTCGTTGCGCGGGTTGTAGGACTTGTCGCGGGAACGCGCGAGGTCGAGGTCGGCGGCGGCCTCCGCGTCCGCGCCCGGGCCCGCCTCGGCGACGAGCCAGCCGTCCGGGTCGATCAGGGCGGTGCCCTCGTTCCACCGCGTGCCGCGTTCGACGCCGCTGCGGTCGCAGCAGGCGATGGCCAGGTGGTTGATCCGGGCGGTGCCCTGGGCGATCACCACCTCCGGCGCGTGCTCGCCCTCCGGGCGGTCCGTCCAGGGCCAGTTGGTGGGGATGGCGAGGAGGTCCGCGCCGGCCAGCGCCACCGCGCGGGTGAACTCCGGGAACTCCAGGTCGTAGCAGACCATCACGCCGATCCGGCCGAAGGCCGTCTCCACCACCGGCGGCAGCTCCGAGCCCGGGGTGAAGAAGAGCTTCTCCCGGTCCCAGAGGTGCGCCTTGCGGTAGACGGCGAGGGTGCCGCCGGCGTCGACGACGGCCGCGCTGTTGTAGAGCAGGCCGTCCGCGCCGAGCTCGGCGAAGCCGCAGACCAGGACGGCGGAGGAGGAAGCCGAGCCCGCGATCGCCGCCGACCACTCGCCGAGCAGCGGGTCGTCCGCCGTGATCGCGCAGGCCTTGAGCTCCTCCTCGGTCTCGAACACGTAGCCGGAGGTGGCCAGCTCCGGAAGGACGATCACCTCGGCCCCGGCGGCGGTCGCCTCGGCGAGGGTCTCGACGATCCGCCGCTGGTTGGCGGCGAGTTCGCCCAGGCGCGGGGCGAGTTGGCGGCAGACGATCCGGGTCATCAGGACTCCTCGGGTTCGAGGTGGTGCTCGTGCTCGGACTGGGCGATCCGCCCCCGCAACCGCTCCGCGAGGCCGGGCACGGCGCTGACGACGAGGGTCGCGACCGCCAGCACCCCGAGCGCGATGTACGGGAAGACGCGGTAGGGCCCCTCGACGCCCACGACGTTCTTGAAGATGGTGTAGACGATGAAGGCCAGTGCGAGCAACGGTACGACGACCTGCCAGCGCGGTGCCCGCCGCTGCCCGCCGAGGAAGAGGAAGCGCAGCGCCCCCGCCGTCGCCAGCGCGTACGCCGCGAGCAGCGCGATGGTGCCGAGGGTGAGCCAGTAGAAGGCGGCGTCCACGACGCCGGTACCGGCCAGCCGCTGGCCTACCGCGCAGCACAGGATGATCGCGCTGGTCACGCAGATCATCCCGACCGGGGCGCCGCGCCTGGTCAGCCGCACGGCCGGCCCGCGCACGCCGGCGTCGCGCAGCACCGCGTAGCCCACCCGGGCCGCGCCGTTGACCGTGCCGAGGGTGATCGCGAAGACGCTGAAGGCGGCGACCAGGTCGAGGAGGACGCCGAAGGCGCTGCCGATGTACTGGTCCGCCAGGCTTCCGTAGGGGTCCTCGGCCGCGGCGAAGACCGCCGCCCCGGCGGAGGTGGAGCCGTAGCCGACCGACTCGCCGACGATCGCGAGGAGGAAGAAGGAGCCGACCACGGCCATGGTGATCTTCAGCGCGCGGGGGATCTCGCGCTTGGGGTTCACCGTCTCCTCGCCGAGCGCCGCCGCGCCCTCGAAGCCGGCGAAGGCGAGGAAGCCGAAGACCGCCGCGCCGGCGATGGTGCCGAAGCCCGTTCCGCTCGGCAGGCTGAGGAAGTGCCAGCCGAGCGTCCGCCCGCCGGGGGCGTGGCCGGTGCCGGTGCGGACCAGGATCACGATGCTCAGCACCCCGACCAGCACCGCACCGACCAGCTCGCAGCAGAGGAGGATCCGGGTGAGGACCCGGACCTCGCTCAGTGAGAGCGCCACCACGACCGCGAGCCCGACCAGGTCCGTCCAGATCCACTCCGAGGTGCCCGCGCCGAGCAGGTGGAGCCGGGAGAGCACCTTGTTGAAGAAGAGGGCGACCTCGATCGTCGACCCGGTGCCGATGGTGGCGTAGGCCATGAAGAGGGCGCAGCCGGCGACGAAGCCGGTCCGGGCCCCGATCGTCCGGCCGACCAGCGCGTAGACCGACCCGGTGTGCGAGACGTGCCGGGACATCTTGATGAAGCCGTAGCCGACGAGCAGGACGCCAGCGATGGCGAAGACGAAGGCCCAGGTGGCTCCCTGGCCCAGCAGTCCCGCCGCGCCCACGCCGAGCAGGGCCATCGCCCCGACCGGTCCGATCAGCCCGACGGAGAAGGCCGCGGCGTCGGTGACCTTCAGCTCGCGACGGAGGCCGTCGGGGGAGGGCGAAGCGGGGGAACCGTCGGTTCTGCCGGTTCCCCCGGCTCTGTCGGCGTTCACTGTCATCGGTGGGCCTCGGTCTCGTTCGATGGATCGGTTGAACGGCTGAACTGCTGAGCTGCTGAACTGCGGAGCGGCTGAACTGCTGAGCGGTCGGGGCCGGGGGTCAGCCGGAGTGGCGGATCCTGCGGAGGGTCGCGGTCGCCCTGTGCGCGGCCATCCCCTCGAAGTCGGAGATCGCCTCGACATGGGCGGCCAGGTCCGGGGTGGCCTCCGCGGAGACCTTCTGGAAGGTCAGCGGCTTGAGGAAGCGGGAGACCGAGAGGCCGGCGGACGCCCGGGCGCCGCGGCCGGTGGGGAGGACGTGGTTGGTGCCGGCGATGCCCTTGTCGGAGTAGGCGACCGTGGACCAGGCACCGAGGAAGATCGAGCCGTAGTTCTTCAGGTTCTGGTGGTAGTAGTCGTCGTCCGCGCTGATGACCTCGAGGTGCTCGGGGGCGAGGAGGTCCATCAGCTCCACAGCGGTCTGCCGGTCCTCGGCGACATACACCGTTCCGTGGTCCCGCCAGGCCGGCTCGGCGATGTCCCGGGTGGGCAGCTGCCGCAGCTGCTTCTCCACCTCCTCCAGCACGGCCAGGCCGAGCTCGCGGGAGGTGGTCACCAGCGAGGCGGGGGACTGCCTGCCGTGCTCGGCCTGGCCGAGGAGGTCGGCGGCGACCAGTTCCGGGTCGGCGGTCTCGTCGGCGATCACGGCGACCTCGGAGGGGCCGGCCAGCAGGTCGATACCGACCCGACCGAACAACTGCCGCTTGGCCTCGGTGACATAGGCGTTGCCGGCGCCGACCAGCATGTCCGCCGGCTGGTCGCCGAGCAGCCCGAAGGCCATCGCGGCCAGTGCCTGCACCCCGCCGAGGGCGAAGGCGCGGTCGACACCGGAGAGGTACGCGGCGTACAGCACGGCGGGGTGGCCGCCCTGCTCGGCAGTGGGGGGAGTGCAGGCCAGGACGGTGGGCACGTCGGCCGCCTTGGCGACACCGACCGTCATGAAGGCGCTGGCCAGGATCGGGAAGTTGCCGGCGGGCAGGTAGGCGCCGACCCGGGGGACCGGAAGGTACTTCTGGCCGGTGACCACGCCCGGGATCAGCTCGGTCTCGAAGTCCTGGAGGTGCTCGCGCTGCTCGACCGCGAAGAGGCGGGTGCGCTCGGCGCCGGCGGCGAGCGCCTGCCGCAGCTCGGGGGAGAGGCTGTCGCCGGTGCGCTTCAACTCGGCCGCGCTGATCTCGACATCGCCGCCCTGCCAGCCGTCGAGCTCGCGGGAGTATCTGAGAACGGCGTCCATGCCGTTCTTCTCGATGTCGGAGAGCATCCGGGAGACCGTCTCCACCACTGCGGGGAGCCGCTGGGCCGGAACGCCCCCGACGGCCGGCTGCTTGAGGGTGTCGAAGTTTCCGTGGATGTAGGCCAGGTCGGCCTTGTTGATCTGCATGCGCCGACGGTAGGCCGAGCGCAGTCAAAGGACAACCCTGAGTCATGCGATGCGGGCTATAGGCTTTCCCTGTGACCTTGGCTCAACTGAAGGCGTTCCTCGCCGCCTACGAACTCTCCTCCTTCACCGCCGCTGCGGGCCGGCTGGACACCAGCCAGGCCTCCGTCTCGGAGCTCGTCGCCCGGCTGGAGGAGGAGGTCGGCCTGCGCCTCTTCGTCCGCGGCGGCCGGCGTCTGGTGCCCACCGCGGCGGCGGCCGAGCTGCGCGTCCACGCCCTGGACGCGGTCAGCGCGGTGGAGAACGGGCTGACCGCGATGCGGTCGCTGACCTCGCTGGAGGGCGGGGTCTGCACCTTCGGCGTGCTGCGCAACGCGGCCTACTACGACCTGGCCGACCTGGTGCAGCGGTTCCATGCCCGCTACCCCAACATCCGGATCCGGATGGTCGGTCTCAACTCCGGCCTGGTCGCCTCCTCGGTGGCCTCGGGCGAGATCGAGGCCGCGCTGGTGGTGCTGCCGGTGCCGGACGAGGGCCTGGTGGTCAAGCCGCTCTTCCGGGACGAGGTGCTGTACGCCTCGGCGAGCCGCGATCCGCGCCGAGGGCCGGTCACCATCGAGGAGTTGGCCGCGGCCGACCTGGTCCTCTACGACGCCCACTCCGGCTGGCAGGACCCGACGCGGCGGCAGCTGCTGGAGCGGGCGCAGCTGGCGGGGGTGCGGATCAGCCCCGCGATCGAGGTCGAGCATGTGGAGACCGCCGTCAACCTGGTCGCCAACGGCGCCGGCGACACCATCGTCAGCCGCGCGATCGCGGAGAGCCCCGGTTTCCCGAAGAGCATCCACACCACCGGCTTCGCCGAACCCCTCCACGACACCATCGCCCTGATCCGCCGAGAGGGCGGCCTGATCTCCCCCGCCACCCAGAAGATCGTCGAACTGGCGGAACGCACGCTCCGCGCGCGAATGCGCAGCGGCCGACCCGCCTGAGCCCACCGGCGCCCGCCGGGCGGCGGCCACGCCTCGGTCTCCCACCGAAGCCAGGCCGCCCGCCGGCGCGGGTCCCCCGCCGCCGGCACGGCGGGCCTTCGGCGAGGGGCGCGGCAGGCGGGAGCGCTCAGTCGGCCGGGGCGTGGGTGGCGCGGGGGACGAACTGGGTGGGCTGGACGAGGCGTTCGTCCGCTGGGTCCGCCTCCCCGTCGATCCGGCGGACCAGCAGGCGGGCCGCCTGGCGGGAGAGTTCGCGGAGGTCGTGGCGGACGGTGGTGAGGCGGAACGCCTCCCACGCGGCCATTGTCAGGGCCAGTGGTCAGAGCGCGAGTTCGGCCAGGGCGCTCAGGGTCTCGGGGTCGCGGGTGGTGAGGAGGAGGTCGGTGGCCCGGCTGGCCTCCCAGGCGGCCAGCCGGTCCGCGATCCGGGCGCGCGGGCCGACCAGGGAGATCTCGTCCGCGAATGACTCGGGGACGGCGGCGATCGCCTCCGCCCGGTGGCCGCCCAGGAAGAGCTCCTGGATCTTCCGGGCCTCCGCCTCGTACCCCATCCGCGCCATCAGGTCGGCGTGGAAGTTGCGGCCGCGGGCGCCCATCCCGCCGACGTAGAAGCCGAGCGCGGCCCGGATCGGGGCGAGGCCCTGCTCGACGTCGTCGCAGAGCTGGGCGTGGACCAGGGGGGCGATGGTGAAGCCGGCGGGGGCGGCCGAGAGCGGCTCGTCCCACAGGCCCTCGCGCTCGCGTTCGGGGGAGTAGTAGAGCGGCAGCCAGCCGTCCGCGATCCGGGTCGTCTGGGCGATGTTCTTCGGGCCCTCCGCGCCCAGCAGGATGGGGAGTCCGGCGCGCAGCGGGTGGACGATCGGCTTCAGCGGCTTGCCGAGTCCGGTGCCGTCCGGGCCGGTGTAGGGGAGCGGATGGTAGGCGCTCTCCGAGGTGACCGGACTCTCCCGGCGCAGCACCTGCCGGACGATGTCGACGTACTCCCGGACCGAGGTGAGCGGCGAGCGCGGGAACGGCCTGCCGTACCAGCCCTCGACGACCTGGGGGCCGGAGAGGCCGAGGCCGAGGATCATCCGGCCGCCGGAGAGGTGGTCCAGGGTGAGGGCGTGCATGGCCGTGGCGGTCGGGGTGCGGGCGGCGAGCTGGGCCACCCCGGTGCCCAGGCGGATGGTGGAGGTCTGCGCGGCGATCCAGGTGAGCGGGGTGAAGGCGTCCGAGCCCCAGGACTCGGCGGTCCAGACGGAGTGGTAGCCCAGCCGCTCGGCGTGCTGGGCGAGTTCGACGAATCCAGGGGTCGGGGCCGCGCCCCAGTAGCCGAGCGCCAGGCCGAGTCGCAGCCGCGGCATGGGTGCACCTCCGTAATCTGACGGTCCGTCAGATGGTAGGTGCGGCGGAGGCGGACGTACAGGGGGAGCGGCCCTCCACCCGGTACGCCCGCCCGGTCGTGCGGGTGCGCGTGGGCGCGGGCGCGGGCGCTAGCCGCGCTGGATGCCGGTGGTGTCGGTGAGGAGGCCGCGGCGGCCGTCCTGGGTCTGGGCGATCAGCGCGCCGCCGCGCTCACCGACGGCCAGGTACCAGATGCCCGGGTTGAGTTCGCCGACCGGCGCGCCCACCGGGTCGTCCTCGGGGGCGAGTCGGCGCTGGGCCGGGACGGCGAACCAGAACGGAGCGAAGGCCGGCTGCCCGGCCGGCGGCTGCTCGGCCGGCTGGGACGCGGAGGGCTGGGGCGCTGAGGGCTGCGGCGCGGAGGGCTGCGGGACCGAGGCCCGCCCGCCGGCCTGCGCGCCGTCCGGGCCGCCGGCCCCGGCCGGCTGCGGCCCGCCGGCCCCGGCCGGCTGCGGGGCGCTGCCCGCGGGCTGCCCGAAGCCCGGTCCGGCCGGGGCCGGGTAGCCGCCGGAGGCCGAGGCGCCGGCCGGCTGCGCCGCCGCAGGGCTGGCCCAGCCCGCCGGGGTGGGGTCGCCCTGGGCGTAGCTCTGCTGCGGCTGGTAGCCGTAGCCGCCGGGGGCGCCCGGTGCGCCCGGGGCCATGCCCGCCGGGCCCCCGGCGGCGACCGGCTTGGGAGCCGGCATCAGCGGGGCCTCCAGGGCGGAGACCCGCGGAGCGGCGACCGCCGCCGCGGTCAGCACGACCGCGAAGAGGAACTCCAGGTACGCGCCGATGCCGTGGCTGAATCCGCTCACCCCCTCGCCCATGCTGCCGAAGAGCGACCACAGCGCGGCCCAGGCGGCGGTCGCGCTCAGCGCGGTTCCCCACTGGCTCACGCCGAGCCCGGCGATCCGCAGCTCCTTCGGCAGGAAGCGCGCGGCGACCAGCAGCGCGGCGCCGATCAACCCGGCCAGCACGACGGACGGCAGCAGCGGGAAGAACTCCGCGGCCCAGGAGTTCTTGGAGCAGGTCGCTCCGGCCGGGCAGTGGTCCACCGTCCAGAAGGGCAGGAACGAGGAGATGAGCAGCAGCAGCCCGGCGAGGGCGGCCAGCGCGTCCCCCCTCGTGACGGATCGCATATTCACCGTAGGACCTTTCGATCGTGGTCTCGTGGTCGTGGAGCTGTGAGCTGGGGTTGCGTCGACGGGCGCGGCGTCGGGGCTCCTGGGCGGGGTCCAGCGTAGGGGGCGGGGGTGCGGGCGAGCACCCCGCTCCCGGTCATCCCCGAACCCTCCCATATCGGTTGACACGCCCGGGCGCGGCTCGGCAGTTGCCGATCGCACGAGGCCGGTCGCGCACGAGGCCGGCCGCACGAGGCCGGGGGCACGAGGCCGGTCGCACGGGCCCGGGTGCCCCGGCCGGCGGGGGACCGAGCCGGCGGCCCGTTCAGCCGGACGGGTGCTCGAGGAACGCGGTCAGGCCGTCGGCCAGGCCCTGCGCGGCCTTCTGGCGCCAGCTCGCGCTGGTCATCCGGGCGGCGTCGCCGGAGTTCCGCATGTTGCCGCACTCGATGAACACCTTCGGCACCTTGGAGAGGTTGAGCCCGCCGAGGTCGCTGCGGGTGTCCATGCCGAGGCCGCCGGCCAGGTAGTCGGCGTAGTGCTGGCCGGTCACCGACCGGAAGGCGGAGCGGATGTCCAGCCCCAGGGTGTGGGAGGGCTTGGTGATCGCGCTGGTGTCGGCGGCGCCGGCGACCACCCGGGCGGGCATGATCACGTGGAAGCCGCTGCCGGAGGCCGGGCCGCCGTCGCCGTGGATCGAGATCGCCGCGTCCGCGTGCGCCCGGTTGCCGATCGCGGCGCGCTGGTCGACGCACGGGCCCCAGGGGGTGGCGCCGTCCTGGGTGAGGACGACCTTCGCCCCCTCGGCCTGGAGGAGGGTGCGCAGCCGCCGGGAGACGTCCAGGGTGAACCGCGACTCGGTGTATCCGGCGTTGCTCTCCGTACCGGTGGTGTCGCAGGCCTTGCGGCTGTTGCCGACGTTCACCAACCGGTTGATCTCGGTGGCGTGTTCGGCGTTGTTCGGGTTGTGCCCGGGATCGATCACCACGGTCTTGCCGGCCAGCGGCCGGGCCGCCGAGGCGGAGGCGGAGGAGGACCGCGAGCCGTGCGGCGAGGCGTGCGGCGAGGACCCGGCGGACGGCGGGCCGTTGCGCGCCGGGGAGCCGGAGGCGAGTGCGGAGGCCGCGTCGCCGCCGCCCGCCGAATCCTTTCCGCCGTGGTGGATCGCGCCCCACGCGCCCCAGCCGAACCAGCCGGCGCAGCCGAGGACGGCCACCGCGACCGCGCTGAGCACCACCGCGCGTCCGCGTCTACGCCGGGGCGGCGGCGGTTCGTCGGATCCCGGATAGCCGGGCGGGCCGGAGAAGAAGCCGTACTCGTCGCTCAAACCGTGTCAAATCCCTTGCTGCGCATTCGACCAGATCGAGCAGCACTGTATCGACTCCGATCGGATCAGATCGCGTCCCACGTCCGGGAGGGGAGACCGTATTGTGCGGCGATCTGGTTCCAGCTCAGTACGAACCGCCGCTTGGCCGCCGTCGCGTTGTCGCTGTCCTGGTTGGCCGTGCGGAAGTCGCCGGTCTGCGGGGTGTCGTTCGGGGAGCAGGTGGTCGCCGCGGACCGGGCCCAGGCCTGGAACGCCTGGTCGGCGCCGGCCGACTGCTGCCAGGCGGACTGCAGGTCGGCGATCGAGGCCCGGCCGCCGGGCAGCGCGCTCACGTCCAGCGCCTCCAGCCGGCCGATGAGCCGGCGCCGGCCCTGGTACGCCGTGCCCAGCGCCTCGGCGGCCGAGCGCACCGAGTCGGGGGAGACGCACTGCTGCACCGCGGCCACCGCGTCCACCACCTGCTGGCGGTCGCTCATCGACTGGTCGATCAGCGCGTTGACGGCCTGGGCCGCGGCGGCGGCCCCCGGTCCCGGGGAGGCCGGGGCGGAGGTCGTGCCGGAGGCGGAAGGCCGGGCGGGGGAGGGGGAGCCGGAGGCCGCCGGCGGGGCCGAGGCCGGGGCGCCCGATGCGGAGGCGGCCGGCGCGTTGCCGGGGACGGTGGCGTCCGCCCTGCTCTTCGCGCCCCCACCGGACAGGCCGGCGTAGGCCCAGGCCCCGCCGCCGCCGAGGAGCACCACCAGCAGCGCCACCAGGGCGATCAGCCTGCCCCGGCCGGGACGCGGTCCGCCGCCGCCCTCGGAGGGCTCGGAGGGGGCGTAGGGCTGGTGCACCTGGTGGCCGATGTAGGCGGGATCGGCGTAGCCGAGGGTGCCGGGAGGGGGCGGCGGGCTCTGCGGGCTCTGTGGAGGCGTGTGGGGCGCGTGGCCCGGCGGGGGCGCCGGGGGCGCGTAGCCCGGGGGCGGCGGGGTCGCCGGGCGCTGCGGGTAGCGGTAGCCGGCGCCGTTCGTGCCGCCTGAGCCGGGGGCGCCGGGCGAGCCGGCCGCGCCGGGGCGATGGCCTCCCTCGGGCCCGGCTTCGGGGCCGGGGGCGTACGGCCGGGTCAGCGGCGGGTCGACCTCCTCGCCGATCACCTCTTCGCCGGCTCGGGCGGCGGGCAGGGGGCGCGTGGCGTCATCGGTGGCGCCCCGGCTGGAGGGCGCGCCCCCACTGGAGGGTGCGCCTCGGCCGGTGGGCGTGCCCCCTCCGGAGGGCGCCCCCGCGCCGGAGCCCCGAGCGCCGCCCGACGGCGCGTCGGCCTCCGCCCCGCGCCGTACCCAGCCGCCCGCCCCTCCGCGGGCGGAGGGGTCCCAGACCGCCGCCGGTCCGCTCTCCCGCCGCTCGCCGCCAAGGCCGTCAACCCCGTCGCCGCTGCCCATCGCTTCCGCCCCGATCCGGGCCGTTGAGTACCCGTGCCGTCACTCGCAGTCCGGGGCCACCGTACCGGCCGCGGGGGTTCCGCGGGCCCGCCGTCGGCTACTGGGCCTCACGGCCTGCCGCCGAGCGGGTGCGCGTGCGCGTGCGCGGAGCTCAGCAGCCGGTCTTCCGCCCGGGCGGCTGATCCCGCGTCAGCACCCGCAGCGAGCCCGTCACCGAGACCTCGCGGAAGCCGTCCGCCAGCGCCCGCCGGTAGATCCGGTACGGGGCCTGGCCGCCGTCCTCCGGGTCCGCGAAGACATCGTGGATGACCAGCGTCCCGTCCGCGGCCAGGTGCGGGACCCAGCCGTCGTAGTCGTTGCCGGCATGCTCGTCGGTGTGCCCGCCGTCGACGAAGACCAGGCCGAGCGGGCGCCCCCACACCGCCGCCACCTGCGGCGAGCGGCCGACCACGGCGACGACGTGCTCCTCCAGCCCGGCCCTGTGGAGGGTGCGGCGGAAGCGGGGGAGGGTGTCCATCAGGCCGACCTCGGGGTCGATCAGCGTCGGGTCGTGGTACTCCCAGCCGGGCTGCTGCTCCTCCGAGCCGCGGTGGTGGTCGACCGTCACCGCCACCGCGCCGGTCAGCCGGGCGGCCTCGGCGAGGAGGATGGTGGAGCGGCCGCAGTAGGTGCCGACCTCCAGCAGCGGCAGCCCGCCGGTCCGCCGGGCGGCGTCCAGTGCGGCGGCGTAGAGGGCGAGGCCCTCGTCGACCGGCATGAAGCCGTCGGCCTCCTCGAACGACCTCCGCGCCTCGGCGCGCAGCGGCGTCGTCGTAGCCGTCGCCGTAGCCGCCCCCATCGCCTCCGCCGGCTCCGCGCCGCCCGCTGCGCCTGCCGTCCCTGCCGTACCCGCTGTGCCCGCCACCTGGGACTCCTTTCGACCCCGGAACCATACTCGGGAGTAGGTGCGGTTCGGCGTCCACCGCCCGAGTTTCTCTGACGGTGTGTCAGATTCCTTGCCGCACGGGGTTCTCATCGACATCCCCATCGGCTATACAGGATCGCGTCGGCTAGAACCTGTTCTAGCCGACTGGCGCGGTCCCGGCCGGGCGGAGGTGCGGCCGTCCGGCCGGGACCGCGCAAGCCGCACAGCCACCCGGAACCGACTACGGGAGCCGCAGCATGCCGATCGACGCAGCCGCCGCCCTCGCGGCCCCGCCGCGCAGCACCGAGATCGCCTGGGAGCGGAAGGACGTCCTCCTCTATCACCTCGGCGTGGGCGCCGGCGCCGGGCTGCCGCCCACCGACCGCGACGAGCTCCGCTACACCTACGAGAAGAACCTCCAGGTGCTGCCCAGCTTCGCCACGGTGGCCGGCGGCGGGCTGGCCAAGGCCGGCGGCTTCCAGCAGCCGGGCATCGACGTGGAGCTCGCCAAGGTGCTCCACGGCGGCCAGCGGATCGCCCTCCACCGGCCGCTGCCGCCGGCCGGCCGGGCGGTGCTGGAGAACAGCGTCGCCGCCGTCCACGACAAGGGCAAGGCCGCCGTCATCGTGATACGCGGTCAGGCCTCGGACGGCGACGGGCCGCTGTGGACCAGCGACACCGAGATCTTCGTCCGGGACGCCGGCGGCTTCGGCGGCGAGCGCGGCTCCACCGCCCGTTTCCCGGCCCCCGACCGCGACCCGGACTGGACCGTGGACCGCCCCACCCGCCCCGACCAGGCACTCCTCTACCGGCTCTCCGGCGACTGGAACCCCCTGCACGCCGACCCCGACTTCGCCAAGCTGGCCGGCTTCGACCAGCCGATCCTCCACGGCCTCTGCTCGTACGGGATCACCCTCAAGGCCCTCGTCGACACCCTGCTGGACGGGGACGCCACCCGGGTCGAGGAGTACTCCACCCGGTTCGCCGGGGTGTTCTTCCCCGGGGAGACCATGCGGGTGCGGATCTGGGAGGACGTCACCGCTGCCACCGCCGACGGGCGCAGGCGCCTGGTCGTCAACGCCGTCTCCGCCGAGCGGAACGCCCCGGTGCTCACCGACACCGTCCTGACCTACCGCTGACCTACCACCGACCTACCACCGACCGGCCCACCCACCCCCCACCTGATCGGCCGTCAACCTTCCCTGGAGGAAACGCAGATGAGCGGCGGTACTGCCGAAGGCACCTCGCTGTCCGGGCTGACCGCGGTGGTCACCGGCGCCGGCCGCGGCCTCGGCCGCGCGGAGGCGCTGGAACTCGCCCGGCTGGGCGCCAACGTGGTGGTGAACGACTTCGGGTCCACCGCCCGCGACGGCACGGCCGCCGGCGGCCCCGGCCCCGCGGAGGAGACCGCGGCGGCGATCCGCGCGGCCGGCGGCAGCGCCGTCGCCCACGCCGGCGACGTCGCCGACAGCGCCTCCGCCGGGGAGCTGGTGACGCTGGCCGTGGAGACCTACGGCCAGTTGGACATCCTGGTCAACAACGCCGGGATCCTCCGCGACCGGATGATCTTCTCGATGAGCGACGAGGAGTGGGACTCCGTCCTCCGGGTCCATCTCCGCGGCCACTTCGCCACCAGCCGGGCGGCGGCGATCCACTGGCGGGAGCGGTCCAAGGCGGCCGGCGGGCCGATCCACGCCCGGATCGTCAACACCTCGTCCGAGTCCTTCATCGGCGGCTCGCCCGGGCAGCCCAACTACGCGGCGGCCAAGGGCGGCATCGTCGCCCTGACCACCAGTTGCGCGGCCGCGCTGGCCAAGTACGGGGTGCGGGCGAACGCCATCGCCCCGCGGGCGCGGACCCGGATGACCGATGACATCTTCGGCGAGCGCCCGTCCGAGAACGCCGGGATGGACCCGCTGGCGCCGGAGCATGTGGCCCCGCTGGTGGGCTACCTGGCCTCGCCGGCCTCGGACGGTGTGAACGGCCAACTGCTGGTCGTCCACGGCGGGATGGTGGCCGTGATCGGCGCCCCGCAGGTGGTGGCCAAGTTCGACTCGGCCAAGGAGGCCTTCACCCCGTCCGAGCTGGACGAGACCCTCTCCCCGTGGTTCGCGGACCATCCGGCCGGCTACGCGAACACCGGGATCCTCGCGCTCAGGCGCGGCGAGGCCGGCTGAACGTTACTGCCGGGGCCCGGAGTCGCGGACGGTCTGCGCGCGGCGGTGGCGCCCGTGGCCGGCCGGCTCGCGGCGGCCCACCAGGTCGTCGGAGGCGGCGTGGCCGCGGTGGCGTCCCTCTGCGGCCGCGTCCGGGTCCGCCGCCGCGTCAGCCGGCGGCGCGCTCCGGTGCTCGGTGGTCTCGGTCTGGGCGTCAGAGGACATGTGGATGGCGTCTCCAGCGGTCGGGGCGGAGGTAGGGGCGGGGGCCGATTCGGCCAGACGGGTGGAGTCTAGCCAGGCGATGACCATGGGTGCGCAGGCGGTGTCGGCGTGTCAGCTCCATCAGGAGGCCGGTCAGCAGCGCCAGCGGGGCGACCGCGGCGGCGACCGGAACGGTCCGCGGCCCGGCCCCCGGCGGCCGTCGCAGCTGGTTCCGCCGCGGCCCCGGCGCCCCCTCGGCGGCCCTCCCGGCATCCCTCCCCGAGTCCCGCGCCTCGTACTCGTCCAGCCGCCGCATCAGGCGGTCCTTCCACACCGCGGCTCGCACCGCCAGGGTGAGGAGGGTCAGCAGGGGGATCACCAGCGCGGCCCACTGCGCGAGAACCGGCAGTGCCCCGCTGGCCAGTGCGTCCGGAAGATCGGTTGAATCCGTGATTCTCATGGCATCGCCGCAGGCCAGACGGTTGAGTAGAGCTGACGTCCAATCAAAATAGAGGCGTGCCCAGGTGGTGTCCACAGCCCCGGTCGACTTTCTTTACAGTTGATCTCGCCCGCTCATACACTCGCCGTGATGGCTCGGTACGCCGTCCGTCAGCCGGGGAGAGCAGGGGTGAGGCTGCCATGGTGCCCAGTCGCCCGCAGACCCGTCTCGGAGCACTGATCGACAAGTGGCGGGCCGCCCGCGGGCTCACCATGACGGACCTCGCCAAGCGCTCGGGGCTCAGCGAGGCGGGGCTCTACAACCTCAAGTCGGGCAAGACCAATCCGCAGCGCCGCTCCCTGCAGCGGCTCGCCGCCGCGCTGGACGTCCCGCTGATCGACCTGTGGGAGGCGGCGCAGGAGGACACCCGTCCGCAGGACGACTCCGGGGAGCTCTTCGCCGGGCCGGACGGGGGCGTCTGGCTGCTGTGGGCCCGGGGCATCATTCTTGCCACTCGTCATATGACCGAGGGTGACAGAGAGCAATTGCGACAGACGCTCGCCGATTTCGTTGAGATCCAGGCGCGTCGGGCACAGACTGTCATGGACGACGGAGAAACCGACAACGCACGCGAGTCCGGGGGGAGTTGAGACTCCCGGCGCCCGTCGGCCTTCGTCACTCTCGGTGGACCGGCGTCGAGGAGATGATCAACGGTGCGGGTCGAGGCGCTCCCGGCGGTCATGCATGGCGTGGTGCTGTACGACGTCCCGGCGGACACCCTCTTCATCGACCCGGAGTTGGGCCTGGACGGAACGGTGGAGCTGGTCATGGCTCTGCTGGACCGGGCCGGCTACCCGCTCCGGGAGGAGGAGGTCCGCGGCGGGGTGGCCGAGTTCCTCGGGCTCCTCGGGTGTCCGGAGCGAGTCCTCCAGCCAGTTCTGACCGAGGGTGACCGCGGTCGGAAGCGGTCATCCGACGACGGTAAGTGAGCGGCCGTCAGCAGGATCCCGTACTGGTGCCCGGCGGATCGCCTCTCCGCCCGTCCCGGTGACTACCCTCAGCGACCGAATCGCCTTTCTCGGTCAACCCGTCCACTTCGGCCACTGGCCGAAAACCGACGCCCGGGGGCTACCCGGCCGGACGGCCGTCCCGCAGGAAGCCCGCCAGCAGCTCGTGGAGCATCGGCGAGCCGGGCTCGGCCAGCAGGTCGTGGCCCGCCCCCGCCGCCTCGACATAGCGGAAGTCGGTGCCCTCCATCCGCCCGATCCGCAGCAGCTCCTGACGGAGCGTCCGGGACTGGCCGACCGGGACCACCTCGTCCTGGTCCCCGTGCACCAGCAGCAGAGGGGCCACCAGGCGGTGGCACCAGCGCAGCACGTCACGCGGGCCGCGGGCGTCCCGCAGCTCCTCGGCCCCGCCCAGCCGCCGGGTCAGCGCCTGGACCGCCGGCGAGGCCTCGGCCAGCAGACGGGCCCCGGAGAGGAACGGCGCCACCACCGCGCACCGCACCACCTGGTCGGCGGCCGTCGCCGCGGCCAGCAGCGCGAGGAAGGCACCGTAGCTGACCCCGAAGAGGGCCGGCGGTTCCAGGCCGAGCGCGGCGCGTTGGGTCGCCACCCCGTCCAGCAGCACCAGCACGTCCTCCAGGTCGGGCCCGCCCCAGGAGTTCTGCAGCGCGGCGGCGAAGGACTCGCCGTAGCCGATCGAGCCCCGCTGGTTGGGGGCCACCACGGCCAGCCCCTCGGCGGCCATCCGCTGCAGGGCCGGGTCGAACTCCAGCCGCCAGGCGTCCGCCGGGCCGCCGTGGAGGGCGAGCACCAGGTGCTCGGCGGTCAGCCAGGCGTCCCCGCCGTACACGACGGCCTCCAGGGCGCCCGCGGCACCGGCGAGTTGGACGGTGTGGGCGCTGTGCCAGTGGCCGCCGTCCGGGGCCGGGGCGCTGCCGTCCAGCCGCCAGCCCGGTTGCCGGGCCACCCAGCGCGCGGCCGTCACCAGCCGCCGCCGGGGCGCCCGGGCGCCGGGCCGCCGGGAGCGGCGGGGGCGGCGGGGGCGGGAGCGGCGCCGGTGGTGTCGGTCCCGACCGGTGGGGGCGGCAGGGGCGGCATCGGCGGCATCGGCGGTACGGGCGGAACGGCCGACGGCCCGCCCGGTGTGAGCGCCCCGGGGCCCGCGTTGTCGGGCGCCAGGCCGGGCGGCTGACCGGGTGCCTGACCGGCCCCCGGGCCGGACAGCGCCGCGAGTCGCTGCCCCGGCAGCTCGCCGACCGAGGTGGTCGTCGGCAGCCGGGGTGCGGCATGCGGGGCGGTCGGGCGGCCAGGTGTGTCCGGGCTCAGCGGGGCGAGCCGCAGCGGCAGCGGCGCCGGCACCGAGACCGGCGGCAACTCCGCGGCCCCGCGCAGCAGATCGGCCTGCACCGTCGCCACCGCGGCCGGGTGCTCCGGAGCCGAGTACGGCATCCGCAGCCCCGAGGCCGACCAGTGGCCGACCCCGCCGAGCCGCCCGGGCGGCACCGGCACCGCCTGCAGCCTGCCCGTCGACGGCTGCCACAGCGCGAGCCGGGAGCCGGTGCCCCGATCGATCTGCACGGCCACCCGCGGCTCGGCCGAGCCGCGGCCCGGGCCCGCGCCCCCTCCCTCGGCGGAGGGATCGGCGCCGGTCCCGGGCGGTTCGACCGCGACCGGGTGGAGCACCGCGCCCGGCTGGTTCAGGCACTCGGGGAACCGCACCGGCACGTTCTCGCCGAGGATTCCCCAGCCCAGCCGGTCCGTTCCGGGCGCGTCACTGCGCAGCACGATCAGACCGGTGGCCGGATCGGCCAGCGCCAGCCGGTCGTTGCTCTCCGGGGTGATCTCCAGCAGCGGGGAGACCGTGCCCTCGGCCAGGTCCACCACCACCGACTTGACCCGGTCCTCCAGCACCCGGTCCAGCGCCAGCATCCGCCCGCCGGTGTCCAGCCACAGTCCGCCGCCGTACAACCCCGGTATCTCGGCGACGCGTTGCGGTCCACGAGGGCCGGCCGGGAGACCGGCGACCGGCCCGGCGAGGCCGCTGGGCCCGCCGAGGCCGCCGGGCCCGCTGCCGGGCCCGGTTCCGTCGTCGGCGAAGATCAGCCAGGCGGTGGTGACCGGTCCCTGCCGGTCCGTCGTGGCGGTCGCCAGGGCGACCGCCACCGGCCCCGGCCCGGCCGCCGCGGGCAGCGGCAGCAGCCGCAGTCCCGGGGCGTACAGCTCGGCCACCGGCTGCTCGACGGCCACCGAGCCGCCCTCGCCGGCGCCGTCGCCGTCCGTCCGGGAGAGGACCACCACCTCGTGCCGGTCCTCCTGATGGCGGCAGACCAGCACCCGGCCGTCGGGCAGCGCGAGCAGCTGGGAACGCAGACTCTCCCAGCGCCCGTCCGGCAGGGCCAGGGTGTGCGGCTCGGGCACCCCGGTGCCGAGCCGCCAGACCTCGGGATGCCAGCCGCCGTCCGGGGCGCTGGCCAGACAGGCCGCGTACGAGCCGTCGTCGGCGAAGGTGAAGCCGACCCGGCGGAGGGCGCGGGTGGTCCGCGCGGGGAGGGTATGGGGGAGGGCGGTCATCGGAGTCGCACCGTCGCAGGGTCGTGGGGGCCGTCGGTCGGGGGCCGCGTGCCCGCCGCCCGGGGCGCGGGCAGCGCGGCCGAGGCGGAGGCGGGCGGCGGAGCGGGATCGGAGGGCTCGATCCGTTCGATGGGTTCGGTTTCCGTTCGGGTCCGTGCGGGCGGCCGCTGCCGCTCTGTAGGCCGCACCGACACCGCCGCGGTGGCCCCACCGGCCCCACCGGCTGCGGCGCAGCCTGCGGCACCGCCTGCCGCGCCGACCGCGGAAGCGGCCCTGGCACCGGCCACGGAACCGACTCCGGAACCGACTCCGGAACCGATTCCGGCGACACAGGGCCCGGCAGTGTCGTACGAGTCAGGCGGCGGCTCGGGGTCGACCCACAGCCGGCGGCCGCCGTAGCGCAGCCGCAGGAACCAGCCGAGCACCCCGGCGCTGCCGGTGCCGTAGCCGGTGCCGCAGGCCAGGCCGGTCTCGTCGGGCAGGACCAGCCGGCCCGAGCGGAGGGCGCAGCGCGCGCCCGCCAGCGCGGCCAACTCCCAGGCGCCGTCCAGGAAACGGCGCCGACGCGGGTCCTCCTCCGCGGGCACCGAGCCCGCCGGCGCCGAGCCCGTCGGCCCGCCGTCCGCCGCACGGGCCAGGTCGAGGAGGAACTCGCCGTTCCCGGCCAGCCCGTGGCAGATCGCCACGGTGCTGTGCCAGCGGGAGCGGAGCACCGCCTCGCCCGCCGCGAAGGCGAGCTCCCGGACGGCCTCCTCGCCGGTGGCCCGCCACAGCCGCACCAGGAAGGTGCCGATCTCGGCGGAGCCGCCGCACCAGTGCGCCAGCCGGAGCCTCGGCGACTCGCCGGGGCCGGCCGGCCACCAGGCCGCGCCGTCCTCCAGCCGGGCCGTACCGGCCAGGGTCTGGCCGACCCGCACCGCGGCGTCCAGATAGGCCTGCTCGCCGGTCGCCTCGGCGGCCGCGAGGAGGAAGGCGCCGATCCCGGCGGCGCCGTGGGCGTAGCCGAGCCGGGTGGCCCCGGCCAGCTCGGAGTCGAATCCGCGCGGCACCCGCCACAGCAGCCCGTACGGGCTCTGCCGGGCGGTGTCCAGCAGCCCGTCCGCGCAGTCCCTGATCCGCCGCAGCCGCTCGTCCTCGCCGTACAGCACCGAAGGGGGAGTGCGGAGTTGGAGCATTCCGGCGCCGGCGGCGCCGTGGCAGACGTCCGCGTTCGGCCAGCGCAGCGGCACCGAGGCGGCCAGCGCGCCGGCCCGGGCGGCCAGCCGCCCGTCGCCGAGCAGATCGGCCGCGTCCAGCAGCGCCCAGGCCGTACCGGACCGGCCGACATGCAGTCCGGGCAGCACGACCGGCTCCCGCTCCACCCGGCGGAGCAGCCAGTCCGCCGCCACCCGGGCCGAGTCGCGGGCGAGATCCCTCACCCCGTCCGGGAGCCGGGGCTCCCGCGCGGCCCGGACCAGGACCGCGAGGACGCCGGCGGCGCCCTCCCGCATGTTGCACGGGTCGGTCCTGGTCAGCGGCCCGGCCGAGACCGTCGCCGGCGGCCAGAGGCAGTCCGGCCGCTCGGGCGACATCCGGGCGGCCAGATCGCCGATCCCGTCCCGGATCATCCGCTCCACCTCGGCGCGGACGGTGACGGCGGAGGCCGCCGCGGCGGCCGAGGCGGCGGGGACCGGCTGGCCCCGGTGCAGCGGCTGGGCCAGCGCGACCACCGGACCGGTGGAGGCCGCCGAGGCGACGTCGAGGACCCGCTCGGGGGCCCGCGGGCGCGGCGCCCGGGAGAGGACGTCCCGCACCCGCGCCGGCGAGGGGCGGTCGGCGGGCTCCTGCGCGCGCAGCGCGTTGATCACCGGCGCCAGTATCCGCGCGCTCTCGCCGTCCCGGGCGGCCAGCGCCAGCCAGCGGGCCAGCCGCTGCTCGGCCGGCCGGCAGCCGGCCGGGAAGTCGTCCGGGAGTATCGGCTCATGCCCGGTGGCCAGCAGGAAGAGGAGGCCGCCCAGGGCGAAGAGGTCCGCGGCCGGATCGGCCGGCACGCAGCCGGAGGGCACCTCGCCGCTGGGCACGGCGTACAGCCGGCGCTCTGCCGCTCCTGGTGCCGCCCCCGCTCCTGGTGCCGCGCCCGCCCCCGGGCCGCCCGGCAGGACCGTCAGCCGCCGCCTGCGGCCCGTTCCCGCCGTGGCCTCCGGCGGCTGGTACCCCGGCGTCCCGCCGCAGGGCGCCACCGCGCCCGCCGGGGCGGCGAGTTCGAGCTCGACCAGGTGGAGCGAGCCGTCCGGCCCGACCTGCACCGCGCTCGGCGAGAGGTCGCGGATCACCATCCCCGCCGCGTGCACCCGCTCCACCAGGTCGACCAGGCCCAGCGCCAGCGGCCCCGCCTGCGGCCAGGGGACGTCCGGCGCGCCGTCCCTGGTGAGCCGGGCCGACACCCAGGCGTTCAGCGGCTGGCCGGGCAAGCGCTCGGTCACCAGCAGGGCCTGCCCGCGCTCCTCGACCAGGTCGATCACCCGCGGCACCAGTCCGGTGGCCGCGAGCTGCCGCATGGCCGCCGCCTCCGCGCGCAGCGCGGACACCGCGTCCCGCCCGGAGGCGTCCACCTCGACCAGCGCCCGGGCCTGTTTGACCAGCACCTCGGCGCCGGTGCTGACGTCCTGCGCGGAGTAGACGCCGCCGTCCGCGCCCTGCCGCAGCGCGCCGGTCAGCGCGTAGTCCCGGCCGAGTAAGGCCATCGCGGAGGCCGAGTGGAGCCCGGCCCAGCCGGACGCCGCCCAGCCCCGCGCCCCGCGCGCCCCGGCGGGGCTCCAGCGCGGCCCGTCCTCCGCGGCGCCGGCGGTCCCCGGCGCGGGGGCGACCGGCGGGTCGGAGGCCCACGGCGGGCGGAGGGTCAGGCTCCGTTCCTCTTCCCACTGCTCGCCCTTCGGCCCGGTGAGCAGCGCGCGGTAGCGGCCGTCGTTCCCCAGCACCGGCTGTTCGGTGAAGGCCCCGTACCGGTAGTGGACGGGGCTGCCGGGCCGGAACGGCCGGTCGGAGAGGACGGCCGGGCCGGCCAGCCCGGCCGTGGCGTCGTGCAGCCGGAGCACCAGCCGGGCGAAATGATGGTCGTCGTCCGGATAGAGGGTGATGAACTTTCCGGACGAACTACGGTCCGCGCCCCGGGAGTTGATGGTGTGCAGCTGTTCCAGCCCGGGAGCGAAGCGGAACGCGCAGGGGTCGACCGCGGCCACCGAGGCGACCGCGTCCAGCACCGCCCGGGCGTTCTCCGTGGAGGCGCTGACGTGAATCTTCCAGCCGTGCGCCCGCGACCGGTGGCCGGGCGGCCGGGCCGTGCACCAGAAGGCGTCCGCGTGGAAGCTCCAGCTCCACGGGTCGGTGCCCGCCGTGCGCGCGGCCACGGCCGCCCTTGCGACCTCCACCAGTCCCTGCCGGTCCCGGCCGGGAACGCGGCCCTCGCCGCGGCCCTCGGCCGGGACCGGCGCCCCACCCCCCGGGACGTCTGCGGACGGTCCGGGCGGACCCCCCGGTACAGGCCGTGCAGGCCCTTCGAACTCCGTGCCTGCGCCCGTACCCATTGCCCGGACCCCCTTCCCCGTACGCTCCCCGTGTCGGCCGGCGGATCGGTGCCCCTCGTCGGCGGCGCCGTTCCCCCCTGTCGCGGCACCGAAGTTACTTTCGGGGCGGGTGGTGCGGACCGATTTCCGAGTCACTTCACTCATAAGGGTGGTCCGGTCCCGGCTTCCCTGCGGCGCACCTTGGAAAGCCCACGGACCAGGTTCTCCCGCGAGGTTGACGCCCTCCCCGAGAGGCCCCGGAGGAGGCCCGGCCGCGGGCCCGCCGGCCGGTCGCGCCGGACCCTCCGGCCGCCCCGGTGTGACCTGTGTCCCACCGCTGCCGGGCCGGGCTTCCCGCGCTGCCCGCCGCCGATCCCCCGCGCGGTAACCTCGTCTGGTGCCCAGCAAGCTCAGCGAACCCGTGTCCGGCTCCCACCCCGCCCCCGCCCCTCCGCTCTCCGCGGTGCTGGGCGCGCTCGGCGAGCGCTATCCGGCGGCCTGGGCGGAGTCCTGGGACGCCGTCGGCCTGGTCTGCGGCGACCCCGCGGCGCCGGTCCGCCGGGTGCTGTTCGCGGTGGACCCGGTGCGGCAGGTCGCCGAGGAGGCGGTCGCCTTCGGCGCCGACCTGGTGATCACCCACCATCCCCTCTACCTTCGCGGCACCACGACCGTCGCCGCGACCGGCTTCAAGGGCCGCGTCCTCCACACCCTGATCCGCGCCGGCGAGCACGGCATCGCCCTGTGGACCGCGCACACCAACGCCGACTCCGCCGACCCGGGCGTCTCGGACGCCCTCGCCGAGGCGATCGGCCTCCGGGTCACCGGCCCGCTGGTGCCCGACCCGACGGACCCGGCCGGGCGCCGCGGCACCGGCCGGATCGGCGAACTCCCGTCCGCCGAACCGCTGGCCGCCTTCGCCCGCCGGGTGGCCGCCGGACTCCCGGCGACCGCAGCCGGGGTACGGGTGGCCGGCGACCCGGAGCGCCCGATCCGCCGGGTCGCCGTCTGCGGCGGCTCGGGCGACTCCTTCTTCGACCAGGTCCGCGCGGCCGAGGTGGACGCCTACGTCACCGCGGACCTGCGCCACCACCCGGCGTCCGAGGCCGCCGAGCACTCCGTCCCCGGCGACCGCCCGGCCCCCGCGCTGGTCGACGCCGCCCACTGGGCCACCGAGTGGCCGTGGCTGCGGCTGGCCGAGCGCGAGCTCCAGCAGATCGCCGAGAAGCACGGCTGGCAGCTGGAGACCAGGGTCTCCACCCAGGTCACCGACCCGTGGACGCTGCACGCGCCGATGCCGGCGGCCGAGGCCGGCCCGGCCGCCTGATCCCGACCAACCGCCCCACCTCACCCAAGGAGCACCCGCTGAACGCCGCGCCCGCCGACCAGAACCGCCTGCTCGACCTGCAGGCCCTCGACTCCCGCCTCGACCAGCTTGCCCACCGCCGCAAGTCGCTGCCCGAGCACGCCGAGATCGAGCAGCGCGGCTCCGAAGTCACCCAGCTGCGCGACCTCGTGGTCGCCGCCCGTACCCAGCTCACCGATACCGAGCGCGAGCAGACCAAGGCCGAGCAGGACGTGGAGCAGGTGCGCAACCGCGCCGCCCGCGACCAGAAGCGCCTCGACTCCGGCGCCGTCACCTCGCCCAAGGACCTCGCCAACCTGCAGAGCGAGATCGCCTCGCTGGCCAAGCGCCAGTCCGACCTGGAGGACGTGGTCCTCGAGGTGATGGAGCGCCTGGAGTCCGCGCAGACCCGGGTCACCGAGATGACCGCCCGCAAGGAGCACGCCGAGCGCTCCCTCGCCGAGGCCGAGGAGCGCCGGGACGCCGCCACCGCCGAGATCGACGCCGAGCGCGGCAAGGTCGAGCGCGAGCGCGAGACCGTCGCCGCGGTCATCCCGGCCGACCTGATGAAGCTCTACCAGCGGCTGCGCGAGCAGCAGGGCGGCATCGGCGCGGCCCGGCTCTACCAGCGGCGCTGCGAGGGCTGCCGGGTCGAGCTGTCCATGGCCGACCTCAACGCCGTGCGGGCCGCGGCCGCCGACGAGGTCCTCCGCTGCGAGAACTGCCAGCGGATCCTGGTCCGCACGGGCGAGTCGGGCCTCTGACCATGTCCGCCTCCGGGCCGGACGCCCGCGGGCCGGAGGTCTCCGGGCCGGGCCGCCGGCTGGTCGTCGAGGCGGACGGCGGCTCGCGCGGCAACCCCGGCCCGGCCGGCTACGGCGCGCTGGTGCGGGACGCGGAGAGCGGTGAACTCCTCGCCGAGGAATGGGAGTTCCTCGGCGTCCGGACCAACAACCAGGCCGAGTACCAGGGCCTGATCGCCGGCCTGCGGGCGGCCCACACCGTCGATCCGGCGGCGGCGGTCACCGTCCGGATGGACTCCCGGCTGGTCGTCGAGCAGATGTCCGGCCGCTGGCGGATCTGGAACGAGACCCTCCGCGCCCTCGCCGCCGAGGCCCGCGCGGTCCACCCGCCCGAGGCGGTCGGCTACGAGTGGATCCCGCGCAAGCAGAACAAGCACGCCGACCGCCTCGCCAACCGCGCCATGGACGCGGGCGCGAAGCGCGGGCGCAGGGCGCCGCAGGCCACCGGGGTCGCCGGGACAGCCGCGGCCGCCGGGACCGCCGGGACAGCCGGGGCCGCCGCGGCCGCGTCGGAGCCGGGCCCGAGGGTGGTGGCCACCACCTTCCTCCTCCTCCGCCACGGCGCGACCGCCGTCACCGCGGAGAAACGCTTCTCTGGGATCGGCGACCCGCCCCTCGCCGCCGAGGGCCGCCGCCAGGCCGCCCGCGCCGCCGAGTCCGTCGCCACCGCCTACCCCGCGCCCGACGTCGTGATCAGCTCACCCCTGGCCCGCTGCCGCGCCACCGCCCAGGTGGCCGCCGACCGGCTCGGCGGGCTTCCGGTACTGGTCGAACCCGACCTCCGCGAGACCGACTTCGGCGCCTGGGAGGGCCTCACCTTCGCCGAGGCCGCACGGGAGCATCCAGCCGCGATGGAGGCCTGGCTCAACGACCCGGACGCGGCCCCGCCGGCCGGCGAGAGCTTCACCGAGGTCACCGAGCGCGTCGCGGCGGCCCGCGACCGCCTCCTCGCCGCGCACACCGGCCGGACCCTCCTGATCGTCAGCCACGTCACCCCGATCAAGACCCTGGTCCGCCTGGCCCTCGCCGCCGGCCCCGAGGCCCTCTACCGCATCGAACTGGCCGCCGCGTCCCTCACGGACCTCCGCTACTACTCCGACGGCCCGGTCTCCCTCCGCACCCTCAACGACACCGCGCACCTGCGCTGACGAGCCCGGCTCCCGAGCCCCGCGCAGGCTGCGGGGGATGCCCCGGGGCTAGATCTCCGAGACCACCACGTCCAGCGGGACGATTCCGCTCGGTGTCGCGGGGCCGACCTCTACCGTGTGCTTCAAGTCCCTCAGGGCGACGACGAGTTCGTCCGGTGAGACCGGGTCCGCGCCCGACTCCAGCAGGGCGCGCAGCAGCCGTCCCTTGGTCGCCTTGTTGAAGTGGCTGACGACCGAGCGCTTCAGCACCCCGCCGACCTCGCGCTCGTGGAGCACCCGCACGGTCGCCGTCCGCCGGGCGACCTCGCCGGCCGGCTTCCAGGCCGCCGCGTAGGCGCCGGAGCGGAGGTCGAGCACCAGGCCGTCGCCCGAGGCCGCCGGCAGGGTGTCCGCAAGCGGCCGCTTCCAGTACGCGGCCAGCCCCTGCGGCTTCCCGCCCGGCCCCACCGGCAGGCCCTTGACCCCGATCGAGCAGCGGTACGGCGGCACCCGGTCGTCCAGCCGCAGCGCGCCCCACAGTCCGGAGGCGACCAGCACGGACGAGGTCGCCCGCCGCCGCGCCTCCGGCCCGAGGGTGGCCAGTTCGAGGGCGTCGTACAGCACGCCGGTGTAGAGCTCGGCCGCCGGCAGCGTCGCCGCCTCCCGTAGTGCGGCGTTCCGCGCCAGCTCACCGGCCTGCCCCGGGCTCAGCCCGAGGACGTCCAGGGCCTGCTGCCCGCCCTCGGCGGACAGCGCGACCAGCGCGTCCAGCACCCGTTCCCGCGCCTCCCGCAGCCCCGGCAGCGACAGCCCGGCCGGATCCAGCCGCGGGCCCCCGCCCGTTCCGGCCTTCCCCTCCGACGGCGGCAACAGGACCAGCACGGCAGCGCTCCTCAGAATCTCCGGACGACCGATCCACGGTACCGGACCAACAACCGGCAACAGCAACGCACGAACCCGGTGTGCTCTCTTGACCCGTCCTGTGTGCTGCGCTTCTGTGTTCTTTACGTTCTGCACAAAGCGCACCAGCACCAGCACCTCCCGCTCACACCACATCTGGCACCGGCAGGAGAACCATGCGCATGCGCACTTCCCACCCCCAGCGCCACCCCCGTCGCAGGCGGCGCACCGCCGCCGCCCTCCTCGCCTCCGCGGCCCTCACCGCGGCCCCCCTGATCGGCCTGACCGCCGCTCAGATCGCGAGCCCGACCCCCGCCGCCGCCCTCGACAACGGCCTGGCCCGCACGCCCCCCATGGGCTGGAACGACTGGAACGCCTTCGGCTGCAAGGTCAGCGCGAGCCTGGTCGAGCAGACCGCCGACAAGATCGTCTCCAGCGGGATGAAGGCCGCCGGCTACCAGTACGTCAACATCGACGACTGCTGGATGAGCCCCGACCGCAGCGCCACCGGCCACCTCGTCCCGGACCCGGCCAAGTTCCCGGACGGCATCAAGCCGGTCGCCGACTACGTCCACAGCAAGGGCCTGAAGCTCGGCATCTACGAGACGGCCGGCACCAAGACCTGCGCCGGCTTCCCGGCCAGCCTCGGCCACGAGCAGACCGACGCCCAGGACTTCGCCGACTGGGGCGTCGACTACCTCAAGTACGACAACTGCAACAACCAGGGCCTGCCCGCCGAGCCGCGCTACACGACCATGCGGGACGCCTTGGCCGCCACCGGCCGCCCGATCCTCTACAGCCTCTGCTCCTGGGGCCAGGAGTCGGTGTGGACCTGGGGGGCCGCGATCGGCAACTCCTGGCGCACCACCGGCGACATCCGCCCGACCTTCTCCTCGATGCTGTCGATCTTCCACCAGAACGTCGGCCTGGCCCAGTACGCCGGCCCCGGCGCCTGGAACGACCCCGACATGCTGGAGGTCGGCAACGGGATGAGCGCGACCGAGGACCGCAGCGAGTTCTCGCTCTGGTCCGAGATGGCCGCGCCCCTCCTCTCCGGCACCGATCTGCGCAGCGCCTCGGCGCAGACCCTCTCGATCTACACCAACAAGGACGTCATCGCCGTCGACCAGGACCCGCTGGGCAAGCAGGGCACCGAGGTCGCCTCCCAGAACGGCCTGGACGTGCTGGCCAAGCCGCTCGCCGACGGCAGCGTCGCGGTGGCCCTCTTCAACGAGAACGCCGCCCCGGCCACCATCTCCACCACCGCGGCCGCGGTCGGCCTCCCGCACGCCGCCTCCTACGCCCTCAAGGATCTGTGGAGCAAGCGGACCACCTCCTCCGGCGGCCGGATCTCCGCGAACGTCCCCGGCCACGGCACGGTGATGTACCGGGTGCGCGGCGAGAACGCACCGGCGTACCCGTCCAACACGGTGCTGGACGAGCAGTTCCCGCAGATCGCCGCCGCCGGGCAGAGCGGCACGGCGGTGTCCACCTTCACCAACGACGGCCTGGAGCCGGTCACCGGCGTCCACCTCGGCGTGAGCACCCCTAGCGGCTGGAGCGCGAGCGCCCTCGGCGCCAGCGCCTTCCCGGCGGTCGCCCCCGGCGCCACCGTCAGCGCGAGGTTCCGGGTCACCGCGCCCAGCACGGCGAGCGCGCCGATCCTCACCACGGAGCTGTCCGGCACCGCCCGCTACGCCTGGCGCGACCGGCAGCTCGGCACCGCCTCCGGTCCGACCACCGAGCGGATCGCCTTCCCGGTCCAGGCCCCCTGGAAGACCTTCACCAGCACCACCGACCCGGTCCTCTACGGCCAGTCCGGCACCCGCCTCGGCGTCTACGGCGACGGCGCCGACACCTACGGCTCCACCGAGCAGTACTCCGCCGTCTACCAGCCGGGCCTGGAGCACGACGGCTCGACGACCACCGTCGAGGTCACCGCGCAGGCGGACACCAACGAGTGGGCCAAGTCCGGGATCATGGTCCGCAACGACGTCACCAAGCCCGGCTCGGCCGCGGGCTACGTGATCCTGGTGGCCACCCCCGGCGACGGCTACGCCCTCCAGTGGGACAGCGACGGCAACGGCCAGCTGGACCAGAACATCAACGTCAACCAGGGCGCCGGCACCGGGGTCGGCTCGACGGTCTACCCGGTCTGGCTGCGGCTGACCCGCTCCGGCGACAGCTACACCGGCGCGTACTCCACCGACGGCACCAACTGGACCACCATCGGCACGGCCACCGCGCCGGGTGCCGCCGCGAACCAGGACACCGCCCTCTTCACCACCTCGCACGAGGCGGGCCTGCCGGGCGAGGCCGACTTCGACCACTTCACCCAGAACTAGGAACCGCGCGCACGACGACGGGTCCGGCCGCCTCGGCCGGGCCCGTCAGCCTGTGCAGAGGGTCAGCAGGACGAACTGCACGCAACCCGCCGGGTCGGTCCGCGTCGTGGTGGGGCTCGTGGTGGGAGCCGTGGTGGGAGCCGGTGTCGGCTTTGCCGAGGCGGGTGCGGACGCGGGCGCCGAGGGAGGCGTCGAGGCGGGCGGGGTCGCCGTCGAGCTCGGCGCCGCGGGCGGCGTAGGCGTCGCCGTCGGCTTCGGCGTGGCGGTCGCGGTCGCGGTCCGCGTCGGCTTCGGTGTCGACGACGACGGCGGTGGCTGGGGCGCGGGGGAGGCCGGCGCTGTCGAGCCGGCCCCGGTGCTCGGTGCCGTGGCCGTCGACGGCGTTGCCGAACTCCCGCTGGGGGAAGTTGAGTTGGAGGTCGGCGGGGCGGCGGGGGACGAGGCCGTGGGAGCACTGGAGGGCGCGGCCGACGCCCGGGCAGAGGCGGCCGCTGTCGGTGGCACCGCCGAGGCGCCCCCCGTCCGCCGCCCGCCGCCCACAGCGCTCCCGTTCGTCCTCTCGCTCCCGCCCCCGGTCGCCGCCCCGCCGCCGGTACGCGGTGCGCTCAACTGCCCCCTGTGGGCGGAGCCGGCCGACTCGGCGGAGGCCGCCGCCGGCCCGCTTCCGCCGGTTCCGGTCAGTCCGAGGGCCACCGCACCCACCGCCGCGAGGCCGGCCACTCCGGCGGCGCCGGCCAGCACCGTCCGCCGTCCGCCCGCGAATCCGTGCCGGAGCGCGTGCCGGCCGTGCCGAGCCGCACGGCCGGCCGACGCCCCGCCGCCGCCCCACCGGTGCCCGCCGCGCCGGCCAGCAGGAGGCGGGCACCGCCGCCCGCCAGCAGCGCCAGCAGCGCCGGTCCGAGGAGAGCCGGCAGCCGCCGGTTCGCCTGCTCCAGCATCAGCAGCCGGTCGCGGCAATCGGCGCACCAGGCCGCGTGGTCGCGCAGGGCCTCGGCCCGCCGTTCCGCCGCGGTTCCGCGCACCAGCCCGGGCATCCGTTCCCAGTGCCGTGCGCACTCGGGGTCCGCCGGCCGCCCGGGAAGCGCCCGCAGGAACGCCTGCCGCAGCCCCTCCCGGGCCCGGTGGAGGAGCGCGGAGGCGGCGTTCGCATTGGTGCCGAGCTCGGCGCCGACCCCCGCCGGCGACAGGTCCTCCACCTCCGCCAGCCACAGCGCACGCGCCCAGCGCCGCGGAAGCTGCCCGACGAGTTCGCTGAGCAGCGCTGTGTAGGCGACCCGCTGGCCGGGGTCGTCGGCGGCGGGGCCGGCGGTGCCGACCGCCGCCGGCCAGGCCTGCGGATCCCGCGGCAGCTCCTCGTCGGCCCGGCGGACGGTGTGCGCCAGATTGCGGATCGTGGTGTGGAGATAGGCCGGGAGGTCGTCGACCGGATGGCCGCCGGATATCCGGCGCCAGACGCGGAAGTGCGCCTCGGCGGCGAGGTCCTCGGCCAGCCAGCCGTTGCCGGTGAGGCTGCGGGCGTAGGCGACGAGCTGCGGCTGGTGCTCCCGGTAGACCCGGGCGTACTCCTCCACCGACACCGTGGCCGCGCCCGCCGCTGTGGGCGCTGCCGCCGCGCCCGCCACCATGGACGCTGTAGCCGCCGCTGTGGTCGCCGTGGACCGCGTGGCTGCCGTGGGCGACCCGTCCGGTCGGCTGCCCGTGCTGCTGCCCTGGTTCTCGTCCACCCGCGCGCGGCCCTTCGGTACGACCACTCGCGGCTGCGAATGGCGCTGAATGTCTCTGTTGTCCGGTCGACCGCACCGAGTCAAACGAGCCCTGGCGCTGCTGGCTATGACCCAGATCACAAAACCGGCAGCCGAAATCCGCGTAAGCGGAGCGGTCTCTTCCGGGTCTCCCTTTCGCGCAATGCTACGAAAGGAGGCGGAACCCCATGCCCACCCCCATCGACCGCCCGGTCCGGGCCGCCCTGATCGCCGCCACCGGCAGCTGGACGGAGACCGACGTGGTCCTCCGCTACCGCCCGGCCGACCCCTTCGCCTTCCGCATGCTCTTCCCCCCCGATGTCGGCCTGAACGAGCGGGCGACCGAGTGGATCCTCTCCCGCGAGCTGCTCGCCGCCGGGCTGAACGCCCCCGCCGGACTCGGCGACGTCCACATCTGGCCGTGCGGCCAGCACAGCACCGTGGTCGAGCTGAGCGCCGCGGAGGGCACCGCCCGGCTCGCCTTCGTCACCGAGGAGCTGCGTGCCTTCCTCCGGGCCAGCTACGTCGCCGTCCCCTGGGGCGGCGAGTCCTTCCATCTCGACCTCGACCGGGCCCTGGACCTCCTGTGGCGGCAGGCGGCGCCTCCTCCAGACAGGGGGAGTTTCGGAGTGTCGGACGGGCTCTACGACGCCTGACGGCCCGGCTCACCAGTATCGGTTGCGGTCGCACCGTCGAAAGGCGAGGCGGAATCCGGGTTCGAGACGCGGGGCGGAACACGGGTCGTCGCCCGGCCCGGAACAGAGGAGGCCGCAGTCATGCCACGCCGGCGAGATCCGGAGGAGGTCAGCGAGCCGATCCTCACCCGCCTCCGCAGCGAGGCGTGGGTGCTGCCGGTCGCCGTCCTGGTCGGGGTGGTGCTGGTCGGCGAGCTGAGCGGGCCGCAACTCAGGGTCGCCAACTGGCTGCTGCTGGCGCCGCTGCTGGCCGCCGGGGTGTGCACGCCGCCCGTGACCGCCGCCCTGGGAGTGCTGGTGCTGGCCACCAACCGGCTGGTGAACGCCTTCGTCCCGACCGCACACCTGCGGATGGAGGACTTCGCCCTGGCCGTCGTGGCGGTGCTGCTCTCGATCACCGTCTCGCTGCTCCGGGCCAGCGCCCACGACTATCTGGAGCGCCTGCAGGGCGCGGCGGAGACCACCCGGCAGGTGGTGCTGCGCAGGGTCCCGCCCGGCTGGGGCGGGATCGACTCGGCCGCCCGCTACCTGGCCGCAGACGCCGAGGCCCGGGTGGGCGGCGACTTCTACGAGGTGCTGGCCACCCCGTTCGGCGCCCGGGTGCTGCTCGGCGACGTCCAGGGCAAGGGCCTGCCCGCGGTGACCACCGCCGGCGCCATGGTCGGCGCCTTCCGCGAGGCCGGTTACCACGAGCGGGACCTGGCGGTCGTCGCCGACCGGATGGAGGTCCGCCTCGGGCGGGACAACCGGCTGCGCGCCGAACTCGGCGAGACCTCGGAGCGCTTCGCCACCGCCGTGATCCTCGCCTTCCCGGAGGAGGACCAGGACCACGTCCAGGTGGTGAACTTCGGCCACGAGGGCCCGCTGGCGATCGGCCCGCAGGGGGTGCGGCGGCTGCCGCAGGCGCAGGGGCCGCCGCTCGGCATGGCCGAACTGGCCGGCGGGATGCCGCCGGTCGACCGGGTCCCGCTCGGTCCCGACGAGACCGTCCTCCTCTACACGGACGGCACCAGCGAGGCCCGCGACCGCCGCGGCCGGTTCTTCCCGGTGCGCGACTGGCTGGAGGCCCGGACGGGGGAGTATCCCGACGGCGTCGCCCCCGCCGAACTGCTGACCCGGCTGGTCGAGGCGCTCCTCGCCCACACCGGCGGCCGCCTCGGCGACGACACCGCGCTGCTCGCCGTCCGCCGGCTGCCGGCCGGCTCGCGGCCGCCGTGCTCGGCGTCGCTACCGGGGGCGGGGAGCGGCCTGGGCTCCCTGGCGCAACGCCGGGCCGACGCCGCCGAACGTTCCGCCGGCGCCCGCGACGCAGGCGGCGCCGGGGGCGCCCACGACCCCGAGGATCCCCCGTTCCCTGGCGCCTGACGGCCGCCCTGCCCTGCGGCCGCTCGCGCCCGCGGCCGCGCCTCGGCCCGCGACCCCTTTACCGTCGCCCCGGGCCCCGGGCCCTGGACGACTCGTCTCCCGTCCCCGTCCCCGCCCTCGTCTCCCGTCCCCGTCCCCCGTCCTGGCCGGATCACCCCTGCCCGTACGGCACCGCCTCGCGGGCGGTGCGCAGCGCGCGGCCCCACCACTCCAGTTGGTCCAGCATCCCCTTGGCCGCCCCCTCGACGACGGTGGGGTCGTGCGGCGCGCCGTCCTCGTCGAAGCAGGACCAGGCGCCGTGGAAGCTGACACTGTCCCGGACCGTCATCGCGTGCAGTTCCGCGAAGACCAGCCGCAGCTGCTCGACGGCGCGCAGCCCGCCGCCGATCCCGCCATAGGAGACGAAGCCGACCGGCTTCGCCTGCCACTGGGTGTAGTGGGCGTCCACGGCCTCCTTGAGCGGGGCGGGGAAGCTGTGGTTGTACTCCGGCGTCACCACCACATAGGCCTCCGCGGCCGCCAGCCGCGGTGTCACCTCGTCCCCCCGCACTCCGTCCACCAGGTCGAGGACGTCCAGCTCGATCCCGGTCCGCTGCTCGGCGAGCCGCCGGAACCAGCCGGCCACCACCGGCGCGAAGCGCCCCTCCCGGGTGCTGCCGATGATCATCGCCACCCGCAGCGGCGAGTCGGTCTCGGACATGGGTCATCCCCTCCTCCTGGCGGCCTCCGTTCGTCGGTCGCCTCCGCTAAAGTACAACGGAGATGGCAATAATTACAACGACCGTTGTACTCAGCGAGAGAGCCGGAGCCGCCGCGATGCCTCCCACCCACACCCCCCGGCCGGAGAAGGCCCGGGCCATCGGCCAGGCCGCCACCCGTGTCTTCGGCCGCGACGGCTACACCCGCGCCTCGATCGACGCCATCGCCAAGGAGGCGGGCGTCTCCACCCGCACCATCTACAACCACTTCCCGGAGGGGAAGGCCCAGCTCTTCGCCGAGGTCATCCGCTTCACCTCGGCCCAGGTCGCGCGGACGCACATCGATCTGATCGACCGTCACCTCGGCCGGCGCTCGGTCGACCTGGAGTCCGACCTCGCCGGCCTCGCCCTCGACCTGGCCGCCTCCGCGACCCAGGAGGAGGTCGCCCCGCACTTCGCGCTGGTCCGCCAGATCATCGCCGAGGCCGAGCACCTCCCGCCGGACGTCCTCGCCGAATGGCGCCGGATCGGCCCCGGGTCCGTCGGCCGCGCGCTGGCCGACCGCCTCGCCGACCTGTCCTCCCGCGGCCTCCTCGACGTCCCCGACCCGGCCCTCGCCGCCCGCCACTTCCTCCAGCTCACCAGCGCCGAGCTCACCCAGCGCAGCTTCTACGGCGTCTTCCCGGTCTCCGACGCGGAGGCCGAGACCGTGGTCGCCGCCGGCGTCCACGCCTTCCTCCGCGTCTACGCCCCGGCGAAGACCCGGGTCGAGACGGCTTAGCCGACCACCGGCCAGTCGGAGGTCTCGAGCACGAAGTCCGTCCCGCCGGCCGCCGCCCCGGTGACGGCTGGGGCACCGCCCTCGACCAGCTATCCTGTTCCGCACGGCGGACGAGCCGGCCGGGCGGTCGCGTCGGGTCCCTTCGGGACCCGCCGAGGAACGTCCGGGCTCCACAGGGCAGGGTGGTGGGTAACGCCCACCCGGGGTGACCCGCGGGACAGTGCCACAGAAAACAGACCGCCGGGCTTCCTCGGAAGCCAGGTAAGGGTGAAACGGTGGTGTAAGAGACCACCAGCGTCCGGGGTGACCCGGACGGCTAGGTAAACCCCACTCGGAGCAAGGTCAAGCAAGGGCGTCGCAAGACGCCCGGCGCGGACGATCGAGGGCTGCCCGCCCGAGTCCGCGGGTAGACCGCTGGAGGCTGCCGGCAACGGCAGCCCTAGATGGATGACCGCCTCCGCGCGGGCCGCAAGGCCCCCGCGAGACAGAACCCGGCGTACAGGCCGGTCTCGTCCGTCGCCCGGATCGTGCAGGGCCCCTGAACTGCTTTGCAGCTCAGGGGCCCTTTGCGCGCTCGTGGCAGTCCGGTCGCGCCCGGGACGGGGCTACTCCACCGCGGCGGCGGTCACCGTCCAGCCCTTGGCCGAGGGGCCGTCCAGGCGGAGGTCGAAGGTGAAGGTGACCGGGCGGCGCTTGTGGGCGTCGCCGCGGAGGACCTGTTCGGTCCTGCGGTCGACCTCGTAGTAGGCGCCCTCCGCGCGGGCCGCCACGCGGAAGACGATCGGGTCGCGCGAGACCAGCGAGCGGACCTCGATCGACTCGACGGCGGCGTCGCGCATCACGGTCCGGTTGGGGGTGCGGACGCGGGTGAAGTCGAGGCTGCCGTCGTTCATGGCCCACTCCTCGAGGAACTGCTCGACGGCGACCTCGAGGACCGACCGGTCGAACCGGCCGTCGAGGACGCTGAGGTCTCCCGCGGCGGCGTCGGCGTCGGTGCTCCACGAGATGCCGGTGAGGGAGAGGACGTCGCTGCCGCCCGCCGCCGAGGTCTTGCCGGCCACCTCGAGGACGGCCTCCCGGGCGACCGCCTTCTGGTCCCAGCCGTCCGTCTCTATGGCGGCGGTCAGGTGGTGGGCGCCCTCGGCGGCCTGCTCGATCGAGGAGACGATCCACTCGCCGGCCGCGTTCTTGCGCAGCGTCCAGTACTCGACGGGGCGCGTCGAGTCGTCCTTGCGGGCGGCGCGCGCGCCGTTGCCCCGGCGGACGTAGTCGTTGAGGGTGGCGGTGATCCGGAAGGTGACGGTGTCGTTCACCTCGCCCGTGCGGTTGGCGACGTCGACCAGCTGGGCCTCCGGCCTGGAGACCACCTCCACGACGTTGACCTCGCCGCGCGACTCGTAGTCGTGCAGTTCCTCGGCCCACTTGCCGTAGAGGACGGGGGAGAGGATCCCCTTCAGGGTGGCGTGGTCGCGGGCGGTCCAGGCCCGCTGGGCGGTCGTGTACAGCCAGACCGCGCGTTGCCGCAGCGCCTCGGGGTCGAAGCTGGCGTCCGTGCTGGAGAGGGCGTCGACCCGGGCCTCCACCTGGGCGGAGCGCTGGCGCGCCTTGGCGTCCGAGCGGTGGGCCGTGCGGTCCGAGGCGGTGTTCAGACCGCCCTTCTGCCCCGCCTTCCGCATCCGGGACCTGATCACGAAGATCAGGACGAGGATCGCGATGACCACCAGCACGGTGACGAGGCCGCCGCCGCCTCCGTGGCCGCCGACGAAGCCGATGCCGCCGGATCCGGGCACGTGGTAGCCGCCCCCGCCGCCGATGTGGCCGCCGCCGATATGACCGCCGCCGCCGCTGTGACCGCCCCCGCTGAAGCCGTGACTGCCGCTCCCACCGCGGGCGTACGCTGCGGTCGGGCTGGCCAGCGCAGCCGTGACAGCTGCGAGCACGAGTATTCGCCGACCGGTACGCACGCGCGTCCCTCCTCGAGAAGAAAAGCCCAGGAACACGGTACAGGTGAGGGGGCCCAAGGCGAGTCCGCTCTGAGCCGCCGCCGGTGCCCTGCGCCCGCAGGCGCGTACTGCGCGGGAAGCAGCGGCGGTTACCTCCGGTGCGGGACGCCCGGGAGGCGGCTCGCGGCGGAGCATCGGGCGCATGGAAGAGGAGACGATCCGGCGGCCCACGGTGCTGCTGCTGACCGCGGACACCGGCGGCGGTCACCGGGCCTGCGCGGAGGCGCTCGGCCGGGCCCTGGAGGCACGCCGCCCGGGCGGGTGCCTCCCGGTCCTCTGCCGCCCGCTGGACGGGCCGTCGGCGCCGCGCGCGCTGGCCGCCGTCGCGGGGTGGTACGGGCCGGTGGTGCGCCGGGCCCCGTGGCTGTGGGGGGCCGCGTTCCATCTGACGGACTGCGCGCTCGGGGTGCGGCTGCTGCGCCGTGTGCTGCGGCCGCCGGTGGAGCGGGCTGTGGCCGCGGCGATCGCCCGGCACCGGCCGGCGGCCGTCGTCTCGCTGCATCCGCTGACCGGCTGGGCGGCGGTGGCCGCGCGGGACCGGCTGGCCCCGGAGGCCGCGGTGGTCACGGTGGTGACCGATCCGGCCGGGGCCCACCGGGCCTGGCGGGACGCGCGGGTGGACCGGGTGGCGCTGCCGCGGGGCCTCGGGGTGCCGGTGCGGCCGGAGTTCGCCCGGGGCCCGGCGGCGCCCGAGGAGCGGGCGGCGCTGCGGGCCCGGCTGGGGGTGCCGGACTCGCGGTTCACCGTGCTGCTGGTGGGCGGCGGCCGGACGGCACGTCGGGCGGCGGCCCTGCGCGGCCGGTTCGACGAGGAGGTGGCGGTGCTCTCGGCCGGGGGCGGACTGAGCGCGGGGGAGATGGCGGACCGGATGCGGGCGGCGGACGTCGTCGCGGGCAAGGCGGGACCGGGGGTAATCGCCGAGGCGGCCTGTGTCGGAACCCCGATGCTGGTGACCTCTCGTCTGCCGGGGCAGGAGCGGCGGAACCCGGCGCTGGTGGTCTCGGCCGGCATGGGCGTACGGGTCCGGGGGCGGCGCGGGCTGGTGGCGGCGGTGGAGCGGCTGCGGGCGGCGCCCGGGCGGCTCGCGGAGATGCGGTCGGCGGCGCTCGCGGCGGCGGTGCCGGGGGCCGCGGCGGCGGCCGCGTCCGCGATCTGCGACGCCCTGCCCCGCCCGACGACTGACCCGAGGCCCGCTCCGGCGTCCGCTGCGGCGTTCGATTGGGCGCCAGCCCCGAGGCCCGCTCCGGCGTCCGCCTCGGCGTTCGATCCGGCGCCAGCCCCGAGGCCCGCTCCGGCGTCCGCGGTGGCGTCCGATCCGGCGCCAGCACCGACGCCCGCTCCGGCGTCCGCGGTGGCGTCCGATCCGGCGCCAGCACCGACGCCCGCTCCGGCGTCCGCGGTGGCGTTCGATCCGGCGCCTGGCTCCGCGCCCGCCCCGGCGCCCGGCTTCACGTCCGCCCCGGCGTCCGCCTCCGTGCCCGCCCCGGCGCCTGGTTCCACGTCTGCCCCGGCGTCCGCCTCCGTGCCCGCCCCGGCGCCCGGTTCCACGCCCGCCCCGGCGCCCGGCGCCGTGCCCGCCCCGACGCCCGGCGCCGCGCCCGCCCCGGTGTCCAGCCCCATGCCGAAGAAGAAGACGACGACTCTGATCGAAGCGGGGAGCCGAGGATGACGCCGATGGGTACGCGACGGACGGCGGCCGGACTGGCCGCGGGCGCGGCGGCCGCCGCGGTGGCCGGACTGGCCGCGGCCGAACTGCGGGTCGGCCGCGGAGTGCGGCCGGGTCGGGAGGACTGGCGGACGGCTCCGGTGCTGCCGCGCGGCGCCACCCTCCTCGGGGTGAGCCACCGCCCGCTGCAGGCCGCCGAGTTCGGCCTCGATCCGGCGAAGAGCCTCGACGAGCTGCTCCGACTCCCCTTCCAGATCGTGCGGTTGGCCGCGTACTGGAACCGGGTCGAACCGGAGCCGGGCGTCTTCAGGCCCGACGAGCTCGACCGGCAGCTGGACGCGGTGGAGGCCGCCGGCCGGCGGGTCGTGCTCTGCCTGGGGCCGGTGAAGGCGTTCGGCTACCCGGAGTTCTTCGTCCCCGGGCACCATCTCGGCACCCCGCTGCCGGAGGGCGCGCTGATCCGGCCCTCCGACCGGCCGGATCTCCACGCGGCCGGCCTGCGGCACCTGTGGAGGCTCGTCGACCGCTACCGCGACCGGGACTGCGTGATCGCCTGGCAGGTGGAGCACGACGCCGTGGACCCGCTGGGGATGGAGCACTCCTGGCGGCTCTCCGAGTCCTGGGTGCGCGCCGAGGCGGCGGCCGTCCGGGCGGCCGACCCGCGCGGCCGTCCGGTCCTCCTCAACGGGTTCCTGCCGACCTCGTCCGCGGTCGCCGTCCAGCAGTACTGGCGCACCCGCGACCAGGGCGACTCCCTGGACGTGGCCCGGCGGAACGCCGACATCGTCGGCATCGACGACTACCCGCGGCACGCGGTGGCCGGGCTGGGCCCGCTGACCGCGTATCTCGACGGCGGGGCCGCGCCCTGGCTGCAGCGCCGGCGGAAGGCGATGTTCCGGTGGGCGGCGGACGGCCCCGGCCGCGGGCTGATGGTGGTGGAGGGCCAGGCCGAGCCCTGGGAGACGGTCACCCGCCCGCCGGACCCGGCCCGCGGCCACCCCGCCAGCTGCCCGCCCGAGCGGCTGATCGCGAACTACAACCGCTGCCTGGGCTGGGCCCGGAACGCCCCCGTGCCGCTGCGGGCGTACCTCTTCTGGGGCGCGGAGTACTGGCTGCTCCGGGCGCGGCAGGGGGACGACTCCTACCTCCGGGCGGCCCGGCGCGTGCTGGAGGAGTCATGACCCCCGAGACCGGGCGCCGCCCCGAGCTCGCGTTCGAGAACCCGGAGAGCGGGGAGCGGATCGTCCTCCACCCGGACGCCCCCGCCGCCGGGGGCCGGGTGCTGACCTGGGAGCTGTTCCTCGCGCCCGGCGGGCGGGTGCCCAGCACCCACGCCCATCCGGGGCAGGAGGAGCGGTTCACCGTCCGGGAGGGCCGGCTCCGCTTCCGGGTCGGTGCCCGGCGGATCACCGCAGGGCCCGGCGAGACGGTGGTGGTGCCGCCCGGCACCGTCCACCGGTTCTCCAACCCGGGGGGCCTTCCGGCGCACGCGACGGTGGAGACCCGTCCGCCGCTGGCCATGGCCGCGCTGCTGGGCACCGCGGCGGCGATGGCCCGGGAGCGGCAGGCGCGCCGCCGGCGCCTCCCCTTCCGCCCCGGCGACCTTCTCGAACTGGCCCTGTTCATGGAGGAGTTCGGGCAGGAGGTGCGCGCCCCCTACCTTCCGGCGGCACCGGTACGCCTGGCCGTGGCGGCGCTGGCCGGGCTGGCCCGCGCCCTCGGCCGGGACGACCGCTACCGCAGGCTGAGGACCCGGACGTGACGGCCGCGCAGCCCGCGGTGGAGGTGCGGGACCTGGTCAAGCGCTACCGGGGGACGGACCGGAACGCGGTGGACGGGGTGTCCTTCGCCGTCCCGGCCGGCCGGCTCTTCTGCCTGCTGGGCCCGAACGGCGCCGGCAAGACCACCACCGTCTCGATCCTCACCACGACCCTCTCGCCCACCTCGGGGACGGTGCGGATCGCCGGCCACGACCTGGCGGACGGCGCGGCGGCGGTCCGGCGCGCCTCGGGCGTGGTCTTCCAGCAGCCTTCCCTGGACGCCAATCTGACCGCCGAGGAGAACCTCCGGCTGCACGCGGTGCTCTACGGGCTGCACCCCTGGCGCCCCAGCTACCGGCTGATGCCTCCCGGCTACCGCCGCCAGGTGGGAGAGCTGGCCGAGGTGTTGGGGGTGGAAGGGGTCCTGGGCCGCCGGATCCGCCGGCTGTCCGGCGGTACCCGGCGCCGGCTGGAGATCGTCCGCGCCCTGATGCACCGCCCGCGGGTGCTGTTCCTGGACGAGCCGACGGCAGGCCTCGACCCGGAGAGCCGCCGCTCGCTGTGGGCGCACCTCTCCGAGGCCCGCCGGGCGGACGGCACCACGGTCTTCCTGACCACCCACGACCTCACCGAGGCGGAGGCGGCGGACACGGTCTGCGTGCTGCTCGGCGGGCGGATCGCGGCGGCCGGCACCCCGGCCTCGCTCAAGGCCCGTCACGCCCGGCGCGAGCTGTGGCTGGACGCGGCGGACCGGGAGGGCCTCCGCCGTGAACTGGCCGGCCTGGGGCTGAAGCCGGAGCCCACGGAGGTGGCCGGCGCGCCCGGCGTCCTCCCGTTGCGGGTGGCACTGGACGGCCCCGGCGGCCCGGGCCCCGCCGGGCCCCAGCACCTTCTCCGCCGCCTGCGCAGCGAGTTGACGCGCTTTCAGGTAAGCGAGCCGTCCCTGGAGGAGGCCTATCTGCGGCTGCTGGACGAGGCCAGGAGCGGCGGTCCCGATGGGCGGTGAGGGCAGCGCCCTGCTGGCGATCGCCCAGCGCGACGTGCTGAAGCTGCTGCGCGACGCCCCGCGGCTGGCGGTCAGCCTGGCCTTCCCGGTGCTGCTCATCGCCGGGCTCGGCAGCGTGCTGCAACCGACCGTGGGCCGGGTCACCGGGGTGGACGCGGTGACCCTGGCCTTCGCCGGCGTGCTGGCGGCGACCCTCTTCCAGTCCACGGCGGCGGGCATGATCTCGCTCGCCGAGGACCGCGAGACGGACTTCGCCCGGGAGCTGTTCGTCACGCCGGTCTCCCGGCTGACCCTGGTCGTCGGGAAGATCCTCGGGGAGAGCGGAGTGGCGCTCCTCCAGGGGGTGTGCGTGGTCGTCTGCGCGCTCCCCTTCGGCGTCGCGATGAGCTGGGGCCAGCTCGCCCGGATGCTGCCGGTGGCCGCGGCCTGCTGCCTGCTGGGCGGTGCCTTCGGGCTGGGGGTGGTGGCCTGGCTGCCCAACCAGCGCTCGGCGATGCAGGTCTTCCAGTTCCTGATCATCCCGCAGTACGTCCTCGGGGGCGTGCTGGTCCCGCTGCACGGCCTCCCGGGGTGGGCGGCCGCCGCCGCCCGGGCGATGCCGCTGCGGTACGCCGTGCAACTGGGCAGGGCGGCGTACTTCGCGGGGCGCCCGGGCTACCCGGCCGCCGTGGGCGCGGGATCGGCGGCGGCCGCGTGGGTGGTGGTGGCGGTGCTCTTCGCGGTGCTGCTGACCGGCGGGGTCCTGGTCTTCGACCGCCGGGAGCGCGCCCGCTGACTGAGCGTCAGGGGTAGAGCCGCCCCGCGAACCGGCGGGCGAAGCCGTCGCCGGTGTCGGCGGTGACGGTCAGGTCGTAGCGGCCGTCGGAGTCCGCGGAGAGGGTTCCCTGCCAGCTGCCGCCGGCGGCCACCGAGCGGGTGGAGCCGTCGGGGAGGGTGAAGGTGACCGCGGCGCCGCCGGAGTTGGCGAGCCCGAGGGTCAGCTGCCGCCCGTCCCCGGCGTCGGTGACGTACGCCTCCGGGTGGCCCTTCGTGCTGTCGCTCCAGGTGCGGACGTCGCCCTGGAAGCCCCGCAGATAGCCGTCCGGTCCGTGGAGGTCGACGTCGTACGGGCCGCCGCCGTAGGTGAGCGCGCTGAAGTAGTCGGAGATGGAGGAGCCGGTCGCGCAGGTGTACGGCCAGGCCGCGTAGGCCCGGTGGTTGACCGTGTAGGCGGTGAAGCCGCCGCCCAGGGAACCGGAGTTGACGGTCTTGAACCAGAGCCGTCCGGTGGCCGGGTCGGTCCAGGAGGTGGTGTCGAAGCGGTAGCCGAGCGGAATCGCCGGGCGGCTCCCGGTCTCCTGGGGCGGGGTGCTGGAGGAGGCCGGGGCGGTGGCGGCCGGCAGGGACTTCTCCGCGTCGGCCTCGCTGACCAGCCGGGCCGTGTCCGGCAGGCCGGTCGGGAAGGCGGTGGGGGTCTGCGAGAGGGCGAAGGCGGCGGTGAGGTCGCCGCAGACCTCCCGGCGCCAGGCGGAGATGTGGGGCTCGGCGACGCCGGTCCACGTCTCCAGGAACCGCAGCACCGAGGTGTGGTCGAAGACCTGCGAGCAGACCCGGCCACCGCTGCTCCAGGGGAGATGACGGTCATCGGCACCCGGGGGCCGAGGCCGATCGGCGCCCCGCCGATGAACTCGTCGGCGGTGCCGGACGGCGGGGCCGGCGGGGCGACGTGGTCGAAGAAGCCGTCGTTCTCGTCGTAGTTGAGGAAGACCGCGGTCTTCGCCCAGACGTCCGGGTGCGAGGCCAGGGCGTCCAGCATCCGGTAGACGTAGTCGGCGCCGTAGGCCGGCGGGTTGGCGGGGTGCTCGGACTCCGCGGTGGGGGCGACGATCCAGGAGACCGCGGGGAGGTCGTCGGCGGCCACGTCGGCGGTGAACTCGGCGACCGAGTCGGCGGACTTGTACATGCCGCGCTGGTAGAGCTCCGAGCCGGTCGCGGCGGTGCGGAACTTCGTGAACCAGGCCAGCGGGTTGTCGTCGTAGTTGTCGGTCTCCTGGTAGACCCGCCAGCTGATCCCGGCGTCCTGGAGGCGCTCGGGGTAGGTGGCCCAGGTGTAGCCCTTCTCGCTGTTGTCGGTGACCGGGCCGCCCGCGGTGCCGGCGGGATCGATCCAACCCGACCACTGGTAGAGGCGGTTGGGGTTGGTCGGGCCCTGGACCGAGCAGAAGTACTGGTCGCAGACGGTGAAGGCGTCGGCGAGGGCGTACTGGAAGGGGATGTCGGCGCGGGTGTAGTAGCCCATGGTCTTGGTCGTCTTGGCCGGGATCCAGTTGTCGTAGAGCCCGTTGTTCCAGGCCGAGTGGGTGCCGGACCAGGAGTGGTCGAGGTCGGAGATCCGCTGGGCGTCGGTGTTCTGGGTGTTCAGGTGCCAGGGCTTCAGCACGCTGCCGCCGGCTGGGCCGAGGAGGGTCTGCTGGAAGACGTCCGCGCCGCCGGGGAAGCGCAGCAATGAGGTGTCGCCGTAGCCGCGGACGCCGCTCAGGGCGCCGAAGTAGTGGTCGAAGGAGCGGTTCTCCTGCATGAACACCACGACGTGGGCGATCGAGGAGAGGCTGCCGCCGGCCGCGGGCGCGGCGGCGGCGCGGCGTACCGAGGAGGGCAGGGCGTCCAGACCGAGCGCGGCGCCGACCGCGGCGGCGGAGCCGAGGAAGGCGCGGCGGTTGAGCGGAGGAGGGGGAGGCGTCATCGCGGTCTCCTGACCTTGCTGTCACGGGTGACTCGACTGGCCCGCCGGCGAGCCCGGCAGCTTCGGCCACTCTGGGCCCGCGGGTTGGCGCGGGCCCCGGCCCATGGTGTCCCTGGCATGAACACTTCGATACGAGCGGTCCAGACCCGTTACCGATCCGATATATCCGGTGGGTCCGAGTTGTGCGGGTCGGGCGGGAAGGGCCGCGGTAATCGCGTGGGGGCGGCGCCGCCGGAACACTTTCCGCGGAGTGGGGGCCGGGCAGGCGATTCTCCGGTGCGGTGGCCCCGGCCCCGGGAAAACCACGGTGCCGCGGACGCGGCTGTCGCGAAACGGACATGTGGCGAAGACGGATATGCGTGTAGAGGCCACTGTTTTGCGAAGGAGAAAGAATCTTGCGCCGGCGGACTGTCGGAGAAGCCGTGGACGAAGCAAAACCGTACGTCTAGCTGCGGTTTCTCAGATGGTGAGAACACGAAGTCATTGCATTGACTGTGATCTCGGCCGCACCCTAGACTCCCCGGCAAGCCCAGAAAGACTCTCGCCCAAGCCACAAGCCCAGAGAGAGTAGAGGGTACATGAAGAGCACCGGCCACTTGGCTGTTCTTACCCGGATCGGCGCCAAGTCGCAGCACACGAGCAATTGGCCCGGCATACCCCGCCCTGCGGGGGCGTGATGGACAAGGACCAAGCCCTGCTTCGCTTATCCATATATCGCAACGGAAAGCCCTGCGTCATAGGCGCGGTAAGGCTGGTCATCGCCTTCGTCTCCGCTTCGTTGCGGCTCGCCGCGAACCGGCGGGTCTCCGCTTCGCACGCCGCCGCCGGCGCCCTGCGGGTCCGGCTCCCCGCGGATGGCCGGGTTCCGGCCGCCGCGTTCTGCTTCGCGCTCGTCAGCGCCTATCCCGTCGGCGCGGCCCCGCCTCCGGCGTTCTCCGCCGTGGCGCTCCGAGCACTGTCGGCAGCGGCGCTCACCGCATTCCGCACGTTCGGCACGTGGTACTCCGTGCCTGCTCGTCCACCGTCGTCCCGGTTCTCGATGCCGGCCCCCTGGAGGGCCGCGGTCCCGAGACCGTGAGCGGACGCCGCCCGGCTGCGGCCGGCTCCGCGGCGTGACCCGACGAGCTACGACGTCTCTCTTTCCACGGGGTGTGTCACCCCGGGCGGCCTGCGGCCCTCGATGCCGCGGCCGGAATCGACACGGGGGTTCTGTTTCTGGTCTGTGATCGCGCACGCCGCAGGAACTGCGGTGCGGCGCCCGTCTGCCTGCCCACCGCCCGACCCATCCCGCGGTGGTCATCCGGAATCCTGGAATCAGAGAAGGGGGAAGCACATGGACAGCCGCCGGCTTGTGCCAGCCGTCGCTCGGGGGGTGAATCCCGAATGACCGCTCCGGTCGTGAAGTCCATCGAACTCAGGCCTTTCGCGCGCAATTGCGACAAGTTCATCGTGGAACTCGAAGAGGCCATCGAAATCGCCCGTTTCGCCGAGGCCGGACTGCCCGTCGACAACTACAGCGAGCGGTTCGGGGTGGTGATCCTGAATCTCGGCTCCGCGAATTGCAGCCTTTTCCGCACCGGCAAGGTGGTGGTCAAGGGCGCGGATACCGCGGAAGAGGCCCAGGAGATCATGATGGACCTCCTCTCCCGCGGTGGAATGAACCACCTGCGGATCACCCTCCCGGCGTGACGGAAAGGACGAGCACCATGAGCACTTCGATTCTGCGCGGCTGGCTCCAGGCCGCCGAGGCCGACTGGCTGGTCCTGCGCACGGCGCAGGGGGAGCTGAAGATCCAGCTCCCCGACGACGCGTCGGTCCGGGCCGGCCTGGCGGACATCACCCCGGAGTCCTCGGTGATCTGCGAGGTCGAGCAGGGCGGGCAGGGCGAGGAGGGCGGGCAGGAGAGCTGTCCGGTGCTCTGTCGGCTGACCCTGTGTCACCCCTCAGAGCCGTTTCCACTGGATCCCGGGAAGGACTATTCCCGGGATCTTTCCGTTCGCCATCTCTGGCTGCGGCAGCCGAAAGCGGGCCACATCCTCCGGGCCCGGCACAAGATCCTCAAGGCGATCCGCGAGGCGCTGGAGGAGCACGGCTTCATCGGTGTGCAGACACCGCTGACCACGCAGGCCGCCTGCGTCTGCAGTGGCTCGGTCTTCGAGATCCCCTTCTACGACCAGAAGGCGGCACTGAACCAGAGCCCCTGGATGTACGTCGACTGCCTCGTCAACAGCGGTGTGGACAAGGCCTATGCGGTGATGCCCTCGTTCCGCAAAGAGCAGGAGCCGACGCCCAGCCACCTCTCCGAGATCTGGCACATCCAGTGCGACCAGGCCTGGTTCGACCAGGAGGAGTCGATGGCCTTCGAGGAGAACCTGGTCTCCGCGGTGGTGGAGCGGGTGCTCGACGACTGCGCCGCCGAGCTGGCCTTCCTCGGCCGCGACGTCGCGGAGCTGGAGCGGGTCAAGCCGCCCTTCGAGCGGCTGAGTTACGACCGGGCGGTGGAGATGATCACTGAGGCCGGCCACCGGATCCGCTGGGGGGAGGACATCGACAGCGATGCGCAGCGCGTCCTCTCCGGCTTCTTCGACAAGCCGTTCTTCCTGGTGGAGCCGCCCTACGAGACGGCCAACTTCTTCTTCAACCGCAATCCCGAGCGGCCCGAGGTCGCCATGGTGCACGACCTCTATGTGCCCGGCTGCGGGGAGATCATCGGCGGCGGCGAGCGGGCGTCCGACATAGAACTGCTCTACGAGAACCTGCTGCACTTCGGCCATCTGCCGGAGGACTACGAGTGGTACCTGGACGGGAAGAAGTACGGGCCGATCCCGCACACCGGGTTCAACTTCGGCTTCGACCGCTTCACCATGTGGCTGCTCGGCCTGGAGGACATCCGGCAGGGCGTCCCGTTCCCGCGCGTTCCCCACACCGCCCCCCGGCCCTGAGGAGCGACCTGACGATGATTTCGAGCGAGAGGCTCGCAGAGCTCCGACTGGCCGCCACCCAGGTGCGGTTGGACTGCATCAAGATGGTCCGCTCCTGCCGTTCGGGCCACCCGTCGGCGTCCTTCTCCCTGGCCGACATCCTGGTCGCGCTCTTCCACGACCACCTGACGATCCGTCCGGACGACCCCGCCTGGGACGACCGCGACCGGTTCATCCTCTCCAAGGGGCACGGCGCGCCCGCGCTGTACTCCCTCCTCTCCCGCACCGGCTACTTCGACCGCGCCGAGCAGGAGAGCCTGCGCCGGGTGGACTCCCGGCTCCAGGGCCACCCCGACCGGCTGCGCACCCCCGGGGTGGACGCCAGCACCGGGTCCCTCGGGATGGGACTGTCGATGGGCGTCGGGATGGCCATGGCCGCCCGGCTGGCCGGCCGGGGCAACCGGGTCTATGTGGTGCTCGGCGACGGCGAGTTGGACGAGGGCCAGGTGTGGGAGGCGATGCTCGCCGCGGCCCACCTCCGGCTGGACAACCTGGTGTGCATTGTCGACCGCAACGGCACCCAGTGCGACGGTGACACCGAGACCGTGATGGCCCTGGAGCCGCTGGCCGAGAAGTGGGCCGCGTTCGGCTGGCACGTGCAGGAGGTGGACGGCCACTCCCTGGAGGAGCTGGACGAGGCCATCCGGACCGCCCAGCAGGCCGAGGGCAGGCCGGCGGTGGTGATCGCGCGCACCGTCAAGGGCAAGGGGGTCTCGGCCATCGAGGGCCGCTCCGAGGTGTACGGCGTCCTCCCGGACGCGCTGTTCGACGAGATCGAGACCGAGCTGCGCGACCGGATCGAGGAGCAGGCGGTGGACCGGGGCGCCCGGTCACCGATCGAGGCCACCCGCTGACGAGACGCTCCACCGGAGAGGAGGAAACGATGGGCGCAATGCAGGAGCACACCGTCGCGGCGCTGGTCCGGCTGGCCGAGGCGGACCCCCGGGTGGTGGTCATCACCGCGGACCTGTGCCAGGTCCTGGGACTCGAACCGTTCCGCGACCGTTTCCCGGACAGGTTCTTCAACCTCGGCATCGCCGAGCAGAACATGATGGCGACGGCGGCGGGGCTGGCCCTGGACGGCTACGTCCCCTACATCGCCACCTTCGCCATGTACGCCACCCTTCGCGCCGGCGACCAGCTGCGCAACGGAGTGGCGCTGCAGAACGCCAAGGTGCGGGTCATCGGCTCGCACTGCGGCATCAGCGCCGGCGAGAACGGCGCCTCGCACCAGTCGCTGGAGGACCTCGCCGTGGCCCGGGCGATCCCCAACATGACCGTGCTGTCGCCGGCCGGCGGCCCGGAGGCGGGGGCGCTGATCGAGCAGTCCCTGGACTGGCCTGGCCCGGTGTACGTGCGGCTGGCCAAGCCGAGCGAGGCGTACGGCTTCGGCGAGGAGTACCGGCCGAGGATCGGTGCCGCGTCCGTGGTCCGGGAGGGCACCGACGCGGCGATCCTGTCCACCGGCTTCCTGCTGGACCGCGCGATGGCCGCGGCCGAGGCGCTGGAGAGCGAGGGCCTGGACACCGCGGTGCTCAACGTCCACACGGTGAAGCCGCTGGACGAGCGGGCGGTGCTGGACGCCGCCCGGTCCACCGGCGCGCTGGTGACCGTGGAGGACCACTCGGTGGTGGGCGGCCTCGGCGGGGCGGTGTGCGAGCTCGTGGCGACGAGGGCACCGGTCCCGGTCGAACGGGTCGGCGTCGGCGACACCTTCGGGGAGTCCGGCGACTACGCGTCCCTGCTGGCCAAGTACAGGCTCGATGTCCCCGATATCGCGTCCGCCGTGCGGACCGCCGTGAAGCGGAAGGAAGGGTAATGGCCGAGCGCAAGATCGTGAACCCGGCGAACGGGGAGGTCCTGGCCGTCGTCGAGGAGACGGACGTCCAGGGCGTCGAGGCCGCGGTGGCCCGGGCCAAGGAGGCCTACGACAGCGGCCGCTGGTCGGGCCTGGACGCCTCCCGGCGGGGCCGGATCGTGTCCTCGGTCGGCGACCTGATGCTCGCCCACCTGGAGGAGCTCGCGGTCCTGGAGAGCGGCAGCAACGGCAAGCCGGTCCGCGACACCAGGAAGGAGGTCGAGTCCGCCGCCCGGACCTTCCACTACTACGGCGGGCTGGCCGACAAGCTCCAGGGCGACGTGATCCCGGTCGACGGGAAGTACCTGAACATCGCCGTGCGGCAGCCGCTGGGCGTGGCCGCGCTGCTGCTGCCGTGGAACTCGCCGCTGCTGCTCCTCTCCTGGAAGCTGGCGCCGGCGCTGGTGGCCGGCAACACCGCGGTGCTGAAGCCCTCCGAGTTCACCCCGCTGAGCACGCTGCGGCTGGCCGAGCTGCTGGCGGAGACCGAGATTCCGGCCGGCGTGGTCAACGTGGTGACCGGGCTCGGCGACCCGGTCGGGGCGGCGCTGGTGCGGTCCGCGAACGTGGCCAAGGTGTCGTTCAGCGGCTGCGTGGGGACCGGCCGGGCGATCGCCGCGGAGGCCGGCGACGGACTGAAGCGGGTCAACCTCGAACTGGGCGGCAAGTCGGCGAACATCGTCTTCCCGGACGCCGACATCAGGGCGGCGGCGCGGTCCGCCGCCCGGGCCGCGTTCGGCGGTGCGGGGCAGTCCTGCGCGGCCGGCTCCCGGCTGCTCGTCCACGAGGACGTCTACGACGAGTTCATGGCGGTCTTCATGCCGATCGCCCGGGGCATCGTGGTGGGCGACCCACTGGCCGAGGAGACCGAGATGGGCCCGGTCAGCAACGCGCCCCAGTACGAGAAGACCATGGCCTTCATCGAGTCCGCCCGGAAGGAGGGCGCCACCCTCCTCTGCGGCGGCGGCCGGCCCGAGGGCGAGGGGCTAAACCAGGGCTACTTCGTGGCGCCGACCGTCTTCGCCGACGTCGAGCCCGGCATGCGGATCGCCCAGGAGGAGATCTTCGGCCCGGTGGTCTCGGTGCTGAGGTTCGGCACCGAGGAGGAGGCGGTGGCGCTGGCCAACGGCGTCGGCTACGGCCTGACCGGCGCCCTCTGGACCGCCGACCTGAGCCGCGCGCTCCGGGTCACCCAGCGGATCGACGCCGGTTCGCTCTGGGTCAACTGCTACAAGGCGCTCAGCCCGGCCTCGCCCTACGGCGGCTTCAAGTCGAGCGGCTACGGCAAGGAGAACGGCCTCCTCGGGCTGGAGGAGTACACGCAGTGGAAGAGCGTGTGGTTCAACTACGGCGAGCCGGTGGGCAGCGGGTACGCCTGCGACCCGGACGCTCCGACGGCGATCTGAGGGGGACGGACATGGCGGACATGAACGGGAGAGTCGCGCTGCTCTACACCGACCTGGTGCTGGTGCCGTTCACCGTGGAGCTGGCCCGGACCGAGCTGCCCGGGCTGCGGGTGATGAACATCGTGGACGACGCCATCCTGGCCGGGGTCCGCGGCGGCACGATGGACCAGGTGGACCTGCGCCGGCGGATCCTCGAACACGCCCTGCGGGCCGAGGAGGCCGGTGCCGACGCGGTGCTCTGCACCTGCTCCTCCGTCTCCGACGCGGCCGCGGCGGTGGCGCCGCTGCTGCGCGTCCCGCTGCTGCGGATCGACGACGCGATGGTGGCGGAGGCCGTCGAGAACGGCGGCGACATCGGCGTGGTGGCCACCGTGGAGACCGCCGCCGACGAGGTGGTCGGGAAGATCGAGGCGCTGGCCGGCGAGCGGGGCGTGGTCGCCCGGGTGCGCCGGACGGTCGTTCCGGGCGCCTTCGACGCGCTCAGCCGCGGCGACGCGGCGGCCCACGACGAGGCCGTGCTCAAGACCGTCCACGACGAGCTGACCCGCAGCGACTTCGTGGTGCTGGCCCAGGCCAGCATGGAGCGGGTGGTGGCCGCGCTGGACGACGCGGACCGTCCGCGGGTGGGCGCGCCGCTCCGGCCGGCCATGCGCGGACTGATGCGCCACCAGCGGACCGGAGGCGGTGTCCTCGTATGAGCCGGCACACCACGGTCGCGCCGGCGCCGCTGCCCGGCGCCGCACTCGACGTCGACGCCGTGCGGCGGGACTTCGACCTGCTGCGGGGCGGCCCGGACGGCAACGCCTACGTCTACCTGGACAGCGCCTCGACCTCGCTCACCCCCCGGCCGGTGGTCGACGCCATCACCCACTACTACCGGGACCTCAGCACCAACATCCACCGGGCGTCGTACGCGAAGGCGGTCGAGACCACCCGCCGGTACGAGGAGGCGCGGGAGACCGTCGCGGACTTCGTCCGGGCCGAGCCCGACGAGATCGTCTTCACCGCGAACGCCAGCGCCGGGCTCAACCTGGTGGCCCGGCTGCTGGAGTACAACGGGCTGTTCGAGGACGGCGGGACGGTGCTGACCACGCTGGCCGAGCACCACTCCAACCTGCTGCCCTGGCGGCGGCTGGGCAAGGAGGTGCGGGTCGGGTACATCGAGCTGCTGGAGGACTGCTCGATCGACCTGGACAGTCTGGCCGGCCAGTTGCGGGCCGGCGGGGTCCGGGTGGTGGCGGTCAACCACGCCTCCAACGTGACCGGGACCGTCAACGACCTGGCGGCGGTCAGCCGGCTGGCCCGCGAGCACGGCGCCCTGGTGGTCGTCGACGGCACCCAGTGCGTGCCGCACCGCGGCTTCTCCGCCCAGGAGCTGGACGTCGACTTCCTGGCCTTCTCGGCGCACAAGATGCTGGGGCCGACCGGGATCGGTGTCCTCTACGCCAAGAAGGGCCACCTCGGCCGCCTGGACCCGGTGTTCGTCGGCGGCGGCACCGTGCAGAGCGTCTCCGCCTCCTCCGAGCGCCCGCTGGACGGCCCCTCCCGCTTCGAGGTGGGGACGCCGAACATCAGCGGCGCGCTCGGCCTGGCCGCGGCCGTCGAGTACGTCAACGGCTATGGGATGGAGGCGATCCAGGCGCACGAGGCGGCGCTGACCGCCGAGGCGCTGGACCGGTTCGACCGGATGGAGGGGGTCACCCTCTTCGGGTCGCGGGAGAGCGCCAACCGGGTCGGCACCTTCTCCTTCCGGCTGGACGGCGTCCCCGCGGACACCGTCTGCCAGGTGCTGGCCGACGCGTACAACATCGCCACCCGGGGCGGCCACCACTGCGCGCAGCCGCTGGTGGACCGGCTGAGCGGGGACGGCGTCTGCCGGATGAGCACCTACCTCTACAACACCCGGGCCGAGTTGGGGTTCTTCTTCGACTCCCTCCAGGCCGTCCGGGACGAGTTCGCCCGAGTCTGACCGAGTCCGAGAGGTGGCCATGAAGATCTACCGCGATCCGATCGAGTTCCGCGACCACAACCTCAAGGTCCGCGAGAGCGGGCGGCGCATCGGGCTGTTCGCCTCCCTCGGCTCGCTCCACGAGGGGCACTTGAGCCTGGTGGACCGGGCCAGGGCGGAGAACGACTACGTGCTGTCCAGCGTGTTCGTGAACCCGCTGATATTCGACCGCGTCGAGGACGCCGACGCCTACCCGTACGACCCGGAGCGCGACCTGGCCAAGCTGGAGTCGCGGGGGGTGGACGCCGTGGTGGTGCCCCGGCGCGAGGCGGTCTTCCCGCCCGGCCACGTCACCCGGGTCACGGTGACCCCCCGGGAGGGCCGGTACGAGACCGCGACCCGGCCGAACATGGTCACCGGCATCGCCACCATGTGCAGCAAGCTGTACCAGTGGTGCGTGCCCCACCGCTGGTACTTCGGCGAGAAGGACGCCGAACAGGTGTCGCTGATCACCCAGTTCGCCAAGGACATGGACTGGCCGACCGAGATCGTCCCCTGCACCAGCGTCCGCGAGCCGGACGGGCTGCCCCGCAGCTCGCGCAACGCGCTGATGACGCCGGACGAGCGCGCCCTCGCCACCTGCGTGGTGCGCGCCATCCGGGCCGCCAAGGCCCGCTACGACGCCGGCGAGCGCACGGCGGATGCGCTGACCCGGGCGGCGGCCGACGAGGTGAAGGCGGCCGGCGCCCGGGTCGACTACGCCGCACTGGTCGACCGCGCCAGCTTCCAGGACCTCGCCGAGGCCACCGACGACGCGCTCCTCGCGGTCGCCGCCGACCTCGGGCGCCTGCGCGTCCTGGACAACCACCGGCTCTCGCAGCCGCTGCCCCCGGAGGTGGCCGGCCACACCGGCTGACGACCACCGTCCGGGACCGCTCCGCCCCGCCCCGCCTCCGGGGCGGGGCGGGACCCCAACCGCAAGACCACCATCTGGAGAGATAGTCGTGCCTGTTGCACTCATAGCCTTGGCTCTGGGCGCTTTCGGAATCGGGACCACCGAATTCGTCGTCGTCGGGATTCTCCCCGAGGTCGCCAAGGACACCGGTGTCACCATTCCGGCCGCCGGGATGCTGGTGACCGGTTACGCCCTCGGGGTGGTGATCGGCGCACCGATCATGACCGTGCTGGGCAACCGCCTGCCGCGGAAGACGATGCTCCTCTCGCTCATGGCGATCTTCGTCGTGGGCAACGCGCTGTGCGCGGTCGCGCCCGGCTTCCCCGTCCTGCTGGTGGGGCGGCTGGTGGCGGCGCTCTGCCAGGGCGCGTTCTTCGGGATCGGCTCCGTGGTGGCCGCCGACCTCGTCGCGCCGGAGCGCAAGGCCGCCGCGCTCTCCATGATGTTCGGCGGCCTGACCCTGGCCAATGTGCTCGGGGTGCCGCTGGGCACCGCGCTGGGCCAGTGGACCGGCTGGCGCTCCACCTTCGGCTTCGTCGCGGGGCTCGGGGTGCTGGCGATGGTCGGGATCGCCGCCCTGGTGCCGCGCGGAGGGCGGTCCGAGCGGACCGACCTGCGGGCCCAGATCGCGGTCTTCCGGCGCAGCCGGGTCTGGCTCGCGCTGGCCTGCACCGCCTTCGGGTTCGGCGGCGTCTTCGCCGCCTTCACCTACGTCACCCCGATGCTCACCGGCGTCGCCGGGTTCTCCAACGGCGCGGTCTCCTGGCTGCTGGTGATCTTCGGCGTGGGGCTGTGCGTGGGCAACGTGGTCGGCGGCCGCTCCGCGGACCGGGCCCTGATGCCCTCGACCTACGCGGTCCTCGGCTCGCTGGTGGCGGTGCTGGTGCTGTTCGCGGTCCTGCTGCACTGGCAGATCGCGGCGGCGATCACCCTCTTCGTCTTCGGCATGGTCGGCTTCGCCACGGTGCCGCTGCTGCAGAGCCGGGTCCTCCAGCAGGCCTCGGACGCCCCCGCGCTCGCCTCGGCGGCCAACATCTCGGCGTTCAACATCGGCAACGCGGTGGGCGCCGCCGTCTCCGGCTGGGCGCTGGCCGCGGGCTGGAACACCGTCTCGCCGAACCTGATCGGGGCGGCGTTCACCGCCGTCGCCCTGGTGCTGGCCGTGGTCAGCGGCCGGCTCGACCGCCGGGAGCTCGCCCTGGGCCCCGAGGCCGAGCGGATTCCGGAACAGGCCGAGGCGCTGAGCAATCCAGAAATCGGTTGACCGAGCATTCATCGAATTCGCGGGGCCGGCACGGGCGGTCGGCCCCGCGAGAAGGCAGCGTGCTTTATGGACGACGGTAGACGTATGGGGAACGCGGCGCTGGCGAAAGCCGGGCGCCGATTGCTTCCGGTGATGGCGGCCTGCTATTTCTTCGCCTATCTGGACCGCACGAATCTCGGCGTGGCCTCGCTGACCATGAACCACGACGTGGGCCTGTCGCCCGACGCGTACGGGCTGGGGGCGGGGCTGCTCTTCGCCGGCTACGTCCTCCTCGACGTGCCGAGCAACCTGATCCTCCACCGGGTGGGCGCCCGGCGCTGGATGTTCCGCATCATGGCCACCTGGGGGATCGTGGCTGCGGCCGGGGCGCTGACCGAGGGGGCGAAGAGCTTCTACCTGCTGCGGTTCCTGCTGGGGGTGGCGGAGGCCGGGTTCTTCCCCGGGATGATCCTCTACCTCACCTACTGGTTCCCGGCGGACCGGCGGGCCCGGATCACGGCCCAGTTCATGATCGCGGTGCCGCTCTCCTCGGCGCTGGGCTCCCCGCTGTCCGGACTGATCCTCAGGATGGACGGCCTGGCCGGGCTGCACGGCTGGCAGTGGCTGTTCATCCTGGAGGGCGTGCCCTCGGTGGCGATGGGCTTCCTGCTGCTCAGGCTGCTTCCCGACCGGCCGGCCGACGCGCGCTGGCTGACCGGGGAGGAGCGCGCCTGGATCACCGCCAACCTCGCCGAGGACGAGGCCGCTGTCGCCCGGCGGCATCCGCTGACGGTCCGTCAGGCCCTGGTCGACCGGCGGGTGCTGACCCTCGCGCTGATCTACTTCGCGATCGCGTTCGGCCTGTACGGGCTCGGCTTCTGGATGCCCCAGATCATCAAGGCCAGCCTCCGTATGAGCAGCGACCTGGACGTCTCGCTGCTGACCGCGGTGCCGTACGTCCTCGGGGCGGCGACCATGGTGCTCTGGGGGCGCCGCTGCGACCGCGGCGGCCACCGGGTGGCCTTCGCGGCGGCGCCGATGGCGGTCGGCGGGGCCACCCTCGCGGCGTCCGCGGCGCTGACCGGGCTTCCCTGGGTGGGCTACGCCGGGCTGTGCGTCTGCGCGATGGGGATCATGGCGGCCTTCCCGGCCTTCTGGGCGCTGCCCTCCCGGCTGCTCGCCGGGACGGCGGCGGCCGGCGGCATCGCGGTGATCAACTCCATCGGGAACATCGCCGGTTTCGTCGGCGCCTACTGGGTCGGCTGGATGACCACCCTCTTCGGCAGCGGCAAGTGGGGGCTGGTGACCATCGGCCTGGTGATGCTCCTGGGCGGTGCGCTGCTCCGCGCGCCGCTGCTCCGCCGCCTGGAGCCCGGCCGCGCGCCCGGCGAGCCGCCGGCCCCGACGGGTGCTGCGGTTCTCGGCCGGCGCTCGGCGTCCTGACGCGTCCACGGGACCGGCCTCCTTGAGCCGGCCCCTGCACACGGGCGGCCGCCCGGCATTCCGCCGGGCGGCCGCGCGTTCGCGTTCGTGTTCGTCCCGCCGGGGGCGGGGGCTACTCGGGGAGGCCGTCCGAGAAGCCGCCGCCCTGCAGCGGGAGGCGGGCGCTGGCCCGCATCCGGCGCAGCAGGCGGGCGCTGACCGGGCGGATCCGCGGATGGATCCCGCCGTTGCCGTCGGTCTCGGCCTGCCAGCGGGCGCGGCGCTCCTCGGCGGTGGCCGGGTCGTCGAGCTCGGTGCAGTCCAGGGTGTCCTGGTTGACGTCCACCACGATGGTGTCGCCGTCCTCGATCAGGGCGATCGGACCGCCCTGCGCCGCCTCGGGCGAGACATGGCCGATGACCAGCCCGACCGAGCCGCCGGAGAAGCGGGCGTCGGTCATCAGCGCGATGGTGATGCCGCGCTGCCGGCAGAGCGCGGTGATCCGCGAGGTCGGGTCCAGCATCTCCGGCATGCCCGGCGCTCCGCGCGGCCCCTCGTAGCGGATCACCACCATGTCGCGGTCCTGGAACTCCTCCGGGGCCGAGGTCAGGGCGTCGAGGAGGGCCTGCTCGCTGTCGAAGACCCGGGCGCGGCCGACGAACCGGCCGTCCTCCATGCCGCTCTCGACCCCCGCCAGCTTGATCACGGCGCCGCCCTCGGGGGCGAGGTTGCCGCGGAGCAGCCGCAGGCCGCCGGTCGGCTTGAACGGGGCCGACAGCGGGTGGATGACGTCCCCGTCCGGGGCCGGCGGGTCCAGCCGCGCGACCTGCTCGGCGAGGGTCTCGCCGGTGCAGGTGAGGCAGCTGCCGTCGAGCATCCCGGCGGCGAGCAGCTCGTTGACGATGACCGGCAGGCCGCCCTTGGCGTCGATGTCCACCATCGAGTACCGGCCGAACGGCCAGGCGTTGACCAGCACCGGCAGCCGGCGGGACATCCGGTTGAACTCGTCCTGGCTGATCACCTCGCGCCAGAAGTCGATGCCGGCGGCGCGGGCCAGCTCGGGCGCGTGGAGGACGACGTTGGTGGAGCCGCCCATCGCGATGGCCACCAGGGTGGCGTTGCGCAGCGCGGCCGGAGTGACGATGTCCCGCGGCCGGATGCCGCGCTCGGTGAGCAGCTGCAGCACGTCGAGCAGCTGCCCGGGGAACTCCTTGATCCGGCGCGGGTCCTCGGAGGCCGGGCTCACCATGTGCAGCGGCTCCATGCCGCAGGTCGCGATGAACGACTGCATGGTGTTGTAGGTGAACATCCCGCCGCAGCTGCCGTGGCCCGGCGAGGCCTCCAGGGCCACCCGCCGCCGCTCGTCCGGCTCCGCCGCGGCCGCCTGGAAGCAGGTGATGATGTCGATCCGCTCGCCGGTACGGGAGTCGACGCCCGGACGGATCGAGCCGTCGGACATGATCACCGCCGGGACGTTCCGCTCAAGCAGCGCCGCGAGGGTGCCGACCGGCGGCTTGTCGCAGGCGACCACGGCGATCGCGCCCCGGACGTCGCTGCCCTCCAGGTGGAGGCAGATGCCGTCGTTGGTGGTCTCCCGGCCGATCAGCGAATAGCGCATCTGGGGCGTGCCGTTGCGCTGCCCGTCGGAGATGCCTCCGGAGAAGTTGGGCGCGATCACCCGCACCGGCAGGTCGTCGCCCGCGACCCGGTCGCGCAGCTCGGCCTGGATCGCCTCGACCTTGGCGGGGACGCCGGCGTAGCAGATGCTGTCGCCCAGGTTGCCGATGACCCCCCAGGCGGGGCAGTGGATCTTGTCGGGGTCCTGGCCCAGTAGTCGCGCGGTGGCGACCATCTGGGTATCCTGCCCCGGCTTCCATTCCTCCGCATCGTGCACCGTAATCCTCCGTGGCACCCGCCCGATGGTGACATCGGGGCGTCCGAAAATGGGTCCTTCAAGCTGATGCGGAGTCAGTTTAGCAGGGCGCCAACTGCCGCTCCGCCGTTGAATTCCGGACCCGTTTCGCCTTTGATTTCCAATACCTGTGCGGGAGTTCGGAACCAGGGCGGGCAGGGCGGAGGCGGTCGCGTTCGGACCGCCGGCGCCTCGCGGAGGCCGACCGTCCGCCGCGAGGGCGAGGAGGTCGCGGTCCCTCCCGAAGGGCGACCAGGACGCCGTCGTCCTCCTCCGCCGGGTCGAGGGATGGACGGGGGTGCCCGCACCGCTGGTAGCCTGGTCCTGACCGTGGCCCGTTTCGAGGAGGTGAGACCCGTGAACGTCGTAACGATGTGGGTGCTCCCCTCGCCGTCGCGGTCTGGCGATTGACCGAGGCGTCGCCGGCGCACCCCGACCCGTCAATCCCGAAGGGTGCGAACCGACGCCTATGAACTCTGTGCACACCGCCTCCGGCGTCAGCCGGCGCCTGGTGGTGGTCACCCGCGTCGCGGACCGGCACTGGCATGCGCTGGAGGACGACGAGGTGGTCGGCCGCGGGGTGGCCGTCCGCCGGCCGGACGGCCGGTACTTCCTCGGCATCGACTCCTGGCACTGCTCGGTCTTCGACCGGCTCGCCGACGCGATGCTGACGGATCTGCCCCGGCCGCTGTACACCCTGGTCGACGAGACCGACGACGACCTGGCCGGGCACTGGTGGCGGGCGGGTTTCCGGACCCGCCGCCGCGAGCGGGTGTGCCTGGTGCCCACCGATCCGCGGGCCAACGGCCTCGGTTCGGCGGCGCCGCCGACCGGCGTGGCGATCCTGCCCGTCGGCGCGGCGCTGGAGGGGCCGCTGCGCGCGCTCGACCGGGTCGTCCGCGACGAGGTCGAGGCGACCCTCGGCTGGCAGGAGATGCCGGCCGAGGTGCTGCCGCGGCCGGACGGCGGCGCGCTCGGCGGCCCGGTCGGCGAGCCCGTCGTGGACCCGTCGAGGTACGCGGTCGCCCTGGAGGAGGACGGCCGCTACGCCGGCCTCCTGCGGCTCTCCCCGCTGCCGCGGCAGCCGCGGCTCGGCCTGATCGCGGTGCGTGCCGACCGGCAGCGCCGCGGGATCGCCCGGGCGCTGCTGGCCGAGGCGCTCGGGGCGGTCCACCGCTCCGGCGTGCCCGCGGTGTCGGCAGAGGTGAACGAGGCCAACCCGGCGGCGGTGGCGCTCTTCGAGAGCGTCGGCGCCGTGCGCGAGAGCAGCAATCTGGAACTGGTCGCCCGCTGACGGCGGCGGCCGAACCGAGAGACCCGACCGAGAGAAGAGGAAACTTGCCGAGAAAAGCAGGCGGCATCGAAGTAGAGGGCACCGTCACGGAGTGTCTGCGCAACGCGAACTTCAACGTGGAGCTGGAGAACGGGCACAAGGTGCTGGCCCACATCAGTGGGAAGATCCGGAAGAACTACATCAAGATCCTGCCGTTCGACCGGGTGCTGGTCGAGCTCAGCCCGTACGACCTGACCCGGGGCCGGATCATCTACCGCTACCGCAACTGACCGCGTCCGGCCGCGGGCCGGACACTCGACGGAGAGGCAGGGCAGCAGACATGAGCCGTGCAGTCACCTTGATCCGTTCCGACCGGCTCTCGGACGTGGCCGAGTACGCCTACGCGGCGACCGCGCCCGCCGGAGCACGGCTGATCTTCCTGGCCGGCGCCTGCCCGTTGAACGAGGACGGCTCCACGGCGGCGGTGGGCGACTACGCGGGACAGGCGGCGAAGGCCGTCGAGAACCTGCGGACCGCCCTGGCCGCCGCCGGCGCCGACCTGCGGGACGTCGTCAACACCCGGGTGCTGGTGGCCTCCTCCCGGCAGCCGGACCTGGGCGCGGCCTGGCAGGTGGTCCGCGACGCCTTCGGCGACCACGATGTGCCGAGCACCCTGATGGGCGTCACCGTGCTCGGCTACGCCGACCAGCTCGTCGAGATCGAGGCGGTGGCCGCCGTCCTCGACGACTGAGCGCGCGGCCCCGCGGAGGCCGGGTGTCGGCGCCGGCGGGGCCGGACGGCTCTGTTCCGCGCCCGGCCGGTGCGCTTCGCTGGAGAGGCGTCAGGAACAAGCGCTCCGGCCGGCGTTCTGGGGAGGCGGCATGGCGGACCGCAGCCAGGCCCCGCATCCTTCCGGGTTCTCGCACGCCCTGCCGCGGCGGTGGCTGGAACCGGGTCTGCTGGCGATCACCGGGGCGGCCCTGCTGGCCGGCGGGATCGCCTGGATCGCGGGCGACCAGGGCGCGGCCGATCTCTGCTGGGCCGTCGGCACGGTGGCGGCCGTCCCCCCGGCCGTGGGCTGGGTGGTCTCCGCACTGCGCCGCAAGCGGCCCGGGGTGGACCTGATCGCGGTGCTGGCGCTGGCCGGCACGCTGGCCGTGCGGGAGTACCTGGCCGGCGCCCTGATCGCGCTGATGCTGGCCACCGGCCGCACCCTGGACGCCGCCGCCGAGCGGCGCGCCTCCCGGGACCTCCGCACCCTCCTCGAACGCGCCCCGCACTCGGCCCGCCGCCGCTGCGGCGTCGGGGGCGACATGGGCGAGGCGGGCGACGGGGGCGACGGGCGCGAGGCGGGTGACGGTAGCGGCGTCGAGACCGTGCCGCTCGACCGGATCCGCCCCGGCGACGTCCTGGTCGTGGCCCCCGGCGAGGTGCTGGGCGTGGACGGCCGGGTCGCGGCCGGCACGCCGGCCGTCCTCGACGAGTCGGCGCTGACCGGCGAGGCCGCACTGGTCGAGCACGCCCCCGGGGACCGGGTGCGCAGTGGGGTGGTCAACGCCGGGCCCGCCTTCGACCTGGTGGCCGCCGCCACCGCGGCGGACAGCACCTATGCCCGGATCGTCCGGCTGGCCGAGCAGGCCGGCGCGGAGCGGGCACCGGTGGTGCGGCTGGCCGAGCGGTACGCGGCGTGGTTCCTGCCGCTCTCCCTGGCACTGGCCGGCGCCGCCTGGGCGGCGGCCGGCTCCGCCGAGCGGGCGGTGGCGGTCCTGGTCGTGGCCACGCCCTGTCCGCTGCTGCTGGCGGCGCCGGTGGCGATCGTCTCCGGCCTGTCCAGGACCGCCCGGCTGGGCGTGATCACCCGGGACGGTGGGGCGCTGGAGCGGCTGGGCCGGGCCAGGACCCTGGTCCTGGACAAGACCGGGACGCTCACCGTCGGGCGGCCCAGGGTGCTGCAGACCGTCTCCGCCCCCGGCTGGTCGGGGGCCGAGGTGCTGCGGCTGGCCGCCGCAGTCGACCAGGTGTCCGCGCACGTCCTGGCCGAGGCGATCACCCGGGAGGCCAGGTCCCGCGGTCTCGCGCTGCCCGCTCCCGGGCAGGTCGCCGAGGAGCCCGGCCGGGGCGTCACCGGACTCGCCGAGGGCCGCACGGTGGCCGTCGGGCGGACCGCGGTGCCGCCGGCCGCCCGCCCGGACTGGGCCCGCACGGCAGACAACCGGGCGGTCCTGGACGGCGCCGCCACCGTCTGGCTCACCGTCGACGGCGAGCTGGTGGGCGCGATCCTGCTGCAGGACCCGCTGCGCCCGGAGGCCCCGCGCACCCTGCGCCGGCTCCGCCAGGCCGGGCTGACCAGGCTGCTGATGCTGACCGGCGACCGGGCCGAGCCCGCCCGGGAGGTCGCCGCGGTGGTCGGCCTGGACGGCGTACGGGCCGAGCAGCTGCCCGCGGACAAGGTGGCCGCGGTCCGCGCGGAGAGCGCCCGGGCGGTGACCGTGATGGTCGGCGACGGCCTCAACGACGCGCCCGCGCTGGCCGCGGCGGACGTCGGGGTGGCGATGGGGGCGCGCGGCTCCACCGCCTCCTCCGAGGCCGCCGACGTCGTGCTGACCACCGACCGGGTGGACCGGCTCGCCGACGCGATGGAGGTCGCCGTCCGGACCCGGCGGATCGCCGTGCAGTCCGCGGCCGGCGGGATGGTGATGTCGCTGCTGGCGATGGCCGTCGCGGCGGTGGGCCTGCTGCCGCCCGCGCCGGGCGCGCTGCTCCAGGAGGGGATCGACGTGCTGGTGATCCTCAACGCGCTGCGCGCCCTGCTGCCCCGGGCGGGCGCCCGGCCCGCGCTGGCCCCGGAGACCGAGCGGATGATCCGGCGCTTCGCCACCGAGCACGGCGATCTGGCCGACGTGCTGGACGCCGTCCGGGACGCCGCGAGCCTCCTCTCGGACGAGCGCGGGCCCCGGGCGCTGGCCGCCGTCAGAACCGTCGACCGGCTGCTGGCCCAGCGGCTGCTGCCGCACGAGCACGCCGAGGAGCACGAGCTCTACCCGGCCCTGGCCAAGCCGCTCGGCGGCCCCGAGGCCACCGCGACGATGAGCCGCGCCCACACCGAGATCGACCGGCTGGCCCGCCGCATCGCCACCCATCTGCGGCTGGCCGACGCCGCCGGCCGGCTGCGCCCGGACCAGATCGACGACCTCCGCTCCTGCCTCTACGGCCTCCACACCGTGCTCCGCCTCCACTTCGTCCAGGAGGAGGAGAACTACTTCTCCCTGGCGCCCTGAGCCCGGGCTGATCTCTACGGGTGAACGCCCCGTCGCAGGCTGTGGCGCCGTCAGGGCACCGCCGCGGGCGGCGGGCATGCTGGGCGGATGACTGCTCATCTGCCCGCCGAGCCGCCGCTGCTGATCGAGAACGTGCGGGTCTTCGACGGGATCGACGACCGGGTCGGCGAACCGCGTTCGGTGTACGTCGCGGGCGGCCGGATCGCGGCTGAGGGGGAGCCGCCGGCCCCGGACGCCGTGCGGCTGGACGGCGGCGGGCGGGTGCTGATGCCCGGTCTCACGGACGCCCACGTCCACCTCTTCGCCGTCGGGGTCACCATGCCGGAGGCGCTGATGGCGCCCACCGGGGTGCTCTACTACAAGGCGCTGGCCGAGGCGCACCGGATGCTGATGCGCGGCTTCACCACAGTGCGGGACATGGGCGGGGACACCGCCGCCCTGCGCCAGGTGATCGACGGCGGGCTGTTCCCCGGACCGCGGATCTATCCCAGCCAGGCCGCGATCTCGCAGACCAGCGGCCACGGCGACTTCTCCGAGGTGTTCCAGCCCGCCACCGCCTTCGGCGGAAAGCCCTCGCGGGCCGAGGACATCAGCTTCATGCGGGTCGCGGACGGCCCCGACCGGGTGCTGACCTCGGTGCGCGAGCAGCTGAAGCGCGGGGCCACCCAGATCAAGCTGATGGCCGGCGGCGGGGTCACCTCTGCTTACGACCCGCTGGACACCCTGCAGTTCACCGAGGAGGAGCTGCGGGTCGCGGTCCAGGCGGCCTCCGACTGGGGCACCTATGTCTCCGTCCACGTCTTCACCCCGGAGGGGATCCGCCGGGCGGTGGCGGCGGGGGTGCGCTCCATCGAGCACGGCCAGCTGGCCGACGAGGCGACGATCGCGCTGCTCGCCGAGAAGGGCGTCTGGCTGAGCACCCAGCCGTTCCTGGAGGGCGACCACACCTTCGCCTCCGCCGACTCCCGGGAGAAGAACCGCCGGGTGTGCGAGGGCGTGCGGCAGACCCTGGAGTGGGCCCGGGCCCACGGGGTGCGGATCGCCTTCGGGACCGACATGCTGCTCGACCCCTCGCAGAGCCACAAGCAGAACGAGATGCTCACCAGGCTCAGCACGCAGTTCGGCTTCACCCCCGTGGAGGCGCTGCGGATCGCCACCTCGAACAACGCCGAGCTGTTCCGCCTCGCCGGGGAGCGCGACCCGTACCGCCAGGCCGAGTTGGGCGTGATCCGGCCGGGCGCCTGGGCCGACCTGCTGGTCGTCGACGGGGACCCGACCCAGGACCTCTCCCTGCTGGCGAACCCGGAGGCGAGCCTCGCCCTGATCGTGAAGGGCGGCAGGGTCTACAAGAACCTGCTGGGGTGAGCCGGCGGCGCCGCCCCTCGCCTCTGTCGTCGAGGGGGGAGCGGCGCCGGGCGGCCGACGGGCCTACGGCACCGTCCACTTCTGGTTGGCGCCCCCGGTGCAGGTCCAGATCTGCAGCGGGGTGCCGTTGGCCGAGGTGTCCCCGGTGACGTCCAGGCACTTGTCCGCCTGCGGGTTCACCAGGTCGTGGCCGGCGGTGTAGGTCCACTGCTGGGCGGCGGTGCCGTTGCAGCCGTAGAGGTCCACCTTGGTGCCGTCGGCGGTGCCGCCGCCGCTCACGTCCAGGCACTTGCCGAGCGCCTGGACGGTGCCGTCGGTGGCCGTGGTCCAGTGCTGGGCGGCGGTGCCGTTGCAGTCGTAGAGCTGGGCCTGGGTGCCGTCCGCGGTGGCCGCGCCCTGGACGTCCGCGCACTTGCCGTCGAGACCGGTGATCTGGCCGGTGGCCGGCGACCCGGCGGCGGCCTGGGTGCCGGACCAGGTGAAGGTGGCGGAGGTCTGCGCGGGCAGGCTGTAGTCGAAGGACTGGCCGCCCCAGACCACGTGCACCGGCTGGGCCGAGCCGCCGCCGTTGTAGGCGATCAGCGCCTTCGAGCCGTCCGGGTTGCTCCAGGCCACGTTCGGCACCGCGGTGGAGTCGGTGGAGTCGATCCGGTACGCACCGGGCTTCACGAACTTGGTCAACTGGCCCATGTCGTAGTACTCGACGGTGTAGTCGACCTGTCCGCTGCGGCTGTCGCCGTCGTGCACGGTGACCAGGCCGGTGCAGGTGCCGCAGCCGCCGTTGTGGGGGCCGCCGTTCTGGTCGACCGCGAGCGACCACTTCACCACCGACTTACCCCAGTTGCGGGTGTAGTCGATGATGTTGTGCATGTCCTCGTTCTGCTGGTTCGCGATCCAGGTGCCGCCGGAGTGCTCGGTGTCATAGGCGTCCACCGACGGGTACTGGTTGTGGACCGTGGTCTGCTCGTTGACGTCGCCGCCGTAGCCGTGCCAGGCGACGCCGCCGAAGAGCGGGTCGTTCCGCACGGTGGAGTCGTCCACCATGGCGGCGCCGTAGTTCGGGTAGGTGTCCCAGTTCCAGTCCAGGGCCAGCACCTTGGTGGAGAGACCGGCCGCGTGGAAGGCCGGCAGCAGGTCGTTCTTGGCGAAGTAGTCCAGGCCGGAGGCGTTCCAACTCATCGACGGGTAGCCGGAGCAGCAGGTCGGCTCGTTCTGCTCGGAGACGTAGTCGATGTGCACCCCCTGCGCGGCGTAGGCCTGGACGTACTTCACGAAGTACTGGGCGTAGGCGGCGTAGTACTGGCTCTGCAGCCAGCCGGGGGAGTCGAAGGTGTCGTCGTCCTTCATCCAGGCCGGGGCGGACCAGGGCGTCCCCATCACCTTGAGCTGGGGATTGAGCTGCTGGGCCTGCTTGGTGAGGGGCAGCACGTCGGTGAGGTCGTGGCCGATGGAGAAGCGGCTCAGCGAGGGGTCGGTCTGGCCGGCCGGCATGTCGTCGTACGAGTAGTCGTAGCGGGCCAGGTCGGAGGCGCCCATCGGGTTGCGGAGGAAGTCCAGGCCGATGCCGTTGGCCGGGTCGAAGAGCGCGGTCATCACACTGGAGCGGGTGCTCGCACTGAGGGCGCCACTGCTGTTCAGCAGGTAGCCCGCGGTGTCCGTCATCGAGGCGCCGCCGCCGGTGAACTGCTGGTACCGCTGGTTCTCGTCGACGGTGACGGTGTCGGCGCTGGTGCCGCCGCCGGTGCCGTCGTTGAAGGCGATCGGGGACTGCTGCTGGAGGCCGCGGACGACGTGCCGGCCGGCCGAGTCGTCGGTGCTGGTGAGCCAGACGTTCACGGTGGGGCCGGCCGCGCTGGCGTGGTCGGGGGCGAGCCCGGCCAGGCCGGCGCCGAGGAGGGCGGCGCCGAACGCCCCGGCGAGCAGCCGGCGGAGCCGCGTTCGGGGTCTTCTGCTGGGTTCTCTGCTGGTGCTGGACATGGGGACTGACCTTCCGTGGGGCGAAGGACCGATGTCGATGCCATGGCCATGGCTTATTTCAAGGCGTGATTTAACTTGTGAGCTGATCCACCGTCAAGTCCCCGCGTCCGACTAATACTTCTGAACACAAGAGGGGCGTGGTGGCGCGGAGTGCCGTGTGCCAGGGTCGGAAGATGGAGTTCTTCGAGTCGCTGCCGCGTCCGGAGCCCCCGCCGCGGCCGGCGCGACCCCGGCCGCCGCGCTGGATGCGGCCGGACGGCGTGCGCCGGAAGGCCCGCAGCCGTCGTAGGCGTGCCTGGCCCCGCGGACCGATCGGGTGACGCGGGCGGCGGGGCCGTGCGGGTGTTCCGGATCGGGCCGTGCCCGGGGGCAGGCTCGGGTCCATGACCCGTCACCGCGTGCTCCGCGTCGCCGCCGCCGTCGTCCTCCTCACCGCTGCCGCCGCTGCGGCCACCGCGGCCGCCGCTGCCACCGCTGCCACCGCCACCGCAATCACCGCTCCGAGTTGGCCCGCGCCCCCGCCCGCGGAGGTCCCGGCCGCCGCTCACCGTGCGGGTCTGGAGATCCTCGGAGAGGAGGGCACCGTGCTCCACGTCCACGTCCACCTCGATGTCTTCGTGGACGGGCGGCCGGTCACCGTTCCCGCGGGGATCGGCATCGACCCGGTCCGCCGGCTCTACAGCGAACTCCACACCCACGACACCAGCGGCGTCATCCACGTCGAGGCCCCGCGCCAAGCCGTCTTCACCCTCGGCCAGTTCATGGCCGAGTGGGGCCACCCCATCCCCTCCGCCCGCCTCGGCGCCCCGGCCGCCAGCCCTCGGCGAGCGGTCACCGTCTGGCTCGACGGCCGCCTCGCCGAGGGTGATCCAGCGGCCGTCCCGCTCCGCGAGCACGACGAGATCGCCCTCGTCCTCGGCGGGGCCCTGCCCTCGGCCCCGCTGCCGGCGGACTACGACTGGAGCCGCAGGCCCGGGCTCTGACCCCTGCTCAGGAACCGTCCCGCAGGTCCTCGGGGGCGCCCGAAGCGAAGGCGATGCGATCGAAGACGGCGGTGCAGCCGGCGCCCGTCGGCGACTGGCTGAGGAAGCCGACGGCGGTCCGCCCGGGCGCGGGCTCGTCGAGGGTGAAGTAGCGCAGGAGGCGCCAGAGTTCACCGTCCGCCGACGCGTGGAAGGCCCAGGCGCGGCCGGTCCTGGTTATCCGGAGCCACAGGGTGTCGCCGTCCACCTCGAAGGCGTTGGCGTCGTCCGAGCTGCCGCGGGTGACGACGGTGACGGCGGTCGGCCTCTTCTGCGGGGAGTACTCGAAGCACAGCTTGGCCCAGTGCTCCTCGTCCGCGTGGACGAGGAGCACGCCCGCGTCGAAGGTCGAGCCGAAGCCGACCCGGACCCGGGCGGCGAGCCGGAAGTCCCCCTCCGGCGGCACGCCCGCGAGCCGTCCGGTCTCCGCGGGCGGGTGGGCGCCGCCGGGGTCGGTGAAGAGGTCGGTGCCGGCCGCCGCGGTCAGGGTCAGCACGGGGCCTTCGGTGAGGCGGTGGGCGACCGCGGGCGCGCCCTGCGAGGCGAGCGGAAACGGCAGGCCCGGGACGGTGGCTGTGGTCATCGCCCAACCCTCGGCGCCCGCAAGGCGGTTGTCAACGCCGGCCCGGGAGGGCCGAGGGGCCGGGGAGCCGGGGAGCCGGAAGGGGTTGGACAAGTCCGGATCACGGGCAGACGACCATCTGGCATCGAGGTCGGCGCTGCTGTTGCCACTCGCCGGGGTGCTGGGCATAGACCGGCTGGGTCACAAGCTCCGCAGACGAAGCACATTCAACGCACGTTCACGGGACGGACGGTGAGTCGGCTACATGGCTGCTAGGAACACCCTGACCGCCCAGGAGGCCACGGAGCACCTGGGCCGGTCGAAGCTCAAGCGGGACATGGGCATCGTGAGCCTGCTGTTCGCCGGCGTCGGCTCGATCATCGGCTCCGGCTGGCTGTTCGGCGCGCTCAACGCCGCCAAGCTGGCCGGGCCCTCCTCGATCCTCTCCTGGCTGATCGGCGCGGTGATGATCCTGCTGATCGGCCTCTGCTTCTCCGAACTGGGCCCGATGATCCCGCTGTCCGGCGGGGTGGTCCGGTTCCCGCACTTCTCCTTCGGCTCCTTCGCGAGCTACGCGATGGGCTGGATCACCTGGATCGCGGCCGCCACGGTCGCGCCGATCGAGGTCGAGGGCGCGCTCACCTACGCCACCAAGTGGGCGAGGCTGACGACCAGTCACCCCGACGGCTCGCACACCCTCACCGGCCTCGGCTACGCCCTGGCGGTGATCGGGATGGCCGTCTTCGTCGTCGTCAACTACGTCGGCATCCGCTGGTTCGCCCGCCTCAACAACGTGCTGGTGGGCTGGAAGCTGCTGATCATCCTGCTGGTCGTGGCCGCGTTCCTGGCCACCGCCTTCCACGGCCACAACTTCGACGCCACCGAGTACGGCAAGGGCGGCGGCTTCGCCCCCGGCGGTGCCAAGGGCATCTTCACCGCGATCGCCACCGCCGGCATCACCTTCTCCTTCCTCGGCTTCCGGCAGGGCATCGAGCTGGCCGGGGAGACCGACAACCCCAAGCGGAACATCCCGATCGCCATCATCGGCTCGGTGCTCCTCTGCGGGCTGATCTACGTGCTGCTGGAGGTGGCCTTCATCGGCGCCGTGCCCAAGGGCGACCTGGCGCACTCGCACGGCTGGATCAACCTCAACTACGCCAACGACTTCGGGCCGCTGGCCGCCATCGCCTCGGTGATCGGCCTCGGCTGGCTGGCCGTCACCCTCTATGTCGACGCCGTCATCTCCCCGGCCGACACCGGCCTGGTCTACACGACGGTCACCGCCCGCTGCTCGTACGCGATGGGACGCAACGGCAACGCCCCGCGGTCGCTGTCGAGGACGACGGAGAAGAACGGCGCCCCGGTGGTCAGCCTGCTGGTGGCGTTCGTCGTGGGCCTGATCGTCTTCCTGCCCTTCCCGAGCTGGCAGCAGCTGGTCGGGTTCATCACCTCGGCGACGGTGCTGTCCTTCGGCGTCGGGCCGCTGGTGCTGTCCGCGATGCGGCGCCAGGCGCCGGACCTGCCCAGGCCGTTCAAGCTGCCGGGCGGGGACCTCATACCGTTCCTGGCGCTGTACTCCTCGAATCTGATCGTCTTCTGGGCCGGCTGGACGACCGACTGGAAGCTCTTCGCCGCCATCCTCCTCGGCCTGGTGCTGCTGCCCTTCTTCCAGGCGCGGGCCGGCGGCAGCGCTCCCCAGCTGAACCTGCGGGCCGGCTGGTGGGTGGTCCTCTGGCTGGCCATGCTGGCGGTGCAGAGCTGGCTCGGCGGCTTCGACGGCGGGCGGAACATCATCGGCCTCGGCTGGGGCTTCGGCACCAACGCGGTCATCACCCTGGTGACCTTCGTGCTGGCGATGCGGTTCCGCCTCCCCGCCGAGGAGGTCCTCCCGCACACCGAAGCCGCCCTGGCCGAAGCAACCCCCACAGCCGAACCGGCAACGGCAGCCGGCGCCTGACCCCCACCCCGCCTCCCCGCCCGGAGCGCGCCACCCCGACGCGCACCGGGCGCCGCGCGCTCTAGGCTCCGGGCCCGCGCCCCGCACGGGACCGTGGGTGGTGGGCTTGGATGGGTCAGTCTGCCGTGGTGTACGCGCCTGCGGCGATGTCTTCCAGGAGGGTGGGGCCGGTCGGGGTCCAGTCGAGGAGTTTGCGGGTGCGGTCGCTGGAGGCGGGGATGTCCATGCCGAAGAAGCGTCCGATCCAGCCGAAGTGGGCGTCGGCGTCCTCGGCGGCGACGGAGACCGTCGGCAGCCCCAGGGAGGCGCCGATCGCGGCGGCGATGTCCCGGGACGGAACGCCCTCCTCGGCCACCGCGTGCACCCGGCTGCCCGCCGGCGCCTGCTCCAGCGCGAGCCGGACCAGCCGGGCCGCGTCCGAGCGGTGGACGGCCGCCCAGCGGGTGGAGCCGTCGCCGACGTACCCGGCCGCCCCGCGCTCCCGGGCCACCTTCGTCAGCTGCGCGGTGAAGCCGTGGTCGCGCATCCCGTGGACCGTGGGGGAGAAGCGCAGGGCCACCGGCCGCACCCCGCGCTCGGCGTAGGAGAGGGCGAGGTTCTCGCTGCCGCCGCGCATCGAGTCGGCGCCGTGGAACGGGGAGGGGTCCTCCTCGGTCAGCGGTCGGCCGGGGGAGCCGGAGGCGAGCCCGGAGGCGATCAGGAACGGCCGCGCCTCCCCGCTGCCGCCGGCGCTGCCGTTGCCGCCGTCGGCGATCGCGTCGAGCATCCGCAGCACCGCCTGGTGCTCGCTGCGGCCGGCGGCGGCGTAGTCGTCGAAGTCGTGCTTGAAGGCGAGGTGGATCACGGCGTCGGCGGCCTTCGCCGCCTTGGCCAGTCCGTCCGTGTCGTCCAGGTCGCCGCGGTGGACGGCGGCCCCCTTCGCCTGGAGCCCGGCGGCCGAGGCCGCTGAGCGGGCGAGCCCGACCACCTGGTGGCCGTGGGCGAGGAGTTCGTCGGTGACCGCGGAGCCGATCCAGCCGGTGGCGCCGGTGACGAAGACGCGCATGTCGAACGTCCTTCCGCAAGGGAACGGGGAGAAGGCCAGCAGCCATGTCAGCGGCTGACATCACTAAGCCTAGCACTTTATGTCAGCGACTGTCATCGGTAGACTCGCTCGGCATGGGCCGCTGGGAACCGAACGCGCGTGAGCGGATGATGCGTGCCGCGCTGGAGCTCTTCGCCGAGTACGGCTTCGAGCAGACGACGGCGGGGGACATCGCGGCCAGCGCCGGGGTCACCGAGCGCACCTTCTTCCGGCACTTCGCCGACAAGCGCGAGGTGCTCTTCGATGGCGCGGCCACGCTGGACCGGATCGCCTGCGAGGCGATCCTCGCCGCGCCCGCGGACCACACGGCGCTGGACGCCGCGTTGGCCGGCGTGGTGGCCGGCGGCGAACTGCTGGAGGGCCGCCGCGAGTACGCGACCGTCCGCGCCCGGATCGTCGCCTCTCATCCCAGCCTGCGGGAGCGCGAGCTGCTGAAGCTGGCGAAGCTCGCCGAGTCGGTCGCCGAGGCGCTCCGCACCCGCGGGGTGTCCGAGCCGGAGGCGAGCCTGGCCGCGCACAGCGCGGTCACCGTCTTCCATGTGGCCTTCGTCCGCTGGATCGGGTCCGTCGCCGACCCCGGCGCGGCTGACGGCCGGCCGACCTTCGCCGAGTGCGCCGCCGGCATCGCCGCGGCCTTCCGTGCCCTGAAGTGACTTGAAGTGACCTGAAGTGCCCTGAAGCGGGCGGAGGCGACCCGCGGCGACCCCGCAGTGAGCCGGTCTCCCCGCGAGGGGAAAGATTGCCCAAACTATTGTCAACAAAATCGGTGACGGTTAGGCTGCCAACGCTTCGACCTGGAAAGAGGGCACCGATGATCATCGACTGCCATGGGCACTTCACCACAGCGCCGCCGGCACTCGGGGAGTGGCGGAACCGGCAGATACGGGCCGTCGAGGGCGGCGGCGACCCCGCCCCCGCCGCGCCCGCCCCCGCCGACCTCCGCATCGGCGACGACGAGCTGCGCGCGGCCATCGAGGGCAACCAGCTCCGGCTGATGGACGAGCGCGGGATCGACCTCACGGTCTTCTCCCCGCGCGCCTCCTTCATGGCCCACCACATCGGCGACTTCTCGACCTCCTCCCAGTGGGCGGCGATCTGCAACGACCTGGTGCACCGGGTCTGCTCGCTCTATCCGACCCGCTTCGCCCCGGCCGCGATGCTGCCGCAGTCGCCCGGCGTCGACCCGGCGACCTGCGTCCCCGAACTGGTCCGCTGCGCCGAGGAGCTGGGCGTGGTCGCGGTGAACCTCAACCCCGACCCCTCCGGCGGCCACTGGAACGCCCCGCCGCTCACCGACCGGTACTGGTACCCGGTCTACGAGAAGCTGGTGGAGTACGACCTGCCGGCCATGGTGCACGTCAGCACCAGCGTCAACCCGGCCTTCCACACCACCGGTTCGCACTATCTCAACGCCGACACCACGGCCTTCATGCAGCTGCTGCAGGGCGACCTGTTCGCCGACTTCCCCACCCTGCGGCTGGTCATCCCGCACGGCGGCGGGGCGGTGCCGTACCACTGGGGACGGCTGCGCGGGCTCGGCATGGCGCTCGGCAGGCCGCCGCTGGACAAGCACCTGCTGGACAACGTCTTCTTCGACACCTGCGTCTACCACCAGCCCGGCATCGACCTGCTGCTGAAGGTCGTCCCGCGGCGGAACGTCCTCTTCGCCTCCGAGATGATCGGCGCCGTCCGCGGCATCGATCCGGAGACCGGGGAGTACTTCGACGACACCCGCCGCTACGTCGAGTCGGCCGGCCTGCCCGCCGACGAGCTGGCCGCCGTCCAGGAGGGCAACGCCCGCGCGGTCTACCCGCGGCTGGACGCCCTGCTGAAGAGCCAGGGACGCTGAGGGGAGCGACCGCGATGAGCAGCACCACCGGCGGACCCGCCGCCGCCTTCACCAAGACCCCCGGCTGGCTGGACTGGTACCCGAACCCCAGCAGGCCCCGGTTCGCCCTCCCGCCCGGCGCCGTCGACGCCCACTGCCATGTCTTCGGCCCCGGCGCCGAGTTCCCCTACGCGCCCGAGCGCAAGTACACCCCCTGCGACGCCGGCAAGGACCGGCTGTTCGCCCTCCGCGACCACCTCGGCGTCAGCCGCAATGTGGTCGTCCAGGCCACCTGCCACGGTGCCGACAACAGCGCCATGGTGGACGCCGTGCGGGCGGCCGGCGGCCGGGCGCGCGGGGTCGCCACCGTCCGCCCCGACATCGCGGACGCCGAACTGCGCCGGCTGGACGCCGCCGGGGTCCGCGGGGTCCGCTTCAACTTCCTGAAGCGGCTGGTGGATTCGGCGCCCAAGGACGATCTGCGGGCGATCGCGGAGAAGGTCGCGCCGCTCGGCTGGCACGTCGTCATCTACTTCGAGGCCGCCGACCTCGCCGAGCTGGAGGGCTTCTTCGGCTCGCTGCCGACCCCGCTGGTGGTCGACCACATGGGCCGCCCGGACGTCCGGAAGCCGGTCGACGGCGAGGAGTTCGACCGCTTCCTCCGCTTCGTCGACCGCAACAGCGGGGACGGCGGCAGCGGCGGGCGCGGGGTGTGGGTCAAGACCAGCTGCCCCGAGCGGCTCTCGGTGTCCGGGCCGCCCGCGCTGGACGGCGAGTCCCAGGCCTACCAGGACGTGGTGCCGTTCGCCCGCCGGGTCGTCCGGGAGTTCCCGGACCGCGTGCTGTGGGGCAGCGACTGGCCGCACCCCAACCTCACCGGGCACATGCCCGACGACGGGCTGCTGGTGGACTGGATCCCGTGGATCGCCGAGACCGCCGAGCAGCAGCGGAAGCTCCTGGTCGACAACCCGATGCGGCTGTACTGGCCGGAGGAGTCCGCCGGCTGACCCGGCCCCCGCCAACCCCCCACCCACTCACGGCAGGCCACTCATGCAACAGCTCAACATCGCGAACCGGCTGGACAGACTGCCCATCTCGCGCTTCCACCGCACTGCTCTGGTGGCCGTGTCGTTCGCGTACTTCTTCGAATTCGCCGACGTCAACAGCTTCTCCGCGACCTCCCCGCGGCTGATCAAGCTCTGGGGGGTCAGCGTCAGCCAGGTCGCCTATGTGACCTCGCTGTCGTTCGTGGGGATGTTCGTCGGGGCGCTGGTGGCCGGCGGTATCGCCGACCGCTTCGGGCGAAAGCGCGCCCTCACCCTCACCACCATGGGCTTCTCGGTCTTCTCGCTGGCGGCGGTCTTCTCCTGGAACCTGGTCTCGCTGGGCGTGTTCCGGGTGCTCACCTCGGCCGGGCTGTCCGCGATGACCGTGGTCGCGGTGATCTACGTCAACGAGCTGTTCCCCAAGGCGGTCCGGGGCAAGTACCAGGCGTACGCGATCGTGATCGGCATCTGCGGGACGCCGGTCACCAACTTCGTGGCCAGCGCCGTGGTTCCGCTCAACCACTGGTCGTGGCGGCTGGTCTACCTGTGGGGCGCGCTGGGGGCCGTGTACCTCTTCTTCGGCCGGCGGCTGGTGGAGTCCCCGCGCTGGTACGAGAGCCGCGGGGCGACCGAGGAGGCCGACGCGGTGCTGCGGGAGATCGAGCGGCGGGTGGCGGCGGAGAAGGGCCCGCTGGCCGAGCCGGAGCCGCAGTCGGACGTGCCGGCACCGGGCCGGGCGCCGCTCAGACTGCTGCTCCAGCGCCGCTATCTGATGCCCACGCTGCTGCTGACGGTCCTCTGGGTGACCCAGACCATCGGCTTCTTCGGCTACTCGACCTGGGCGCCGACACTGCTGGCCAAGCACGGCTTCAGCGTCGAGAAGTCCATCTTCTACGTGGCCCTCTCCACCGTGGGCGCGCCGCTCGGCTCCTACCTGGCCGCGGTGGTCACCGACCGCTTCGAGCGGAAGTGGTGCCTGGTCGCGTTCGGCAGCGTGATCGCCGTCTGCGGTCTGCTCTACGGGCTCACCTTCAACCCGGTGATGATCGTCGCCTTCGGCTTCCTGGTGAACCTCTTCGAGCGCGGCTACACCGCCCTCGGCTACGCCTACTCGCCGGAGCTGTACGACACCCGCGGCCGCTCACTCGGCACCGGCGTCTCGTACGGCCTCGGCCGGCTCTCCAACGCGGCCGGACCGCTGATCATCGCGGCCCTCTACACCTGGCAGGGCTACCGCAGCGTCTTCATCTTCATCGCCGCCACCTGGCTGGTGGGGGCGATCGTGCTGGCCGTCTTCGGCCCCCGCACCAGGGGGCGCGACCCCGAGGAGGTCGCGGGTGCCGTCGAGGGGGCCGAGCGGGGGTCTCCCGAGACCACGGCCGCCGGCTGAGGGGAGCGGGTCCGACGGCGCTGGGCGGTCCCGCTCAGCGCGGCAGTTCCATCTCGTGTTCCAGGGCGGAGGGGTCGGTGGCCATCGGGGTGCCGGGGCCGGTGCGGACGAATCCGAAGCGGCGGTAGAAGGCCTCGGCGCGGGCGTTGCGCTCGTGGACGTACAGCCGGATGCGCCGGACCCCGTCCACCGAGCGCGCCCAGTCCACCGCGGCCTCGAAGAGCGCCTCGGCCACGCCGGAGCCGCGCTGCCCCGGTCGGACGAAGACGCCGACCAGATGCGCCTGGCGGTGCTCCGGGACGCCGCCGAACACGGCGGGGTCGCCGGGCTCCTCGATCAGCACCGTCACCGAGCCGTCCCAACTCCCGTCCGGCGCCTCGGCGATGAACTGCCGGTGCGGCCCGCCCTCGGCGGCGTCGGCGGCCCGCTCCTGCCAGTGGGCGTCCGGACGGGCGGCCGCCGCCGGATGGTCGTCGAGGAAGGCGATCGGGGCCGCCGGATCGGCGAGCGCGGCCAGCCGCAGCTCCCTGACCTGCCGCCACTCCTCGGGGCGAATGGGCCTGATGATGTGCTCCATGGCCGGATTCTGGGCGGATCGAAGCCCGGGAGCAATGCGTTTTCCGGCTCAGCCGAGCCGGGGCGGCCCCTGCTCCGCCCGACGGCGCATGGCGTCGGCGCTGGTGAGGCGGTCGTCCCAGGGCATGGTCTCCTGCCACCAGGTGGCGCCCGCCTCGGCCAGCGGGGCCAGCAGTTCGCCGGCCTCGGCGGGGCCGGCCGGGGTGGCGCCGCAGACGGCCAGGTCGAACCCGGTTTCCGGGGAGGCGGCGCCGGCCTCCGAGCGGCAGGCGTCCAGGAAGGCGCGCACCTCCCGGACCACCGCCGGCTTCGGCGGCGCGGCCTGCTCCACCCCGCCGAGCATCGGGAAGGCGCCGTCCCAGCGCGCGGCCCGGCGCATGGGCGCCCGGTTCGGCCAGTTGCCGCCGATCCACACCGGCACCCGCCGGCCGCGTACCGGTGTCGGGCGGAAGGCCACCTCCTCGACGGTGACGTGCTCGCCGTGGAAGCTCACCGTCTCGCCGGACCACAGCAGGTCCAGGGCGGTCAGCCCCTCGTCCAGGCGGGCGGCCACCGTCCGCGGATCGGTGGGCTCGCCGAAGCTGCCGAACTCGTCCTCCAGCGGGGCGCCGAGGCCCGCGGCGAAGACCACCCGGCCGCCGCTCAGCCGGTCCAGGGTGGTCACCTGGCGGGCCAGGGTGGAGACCCGGCGGCGGGCCACCGGGGTCAGCATCGCCCCGAGCCGGATCCGCGCGGTGGCCAGCGCGGCCGCGGTGAGGAGGATCCACGGGTCGGCGATGTCCACCCGGGTCTTCTTCTCGAAGACCACGTGGTCCCAGACGAACAGCCCGTCCCAGCCGGCCTCCTCGGCCCGCCGGGCCAGGTCGGCGACCGTCCGCGGATCGGCGAAGTCGCCGAAGTTGGGGACGTTCACGGCGCAGCGCATTCGCATAGGCGTGATCCTCCGGGCCCCGGCAGACCCGGTCAAGCCCGCGATCAGAACGGTGCCGCCGGGGCCGCCGGCTCACCAGGCCGCCGGGCCGGCCCGGTCGAAGAAGCCGCCGGTGGGGCCGTCCGGGCCGATCAGCGCCATCCGCACGATGGCCTCGGCGCCCTCCCGCACGGTCTGCGTGCCGGAGTGGCCGTTGAGGTCGGTCGCGGTGTGGCCCGGGTCCACGGTGTTGAACCGCATCCGGGGGTAGGCCCTGGCGTACTGCGAGGTGACCATCACCAGTGCGGTCTTGGACGAGGGGTAGTCCAGGGCCGAGATGGTGGACTCGACCCGGCCGGGGTCGTTGGTGGCCGCGACCGAGCCCATACCGCTGCCGACGTTGACCACCACGGCGGCCGGGCTCTCGGCGAGCAGGGGCAGGAAGGCGCGGGTGACCCGCACCGCGCCGAAGACGTTGGTGTCGAAGGTGGCCAGCATGTCCGCGCCGGTGGTCGCGCCGACCGGCTTCCGCGAGCCGATCACGCCGGCGTTGTTGACCAGCACGTCCAGTCCGCCGCCCGCCTCCCGGACGGTCTCGGCCGCGGCCTCGGCGGAGGCCGGGCCGTGCTCCGCCGTGACGTCCAGCCGGACGAAGCGGGCGCCGAGCGACTCGGCGGCCCGCCGGCCGCGCTCGGGGTCGCGGGCGGCGATCCATACGGTGTGCCCGGCCTCGGTCAGGCGGCGGGCGGTCTCGTGGCCGAGGCCCTTGTTGGCCCCGGTGATCAGGGTGACTGTCATGCCTCCGAGTGTCGGCGCGGGCGGCCGCGGCGGACGAGTACCCGGCTCTGCCCAGGGACTCGCAGTACCAGGCTGCCGGCGCCGTCCGCGGCGATACTGGGGGGATGAACGGACCCACCGAACTGGGCCGGGCGCTGCGCGGCTGGCGCGACCGGTTGACCCCGGAGGAGGCCGGGCTGCCGGCCGGCGGCATGACGGGCGGCGTACGGCGCGCGGCCGGGCTGCGCCGCGAGGAGCTGGCGCAGCTCGCCGGGCTCTCCGTGGACTACCTGGTCAGGCTGGAGCAGGGCAGGTCGACGGCGCCCTCGGGGTCGGTCCTGGCCGCGCTGGCCCGCGCGCTGCGGCTGTCCGCCGCCGAGCGCGAGCACCTCTACCTGCTGGGCGGGCAGCCGGTGCCGGGGCCCGGGGTGATCTCGCAGCACGTCACGCCGGGGGTGTTCCGGCTGCTGGACCGCCTGGAGGGGGTGCCGCTGAGCGTCTGCGACGCGGCCTGGAACCTGGTGCTGTGGAACCCGATGTGGGCCGCGCTGATGGGGGACATGTCGGGGCTCCGCGGCCACCAGCGGAACATCGTCTGGCGGCACTTCAGCGCCCTGCCGGACCGGGTCCACAAGACGCCGGAGGAGCGGGACGCGTTCCGCGCCTCGGTCGTCTCCGACCTCCGCTCGGCCACCGCCCGCTACCCGGACGACCCGGGGCTGCGCGCACTGGTCCGCGAACTGCTGGAGACCAGCGAGGAGTTCGCCGCGGTGTGGCGGAGCGGGGCGGTCGGCGCCCACGAGGCCGCCACCAAGACCGTGCTCCACCCCCAGATCGGCCCGATCGAACTGGACTGCGACATCCTGCTGGCCCCCGGGAGCGATCTGCGGATCATCGCGTACACCGCCCCGGCCGGCAGCGAGGCGGCCGAGCGGCTGAAACTGCTCGGGGTGATCGGCGGCACGGAGTTCCGCGGGTTTCACCCCGAGGAGGGGGAGCTGGCATCATCGCCGGGTGAGTGATGGACAGGAAGCGGCTGCCGAGGCGGCCGGGACGAAGGCCGGGATGATCGCGGCGTGTGACGGGGCCTGCAAGCGGAACCCGGGCCCCGCGGCCTGGGCCTGGGTGCTGGCGGACGCCTCGGCGCGGCCGGTGCGCTGGGCGGCGGGCGCGCTCGGGCAGGCCACCAACAACATCGCGGAGCTGACCGCGCTGGCCCGGCTGCTGGAGTCCACCGACCCGGCGGTTCCGCTGGAGATCCGGCTGGACAGCACCTACACCCGGGACGCGGTCACCAAGTGGCTGCCCGGCTGGAAGCGCAAGGGCTGGAAGACGGCGGCCGGAAAGCCGGTGGCCAACCAGGAGCTGATCGTCCGGATCGACGCCCTGCTGGCCGGCCGGGAGGTCCGCTTCGTCTACGTCCCGGCGCACCAGGTGGACGGCGACCCGCTGAACGCGATCGCGGACAAGGCCGCCAGCGACTCGGCGATCAGCCAGCAGGACGCGAGCGGCGACGCCTCGAACCTGCCGGTGCCGGGCCCGGTGGTGCAGAAGTCCCGGCCGGCCAGGAAGCCGGCCAACGGCTCCACCGCGGCGGCCGGCGGCAACGGCGGACCGCGCGGCGGGAGCTCGGCCGGCGGAGCGGCCGGCGGCGGTTCCGGCAGCGGCTCCAGCAGCGCTTCCGGCGGCGGCCGGGTGCCGACCGTCAAGGCCCGGTTCGCCGGGACCTGCAGCTGCGGCCGCGGCTACGGCAAGGGCGAGCTGATCGGCAAGGGTCCCTCCGGCTGGGGGCATCTCGACTGCGCCAAGTCGCCCTCCGGGGCCACTGGCTGACGTACCGTCAGCGATTCGGTCAGGTCGCGTCGCCGAGGGCGGTGACCAGCGCCGCGACATAGGCGTGGAAGACCGCGGTGCGCTGGGCCCCGATCGCCCCCGCGGCCTCCAGCGCCGAGGAGTGCCGCGGGCCGTCCGGGAAGAAGGCCTCGCGCTGCCCGCTGCTCAGTTCGAGCTGGACGCCGGCGCCCGAGCGGTTGCGGTTGCAGATGTTGCGCGGCGAGGAGCCGTTGATGGCGACCGGCGTGGACTCCCCGTCCACCGCGAAGCCGGCCGCGCCCAGGGCCGCCGCTATCCGCTCGCCGAGGACGGTGTCCGCCCCGCCGAGGTGGGTGAGCGGGCGGGCGCCGGCCGCCCCGTGGTAGCTCACCGTGTGCCGGACGCTGCGCTGCAGGTCGACGCAGAGCGGCTCGTCGTACCTGGTCGAGGTGATGTGGAGGCGGCGGTTGCCGGTGGGCCGGAGCGCCTCGAAGCAGTACAGGTTGTGCCCGAGCGCCTCCGCGACCGCCTTGGCCAGCTCCCCGGTCCCGCCCTCCAGGCCGCCGGCGTGGATCGCCAGCTGGGCGACCCCCGATCCGGTGCGGCGCTCGACGATCCGGTAGTCCACGCCTTCCGTGCAGTGCGCCTGGAGCGCCGGCCAGTTGCGGTAGTGATCGGGCATATGGTCATTTTGGCAGGCCGTAGTACCGGGTTCGCTTACGATCGGCGGATGCCGCTGCGCTTCACGCTGGTCACCGCCGCCCGCTGCGGCCCGCTGCTGGACGAGCGCTTCGACGACGGCCGCCCGCTGGACTCGGTCGGACTCCACGAGGCCGGGCAGGCCGCCGAGCGGCTGTACGACCTGGGGCTGCCCGGGGCCCCGCAGCGGTACTGCTCCCCCTCCCCGCGCGCCCGGCAGACCGGCGCCGTCCTCGGGATCGCCCCGCTGGCCCAACCCGCCCTGCGCGACTGCGACATGGGCCGCTGGGCGGGCGGCCGGCTGGACCAGGTGATGGCCCGCGAGCCGGAGGCGGTCGACTCCTGGCTGGCGGACCCGCGCCGCGCCCCGTACGGCGGCGAGCCGCTGACCACGTTCATCGCCCGGGTCGGCCACTGGATGGACACCCGCACCGGGGACGAGCCCGGCGGCCCGGTGGCGGGCGACCGGGGCCCCGGGATCGTGGCGGTGGTCGATCCCGGGGTGGCCCGGGCCGCCGTGGTCTACTCGCTCGGCGTCCCGCCGCAGGTCTTCTGGCGGCTCGATCCGCAGCCGATGTCGCTGCTGCGGATCGCCGGCGAGCGAGGCTCCTGGACGGTGCGCTTCCAGCCCTGACCGTCGCCCCGGGGCCCGCTGTCGGGGCCGCCCCGGGGGGTGGAGCGGGATCAGGCGCCGGCGGCGGTGACCACCGCGTCGGTGGCGAAGCCCAGGGTGAGGCCGAGGAGGATCATCCAGGTCGTCAACTCCTTGAAGCCGGCCCGCCGGGCGACCGCGAGGAGTTCGACGACCACGTACAGGATGGAGCCGGCCGCCAGGCCGAGGAAGGCCGTCGACAGGGTGTCGTCGACCACGTGCTGGCCGACCAGGGTGCCGAGGAAGGTCGGGCCGCCGCCGATCAGCCCGAGCAGCGCCAGCGAGCCCCAGGACGGGCGCTCGCCCTCGGCGGCCAGCGGGGCCACGATGCCGAAGCCCTCGGTGGCGTTGTGCAGCCCGAAACCGATGATCAGCAGCACGGCGAGGGAGAGTTCGCCGCGGGCCGCCGAGTTGCCGATGGCCAGGCCCTCGGCGAAGTTGTGGAGCCCGATGCCGACCGCGATCATCGACGCCAGTCCGGCGGCCCGGGAGCGGGTCGCGCCGAGCTCGGCGGAGTCCGCCGCGCCGGGGCCGTGCGCCGGGCGCGCCCGCCGGGCGGCCATCCAGCGGTCGTAGTAGATCAGGCCCATCAGCCCGACGGCCACGCCGACGATCATCACCAGGCCGCCGGTCAGCGCCGTGCCCCAGTGGTGGTCGGAGAGGGCGGAGTCGGTCGGCTCCCAGGCGTGGGTGAGGACGTCCCAGATGAGGAACAGCAGGATGCCGATGGCCACCGCGTTCAGTCCGGCCCGGAGCCGGGGCGCGGGGGAGCGCAGCCGGCCGAGGGGGAGGCCGAGGTAGATGGTGAACCCTGCGATCGCGCCGAGGAGGGCTATCTGAGATGTGGTCACGTCAGGCGTTCCAAGCACTGGGGCGGGTGGGCGACCGGCTGAGCATAAGGTAGGTAAGGCAGTCCTAACAATTATCCCCAGGTTCCGGAAGGGTACCCCCGCCCCCGATCGGGGCTCAGTCCGCCGGGCGCGGCTCCCGGACGATCAGCACCGAGCAGTGGGCGTACTGGGCCACGTGCTGGCTCACCGAGCCGAGGAGGAGCCCGCGGAATCCTCCGTAGCCGCGGCTGCCGACCGCCAGCAGCTGCGCCCCTTCGGCCGCCTCCAGCAGCGCCTGCGCGGGGGAGCCCTGGACCACGGTGGCGCGGACGAAGTCCGGCGCCTCCCCGCCGAGGGCGTTGCGCACCGCCTCGGCGAGCTCCTCCTCGGCCTGCTGCTGGAAGGTCCGCATCGGGCGGGCGACGCCGGCCGCGGCCTCCGCCGCGTCCTCCAGCGCGCTCGGCACCGAGGAGAACAGCCCGGGCGGCTGCCAGGCCATCACCGCGTGGACGGCCGAGCCGGTCAGCCGCGCCTGCGCGACGGCCGCGCGCAGCGCCTCCGCCGAGTACCCGGAGCCGTCCACGCCGACGACGATGTACGGGGGGATGTCGGTCTCGGTCACGCCGGCGCCTCCGAGGTGCGGTGGGCTGGGGATGATTCGGTCAGAAGCTACCATCCGTCGCCAATCGGGCGGTTGAGGCGCGACGCGGTCCCCGGAAGCCGCCGGGCCCGGGGGTAGCGTCGGGGCCATGACCGACGACACGAACCTCTACGACATCCCTCTGCGCACCCTGGACGGCGCCGAGGCCGGCCTCGGCGATTACCGCGGCAAGACGCTGCTGCTGGTCAACGTCGCCTCCAAGTGCGGACTCACCCCGCAGTACGAGGGGCTCCAGCGGCTCCAGGAGACCTACGGCGAGCGCGGTTTCACCGTCCTCGGCTTCCCCTGCAACCAGTTCGGCGGGCAGGAGCCGGGCTCCCCGGAGGAGATCCGGACGTTCTGCTCCACCACCTACGGGGTGGACTTCCCCCTCTTCGAGAAGATCGACGTCAACGGCCCCGACCGGCACCCGCTCTACGCCAGGCTGACGGCCACGGCGGACGCCTCGGGCGAGGCCGGGGACATCCAGTGGAACTTCGAGAAGTTCCTGATCGGCCCGGACGGCTCGGTCGCCGGCCGGTTCCGCCCGCGGACCGAGCCGGAGGCGGCGGAGATCGTCTCGGCGATCGAGGCCCGGCTGCCCGCGGCGGACTGAGACCACACGGAGTAGCCGCGGTGGCCGCCGCGCGCGGGGCGACCTTAGCGTTCCCAGCAGTAGCCCGTCCGTGACGCGTAGTGAGGAGACTGGGCATGCCAGGCAAGTTCGAGGTCTACCGCGAGGGCACCGACAAGACGGCCGAGTACCGCTTCCGGCTGAAGACCACGCAGGGAGAGGTCATCGCGGTGAGCGCGCCGTACGACTCCCGCGAGGCGTGCGAGCGCAGCATCGAGTCGGTCCGCAAGTGCGCCCCCTACGCCAAGCTGGTCGACTCCGAGGTCGAGCCGGTCTGAGCCGCCCCGCGCGGACGCCGCGGCCGGCGGCGGAGCAGCTTGGGCCGAGGGAGGCCCAGCGCCCGCTGCCGGCCGCGGCGCCGTGGCCTCCCGGCCGCGCGCCTCCCCGCGCCTCCTACTCGCCCTGGGGGCGGATGCGGGGCCGTTCGGCGACGAGCCGGTCCCGGGAGGCCAGCGCTCCGCAGAGCGCCTGGGGGAGCAGCGCGGCGGCCAGCAGGACCAGCGGGAGCGTCCACGAACCCGTCGCATCGTGCGAAGCGCCCAGCACCGCCGGCCCGAACGCGGCCAGCACATAGCCGAAACCCTGCGCGTTGCTGGAGAGTTGGGAAGCGATCCGGGCGTCCGGCGCCCGCTGCACGATGAACAGCAGGGCCAGCGAGATCGCCGCCCCCTGCCCCAGCCCCAGCAGCACCATCCACAGGTACGCCCCGCCCACCGGCGCCGCCAGCAGCCCCGCGAACCCGGCCCCGCACAGCACCGCTCCGAGGACCGCGATCGCGCCCGCCCCCAGCCGCCGCCCGGAGACCACCGGCGCCAGGAACGAGCCGGTGATGCCGAGCAGCGAGGAGAGCGACAGCATCCAGCCGGCCTGTCCCGCGTCCATCCCCGCCGACTCCAGGACCGTCGGCAGCCAGGCCGCCGCCGCGTAGTAGTTGAGCGACTGCAGTCCCATGTACAGCGTCACCGCCCAGGCCAGCGGCGAGGACCAGAGCCCCCGCACGGCCCGCGCGCCGGTCCGCGGCACCGGCCCGGCCGCCCGCGCCCGCGGCGCCCACACCGCGATCGCCACCGCCGCGAGGAAGCCCCAACAGGCCAGCGTGGTACGCCAGTCCAGGCCGGCCGCGGTGCCGACCGGTACGGTCACCCCGGCCGCCAGCGCCGCACCGCCGAAGAGCGACATCGAGTAGAGGCCGGTCATCAGCCCGGTCCGGCCCGCGAAGTCCCGCTTGATCAGCGCGGGCAGCAGCACGTTGGCCACCGCGATCCCGGCGCCCACCAGGACCGATCCGCCGAACAGCGCCCACTCCGCGGCCACCAGGCGCAGCGCCGTGCCGCCCAGCACGAACGCCATGCTGCCCAGCAGTGTCCGCTCCAGGCCCCAGCGGCGGCCCGCGCGGGGCGCCAGCGGCGCCAGCAGACCGAAGCAGAGCAGCGGCAGCGAGGTCAGCAGGCTGAGTTCGGCGGAGCTCATCCCGCTGGCCGCCTTGATGGTCGGCGCCAGCGGGGAGACCGCGACCAGCGCCGGCCGCAGGTTCAGGGCCAGCAGGATCACGCCTGTGCCCAGCCAGACCGTCCCGCCCCGGCGCGGGGCCCCGGTCTGCGCGGTGGGCGCGGCGGTCCGGCTTCCCGCGGTCATCCGTCCTCCCCGGGGTGCGCGCGGTCCTGCTCCTGGAACTGCCGTACCGCCTCCCGGGATTCGGCGAGATGCGCCAGGGCGATCCGTTCGGCGGCCTCGGCGTCGCCGGCCTCGATGGCGTCCGCCATCGCCGCGTGCTGGTCGGCCTGCAGCCGCATGTCGTCCGGCAGCGGGGCGGCGACCACCAGCCGCAGCGTGCTCCACAACGCCTCGCTGAAGTGCTCGTACAGCTCGGCGAGCACGGGGTTGCGGGTGGCCGCGACGACCGCGCGGTGGAACCGGACGTCGGCGTCGACCAGCGCGTCCATGTCCCCGTCCGCCCAGGCCCGCTGACGGTCCGTCAGGGCGGCGCGCAGCGCGGCCACGTCCGCCGGGGTGCGGCGTTCGGCGGCGTGCCGGGCGGCGTCCCGCTCCAGCGAGGCCCGTACCTCGTAGGCGTCCAGCGCGCCGGCCCGGCGCAGCCTGCGCTGCATGGCGGCGGCGAAGTCGCTGCTGGCGCGGACGTAGGTGCCGTCACCCTGGCGGGGCTCCAGCAGACCGGTGTGGACCAGTGCCCGGACCGCCTCGCGGACGGTGTTGCGACCCACGCCCAGCTCCTCGACCAGCTGCGGTTCGGCCGGGATCTTCGTCCCGACCGGCCACTCGCCGTTCTCGACCAGCCGCTGGAGCTGCTCGATCACCTGGCCGACCAGGTTCGTCCGCGGGGTGCTCTGCAAAGGCATGGAAAGATGGGAACATCCCATGTTTGGCGGTGTCAAACCCCTGCGGCTCAGAGCTCCCCGCCGACCATCGCCTCCAGCCGGTCGAAGACGGCCGGATCGGCCTTGACGCCGTCGTGGGCGTGGGCGTTGGTGACCCAGGGCCGGAGACCGCGGATCGCGGCGGCGGTCTCCAGGGACATCTCCCGGTCGACGAACATGTCGTCGTAGTAGACGGCGGCGGCGGTCGGGACCGTGTTGGCGGCCAGCCGCTCCGGGTCGTAGAGGGCCGGCCAGCCGGTGCGCGCGGCCAGCGCCTCGGCGGTGGCCTTGAGCGGGACCAGGGCCGGGTCCTCGTCGAAGAGCCAGGGGTAGATCATCTCGCCGGTGAAGCGGACCGGGCGGCTGCCCGCGTACCCGAACTCGGGGAACTCCTCCCGCACCCGGTGCGCCGACCAGGCGGTGGGCCGGGGCCCCTGGGCGTAGACGGCCTCGTGGAGCACGGCGTAGAGCGGCGCGGTGGCGAAGGAGGCGATGCCGTCCATCCCGCGGAGGAAGGCATCGCTCAGCCGCGGCCGCCGGCCACCGGTGAAGGCGGTCTCCAGGAGGTAGTGGAGGGAGTCGAAGCCGCGGGAGGTGCCGAAGGTGAGGCCGGCGGTCTGGAACCGGCGGACCGTCAACCGCTCGCCGCCGGGCAGCAGTTCCTCGTTCTCGGCGAGGTGGGCGGCGACCGCGTCGGCGAGGTGCTGGTCCTCCGGGTAGCGGGCGAAGAAGCGCTCGTTCTGCCGCAGGGTGCGGCGGTACGCGGCGCGGTACACCTCGTCGGCGTGGGCGGTGAGGCTCGGCAGGCCGCCGGCGATCATGGCCCGGGTGAGCCCCTCGGGGGCGAGGCCGAGATAGCCGACCGTGCAGAAGCCGCCGAAGCTCTGCCCGAGCACCGCCCAGGGCTCCTCGCCCTGGAGTCCGCGCCGCAGCAGCTCGGCGTCGCGGACGATCGAGTCGGCCCGGAAGTGCGTCAGGTACTCGGCGGGATCCGGGAGTTCGGCGAGGCTGTGCCGGTCGGCCGGGGTGCTGCGGCCGGTGCCGCGCTGGTCGAGGAGGACGACCCGGTGGTTCCGCAGCGCCCGGCGGAGCCAGGCCCCGGCGGCGTTCGGCCGCTCGGCGAGGATGCCGGGGCCGCCCTGGAGCCAGAGCAGCCGGGGCAGCCCGGCGTTCTCCCGGCCGGCCGCGACGACCTCGCGGGCGTAGACCCGGATGCTCCCGCCGCCGGGGCGGTCGTGGTCGAGCGGTGCGTCGAAGAAGTGATCGGTGCAGACGAGGCCGTCGTGGCGATGGGTGCTCAAGGCTCCGTGGTCTCCGTGGTCTCGGCGGGGGAATGGACGATCGATTCTGCCCCAGCCGCGCCGCCGCCGGCCTCGGGCGGCGGCGCCCGCCGGTGGCCTCAGACGAGGGCGGCGGCCAGCAGGGTGAAGGCGGCGACGATGACGGCGACCCGGACGTAGTGGTAGCGGTTCCAGCGGTGGAGCTGCTCCGCCCAGTCGGCGGGCCGGGTCTCCGGGGTCCAGGTCCGGTTCCGGTTGTTGATCGGGACCAGCAGCAGCAGCGACATGACCACGCTGACGATCAGCAGGACGGCGGCGGCCACCACGAGTCCGGCCCCGTGGTGGTGCCGGCCGGCGACGGCCCAGGCGGCGCTGAGGACGACGGAGCCTATGTACCAGTACGGCATCAGGGTGCCGAGCATCCGGCCGCCGTGGGCGTGGCCGAGCTGGCCGGCGTCCTCGGGAAGCGCGTCCAGGATCCGGTTGAAGATGAAGGCGACGGAGAACTCCACCCCCACCATCAGGCCCACGACGACGGTGGTGACGACCTCGAGTGCGTCGAGCATGACGATCCCTCCGTTGAACTAGCGTTGCTAGCTGATGAGGCAACGCTAGTACTGCTGCCGCTCTTTTGTCTAGCAATGCTAGGATCGAGCCATGTCGGTACAGGAACGCAAGCAGCGCGAAAGGGCGGAACGCGAGCGCCTCATCGTGGCGACGGCCCGCGAACTCGCCGAGCAGCAGGGCTGGGACGCGGTCACCACCCGCCGGCTCGCCGAGCGCATCGAATACAGCCAGCCCGTCCTCTACAGCCACTTCCGCGGCAAGCGGGAGATCATCGGCGCGGTCGCCCTGGAGGGCGCCACCGAACTGGCCGCGGCGGTACGGGCCGCGACCTCCGCCGAGGACGGCCCGCGCGCCCGGGTGACCGCCCTGGCCCGCGCCTATCTCGACTTCGCCGTGCGGAACCCCGCGGTCTACGACGCCCTCTTCCAGCTCGACGGCGGACTGGCGTACGCGCGGGAGGACACCCCCGCGCCGCTGAAGGACGCCTTCGCCGCCCTCCTCGAAACCCTCGCCGAGGTGGCCGGCGAAGGCGTCGTGCCGGGCCTGTTCACCGAGGTGTTCTGGGCGGGGCTGCACGGGCTCGCCACCCTCGGCCGAGCGGGCCGGCTGCTCCCCGAGGACGCCGAGCCCAGGCTGCGCCTGCTGGTCGACCGGCTCGCCGTGGTCTGACCCGGCGTCCGCCGGGCCGGCCCACCCGGGACCGGGGATAGCCTGGCGGGCGTGCTTCTCGACGAGTTCCGCCGCCGCTTCGCACCGGGGATCAGGGCCTGGCTGGACTGGGGCGCGCTGGAGCGGGCCGGCGCCCCGGTGAGCGTCGAGACCACCGAGGGCGCGGCGGCGCCGGACGCGCTGGGGCGGCTCCTCACGGTCTGGTACCGGGCCCCGGACGGCGGCGACGGGGACTGGTGGGGCCGGGGCGGCTGCTGCTGGACGGCAACCACCGCGCGGCGGCCGCCCGGCTGGCGCTCGGCCCGGGCCGGCGCGGGCGGCACGCCGGTTACGGGGCCTCGGTGAGCCTCGGCTCGGCCTCCTCCGGCCGTCCCGGCCGTCCCGCCCGGTCCGGCCGCTCCGGCCGCTCCGCCTGTTCCGCGGCTTGCCTGCGCAGCAGATAGCGCTGGATCTTCCCGGTGCTGGTGCGCGGCAGCCGGTCGACGAAGCGGACGATCCGCGGGTATTTGTAGGGCGCGATCCGCTCCTTGGCGAAGGCCTGCAGCTCGGCCGCCTTCTCCGGGCCGGCCGCCGCGCCCGCCGCCAGCACCACGTACGCCGCCGCCACCTGGCCCCTGAGGGCGTCCGGTGCGGCCACCACCGCCGCCTCCAGCACCTCCGGATGCGCCGTCAGCGCCGCCTCCACCTCCGGCCCGGCGATGTTGTAGCCGGCCGAGACGATCATGTCGTCGCTGCGGGCCTGGAACCAGAAGTAGCCGTCCGGGTCGCGGACATAGGTGTCCCCGGTGAGGTTCCAGCCGTCCCGGACGTAGGCCCGCTGCTGCTCCGCGCTCCCGGCCTGCCCCAGGTACCGGCAGCCGGTCGGGCCCTGGACGGCGAGGAGTCCGGGGGTGCCGTCCGGCACCGGGACGCCCTCCTCGTCCTGCACCCGGGCCCGGTAGCCGGGCACCACCCGGCCGGTCGAGCCGGGGCGGATCTCCTCGTCGGCCGAGGCCAGGAAGATGTGCAGCAGCTCGGTCGAGCCGATCCCGTCGATGATCGCGGTACCGGCCGCCCGGTGGGCCTCCTCCCACACCGACCGCGGCAGCGGCTCGCCGGCCGAGACGCAGCGCCGGTACCCGCCCAGCGCCCGGGCCGCCTCCGGGCCAGCGGCCAGCATGGCGCGGTACGCCGTCGGCGCCGTGAACAGCACCGAGGCGCCGTACCGGCCGGCGGCGTCCAGCAGGGCGTCCGGGGTGGGCTGTTCGAGCAGCAGCACGGAGGCGCCGACGCGCAGCGGGAAGATCAGCTGGCCGCCCAGGCCGTAGGTGAAGCCGAGCGGCGGGGTGCCGGCGAAGACGTCGGCGGCGAGCGGGCGCAGCACCGAGCGGGAGAAGGTGTCGGCGACCGCGAGGACGTCCCGGTGGAAGTGGGCGGTGGCCTTCGGCTGGCCGGTGGTGCCCGAGGTGGGGGCGAGCAGCGCCACGTCGTCGGGGGCGGTCGGCACCGGCGCGAAGTCCTCGGCGGCCTTGCGGGCGAGCGCTATCAGGTCCTCCGGCGAGTCCGGATCGCCGTACCGGACCAGCGGGGTTCCCGGAGAGGCCGAGGCCAGCCCGGCCTCCGCCTCCTCGGTCCAGCGGTGGTCGCAGAGCGCCAGATCGGGCCGGGTGACCTCGGCCAGCGCGGCCACCTCGCCCGCGCGCAGCAGCGGGACGCTGGTCACCACGACGCCGCCGGCCCGCAGCACCGCGAACCAACTCGCGACCAGCCAGGGGTTGTTGGGCCCGCGCAGCAGCACCCGGTTGCCGGGCACCAGCCCGTACCGCTCGGTGAGCACCCGGGCGATCCGGTTCGACCGCCGCAGCAGGTCCCCGTACGTCCAGAGGCCGCCCCCGGGGGTGCGGAGGCAGGGGCGGTCCTGGCCGAAGCGGAGGGCGCTGACGTCCAGCAGTTCGGTCGCGCAGTTCAGCCGGGCCGGTACCGGCAGCGGGCGGAGGACCGGCCACAGCTCGCCGGGCGGGAGGCGGTCCCGGCAGAAGGTGTCGGTGTGGGCGGAGGGGGAGAGCGGCGTCGGCGGGGACGAGGGCATCGCGGAGCTCCTCTCCTGGGCCTCCTCAGTATTGCGCCGCCATGACGAGAGTCAACAGAGCGAACGACGCCGGGGCGCGGGTGCGGGCGCCCGGGGCGCCACCGTGCGCCGGGGGTGGGGGAGATGAGGGGGTGTCAGGGGCGGGTAGGGATATCGCCGCGCGGACGGATAACGTCAGGTCGGCCGCTTGAACGAAGCAGGAGGAGCCCGAGTATGCGAGGGAACGCCCGCACTCCGGAGGACGAGGCCCGCCGTACCCGAACCCCCCGTACCCGAACCCTCCGAATACCCCGGAGCCCGCGTCGCGGCGCCCTCGCGGCGGCGGCCGCGGTCTCCGCGCTGGCGCTCGGGCTGGGCGGGTGCTCGCACGCCGGGTCGGTGAAGGGCGGTTCCGGCGAGGCGGTCACGCCCGGCGCGTCCGCCGCCGGCTCGGCCGCGGCGGGGCCGATACCCGTCGGCGCCGGCCCGCAGAGCGACTACACCTTCCAGCAGCAGCCGCCCGCCGGCAGCTGCCACCTCCGCACCGACGGCGGCCAGCCGCTGCCGGACCCCTCCTGCACGCCCGGGGCGCTCAACCCGAAGGTGACCCAGGCCACCCTCAGGTCGACCATCTGCCGCTCCGGCTACACCAGCGACATCCGGCCGCCCTCCGGCATCACCGGCCGGGAGAAGAAGGCCAACGCCAAGTCCTACGACTACACCGGCTCGCTGCGGGACGCCGAGTACGACCACCTGATCAGCCTGGAGCTGGGCGGCGACCCCAACGACCCCCGCAACCTGTGGGTGGAGCCGCCGTCCCCGGGCCACCGCTCGGGCGCCGGCCCGAACAACCCCAAGGATGCGGTGGAGTCGCGGCTGCACAGCGCGGTCTGCTCCGGAAAGGTCTCGCTGTCCGCCGCCCAGCAGGCCATCGCCGCGGACTGGGCCACCGCCGAGAGCCGGCTCGGCATCACGCCCTGACCGCCGCCTTGGGGGCGTCCGTTCGGGATGTGAACCCGGCAACGCCACATGGCATCCACGGAATACACTCACCGAATGCGATCCGAAGTCAAGCAGGACCCTCCCGCCGCCAGGCCCAAGCGGCTCCCGCGCGCCGTGCGCGAGCAGCAGATGTTGGACGCGGCGGTCCGGGTGTTCTCGCGCTCCGGTTACCACGCGGCCTCGATGGACGAGATCGCCGAGCAGTGCGAGGTCTCCAAGCCGCTGCTCTACCTCTACCTGGGGTCCAAGGAGGAGCTCTTCGGCGCCTGCCTGCGGCGGGAGGCGGACCGGCTGATCGAGGCGCTCGCCGACGCGGTCGACCCCGAACTCGAACCGGGGGAGCAGCTGTTCCGCGGCCTGGTCGCGTTCTTCGCGTTCGTCGCCGAGCACCGGGAGAGCTGGATCGTCCTCTACCAGCAGGCGCGTTCGCAGGGCGGCCCGATCGTGGCCGAGGTGGTCGAGGTGCGCCGGATGGTGACCGCAGCGGTCGCCGGCCTGGTCCGCGCCTCCGCCCCGGTGGCCGGGGCGGAGGGCGAGGCCGGCCCCGTGCTGCCCGAGCAGCGCGCGGCCGAGCAGCGCGGCGCCGAGGGTCGCGGCGAGGCGGTGGCGATCGCCCACGCGCTGGTCGGCGGGGCCGACGCGCTGGCCGACTGGGTGCTGGCCAGTTCCGGCGCGGAGCCGCCGGAGACCACCGCGCGGCGGCTGATGAACGTGTTCTGGATCGGCCTGGAGCGCCGGATGGCCGGCGAGCGGTACACCGACTCGTCCGGGTGATCGTCTGTCGGGCGCGCTGACGAGTCGTCAACTCACCGCGATGTCCGCCGTTCGGCTGGTCATCGGGGCTCCTGGAGCGGTCCGGGGTGCGGCTGGGAACCCTCCCGGTGACGGATTCCACCGCCGAACCAGGAGGAGCACCGTGCACCGCCGGCCCCACCCTTGCCAGACCCGAACCGCCCCCGCCGCCCGACTGCGCCGCGGCGCCGTCGTCGCTCTGCCGATGTCGGCCGCGCTGCTGCTGGCGCCGGGCTGCTCCAGCAACACCTCCAACTCGGCGGGCGGAGGAAGCAGCCCGACCGCGACCTCCAGCGCGCAGAAGGTCAAGTTCGCCAAGACCCGTTTCCTGGCCAACGCCGGGCTCGCCGCGGGCGCCACCTACCAGTGGATCTACAAGCCGCTCAAGGCCGGCACCTTCAAGAAGGGCGCCAAGGGCCGGACCGGCGCCTTCGTCAAGGCCGGACTCGCCGGCGGATTCACCTACAACCGGCTCAAGCACGCGATCGACGACGCCAAGGGCGACCCCGCCCTCTCCAAGCTGGTCTCCCCGCTCAGCGGCGGGGTGGACTCGCTGAAGTCGCTCGGCAGCAAGGCCGCCCACGGCCAGGCCAGCGAGCAGGACCTCGGCCAGTTCAGCAGCGTCGTCGACAAGGTGAAGGGCGCCGCGAGCAAGGACGGGCTGAACGTGACCAACCAGATCCCCTCGGCCTCGCAACTGGTGAAGGGCTGACCTCCGCCGGCGGCACGCGGCGGGGCGGACCCCCGCTACCGCCGCGTGCTGCCGTGCGCCCCCCTCTGCCCCCAGCGCACACCACCGGCGTAAGGCCCCGGCGCACACCACCGCACGGACACCCGTATCCTGCTCAGTACGCTCCCGGGAACCCGACTCGCCGTACCCCCCCGTACCGGCGTCGTCTCGCGGTCCCTCGTGGTCGCCCGCCGAATCCGCGGGTCCCGAGGAGCAGGGCACGAGGCTGAGAGGGGCTCGATGGATGCAACGGGCAAAACCGGCGACGCGGGCGTGAGCCGGTTCGGTTCCTGGTGGCGACGGGCCCTCCCCGGCGGGGAGGAGACCCAGGGCGGGGTCCGCGCGCGCTCCCTCACCCGCTCCCGCTCCCGCGGAACCCGGGCGGCCACCCCCGACGAGCGGCGCGACCTGCTGCTCGCCGCGGTACGCGCCGGCTTCCCGGTGGCCCCGGCCGCCCACTCGGCCGGCTACCGCTGCTCCTGCGACCGGGTCGGCTGCCCGAGCCCCGCCCAGCATCCGATCTCCTTCGCCTGGCAGACGCAGGCCAGCACGGACCCCGAGCAGATCGACCACTGGCTCGCCAGGTATCCGGAGGCCAACTTCGTCACCGCGACCGGCCGCGCCCACGACGTCCTCGACGTCCCGGCGTCGGCCGGTCGCCTCGCTCTGGAGCGGATCGAGGCGAGCGGCGGGCCCGGCGGCCCGGTCGCCGCGATCGGCGAGGACCGGTACCTCTTCTTCACCGCCACCCGCGGCACCCCGGACGACGAGGACGAGTGGTGGCCGTGCGAGCTCGACTGCCACCCGGAGACCCTCACCGACCATCCGGGGCTGCGCTGGCACTGCCGCGGCAGCTACGTCCTCCTCCCGCCGTCCTCCCTTGCCGGAGGCATCGAGGTGGGCTGGGTGCGCGGCCCCGAGCAGCCGCTGCCCGATCCGCTGCGGCTGCTGGACGCGCTCACCGACGCCTGCGCCGAGGTCGGCGCCTCGGCCGAGGAGCACTGGCTGATCGGCTGACCGGCCGGGCGGCCTGGCGGCCTGGCGGTTTGGTGCTACGGAAGGGTGAGGATCTCCGCGCCGTCCTCGGTGACCACCAGGGTGTGCTCGAACTGGGCGGTGCGCCGGCGGTCCTTGGTGACCACCGTCCACTGGTCGTCCCAGACCTCGTACTCGTGGGTGCCCAGGGTCAGCATCGGCTCGATGGTGAAGGTCATCCCCGGCTGCATCACGGTGTCCGCGTGCGGGTTGTCGTAGTGCGGGACGATCAGCCCGGAGTGGAACGAGGTGTTGATCCCGTGCCCGGTGAAGTCCCGCACCACGCCGTACCCGAAGCGCTTGGCGTAGGACTCGATGACCCGGCCGATCACGTTGATCCGGCGGCCCGGGCGGACCGCCCTGATGCCGCGGTGGGTCGCCTCCAGGGTGCGCTCGATCAGCAGCTTGGACTCCTCGTCGACCTCGCCGACCGGGTAGGTGGCGTTGAGGTCGCCGTGGACCCCGCCGATGTACGCGGTGACGTCCAGGTTGACGATGTCGCCGTCCTCCAGGACGGTCGAGTCCGGGATGCCGTGGCAGATCACCTCGTTGACGGAGGTGCAGATCGACTTGGGGAAGCCGCGGTAGCCGAGGTCCGAGGGGTAGGCGCCGTGGTCGCACATGTACTCGTGGGCGACCCGGTCCAGCTCGTCGGTGGTCACCCCCGGGGCGATCAGCCGGGCCGCGGCGTCCATCGCCCGGGCGGCGATCCGGCCGGCCGTCCGCATCGCCTCGATCGTCCCGGGCGTCTGCACGTCCGGGCCGGTGTACGGGGTGGGGGCCGGCTTGCCGACGTACTCCGGCCGCCTGATGCTGGCGGGGACGGAGCGGGTAGGGGACAGACGGCCGGGGGCCAGGGGAGTGCTTCGAGCCATGCGGCGGATTCTATTGCGATCGGAGTGGAACGGATGAGCGGTGAAGGTGACAGCGGCGACTGGTACTACTGCCTGAAGCATCAGCGGGTCGAGCAGGGGATGCAGTGCCCGGCGAAGAACCGGCTCGGGCCGTACGCGTCCCGCGGGGAGGCGGAGCAGGCGCTCGACCGTGTCGCCGAGCGCAACAAGGACTGGGACGAGGACCCGCGCTGGTCGTAGTTCTTTCTGTGCTCGCCCCGGGCCCCGGACCGAGCCCGCAGGGCTCATAGGGGGCGCGGGGAACTGCGCGGCCGGCGCCGCAGTCCGCCGCACCCGGCAACCGCACCCGGGTTGCAACCCGAACTCCGTTGCCGGGTGCGGCAGACTGCGGCGCTGCGTTCGGGCGCGTCGCCCTCACAGGGTGAAGTGCGCGGCGATCGGGAGATGGTCGCTGGCCGTGGCGGGGAGGGTCCACGCGCCGACGGGGCTGACGCCCCGGGACATGATCTGGTCGATGCGGGCCATCGGGAACCTCGCCGGCCAGGAGAAGCCGAAACCGTCCCCCGCCGCCCCCTGCGCGGAGCGCAGCTGCGAGGTGATCGGCGCCAGCGCCCGGTCGTTCATGGTGCCGTTGAGGTCGCCCAGCAGCACCAGCCGCTTGTCGGAGTCGGAGGAGATCGCCGACCCCAGCGCCGCCGCGCTGTCGTCCCGCTCGTTCGCGGTGAACCCGCCGTCGAACTTCAGCCGCACCGAGGGCATGTGCGCCACGAAGACCGCCACGTCCCCCTTCGGGTCGTGGACCACCGTCCGCAGCGCCCGGGTCCAGCCGATCCTGATGTCCACCGGCCGGGTCCCGGACAGCGGGTACCTGGACCACAGTCCGACCGTCCCCTCCACCGCGTGGTACGGGTACCTGGCCCTGAGGGCGCTCTCGAAGGACGGCAGCGAGCGCGCGGTCAGCTCCTCCATGGAGATCACGTCCGGGTCGGCCGCCTCCAGGGCGGCCGCCGTCCCCGCCGGGTCCGGGTTGTTCGCGTTGACGTTGTGCTGGACGACCGTGAAGTCGTAGCCGGTGTGCCTGGCCTTGCTGGTGACCTGGTCGCCGAAGAGCATCCCCCAGACCACCACCGGCGCGATCAGCGCGACCAGCGCCGTCGCCGAGCGCCGCACCAGGCCGAGGACCAGCAGCACCGGCACCCCGAGGCCGAACCACGGCAGGAAGGTCTCGGTGAGGCTGCCCAGGTTCCCGAAGCCGTCCGGGATCTGCCGGTGGAAGGCCAGCACCGCCGCCAGCAGCAGGGCCAGCAGGGCCAGGATCCAGCCCCTCCGCCAGGCGCCCCGGTGCGGCCGGAACCGGCCCGCCCCCTGCGGCTCGTATCCGCCTCCGTACCCGCTCGCGTTCCCGTTCCCGTCGTCCCAGCCGTACCCGTCGGCTCCGTCTCGCTCAGCCACTCCGTACCTCACGTACCGCACGTACCGGTTTGCTTCCCTTCACCCCGAAGTTCGGATCAGCGTATGACCGTAGGGACGACTCCCCGGGCACGGAGGGTTCCGAGTTCGGTAAGTGTCACGGAAGGGATGGCGAAACCCCCGTCGACGCCGCCACCCCGTGCAGCGCCGAGTCGACGATCTGCTCGGAGAGCCGCGGGTCGTCCAGCGGCGCACTGTCGTCCAGCAGGGCCCGGATCAGGATCGGGCCCATCACCAGCTCGCAGAGCAGCCGTACGTCGACGTCCGCGCGGATCAGCCCCTCGGCCACCCCGCGCGAGACCACCCGCTGCACCGCCAGCTTCCGCGGCGCCACCACCCGCTCGTGGTAGAGCCGGTAGAGCTCGGGCGCGGCCGCCATCTCACCCAGGACGAGGGAGAGGAGGCCGCGGGAGCGCTTCACCAGGCCGCGCCGGCGCATGAAGTCGACCAGCTGCACCAGGTCCTCGCGGATGTCCCGGCCGGCCGGTTCCGGCGGCTGCTCGTCCAGCCGGACCACCAGGTCGAGGAGGAGGGCGTCGCGGTTCGGCCAGCGCCGGTAGAGGGTGGCCTTCCCCACACCGGCCTCGTGGGCGATCCGGTCGGTGGTGAGGTCGCCCAGGCGGGTGCCGCGCTCCAGCATCCGGTGGACGGCGTCGAAGATGGCCTGCTCGACGGCGGCGCTGCGGGGCCGGCCGCGCCGTGGCTCCGCCCGGTCGTCCCCGGCCGGCCCGCCGTCCGCCTCACCGCGGGACCTCGGCCCGCGCCTGATCGCGCATCTCTTCCGCTCGCTTCGTTCGCCGTCAGCTGAGTGCACCGGCGGCTCCTCTCCCTGCTCGCCCCCCGGCGTCCCGTCCGGACCATCCTCCCGCACCCATCCGCGCAGGTCACGGGGTGGGGTACAGAGAATTCGCAGAACATGCCAGCATGGGGGGCGATCCGGGGACGTTCGCGAGAACGCCACGAGACGACAATTCCAGGAGGAGTGCTCAATGACCGAGCACAGCAACAGCTCCCTGTACGGCGGCGTGACCGGCCGCCGGGTGACCGTGCGGGACCTCGCCAAGGCCAAGCAGAACGGTGAGCGGTGGGCCATGCTCACCGCCTACGACGCCCCCACCGCCGCGGTGTTCGACGAGGCGGGGATCCCCGTTCTGCTGGTCGGCGACTCGGCCGGCAACTGCCACCTCGGCTACGAGACCACCGTGCCGGTGACCATGGACCAGATGGTGATGATGGCGGGCTCGGTGGTGCGCGGCACCGAGCGCGCGCTGATCGTCGCCGACCTGCCGTTCGGCGCGTACCAGGAGTCCGCGCAGCAGGCCCTCCACAACTCGGTGCGGCTGCTGAAGGAGGCCGGCGTCCAGGCGGTGAAGCTGGAGGGCGGCGAGCGGTCGGCGGCCGCCATCCAGCTGCTGGTCGAGGCCGGGATCCCGGTGATGGCGCACATCGGCCTCACCCCGCAGTCGGTGAACGCCTTCGGCGGCTACCCCGTGCAGGGGCGCGGCGACGAGGGCGCCCAGCGGCTGCTGAACGACGCCAAGGCGGTGCAGGACGCCGGGGCCTTCTCGGTGGTGCTGGAGGCGGTGCCGGCGAAGCTGGCCGGCGAGGTGACCAGCGCGCTGCACATCCCGACGGTCGGCATCGGGGCCGGGCCGGACTGCGACGCCCAGGTGCTGGTGTGGACCGACATGGCGGGGATGACCGCCGGCCGGGTCCCGAAGTTCGTCAAGCGGTACGCGGACCTCCGCGGGGTGCTCGGCGCGGCGGCCACGGCCTTCGCGGACGAGGTCCGCGGCGGGGCGTTCCCGGGCGAGGAGCAGTCCTTCAGGTAGCGGCGGCGGCCGGCCCCGGCCCCGAGGGGGGTTCTCACAGAACCACCCTCGGGGCCCGGGTCCGGCCTCCGGGACCGTGATACTGGAGTCCATGGGTCTGGATCACACCGTCGAGCTCAGCGAGTTCCTCCGCTCTCGCCGGGCGCGCCTCACCCCGGAGTCCGTCGGCCTGCCGCCGGCCGTCACCGGCTCGGCGCGCCGGGTGCCCGGCCTGCGCCGGGAGGAGCTGGCCCAGCTGGCCGGGGTCAGCACGGACTACTACACCCGCCTGGAACAGGGCCGGCACCGGAACGTCTCGGCGAGCGTCCTGGAGGCCATCGCCCGCGCCCTCCAGCTGGACGAGACCGAGCAGGCCTACCTGGTCGCGCTCGCCCAGCACCACCGGCACGGCGGCGGCCGGCGGCACTCCCGCTCGGCCCGGCCGAGGCGGGTGCGCCCGAGCCTCCACCAGATGCTCGGCGCCCTGGACGCGGCCACCCCGGCGCTGATCACCGACAGCTCGACCCAGGTGCTGGCCGCCAACCGGCTGGCCCGCTCGCTCTACCCGGACTTCGAGGCGATGCCCTACCGGGAGCGGAACCTGGCCCGGCTGGTCTTCCTCGACGAGTCCGCCCGGGACCTCTTCCCGGACTGGGCCGAGGTCGCCGAGGACACCGCGGCCAACCTCCGGCTGGCCGCCAGCCGGGACTGCGAGGACTCCGGCTTCTGCGAGCTGATCGGCGAACTCGCCGTCAAGTCGCCGGAGTTCCGGACCACCTGGGCCAAGCACACGGTGCGCAGGCGCAGCCACGGGCACAAGCGCTTCCGGCATCCGCAGGTCGGCGAGCTCGCCCTGGAGTACGAGGTGTTCGCCCCGGCCGACGAGCCGGACCAGACCCTGTTCATCTACACCGCGGAGCCCGGCTCCCCCTCGGAGACCGCGCTCCAGCTCCTGGCCAACCTGAGCCTGGGCGACGCCGACAAGAACGCCGGCCGACCGACACAGCACGACACCGACAGCGTGGAGTCACACCGCATATGAGCACCACCAGCGTTCCCGCATACGCCGCTCCTGCCCCCAGTGCCCCGCTGGAGCGCACCATCATCCCGCGGCGCGAGCTGCGCGAGGGCGACATCCTGATCGACATCAAGTACGCCGGCATCTGCCACTCGGACATCCACCAGGTCCGCAACGAGTGGGGCGAGGGCATCTTCCCGATGGTGCCCGGCCACGAGATCGCCGGCGTGGTGGCCGAGGTCGGCCCCGGCGTCACCGACTTCTCGGTGGGCGACCGGGTCGGCGTCGGCTGCATGGTCGACTCCTGCGGCGAGTGCGTCAACTGCCGCAAGGGCGAGGAGCAGTACTGCACCGCCGGCAACATCCCCACCTACAACGGCATCGGCAAGGACGGTGAGCCGACCTACGGCGGCTACTCCACCCAGGTCGTCGTCGACCACAAGTTCGTGCTGCGGATCCCGCACGGGATCTCGCTGGACGAGGCCGCGCCGCTGCTCTGCGCCGGCATCACCACCTACTCGCCGCTGCGGCACTGGAACGCCGGACCCGGCCGGCAGGTCGCCGTCCTCGGCCTGGGCGGGCTCGGCCACCTCGCGGTGAAGATCGCCCACGCGATGGGCGCCGAGGTGACCGTCCTCAGCCACTCCGAGAAGAAGCGCGAGGACGCGGCCAAGCTGGGCGCGGACCACTACGTCAACACCTCGGTGGAGGGCGCGCTCGAGGCGCTGGCCGGGAAGTTCGACGTGATCGTGAACACCGTCTCGGCCAGCCTGGAGCTGGACGCCTACCTGGCCACGCTGACCGTGGACGGCGCCATGGCGAACGTCGGCGCGCCGGAGAAGCCGGTCTCGCTGAACCTCTTCTCGCTGATCGGCGGGCGGCGCTCGCTGGCCGGCTCGATGATCGGCGGTATCCGGGAGACCCAGGAGATGCTGGACTTCTGCGCCGAGCACGGGATCGGCGCCGAGATCGAGCTGATCTCCGCCGACCGCATCAACGAGGCCTACGACCGGGTGGTCGCCAGCGACGTCCGCTACCGCTTCGTGATCGACACCGCCACGATCTGACGGACGCGCCCTCGCTGCGTGCCGCCGCCCCCTGATCCACGCCCCCCGGGGCGCCGGACCGGGGGCGGCGGCCCGCCGCGAGGTGCGTTGCGGGCGTCCCCCGGCCTGGGGCTGGGGGGCCGCTCCCGGGCACGCGGCGGGGTACGGAGGCGTTGAGCACAGGGAGCGTCGCTTGCTGCGGGTCAGCCGCGCACGGCAGGATGGCGCCCCACGCAACCCTCAGCCCCAGCCATGGAGCGCACCCCGGATGACCGCGACCGACGAACGCACCCGCCCCCGCTCGGCGGGCCACAACCGTGTCAGCAACGTCTTCTGGGTGCTGCTGGCGGTCTTCGGCGCCTCCGGCTACCTGGTCTGGGACCACTTCGGCAACGTCCGCTTCGGCGTCTTCCTCTTCGTGATCTCGGGCTGGCTGGTCTCCCTCTGCCTCCACGAGTACGCCCACGCCCGTACCGCCCTGCACAGCGGGGACATCGGCGTCGGGGTCCGCGGCTACCTCACCCTCAACCCGCTGAAGTACACCCACCCGGTGTACAGCTTCCTGCTGCCCGTGGTCTTCATCATCATCGGCGGCATCGCGCTGCCCGGCGGGGCGGTCTTCATCGACCGGGGGCGGATCCGCAAGCGCGGCCAGCACAGCCTGATCTCGGCCGCCGGGCCCGCGATCAACGCCCTCTTCGCGGTCGCCTGCCTGCTGCCGCTGGGGGCCGGGTGGCTGGACTCGGCGCCGACGGAGTTCGCCGCCGCGCTCGGCTACCTGGGGGCGCTCGAGGTCATCGCGACCGTCCTCAACCTGGTGCCGATCCCCGGCCTGGACGGCTACGGGATCATCGAGCCCTGGCTGTCGTACCAGACCCGGCGGGCGTTCGCGCCCTTCGCTCCGTACGGGATGATGGCGATCTTCGTCCTGCTGTGGACGCCGTCGCTGAACCAGTGGTTCTTCACGGACATCGTCGGCGGCGTGCTGGGCTGGTTCGGGAACGCCGGCGGATACGCGGCGGTCGGCCAGGAGCTCTTCCGCTTCTGGCACGCCAACCTGCTGGGCTACGGCGGCTGAGCGGGAGCAGCCGTCCGCCGACCCCCGCTAGCGGCGGGCGCGGCGCAGCTGGACCCAGCCGACGTTGGACGCCAGGCCGGCCAGCAGCACCCACAGCAGCCCGACCCACAGGCCCGCCAGGGCCGAGACCACGGCGGCGAGCAGCGCCAGCGCGGCGAGGATGAACGCGAAGAGCGAGAAACGCGGCATGGGGCGGGCTCCTGGGGGTGCGGTACGGCTGCCGCCCCACATTCTCCCCGACGCCTCCGCGACTCCCGCCCAGGGGTCGCGGGTCGGCTCGGCGGGTCCGTGCGGCGGGTCCGCTCAGACGTCGGTGATCCGCAGGCCCGCGTGCGCCTTGTAGCGGCGGTTCACCGAGATCAGGTTGGCCACCAGCGACTCCACCTGGTGGGCGTTGCGCAGCCGGCCGGCGAAGACCCCGCGCATGCCGTCGATCCGGCCCGCCAGCGCCTGCACGATGTCGGTGGCCTCGCGCTCCTCGCCGAGCACCAGCACATCGGTGTCGATCTTCTCGATCTCCGGGTCCTGGAGGAGGACCGCCGAGAGGTGGTGGAAGGCGGCCGTCACCCTGGAGTCCGGCAGCAGGGCGGCGGCCTGCTCGGCGGCGCTGCCCTCGGCCGGCTTCAGCGCGTAGGCGCCCTTCTTGTCGAAGCCCAGCGGGTTGACGCAGTCGACCACGATCTTCCCGGCCAGCTGCTCGCGCAGGGCGGTCAGCAGATCGCCGTGGCCCTCCCAGGGCACGGCCACGATGACGATGTCGCTCTCGGCGGCGGTGGTCGCGTTGTCCGCGCCGCGCACGCCCGCACCGCCCGGCAGCTCGGCCAGCTCGGCGGCGGCCGTCCCGGCCCGCTCGGCGCTGCGGGAGCCGATCACGACGGCCTGCCCGGCCTTGGCGAGGCGGTAGGCGAGGCCGCGGCCCTGCGGCCCGGTGCCGCCGAGGACGCCGACGGTAAGACCGGAGACGTCGGGCAGCTCGTGCGGGTCCTTCCTGGGCTTGGCAGCCGGGGCGGACGCGGAGTCGGCAGAGGCGGCGGAGTCGTTGGCACGATCAGGTGTGGTCATGCCCGAATCCTCCCATCGCCGCCGGTCACTTGGCAGGATGGGCCCCCGTGGATGGGTCCAGGGTCACACTGCTGCGGGAGCTCCTCGCCGGCACCGGCTGGGTCGAGTCGACGGCGGAGTTCGCCGGGGGGCTGCACGCGGCGGTGACCCGGCGGTCGGCCAGGCCGGGAGGCCTGCTGCTGGTCGGCGGCGAGGCGGAGGAGCCCTGGCACCTGGCCGCGCACCTCACCGACGAGGCCGGCTGGTGCGGCGTCCCGGAGCTGGCCCCGACCCTCGTCAGGCACCGGGTCCCGGACGGGGCGCCGGGCCATCTCGCCGTTCCGCTACGGAGGTTGGAGGAGGCGCGGCGCAACGAGACGGTCTTCGTGGTGGGCGGCGGCGGACTCGGCGAGGGCGTGCTGCAGCGGGTCTCGGACGCCCGCAGGACCGGCGCCACGGTCCTCGCCCTGGAGGACGGTGATCCGGAGCTGCGCGCGCTGGCGCACGAGGCGCTGGCCGCGCCGGGCGGCGACGACCCCGTCACCCTGGACGTCCTCCAGCACCTGGTCAGCAGCGCGGCCGGCACGGCCCGCCGCGGCGGCGCGCGAGCGCTGCTGCGCCGCTGGTTCCCACCGGCCGGCTCCGCCGCCGACCTCCGCTGGTGAGCGGCCGGCGCCGGGCCCTGGCCGCTTTCCCCGCAGCGGCGGCGGTGCGCTCGTTGCCGACGGCGGCACGGCAGGTGACGCTTGGCGGATGGGATTCGAGGAGCTTCACGCGACAGGACGCGACACCTTCGGACAGCTGATCCCGGGCGGCGCCGAGCGCCTCGCGGAGATGTTCCGCGCCGCCCCCGCACTCGCGGAGACCGCCGTCGGCACGGTCTACGGCCACCTCCACCACCGCACCGCCCTGGACCCCCGCACGCGGGAGGCGGTCGCCCTCGCGGCGATCCTCGCGGCCGGCATGTACGAGGGCCCCCTCAGGGTGCACCTCGGCACCGGGCTCGCGGCCGGCCTCGCCCCCGGCGAGATCGCCGAAGTCCTGCTGGAGACCGCCGCGTTCGCCGGGTTCCCGCGGGCGGTCTCCGCGCTGCCCGCGGTGCGGGCCGCCTTCGAGCAGTCCGGCGCCCCGGTGCCGCCCCCGCCGGCGCCGAGGGAGACCGCGCTCGCCCACCTCGCCGCCACCGGCGTCGACACCACCGGCGCACGGGTGGTGGCGACATCCCCCGACGAGGTGGTCGCGGTCTTCTCCGCCGAGCGCATCCTGCATCTTCACATCGAGGGCTCCGAGGTGATCTCGACTACCTGGCTCCGCTCGGAGAGGATGAGCGGGTGAAAACGTTGTCATTCCCCAACACCGAACTGCGCGCCTCCAACGTCGTCCTGGGGCTGATGCGCATCGCCGAACTCGACGACGAGCAGATCCGCACGCTCTACGGCAGCGCCCGGGACGCCGGGATCAACGCCTTCGACCACGCCGACATCTACGGCCCGACCCGCCACGCGTGCGAGGCCCGCTTCGGGGAGGCCGTCAAGCTGACGCCCGCCGACCGCGAGTCGATCGTGATCACCAGCAAGGTCGGCATCCGCCCCGGCTTCTTCGACTTCTCCAAGGAGCACATCCTCCGCTCCGTCGACGAGTCGCTGGCCGCGCTGCGGACGGAGTACCTGGACGTCCTCCTCCTCCACCGCCCGGACACCCTGGTCGAGCCGGAGGAGGTCGCGGCGGCCTTCGACGAGCTGCACGCCGCCGGGAAGGTGGTGAACTTCGGCGTCTCCAACCACACCCCCGCCCAGATCGAGCTGCTGAAGACCGCCGTCCGCCGTCCGCTGGTGGCCAACCAGGTGCAGCTGAGCATCACCCACTGCCCGCTGATCGCCTCCGGCATCGCCTCCAACATGGCCGGCCTGGACCAGTCGATCAGCCGGGACAACGGCCTGCTCGACTACTCCCGCCTGCACGGGATGACCCTGCAGGCCTGGTCGCCGTTCCAGAAGGGGTTCTTCGACGGGGTCTTCATCGGCGACCGGGAGAACTACCCGGAGCTGAACGACGTCCTGGCGGAGCTGGCCGAGAAGTACCAGGTGACGCCGACCGGCATCGCGGTCGCCTGGATCACCCGCCACCCGGCGAACATGCAGGTCGTCCTCGGCACCACCAACCCCGGCCGGGTCGCCGAGTCCGCCGCCGGCTCGGAGCTGCCGCTCACCCGCGAGGAGTGGTACCGGCTCTTCCGCGCCGCCGGGCACGTCGTGCCGTAACCGGAGGAGGGCCGAGGGGCGGCCGGTTCCCGCCCCGGCGCAGCCCCTGGGTCAGCGCGAGCGCCGCTCCCGCGCCGGCGATCGCCAGCGCGGCGAGCGGGCGGGCCCACCAGTGGCCGGCGTGGCCCACGTCCGCCGAGGCGGCGACGAGGACCAGGGCCGAGGCCCCGTACCCGGCGAGCAGCGCCGCCGGGCGCAGCCGGCGCCGGCCCACCGGCCCGGCCGTCCGCGCGTCGACCAGGACCAGATAGCTCAGCAGCAGCACGGTGTCCGCGGCCGCGAGCGCCACCGGCGGTGCGCCGCCGCCGCGGACCGCCGCGACCAGCACGCAGGCCACCGCGAACACCGTGTTGCGGTGCTGGACCAGCCGGGGCCACCAGCGGTAGGACACCGTCACCGGACGCCGTGCGCGGGACGGCCCGGCGCACCAGGCGAGCACCAGCAGCAGCACGGTCAGGGGCAGGTCGCCGAGTTCGGACGGACGGGCCACGGCGAGGGCGAGGAGCAGGGCGAGGCCGCGCTCGGCCGCCGTCCCGAGGGCGGCCGCCAAGCCCCCGGCGCGGGCCGGGCCGGCCGTCCGGCCGCTCATCGGGTCCTCCCGTGGACGCGGGTGCGCAGCAGCGGCGCCAGGGCGAGGTCCAGCAGCCCTTCGCCCTCGCCGCCTCGGCCGGCTGCCCCGGCGTCCGGCTGGGCGCGCCAGGTGACCACCGGCATCCCGTGCTCGGCGAGCGAGAAGCGGAGGGCGCTGCGGTCGATCCGCCACAGCCGCTGGGCCAGCCGCTCGGCCCGGTCGTGCTCCTCGGCGCGCGGCTCGCTGATCGCCAACTCCACGATCACCACCGGGTTTCCGCGCTCGGCCAGGTCCCGCAGCAGATCCAGGAAGCGCTCGTCGGCCAGCGGGGTGATCGCGTAGACCAGGGCGCCGCGCGGCAGGGCGGGCGGCGGCAGCCGGTCCAGCTCGGGTGCCGCGAACGAGGTGCCGGAGCGGACGTCCAGCACGCTCTGCACGATCCGCAGGAACTGGGCCTCCCCGCTGCGCGGCCGCAGCCAGCGCGGGGTCCCGCCGCCGGCCGCGACCACCCCGACCCGGTCGTGGCCGCGGAGGTACGCGCGGGCGATGCCGGCCGCGACCCGCAGCGAGTCGTCCAGCGTCGAGCGGCCGGTGACCGGATCGGCCACGTCCACGCAGGCGTCCAGGAGCAGCACGGTGTCCACCGCCCGCTCGGCGGCGAACTGGCTGATCTGCACGGCCCCGCCCCGGCGGGTGGTGGACGGCCAGTGGATCCGCCGCTGCCGCTCGCCCCAGACGTGCGGCCGCACCCCGACCACCTCGACGCCGTCGCCGTCCTGGGTGGTCGGATGCTCGCCCAGCCGCTCGGGCAGCCGCACCGGCACCGGCGTGAGGGAGGCGTCCTCGGCGACCGGGAAGACCTCCGCGAACCCCAGGTCGACCCGGACGGTACGGCGGGCCGCCCCGCCCTCGTCGTAGAGGTCCAGGTCGGCGGTGCCGAGCGACCAGCGGCCCCAGCGCCGGGCGGTGAGGCGGAAGGTGACGGTCCGCCGCTCCGGGTCCGAGACGACGTCGGCCAGGGCGACGCCGGGGGAGGGGGTGTACCCGGGGTCGATCCAGGCCGGCCGGGCGTCGTCCGCCCCGGGGAACCGGACGGTGACGGTCGCCTCGATGCTCTCCCGCTCGAAGCAGCGGCGGGCGGGCGGCGAGACGGCCACCGAGGTCCCGATCCGGCCCGGGCGCCGGTGCCGGGGCACCGCCAGGGCCAGGGCCAGCAGTGGTCCCGCGGCCAGTGCGAGGAGCCAGCCGTGCCCGGTGACCAGCGCGGCGGCGACCGCGGTCACCGCGACCGAGAGACCGCGCAGGGTGTGCTCGGCGGGGCGCCACCCGGCCGGCGGCGGAGGCGGCGGCGCGAAGGCGCCGTCCCGCGCCCCGCGGGCCCCAACGCGCGGGCCACGGCGCTCTCCGCGCCCGCTCGCGCCGTCGTTCCCGTCCCTGTTCCGGCGCGCGCACCGGCGCCGGTGCCCTCGCTCCCGCTCGCACGCTCCCGCTCGCGCGCGTCCCAGCGCCGCGCCCGCTCTCTGCGGTGCTCCTGGTATCGGCGGCGGGCAGCCCGCTGCGCACGCCCCGCGCGAGCCTCCGCGCGCCGGCGCCGGACCTGACCGGAGGTCAACTGGCCTCTCCCGGGCGGCCGGTGGGCACCGACCGCGGGGTGGGCACCGCGGCGGCGATCGCCGCCACCACGTCGTCCGCGCTCACCCGGCGTACCCACAACTCCGGCCGCAGCGTGATCCGGTGCGCCAGCGCGGGCACGGCGACCTCCTTCACGTCCTCCGGCACCACGTAGTCCCGGCCGTCCAGCACCGCGTGGGCGCGGGCGAGCTGGACCAGCGCGAGCCCGCCCCGGGGCGAGGCCCCGACCTGCACCTGCGGATGGGTGCGGGTCGCGGCCACCAGCGCCACCGTGTAGTCGACCAGGTCGTCGTCGATCTCCACCCGCTCCAGCGCGGCCCGCATCGCCAGCACCTCGGCCGGCGAGGCGATGGTGGCCAGCTCGGCCTCCGGCGCCGCCCGCCGCACCCGGCGGCGGAGCATCGCGGCCTCCTCGGCCGGCGGCAGGTAGCCCATCCGGATCCGCAGCAGGAAGCGGTCCAACTGGGCCTCGGGGAGGGCGTAGGTGCCCTCGTACTCGATCGGGTTGTCGGTGGCGATCACCAGGAAGGGGTCGGGCAGCCGGCGGGTGGTGCCGTCCACCGAGACCTGCGACTCGGCCATCGCCTCCAGCAGCGCGGCCTGGGTCTTCGGCGGGGTGCGGTTGATCTCGTCGGCGAGCAGCAGGTGGGTGAAGACCGGCCCGGGCCGGAAGACCATCTCGCCGGTCCGCTGGTCGTAGAAGGGCGCCCCGGAGACGTCCGAGGGCAGCAGGTCCGGGGTGAACTGGATGCGGCGGAAGTCCAGGCCCAGGGTGGTCGCGAAGGAGCGGGCGAGCAGCGTCTTGCCGAGCCCGGGCAGGTCCTCGACGAGGATGTGGCCCGCCGCGAGGACGCCCATCATGGTGAGTTCGAGCGCCCGGCGCTTGCCGACCACGGCGCGCTCGATCTCGTCCAGCACGGCGTGGGCGCGCTCTCCGGCCTGCCGTGGGGTCAGCTCGGCGGCGGCTTCTGCGGCCTGGGGGGCCTGGGCGGCCTGGTCGGTCTGTGCGGCCTGGTCGGTCTCGGCGCCGGTGGCGGTGTGTCCCGTCTCAGGGGTGGCTGTCGCGGGGGTCACTCTGCTCCCTCGGGTCCCTCGGCTGTCTTCGGATACGGCGGCCCGAACTGCCCGGCCCGGCCGAGCTGCGTCGGGAGTCCGCGGAGGCTCTCCAGCCGCTCCACCAGCGCGGTCACGGTCTCGGCCGGCACGGGTCTGGGGTAGCCGGCGTGGCGGGCGGTGTGCGGCGGGGGTGCCGGGTCGGTGCCGCCCGGACGGGACGGGTCGATCCACGGCCACACGTCCGGCCCGACCAGCGCGGCCGCCCGGCTCCGCTCGGTGTGCAGCGAGACGCCGTACCCCTCCGCGAGCCGGGCCGCGTAGAGCCGCTCCAGGACCGGGCGCAGTCGCCACTCGTAGCCGTCCTGGGTGCCCAGGGCGTCGTCGACGGCGCCGGCGAGCTGGCGCAGCGACGGCTCGCGCGAGCTGAGCAGCCGCAGCCGGTCGTGGCCGACGCCGTCGGTGGCGGCGGCGCCCAGCGCGAACCGGGCGATCACCGCGATCGCGGCGAGCAGCAGCGCGGCGCCCACCCCGGCGGCGGCCCCGCCGCCGACCACGGCGAGCGCGGTCTCCCCGCCTATGGCGAGGATCAGCAGTGCGATGACGGTATGGCGCTCCATGGCTACCGACTCACCCCCGACGCTTCCTTGGTCCCGGCTGCTCCGGTCGGTCCGGCCGCTTCGGCCGCTCCGGTTGGTCCTCTGCTCAACTCGCCGTCCAGCACGTCCAATGCGGCCCTCGCCTCGTCCCGTTGCCGTTCCGCCATGGGATGGCTGGAGTACCGGGCCTCCCGGAAGAGCCCGGCCAGTCCGCCGGCGGCGGTCGCGGCCGCCCCCGCCAGCAGGCCGCGGCCGGCGGCCCGGGACAGCAGCTCGCTCGGGCTGTCCGAGCGGCGTACCGCGAGCCCCCGCCCGGCCAGGGCGTTCTCCATGGCGACGTAGGCGCCGATGATCGCGGTACGCGGGTCGTCACCGCGCAGGGCGGCGAGCCCGGCGTCCACGGCGTCCGCGAGTGCCGCGCGATCGCCGTCCGCGCCGGCGGCCGGGGACGGCGCGCGGTCGCGGAGCCGGGCGGCGGCCAGCAGCCTCCCGCCCACCAGCAGCGCCACCGCCAGCAGCGCCAGCACCCCGAGCCCGATCAGCACTGGCACCAGCGGCAGTTGGAACGCGTGCCCGGCCCGGCCGGTCCCCTGCGGCACCGGCGAGGCGGACGGCGAGGAGGAGTCGGCGGGGGTGCGTCCGGAGGGCGCGGCCGACGGCCGGGCCACCGTGATCCCGTCGCCCTGGGCAGGGGTGTGCCAGAGGAAGAGGAGCCCCACCGGCAGCGCGACGGCCGCCCCGGCCAGCAGGGCGAAGACGCCGGTCCGGACCCTGGCCGCGTACAGGGTGGGCTCGGCGGCGAGCGAGCGCTCGCGGCTGCGGCCGCGGTGGCTGGAGGCGAGGATCGCGCCGCCGACCGCGCAGGCCAGGGCGATCGGAAGGCCGTAGCCGGCCAGCGGGCCGATGGAGCGCAGAGGTGCGTCGCGCGCGCTGTTCAGCGCGAGCGCGGCGACGAGGAGGGCGACCAGGACGAGGGCGGCGGCGACGGGGTTCCCGCTGCGGGCCGTGCGGGGACGCCGCCGGTTCCGCTCCGGTATCGCCACGTGTCTGAGCTCCCCGCTGCGCGCCTTCGTCCAGGGTGGCCCACAGGTTCCCACACCCACCGGCCGCCTGTCACTGCGGGATCTTCTCGCCCCCGCCGCCGCCCTTTCACCGTTCCCGGGCCGCCCCGGGGCCGCCCGGGGTCCCCCGGGGCCGCCGTCCCCGGCGCCCCGCACCCGCGGCCTGCGGCGCGCCCGCGGTGCTCAGCCCTCGCGCCAGCGGTTGGTGAGGGGGAGGCGGCGGTCGCGGCCGAAGGCCTTGGGGGAGATCTTGGTGCCCGGGGGGTACTGGCGCCGCTTGTACTCCGCGCCGTCGATCAGGCGGAGGATCCGGTCCACCACCGCGGCCTCGAAGCCCTGGGCGATGATCGCCTCGCGCCCCTCGTCGCGGTCGACGTACGCCTCGATGACGGCGTCCAGCACCTCGTAGTCCGGCAGCGAGTCGGTGTCCACCTGGCCGGGCCGCAGCTCCGCCGACGGCGGCTTGGTGATCGAGTTCGGCGGGATCGGCGGGGTCTCCCCCCGCCGCTCCGCCTCCTCGTTGCGCCACCGCGCCAGCGCCCAGACCAGCGTCTTCGGCACGTCCTTGATGGGGGCGAAGGCCCCCACCGAGTCGCCGTAGAGGGTCGAGTAGCCGGTGGCCAACTCGCTCTTGTTGCCCGGCGCGAGGACGATGTGGCCCTCCTGGTTGGAGACCGCCATCAGCGTCGTGCCGCGCAGCCGGGACTGCAGGTTCTCCTCGGCCAGGCCGGTGAGCTTCAGCTGCTCCAGGTAGGCGTCGAACATCGGCGCGATCGGCACCGTGCGCAGGTTGAGGCCGGTGCGCTCGGCGAGGTCGGCCGCGTCCCCCTTGGAGTGCTCGGAGGAGTAGCGGGAGGGCATCGAGATGCCGTGGACGCCGGCCGCCCCGATCGCGTCCACCGCGATCGCCGCGACCAGCGCCGAGTCGATGCCGCCGGAGAGCCCGATCAGCACGCTGCGGAAGCCGTTCTTCTCGACGTACGCGCGGACGCCGGTGACCAGCGCGGAGTAGACCTCGCCGAGCTCGTCGAGCCGGGGCGCCTCCTCGGCGGTGATCGGCGCGGCCGGCGCCGGCGAGGGCTCGCCGCCGAGGTCGACGTGGACGATCCGCATGCCGTCCGCGACCTGCGTGCCGTCGTCGTCGGCGATGGCCCCCTCCGCGGCCGGGAGCTCCAGGTCGAGGAGGACGCAGCCCTCCTCGAACTGCGGGGCCCGGGCGAGGGTCTCGCCGTCCGCGGAGACCACGAGCGAGTCGCCGTCGAAGACCAGCTCGTCCTGGCCGCCGACCAGGTTGAGGTAGGCCAGGGTGCAGCCGGCCTCCGCGGCCCGGCGGCGGACCAGCTCCAGCCGGACGTCGTCCTTGTTCCGCTCGTACGGCGAGGCGTTGACGGTCAGCAGCAGTCCGGCGCCGGCCTGGCGGGCGGCCCGCACCCGGCCGCCGTCCTGCCAGATGTCCTCGCAGATGGCCAGCGCCACGTCCACGCCGTGCCGGCGGACGACCACCAGCTGGTCGCCGGGGACGAAGTAGCGGGCCTCGTCGAAGACGCCGTAGTTGGGCAGGTGGTGCTTGGCGAAGCGGGTCGCCACGGCGCCGTCCATCAGCACCGCGGCGCAGTTCTGCGGGGTGCCGGCGGGCATGCCGTAGCGCGGCTTGTCGGTGTCCGAGCGGCCGAGGTAGCCGACCACGACCGGGACGCCGCCGAGGCCCTCCGCCTTCAGCCGCCCGGCGAGGGCGACCAGGGCGGCCCGGGAGGCGGCGACGAAGGAGCCGCGCAGCGCCAGGTCCTCGACCGGGTAGCCGGTCAGCGCCTGCTCGGGGAAGGCGACCAGCTGGGCACCCCGGTCGGCGGCGTGCCTGGTCCAGCTGACGATCCGGTCGCTGTTGCCGGAGAGGTCGCCCACGGTGGCGTCGATCTGGTTGAGTGCGAGGCGGAGGTGGCGGAGGTTCGGCACGGCTCAACTCTAATCGTCGCTTCGACGACAGGGCCATGCGGTCAGTCAGCGGTACGGCGTACACGCGGATGTGCGAGTCTCCGCCATGATGGGCACTCGGACGTGTGGCGACCCGTATGCGGTACACGCGTAACACAGGCGCAAAGAGCAGAGGTGACACTGTCGGCATGGGCAAGCAGCAGGAGTTCGTTCTCCGGACTCTCGAAGAGCGGGACATCCGGTTCGTCCGGCTGTGGTTCACCGACGTCCTCGGGTTCCTGAAGTCGGTGGCGGTCGCCCCGGCCGAGCTGGACCAGGCCTTCGAGGAGGGCATGGGCTTCGACGGCTCGGCGATCGAGGGCTTCGCACGCGTCTACGAGTCCGACATGATCGCCAAGCCGGACCCGTCCACCTTCCAGATACTGCCGTGGCGGTCCGAGTCCCCGGGCACCGCGCGGATGTTCTGCGACATCCTGATGCCGGACGGCTCGCCGTCCTTCGCCGATCCGCGCTACGTCCTGAAGCGCACCCTGGAGAAGGCGTCGAACCTGGGCTTCACCTTCTACACCCACCCGGAGATCGAGTTCTTCCTGCTGAAGGACCAGCCGGTGGACGGCTCGGTGCCGACGCCCGCGGACCGCTCCGGCTACTTCGACCACACCCCGCGCGGCATCGGCCACGACTTCCGCCGGCAGGCCATCACCATGCTGGAGTCGATGGGCATCTCGGTGGAGTTCTCCCACCACGAGGGCGCCCCTGGCCAGCAGGAGATCGACCTGCGCTACGCGGACGCGCTGACCACGGCGGACAACATCATGACCTTCCGCCTGGTGATGAAGGAGGTCGCCCTGGAGCAGGGCGCCCACGCCTCCTTCATGCCGAAGCCGTTCTCCGAGTACCCGGGCTCCGGGATGCACACCCACCTCTCGCTCTTCGAGGGCGACCGGAACGCCTTCCACGAGGCGGGCTCCGAGTACCAGCTCTCCAAGGTGGGGCGGTCGTTCATCGCCGGCCTGCTGCGGCACGCGGGCGAGATCTCGGCGATCACCAACCAGTGGGTGAACTCCTACAAGCGGATCTGGGGCGGCTCGCAGCGCGAGGCCGGCGCGGGCGGCGAGGCGCCGTCGTACATCTGCTGGGGCCACAACAACCGGTCCGCGCTGATCCGGGTGCCGATGTACAAGCCGGGGAAGCAGGGCTCGACCCGGGTCGAGATCCGCTCCCTGGACACCGGCTGCAACCCGTACCTGGCATACGCGGTCATCCTGGCGGCCGGCCTGAAGGGCATCCAGGAGGGCTACGAGCTGCCGCCCGGGTCGGGCGACGACGTCTGGGCGCTCTCCGACGCCGAGCGCCGCGCGCTGGGCATCGAGCCGCTGCCGCAGAACCTGGGCGAGGCGATCTCGCTGATGGAGCGCAGCGAACTCGTCGCGGAGACCCTGGGCGAGCACGTCTACGACTTCTTCCTGCGGAACAAGAAGTCGGAGTGGGAGGAGTACCGCTCCGAGGTCACCCCGTTCGAGCTGCGGCGGCTGCTGCCGGTGCTCTGAGGCGGTTCCGGCGCCCCGGAAGCCGAGTCCGCGCGGCTCGGCTTCCGGGGCGTCAGCGCGTCCCCACAGGGAAAGACAACTTCCGAGCACTTAGGCTCATGGATGATCAACAGTGATCCGCTCGGAGGTGTCGGCAGATGGAGACGCGTCGCGTCAACCCGGCGGGGAAGCTTGCGCGACGCGGATTCTCGGACCCGGAGAGCGCCGTCCGGCTGCTGGACGGCGCCGCGCTGGCGGAGGTCCGGGGCGACTCCCTGCTGCTGGACGCGCTCGGCGCCACCGCCGATCCGGATCTCGCCCTGCGCGCCCTCTCCGACCTGGCCGAGGCCATCGAGGAGGAGTCCGAACGGCGGGCGCTGCTGGACACCCTGACGACCAGTAAGCCGCTGCGCGACCGCCTGCTCGGCATCCTCGGTGCCAGCGCCGCGCTCGGCGAGCACCTGGCCCGGCACCCCCACGACTGGCACACCCTGGTCACCTTCGAGGTCCGGGACATCCACCCCGGCCCGGAGGAGTTCCTCCGGGCGCTCTACGACCGGGTCTGGGGCTCGGGCGCGGTGAGCGGGGAGGACCCCAGGGACGCCCTGCGGGCCGGTTACCGGCAGTGCCTGCTGGCGATCGCCGCCCGGGACCTGACCGGCACCGCGGACCTCACCCAGACCACCGCCGAGCTGGCCGACCTCGCCGGGGCGACCCTGCAGGCCGCCCTGGACATCGCCGAGCAGGAGGAGCCAGCGGCGGCCAGGGCCTGCCGGCTCGCGGTGATCGCGATGGGGAAGGCCGGCGGACGGGAGCTCAACTACGTCTCCGACGTGGACGTCGTCTTCGTCGCCGAGCCGCGCACCCCGCCCGGGGCGCCCGGCGGGGCCGCCGGCGAGCCCGACGAGGCCGCGGCCGTGCAGGCCGCCACCCGGCTGGCCGCCGCCATGATGCGGATCTGCTCGGACACCACCGGCGCCGGCACCATCTGGCAGGTCGACGCCAACCTCCGCCCGGAGGGCCGCAACGGGCCCCTCGTCCGGACCCTCTCCTCGCACCTCGCCTACTACCAGCGCTGGGCCAAGACCTGGGAGTTCCAGGCGCTCCTCAAGGCCCGCCCGATGGCCGGCGACGCCGATCTCGGGCAGGCCTACCTGGACGCGGTCACCCCGATGGTCTGGCAGGCCGCGGACCGGGAGAACTTCGTCGCGGACGTGCGGCGGATGCGGCGCCGGGTGGAGGAGGCCATCCCGCGGGCCGAACTGGAGCGCGAGCTGAAGCTCGGCCCGGGCGGACTGCGGGACGTCGAGTTCTCCGTGCAGCTCCTCCAGCTGGTGCACGGGCGCACGGACCCCTCGCTGCGCAGCGCCAACACCCTGACCGCGCTCGCCGACCTGTCGGCCGGCGGTTACGTCGGGCGGGCGGACGCCGCCGCGCTGGACGCGGCCTACCGGTTCCTGCGCGCCATGGAGCACCGGATCCAGCTGTTCCGGCTCCGCAGGACCCACCTCGTACCGACCGACGAGGACGATCTGCGGCGGCTGGCCCGGTCGCTGGGCTTCGTCCGGGAGCCGATCGCCGAGCTGCGCAAGGAGTGGAAGCGGCACGCCGTCGAGGTCCGCCGGCTGCACGAGAAGCTGTTCTACCGGCCGCTGCTGGACGCCGTGGCCCGGCTCAACGCCGAGGCCGGCCTCGGCGAGGGCGAGGTGATCGGCGAGGCCGGGCTCGCGCTCAGCGCGCAGGCCGCCCGCACTCGTCTGGAGGCCCTCGGCTACGCCGACCCGGCGGCCGCCCTGCGGCACATCTCCGCCCTCGCCACCGGTGTGACCAGGAAGGCCGCGATCCAGCGCACCCTGCTGCCGGTGATGCTCGACTGGTTCGGCGACTCGGCCGACCCGGACGCCGGGCTGCTCGCCTTCCGCAAGGTCTCCGACTCGCTCGGCTCCACGCCCTGGTATCTGCGGCTGCTGCGGGACGAGGGGGCGGCGGCGGAGAACCTGGCCCGGATCCTCGCCTCCGGCCGGCTCGCCCCCGACCTGCTGCTGCGCGCCCCGGAGGCGGTCGCGCTGCTCGGCGACCCGGACGGCCTGGTGCCGCGCACCCAGGAGGCGCTGGACCGGGAGATGGCGGCGGCGGTCGGCCGGGCCGAGTCGGCGGAGCAGGGGGTGGCCGCGGTCCGCGGCATCCGCCGCCGCGAGCTGTTCCGGATCTCGGCCGCCGACGTCCTCGGCCGGCTGGGCGAGGAGCCGCCGGACGCGGCCGAGGCCGTGGGCGAGGCGCTGACCACCCTCAACACGGCGGCGATCGGGGCCGCGGTGGCGGCCGCGGTCCGCGGCTGGGAGGCCGAGACCGGCGAGCCCCTGCCGACCCGCCCGGCGGTGATCGCGATGGGCCGGTACGGCGGACGCGAGCTGGGCTACGGCAGCGACGCGGACGTCCTCCTGGTCCACGACCCGCTGCCGGGCGCGGACGAGGAGAAGGCCTCCAACGCCGCCCGGCGGATCTTCGAGGACGCCCGACGGCTGCTCCAACTCCCCTCCACCGAACCGCCGTTGGTGATCGACGCGGATCTGCGGCCGGAGGGGAGGCAGGGGCCGCTGGTGCGGACCCTCGCCTCCTACCAGGCGTACTACCGGCGCTGGTCCCGGCCGTGGGAGAGCCAGGCGCTGCTGCGGGCGGCGCCCGCGGTCGGCGATCCGGAGCTGCTGGCCCGGTTCAAAGAGCTGATCGACCCGCTGCGCTACCCGGCGGCCGGGCTGGGGGAGGGGGACCTGCGGGAGATCCGCCGGATCAAGGCCCGGGTGGAGAACGAGCGGCTGCCGCGCGGGGCCGACCGCAGCACCCACACCAAGCTGGGGCCCGGCGGGCTGGCCGACATCGAGTGGACCGTGCAGCTGCTGCAGCTCCAGCACGGGCGGGACGTGCCGGGCCTGCGCACCACCAGGACCCGGGAGGCGCTGGCGGCGGCGGTCGGGGCCGGGCTGATCTCCGGGGACGACGCCGCGGTGCTGGAGGAGGCCTGGGTGCGGGCCACCCTGGTGCGCAACGCGGTGATGCTGGTGCGCGGCCGGGCGGCGGACTCCTTCCCCTCCGACGCCCGCGAGCTGGCCGGCGTCTCGCACTACCTCGGGTACGGCGACGGCCACGCCGGCGAGGCGATGGAGGACTACCGCCGGGCGGCGAGGCGCGCGCGGGCGGTCGTGGAGCGGGTCTTCTACGAGTGACGCCGGGCCCGGCGAGCGCTGCCGGTCCGAGCGGCCTGGCCGGTCCGAGCGGCCCGGCCGGTCCGACCCCCGATCAGAAGGAGTGCTGATGTCCCTGGCGGACTTCGACCGCTATCCGCTGCTCTTCGGCCCCAGCCCGGTGCATCCGCTGGAGCGGCTCAGCGAGCATCTCGGCGGGGCCCGGATCTGGGCCAAGCGGGAGGACTGCAACAGCGGGCTCGCCTTCGGCGGCAACAAGACCCGCAAGCTGGAGTACCTCCTCCCGGACGCCCTCGCCCAGGGCGCGGACACCCTGGTCAGCATCGGCGGGGTGCAGTCCAACCACACCCGCCAGGTCGCGGCGGTCGCGGCGAGGGCCGGGCTGAAGGCGGTGCTCGTCCAGGAGAGCTGGGTGGACTGGCCGGACTCCGTCAACGACAAGGTCGGCAACATCCTCCTCTCCAGGATCATGGGAGCCGACGTCCGCCTGGTCCGGGCCGGCTTCGGGATCGGGTACAAGGACAGCTGGCAGCAGGCGCTGGCGGAGGTCCGGGAGAGCGGCGGCACCCCCTACCCGATCCCGGCCGGGGCCTCGGACCATCCGCTCGGCGGGCTGGGCTTCGCCAACTGGGCCGAGGAGGTGCGGCAGCAGGAGCGGGAGCTCGGCGTCTTCTTCGACACCGTCGTGGTCTGCAGCGTCACCGGCAGCACCCAGGCCGGGATGATCGCCGGCTTCGCGGGCCAGGACCGGCCGCGCCGGGTGATCGGGATCGACGCCTCCGCGCGGATCGCGGAGACCCGCGCCCAGGTGGAGAAGATCGCCCGGGACACCGCCGACCGGATCGGCCTGGGCCGCGCGCTGCGGGACGAGGAGATCACCGTGCTGGAGGGGTGGGCCGGCGAGGCCTACGGCGTCCCTGTGCGGTCCACGCTGGACGCCATCCGGCTGACCGGCGGCCTGGAGGGCATGATCATCGACCCGGTGTACGAGGGGAAGTCCATGGCCGGGCTGATCGACCTGGTCCGGAACGGGGAGATCGGCAGGGACTCCCACGTCCTCTACGCCCACCTCGGCGGCCAGCCCGCGCTCAACGCCTACAGCGGCGCCTTCGGCTGACCCGCCGTCAGCCCCCGCGGCCCGGCGGCCTTTGGCCCGGCGGCCCCGTGGCCCCTGCGCCCCTCGCGGCCTCAGCGGGCCTGGGCCGCCACCCGGGCCGGCGGCGCGGGAGTGGCCACCACGTGCGTGCGGATCCTCGGGAATGCATACGCCCAGCGGCCGTAGACCAGCCGGGAGGCCAGGAAGCCGGTGCCGGTGCAGGCGGCGCCGGCCAGCGCGTCCATGTAGAAGTGGTTGGCCGTGCCGACGATCACCACCAGGGTCGCCAGCGGGTAGGCCAGCCCCAGCACCTTCGCCCAGCGCCGCCGGGCCAGCACCGCGATCGTCACGCCGCAGAACAGCGACCAGCCGATGTGCATCGAGGGCATCGCGGCGAACTGGTTGGAGACGCTGGCCATGTTGCCCGAGGCCATCGAGCCCCAGGTGTGGTGGACCTCCACCGTGTCGATGAAGTGCCCGCCGGTCAGCAGCCGCGGCGGCGCCAGCGGATAGAAGTAGTAGCCGACCAGCGCGATCCCGGTGGTGACGAAGAGCGCCAGCCGGGCCGCCTGGTACCGCCCCGGATGCCGCCGGAACAGCCACACCAGCACGCCGATCGTCATGATGAAGTGGAGGGTGGCGTAGTAGTAGTTCATCCCGACGATCAGCCATTCCACCGAGTTGAACCAGTGGTTGACGGTCTGTTCGGTGGCGGCGCCGAGGCTCTGCTCGAAGTGCCAGATGTCGGCGGCGTTGTGCTCGGCGCGGACCTGCTGGGTCGGCACGGCGTTGCGGATCATGGAGTAGATCCAGTAGCTGACGCCGATCAGCAGCAGCTCGATCCAGAGCCTCGGATGTCCGGGGGAGCGCAGGTGGCGGCGCACCCGGGCGAGGGCGAGGGCGCCGGTGGAACGGCCGCCTGAGCCCGCGCTGGTCGCCGCGGCGGCTGCCGCCGCGGATGCCGTGGTGCCGCGCCGCTCGGTTCCGTCGGGGGAGACGGAACCGGGCTCGCGTTCGACAGCGGCGCTGTCGCGGCCGTCAACGTGATCAAGAGTCGGTTCCCCCATGGGGCAGTAGTCTGCCACGAGAGGTCGCTCGAACTGATCACCCTGAGGTCGGGAATTGTTCGGGGGAAATCCCTCTGGAGTCTGACCCCGCTCCACCCGGAGGTCCCCCCGGGGAGCCATCTCCGGCGGAGCCGGAGGGAGGCTCGGCGCGCCCGCCGCCGGCACCACGGCGGCGGGCGGGCGCGCCTCGCCAACTGCACGTCGGGACACCCACCCTCATAGGCGCCCGCGTCCTCCGATCCTTGCCCCGAGCCCGCCCGTACGTCAAGCGCCGCCGCGCCGGCGGGGGCCGGGATGTGAGCGGAACGCAACGCGGGCGCACCGTGGGCGACATCCCCCCGTAACGCGAAACATCCCGGAAACCTCGGCGTGCACATCCGGAAACCGGCGCCGGACAGCATCGGCGGCCGGGGAACGTACCGAAGGGAGTTGCGCAGTGAACGCCGGTGACACCGCCTGGCTGCTGGCCGCGACGGCTCTGGTTCTGCTGATGACGCCGGGGCTCGCCCTCTTCTACGGCGGCATGGTGCGCACCAAGAGCGTGCTCAACATGCTCATGATGAGCTTCGCCTCCATCGGGGTCGGCACCGTGGTGTGGCTGGCGGCCGGCTGGACCCTCGCCTTCGGCCGGGACCTCGGCGGTGTCGGCCTCCTCGGCGGTTTCGGCCAGCTGGGGCTGCATGGCATCGGCCCGCTGTCGGTCACCGGCCATGTGCCGACGCTGCTGTACGTCACCTTCCAGGGCACCTTCGCCATTCTGACGGCGGCACTGATCAGCGGGTCGATCGCGGACCGGGCCCGGTTCGGGCCGTGGATGGTCTTCGTCGCCGCTTGGATGCTGGCGGTCTACGCCCCCGAGGCGCACTGGGTCTGGGGCCCCGGCGGCTGGATCGGGCAGCACCTCGGGGCGCTGGACTTCGCCGGCGGGACGGTCGTCGAGGTCTCCTCGGGCGCCTCCGGGCTGGCGCTGGCGCTGGTGCTCGGGCCGCGCCTCGGCTTCCGCAAGGACCCGATGCGCCCGCACAGCCTGCCGCTGGTACTGCTCGGCGCCGGACTGCTCTGGTTCGGCTGGTTCGGCTTCAACGCCGGCTCGGCGCTGGGGGCGAACGGCCTCGCCGCAGCGGCTCTGCTGAACACCCAGATCGCCGCCTGCACCGGGCTGCTGGGCTGGCTGGCGGTGGAGAAGCGCCGGGACGGCCACGCCACCACGCTGGGGGCGGCCTCCGGCGCGGTGGCGGGGATGGTCGCCATCACCCCGTCCTGCGGCTCGGTCGGGCCGATCGGGGCCGTGGTGGTCGGCCTGGTCGCCGGGGTGGTCTGCTCGTACGCGGTGTCCTGGAAGTTCCGCCTGGGCTACGACGACTCGCTGGACGTGGTCGGCGTCCACCTGGTGGCCGGGATCATCGGCACGCTGCTGATCGGCCTCTTCGCGACGAGCGCGATGACCGCGCTGAGCGGGGGCGGCCAGCGCGGCCTCCTCTACGGCGGCGGTGTCGGCCAGCTGGGGCGGCAGGCGGTCGCGGTGATCGCGGTGGGCGCCTACTCGTTCGTTGTGTCCTGGCTGATCGGGAAGGCGATCGACCGCTTCGGCTCCGGCTTCCGCGCCCATCGCGACCACGAGCTGAGCGGCCTGGACCTGTCCATCCACGCGGAGTCCGCGTACGACCACGGCGGTTACGGCGCGACGCCGGCCACGGCGAGCGGCGCGATGGCGGCGCGCGACCTGACCAAACGAATCTGACGCCGGCCGCCCGGCCCCGCCGAGCCCGAAGGGCGAATCGGGGGCGCGGGGAACCGCGCGGCCAACGCCGCAGCCTGCCGCACCCGGCAACGGCCGCTGGGCTGCAACCCGAGCTCCGCTGCCGAATGCGGCGGATCACCGGTTGGCCGCGCAGTTCCCCGCCCCCCCTACTTGCGCCTGCGGCGCTGCGCTCGGGGCGGCCCCCGCTACGCCGTGCCGCGCAGCGCGGCCAGCTCAGCCTGGACCGCGGCCTCGTGCTCCTCCTCGTCCTGCCGGGCCTTCCGCGGCGACCAGCGACCGGTGAGGACGAACGCGCAGGGCAGGAAGAGGATCTGGCCGCCGACGCAGACCCACCACCACGTCTGCCACTGGCCGGCCGCGTCCGCGGAGGCCTTCTGCACCGACGGGCCGTACTTCTGCAGGACCGCCAGCTCCGGCTGGGCCTTCTGCACGGTGGCCAGCCCGGCGACCCCGACCTGCTGGACCGCCTGCGCCATCAGCGCCGGCGGGATCGCGTTCGGCGGGTACTTGGCCAGCTGGGCGAAGAGCGCCGGGTGGGCGTCCACCACGGCCAGCGCCGGCTTCGCCTTCACCGAGGCCGCGGCCACCTGCGCGCCGTGCTCGACCAGCGGCGTCGCCGAGGTGACGACCAGCGGGAGGAAGAGGCTGGAGATCGCCACCACGGCCCGGATCGTCCAGCCCCACACGGCGAGGCCGGTCGCGGTGGCGGCCGGGTTGCGCTTCTCGACCGTCTCGGTGAAGGCCGCCATCCAGGGCGCGTACGCGGTGCCGCCCAGCACGCCGATGGCCACGAAGAGCGCGGCGAAGGTGTAGTAGCCGGTGTCGTGCTGCTTGGTGAGGACCGCGAAGGTGATGGTCGCGGCGATCGAGCCGACGGTGCCGATGATCATCAGCGGTTTGCGCACCCGCAGCTTGTCGGAGATCACCCCGATGCCGATCAGGGTCAGCGCGTTGAAGGCCCAGTACCAGTTGCCCAGGGCGTTGGCGCGCTGCTCGGAGTAGCCGAAGACGGTGGAGAAGAAGACCACCAGGTTGCCCACGGCCGCGTAGTAGAGCAGCAGGAAGATGCTGATACCGAGGGCCGGGAGGCCGATCCGCGGGCTCATCATCTGCCGCCAGTGGCCCTTGAGCGCGGTCTCCGGATCGAGGCCTGCGGCGCGCGCCTCGACCAGGGTCCGGTCCCGGATGGTGACCATGATCTGGTCGCGGATCCGGGGCGCAAGCTCGCGCAGCCAGAGCAGTGCCACCACGAAGAGGAGGACCCCGGCCCAGCCGGAGTACTGCAGCTCCTGCTGCCAGGTGGAGCTGTCCAGGGTGGAACTGGTGACCACGGTGACGACCAGGCTGCCGAGCACCGGCCCCATGGTCCAGGAGCCCATTGCGGTGGCCCGGCCGACCTGTGGCGAGAAGTCCCGGATCAGGGCCGGGGTGGCGACCAGGATCACCCCCTCGACAAAGCTGACCACCGAGAAGAGCACCAGGTAGGTGGCGCTGTCGGGCGCGTTGGGGAGCCCGACCAGGAGCAGCAGGGCGGTCAGCAGCAGTCCGAAGACCACCATGTTGGCGCGGCCCCAGCGGTCGGCGAGTCCGGCGGCCAGCGAGGCGAAGGCGCCGACCGCGTTGCCGATCACCGAGATGGTGACGAAGTAGCGGTAGGTCATCCCGAAGTGGGTGATGATCGAGGTCGCCACCGCGTACTGGACGTAGAGCTGGTAGTAGAGGACGACGGTGGTGAGCACCACGATGGCGAGATACGCGTAGCGGGGCGCGGTCGCCGGATAGTGCTCCAGCGAGCGTTGCCACAGGCGGGTGAACGGGGTCGTGCTGCGGCCGCCAGTGCTGGCGGACTCGGCGGTGGGCGCGGCCACGGGCTCCTCCTGGAGAGGGCGTGCGGGGCATGACTCGACGTCAAGTGCCGTGAGGTGACCTGAGGGTAGAACCGACTGGTCGGTACGGCCTAGGGGTGTGCAGCAGGTTTCCCGGACGCTTTGCGCGAAGGGGCCCGCCGCCTGCGACGGTGCCGCGTGCGACGCCGGCCGCGTGCGACGGGACGGCGTGCGACGGGACCGCGTGCGCGGCAGTCTCCCCCGCCCCGGCACGCGACGAGGCCCCCGGCCCCTTGCGGGGACCGGGGGCCTCGGTGGCGCGTGCCGCCCGTCCGGTGGGGAGGTGAGGCGTTACCTCGCCGGCCAGGTGGGGAGCAGCGGCTTCTTGTGGGTGAACGCCACCACGCCCGCGAACGAGGCGTACCAGGCGAGCGCGGCCGTGACCAGGCCGAGCCAGCCGCCGACGTGGGTGACGCCGTCGCTGTTGGCGAAGGCCCCGGCGCTCAGCACGGCGAAGGTCGCGGTCAGGAAGACGAACACGGCGAGCACCGCGCCGCTGACCCGTACCGCCGCCACCGTCATGTAGGCCGTGAAGATGGCCCAGCCGAGGAGGTAGAGGCCGAGCGCCTTGTTGAAGTCGTGGGAGGTGCCGATGGCCGGAATGACGTCCTTCGCGAGGAAGTAGAAGGAGATCCAGAACATTCCGAAGGAGCTGAAGGCCGTGGCGCCGAAGGTGTTGCCCTTCCGGAACTCCCACATTCCGGCCAGGAGCTGGGCGCCACCGCCGTAGGCGAGTGCCAGCGGCAGCACGACGGCCTGCAGCTTGGCATCGAGGATGTTGGCGTTGAAGACGCTCAGGACCATGGTCGTCATGGCGAACGCCCCCAGTCCGAGGGGGGCTGGATCCGCGATGGACGGGCTGGTGTCGGCGGGGAGTGGCTTGCCTGTCTGTTCTGTGGCCATGGTGGTCGTCCCTCCGTTGGCATCGGACAAGAAGCTGACACGTCAAGTATGTTGATGCAGCAATGAATCGGAAATGTCCCGCGCGGCGACGTTTCGGTCACGTTGGAGTGGCGGCCGGGTGTGCGGCGCGCCCCTATCGGGGAATGCCGGGGGCCGCAGCCCGCTTTCCAGAGGCATGAAGGCCATCGTCTACAGCAGCAACGGCGACTCCGACGTCCTCCGTCTGGAGGAGCGCCCCGTCCCCGAGCCCGGCCCCGGCGAGGTGCGGGTCGAGGTGCACGTCTCCGGGGTCAACCCCACCGACTGGAAGATCCGGGCCGGCATCTCCGGCCGGCTCGACGCCGGCCGGAGCCAGGTGCCCAACCAGGACGGAGCCGGCCGGATCGACGCGGTCGGCGAGGGCGTCGACCCCGCCCGGGTCGGCCAGCGGGTCTGGCTGTACCTCTCCGCGGCCGGGCGTCCGGACGGCGGGACCGCGCAGGAGTACCTCACCATCCCGGCCGACCGGGCGGTACCGCTGCCGGCCGAGGCCGGCTACGACCTGGGCGCGGCGCTGGGCGTCCCCGCCCTCACCGCCCACCGGGCGCTCACCCTCGCCGCCGACGGCCCCGACCGGCTCGCCCCCGGGGCGCTCGACGGGCGGACCGTCCTGGTCGCCGGGGGAGCGGGGGCGGTCGGCAACGCGGCGATCCAGCTGGCCCGCTGGGCCGGGGCGACCGTGATCACCACCGTCAGCTCGGCCGGGAAGGCCGCGCTGGCCCGGGCCGCGGGCGCCCACCACGTCGTCGACTACCGGGCCGAGGACGCCGCCAAGGCCGTCGGCGAGCTGGCGCCGCCGGACGGCGTCGACCTGGTGGTGGAGGTCGCCCCGGCCGTCAACGCCGACCTCGACCTCGCGGTGACCAGGAACAACGGGACGATCGCCTTCTACGCCAACAACGGCGGCGACGAGCTGCGGCTGCCGCTGCGGGCGGCCTTCGGGCGCAACCTGGACTGGCACGGCATCTCCCTCTACAGCATCCCGGACCAGGCGATGCGGAACGCGGTGGCCGCCGTCTCCCGGGCGGTCGCGGCCGGCGCGCTGCGGGTCGGCGAGGAGGCCGGGCTGCCGTTCGTCCGGTACTCGCTGGAGCAGACCGCCGAGGCGCACGGCGCGGTCGAGGGCGGCGCGGTGGGTAAGGTCCTGATCGACATCCGGCGGGAAGACCGGACCGGCTGATCGAGAGCGGGAGTTGAGGCGGCGATGGCGATGAGGATCGGGCTGGCCGGAACGGGTCCCTGGGCGCGGAGGACCTACGCGCCCGCCCTCGCCGCCCACCCCGGGGTGGAGTTCGCCGGGGTGTGGGGCCGTCGGCCGGAGGCCGCGGCGGAACTCGCCGCGGAGTTCGGGGTGCCGGCGGTCGAGGAGTACGACGAGCTGGTCGAGCGGTGCGAGGCGATCGCCTTCGCGCTGCCGCCGGAGGTCCAGGCGCGGTACGCGGTACGGGCCGCCGAGGCCGGCCGGCACCTGGTGCTGGACAAGCCGCTGGCCATCGAGGTCGACTCGGCGCGGGCCGTGGTGGAGGCGGTGGAGCGGTCCGGCGTCCGCTCGTCGGTCCTCTTCACCTTCCGCTACCGCGAGCCGACGATGAGCTGGATCGCCGAGCAGGCCGGCCGGAAGGACTGGTACACCGCGCGGATGGACTGGCTGGCCTCGATCTTCCCGCTGGACGGCGGCGAGCCGGCGGTGGACTCGCCCTGGCGCCTGGAGAAGGGCGGGCTGTGGGACGTCGGCCCGCACGCGCTGTCCGTGCTGGAGCCGGTGCTGGGCACCGCCCGGGTGCTGGCCGCCGTGCGGGGGGCCGGCGACCTGGTGCATCTGACGCTGGGTCATGAGAGCGGCGCCACCAGCTCGGTGTCGCTCGCCCTGACCGCGCCGGCCGGGGCGGCGGGGGTGGACATCGCGTTCCGCGGCGGCTCGGGGGTCGCCACCCTGCCGGAGGTCCCGGCCGAGGGGGCGGAGTCGCCGGCGGACGCGCTGGCGCGGGCGCTCGGCGAGGTGGTCTCGGGGACGCCGTCCGCCTGCGACGCCCGCTACGCCCTGCATGTCACGGAGGTGCTGGCGGCCGCCGAGGGGCTGCTCGCCGGCGGCGCCTGACCCCGGCTCAGTCGCGGACCACCGGGAACCGCTTCGGCGTGACGAAGAACAGGATCAGCAGCGAGCAGACGGCGCAGGCCGCGGCGCCCAGGTAGACGTGGTCGACCGAGGCGGTGACCGCGTGCCGCAGGTAGTCCCTGGCGGCGGGCGTGCCGCGGTGGCCGTCCAGGGCCCGGGAGACGCCGTCCAGGGTGGACGGCAGGCCGCCGCGGACGCGGGCCGGGGCGTCCCGCAGCCGGCCGGCGATGGTGGTGTTGGCGACGACCGCGAAGAGGACCGCGCCGATGCTCTGGCCGACCTGGCGGCAGAAGAGGACGCTCGCGGTCGCCGTCCCGCGCTCGCCCCACGGCACCGAGGACTGCACCCCGACGATCAGCGGTATCTGGGAGAGGCCGAGTCCGGCGCCGATCGCGAACATCAGCAGGGCGGGCTGCCAGGCCGGGCCGCGGTAGGGGAGGAGGACGAAGGAGGCCAGCAGCAGGGTCGCGAAGCTCATCCCGATCAGCGACGTGTTCCGGAAGCCCACCCGCAGGTAGATCCGGTTGGCGAGGGCGGAGGCGATCGGCCAGCTGACGGTCATCACGGACAGTACGAACCCGGCCGCGATCGGGGCCAGGCCCAGCACCGACTGGGCGTAGGTGGGCAGGAAGACGGTCGGGGCGATCATCAGCAGGCCGAAGAAGCAGAGGAAGAGGTTCGCCCCCAGGATCGGCCGCCGCCGCCAGACCCACCCCGGGATGATCGGCTCCGCCGCCCGGCGCTCCACCAGCACGGTCGCCGCGCCCAGCAGCACCGCCCCGGCGAAGACCAGCAGGCTCGGCGGGGACCCCCAGGCCCACGCGGTGCCGCCCTGCACCAGGCCGAAGAGCAGCAGGCCGGTGGAGGAGAGGAGGCCGAGGGCGCCCAGCCAGTCGATCCGCAGCGGGCGCCTCGCCGCCGAGGGCTCCCGCCGGGGCTCCACCAGGTGCCGCCAGAGCAGCCACAGCGCGCCGGCCCCGATCGGCAGGTTGATCAGGAAGATCCAGCGCCAGTCGGCGTACCCGGCGAAGACCCCGCCGAGGGCCGGTCCGGACACCGCCGAGACCGCCCACACGGTGGATATCGCGGCCTGGATCCGTCCCCGCTGCTCCATCGGGTAGAGGTCGCCTGCGAGGGTCTGCACCGTCCCCTGGATCGCCCCGCCGCCGAACCCCTGCACCAGGCGGAAGGCGATCAGCACCGGCATCGACCAGGCTCCGGCGCAGAGCAGTGAGCCGGCGATGAAGAGGGCGGTCCCGGCGAGCAGCACCGGCCGGCGGCCGACGGAGTCGGCGAGCTTCCCGTAGACCGGCAGGCTGACCGTGACGGCCAGCAGATAGCCGGAGAACATCCAGGAGTAGTAGGCGAATCCGCCGAGGTCCCCGACGATCTGCGGGACGGCGGTGGCGACGATGGAGGAGTCCATCGCGGTGAGGGCCATCGCCAGCATCAGCGCGGCGACCACGAGTCCGCGCCGCCCGCCGGCCGCCCGCGGTGCGGCGGAGGCCCGGGTCCCCTCCCGCCTCTGGGCGCGCTTGCCGGGTGGGCCGTCGGCGGCGGGGGCGGGCATGGGTGGGGACCTCCTCGGGCCGGGGAACCGGGGCCCGGCCATCCTGGCACGCCACGGGCCCCGTCCGATACGTCGTATCCCGTATACCGGACGGGGCCCGCGGGCCGGATCAGGTGCGTCGGCCGCCGGTCAGAACGCCCCGGTGCCGTTGGGGGTGCCGAGGCCGGTCGGGCCGTCGTAACCGGACTTCGCGGTGCAGAGGTAGCCGCCGCCGCAACTCCCGTTGGAGCCCGAGGTCACGTCGTTCAGCGCCGAGCGGTGGGCGTACGGGTACGCGTTCGGCGTGATCGACCCGGTGTTGCCGGCCAGGGCGTAGACGCTGGCGATGATCGGCGAGGCGGCCGAGGTGCCGCCCACCTGGATCCAGCCGTCGGCGCCCTGGGCGAGCCCGAGGGACAGTAGGGTGTCGCACAACTGCGAGGAGCCGCAGCTGTTGTAGGTGTCGTGGACGGCCACCCCGGTGTTGGGGTCGGCCACCGCGGACACGTCCGCGACCGTGCGCTTGGCGCAGCCGCTGTCGGTCTGGAAGCTCGGCTTCGCCTCGTACGCCGAGCAGCCGGAGCCCGCGCCGGACCAGGCGGTCTCGGTCCAACCGCGGCTGTTGGACGCCTTGTTGAGGCTGGTGCCGCCGACGCCGGTGACGTTCGGCGAGGAGGCCGGCCACTCCACCCCGTAGCCGCCGTCGCCGGAGGAGGCGGTGAAGGCGACCCCCGCGTGCTTGAAGTGGCCGTCGTCGGCGGTGATGGTGGAGTCCTCGCTGCCGCCCCAGCTGTTGGAGACGGCGACGACCCCGGCGTGGCCGGCCGCGGCGTCCTCGGCGGCCATCAGGTCGCCGCTGTTCGCCGAGTTGGCCTCGACCAGCAGGATGTGGCAGTCCGGGCAGGCCGCCGAGACCATGTCCAGGTCGAGCGAGATCTCCTCGGCCCAGCCGTAGTCGCCGGACGGCATCGGCGAGGTGGCGCCCTTCTGGTTGACCTTCGTGAAGCAGCCGTTGGCCGTGGTGCAGGCCGACAGCCCGTACGCCGAGCGGTAGGCGGCGAGGTCGGACTCGGCCTTGGGGTCGTCGAAGGCGTCCACGATGGCGACCGTGCGGCCGCTCCCGGACTTGCCGCTCAGGCCGTAGGCCGAGCGGATCGCGCTCGGGGTGTAGCCGGACGAGGTGGGCGAGCCGGTGGTGGCCGGCCGGGCCGGGCCGCTGGAGGTGCGGACGGTCCGGAACTCGCCGAAGCAGCGGACGCCGTCCGCACCGGACGGCGAGGCGCAGCCGAAGTCAGGGCCGGCGTGCCGGCCGGCCGCGCGGGCGGCGGAGACGGCGGCGAGGACCGGGTCGAGGGTGTGGGAGGCCCGAGTCCCGGCTGTGGTCCGGACGGAGGCGGCGGTGCTCCGCACGGTGGTGCTCTTGGCGGCGGTGCTCTTCCCGGCAATGCTCGTGGCAGAGGTGCCCGCCGTGCCCGAACTCCCGTGGGAGGCGCCACTGCTGGCGCCGGCCAGGGCGGAGACGGCGGAGCTGAGGCCGCCCAGCAGGGACTGCCCGGTCGACGGCTCGGCCGCCTGCGCTCCGGAGGCCAGTCCCCAACTGGCCATGGTGGTGACCGCGACCAGCAGAGCGGCGGCACCCGTCCTGCCGCGGATCCCGCGGATCCCGCGTGGACCCCGTATTCGGCGCTGCCGCCGCTCGGGGCGAGGGGTGTGGCGTCGGTGCATCTTGCCTCCTGGCAGATGGGAGGGGTGGTGCACGAGCTCGATGTTGGGACGATCTCGCCCGGAGATGTTCCTGTCAACGGCGCTACGGTGCAGATAGGTGCGGAATACCGCGGTGAGGTACGGAGGGCACCGAGTGGTGGACGGTGCCTCAGAAACTGTGCCCGATACGAGTTCTGAGCGAAACTGCTCGGACGTGTGGCAGTCTTGACACTTCTGTGCAGGATGAGCAGGCTTCGTGGGGTTGCCGTCCGTTCGGTAAGCGCGGTCATGACTTCCCCACCTGACGGGAGTTGCCGATGAACGTCCCGGACAGATCCTCCGCACCTTCACTTCTCCGCCGCCCACGGCGGCCGCGCCGGCCGGGTCGGGCCGGGTTCCCGAGGAGCCTCGCCGCCGCGGTCGGCGCGCTGGCCCTGATCGGCACCTTCGGCGGTGCCGCCGCCGCCTCCACACCGGCCCCCGGCGGCGCCGGCTCGGGCCCGGCCGCCTCCTCCGGCGCCGTACCGCCGGTCGTCCCGCAGCCGGTGAGCGAGCGGCCGGGCGGCGGGCCGGCCTTCCGGCTGACCGCCCGCACCGAACTGGTGACCGTCGCCGGCGATCCGCGCACCCGGCAGGTGGCGGACTACCTCGCCGGGCTCCTCGCCCCCGCCACCGGCTTCCACCTGCGCACCGCCGACCGGCCGTCCGCCGCCGCGGCCCCGGCGGACGCCCTGGTCCTGGACCCGCACGGCCCGGCCGCCCTCGGCGCCGAGGGCTACACCCTGAACGCCTCGGCCGGCGCCGTACGGCTCACCGCCCACGGCGCCGAGGGGCTCTTCCGCGGTGTTCAGACCCTGCGCCAACTGCTGCCCGCCGCAGTGGAGTCGGCCACCGTCCAGCCCGGGCCGTGGACCGTACCGGCGGTGCGCATCGCCGACCGGCCCCGGTACGGCTACCGGGGCGCGATGCTGGACGTCGGCCGCCGCTTCTTCCCGGTCAAGGACGTCGAGCGGTACATCGACCAGGCCGCCGCGTACAAGATGAACACCCTCCACCTGCATCTGACCGAGGACCAGGGCTGGCGGATCGCCATCGGCGCCATCCCGAGCCTGACCGCGATCGGCGCCTCCACCCAGTCCGGCTGGACCGGCGGCACCGACTGGTACTACACCGCCGCGCAGTACCGGCAGATCGTGAACTACGCCAGGTCCCGCTTCATGACGGTGATCCCGGAGATCGACGGGCCCGGCCACACCAGCGCCGCCCTCGCCTCCGTGCCGAACCTGAACTGCGACGACCACACGATCGCGCCGTACTCCGGCTTCGGCGGCGCCAACCTGCGCACCTACTGCCTGAGCGACCCGCAGCACATCGCCAACGTCACCGCCTTCCTCACCACGGTGATGAACACGGTGGCCGGAATGACCCCCGGGCCGGTCATCGACGCCGGCGGCGACGAGGCCGCGGAGGCCACCCAGGCCGAGTACTCGGCGTACGTCGGCGCGGTGGCCAAGGCCGTCGGCGACACCGGGAAGCGGCTGATGGGCTGGCACAACCTGGCCGAGGGCCCGATCCCGGCCGGCACCCTGCTGCAGTACTGGGGCGACGACAACGACCGCAAGACGGTCGGCACCGCCAGCCCCTCCCGGGACATCCAGGACGTCCAGCAGGGCGTGGCCAAGGGCGCCGACTACATCGTCTCCCCAGCCGACCGCTCCTACCTGGACATGCAGTACGACACCTCGACCCCCTACGGCCTCCACTGGGAGGGCTACGTCCCGGTGGAGCGCGCCTACGACTGGGACCCGACGACGGCCACCGCCAAGCCGGACGGCACCGGCTCGGTGATCCCCGCCGACCGGATCGAGGGGGTGGAGGCCGCGCTCTGGTCCGACCGCGCGTACTACGGCAGCAACCAACTGCCCACCTCCACCTCGCAGTTCCCGGAGCAGTCGGTGTACGCGGACTTCATGGTCTACCCGCGGCTTCCGGCCGTCGCCGAGATCGGCTGGTCGCCGCTCTCCACCCACGACTGGGACACCTTCAAGCTGCGGCTGGCCGCCCAGGGCCCGCGCTGGAACGCGGCCGGCATCGGCTACTACCGGGCGCCGGGGGTGCCGTGGCCCAGCGGGAGCTGACGGCCCCGCCGAGTGGGCGACCGATGGCCACAGGCCATTGACGTGGTGTTAAGGCGGTCTTAAGCGTCCTCCGGGCAGGCTGGGGCCGCCTTTCCGTGCGACTTCCAGACAGGAGAGCCCATGCCGTCGAGCAAGCCGGAGAGTACGCCGCCGACCTCTTCCGGGGCCCGGCACCGGAACCGTGCCAGGCGGCGGACGGCGCTCGCCGTGGCCACGGCCGGCGCGCTCGCCGTCACCGGCTACGGGGTGCTCGCCCAGGCCGACGCGGCGACCACCACGGCGGCCACCGCCTCCGGCACCGCGGCCACCGCCTCCGGCACCGCGGTCGCCCGGGCCTGCGCGGCCTCCGGCACGCCCGGGGTGATGTCCTGCAACGCCGAGCGGGTCACCAGCGTCCGGGGCCGGAGCACCGCGCTGCGCGGGGTGCAGCGGAGCGCGGCCCCGTCCGGGCTCGCCCCCGCCGACCTGCGCGGCGCCTACAAGCTCCCGGCCGGCGGCGGTGCCGGACAGACCGTCGCCATCGTGGACGCCTACAACGACCCCAAGGCCGAGTCCGACATGGCCACCTACCGCTCCCAGTACGGCCTCGCCGCCTGCAGCAAGGCGAGCGGCTGCTTCAAGCAGGTGAGCCAGACCGGCTCCACCACCGCGCTGCCGAAGAACGACACCGGCTGGGCCGGCGAGATATCCCTCGACCTGGACATGGTCTCGGCGATAGCCCCGAAGGCGCACGTCGTCCTGGTCGAGGCGAAGAGCGCGAACATGTCCGACCTGGGCGCGGCGGTCGACCAGGCGGTCAAGATGGGCGCGAAGTACGTCTCCAACAGCTACGGCGGCGGCGAGTCCTCCTCCGACGCCTCCTACGACAGCGCCTACTTCGACCACCCGGGCGTGGCGATCACCGCCTCGGCCGGCGACTCCGGCTACGGGGCCCAGTACCCGGCCGGCTCGAAGTACGTCACCGCGGTCGGCGGCACCAGCCTCAAGAAGGCCTCCAACGCCCGGGGCTGGACCGAGAGCGCCTGGTCCGGCACGGGCTCCGGCTGCTCGGCCGACGACGCCAAGCCGAGCTGGCAGAAGGACACCGGCTGCGCCAAGCGGAGCATCGCCGACGTCTCGGCGGTCGCCGACCCGGCCACCGGCGTGGCGGTGTACCAGACCTACGGCGCCTCCGGCTGGTCGGTCTACGGCGGGACCTCGGCCTCCTCGCCGATCATCGCCGGCGTCTACGCCCTGGCCGGCTCGCCGGGCAGCGCCGTACCGGCCGCCGACCCGTACGCCCACCCCTCGGCGCTGTTCGACGTGGCCTCGGGTTCCAACGGCTCCTGCTCGACCGCGTACCTCTGCTCGGCGGGTGCCGGGTACGACGGCCCGACGGGGCTGGGGACGCCCGACGGCACGGCGGCGTTCGCGGGCTGAGGCGGGGGCGGTCCGCCGGGCCGCCGGGCCGCCGTTCTGCTCGTCCGCGGCTCTGCCGGCCGGAGGCGCGGCCCCGCCCCGGTGGTTCGGGGCGGGGCCGCGCCCGGCCGGTCAGCCCAGGGTGTCCGCCAGGGTCACCGGCGCGGAGGCGGTGCGGTGGAGGTCCAGCACGAGGATCTCGTTCGCGCCCGGGCGCAGCCACTCCGCCGGGCAGTAGAGGCGGTGCTGCGGCCCGGTCTCCCAGTAGCGGCCCAGGTTGTGGCCGTTCACCCAGACCGCCCCCTTGGCCCAGGCGCTCATGTCCAGGTAGGTGTCCGCGACCTGGCGGGGGCTCAGGGACAGCAGGCCGCGGAAGAACAGTCCGGGCCGGGAGGGGTCGCCGATCACCGGCCTGAGGCCGGCCACCCACTCCTCGTCCATCGGCAGCTGGTACATGGTCCAGCCGCTCAGCGCCGCACCGTCCAGGGCGACCTGCCCGGTGATCCCCTTCCGGTCCACCAGGCCGTGGCCGTAGTTGATGTGGCCCATCCCCTCGACCAGCAGGTCCAGCACCGATCCGGCGCCGACCTGGCCCACCGCCAGCGGTGCGCCGCCGGCCACCAGCCCGCGGGCGGCGGCCACCGCCGCCGGGACCGCCGGGCGGGCCACCCCGCCGGCGTACCGGCCGTCGACGAAGACCGTCGCGTAGTCGTGGACGCCCTGGGCGACCAGGCTGCCGGCGCCGGCGCCGGCGCTCGCGCCTGCCTCCGCCTCCGCCTCCGCGTCCGTGGTGCGGTGCCGGTAGACCGCGAAGCCCTGCACCTGGCCGTGGTACTCGTACGGTTCCGGCCCGCCGGAGAGCCGGGTCACGGCGCTCGCCCGCTCCAGGTTGTCCCAGAGCGAGGCGTACGGCCGCGGTGTGCAGCTCAGCCCGGAGACGGTGGGCACCGGGGCCGGGACCGGCGGCAGCGGCCCCACCCCGGCGTAGCCGCCGATCAGCGCGCGATAGGCGTCGTACCGCGGGCCCTTCCGGCCCTGTTCGGTGATCGGCGCGCAGTAGTCGTAACTGGTGATGTCCGGCTGGTAGTCGGACCCGTCGTTGCTCGCGTTGGCGCCGGCCCACCAGCCGAAGCTGGTGCCGCCGTGCGCCATGTAGAGGTTGAACGAGAGGCCGCCGTCCATCAGCGCCCGCAGGTCCCCGGTGACGTCCGAGTCGGCGCCCTGGAAGCCGTCGTCCCCCCAGTGGGTGAGCCAGCCCGGGTAGAGCTCGCCGGCCATCGCCGGAACGGTCGGGAACGCCTTCCTGGCCTGGGCGATGGAGGCGGCGTCGCCGCCGCTCAGGCCGATGGCGCCGCCCGGGGTCTCGGTGTGGTTGGCCTCCAGCTGGCCGAGGCCGTCCTCGGTGTAGAACGGGCCGGTGATCCCGTTGTCCTCCCAGGCCTGGCGGACCTCGGCGACATAGGCCGCGTCGTTCCCGTAGGAGCCGTACTCGTTCTCGACCTGGAGCATCAGCACCGGGCCGCCGTTCGCCGCGAACAGCGGCCGCACCTCCGCCGCCAGTGCGGCGATGTACCGCCGGGCCGCGGCCATGTAGTGCGGGTCCTGGCCGGAGTCGGTGCGCAGCCGGATGTCCGGGTACCGCAGCAGCCAGGCGGGGATCCCGCCGAGGTCCCACTCGCCGCAGACGTAGGGGCCGGGGCGCAGCAGCACCCACATCCCCTCGGCCTGGCAGAGCCGGATGAACCCGGCGATGTCGCGGTTGCCGGTCCGGAAGTCGAAGTGGCCCTCGCGGTACTCGTGGTAGTTCCACATCACGTACAGCGAGACGGTGTTGAGGCCCATCGCCTTCGCCATCCGGATCCGCTGCCGCCAGTAGGGCACCGGGATGCGGGAGGGGTGGATCTCCCCGCTGCGGATCTGGAAGGGCTTGCCGTCCAGCAGGAAGGCGCTGCCGTCGGGGGCGAAGCCGAAGCTGTGGCCGGAGGCGGACGGGGTCTGGGCGGCGGCCCCCGCGTTCCGGGCCTCCGCGTTCTGCGAGAGCGCCATCGCGGTGAGCGGGGCGATCACGCCGAGCGCACCGATCTGCACGAACCGACGCCGTTCCATCTGAACTCCCTAGGGCCGCAAGGATGGGGCAGCTGTTGCAGGGGGACTCCCCTGCGAAGCTAGCGGGAGCCGGACTGCCTGTCCATGAGCGAAACGGGGTCAGTTCGCGCAACTTCGCGCATCAGTGGGGCGGCTGACCGTCTGTCAGCCGGGGCTGCCCGGGTCCGCCCGGCGCCGCCCGGCCGCCTCCGCGACCTCCGCCACCTCGCGGGCGTACTCCCGGCAGAGCGCGGGCGGGATCGCATGGCCGGCGCCGGGGAACACCCGCAGCCGGGCGTCCGGCGCCGCGGCGGCCGTCGCGCGGGCCGCCGAGACCCGGAGCACCGGGTCCGCCTCCCCGTGGAGCACCAGTGCCGGCATCGCCAGCTCCGCGAGGCGCGGACCCGACCAGGGCGCGCCGATCTGCGGGCCCTGGGCCTCGGACTCGCGGAAGGTCCGGATGCCGTGGGCACGGTCGGCGGCCACGGCGGCCCGCGCCCCCTCCTCGTCGACCGGGTACCCGGGGGTGGCGAGCAGTCGGCTCACCGCCAGGCCGAGGGCCAGGTCGCCGTCCGGCCCCTCGGGGGCGCGCAGCCGCGCCGAGCGCAGGACGAAACCCGGCCGCACATGGCGGAGCTGGGCCAGACCGCGGACGTCGCTCGGCAGGGCGCCGGAGCTGGTGACCGAGATGACCCGCTGCGGGTGGCGGAGGGCGATCCGCTGCGCCAGCAGTCCGCCCATCGAATGGCCGAAGACGTGCGTCCGGCGCCGGCCGAGGGCGTCCAGGACGGCGACGGCGTCGTCCGCCATGTCCTCGGCGGTGTAGGCGGGCCGGCGCTTGCTGAGCAGCCGGCCGATCGGGCCGCGGCCGTCTGTGCCGCGGCCGTCTCTGCCGCGGCCGTCCGGGGCGGCCGGCACCCGGTCGGACTCGCCGGCGTCCCGCTGGTCGTAGGCCACCACGTGGAAGCCGAGGTCGAGCAGTCCCGACACCAGCTCCCGCGGCCACCAGAACCGGGACGCGCCGAGGCCCATCACCAGCAGCAGTGGCTCCCCGCCGGCACCGCCGAGGTCCTGGTAGGCGATCCGGACGCCGCCGTTCTCGGTGAAGCGTGTCTCGGACATGGTCGTCTCCCGTCGGCCCTCAAGCGTTTGCGAACGCTGTACGCGAACCCTATGCGGACGAGTACGCTGTTCGCAAACAACGCGAGAGGAAGCGCCGCGCGCCATGCCCCCTGAGTCCCCCGACTCCTCCCCCTCCTCCCTTTCGGCCGCGCCGCTCCCGATCTGGCTCCGCCCCGAGCGGGCCGCCACCGGCCGCCCGGCGGAGCGCAGCCGCGCCGAGATCACCGCCGCGGCGATCGCCCTCGCCGACGAGGAGGGGCTGGAGGCGGTGACCATGCGCCGGGTCGCCGCCCGGCTGGGCACGGGCGCGGCCTCGCTCTACCGCTACGTCGCCAACCGCGACGATCTCCTCGACCTGATGACGGACGAGGTGGCCGCCGAGTACGACCTGCCGGCCGAGCCGAGCGGGGACCCGGTCGCCGATCTGGTCGGAATCGCGCTCCAGGCAAGGGAACTGATGCTCCGTCACCGCTGGCTGGGACCGCTGGTGGTGGCCCGGCCGGTGCTCGGGCCGAACGCGGCGGCGCTGATGGAACGGGCGCTGGGCTACCTCAGCGGACGGGCGGGCCCGGACGGGGCGAAGCTGGAGGCGTTCGCGCTGGTGCAGGCGAACACCGCGCTGCTGGTCCAGACCGAGCTGGGACTGGCCGGCCGGCTCGACCCCCGCTACCTCGCCACGCTGGCCGCCTCACCGGACCACCCCCACCTGGCCGCGGCGCTGGCGGCCGCCGCCCCACGCCCACCCGCCGACCTCCACTTCCAAACGGTGATGACCCGCCTGATCCGAGGCCTCCTCTCATAGCCGAGCGGCTGCGGCGCCGCAGTCGGCTGCGGAGCTCGGGTTGCAGCGCAGGGTCCGTTGCGGCCTGCGGCGCCGTTCGCGGCGGTGGCTTCTCGCGCCCCTTGAGTCGCTGCGTGTCTCGGCGCCCGGCGGGGTGGTTTCAGGGGCGCGGGGAACTGCGCGGCCGAGCGGCTGCGGCGCCGCGGTCGGCTTCGGAGGCCGGGTTGCAGCCCAGGCGCCGTTGCCGCGTGCGGCGCTGTTGGTGGCGGGCCGCGCAGTTCCTCGCGCCCCTTGGGTCGCTGCGCGTCTTGGCGCCCGGCGGGGTTGTTTTAGGGGCGCGGGGAACTGCGCGGCCGAGCGGCTGCGGCGCCGCGGTCGGCTTCGGGGCTTGGGTTGCAGCTCAGGGGCCGTTGCCGTCTGCGGCGCTGTTGGTGGCGGGCCGCGCAGTTCCCCGCGCCCCTTGAGTCGCTGCGCGCCTCGGCGCCCGCAGGGAGTTGCGCGGCCGAGCGGCTGCGGAGCCGCAGACGGCAGCGGCCCCTGGGTTGCAGCCCGGCTGCCGTTGCCCTCTGTGGCGCCGTTCGCGGCGGGGTTCCTCGCGCCCCTTGAATCGCTGCGCGACTCGGCGCGCTCAGAAGTGGTTGGACAGGAACTGCAGGGCGTCGTTCATGCGGAGGACGGCTTCCTCGGCGTGCTCGCCGACCGGGTCGCGGACCTCGGTCACCTGCGCGCCCTCCGCGCGCCACGCCGCGACCGTCGCGTCGTCCTGGGCGACCGGCACGATCTCGTCGGTGACCGCGTGGTAGTCGTAGACGGGGGTCGCGGGGGCCGCCCCGCCCATCGCATTCTCCTGGAGCACCCGCGCGGTGTTCGGCTGCGAGAGCGGGTCCGCGACGGTGGTGTAGCCGGAGAGCTTCTTGAAGGCGAACTCCGCCAGCAGCGTGCTGGTGCACTGGTTGTCCGCGGCCGCCATCGCCGCCCGCCCGGATGAGTTGAGCATCCGGGCGATCCCGGACTCCGGGTACTCCTTCTGGTAGCTCAGGGCGGCGGCCATCTCGAACCCGGCGAACGGGCCGCCGTCCAGGTAGCGGGCCACGGCGGCCGGCACCGCCGGCATCCCGCCCACGGCGGCCGCCGCCAGCTTCACGTCCGGCGCGTACCGCGGCTGGAGCTGCGCGGCCCAGCCGGTGGCCTCCGCCCCGCCCGAGTAGCCGTTGAGTCCGACCGGGTTGGCCCTGCCGATGCCGTCCCGGTCGAAGTTCCGCACCGCGCGGAGCCCGTCCAGCACCGCGTGCGCGGCCTGGATCCCGGCCATGAAGACGGACTTCGGTCCCTCGAAGTCCGGCATGGCCACCGCCCATCCGCGGGCCAGCGCCGGCGCGACGAAGGCCTCGTACTCCACGGCGCTGGAGCCGCCGGAGGCGACCTGGTACGAGGGCGCGCACTGGGTGCCGGTGGAGTCCTCCGGCTGCTGGACCGAGAGCACCGGACGCGCGCCCGCCCCGCCCCACGCCGCCGCGGGCACGATCAGGGTGGTGACGGCCAGCTCGGGCCGGTTGTGGGAGTCGTTCGTCCGGTACGAGATCTGCCAGGCCTGGATCTGGTCGGCGGCGAGTCCCAGCCCGGCGGGCGCCACCGGCCGGGTAGCGACGATCGCCCCGGAGCGGTAGGAGCCGATGTTCGCCGGGGCCTGGTAGAAGGGGTCCTGGTCCGGCGGGACCGACCCCGCGGCGAGCGTCGAGGTCGAGGAGGCCCCGGCCGCCCCCGCCGCTCCCGCCGGCGCGGCCACCGCCCCCGGCGCCGCCGCCAGCACCATCGCGACGGCGGCCGCGACGGCAGCGGCCACTCCGGCCCCGCCCCGCACCGACGCCAACACCGTCGCCGTCGCCGACGCCCTTCGGCTCCCCGCCGTCCCGCCCCGCAACACGCTGCGCCCCATCGCGCCCTCCCGTTTGTTACTTACCGGAAAGTAGTTGACCGTCCCTCAGAACTCTGCCCCGACCAGGGGCCCCAGGCATACCCCCGTGCAGCACCTTGGTCAGGGAGGCCGGAGATCGGCCGGTAGCGGGGACGGTCGCGTTTTGTCCGGCAGGCGGGTGGAAGGCGCCCGGTACGAACGCATCCGATTCGCCGGAAGAGGTACGGACGATGGCACAGACCGTAGCGGAGGTCATGACGAGGCAGCCGGCCACGGTCGGCAGGGACGACACCGTCGCCAAGGCCGCGCAGCTGATGCGCGAGTACGGGACCGGCGATGTCCTGGTCGTCGATGGCGGGTCGCTGGTCGGCATCGTGACCGACAGGGACATCGTCACCCGGGTGGTGGCGGAGAACGGCGGCTCCAGCGAGCCGGTCAGCAAGGCCTGCAGCAGTGCGGGGATCGCCTCCATCGGCTCCACGGCCGATGTCGAGCAGGCCGTCGCGCTGATGCGGGACAAGGCCGTGCGGCGGCTGCCCGTGGTCGACAACGGCAAGCCGGTCGGCGTGGTGAGCCTCGGCGACCTGGCGATCGAGCGCGATCCGAGGTCCGGCCTGGCCGACATCTCCTCCGCGCCGCCGAACAGCTGAGCCGGCCGAACAGCTGAGCCGGCGGACGGCGGACCGACCGCCGACGCCGCCGTGAGAACCGCGGGCCCGTCCCGGAAGCCGTCGCAGGCCGCCGGGGCGGGCCCGTCCGCAGGTCCGGCCGCCGGGCCGGGCCGGACCGGGCCCGGCGAACGGTACGTGTCGCCGGGCGGACCGCGGGTAACCGCGAGCGTTGACTGCTAGGTAGGGAGACACTGTGGGCACCCCAGGCGAACGACAGAGCAGGGTCGGTGTGCAGCTGAGCGACTGCGCGCCGGACGACGCGGACGTGGTCTTCCGCGTCCTGGAACGGGCCTTCCCGGAGCCGGAGCACGGTCCCGGCGCGGCCGCAGCGGGCGAGGAGGGAGCGAGGAAGCCCTGCGCGGCGGCGAACAACGCGAACGGCGGGGACGCGGGGGAGCGGACCGTGTGGTCCGGCTCCTTCGACGCCTCCCGGCCCCATCCGCCGCTGGAGCGGTCGGGCGACCTGAGCGGCCGGGTGACCGCGGACCTGGTCGGCCCGCCGAACGGGGTCGACGAGCTGCTGTCGGCGCTCAGCAGCGCTTTCCGGATCAACGACATCGGCCGGGCGTCCGGGGACCAGGAGGCCGAGCTCACTCTCGTCCTCTCCGCCTTCCCCCCTGGCGAAAGGGCCGCCTGACGCCACATCAGTTCCACCTTTCGGCGGTGTGCGCGGCGGGGCGAGGGGCAGACGCCGGGATGGAGGCCCTTCGCGCGGCCGCGCGGGGGTCTCCGAGCTCGACACAGCGAGAGCGCAGACGAGTCCCCTGGGAAGGAGAGCCCTGATGACCAGCCACCTGCTGCGGCCGCCCGGCCCGCAGGCCGCCTCCTGGAACTGGCAGCTGCACGCGGCCTGCCGGGGCATGGACGTGAACCTGTTCTTCTCCCCCCTCGGAGAGCGCGGCCATGCGAGAGAACGCCGGGAGCGCGAGGCGCGCCGGATCTGCTCCCGCTGCCCCGTCCGCCGCACCTGCGCGGAGTTCGCGGAGGAGGCGGGCGAGCCCTACGGCGTCTGGGGCGGGCTCTCCGAGACCGAGCGCCGGGCGGCGGCCTGAGCGCGGACGCACGACTGACGGGGACACGGACGCGGCACGGATACACCGGAGGTGAGGATGATGCCGGGACGACAGGAGCTTCCCTCGACGCTGGAACGGTCCTCCAAGGAGGCCCAGCGGACCTGGATCAAGGCCCATGACTCGGCGGTCGAGGAGTACGGCGAGGGCGAGCGGTCGCACCGGGTGGCCTATGGCGCGCTCAAGCACAAGTTCGAGAAGGTCGGCGACCACTGGGAGCGCAAGGAGGGCGGCCGGAAGGCGCCGTCGGACTCGCAGTCGGCGCGCCCGCGAGGCCGTGGCGGCCGCTCCGGCGAGGGCGTCGACGAGCAGGCCAGCAAGGAGCATCTGTACGGGATCGCCAAGCGCCTCGGTGTGGAGGGGCGGTCGCGGATGAACAAGGCGGAGCTGCTGAAGGCCGTGCGGAAGGCCAACCGCAGCAGCACCCGCGAGGCGCGCTCGTAGCGGCCCGTACCGGTCGGCGGGGACGCTAGGGCGTCCCCGCCGACTCTTCTGTGCCCGCGGAGACTCGCGAGGACGCGCCCTCAAGTGCCCACCCGCACGCGCGAGCGCCCCGAGCGCCCCCACGTCCCCGCGCGCGGGCCGCGGCGCAGCGGAAGGCCCCGCGACCTCGACGGGTCGCGGGGCCCTCCGCGCGGTGACGGCCGGTCAGAAGCGTTGGCAGGAGCCGGCGGTGGGGGCCGTCAGGAGTCGTCCTCGCCGCGACGGCCGTGGAGGAAGTCCTGGATCTTGGCCTTGGCGCCCTGCTTGATCACATGCCCCCGGTCCGAGTCCCCGTGCAGCAGCGAGGACGCGGTGGCCTCGATCTGGTCCCAGGTGGCGTGCGGCGGGATCGGCGGCACCGCGGGGTCGGTGAGGACGTCCAGTACGCACGGCCGGTCGGACTCCAGCGCGGCCCGCCAGGCCGGTTCGACCTCCTCCGGCTTCTCCACCCGGATGCCGTGCAGCCCGAGCCCGCGCGCGAAGTCCGCGTACCGCACGTCCGGGAGCTGCTGCGAGGGCAGGAACTGCGGGGAGCCGGACATCGAGCGCATCTCCCAGGTCACCTGGTTGAGGTCCTGGTTGTTGAGGACGCAGACGACCAGCCGCGGGTCCCTCCACTCCTGCCAGTACTTGCCCACGGTGATCAGCTCGGCCAGCCCGTTCATCTGCATGGCCCCGTCTCCCACCAGGGCGATCGCCGGCCGGTCCGGGCAGCTGAACTTGGCGCCGATGGCGTACGGCACGCCCGGGCCCATGGTGGCCAGGGTGCCGGAGAGGGAGCCGTTGATCCCCTCGCGGATCCGCAGGTGGCGGGCGTACCAGTTGGCGGCAGAGCCGGAGTCCGCGGTGATGATCGCCCGGCCGGGCAGCAGCCCGTCCAGGACGTGGACGGCGTACTCCGGGTTGATCGGGTCGGCCTCCACCGAGGCCCGCCGCTTCATCACCTCCCACCAGCGGGAGTTGTTCTGCTCGATCTTCTCCCGCCAGCCCCGGTCCTCCTTGCGGGAGAGCAGCGGCAGCAGCCGGCGGAGGGTCTCCCGGGCGTCGCCGACCAGGTTGACCTCGAAGGGGTAGCGCATCCCGATCCGGCCCGGATCGATGTCGATCTGCACGGCCCTGGCCTGCCCGAATTCCGGCAGGAACTGCGAGTAGGGGAAGGACGAGCCGATCACCAGCAGGGTGTCGCAGTCCTTCATCAGCTCGTAGGTGGGGCGGGTGCCGAGGAGCCCGGAGGCGCCGGTGACGAACGGCAGGTCGTCCGGCAGGACGTCCTTGCCGAGCAGCGCCTTGGCCACGCCGGCGCCCAGCACCTCGGCCGTCTCGATGAGCTCGGCGGAGGCGCCGCGGGCGCCCTGGCCGGCCAGGATGGCCACCTTGGAGCCGGAGTTGAGCACCTCGGCCGCGCGGGCCAGGTCGTCCTCGTGGGGGACGTAGGCGGAGCCGGAGAAGCCCAGGCTGGAGGGGACCATCTTGAACGCGTGGGTGGGCGCCGAGTACTCCAGGTCCTGGACGTCGGCGGGCACGATCACGGCGGTGACGGTCTTGCGGGCCTGGGCGATCCGCATCGCCCGGTCCAGCACGTTGGGCAGCTGCTCAGGGGTGGTCACCAGCTGGCAGTACTCCGAGGCCACGTCCTTGTAGAGGTTGGGCAGGTCGACCTCCTGCTGGTACGAGCCGCCGATCGCGGTCTGGGCGGTCTGCCCGACCAGCGCGACCACCGGGACGTGGTCGAGCTTGGCGTCGTAGAGGCCGTTGAGGAGGTGGATCGCGCCGGGGCCCGAGGTGGCCGCGCAGACGCCCACCCGGCCGGAGAACTTGGCGTAGCCGACCGCTTCGAAGGCGGCCATCTCCTCGTGCCTGGCCTGGATGAAGCGCGGCTGGTCACCTGCCCGCTCCCAGGCGCTGAGCAGGCCGTTGATGCCGTCGCCCGGATAGCCGAAGACGTAGTCGACGTCCCACTCGCGCAGGCGTCGGAGAATGAAGTCGGAGACCTGTTCGGACATCTGACACCTCGTCAGTTCGTGGGACGGTTCAGGCGCCGGCCGGCTCGCGGAGCCGGGGCAGCACCTCGGTGCGGTAGCAGTCGAAGAAGCCCTGCTGGTCGGGGCCGATCTGGCCGACGTAGACCTCGTCGAATCCGGCGTCGGCGTACGCCCGCAGCGCGGCGACGTGGTCCTCGGGATCGGGCCCGCAGACCACCTGCTCGGCCGTCATCTCCTCGGTGACCAGCGTGGCGGCCTGCTCGAAGTGGCGGGGCACCGAGAGCACCTGGTTGAGCTCCCCGGGCAGCTGCTCGGTGGCCCAGCGCTGGTGGGCGGTCCGCAGCGCCTCGCCGCGGTCCCGGCCCCAGCAGACCTTGAGCCCGCCGACCACCGGCCTTCCGGCGCCGCCGGACTTGTGGAAGCGCTCGATCAGCTCGGTGTCCGGGCCCATCGTGACGAAGCCGTCGCCCAGCCGTCCGGCCAGCTCCGCGGCCTGCGGGCCGAAGCCGGAGACCAGGATCGGCGGGGGCTCCTCCGGAACGGTGTAGAGCCTGGCGTTCTCCACGGTGTAGTGCTTGCCGCGGTGGCTGTACTCCTCGCCGGTCCACAGCCGGCGGATGATCTGCAGTGCCTCCTCCAGCATCTCCAGGCGCTCCGGGGCGGTGGGCCAGCGGTCGCCCAGGATGTGCTCGTTCAGGGCCTCGCCGCTGCCCACCCCGAACCGGAACCGCCCCTCGGTCAGCACCGCCGAGGTGGCGGTGGCCTGGGCCAGCACCGCGGGATGGATCCGCACGGTGGGGCAGGTGACGAAGGTGGTCACGGGGAGCGAGGTGGCCTGCGACAGTGCGCCGATCATCGACCAGACGAAGGGGCTGCTGCCCTGTGCTTCGTTCCACGGGTGGTAGTGGTCGGAGATCGCCAGATAGTGGAATCCGGCCTGTTCGGCAAGTCGGGCCTGGGTCAGCAGCTCCTCCGGGGTGAACTCCTCGCAGGAGAGGAAGTACCCGTATCCGGTCATGCGGTCTCTGCCCTCCGGGCGCTCGGGTGGTTCTGGGAGGTTTCCGTCAGTCGGCGTCTGACCGCTCGGTACGGATGGAAACGTGAGTGGGCCCGGGCTCGGCGGGGCATGCGCCCCGGCGCGCGGAGCTGGCGGAGAGACGAAGGGTGACGCTGATGGCGACGACGGAGGATCGGCGGGAGCGGTCGCGGCGGCCGCATCGGCACCGGCGCGGGCGCGGGTACGCCGCGCTGGAGCGGGCCCTGCGGGCACGGGTGGACGGGGAGGTGCGGTTCGACGCGGGCAGCCGGGGCGCCTACGCCACCGACGGCTCCAACTACCGGCAGCCGCCGATCGGCGTCGTCGTCCCGCGCACCGTGGAGGCGGGGGCGGAGGCGGTCGCGGTCTGCGCCGAGTACGACGCCCCGGTGCTCTCCCGCGGCGGCGGCACCAGCCTCGGCGGGCAGTGCACCAACACCGCCGTGGTGATCGACTGGACCAAGTACTGCAACCGGCTGGTCTCGGTGGACGCCGAGCGGCGGCGCTGCGTGGTCGAGCCGGGGCTGGTGCTGGACGAGCTCAACCGGCAGCTCGCCGGGCACGGCCTCAGGTTCGGGCCCAAACCGGCCACCCACAGCCACTGCACGCTGGGCGGGATGATCGGCAACAACTCCTGCGGGGCCTCCGCCCAGGCGTACGGCAAGACCGGGGAGAACGTGCGCCGGCTGGAGGTCCTCACCTACGACGGGCTGCGCACCTGGGTCGGGCCGACCTCCGAGGAGGAGTACCGCCGGATCATCGCCGAGGGGGGCCGCAAGGCCGACCTGTACCGGCGGCTGCACGAGCTGGCCGACCGCTACCTCGCCGACATCCGGCTGGGCTACCCGGACATCCCGCGCCGGGTCTCCGGCTACAACCTGGACGCGCTGCTCCCGGAGAACGGCTTCGACCTGGCCCGCGCCCTGGTCGGCAGTGAGGGGACGCTGGTCACGGTCCTGCGGGCGGAGATCGACCTGGTCCCGGTGCCGGCGGCGGACTGCATGCTGGTGCTCGGCTACCCGGACGTCTACACCGCCGCCGACGACGTGCCGGAGCTGCTCCGGCACAGCGAGCCGGCCCAGCTGGAGGCGCTGGACGACCGGATGACCCAGCTGATGCGCGAGGAGGGCGTCCACCTGGACTCCCTGGACCGGCTGCCGCGCGGCCGAGCCTGGCTGATGCTCCAGTTCACCGGGGACACCGCGGAGGAGGCCGACGGCAAGGCCCGCCGGTTGCTCTCCGCCCTCGGCCGGACCGAGGACGACCCCACCGTCACCTTCTCCGACGACCCGGGCCGCGAGCAGCAGCTGCTCATGGCCCGCGAGGCCGGGCTCGGCGTCACCGCCCGCCCGCCGGACGACCGGGAGACCTGGGAGGGCTGGGAGGACTCCGCCGTACCGCCGGACAAGCTGGGCGGCTACCTCCGCGACCTCCACGCCCTCTTCGACGAGTTCGGCTACGGCCGGTCCGCCCTCTACGGCCACTTCGGGCAGGGCTGCGTCCACACCCGGATCCCGTTCGGGCTGCGGGACGCCGAGGGCGTCGCCCGGTTCCGCCGCTTCCTGGAGCGGGCCGCCGACCTGGTCGCCGGATACGGCGGCTCGCTCTCCGGCGAGCACGGCGACGGCCAGGCCAGGGGAGAGCTGCTGCCCCGCATGTTCGGCCCCGAACTGACCTATGCCTTCGGTGAGTTGAAGGCGGTCTTCGATCCGGGCAACCGGATGAACCCGGGCAAGGTGGCGGCACCGGCCGGGCACGGCTCGTCCGTCCACCGGGTGGACGGCCAGCTGCGGCTGGGCCCCAAGTGGCGGCCCTGGTCCGGGCGGACGTCCTTCGGCTACCCCGAGGACAAGGGCTCCTTCACCCAGGCGGTGCTGCGCTGCGTCGGCATCGGCAACTGCCGCAGCCACCGCGGCGGGGTGATGTGCCCGTCCTACCGGGCGACCGGCGAGGAGGAGCACTCCACCCGCGGCCGGGCCCGGCTGCTCTTCGAGATGCTGGACGGCCCCGGGACGGCCAGGACGGCGGCGCCGCCGAGTCCCCGGTCACCGACGGGTGGCGGTCCACCGAGGTGCGCGACGCCCTCGACCTCTGCCTGGCCTGCAAGGGCTGCAAGTCGGACTGCCCGACCGGGGTCGACATGGCCACCTACAAGGCGGAGTTCCTCTCCCAGCACTACGCCGGGCGGCTGCGGCCGGCCGCGCACTACGCGCTGGGGTGGCTGCCGCTCTGGGCCAGGATGGTCCGGCCGGCCCCGCGGGTCGCCAACGCCCTGCTGCGCGCCCCCGGCCTGGCCCGGATGGGGAAGCTGCTGGCGGGGGTGGACGCCGAGCGCACCGCGCCGCCGTTCCCCGCCGAGTCCTTCCCCGAGTGGTGGGCCCGGCGGCAGCGCTCGGGCGCCCAGCAGCCGCCGCCCCGGCCCGGCGACCCGGACGCGGTGCTGCTGTGGCCGGACACCTTCAGCTCGTACCTCCACCCCGGGGTGGCCCAGGCGGCGGTGCGGGTGCTGGAGGACGCCGGCTACCGGGTGGCCGTACCGGAGGGGCCGGTCTGCTGCGGGCTCACCTGGATCTCCACCGGCCAACTGGATATCGCCAAAAAGGTCCTGACCCACACGCTGGAGCGGCTGCGGCCGTGGATCGAGGCCGGGACGCCGGTGGTCGGGCTGGAGCCGTCCTGCACCGCGGTCTTCCGCTCGGACGCGACCGAGCTGCTGCCGGCCGACCAGGACGCCCACCGGCTGGCCGGCGTCTTCCGCACCTTCGCCGAACTCCTCGACGACCGGGTGCGGGAGGGCGGTTGGCGGCCCCCGCACCTCTCCCGCCCGGCGACCGTGCAGACCCACTGCCACCAGCACGCGGTGCTGGGCTTCGAGGCGGACCGGCGGCTGATGGAGGCCGCCGGGCTCTCCGCCGACGTCCTGGACGAGGGCTGCTGCGGGCTGGCCGGCAACTTCGGCTTCGAACGTGGACACGGCGAACTCTCGTTCCGCATCGGCGAGTTGGGAATGCTGCCGGCGGTCAGGGAGGCCCCGACCGGGGGCCTGGTGCTGGCCGACGGCTTCAGCTGCCGGACCCAGATCGACGAGGCCGGCACCGGCAGGCGGGCCCTCCACCTGGCCGAGGCACTGGATCTCGGGCTGCGTGCGGAAGGACCGCTGCCGGCCCACCGGCCCGAGCGGCTGGCCGACCGGCCGGCCCCGCCCTCCGCCGCCGCCGCGCGCACCGCGACCGCGCTGGCCGCGGCCGCGGGACTGGTGGCGGCGCTGGGTGGCCTGGCCGCGCTCGCGGGCCGCGCCGGGCTGCGACGGAAGGCCCCAACTCCTTTGCGGCACCCGCGTGTGGGCCCGAGGTGACCGGGCAGGCGTACGAGTGAAGTGAACGACCCGTCGAGACAGCGAGGAGACACCGCGCATGGCATCGCGCCCGGCATCGGAATCGGACGACCGAGACCAGCCGCCGCGCATCCAGGCGGCCAAGGCCGTCCGCGCCGCACTCGAGCAGCTCGGCGTCCTGCTGGGACGCGAGCCCGAGGGAGTCTCCGCGCTGGCCCCCCAGGACTCGGGGTGGACCGTCGAGGTGGAGGTCGTGGAGCTGTACCGGGTTCCCGACTCCACCAGTGTGCTGGCCACCTACACCGTCGACCTGGACGGTGACGGGGAGCTCCTGGGGTACCGGCGGGTCCGCCGCTACACCCGCGGACAGGTGAACCGCGACTGAGCGGCGGCACGCACGCGCACATGGCACGACTCGACATGGCATGAGGAGTGGCCAAGGTATGACTCTGACAAGCATGGAGTCCCCCGCCGGCGGCCCGCACCAGAAGACCGACGGCGGACTCTACGACATCCTCGACCTCATCCTGGACCGGGGGCTCGTCATCGACGTCTTCGTCCGGGTGTCGCTGGTCGGCATCGAACTCCTGCGGGTGGACGCCCGCGTGGTGGTCGCCAGCGTCGACACCTACCTCCGCTTCGCCGAGGCCTGCAACCGCCTCGACCTCGAGAACAAGGGCGGCTCCACACTGCCGGAGCTGGTCGGCGAGACCCAGAAGCAGGGCGCCCACGGCAAGACCCAGGGGGCACTGTCCGGAGCGATCGACTCCTTCGCCGAGGCACTCGGCCGGGGCCGGTCGGACGACGACCAGTCCGGCGCGCAGGACTCGGAGCCGGAGCGCGAGCGGGAACGGGAGCCGGTGCAGGCCCGCCGCACCCGCCGCGCGGTCGGCTCCGGGACCTCGTCGAAGGGCAAGGGGGAGAGCTGAGCATGGCCGTGTACGTCTACGCGGTCACCACGGCCGACCACCCCCTCAGGCTGGACGGCCTGCAGGGAGTGGGCGGCCAGGAGGCACCGCCGTTGCGGGCCGTCCGGGGTGCGGAGGCGGCCGCGGTGATCGGGGAGGTCCCCGAGGCACTGCGGGTGAAGCGCCGGCACCTGATGGCCCATCACAAGGTGCTGACCGCACTGACCGAGCAGGGGCCCGTCCTGCCGATGCGCTTCGGCGTGCTGGCCGAGGACGACACGTCCGTCCAGGAGGACCTGGACCGGCGCGGAGAGGCCTACCGGGAGCGGCTCGAGGAGCTGCGCGGCAAGGTCGAGTACCGGGTCCGCGCCGAGCAGTCCGAGGACGACGCCGTGCAGAGCGCCGTCCGCGGCGACGCCGAGGTGCGCCGGCTGGTCGCGGCGGGGGTGGCGGAGGGCCCGATGCAGGGCCGGATCGCCCTCGGCGAGCGGGTGCAGGCGGACGTCGAGGAGGCGCACCGCCGGATGCGCGACCGGATCGCCGGGACCCTCCAGGCGGTGTCCGCGGACAGCACCGCGGGCGGGGCGGGCCTCGCCGCGCCCGGCTCCGCGGCGCAGGTCTTCGCCGATCTGAGCTTCCTGGTCGAGCAGGAGCGCTCGGGGGAGTTCGCGCAGGCGGCCCGCCAGATCGCGGACGCCCTGGCGGCCGAGGGGGTGCGGTTGAACGTCGACGGCCCGCTGCCGCCGTACAGCTTCACCGACCTGGAGGGACGCGGTTAGCCGATGGGACTGCTCACCAGCGTGCTCACACTGCCCGCCGCTCCGGCGCGGTTCGGCCTGTGGGTGATGCAGCAGGTGGTGGACGAGGCCGAGCGGGAGTACCGCGATCCGACCCCGATCCGGCGGCAGCTCGTCGAGCTCGAAGGCGAGTTGGAGCGCGGTGAGATCTCCGAGGAGGAGTTCGACCGGCGCGAGGACGAGCTGCTCGACCGGCTGGACGCGATCAGCGGAAACGGAGGAGCGCTGCGGTGAACCGGCCCGTCGGATATGGGGACTACGGGTCCCGGGACCACGGCTCCCGGGCGCCGGTCGCGGAGAGTGCCAACCTGGCCGACATCCTGGAACGGGTGCTGGACAAGGGCATTGTGATCGCCGGCGACATCCGGATCGATCTGCTCGACATCGAGCTGCTGACGATCCGGCTGCGACTGCTGGTGGCCTCTGTGGACCGGGCTCGGGAGATGGGCATCGACTGGTGGGAGCACGATCCGTCGCTGTCGAGCACGGCGGCCCGCCGGGAGCAGGAGGCCCGGAGGGACCAGGACGCCCGGAGGGAACAGGAGGGCCGCCGGGAGCCGGAGCGACTGGAGGGGGAGCGGCGGCCGGCCCCCGAGATACCCGGAGCCGAGAAGGAGCCCGAGCATGACGATCGACCAGAGCGCTGAGCCGGCGCGGGAGACGGCCTGGGAGCCGGACCCGAAGCCGGCCCGGACCGGCGACGGATCCGAGACGCTGTGGTACGCCTACGGCATCCTCGCGGCGGCCCAGGTGGGGAGCGCCCCGACGCTGCCGGAGGGGGTGGCCGGGGGGACACCGCGGCTGGTCGTCTCCGGCGGCCTGGCCGCCGCGGTCAGCCCCGTGCCCGCACCGGACTTCGAGCGCGAGCGGCTGGAGGAGAACCTGGAGCGGTTCGAGTGGCTGGACCGCACCGCCCGCGCCCACCACGCCGTGGTCGAGGCGCTGCGGGAGCGCGGCACCGTGCTGCCGCTGCGGCTGGTGACGGTGTACCGGAGCGAGGAGCGGGTCCGCGAGGTGCTCGAGGAGTACTCCGCGAGCTTCCAGGACGGACTGGCCCGACTGGTCGGCCACTCCGAGTGGGGTGTGAAGCTCTATCTGCGCCCCGACGGCTCGTCGCCCGCCACCGGGGCGGAGGCCGGCGCTGCCGTCGCGGAAGGCGCGGCGGAGGCCGGCCGGCGCGAGCCCGAACGCCCGCGCTCGGGCCGCGAATACCTGCGCCGGCGCGGCCGGCAGCGGAACGCCGAGGAGGACGCGTGGCGGGCCGCCGCGCGGATCGGCGAGCGGATCGACGGCGCGGTGCGCGACCTGGTCCACGGCGCCCGCCGCTACCCCCCGCAGGACTCCCGGCTCTCCGGTCGCTCCGACCAGAACGTACTGAACGTCGCCTATCTGGTGGCCGACTCCGGAGTGGACGAGTTCCTGGCCGTCGTGCGCGACCTGACGGGCGGTCACCACCGGGTGCACGCCGAGGTGGTGGGCCCCTGGGCGCCGTACTCCTTCGCGACGGAGGCACCGGCGTGAGCGTGGGCGGCGGCCTGCTGTCCGAGGGCGGCTTCCTGGAGGAGGGGGAGGCCCCGCCGGCCGGCCGGCCGATCGCGCTGGTCGACCTGCTGGACCGGCTGCTGGCCGGCGGGGTGGTGCTCGCCGGGGACCTGTCGATCAGCATCGCCGATGTGGAACTGGTCCGGGTCTCCCTGCGGGCCCTGGTGATGTCTGTGGACGAGTCCCTGCCGCCGTGGCGACTGGGCGGGGGAGACGACCGCGGCCGAAGAGGCGACTGAGATGACGGACGACCCCGAGACCGGGGGCCGGCCCGGCCCCGATCGCCCGCGCGGGCGCGACATCCGGCTGGAGGTGGACCGGGAGAACGTCGAACGGGACCTCTTCCGGCTGGTGCTGACCGTGATCGAGTTGCTGCGGCAGCTGATGGAGCGGCAGGCCCTCCGCCGGGTCGAGCAGGGCAACCTCACGGAGGACCAGGAGGAGCGGATCGGCTACACCCTGATGCTCCTCGAGGACCGGATGGCCGAGCTGCGCGAGCGCTACGACCTCCGCCCCGAGGACCTCAACCTGGACCTCGGCCCGCTCGGCCGGCTGCTCTGAGACCTGCCGAGATGGCCCGACACGGGCCGAGATGGCCCGACACGGGCCGAGACGGTCCGAGACGGGCCGACAGGGCCCGAGAGACGAAGCGGGAGAGAAGCGATGCCCCATACCCCAGAACCGACCCCGGGCCCCGAGGTGGCCAACCCGGCCCGGACCAAGGTGGCGGAGGCCGCGCCCACCCTCACCGAGGGCCCGGAGGCCGGCCGCCTGCTGGCCGAGCAGCTCCGCCCGGTGCTCCACGAGGAGGTCGGCGCGGTGGCCGGCGCGATCGGCCGGAACGCCGTGCGCCGCTACCGCGAACAGGCCGGCCTCTATGGCGCGGCGGGCGCGCTGGGGCTGTACGGCGGTGGGGCGCTGGCCGTGGCGATCGGCCTGGCGCTGGCCCTCGCGGTGCCCGGCTGGGCGGCCGCGCTGGTGGTGGCGGTGCTGCTGTTCGCGGCCTCGGCCGGGCTCGCCAGGACCGCCCGCGAGCGACGGAAGTCGCTCTGACGACCGGCGGCCCCGCCGTCGGCGGGCGGTGGAGGTCATGTGGAGTGAGCGGAAGGTAGGTGGACCAAGGTGCGCGCGTTGACCGTCGTCCCGGGGAAGCCCGGCAGCCTCCACTGCGAGGAGCTGCCCGCGCCCGAGACACCGCCCCCAGGCGAACTCCTGGTGCGCGGGCTGGCGCTGGGCGTCTGCGGCACGGACCGGGAGATCGCCGGGGGGGACTACGGCTGGGCCCCCTCCGGCCGGGACCGGCTGGTCATCGGCCACGAGTCGCTGGGCCGGGTGGAGGCCGCCCCGGCGGGCGGCGGATTCAGCCCCGGCGACCTCGTCTGCGGGGTGGTCCGGCGGCCCGATCCGGAGCCCTGCCCGGCCTGCGCCCGCGGCGAGTTCGACATGTGCCGCAACGGCAGGTACAGCGAGCGCGGCATCAAGGAGCTCGACGGCTACGGCAGTTCGTACTGGACGGTGCCGGCCGAGTACGCCGTGCGGCTGCCGGAGGAGCTGGCGGACGGCCTGCTGGGGGTGCTCGCGGAACCGGCCAGCGTGGTGGCCAAGGCCTGGGAGCAGGTGGACCGGATCGGCGCCCGCTCGGTCTTCGAGCCGCGCCGGGCGCTGGTCGTCGGAGCCGGCCCGATCGGCCTGCTGGCCGCACTGCTGGGGGTCCGCCGGGGCCTTGAGGTGCATGTCCTCGACCTCGCGACGGACGGCCCCAAGCCGCGCCTGGTGCGGGAGCTGGGCGCCGTCTACCACACCGGACCGCTGGCCGAGGTGGGCGACCGGCTGCGGCCCGACGTGGTGGTGGAGGCCACCGGCGTCGGGGAGCTGGTCTTCACCGCGATGTCGGTGACGGCCGACTACGGCATCGTCTGCCTGACCGGGGTCTCGCCCTCCGGCCGTCCGCTGCCGCTGGACGCGGGGGGCCTGAACCGGGAGATCGTCCTCGCCAACGACGTGGTGGTGGGCTCGGTCAACGCCAACCAGCGGCACTACGAGGCCGCGGTGGAGGCACTGGCCGAGGCCGACCGGGAGTGGCTGGCCGGGCTGATCACCCGGCGGCTGCCGGCCGAGCGCTGCGCCGAGGCGTTCGCCAAGCGCCCGGACGACATCAAGACGGTGATCGAGCTGTAGCCCGCGGAGGCGGAACGGAACGCGCGAGCAGAAAACGAGCGGAGTACGCGCGGAACGAGCGAGGGGCCCCGGCCGATGCCGGGGCCCCTCGCCGTGCGCCTCCGTCCCTACGCGGCCGCCGCCGCTGTCGCGGCCTCGATCCGCTCCAGATAGAAGCGCTCGGTCTCGGTGGCCACCCGGTCCCAGTCGTGCCGGGCGCAGGCCCGGTCGCGGCCGGCCGTGCCGAGCGCCAGCTGCCAGGAGCTCCGGTGGAGCACCCGGCGGATCGCCCTGGCCACGAGGTCCGGCCGGCGCGGCGGCACCAGCAGCCCGGTGATCTGGTCCAGCACCAGGTCGCTGAGCGCGCCCACATCGGTGGCGACCACCGGCACTCCGCAGGCCATCGCCTCCAGCGCGGCCGAACCGCCGGAGTCCCGGTCGGGGGTGCTGACCAGGACGTCGGCGTCGGCGAGCAGCCGTGGCACGGCCGTGTGGGGTACCGGCCCGAGGAGCTCGACCCGGCCCCGCCGGACGGGCTCGTGGGCCGTGCCGCCGGCCACCGTCAGCCGGGCCTCGGGGATGGCGCGGATCGCGGCGATGGCCGTGGCCCGGGCGGGCCCGCCGCCGTCCAGGCAGAGCACCCGTGGGGAGTCGGAGCCGTCCGGCCGGGTGGCGCCGCCGCTCTTCGCCCCGGCCGTGGCCGCCTTGGCCGCCGCAGCCGCCGTGGCGTCCGATTGCGCGCCCTTCCCCGCGCCGGGCTTCGGCTCGGCCGCCTGCGGGCGCCTGCCGCGCTGCCTGGGCGGCATCGGTACGGCTTCGGGGTGGAACAGCTCGGTGTCCACGCCGGAGGGGATCAGCCGGATGTTCTCGCGCGGGGCGCCGAGCCGCAGCGCCGCCTCCTCCTCCGCCTCGCTGCGGGCCAGCAGCCCCTGGCTGGTACGGGCCAGCAGTGCGTTCAACCGCCGCAGCCGGCCGAGCAGTTCGGGGGTCGCGGGGCCCCGCCGACACCGGTGCCGCCGCCGACCGCGCCGGACTCGGCCCGGCCGGTGGCCAGATCCTCCTGCACCAACGGGAGATGGGGGGCGACCCGGGCCGCGGCCAGGGCCACCAGGCCGCCGGTGCGCCCGCAGGCGTGGACCACGTCCGGGAGGCCCTCCGCACGCCAGATCCGGGTCATCGCCTCGGCCTGGTCCTGGATGTGGTGGAGGGACTCGGCCTCGCTCAGCGGCCGCGGCGGCCCGACCGGAAAGGTGAACACCCTTATCGGGGAACCGCTTTCGGCGGTGGCCGCCTGGCCGGGTGCGCTTCGCCGGGCGTAGATGTCGACCTGGTGGCCGCGGGCCGCGAGAGCGCGGGCATGGGCCGCGATCCGATGGACGCGGCCGCCCGGGATCGGCGGTTCGGTGAGCATGGGGTTCACATCGCCGGTGACGACTGCGATCTTCATCGGACCTCCCTTGGATTGTCTCGACGCCACTTGTGCGCCTAACCGTGCCCGGAAACCCCGAAACCGGTGGGCGCCATGGCGTGTTTCCCTTTCCCGGGGGCGGGGCAGCCGCCCCCCGAAGTCGGTTTGCGACGAATCCGCCGACGAATCCGCAGGGGGCCGTGGTCCGCCCCCGTACGCCCTCACGACGAGGCCCGGCGGGGCCGTGTCCGCCCCGCCGCCAGGGAGGAGAAGGCAGATGTGGAGAAGTGACCCCACCTGCCTCGGCGCCCGCATCACACCCAGGACTCCGGAGTGCCGTGACTGGCGGGACCTGGCGGCCTGTATCGGGCAGGATCCGGAGCTGTTCTTCCCGATCGGCACCCACGGGCTGGACCGCCGGCAGACCGAGGCGGCGAAGGCCGTGTGCGCGCAGTGCCCGGTCAGTTCGGAGTGCCTGGACTGGGCGCTGCGCACCGGCCAGGCGGCCGGCATCTGGGGCGGCGCCACCGAGGACGAGCGCCGGGCGCTGCGCCGCCGGCTGCTGCGCTCGATGCAGCGGCGGCAGCAGCAGCAGTGACGTACCGTCGGCCCGCTGGGGAGCGCGACGCGCTCCCGGCGCCCCCGGTGCCCTCAGCGCTCCCAGCGTCGACAGCGCCGATCGCGCTGAGGCCGAAGGCGCTGGGGGCCGCCGCCGGCTCTGTCGAGCCTGTCGAGCCCTTCGGCGGCGGCCGTCCGTCCGACGAGCCGCCAGGAGCCTGACGGCCTCAGGACCTCAGGAGGCCTGGAGTTCCTTGCGGAGGTCGTCGAGGACGCCCATCAGCAGCCGGGAGACGTGCATCTGGGAGATGCCGATCTGCTCGGCGATCTCCGACTGGGTCAGGTTGCCCCAGAACCGCAGGGCGACTATCCGCTGCTCCCTCGGCGGCAGCCGGTCCAGCAGCGGGGCCACCGACTCCTCGAACTCGACCATGGCGAGCCCGCCGTCGTCGCTGCCCAGCCGGTCCATGATGGGCGAGCCGGGGGAGTCCTCGTCCTCGCCGAGGGCGTCCAGCGAGCGCGCGTGGTACACCCGGGCGGCCTCCTGACCCTCCGTCACCTCCTCGGCGGAGATCCGGAGTTGGCGGCCGACCTCGTCGGGCGTGGGCGGGCGGCCCAGGGTCTGCTCCAGCCGGTCGGAGGTCCGCACCACGGACAGGTAGCGCTCCTGGAGGGCCCGGGTCACCCGGACCGGCCAGGAGGTGTCCCGGAAGAAGCGCTTCATCTCCCCGCTGATGGTCGGCAGGGCGAAGGTGGGGAACTCCACTCCCCGCTCCGGATCGAAGGCGTCCACCGCCTTGATCAGGCCCACCGTTCCGACCTGCACGATGTCCTCATGCGCCTCGGAGCGGTGCCGGTAGCGGGAGGCGGCGAACCGGACCAGCGGCAGATTGATCTCGATGAGGAGGGCGCGGACGTCCTCGTGTTCGGGGCTACCCGGTTCGAGTGCCTTCAGCCGGCCGAAGAGCTGGTCGCTCAGGCGGCGGGCCTCGGTTTTGCCCATCCGGCGCAGGCGCTCCTGGGAGAAGTGCGGTACGCCCGTTCCGGGGAGCACCGTCTCCTCATCGACCCCCCCATCGCCGTCTGTGGCGGGCAGACTCGGGCTGCGCTGCAGGGTGCGGGTCATTCTCGACCTCCTCTGGAGGCTTGGGCAGGGTCTGGGCCTGCCCTTCGCCTTGCCGCCGCGGAGATCGGAAAACCGGTGCGGGGGTGACGATCTGCCGCCGGCCCCCTAGGCGGTGCGGTACTCCTCGGCGGTCTGCGGGCGAAGCCGCAGGCCGAGGCCGGGTGCGCCGTCCGCCCCGGGGCGCAGGACGCCGCCGTCGGGGGAGAGCGCGCCCTCGAAGAGCATCGCCTCGATCCGCGCGTGGTCGTGGAACCACTCCAGATGCCGGAGGTTGGGGACGGCGGCCGCCACGCTCGCGTGGACATGCGGGGCGCCGTGTCCGGAGAGCTCGAGTCCGAGCCCCTCGGCGACCGCCGCCGCGCGCAGCCACACGGTGAGCCCGCCGCAGCGGGTGGCGTCCGCCTGCAGGCAGTCCACCGCGCCGGAGGAGGCCATCCTGGTCAGCCCGGGAAGGTCCCAGCCGTACTCGCCGGCGGCCACGTCCGGCCGGACGAGCTCGCGCACCTCGCGCAGCCCGGCCAGGTCGTCGGAGGAGACCGGTTCCTCGAACCAGGCCACCCGGTAGGGCTCCAGGGCGTGGGAGACCCGGACCGCCTGCTTGCGCGAGTAGCCGCCGTTGGCGTCCACGTAGAGCTCGGTGTCCTCGCCGACCACCTCGCGGGCCAGCCGGGTGCGCTCCAGATCGCGGTCCTCGCGGCCGCCCCAGCCCTCGCCGATCTTGATCTTCACCCGGGGGATCCCCTGCTCCCCGACCCAGCCCTCCAGCTGCCGGGCCAGCCGCTCGTCTCCGTAGCTGGTGAAGCCGCCGCTGCCGTAGACCGGGACGTCTTCGCGGACCCGGCCGAAGAGGCGGGCCAGCGGCACCCCCAGGATCCGCGCCTTCAGGTCCCACAGGGCGATGTCGACGGCGGACACCGCCTCCGCGCCCATCCCCGGGCGCCCGTCGTTGCGCAGGGCGGTCGCCATCGCCGCGTTGGCGCCCGGCACGTCCATCGCGTCCCGGCCGAGCACCGCCTCGGTCAGCCGGCCGGTCACCACCCGGGCCACCGCCGGGGAGCCGTAGGTCCAGCCGATTCCGGAGTGCCCTGCGGCGACCACCTCGACCAGCACCATGGTGGTCACGTCCCAGTCGAGGGTGGCGTCGCTCTCGGGCGCGTCGGTGGGGATGGCGTGAATCGTCGCCCGCAGCGCCTCGACCACCGGTTCGCCGATGAGTTGACGCATCGTCATACCGTGTTCCTCTTCTCCTTACCGTGTCGCAGCTGCCCCGGAGACGGGTGAGGTCGTCCCGGCGTATCACCGTTCAGCGAACGGGGAAACCCTTACCCGTCTGTTACCCCTGGCGGAACACCGCGGTGGGGCCGTCCCAGCCGGGCGGTGCCGCCTCAGCCCAGCAGTACGGTCACGGCGAGCAGCGCAGCCGCGCCGGTCGCCCACCACAGCACGTAGTCGCCGAGGTGCCCGGAGTGCAGCCGGCGCAGCGGGCTGAGCGCCCGAATGCCGGTGAGCAGCACCGCCCGCACCGCGTCGGGACGGCGCAGCACCGCCCCCAGCGCCAGGGCCGCGGCCAGCCCGGCGGAGGCCAGGCCGAGCAGTAGCCCCGGAACGTCCCACGACGAGGGGGGAGGAGTCAAACGCGGTGCCGGCAGCCCGAACACCGAGGCCACCGAGGCCGCCCGGGACACTAGGACGGGACCCCCCGAGGCGACCGCCCGGGCCGCCGCCGGTACCACCCCCAGCACGAGGGCCCCGGCCAGCAGCACCCCGCAGACCGGCACCATGGTGCGCGGGATCCGCCGTCGGGGCTCCTCCGTGACCTCGGGCTCCTCGCCCTCCCCGGTGATCTCCGGGCCCGGCTCGTAGACCGCGCCGATCCGGGTGGTGGACGGGTCCGGTCCGGCGCCGGTGAAGATCCGCAGCCCGGCGCGGAGGATCGCGCCCCCGGTCACCGCCGAGACCACCACGCACAGCGCCGAGACCCCGGCGGCCCAGCCGGCGCCCCACCATCCGGCCGGCCGGGCCGTGCTCGCCGCGCTCTCCAGCAGCGCCTTGCCCAGCGCGCTGCCGAACGGCGGCAGCCCGGCCAGCGCCAGCCCGGCGAGCCCGAAGAGGATGCCCACCCACGGAAGTTCACGGCCCCGGCCGCGCAGCCCCCATTCGTCCACCGAGCCGTGCCGGTCCAGCAGCACCCCGGTCAGCCCGAAGAGGGCGGCCTTGGCGCCGGCGTGCCCGGCCACGTAGACCAGCACCGCGCCGGCCGAGTCCGGGCCGAGCAGCCCGAGGCCGAGGAGGAACAACCCGCTGTGCGCCACGGTGGAGAACGCCAGCAGCCGCTTGAGGTGCCGCTGCGCCCAGCACATCGCCGCGCCCACCAGCGCGGTGAGCGCTCCGGCGACGATCAGCACCGCGCTGAACGCCGCCCTGTCCACCCCGCCCGGTCCGGAGAACACCGTCCAGTAGACCCGGGCGGTGCCGTACGCGCCCAGCTCCACCATCACGCCGGAGAGCAGCATGCAGACCGGTGTCGGGGCCACCGCGTGGGCGTCCGCCAGCCAGAAGTGGAAGGGCGCTATGGCCGCCTTGACCAGGAAGCCGACCGTCACCAGTACGAAGGCGACCAGCACCGGCGCCCGCGAGGTGCCGGCCCCCGGGTGCGCCAGCTGCTCCCCGATCGCCGCCATCCCCAGCTCGCCGGTACGGGCGTAGAGCAGCCCGACGCCGATCAGCGCGCCGTACGCGGCAAGGGAGTTGATCACACCGAAGATCAGCGCGCCCTGCACCGGGCGCGGGTCCTCCACCCGGAAGCCGGTGAGCGCCACCGCCGCCGTCCCCATCAGCTCGAAGAAGACGAAGGCGTCGAAGAGGTCCGCGGTGAGCGCGAACCCGCACATCCCCGCCTCGAAGAGCAGCACCAGCGCCGGGAACGAGCCCCGGTGCTCGCGCGGCGGCTCGTCGAAGTACCGCCAGGAGTAGGCGATCACGGCCAGCACCAGGACGCCCGCCAGCAGGGCGAAGCCGGCCCCGGCCCGGTCCGCGGTCAGCGCGATGCCCACGGACTCGCCGTGCCGCGGCTCCCAGCCGCCGACGAAGACCGAGACCGGCCCCCGGCCGCAGCGCCACCAGAGCACCCCGAGCACCACCGCCTCGGCCAGCGTCCAGGCGCCGGCCGTCACGTCCAGCAGGATCCTGGGCAGCCAGCGGCCGACGGCCGCCAGCAGCGCAGCGCCGAGCAGCGGCAGGGCCACGCCGAGTTGCAGGAGTACCGAGGAGTCCGCCACCCCCGCTCAGCCCCGCAGACCGGTGAGCTCGTCCGGGTCCACCGTGCCGTGGCCCTTGCGGATCTGGATGGCCAGCGCCAGCAGCAGCGCCGTCACGGTCGCGCCGACCACGATGTCGGTCAGCGTCAGCGCCTGCACCACCGGGTCGACCACCGGCCGGCTGCCCGGCGGCATGTCGCCGAAGACCGGGGCGGAGGCGCCGGCCCGGTAGCCGATCCCCAGCAGCAGCACATAGGTCGAGGACTGGGCCACCGCCAGGCAGCCCACCGCCTGCACCAGGTTGCGGCTGACCGTCAGGCCGCGCACCCCGGCCAGGAAGATCCATGCCGCGGCGGCGAACCACAGCAGCGTCAAGGCCCGGCTCATCCCTCGCCCTCCGTCGTCTCTTCCCCGGCGTCGTCCAACTCGACGGCCTGCTCCAGGAATCCGGCCAGCAGCACCACCACGCCCGAGGCCACCGCCACGCCGACCGCCGCGTTCAGCACCCCCACCAGACCGCCGGAGGCCAGCTGCCCGAAGGCGCCCAGCGGCAGCACGTTCTTCAGATACGCGGCGCAGCAGGCGAGTCCGGCCAGGCCGAGCCCGGCGAACGAGCCCGCCGCGACCGCCTCCGCGGACTCCAGCACCACGAGCGGCCGCAGCCGGCGCAGCACCCGGTAGTCGGCCGCGACGTAGGCCACGTGCAGCCCGCTGGCCAGCACCACCCCGCCCTGGAACCCGCCGCCGGGCGTGACCGCCCCGTGCGCCACCACATACACCCCGGTCAGCAGCGCCACCGGGAGCAGCCCGACCCCGAACAACCGGGTGGACGGCAGGACGTAGCCGGCCCGGGGGGTGTGCCGGCGTTCCCCGCGCACCTGGCGGAGCAGCACCACCGCCCCCAGCACGGCGGCGAAGAGGATCGACTCCTCGCCGAGGGTGTCCAGCGCCCGCTGGTCGAAGTTGATCGAGGAGACCGCGTTCGAGGTGTGCTGCCGCAGCGCGGCCGCCACCGAGCGGGCCCCGTACGGATGCCGGTCGGTGCCCAGCACCGGGAGCTCCGCTCCGCACCACACCAGGCCGGCGGCGAGCACCGCGGCCGGAAGCAGCAGCAGGCGGCCCCGCCGGCGGGCGTTCACCGGCGGCCGCCGTTCCGCCCGGAGGCACCGCCGCCGCTGCCGCCGCTGCCGCCGCCGTCGCGGCTGCGCGCCCGGCGGATCTTGCGTACGGTCAGCAGGATCAGCAGCGGGGTCACCACGGTTCCCACGCCCAGCTGGGAGAGCGCCACGTCGGGCGCCTGGACCAGCAGGAAGAGCAGGGACAGCGCGAGCCCGAGCCCGGCGAGCACCACCGCCTGGCGGCTCGGGTCGCGGGTCCGCGCGGCGGCCGTGGCCATGCCGACGACCAGCACCAGTGCCACCATGACCAGCAGATAGCCGAACTGACTCTGCGTCATGTCCGAGATCCCCCGTTCACTCCGGCGAGTCCTCCGTCTCCACCCCGGCCCGCTGAGCCGCCACCCGGGCGATCGCCGAACCGGTCACCGGGCCGCCGGCCGCCAGCAGCACCCCGATCACCACGAGCTTCACCGCGCCGCGGCCCGGTCCGGTGTCGAACGCCGCCGCCAGCGCCACCAGCGGGGCGCCCAGCGACGCGGCCGGGGTCAGTGCGTGGAGGCGGTCGAAGGGCGCGGGCAGCCGCAGCAGCGCGAACGCGGACAGCAGCAGCACCCCGCAGCCGGCCGTCATCAGTACCAGCACGGCGATATGACCGCCCGTCACCCTTCCTCACCCTCCTCGTCGTTCCGCTCCCGCTTCGCTCTGTCGTCGTCCCCGGTGGGCGCCAGCAGCCGGGTGAAGACCAGCGTCCCGGCGGGGGAGAGGACGGCCAGCACCAGCGCGGTGTCCACATACGAGCTGCGGGTGAAGCCCTGGGCGAGGAGCAGCAGGATCACGCTCAGCAGCGTCGAGCCCAGGGTCAGCCCGGCCAGCCGGTCCACCGCGCTGCCCCGGCAGACCGTCGCCAGACAGGGGGCCAGGCCGAAGAGGATCAGCACCAGCGCGGCCAGCGTCCAGGCGTTCACGACCGCTCCCTTGGCCCGGCGCCCGGGTCGGTGGTCAACTCCCGCTCCAGCCGGGACTGTTCACCGTCCTCGTGGGAGAAGAGGGCATGGGCGCGGGCACCGTCCCGCTCGTCCACGGCGACCACCAGGGTGCCGGGGGTGGCGGAGAGCAGCAGTGCCGCCCAGGCCCGCCCCGGCCCGGGCGGAGTGCTCCGGAAACCGGAGCCGCGCCGGCGGCCCGGCCGCAGCACCGCCGCGGCCAGCCGGCCGGTCTCGGCGAGCACCGTGCCCGGCCACACCGCCGCCGCCCGCAGCGCCCCGGCCGGCGCGCCCGCGCGCACCCGGGACGCCCGCACCGCGGCCCGTCCGGCCCACACCGCGAGCGCCGTACCGCCGACCCCGACGGCGGCCTCGAACGGGTCCACCGTGCTGATCAGCACCGCGTACAGGCCCCACAGCGCCAGCGCCCACAGAGCGGTCGGCAGAGACTCGCGGATCGCGTTCCGGCGCATCGTCGGCAGCTCCCTTCCTCCCGTACCACCCTTGGGCTCTCCGGATTCCGGCTACCCGCCGCTCCGGTGCTGACACTCCGTCGGCAATCGGGAGCCTACGGGCAGCCGGCCGCGCCCGGGCGGACCCCGGCGGCGTTTCGCCCCGCTCAGAGCCACTCCCCGGTCCAGCCGCCCGGCCTCCCGACCGGGTGCCCGTTCGTCCCGGCCGGCCCGCCGGGCTCGCCGCCGGGCCGGTCCGCACCCGGCCAGCCCGCCGCGTCCGGCCAGGCCTCCTCCTCCGGCCCCGGGTCGAAGACCGGCCCCCGGCCCGGCTGCCCCGCCTGCCCGGGCAGCGGAGCCGGCCACGGGTCGGCCCGCTCGGCCCGCTCGGTCCGCTCGGCCTGCTCGGCGGAGTCCGCCGGATCGGGCGGCCCGCCGAGGCCCTCCACGGTCCGCTCGTGGCGGGCGGCGATCGCCGTCTCGAACTGCTCGCAGAGGAGGTGGACGGCGAGGAGGTGCACCTCTTGCACCACCCCCGGGTTGTCGGTGGGCACCGCGAACAGCTCGTCCGCGCCGTCGGCCAGCGGATTGGGCGCGGCCCCGGTCAGCGCCCAGACCCGCATCCCGAGGCCGCGGGCCGCCTCGGCGGCGCTGAGGAGGTTCCTGCTCCGCCCGGTGGTGCTCAGTGCCACCAGCACGTCGCCGGGCCTGCCGTGGGCGGCGATCTGGCGGGCGAAGACGTCGCCGTACCCGTAGTCGTCGCCGATCGCGGTCAGACTGGAGGTGTCGGCGTGGAGGGCGATCGCCGAGTACGCCGGACGGTCGTCGGCGTACCGGCTGACCAGCCCGGCGGTCAGCTGCTGGGCCTGGGCCGCGCTGCCCCCGTTGCCGGCGGCGAGCAGCCGCCCGCCGCTGCCGAGCAGCCCGGCCAGGCTGCGGCCCCACTCGATGAGCAGCGGGACCTGCTCCCGGCGCAGCCGCTCGGTCGCCGAGGAGAGCGCGGCGCAGTGCGCCGAGGCCCGCTGCACGTCCTCCTCCCGCCCCGGCCGGTGGGCGTGCCGCCCGTGCTGGATCTGCTGATACCGCATCAGAATGACTCCGGGGTCGGGTGCCTCGCTGTCGGCGCGGCCTTCGTCTACGCGACTTTCCGGCAGCCCCGGAGCACAAACAGCGGTCCCCCGCGGGATACCGCGGGGGACCGGGCCGGCTCATCCCCGGGGTGGGGCCGCGGTCGCGGTGGCGAACCCCGCGGTCGCCAGGATCAGCAGCCCGAAGGCGGCGTACCCCCAGGACGACCGCACCAGCAGCGCCGTCGGCAGCAGCGCGCTGTCCAGCGTGAGCAGGACGACCAGCACGCTCCGTCGCCGCCGGCGCAGGAGCGCGGCCAGCCGCAGCAGCCGGCTGCGCTGGACCCGGTCCCAGCGGCGCTGGAGGGCGTCGTCCCGGTTGAGTTCCCGTTCGATCGACTGGAGGGCCCACTGCTCGCGTACGGTCAGTGAGCTCTTCTCGGACGGCATGTCATCTCACCTCCGGCGGGCGGCTACCCGGGAAGCCACCCGCGGAACGTGACGCCGGCTCGGCCCCGCCCCGCCCGTTTCCGGAGCGTGATTGCGGCCAGACGCAGAGATGGCACCGGTCGGAGCAGCGCACAGCGGGCTCCGCCCGGTCCGCCCCCACCGACTGAGAGAGGACCCGTCGATGAGTGAGAGCAACGCCCTCGGAGTGGATCCGAAGAGCCTGCCGGAACACCACCTGATCCGCGTACTGCTGCTCCAGCACCAGCGGGTGCAGCGGCTGTTGGCGACCGTGCGGGCCGGCGAGCCGGAGGCGAAGCAGGAGTCCTTCGACGCCCTGCGCGAACTGCTCGCCATCCATGAGACCGCGGAGGAGCAGGTGCTCCGGCCGCTCTCGGCGAAGGCCGCCCCGGAGGGCGTCGCCGACCAGCGCAACCAGGAGGAGGACGAAGCCGCCCACGTGCTGGCCGAGTTGGAGAAGCTGGACGTCCACAGCGCAGACTTCGTGCGGAAGTTCGAGAACTTCGAGAAGTCGGTGCTGGCGCACGCCCACGCCGAGGAGCAGAAGGAGTTCCCGGCGGTGCTGGGTGCGGCGGACGCCGACGAGCTGGTCCGGCTCGGCGAGAAGCTCCTTGAGGTCGAGGGGAAGGCGCCCACCCATCCGCACCCCTCCGCGGTCGGCAATCCCACGGCAGTCAAGGTCGCCGGTCCATTCGCCGCCATGCTCGACAAGGCCAGGGACGCCTTCGCCGACCGGGGCCACTGAGGCCGCTGAGGCCACCGACGGCCTGCCGGGCCCGCCCGGCGGCCCGGGTCGCCCGCCCGGCACAGCCGCGCTGTGGGCGGCCCGCCGTCCTTCGTCCGACGGCGGGCCGCCCACAGCGGATGTGGCGGTGGACCGGCCGGGCTCAGCCCGGTCCGGCGCCCTCGTCCTCGTCGGACTCCTCCGACCCCGCGAGCGGTGCGCCCTCCGCGGACTCGGCGTCCTCCTCGTCGTCCGGCGGCTCAGGGTCGTGCCACTCCTCGGCCCGGGTGTGCCGGCCGCTGCGGACCAGGCCCTCGGTCTCCCGGGCCATCTCGTCGTCCAGGGCCGGACCGTGCTTGCTGCTTCCGCGGTCGATCGGCTGGCTCACTGCAACTCACCTCTGTCGGGTAGGGGTTGTGCGGGGTAGGGGTTGTGCGAGGCGGGCCGCCCCGCCGGTCAGGCCGCCCGGCGCAGCAGCGCGCCCACGCCCTCCGCCGGGCGCGGCCCGGGCCGCTCCGCGCCGGTCAGCACCAGGTCGGCCGAGCCCAGCGCCGCCTCCCGGAGCAGCACGTCGGCCGCGCGGTCCCGGAAGACCTCCCCGGAGCGCTCGGCCTCGGTCAACTCCTCGGGGGCGAGCCCGAGTCGGCCCACCTCGGAGGTGCCGTCGGGGGCCGTCCCCCACCACAGCTCGGCCCGCATCGGCTCGGCGTCCGGGTCCGCGTCCAGCAGCAGGGTGTCGACCTGGGCCGAGCGCAGCGCCTCGGCGGTGGCGGCCAGGCCCTCCACGGCCGTGCCCTCCGCCAGGCGCCGGGCGAACCGGTCGGCCAGCCGCGCCCGGGCCTCGTCCCGGGCCTTCTCGGCCACCCCGCGTACCGAGTCCGGAGCGGCGGGCGCGCCCTCCGCGGCCACCTCTGTCTCCTCGGCCGCGGAGCCCGCCGCGGAGCCCGCCGCGGACCCCTCCGGCCGGCCCGGCACCTCCACCGTGCGGTCCCGCCAGCCCCCGCCGACCCGTGCCAGATGGTCGAGGAAGAGCGCCCGGGCACGGACGTCCCCGGCGAGGACGATCAGCTCCGCCCGCTCCCGCTCGGCCAGCCGGGCCGCCTCCTCGGCGACCCCGCGGGCGTTCCGGTCCCAGGTGTTCTCGGCCCGCCGCTGGTGGCGCTTCTGCGACCACCCGCCGGAGTGCGCCTTGTGCAGCGGGTAGGTCTGCCCGCCGGCGCTCTCCGCGGCCTCCCCCTCGCCGGCCCCGCACACCTCCAGTTCGGCGCCGGTGTGGTCGACCCGCACCAGCAGGTGGCGGGGCAGCTCCGAGCGCCTGCTGACCAGCGGCAGCAGCCGCGGCAGCCGGCCGAAGTCGGCGCTGTCCGGATCCGGCGGTACGGGCAGTTCCTCCCCGTAGCGGAGTTCGCCGCCGGAGGCGAAGAGCGCCTGCCCCTGCGGCCCGGCCTCGCCGCGGTCCGCACCGGCGGCCTCGTCCAGCGCGGAGAGGGTCGCCTGGTCCGCGCCGAGCCCTTCGAGCCGTTCGCGCAGTGCCCGCCAGCGCCGCGCCACCGCCTCCTCGGAGGGCGGCTCGGTGCGCGTGGTGGTGAGGTACACGCTGGCGCATCGGCCGGCACCGTCCCGGTAGAGGGGGGCGAAGGGTGCCAGATCCATCGTCAACTCCCGAACTCGCGTGCGTGTCCGGGCGGGCCGCCGTCGGGACCGCCGTTCAGGCCGTCGCCTCAGGCCGTCGCCCGCCCGTCGTGCGCTGCGCCTACCACCCGCGACCCGCGTGAAACGACCGCCCCGCCCGGCCCGCGGTTTCCCCCCGGACGCCGCGGGAAAGCGCAGGCCATGGCCATGTCCACACCCATGCCCTGGCGCTCCGACGGCGCGGCCGCCGCGGGCTCTCCCGGCGCGCTGCGCGACTACGCCCTCATCGCGGACGGCGAGCGCGGAGCACTCCTCGGACCGCACGGGGAGTTCGCCTGGATGTGCGCTCCCCGCTGGGACTCCGACGCGGTCTTCGCCGGCCTCCTCGGCGGACCGGGGGAGTACTCGGTCAGCCCCCTGCAGCGCTGCGTCCCCGGCGGCGCCTACCGGCCGGGCTCGCTGATCTGGACCTCGCAGTGGACGGTCGACGGCGGCACCGTGACCTGTCGGGACGCCCTGGCCCTGCCCTCCGACCCGCACACCGCCGTGGTGCTCCGGCGGGTCGGCGTCCAGGGCCTGGAGGTCCCGGTCCGGGTCCGGCTCGCCCCGGCGGCCGGCTTCGGCGAGTACGGCGCCTCGGAGCTCACCCGGAACGACGGCGGCGCCTGGACCGCCCGGCTCGGCCCGCTGTGGCTGCGCTGGACCGGCGCCGAGGCCGCCCGCCCGGTCTCGCCGGGCCGCGGTCAGCCCGGCCCGGTCCTGGAGCTGACCCTCCACCCCGCCCCCGGCGAGCAGCACGACCTGGTGCTGGAGATCTCGGAACGCCCGTTCACCGGCCCCGCGCCCGACCCCGAACAGGCCTGGAAGGCCACCGAGGACGCCTGGTCCGCCGAGGTCCCGCCGCTGGACGGGGTCCTCGCCCGGCGCGACGCCCGTCAGGCGTACGCCGTCCTCCGCGGACTCACCTCGTCCGCGGGCGGAATGGCCGCCGCGGCCACCACCAGCCTCCCCGAGCAGGTCAGCCCGGACAGCCAGGGCCCGGACGAAGACGCGGACAGCGGCAGCAGCTACGACTACCGCTACGCCTGGATCCGCGACCAGAGCTGGGCCGCCCTGGCCCTCTGCGCCTCCGGCTCCCCCCAGCCGCTGCTCGGTCGGCAGCTCCGCTTCCTGATCGAGCGGGTCCTCCAGGACGGCCCCCGGCTGGCCCCCGCCTACACCGTCTACGGCGGCACGCTGCCCCCGCAGCGCCCGCTCCACCTGCCCGGCTACCCCGGCAGCCATGACGTGCTGGGCAACCGCGCCGGAAGCCAGTTCCAGCTGGACGCCTTCGGCGAGGTGCTGCTGCTCCTCGCCACCGCCGCCCGCCAGGGCCTCCTCGACGACTCGGCCGCCCCGGAGGGTTCCGACGGCTGGGCCGCGGCCCGCACCGCCCTCGACGCCGTCCGTGAGCGCTGGCAGGAGCCGGACAGCGGGGTCTGGGAGCTGGGTCCCCGGATGTGGACGCAGAGCAGGCTGGCCTGCGTCTCCGGGCTGCGCGCGCTGGCCGGCTCGGGCGGGCCCCGCGGCCTGTGCGAGGAGGCCGCCGAGCTGGCCGACCGGCTGCTGGACTGGGCGGGACGCAACGCCGTCCACCCCTCCGGCTGCTGGCAGCGCGCCGTCGACGACCCGCGCACCGACGCCGCCCTGCTGCTGCCCGGCGTGCGCGGCGCCGTCCCGCCGGACGACCCGCGCCAGCAGGCCACGGTACGGGCGGTCGCCCGGGAGCTGACCGACGATCACTTCGCCTACCGCTTCCGGCCGGACGACCGCCCGCTCGGCGAGTCCGAGGGCGCCTTCCTGATGTGCGGGTTCACCATGGCCCTGGCCGAGGCCCAGCAGGGCCGCCAGGTCTCCGCCCACCGCTGGTTCGAGCGCAACCGCGCGGCCTGCGGCCCCTCCGGGCTCTACGCGGAGGAGTACGACGTGGCCCAGCGCCAGCTGCGCGGCAACCTCCCGCAGGCGTTCGTCCACGCGCTGCTGCTGGAGTGCGCGGCGAAGCTGAGCGGCTGACCCCGGCGGCGGTCGGTCCGGCCGGGCGACCGGCGCGGCCGACCCGGGGCGCGCGCCGGGGGCGGGCCCGGCGGCCCGGGCGCGCCCGGCGGTCGGTCGGCCGCGCGGGCGGCGCGGCCACCGCGGCCGCCCGCCGGGCTACTCCACGCCGGTCCTGGTCCCCACCGCGTACTCGATCCGCCGGCAGAGCTCCACGTCCTCCTCGCTGAAGGTGCCGGAGCCACTGCCGCCGGCCGGAGGGGCCACGCTGAAGTCCAGGGTGCGGCCGCTGATCGCGACGTTCGGCGTGCGGTGCAGCCGCGCCGCGTCCTCCACCAGCTGGTCCAGCATCCGCACCGCCGTCGTGAAGTCCGGGGCCAGCACGGTGCGGCGCAGCGCACCGTCCTCATGGCGCCACTCGTGCAGCCGGGGATCGGCCAGCCGTTCCGTCAGCTGCTCCGCACTCAGCGGGTGTTCCTCTGTCATCGCTCCTCCTCATCGTTCTGCGGGGGCAGTTCCCGATCGTCGTCGATGGTGTGGACGGCGGCCTCCTCGGCGGGAGCGACGGCGCTGTCCACGCCGACGTCCTCGGCCGCCACGCCCTCCCCGGACTCCTCGGCGGCGCCCTGCCGGGGTGCCACGAGACGTCCGGTCCGCAGGTCGCCGACCTCGCGCCGCGGCGCGCGTGCGCCAGGTCGGCCGAGGTCCGCGTCGGCCTCGTAGTCGGCGGCGCCGGCGGACCGCTCGGGACCGGTGGGCTCGCCCGGTCCGCCCGCCCCCTCCTCGGGGACCTCCTCGGCCAGCCGCTGGTCCAGCGACTCCCCCTCCCGCTGCTCGGCCGCCGTCACCCCGTGGTGCTCGGCGCCGCGCGGCCGTTCGGGTGGCGAGTAGCCCTCCTCGATGGTCTGCTCGGCGCCGTGGGCGTCCAGGGTGTCCTCCTGGTCGAGCAGACCGGTGTCCTCCCGCTGCTCGGCCTCGCCGGGTTCCGGTTGATAGACCTCGTCGCCGTACGACTCGCCGTCGGTCATCGCGATCACCTCCTCTCCTGCGGCTTCCCGGCCCACGCGTACCGAAGCGATCGTTTCCGTCCGGGCTGCCCGGGTAGCCGCGATCGCGGTATCCCCGACGGAGAAGGTGGCCGATGAACCGTCCGCAACCGCCCCGACCCGGCTCCGGCCCCGACGAGCCGGCATCCCAGTCCGCCGACGAGTCCGCCTCGGCGTCCGCCTCCGAGTCTGCGCCCGGCTCCGGCTCCGGGCGCGCCGGAGGGCTGCGCGAGGCCGTGCGGGAGACCGAGGAGGCCTACGCCGGCGACTCCGACCACCCGGTGACCGCGTACGCCGGGACGATGGGCGTCTACCTGGGGCTGGTCGGCGCCATGGCCGGCGCCGCCCGGCTGACCGGCCGCCGGCTGCCCGACCCGACGCCCTGGGACCTGCTGCTGGTCACCGGCGCCACCCACCGGCTCTCCCGGCTGGTCGCCAAGGACCCGGTGACCAGCCCGCTGCGGGCGCCCTTCACCCGCTTCCGCGGCACCTCGGGCCCGGCCGAGCTCAAGGAGGACGTCCGCGGGCGCGGCGCCCGGAAGGCCGTCGGCGAGCTGCTGAGCTGCCCGTTCTGCACCGGACTCTGGGCCTCCACCGGCTTCGTCGCCGGGCTGGTCTTCGCCCCCCGGGCGACCCGGCTGGCCGCCACCGCGCTCAGCGCGGCCGCCGCCTCCGACCTCCTCCACTTCGGTCGCTCCGGACTCCAGCAGGCGGCGGGGGAGTGATGTCCTGGCTCATCCCGCACCCGCTGGCCGACGCGAAGCGGCGGGCCGCGCGGCGCGCCCGCGGCGGAGCGCTCGCCCTGGACCGCCGGCTGCCGCTGATGGAGCTCGCCAAGGGCGGCCTCCGCAAGATCTTCCCCGACCACTGGTCCTACCTGCTGGGCGAGCTGGCCCTGTACAGCTTCGTGGTGCTGCTGGCCACCGGCGTCTGGCTGACCCTCTTCTTCCACCCCTCGATGAGCGAGACCGTCTACCACGGCAGCTACGCCCCGCTGCGCGGGGTGCGGATGTCCGAGGCCTACGACTCCACCCTCCACATCAGCTTCGACGTGCGCGGCGGGCTGCTGATCCGGCAGATCCACCACTGGGCCGCCGACCTCTTCGTGGCCGCGATCGGCGTCCACATGATGCGGATCTTCCTCACCGGGGCGTTCCGGCGACCGCGCGAGCTCAACTGGATGGTCGGGGTGACCCTCTTCCTCCTCGCGGTGCTGGAGGGGTTCTGCGGCTACTCGCTCCCCGACGACCTCCTCTCCGGCACGGGGCTGCGCACCGCCGAGGGGATCGTCCTCTCCATCCCGCTGGTCGGCACGTACCTGCAGTTCTTCCTCTTCGGCGGGGAGTTCCCCGGGGAGGCGATCGTGCCGCGGCTGTACGCCGCCCACATCCTGCTGCTGCCCGGGCTGCTGCTGGCGCTGGTCGGCGTCCACCTGATGCTGGTGGTGCGCCTCAAGCACACCCACTGGGCGGGACCGGGGCGGACCAACCGGAACGTGGTCGGCATCCCGATGTTCCCGCAGTTCGCGGCCCGCTCGACCGGGCTGGCCGCGATGACCGCCGGGGTGCTGGCGGTGCTCGGCGCGGTGGCCCAGATCAACCCCATCTGGCTGTACGGCCCCTACCGGCCGGACCAGGCCTCCACCGACGCCCAACCCGACTGGTACGTGGGCTTCCTGGAGGGCGCGCTGCGGCTGATGCCGGCGACCGAGACCCGGTTCCTGGGGCACACCGTGGTCTGGGACGTGCTGCTGCCCGCCGTCGTCCTGCCGATGGTCCTCTTCGCCGCGCTGTACGCCTACCCCTTCGTGGAGCGGAGACTGACCGGTGACCTCGCCGAGCACCATCTCAGCGAGCGCCCGCGGGACCGGCCCACCCGCACCGGCCTGGGCGTGGCCGGACTGACCTGGTACGTGGTGCTGCTGCTCGGCGGCGGCCAGGACGTCCTCGCGGACACCCTCCACGTCTCCGTGAACGCCCTCAACTGGACCCTGCGGATCGCCTTCCTGGTCGCCCCGCCTCTCGCCTTCCTCCTCACCAAGCGGGCCTGCCGGGGCCTCCGGGCCTGGGAGGAGGAGCGTCTGACGGAGGGTGAGGAGACCGGCCGGGTACGGCAGAACGCCGCCGGCGGCTACGAGGAGGACCGGGAGCCGCTGCCGGAGGAGACCCGCCGGGTGGTGCTGGCCCGCCGCGCGGCGAGCGCCCTGCCCGCCCCGTCCGGGCCGGACCGGTCGGGGCTGGACCGGTCGGCGCTGGAGAGGGCGGCGCTGGAGAGGGTGCGGGACCCGGAGGACGCGGGCGTCGACCCGGATGCCGAGGGGAGCGCGGTCAGCGAGGCCGGCCGCCGGGCCCGCGCGCGGGCCGCCCTGGGCCGCTGGCTGGTGCGCTGACGGCAGGTCAAAAGGACGCGGGCCGGCCCCCCTGGGCCGGGCCCGCGTCCGGCGGCTTCAGCCGTTGTACTGGAAGACGAACCCCAGCACGCCCGCCACCACCACGCCGAGGCCGATCAGGAAGAGCCACAGCCCCAGGACCACGCCCAGGCAGAGCAGCGCGAACCCGGCCGCGGCCAGCACCGGGTAGACGCTGTGCGGGGGGAAGAACTCCAGGGGCCCGGCCGTCTCGGTGACCTCGGCGTCCGGGCGGTCCTGCGCCCGGCCGCCGCCCAGCCGGCGGTGCTGCATGTAGAAGAAGAAGGAGATCAGCGCGGACATCAGGAAGCACAGCGCCAGCGCGGCCTTTCCGGCCGGCTCCTTGGCGAAGGCGTCGTAGATCCCGCCGGCGACCGCGAAGAAGATCGCCACCACGGCGAAGAGGCGGGCCTCCGTCCTCACCTCCGCTCACCTCCCTCGGGCAGCTCCGCGGGTTCCGGGGACTCCGCGGGCTCCGCGCGCTCCACGGGAAGCTCCTCGGGGAGTTCCTCCGGTGGCCTGCGGCCGCGCTCGTCCCCCTCGCCCTCGGAGACGCCCGGATAGACCCCGGGCGCGCTGATCTCCGGATGGTGGAGGTCGAAGGCCGGCGAGTCGGAGCGGATCCGCGGCAGCGCCTCGAAGTTGTGCCGGGGCGGCGGGCAGGAGGTCGCCCACTCCAGCGAGCGCCCCCATCCCCACGGGTCCGCCTCCTCGACCCGCCGGCCGTAGCGGGAGGTCTTCCAGATGTTGTAGAGGAACGGCAGCGTGGACAGGCCCAGCAGGAACGAGCCGATCGAGGAGACGGTGTTGAGGGTGGTGAACCCGTCCGTCGCCAGATAGTCCGCGTACCGCCGGGGCATCCCCTCGGCGCCCAGCCAGTGCTGCACCAGGAAGGTGGTCTGGAAGCCGACGAAGAGCGTCCAGAAGTGGATCCGGGCGAGCCGTTCGTCCAGCATCCGGCCGGTGAACTTGGGCCACCAGAAGTAGAACCCGGCGAAGGTGGCGAAGGCGACCGTCCCGAAGAGGACGTAGTGGAGGTGGGCCACGACGAAGTAACTGTCCGTCACATGGAAGTCGATCGGCGGCGAGGCGAGGAGCACCCCGCTGAGGCCGCCGAAGAGGAAGGTCACCAGGAAGCCGATGCAGAACAGCATCGGCGACTCGAAGCTCAGCGAGCCCTGCCACATGGTGCCGATCCAGTTGAAGAACTTCACCCCGGTCGGCACCGCGATCAGGAAGGACATCAGCGAGAAGAAGGGCAGCAGCACCGCCCCCGTCGCGAACATGTGGTGCGCCCACACCACCGCCGACAGTCCGGTGATGGCGATGGTCGCGGCCACCAGCCCGGAGTAGCCGAAGATCGGCTTGCGGCTGAACACCGGGATGATCTCCGAGACGATGCCGAAGAACGGCAGCGCCACGATGTAGACCTCTGGATGCCCGAAGAACCAGAAGAGGTGCTGCCAGAGCAGCGCGCCCCCGTTCTGCGCCTCGAACACCATGGCCCCGAACCGCCGGTCGGCCTCCAGCACCAGCAGGGCGGCGGTGAGCACCGGGAAGGCGAAGAGGATCAGGATCGAGGTGAACAGGGTGTTCCAGGTGAAGATCGGCATCCGGAACATGGTCATCCCGGGAGCCCGCAGGCAGGCGATGGTGGTGATGAAGTTGACCGCCCCCAGGATGCTGCTCAGCCCGGCCACCACCAGGCCCATCGCCCAGAGGTCGCCGCCGGTGCCGGGGGAGTGCTCGGCCCCGTTGAGCGGCGCGTACGCGAACCAGCCGAAGCCGGCCGCCCCGCCGCGGGTGAGGAAGCCGCTCAGCACCATCAGCCCGCCGAAGAGGAACACCCAGTAGGTGAAGGCGTTCAGCCGCGGGAAGGCCACGTCGGGGGCGCCGATCTGCAGCGGCATGATCCAGTTGGCGAAACCGGTGAAGGTCGGGGTGGCGAAGAGCAGCAGCATGATCGTGCCGTGCATGGTGAACAGCTGGTTGTACTGCTCGTCGCTGAAGAGCTGGAGGCCCGGCCGGGCCAGCTCGGCGCGCATCAGCAGCGCCAGCACGCCACCGACCAGGAAGAAGCCGAAGGACGTGGTCAGGTACAGACTGCCGATCACCTTGTGGTCGGTGGTGGTCAGCATCCGGATCATTCGTACGCTCAACCCGCGCCTCCAGCAGGACCATTGAGAACACCGGTCACTGGACCGGGGGCGCCCGGCAGCCGGCGCGCCGGGCGGCTACCCGGCCCGGCGGGAATCACACGGTTCACTTTTCCCACGACTCGCTTCTCACGCCCGGCCTCGCCGGCGGCCTGGGCTTCGCCGGCGGCCTGGCCTCGTCAGCGGAACCGCCACAGCCACGGCACCCGCGAGGGCGCGCGCTTGGCCGCCTCGCGGCCGAAGTCCCCGGACGCCTCGGCCAGCCGGGCCGGACCGGGCCGCCACAGGTTCCCGGTCAGCGCGGACGGCGGCACCGCCTCGTCGTCCACCTGCTGCGAGTCGTAGCCGGTGCGCGCCAGATAGCGGTCCAGCAGGCCCGGTGCCACCGCGTTGGCCACCAGGGTCGCCACCGTGCTGGCGCCCACCCAGTACTCCCGCCGTCCCGGGTGGAGGATCGCCGTCTCCACCGCCTTGGCGGCCAGCTCGGGCGGATACACCGGCGGCACCGGCCGCGCCCGGTGCGGCAGCCGGGTGAGCACCCAGCGGAACTGCGGGGTGTCCACGGCGGGCAGCTGCACCATGGTGGTCCGCACCCGCGAGCCGCTGTGCAGCAGCTCGCAGCGCACCGCCTCGTTCCAGCCCTGGATCGCGTGCTTCGCTCCGCTGTAGACGCTCTGCAGGGGGATCCCGCGGTACGCGATCGCCGAGCCGACCTGCACCACCACGCCGCGGTCCCGGGGCACCATCCGCCGCAGCGCGGCCCGGGTGCCGTTGACGTACCCCAGGTACGTCACCTCGGTCACCCGCCGGAACTCGGCCGGGGCGATCTGCTGGAAGGGGGCGAAGACCGTGGCGAAGGCGTCGTTCACCCACACGTCGATCGGGCCCAGCTCGTTCTCGACCCGCTCGGCGACCTTCTCCACCGCGTCCGCGTCGGCGACGTCGGCGGGCAGGGGCAGCGCCTCCGCGGCGCCCAGCGACCGCGCCTCGCGGGCGGCCTCCTCCAGCGCCTCCTCCCCGCGGGCGACCAGCCCCAGCCGCGCCCCGCGCGCCGCCAGCCGCCGCACCACGGCCCGGCCGACTCCCGCACTGGCGCCCGTGACCACCATGGTCGGCTCAGCCACGACCGACACCTCCCAGCGACTCGACAACCACCGACGGGGCGGGCAAGGGCGCCGCCCGCCGCTGGTGCGCCTACCGCGAGAGGCCGCCCCCGAACCCTCCCCTCGCGCATCCGGGTGATTCCAGGACGCCGGTTCGGCGCGGACGGCATGCGGCGCGGGTGATCGGGCAGACGAGCGCAACGGCAGACCCGCCGCCTCTCAGCCCCCGCAGCAGCCGCAGTACCCGCAGCACCCCTCAGCACCCCTCAGCACCCCTCAGCACCCGACGAAAGCCGGACCGCAGTCATGACCCCTGATCAGAACTTCGGCGACGGCGCCCACCGGGCGGACGCGTACTCCCCGGACACCGCCGCCCGCATCATGCTCCGCCCGGTGGCCAGCAGCCTGCCGCTGGGCTTCCTCGCCTTCGGCGTGGCCAGCACCCTCCTCACCTGCCTCCAACTGCACTGGGTGGAGGTCGGCAGCTCCCACCAACTCGCCCTGCTGGCCCTGGTGTTCGCGGTGCCCCTGGAACTGCTCGCCGCCGTCTTCGCGTTCTTGGCCAGGGACGCGGGCGCGGCCTGCGCCCTGAGCGTCTTCGCCGGCGTCTGGGCGGGCACCTCACTGCTGCTGGCCACCGGCACCCCGGGGAAGCCGTCGCCGGTGATGGCGGTCTTCCTGCTGACGATGGTGCCGGTGATGCTGCTGCTCTTCGTCGCCGCCTTGCAGGGCAAGCCGCTCTTCGCCGCGCTGCTGCTGCTCGGCGCCGTCCGCTTCGTCCTCACCGGCGCCTACGAGGCGGGCGCACCGGCCGCCGTGCAGACCGTGGCCGGCTGGTTCGGGGTGGCCCTCGGGGTCTTCGCCCTCTACGGCGGGCTGGCGCTGATCCTGGAGGACGGCGCCTCCCGTACGGTGCTCCCGCTCGGCCGCCGCGGCCACGCCCGCACCTCGCTCCAGGGCCGCCTCAGCGACCAGCTCCGCGACACCGCCCGCGAGGCCGGCGTCCGCCGCCAGCTGTGAACCGGCGCTGACCGCTCACCCACCGCTTCGGGACTGCCCCTGGCCGGGGTGGCCGGGGCGCCCGGGGACCGGCATGAGATCCTCTCCGAGTCGACTTATGGGTTCGTCAACCCCGGCTTATGCCCCGAAGGCGCCGGGTGGGGCGGGCCCGCCGGAATCGGAGCCCTCGCATGCCATCCAATGTGCCGTCCTCGTCCACCGCCGCAGACGCCGGGGCGAGGGCCGAGGCGGCCGGGACGACCCTTGAGCGGAGCCTGTCGCTCCGCGATCTGATCGTCTACGGCCTGCTGTTCATCGGGCCGACCGCGCCGATGGGCGTCTACGGCGTGCTGGACGCCAAGAGCGGCGGGGTAAGCCCGCTGGTCTTCGTCGTCGCGACCGTAGCCATGGGGTTCACTGCCTGGTCCTACGCCCGGATGTCGGCGAGCGTGCCGCGCGCGGGCTCGGTCTTCGCCTACGCGACCGCGGGACTCGGCCGCACCCCCGGCTTCATAGCCGGCTGGATGGTCGGCCTGGACTACCTCTTCATCCCCAGCCTGGCCGCCCTCTTCACCGGGGTGGCCACCCACGCCCTGCTGCCCGGCCTGCCCATGTGGCTGGCGTCCGGCGGCGCGGTCGTCGTCATCACCGTGCTCAATCTGGCCGGGGTGCGGATCGCCGCGCGGGTCGGCATGCTGATGCTCGCCGTGGAGATCGTGATCCTGGCGATGTTCACCGTGGCCGCGATCGTCGTCCTGGTGCACGACGGGCCAGCGCGGCCCTGGCTCTCGCCGTTCACCGGCGTCAACGGCTTCTCCGTGACGGCCGTGGTCGGCGCGGTCTCGGTGGCGGTGCTCTCCTTCCTGGGCTTCGACGCGATCGCCGGCTTCGCCGAGGAGAACACCGGGTCCAGCCGGCAGGTGGGGCGGGCGCTGATCTTCTGCCTGGTGCTGGCCGGCGTGCTGTTCGTGGTGCAGACCTACCTCGGCAGCCTGCTCACCACCGCAACCCCGGCGCAGCTGGCCGCCCACCCGGCGGACCAGGGCTCCGCCTTCTACACCATGCTCCAGCACGCCATCTCCGGCTGGTTCGGCACCACCGTGACCACCGTCCGGGCGATCGGGCCGATCTTCTCCGCGCTGGTGGGGCAGGCCGCGGTGAGCCGGCTGATGCTCGGTATGGCCCGCGACGGCCACCTGCCGCGGGTGCTGGCCACGGTGAACCCGCGTACCCGGACGCCGCTGGCGGCGACGCTGGTCGCGGCGGTCCTCACCGCGATCATCTCGGTCTCCGCCTCCCTCCGCGCGGACGGGCTCGACCTTCTCTCCTCCCTGGTCACCGTGGGCGCGCTGACCGCCTTCGTGTTCCTCCACGCCTCCGTGGTCGGCTACTTCGGGGTGCGCCGGCAGGGCTCGGGGCGCGGGGTGGCGGACTTCGCCGTGCCGGTGGTCGGGGCGGCCATCATCATCGCGGTGCTGGTCGAGGCCAGCCGGCTGGCGCTGGCCGTCGCGGGGGTCTGGCTGGTGATCGGCCTGCTGGTCCACCTGGCAGGCTCGCTCCGCGGCCGCCGCCGCGCGCCGGGATCGGTTGGCTGACCCTGGGGCGGTCGGCAAGTCGTCCGCTCGCGATGATGTCGACCGTTTCGGCCTGCGGTGAGGTGAGCGCGGCATGCGCTCACCTTCGCTGCCTCGGTTGCCTCGGTTGCCTCAGAGCTGGGGCGCCGGAGCCGGCTGGCCCGGCAGTCGGCTGAACAGCTGGGCCGCGCGGGCCTGTTGCAGCGTTCCGAGCCGGTGGACCAGCACCATCGCCAGCACCGCCGCGGCGGCGCGGACGAGATCGCAGCCCGCGAGCACCCCGTCCATCACCTCATGGCCGCCGACCGAGAACTGGGCGGGGATCTCCACCACCAGCCCCCCGCTCAGCCGGGCGACCACGAACAGCAGCCACCAGGTCAGGACGAGAGGCGAGCGGACGGGGCCGGCCGCCGGCTGCTGACCTCTCGGCTCGGAGGCCAGCCAGATCTTCCGCACCACCTGGTAGGGCAGGAAGTAGGTGCCGATCGGAATGACCCAGCAGGCCACGGTCCAGGCGGGGGTGTCCAGGGTGGCGTCCGGGCTGATGAACTCCGCGGCACTGCGCGCCTTGCGCAGCCAGACGATGAACGCGATCCCGGTCAGGGTGTACAGGGTGACCGCCGGCTCGCCCAGCACAAGGTGGAGGTCGTGCAGCACGGAGGCATCCGCGGAGGGGTCGCCGCCGCTCCCCTCCTGCCGCCACGAGTCCAGCCCCACCAGGTAGTAGGCGACGCCGAGCAGGCTGATCAACACCTGACAGCCCAGCAGAGACCGCACCAGGACGCTGATCCAGCGGGGTATCGACCACTCGGTCGGGGTCGGCAGCACGATTCTCCTCGGCTCGGGACGATGACGCCCTGAGATTAAGGGTCGAACAGGAGAATCGAAGCTGGCGTGATCAAAAAGTGACGGTACGCGTTCACCAGGGCAGGAGGGGCGTCCTCGACGCGGGCTTCAGGGCGTGGCCGCGGTGAGGTACCGCTGGATCGTGGGCCCGAGCCAGTCCACGATCTCCTCGCGGTCGAGCGCGACGCTCGCGGGGAACCGCAGCACGTAGCGGGTGAGCGCGAGCCCCAGCACGGTCGAGGCGCACAGCGCCGCCCGCCCCGGCGCCTGCTCCGGGTCGGGGCCCACCCGCCGGGCCAGCGGGATCAACTGATCGCGCAGCACGCTCTGCATGCGGTCGGCGGCGGCCGGGTCGGTGGCGCCGACCCGCATGAGTGCGGTGAGCTCCCCGTTCTCCTCCCACAGGGTGAGGAAGTGGCGCACCAGCGTGCGGCCGAGGTCCTCGCGCGGTTCGACGGGCAGTCCGGGCAGTCCGGGGTCGATCGAGACGGCCGCGGCGAACAGGCCCGCCTTGTTGCCGTAGTAGCGCATCACCATCGACGGGTCGATCTCGGCGTCGCGGGCGATGGCGCGGATGGTCGCCTTCTCGTAGCCGTCCGCGGCGAAGCGCTCGCGGGCCGCCGCGAGGATCGTGGCGCGGGTGGCGTCGGAACGCCGTGTGGCCTGCTCTTTGTCCGTGCTGCCGGTCATGCCGACAAAAATATGCCAACGCGTGTTGACAGTCCAGCCTCGCTTCTCTAGATTTGCCAACACGGGTTGGCCAACGCCTGTTGGCAAGCCCGCGACCGTCGCAGAGGCGGCGGCCGCGTCCGATGGCGAGAGGTGGCACCGAGAATGGCCAAGCTGCAGAGCCTGGACCCGAACACGCCGATGTTCGCGCAGTTCAAGGAGAAGGCCGGGCCCATCGTCCTGGCCAACACCTTCTTCGTCCCGGAGGGGAGGACCGAGGAGTTCATGGCCCTCTTCCGCCGGCAGGCGGCGTTCATGAAGGCGCAGCCGGGGTTCGTCTCCCTGCGGATGCACCAGGGCGTGGGGGACAGCCGGCTGCTGATGAACATCGCGGTCTGGGAGTCGACCGAGGCGCTCGCCACGGCCTTCGCCCGCCCGGAGTTCCAGCGGATGGTGGCCGAGTCCCCCGACGACATCGTGTCCTACCCGCACATCTTCCAGCAGATCGACGCATGACGCGGTCCTGCTCGCCACCTGCGCACCAGTGAGGGGCTGCCCCCCGACTTCCCAGGAGACAGCCCCTCACCACGTTCCCTGGCGCCCGGCCGGGCGCCCTGCGCCTTTTTAGATGTCGAAGTACAGCTCGAACTCGTGCGGGTGGGGGCGCAGGGCGATCGGGGCGATCTCGTTGGTGCGCTTGTAGTCGATCCAGGTCTCGATCAGGTCGGGGGTGAAGACGCCGCCCTGGAGGAGGAACTCGTGGTCGGCCTCGAGGGCCTCCAGGACCGACGGGAGGCTGGTGGGGACCTGGGGCACGTTGGCGTGCTCCTCGGGGGCCAGCTCGTAGAGGTCCTTGTCGACCGGCTCGGCCGGCTCGATCTTGTTCTTGATGCCGTCCAGGCCCGCGAGGAGGAGCGAGGAGAAGGCCAGGTACGGGTTGCCCGAGGAGTCCGGCGCGCGGAACTCGATGCGCTTGGCCTTGGCGTTGGCCCCGGTGATCGGGATGCGGATCGCGGCGGAGCGGTTGCGCTGCGAGTACACCAGGTTGACCGGCGCCTCGAAGCCCGGCACCAGGCGGTGGTACGAGTTCACCGTCGGGTTGGTGAAGGCGAGCAGCGCGGGGGCGTGCTTGAGGATGCCGCCGATGTAGTAGCGGGCGGTGTCCGAGAGGCCGGCGTAGCCCTGCTCGTCGTAGAAGAGCGGGTCGCCGCCCAGCCACAGCGACTGGTGGACGTGCATCCCCGAGCCGTTGTCGCCGAAGATCGGCTTCGGCATGAAGGTCGCGGTCTTGCCGGCCCGCCAGGCGACGTTCTTCACGATGTACTTGAAGAGCATCAGGTCGTCGGCGGCGTGCAGCAGGGTGTTGAACTTGTAGTTGATCTCGGCCTGGCCGGCGGTGCCCACCTCGTGGTGCTGGCGCTCGACGGTGAGGCCGGACTTGATCAGCTCAAGGGTGATCTCGGCGCGCAGGTCGGCGAAGTGGTCGACCGGCGGGACCGGGAAGTAGCCGCCCTTGTAGCGGACCTTGTAGCCGCGGTTGTCCTGCTCGTTGCCGGTGTTCCAGGCGCCGGCCTCGGAGTCGATCTCGTAGAACGACCGGTTGGCGCTGGTCTCGAAGCGCGCCTTGTCGAACACGTAGAACTCGGCCTCGGGGCCGAAGTACGCGGTGTCGGCGATGCCGGAGGAGGCCAGGTAGGCCTCGGCCTTCTTGGCCACGTTCCGCGGGTCGCGGCTGTACTGCTCGCCGGTGATCGGGTCGTGGATGAAGAAGTTGATGTTGAGCGTGGCGTCCGAGCGGAAGGGGTCGAGGCGGGCCGTCGACAGGTCCGGGACCAGGGCCATGTCCGACTCGTGGATCGCCTGGAAGCCGCGGATCGACGAGCCGTCGAACATCAGCGTCTCGGCGGGGTCGAAGGACTCGGCCGGAACCGTGAAGTGCTGCATCACGCCGGGCAGGTCGCAGAACCTGACGTCGACGAACTTCACGTCGTTGTCCGAGATGTACCGCGCCACCTCGTCGGCGTTGTTGAACATCCATCCTCCTCGCCCGGCGATGCGCCAGGGACTGTCGGGTACGGCCGAGCCGGTCCCGTGCGGCCCACCGTTGCGGCACACCATAGGGAGAGGCCGTTTCTCGGTGGTGACCCATATGTTTCACGGATGTTAACCGCCGTCCCGCGGGAGCCTCCGAAAGGGTGGGTCACCAGGGCCGATTCGGTGATCTTCGAGCGCCGGGGAGTGAGCCCCGCCCGGACGCTCCGTGACGGCGCAGGTCACCCGTAAGGGGACGGAACGGGCGCGGGGGAGTCGCCGGTCGGCCGCCTGACGCGGGCGGATACTGTGGGCGGGTGGACGACAGCAGGAAAGCCCTCGGCGGCTGGATCAACGGCCCGGGCTACACCGGGAACGACGCGGCCGACGCCGAGTTCGGATACCGCGGCAAGCGGCTGGGCCTCCCCGAGGAGGGCAGCGGCTCCCTCGCCGGCACCGGCCGGCGGGTGGTCGCGCTGCTCATCGACTGGTGGCTGTGCGCGCTCATCTCCTACGGGCTGGTCGCCCGCGGCGACCTCCAGGTGGCCAACCTCTGGGCGATGCTCATCTTCTTCGTGATGAGCCTGCTGATGCTCGGCACGGTGGGCTGCACGCCGGGGAAGCGGCTGCTGGGGCTGCGGGTCGTGCGCGTCCAGGGGGGCAGGGCGACGCCGGCGCAGGTCGCTCTCCGGACCTTCCTGCTGATGCTGGCCATCCCCGCGCTGGTCTGGGACCGGGACGGGCGGGGCCTCCACGACAAGGCGGTCGGCACGGCCGAGGTCCGCTTCTAGGCCCGTAGGGCCGCCCCGGAGAGCCCGAAGGGCGAATCAAGGGGCGCGGGGAACCGCACGGCCGGCCGACTACGGCTCCGCACTCGGCAACGGCCACCGGGTTGCCACCCGAAGCCCGCTGCCGAGTGCGGCAGTCCGCGGCACGCACCGCGGCGCCGGCCGTGCGGTTCCCCGCGCCCCTTGATTCGCCCTTCGGGCTCTCCGGAGCGGAAAACACGAGGCCCCGGGCGTCGCCCGGGGCCTCGCTGGTGTCGACTCGCGCGTCAGCGCATCTTGCCGCCGCCCTTGGGGAGGCGGGCGCCCTTCGGCAGCGGGCCCTTCGGGATCGGCGCGTTCGAGAGGAGGTCGCCGATCGCCCGCAGGCGGTCGTTGACCACGGTGACCTGGGCCGGGGCGACCGTCCGCGGCAGCTTGGTCATGTGCATCTGCAGCTTCCGCAGCGGGACCTGGCCCTCGCCGTCGCCGACCAGCACCTCGGTGACCGGCACGTCGCCGACCATCCGGTTGATCTTCCGCTTCTCGGAGCTCATCAGCGGCCGCAGCCGGTTGACGTTGCCCTCGCCGACCAGCACCACGCCGGCCCGGCCGACGGCCCGGTGCACCACGTCCTGGTTCCGGGTGGCGGCGACCACCGGGGTCACCGTCCAGCCGCGCTTCAGGTTGTTGAGCACGGCCGCCGCGGCCCCCGGCTGGCCGTCCATCTGGCCGAACGCGGCCTTCTCCGCCCGCCGCCCGAAGACGATCACCGCGGCCAGCAGGCCGAGGATCAGGCCCAGGATCCCGAGGTAGATCGGATGGCCGATGGCGAAGCCGACGGCGAGCAGTACTACGAGAACGCCGATCCAGATCCCGGCCAGAATCAGCCCGATCTTGGGGTCGACCTTCTTGGTCATGGTGTACGCCTGGCGGATCTGCTTAAGCCGCCCGGCGTTCTCGTCTGGGGTGTCCTGCCTCGCCATGACGCTCATCGTACGGGGCCGCGAGGGCCGGGCCCAACCAAGGGTGCGTCAGCGCGTCACCACGAGCCGCGGTGACCGCCGCTCGGGGCCTCGCTCGGCCCACCGCACGGCGGGCTCCTCGAAGCCGGCCCCGGTCTCGGCGTCGGACTCGAAGGGGTCCTGCCGGTCCAGCGCGAGGCGACGGTTCTCGCACACCGCGTCCCAGGCGTTGCGGCGGGCGGTCTGCTGCCCGCCGGCGAGCAGCACCGCCTCGGCCCGGCGCAGCGCGCCGGCCGCGAAGCCGGCGATCCCGGCGGTGTCCCGGAGGTTGCTCAGCACTGGCATGACGGACTCCCCTTCCTCTGCGCGCCTGAACTGTCCCCATCGTCCTCGGACGGTGTTACCCCGCGGTGACCGCTCCGTCAAACTCACATGAAGACAAACCGCCAGGTGGCGGCGGATCTTGACATTCCGTCAGCTCCGCGGCCACCCGCTCGGCGACCCGTCGCGGCCTCCCGCTCAGGCGGCGTTCTCCGCCCGGCGCTCCAGGGCCTGCCGGTACAGCCGGCCGGCCCGGTACGAGGAGCGCACCAGCGGCCCGGACATCACCCCGGCGAAGCCGATCTCCTCGGCCTCCTCCTGGAGCTCCACGAACTCCTGCGGCTTGACCCAGCGCTCCACCGGGTGGTGCCGGACGGACGGCCGCAGGTACTGGGTGATGGTGATCAGCTCGCAGCCGGCCCCGTGGAGGTCCGCCAGGGCCTGGCTGACCTCCTCGCGGGTCTCGCCCATGCCCAGGATCAGGTTGGACTTGGTCACCAGGCCGGCCTCCCGGGCCCTGGTGATGACCTCCAGGGACCGCTCGTAGCGGAAGGCGGGGCGGATCCGCTTGAAGATCCGCGGCACGGTCTCCACGTTGTGCGCCAGCACCTGCGGGCGGGAGGAGAAGACCTCGGCCAGCTGCTCGGGCACCGCGTTGAAGTCGGGGATCAGCAGCTCGACGCCGGTCCGGCCGCCCTGCCGGTCGGCCGTCATGGCGTGGATCCGGCGGACGGTCTCGGCGTACAGCCAGGCGCCGCCGTCCTCCAGGTCGTCGCGGGCGACGCCGGTGATGGTCGCGTAGTTGAGGTCCATGGTCTGCACGGACTCGGCGACCCGGCGCGGCTCGTCCCGGTCGAACTCGGCGGGCTTGCCGGTGTCGATCTGGCAGAAGTCGCAGCGGCGGGTGCACTGGTCACCGCCGATGAGGAAGGTCGCCTCGCGGTCCTCCCAGCATTCGAAGATGTTGGGACAGCCGGCCTCCTGGCAGACCGTGTGCAGGCCCTCGCGCTTCACCAGGGCCTGGAGCCCGGTGTACTCGGGGCCCATCTTCGCCCGGGTCTTGATCCACTCCGGCTTCCGCTCGATCGGGGTCTCGCTGTTGCGGACCTCCAGACGCAGCAGCTTGCGGCCGTCCGGTGCGACAGCGGACACGTGCAGCTCCTTGTGAGAGAGGGTGTGAGAGGGGTCGTCCTGAGTCCTCTCGGCTCTTCCGCCAGGGTACGCGGAGGGGCCGACAGCCCCGGACTCCGTGGGGCGGCCTAGGCGCGGGTGGGCGCGGCCGCGTGGGGGGCCGTCGCGCGGGGGGCCGGCTCCGGCAGCTCGGCGAAGACCTCGGCGAAGTGCCGCTCGACCACCGGCAGCGCCTCGGTCACCGGGACGTCCCGGCCCAGTTCGGTGCTGAGCGAGCCGACGCCGGCGTCCCGGATGCCGCAGGGCACGATCCGGTCGAACCAGGTCATGTCCGGGTCGCAGTTGAGGGCGAAGCCGTGCATGGTCACCCCGCGGGCGACGCGGACGCCGATCGCGGTGATCTTGCGGTCGTCGCCGCGCTGACCGGCGTTGGAGGGGGCGTACTCCGGGCCGGCCAGCCGCGGGTCGATGCCCATCTTGACGCCCATCCGCAGGGTGAGGCCGCCGATGTCGACCTGCTGCGCGGGGTCCGGCTTCGCGCCGGGGATCGCGGCGCCCAGCACCCAGACGCCGGTGCGGCCCTCGATCCGGGTGCTCTCGACGCCGAACTCGGCCAGCGTCCGGATGCTGACCTCCTCGAGGCGGCGGACGTACGCCACCACGTCGACCGGGTCGGGCAGCTTGACGATGGGGTAGCCGACCAGCTGGCCGGGTCCGTGCCAGGTGATCTCGCCGCCGCGGTTGGTCTCCACGACCGGGGTGCCGTCCAGCGGGCGGTCCTCGGGGCGGGTGCGCTTGCCCGCGGTGTAGACGGGGGAGTGCTCCAGCAGCAGCACGGTGTCCGGGATCTCGTCGGCCACCCGCTGGGCGTGCAGCCGCTGCTGCTCGGCGAGGGCCTCCTCGTAGGAGACGGTCCGCTCGCCGATGCCGAGATGCACGAACCGCAACCGACCACTCATCGAAGCCACTCCTCGCGTCCCGCGGATTCTGCTGCGCAGCAGCAACTGTACGGCGGAGCGGCGAGGGCGAGGCCCTTGGGGAGGTGCGTGATCGATCACACGTCGGACGCGGTCGCGACGGCGGCGCCGAAGGGGTGCTTCAGCGGCGCCGGGATCGGCGCGGGGGCAGGTGCGGCCCTGAAGCGGCCCTGACGGCGCCCTGCGGGCTCATCCGGGGGTGTTCGGTGCCAACGCGCGCAGCCGCAGGGCGAGTTGGAGTTCGAGGGCCCTGGCGGGGGAGTTCCAGTCCTCGCCGAGGAGGGAGGCGATGCGGTCGAGGCGCTGCACGACGGTGTTCACATGGACGTGGAGCTCGTCCTTGGCCCGGACCAGGCTCGTCCCGCACTCGAAGTACGCCTCCAGCGTCCGGACCAGCTCCGTGCCCCGCCGCTCGTCGTAGTCCAGCAGCGGCCCCAGCGCCGAGCGCACGAAGCCGGCCGCCCTGGCCGGGCTCTGCCCGTCGCCCAGCAGCACGCCGAGGAAGCCCAGCTCCCCGGCGCACGCGCCGTCTCCCGCGCGCCCCAGCGCCTCCAGCGCGCCCGCGCAGCGCGCGGCCTCCTCGTACGCCGCCGCCAGCGCCGCCGGGCCGGAGGCAGGTTCGGCCGCCGCACCGACCGTGACCGGCGCCCCGGCCTGCGCGGCCAGCCGCTCGGCCGCCCGCCGGGCCGCCTCGCCGGGGGCGACCCCGCGCTCCGGCGGGAGGAGCAGCACCACGTCGCCGCCGTGCCGGGCGCTGATCCCGCCCCGCCGGCCGAAGAGGTACTGGACCGCGGCGGCGGCCAGACCGGCCCGCGCCTCGTCGGGGCAGCGCGCGGCCAGCACCAGCTGCGGCCGCTCCAGCTCGACGCCGAGCCGCCGGGCCCGCTCGACCAGCCCGGCCGGGTCCCGGCCCGGATCGGTCAGCAGGTCGGAGAGCAGCTCCCCGCGGACCCTGTTCTCGGCCTCCGCGACCGAGCGGCGGACCAGGAGGAGCAGGCCGGTGACCATCCCGGCCCGCTCGAAGAGCCGCCGGTCCGCGCCGGCCAGCTCCGGCCGGCCGCGCAGCGCCAGCGAGCCGAGCAGCTCCTGCCCGGCCGTCACCGCGCAGACCCAGCCGCCCCCGCAGGGCACGGACCGGCCGGCCCGCCGCGACTCGGCGACCGCCGCGGCCACCGCGGCCGGGTCCCAGCCTGCCGCCGAGCCGACCGCCGAGCCGGCGTTCCCGCACCGGGCCAGCGTCCGCCCCTCCGGGCCGTGGACGGAGATCGGGCCGCCCAGCAGCCCGGCCACCGCCGCCGCCAGCTCGGGCAGCTCGCCGCCGCCCAGCACCAGGTCGGTCAGCCGGTCGTGGGACTCCTCGGCCCGCTGGACGTCGGCGGCGTGCTCGCGGATCACCCCGTGCGCCTCGGCCAGCTCGGCGTAGGCGGCCCGGGTGGCCTCGGCGACCCGGGCCGAGTCGATGGCGATCGCGGCGTGCGCGGCCAGCGAGTTGAGCAGCGCCACCTCGTCCGGCGAGAAGTGCCGGGGGCTGCGGTCGGCCGCGAAGAGGACGCCGATCACCTGTCCGGAACCGGAGCTCGCGCCGAGGAGCAGCGGCACGCCGAGGATCGCGATCAGCCCCTCGTCCAGCACCCCGGCGTCGATCAGCCGGGTGTGGTGGAAGCGGGCGTCGTGCCGGTAGTCCCGGGTGGCGTACGGGCGGGCGGTCTGCGCGACCAGCCCGCCGAGCCCCTCGCCGAGGTTGAGGTGGAGGGTCTGGAAGAGCGCGGAGACCGAGCCGTCGGTCACCCGCATATAGGTGTCCCCGGCCTCCTCGTCCGGCATCGTGAGATACGCGGTGTCGGTGCCGAGGAGCGCCCGGGCGCGGCGGACGATGGCCTTGAGGACGGCGTCCAGGTCGCGCTGGGCGGCGAGGTCCCCCGCGGTCTCGAAGAGGGCGGTCAGCTCGGCCTCCCGCCGCCGGTGCTGGCGGAGGGTGCGGTGGACGGCGAGGGCGAGCCGGCCGGCCTCGTCGATCCGTCCGGCGCCCGCCGGCCCGGCGGAGGCCTCGGCGGCCGCCCTGGCCTCGGCCACGGCCGCGGCCAGGTCCTCCGCGGGCGCCCCGCCCGCCAGCAGCTCCAGCAGCCGGAACGCCCCCTCGGCCGGGGCCCGCCGGCCGCGGGGCCGACGGGGCCGGCATGGCCGGTGCGGCCGGCGGGAGCGCGCGGTCGGGCGGCGGCGCCGTGCCGACGCGCGCCGGCGCGGAGCGGGCCGGCACCGCACGGCGCGCGCCCGCCGCGGCGGCCGGGTGGGGGGCGTCACGGTTCATCAAGCGGTCATGCTGTCAGCCGACGACCGGCTGGGGGAAGGGTCGGTGATGTCCTGGGCGTCCGGGAGCTCGGCCAGGTCGACCTCGCGGGTCTCCCGGGCGAACAGCATGGCGATCACCGTCAGCACCGCCGAGAGGCAGACGTAGAGGGCGATCGGCGTCGCGCTGCCGTAGCCCTCCAGCAGCGCCACCGCGATCAGCGGGGCCGGGGCGCCGGCCGCCACCGAGGCGAACTGGGCGCCGATCGACGAGCCCGAGTACCGCACCCGGGTCCCGAACAGCTCGGAGAAGAAGGCCGCCTGCGGGGCGTACATCGCGCTGTGGAAGACCAGGCCGACGGTCACCGCCAGGACGAGCAGAGGGAAGGACTTCACGTCCAGCAGCCCGAAGAAGGCCCAGGCCCAGATGCCGGTGCAGACCGCGCCGACCAGGTAGACCGGCTTGCGGCCGACCCGGTCGGAGAGCGCGCCGAAGAGCGGGATCAGGCAGAACTGCACGGCGGAGCCGATCAGCACCGCGTTCAGCGCGGTCTGCTTGGCCAGGCCGAGGTGGTCGACGCAGTAGGTCAGGGTGAAGGCGGTGATCACGTAGTAGGAGATGTTCTCCGCCATCCGCGCGCCCATCGCGACCAGCAGGTCGCGCCACTGCCCGCGGACCACGGTGAGGAGCGGCGAGCGCTCGGCGGCGGCCCGTCCGGCGGCCTTCCGCTCCGCCTGCCGGGCCTCGGCGCGGGCCTGCGCCTCGCGGAACATCGGGGTCTCCTCGACGGAGAGCCGGATCCACAGCCCGATGCCCAGCAGCACCGCGGAGACCAGGAAGGGGATCCGCCAGCCCCAGGCGGCGAAGGCGGAGTCCGACTGGACCGAGGTCATCAGCGAGAGCATGCCGACCGCGAGGAGGTTGCCCGCCGGGGCGCCGCCCTGCGGCCAGGAGGCCCAGAAGCCGCGCCGCTTCGGGTCCCCGTACTCGGAGACCAGCAGCACCGCACCGCCCCACTCGCCGCCCAGTGCGAAGCCCTGGACCAGCCGGAGGACGGTCAGCAGGATCGGCGCGGCCACACCGATCGTCGCGTACCCGGGCACACAGCCGATCAGTGCGGACGAGGCGCCCATCATCACCAGGCTGAGCACCAGCAGCTTCTTGCGGCCGAGCCGGTCGCCGAAGTGGCCGAAGACCAGGGCGCCGATCGGGCGGGCGGCGAAACCGATGGCGTAGGTGAGGAAGGAGAGGAGGGTGCCGGTCAGCGGGTCGCTGTCGGGGAAGAAGGTCTTGCCGAAGACCAGTGCGGCGGCCGAGCCGTAGAGGAAGTAGTCGTACCACTCGATGGTGGTGCCGATCAGGCTCGCTGCGACCACGCGGGCGAGCGAGGCGTCGCCGGATCTGCTGTCCGGCGGGGTGGCTGCGGATGTCGCTGACATGACGTCACTGTCCTTGTCGGGTGGTCGGGTGGTCGGGTGGTCGGGTTGTGGGTTGGTCGGTTGAGCGGTTGGTCGGTTGAGCGGGTGGTCGGGTGATCAGGTGGTATGGCTGTCTGATGGTCGTGCTGTCGGATGGTCTGCTTGTCGGGCTCCGGGCTCCGGGTTTCTGGTTCCGCCCTCCGTGGGCGCGGGGTGCTCAGCCCGCCGTCCAGCCGCCGTCCAGGGGGAGTGAGACGCCGGTGAGGTGGGCGGAGGCCGGTCCGCAGAGCCACACGGCGGCCTCGGCCACCTCCTCCGGCTCGATCAGCCGCTTGACCGCGGTGCGCTGGAGGAGGATCCGCGGCGCGACCTCGTCCCGCGGGATGCCGTGCACCTCGGCCTGCTCGTCGAGCTGTGCCTCGACCAGCGGGGTGCGGACATAGCCGGGGTTGACGCAGTTGCTGGTCACCCCGTGCGCCGCCGCCTCCAGCGCGACCACCTTGCTGAGGCCCTCCAGGGCGTGCTTGGCGGTGACGTAGGCGGCCTTGAACGGGCTGGCCCGGAGACCGTGGACGGACGAGATGTTGACGATCCGCCCCCAGCCGCGCTCGTACATGTGCGGCAGCGAGCCGCGGATGATCAGGAACGGTGCCTCCACCATCACCCGCTGGATCAGCGAGAACCGCTCCGGCGGGAAGTCCTGCACCGGCGCGATGTGCTGCAGGCCGGCGCAGTTCACCACGATGTCGTTGTCGGTGGGCAGCCCGGCCACCTCGTCCGGGTCGGAGAGGTCGGCGACGTGCGCGCTGCCGCCGGTGAGCTCGGCGACCTCCTTCGCGCCCTCGGCGGAGCGGTCGACCACCCGCACGGCGGCGCCGGCCGCGGCCAGGGCCAGCGCGCAGGCCCGCCCGATCCCGCTCGCGCCGCCGGTCACCAGCGCGGTGCGGCCGGCCGGCGGCGGAGGCGGTGCGGGCTCGGGGGAGTGGGGGCCGGGGCGGCCGGCCGGGGAGGATGCGGGACTCGTCATGGGCGGACAGGCTAGGAAGCCCCGATCCCGCCGCCCATGTGCGCCGCATACACGGAACGGGCGCCGGGGGTGTGCCGGCCGCCCACAGGCGGGCGGCGACCGGCTGTCGTGCGGCTGTCGTGCGGTTGTCGTGCGGCTGGGGTCCGGCTGTCGGCCACGGTCGTCCGACGACCCCCGGGCCGGCCCCCGGACGATCCGCTCGGATGATCGAACGGCTCGTCACTTTCCCCACGTGGGTACCGAGTCGGGGCCTCGGGTGTCACCCGTTCGGACGATTGCTGAGCGTGATTCGGTCGCGACCGCCGAATGCTCGCTACATTCGCGCCGTTCCTAACAGGGCGTCGCCGCTGTACCGGTCAGGGCCTCAGAGGTGCGTCGGGCGGCGCCTGGAAGGTGTGACGCCTCATGCCCCAGCGGCCAGTAAGCGACCGAACGCCGATCGAAGCCCGCCTCGACCGATCACAGACGGTCGACGGGCGGCTCGGCGTGCCCCGCGGAGGTGAACCGCAGTCCGGCGGCTCTCATCCGCCGGCCGCGGCCTCCCCGCTTCCCGGTCCGGCGGCGGCCTCCGGGGCCGGCGGGTCCCCACCCCGCCCGTCGCCCTCCTCGCCGTCTGGGTCCGGGTCCGCGTCCACCGCCGCGACCACGGCCTCGACCACCGCCACGGCGTCGCCCTCCGGCCCCTCGGCGACCACCGCGGCGGCACCCTCAACGGCGCCGGCCGGCGCGGCGACCGCGGTGTCCGCACCGCCCGCCGTCACCGACCGGCGCCCCGCCGAGCGCGCGCACAACCAGCGGCTGGCCGCGCTGATCGAGGAGGCCGGCTTCTCCCACGCCGGACTGGCCCGCCGGGTCGACCAGCTGGGCATCGAGCACGGCCTCGACCTGAGGTACGACAAGACCTCGGTCACCCGCTGGCTGCGCGGACAGCAGCCGCGGGGTGCGACCCCGGCGCTGATCGCCGAGGTCTTCACCCGGCGCCTCGGCCGCCGGCTCACCGCCCAGGATCTCGGTCTGGACGCCTGCGCCCCGGTCTACGCGGGGCTCGAGTTCGCCGAGACCCCGGCCGAGGCCGTGGACATCGTCAGCAGCATGTGGCGGAAGGACACCGGCGCCCACAGCGAGCTGCGCCGGATCGCCTTCACCCCGGCCGGCCTGGTCGTCCCCAGCCGGGACTGGCTGATCGGCCGCAGCGACGAGCGGGTCGCCCGGGAGACCCCGCAGGACTTCGGCGCCCCGCCGCCCCCGCCCGGAGCTGCCGGCGCGGGCGGCGGCGCCGTGAGCGCCCCGCGGGTCGGTCTGGCCGGCGGGGTGCGCGCCGCGGGCGGGGGCGCGCTGCGTCCTCCGGGCGCCGGAATCCCGTCCCAGGGGCGTCGTGCGGGCGGCCCGGGGGCGGTGCTGGGCGAGACGGTGACGGCCGCGCCTGTGCCGGCGGTCGCCGGCATCCCGCGCGGGCTGCAGCGGGTCGGCCGCGGCGACGTCTCGGCGGTGCGCGCGGTCGGCGACCTCTTCCGGGCGCTGGACAACGCGTACGGCGGCGGGCACGCCCGGCAGGCGCTCATCCGCTATCTGGAGAGCGAGGCCGAGCCGATGCTCCGGGGCCGCTACGGCGAGGCGATCGGCCGCTCACTCTTCGGCGCGGTCGCCGACCTCACCCGGCTGGCCGGCTGGACCTCGTACGACATCGGCGCCCACGGGCTGGCCCAGCGCTACTTCGTCCAGTCGCTGCGGCTCGCGCAGGCCGCCAACGACCGTCTCTACGGCGGGTATGTGCTGATCACCATGAGCCGGCAGGCGGTCTACCTCGGCCACGGCCGGGAGGCCGTCCAGCTGGCCCGGGTCGCCCAGCAGGGCGTCGGCACCACGGCGCCGGCGCCGGTGCAGGCGCTGCTCCACGCGGCCGAGGCGCGCGGGCACAGCGTGCTGGGGGACGCCCGCTCCTGTACGACCGCGCTGGTACGGGCCGAGCGGACGCTGCAGTCGGCCCGGCCGGGGGACGAACTGCCGGGCTGGGCCCGGTTCTTCGACGAGGCCCAGCTGGCGGACGAGTTCGCCCACTGCTACCGCGATCTGCAGCAGTGGCGCTCGGCGGCGCAGCACGCGGAGCGCTCGCTGCGGCTCCGCCAGCCGGGCTACGCGCGGAGCAAGGTCTTCTGCCGGATCGTGCTGGCGACGGCCCGGCTGGGGATGGGCGAGGTCGACGAGGCGTGCGCGTCGGCGATGGAGGCGCTGCGGGTCGCCACCGAGATGCGCTCCACCCGCACCATCGAGTACCTCCGCGACTACGCCCGCCGGCTGGCCCCCTACCGGGGCAACACCGCTGCGCGGTCCTTCGAGGAGGCGGCGCATGCGGCGGGGGTGATCTAGCGGCGGGGGTGGTCCAGCGGCCGCGGGGGCCCGGGGGTCAGGCCGCCTCCGTTGCGGGGAAGCCCAGGTCGCGGCGGACCGCCGCGGCCGCGCGGAGGGCTGAGTCCAGCGCGCCCGCGACCGTACCGGAGTCGCGGTGCGCGCCGCACGCGTAGAGGCCGCTCAGCAGGCGGACCGGGCGGCCGAAGTGGTGCGGCGGGGTCATCACCGCTACGGCCTCCGGGACCTGGCGCAGCGTCAGGAACTCCCAGCCGGAGGCGGCGCGCCCGTACATCGCCGCCAGCCGCCGCCGCACGGCCGGCTCCAGCTCGGCGCCGGCCTCGCCCAGCACGGTGGTCGCCACCAGCGCCCGCCCGTCCCGTGCGTACCGCGCCGAGACATCGCTCAGCACCAGGGAGTGCGCCACCGGCGAGGACGCCTCCCCGTCCAGCACCAGCAGCGGCTCGCCGCCCAGCGGTGAGGCCGGTGCCGCGTGGTAGTACGTCGTCACCGGGCGGAACGCCGGCTCGTGGAGGCCCGGCAGCAGCCGCACCGCGTCCCGCGCGCCGGTGGCCACCACCACCGCCCGGCAGGCGATCCGGCCGTGCCGCTCGGTCTCCACGCCGTCCGCGGCCACCGCGGTCACCCGCACGCCGGTGCGGACCGCGCCCGGCGGCAGATCCTCGGCCAACTGCTCGGGTATCGCGGCGAGTCCGCGGCTGGGGAGGCAGAGGGCGCCCCGCGCGTAGCGCCGCAGCGCGAGGTCGGCGCTGCGGCTGCTGCCGGCCAGGGCAGGGTCGGAGAGCAGCGCGACCAGCAGCGGTCGCAGGAATCCGTCCACCGTGCGGTCCGGCAGCCCGCGTCCGGCCAGCGCGGACGCGGCGCTGGTCTCCGGACGGGCGAGCAGCCGCTCCACCGGGGTGGCGGCGAGCCGCGCCAGCTGCGCGCTCAGCCGGGCCTTGTCCAGCGGGCCGCCGATCGGTGTGCGGGCGGCGCCGAGCGCCTCCCGCGGGCGCAGCTGCCGTCCGACCCGGTAGCGCCGCCCGTCGGCGGCGACCAGTACCCCCGGCGCGAAGGGCCGGAGTTCCAGCGGGGCGAGCCGCACCGGCGGGCCGAGTTCCGGCAGCGAGCCGTCGACCAGCAGGGCGCCGTTCTCCAGCCGGAAGCCGTCGACTTCGGGCGCGGCCATCCGGCCGCCGATCCGCCGGCTCGCCTCCAGCACGTCGACGACCAGTCCGGCGTGTGCCAGCTGGCGTGCGGCGGCCAGTCCGGCGGCGCCGGCGCCGACCACCACCACGTCGGGGTGCGGCCGGTGCCTGCGGGCGTGGTGCGGCTCCGGGGTCCGTGGCTCGGGGGTCCGCGGCTCGTGCCGGTGCGGCTCGTGCTGGTACGGCTCGTGCTGGTACGGCTCGTGCGTGCGCGTTGCGGGCACGGGTCTCCCTCCCTCGACCCGGCGCGTTCCGTCCCCGCACCGGGGAGTTCCCGTTCACGCCCTACGAAAGGGCTCTCTGAGCCTCTCTGATGCCCGGTCGGTGCGGCGGTCAGACAACCGATTGGGGATGCGATTCGTGGGTGATGACACTCTGTTCGGCCCGGAGTCCGTTCGGGGCGCGGCTGACTGCATGGGGTAGTGACTTCAGGTCCATGCGCCCATCACATGCGCTCGTGCGCCCATGCTGCGCCCGGTCAGCGGCCGAGCGCCGCCCGGATCGCCGACTCCGGCGAGGTGTCCGCGAAGCGGAATCCCGCTTCGGCGAGCCGCCGCGGCAGCACCCGGTGCGAGCCGATCACCTCGACCGCCATCTCACCCAGCGCCAGCTTCAGGGCCGGCCCCGGCACGGCGAAGAGGGTCGGCCGCCCCAGCACCCGGCCCAGCGCCTTGGTCAGCTCGCCGTTGGTCACCGGCGCGGGGCCGGTGAGATTCACCGGGCCCTCCATCGCCTCGTTCTCGACCAGGAAGCGCAGCGCCGCGATCTCGTCCCGCAGCGAGATCCACGACCAGTACTGCCGCCCGTCGCCCAGCCTCCCGCCCAGACCCGCCTTGAAGAGCGGGAAGAGCCGGCCGAACGCGCCCCCGCGCTCGGACACCACGAGTCCGGTACGCGGGTGCACCACCCGCACCCCGACCTCCGCGGCGGGGGCCGCGGACTCCTCCCACTCCACGCACACCCGGGCCAGGAAGTCCCGTCCGGGCGGCGAGAGTTCGTCGATCTCCCGGTCACCGGTCTGGCCGTACCAGCCGACCGCGGAGGCCGAGACCAGCACCCGCGGCGGGGTCTCCAGCTGCGCGCAGGCCTCGGCGAGCGCCGAGGTGCCGAGGACCCGGCTGTCCCGGATCTCCCGCTTGTAGGACTCCGTCCAGCGGCGGTCGCCCACGCCGGCACCGGCCAGGTGGACCACCGCCTCGACGCCGGCCAGCCCGGCGGTGTCCACCCACTGGCGGTTCGGGTCCCAGCCCGACTCGGTGCTGCCGTCCGCCCGGGGGCCCGGACGGACCTCCCGGCGGACGAGCCGCACCACCTCGTGCCCGTCCGCGAGGAGGGAGCGGACGAGGGCCGATCCGATCAGCCCACTGGACCCGGTGATCGCGAAGCGCATGCGGCCATCATCGCAGTCCCGCGCCCCGGATCGCGGTAGGGCCTCGCGGCTAACTCGCGCCGGTCCCGGCCAGCCACTGCTGGGCCAGCCGCGGGTTGGCGTCGAGGAACTTCTTCGCCGCCGCGTCGTCGGACATCTTGTCCACCGCGATCCACTTGGCCACGGTGTTCTGGTCGGCGTTGGTCCACTGGAAGTTCTTGATCAGCTTGTAGGCAGGCCCGCCGGCCGAGGCGAACTTGCTCGACACGATCTTGTCCAGGTCGTACGCCGGGTAGTCGCAGGCGACCTTGGACGGCACGGCGTCGCAACCCGGCGTGTACTTCGGCAGGTTCACCTTCACCAGCGGCACCTCGTTCAGGAACCACTGCGGTGAGTAGAAGTAGGCCAGCAGCGGCTTGTGCTGCGCCTGCGCCGTCCGGAAGGACTCGATCAGCGCGGTCTCGCTGCCGCCCTCGACCACCTTGTAGTCCAGGTGGAGGTTGGTGACCAGGGCGGCGTCGTTGGTGACGTACGAGGGGTCGCCGTCGAGCAGCTGGCCCTTGCCGCCCGACTCCGAGGTGACGAAGAGGTGGGAGTACTTGTCGAGGTTGTGCCAGTCGGTGATGCCGGGATAGGCCTTGGCCATCCACGGCGGCAGGTACCAGCCGATGACGCCCTGGAGGCCGTCCGGGCCCAGCTCCTGAGCGGCGTGCTGGTCGGTGATGAACTGCTTCTTCAGGGCGTCGTGGCCCCAGTTCTCCAGGATCGCGTCCACCTGGCCGGTGGCGAAGCCCTGCCAGGAGACCTGCTCGGTGATGTGCTTGATCTGGACGTCGCAGCCGAGCCTGGTCTTCGCCAGGTACGAGACGACGGCGACGTCGGCCTCGTAGCCGACCCAGGGGTTGTCGGCGAGGTTCACCGTGCCGCAGGCGGCCTTGCCGCTGCCGCTGCCGCCGGCGGCGGTGGTGGACCCCACCTTCGCCCCACTGCAGCCGGCCGCCGCCAGCGCGAGAGCTCCGCCGATGGCCGCGACGGCGACTGCCCGCCCTCTTCGCGCTATCCGCATGCTGTTCCTTTCGTCGTGTCGTCCTGCCTCGGGCCGCTGCCTCGGGGCGTCCTGCCTCGGGGGGCCGCCTGCCTCGGCCCGCGCCCCCGACGTGGCCCCTCGGGCCCGCTGCCGGGGCTCACCCGCGCCCCCGCGCCCGCCGCGCCCTGGGTGATGCGGTCGAGGGTGATGCCCAGCAGGACGACGGCGACGCCCGCTGCCAGCCCCTTGCCGAAGAGGCTGAGCTGGGAGAAGCCCGCGACCACGTCGTAGCCCAGCGCGCCCCCGCCGACCAGGCCGCCGACCACCACCATCGACAGCACGTAGATCAGCCCCTGGTTGACCGCAAGGGCGACGGTCCGCAGCGACATCGGCAGCTGCACCTTGGTGACGATCTGCCAGGGGCTGGAGCCGGAGGACAGCGCCGCCTCCACCGTCTCCGCCGGGACTCCCCGCACCCCGTCCGCAATGATCTTGATGGCCACCGGCGCCGCGTACAGCACCGCCGCGATCACCCCGGTGAACCGAGTCGCCGCGAACAGCGCGATGAACGGCACCAGGTAGACGAACGGCGGCATCACCTGCGCCGCGTCCAGCACCGGGCGCAGTACCCGGTCGGTGCGCCGGCTGCGGCCCATCCAGACCCCGAAGACGAGTCCCAGGACCACCACCGCCACCGTGGCCAGCAGCGTCGCCGCCAAAGTGTCCATCGCGTCCTGCCAGACCCCGCTGCCGATGATCAGGCCCAGGCAGACCACCGAGGTCACCGCCGCCCAGGCGCCGCCCACCAGCAGTGCGATGGCCGCGACGGCGCAGCAGGTCAGCCACCACGGCGAGTCGTCGAGCAGCGACTGCAGCGGGTCGATCCCGGCCGCGCTGACGAAGTCCTTGACCGCCCCGGTCGCTCCGGAGAGGTTGCCCTGCACCCAGCCCGTCACCGAGTCGGCGGCGTGGACGATCGGTGTGCCGAGGTCCACCCCGCCGGGGAACCGGGCCAGCTCCAGATAGGTGTACGAGAGGTAGACGCAGACGAGGGTGGCCACCGCCCCCGCGCCGACCAGTGCCCGCCGCGCGATCCGCGTACGCGCCCAGGCCGGTCCCCTCGCGGGGCCGCCGGCCCCCTCGCCCCGGGCCGCCCCCGCCCGCACGCTCGCCGCTGTGGTCACCCGGTCCAGCACCACCGCGAGCACCACGATCGCCAGGCCCGCGTTGAACGCCGTTCCGACGTCCAGCGACTCCAGAGCCTGGACCACTGTCTGCCCCAGCCCTGGCGCGGCGACCAGTGCCGCGATGGTCACCATCGAGAGAGCCGCCATGATGGTCTGGTTGACGCCGATCACCACCGTCCGGGCGGCCATCGGCAGCAGCACCTTGCGCAGCACCTGCCAGCGGGTGGAGCCCAGCGACTCGGCCGCCTCCCGGGTCTCCACCGGCACCGAGCGGATGCCGTGCGCGGTCAGCCGGATCACCGGCGGCATCGCGTAGATCAGGGTGGCGATCGTCCCGGTGGCCGGTCCGATCAGGAAGAACAGGGTGAGTGGGGCCAGGTAGACGAAGGTCGGCATGGTCTGCATGAAGTCGAGCACCGGGGTGACCACCCGCTCGAACCGCCGGTCCAGTCCCGCCCACACTCCCAGCGGGATCCCGACGACCAGGCAGATCAGCACCGACGCCGAGGTCAGTGCCAGGGTGTCCATGGCCGGCTGCCAGAGCCCCTGGAGGCCGATGAGGACCAGCCCGCCGACGCACAGCAGAGCCACCCGCAGGTTCCCCGCCACCCAGGAGACGAAGCCGCCCACCGCGACCACACCGAGCCAGCCCACCAGTGGCAGCGGACGGCCCAGTGCCGGTTGGGAGACCAGCGCCTGGAAGAAGGTCACCAACTGGCCGACGCCGGTCCGGACGCCGTTGAGGAAGTAGACGAAGAACGGGTTGGAGTCGCGGGTGTCGCTGATGCCGCTGTTGAAGTCGTTGATGTCGTTGTGGAGTGAGGTGGTGTCGGCGGTGGCGAGGGAGAGGGTGTCGTGGCCGTGCAGCAGCACGAAGAGCACCAGCCAGAGGAGTACTACGGCGGCCAGGGCGCCCAGTGTGTATCGCCTCCGCCGCTCCCGTCCCGGCACGCCCCGCAGCCACGCGGGCTGCCACGGCGCCGCCTCGGCGGCCCCGCCCGCCGTGGCCGTCACACCGGGTGACGCTGTGCCGCTGGGCGACGCTGGGCCGCTGGGCATTGCGGTGCCGCCGGGTGACGCGGTGCCGCCGGCCGACGCCGAGCCGTCGGGCATTGCGGTGCCGTCGGCCGACGCTGAGCCGCTGGCCGACGCCGAGCCGCCGGGCGACGCGGTGCCGCTGGCCGACGCCGAGCCGCCGGGTGAGGCCGAGCCGCCGGGTGACGCGGTGCCGCTGGCCGACGCCGAGCCGCCGGCCGACGCCGAGCCGCCGGCCGACGCAGTGCCGCCGGCCGACGCCGAGCCGCCGGGCGACGCCGAGCCGCTCACGCCGCCTCGCTCTCGCGTCCGGCGTGGTCGGCTCCGGCCAGCACGGCCAGCATCTCCTCCTCGCCGACCACCCCGAGCAGCTCCCCGCCCGCGGTCACCCGCACCGGCCGCCCGCCGGAGGCCAGCACGGGCCGGACGGCCTCCCGGATCACCGTGTCCGGCCCCAACTCCGGCCCGTCCAACGGGTCTTCGGGGACGGCCGGACGCATGATCCAGCGCAGGGTGAGGACGTCGGCCCGGGAGACGTCCCGGACGAAGTCCCGCACGTACTCGTCGGCTGGCGCGCCCACCAGCTCGTCGCCGGTGCCGATCTGCACCGCCGCGCCGTCCCGCATGATCAGGATCCGGTCACCCAGCTTCAGCGCCTCGGACAGGTCGTGGGTGATGAAGACCATGGTCTTGCCGACCTCCCGGTGCAGCCGGATCACCTCGTTCTGCATGTCCCGGCGGATCAGCGGGTCCAGCGCGGAGAACGGCTCGTCGAAGTAGAGCACCTCGGGGTCCGAGGCCAACGCCCGTGCCAGGCCGACGCGTTGCTGCATCCCCCCGGAGAGCTGATGCGGATACGACTGCTCGTTGCCGGCCAGCCCGACCAGCTCGGTCACCTCCGCGGCCCGGGCCAGCCGCTGCTTCTTCGGCGTCCCCCGCACCTCCAGCCCGTACGCCACGTTCTCCAGCACCCGCCGGTGCGGCAGCAGGCCGAAGTGCTGGAAGACCATGGAGAACCGGGTGCGCCGCAGCTCGCGCAGCGCGCGCTCGTCCTTGCCGAGGACGTCCTCGCCCTGGAAGCGCACCTCGCCGGCGGTCGGCTCGACCAGCCGGGTCAGGCAGCGCACCAGGGTGGACTTCCCGGAGCCGGAGAGGCCCATCACCACGAAGACCTCGCCGGCCGCCACCTCGAAGCCGATCTCCCGGACCGCCGCCACGCACCCGGTCCTGGCCCGCAGACCGGCCTGGTCCAGTGCGCTCAACTCCGGGGTGCGGGGGACCCGTTCGGCCCGCGGGCCGAAGACCTTCCAGAGATTCCGCACCGTGATCACGGGAACCGACACCAGCCGCACCCCTCTGCTCGTACCTGCTTCGCGCCGCCGACGGCTTGATCGCGCTGTTCCGAGGTAGATCGGGGGTTTCCGGTCCGCGTGCCAGGATTGGCCCCAGCCGGGACGACGTCAACAGGGCCGGTGTTCCGATCGCGTGGAGATCGCGTCTCCTCGCGCGGGGTTAGCATCCGCCCATGGACACCACCCCAGCCCCGCCGGCCTCCCTCGCTATCCGCCTCTCCCGCCCGGAGGACGGCCCGGCGTTGGCCGAGCTGGACCGCCGCAGCTGGTCCCCGGTCAGCGACGTCGGCCCCCGCCGGGAAGCCGGCGCGCCCTTCTTCGACGAGGGCCACCGCCCGGAGGACTATCTGGTCGCCGAGGAGGCCGGGGAGCCGGTGGGCTGGATCCGGGTGGTGCCGCCGACGCCGTTGGCCAGCAACGCCCATGTGCGGGCGATCCACGGCCTGGTGGTGGTCCAGCGGGCCCGCCGCGCCGGGATCGGCCGGCGGCTGGTCGAGGCGGCCTGCGCGCATGCGCGCGGCCAGGGAGCGCGCCGGATCACCCTCCACGTTCTCGCCCACAACCTCGCCGCCCGGCGGCTCTACGAGTCCTGCGGCTTCGCCGTCGAGGGCGTCCAGCCCGAGGAGTTCCTGCTGGACGGTCGCTATGTGGACGACGTGCTGATGGGCCGGCGGCTGCTCTGAGCGGCGCCGTGACGCGGTGTCAGGCGTTCGCGTCCCCGCCGTAGCGGTCCCACAGGCGAGGGAAACGTTCCGCCATCAGGGTCGGATTCTCGAAGTCGAAGGCGGTGCCCTCCGGGTCGGCGGGCTCGGCGCCCAGGCCGAGGTCGGGCAGCGGACCACCGGTCAGGGTCTCGTACGCCTCGTCGGCGGCGTAGCCCAACTCCTCGGCGTCGCCGTCCTGCTCCTCGTCGAAGTCGGGGACCAGCTCGGCCAGCTCGTCGGGGTCGGCGAGGGCGCCCTCGAAGACCTCCCGGCCCTGGCCGATCAGCCAGCAGCGGAACCACTCGAAGGCGTCGTCGTCCGCGGCGCCGAGCAGCAGGTGCGCCGCGCCCCACAGGTCCCAGCGGTAGGCGCGGCGGAAGCGCGCGTCGAAGAGGCGCGCGAAGTCGACGACGTCGTCCGGCTCGCACTGGACGAGGCGGTCGACAAGCAGGTCGGCGTGGTCGACGGGGTCCCCCTCGGCGCGGTCCCGGGTCTCGTCGATGATCTGCCAGAAGTCCGTCTCGTACATCACGCGGTCAAGCGTGCAACGTCGGGCGGTCGCGCGCGAGTCAAATCGCTACGGCGGGCAGGTGATTTCCCCGTGGCCCTTCCCGCACCGGCGACGAGGCGGGTGGGTGGTGGGCTGGGAGCCGAAATCCGGCGCCCCGCGAGTTGCGCAGCAACTCAAGGGGCGCGGGGAACTGCGCGCCCAGCCCACCACCCACCCGCAGACGCCGACGGGGGCCCGGGGCCCTCCCCGGAAGGTGGGGAAGGCAACGGGCGCGGCGGGCGGAGAAACCGAACGGCGCCCCACCCCCCGCGAGGGATGGAACGCCGTCTGACGGCCGGTCAGCCGGCCCTCCCGGCCGAGGCCGGGATCGCTCAGAGCCCGAGGTCGCCCTCGAACGCGCCCTCCTCAAGGCGGGCCTTGAGCGCGCCCAGGAAGCGCGCCGCGTCCGCCCCGTCCACGATCCGGTGGTCGTAGGACAGCGCCAGGTACACCATGTCCCGGACCGCGATCGTCTCGCCCAGCTCCGGCGAGGAGACCACGACCGGCCGCTTCACCGTGGCGCCGATGCCCAGGATGGCCACCTGCGGCGGGGTGAAGATCGGGGTGTCGAAGAGCGCCCCGCGCGAACCGGTGTTGGTGACGGTGAAGGTGCCGCCGGACAGCTCGTCCGGCTTGACCTTGTTGTCCCGGGTGCGCGCGGCCAGGTCCGCGGTCTTCTTCGCGATGCCGGCGATGTTGAGGTCGCCCGCCTCGTGGATGACCGGGACCATCAGGCCCTTCTCGGTGTCCACCGCGATGCCGATGTTCTCGACGCCGTGGTAGGTGATGGTGCCCTCGGCCTCGTTGATCGAGGCGTTGATCACCGGGTGGGCCTTCAGCGCCTCGGCGGCGGCCTTGACGAAGAACGGCATCGGCGACAGCTTGACGCCCTCGCGCGCCTGGAAGTCGTTCTTCGCCTTGGCCCGCAGCCGCATGATGTTGGTGACGTCGACCTCGACGACCGTGGTCAGCTGGGCCGTGGTCTGCATCGCCTTGAGCATGTTGTCGGCGATGACCTTGCGCATGCGGGTCATCTTGACGGTCTGCCCGCGCAGCGGGGAGGCCGCGGCGACCGTGGTCGGGGCCTTCGGCGCGCCGGAGGCGGCCGAGGAACCGGCCGGAGCGGCCGACTTGGCGGCCTCGGCGGCGGCGATCACGTCCTGCTTGCGGATCCGCCCGCCGACGCCGGTGCCCTGCACGGCGCCCAGGTCGACGCCCTGCTCGGCGGCGAGCTTGCGCACCAGCGGGGTCACGTACGGACCCTCCTCGGCCGGAGCCTTCGGCGCGGCCGGCGCGGCCGGGGCCGAGGGCGCGGCCGGAGCCGGCGCGGGCGCCGGAGCGGCAGCCGCCGGAGCCGGAGCGGCCGGAGCGGGAGCGGCGGCCGGGGCCGGAGCCTGGGCGGCCGGAGCAGCCGGAGCGGCGGGCGCCGGGGTCGGCTCGGCGGCGGGCGCCGGCGCCGGGGTCGGCTCGGCGGCGGGCGCCGGCGCGGCCGGGGCCGCGGCAGCCGCCGGAGCGGCACCCGGAGCACCGATCACCGCGAGCTGGGCGCCCACCTCGACGGTCTCGTCCTCGGCCACGCTGATCTTCAGCAGCACGCCGCCGACCGGGGCCGGGATCTCGGTGTCCACCTTGTCGGTGGAGACCTCGAGCAGCGGCTCGTCGGCCTCGACGGTGTCGCCCTCGGCCTTGAGCCAGCGGGTGACGGTGCCCTCGGTCACGGACTCGCCCAGGGCGGGCAGCAGCACCGGGGTGCCGGAGGCCTCGCCACCGGACTGGGCCGGAGCCGCCGGCGCCGCCGGGGCGGCGGGGGCCTCGGCGGCCGGAGCGGCGGCCGGAGCCGGCTCGGCGGCAGGAGCCGGGGCGGCGGGGGCCTCGGCGGCCGGGGCCTCGGCAGCGGCAGCGGCCGGCGCCGGGGAGGCGGCCGGGGCGCCGGAGCCGTCGTCGATGATCGCGAGCTCGGCGCCGACCTCCACCGTCTCGTCCTCGGAGACCTTGATGGAGGCCAGGATGCCGGAGGCCGGGGCCGGGATCTCGGTGTCCACCTTGTCGGTCGACACCTCCAGCAGCGGCTCGTCGGCCTCGACGCGCTCACCCTCGGCCTTGAGCCAGCGGGTGACGGTGCCCTCGGACACGCTCTCGCCGAGCGCGGGCAGTGTTACTGAGACCGCCATGGTTTCAGTTGCTCCTTGTTGATGCGTGCGGGTTGATGGTTGCGTGTCCTGCGCGATCAGTCGTGCGCGTGCAGCGGCTTGCCGGCCAGGGCCAGGTGGGCCTCGCCGAGTGCCTCGGACTGGGTGGGGTGGGCGTGGATCAGCTGGGCGACCTCGGCGGGCAGGGCCTCCCAGTTGTAGATCAGCTGGGCCTCGCCCACCTGCTCTCCCATCCGCTCGCCGACCATGTGCACACCGACCACGGCGCCGTCCTTGACCTGGACGAGCTTGATCTCGCCGGCGGTCTTGAGGATCTTGCTCTTGCCGTTGCCGGCCAGGTTGTACTTCTGGACGACGATCTTGTCGTCGCCGTAGAGCTCCTTGGCCTTGGCCTCGGTGACGCCGACCGACGCTACCTCGGGGTTGCAGTAGGTCACCCGCGGCACGCCGTCGTAGTCGATCGGCACGGTCTGCAGCCCGGCCAGGCGCTCCGCGACCAGGATGCCCTCGGCGAAGCCGACGTGCGCGAGCTGGAGGGTCGGGACCAGGTCGCCGACGGCGGAGATGGTCGGGACGTTGGTCCGCATGTACTCGTCGACGAGGACGTAGCCGCGGTCCATCGCGACGCCGGCCTCCTCGTAGCCCAGGCCCTGCGAGACCGGGCCGCGGCCGACGGCGACGAGCAGCAGCTCGGCCTCGATCTGCTTGCCGTTCTCCAGCGAGGCGCGGACGCCGTTCTCGGTGTAATCCACACCGGAGAAGCGGGCGCCGAGCTCGAACTTGATGCCGCGCTTGCGGAAGGCGCGCTCCAGCAGCTTGGAGGAGTTCTCGTCCTCGAGCGGGGCGAGGTGGGGAAGGGCCTCGACGATGGTGACGTCCACGCCGAAGGACTTCCAGGCGGAGGCGAACTCGACGCCGATCACGCCGCCGCCCAGGATGATCGCGGACTGCGGCACGCGGTCCAGCACCAGGGCGTGGTCGGAGGAGACGACCCGGTTGCCGTCGATGGTCAGGCCCGGCAGGGACTTCGGCACGGAGCCGGTCGCCAGCAGGATGTGGCGGCCCTCGACGCGCTCGCCGTTGACGTCCACCGAGGTCGCGGAGGAGAGCCGGCCCTCGCCCTGGATGTAGGTCACCTTGCGGGAGGCGACCAGGCCCTGCAGGCCCTTGTACAGGCCGGAGACGACGCCGTCCTTGTACTTGTGGACGCCGTTGATGTCGATGCCCTGGAAGGCGGCCTGGACGCCGAACTCGGCGGCCTCACGGGTCTGGTCCGCGACCTCGCCCGCGTGCAGCAGCGCCTTGGTGGGGATGCAGCCGCGGTGCAGGCAGGTGCCTCCCAGCTTGTCCTTCTCGATCAGGGCGACGTTCAGCCCGAGCTGAGCGCCGCGGAGGGCCGCGGCATAGCCGCCGCTCCCGCCTCCGAGAATGACCAAGTCGAAAACGGTGCCGGCGTCGTTCGCCACGTCACGTCCTCCATAGCTGGGTGCGTATGCCCGGCGGATCCCTACCGGGTACTCATGCCGGAAACCCATCTTCGCACCTACCGCTGCCGCGGTTCGTCCCCGGCCCCCCAATGTGATCGATCAGTCAACCAGACGGTCCGCTCCGGGGCCAATCCTGCTGCGCAGGAGGGGCGTCAACGGAGGGTTCGCCGGCGGCTGCGGGCCCGTAGCGGGCTGGACGCGCAGTTCCCCGCGCCCCTGATGCGCAGGCCCTTCGGGCCGCGACTCCGGGGGCGCCCCGGGAGTTGCGAAGCAACTCAAGGGGAGCGGGGAACTGCGCGCCCAGCCGTCCGCCGACCCGCAGCCGCCGACGCACAGTTCCCCGCGCCCCGATCACGCGCAAAGCGTCAGAGCGACAGCTCGCCCTCCGCGGCGGCAGCCGCGAGGCCGACCAGCGTGCGCACCGCGCTGCCCGTGCCGCCCTTCGGGGTGTAGCCCCAGGCGCCGGACTCGTTGAAGGCCGGGCCGGCGATGTCCAGGTGCGCCCAGGTGATGCCCTCGGCGACGAACTCCTGGAGGAAGAGGCCCGCGGAGAGCCCGCCGCCCATCCGCCCGCCGACGTTGGCCAGGTCCGCCACCGGGGACTTCATCCCCTCCAGCAGGTCGGCCGGGAGCGGCATCGGCCAGCTCTCCTCGCCGCCGTCGGCGGCCAGCTCGTGCAGCTGCTCGCGGAACGCGTCCGAGTTGGACATGATCCCGAAGGTGCGCGGGCCGAGCGCCACCATCATCGCGCCGGTCAGGGTGGCCACGTCGACGATGACGTCCGGCTGCTCCTCGCCGGCCTTGACGATCGCGTCGGCCATCACCAGGCGGCCCTCGGCGTCGGTGTTGAGCACCTCGACGGTCTTCCCGCCGTACATCCGCAGGATGTCGCCGGGGCGGGTGGCCGAGCCGGACGGCATGTTCTCGGCGAGCGCCAGCCAGCCGGTGACGTTCACCTGGAGGCCGAGCCGGGCCGCCGAGGAGACCGCGGACAGCACGGCGGCGGCGCCGGACATGTCGCACTTCATGGTCTCGTTGTGGCCGGCCGGCTTCAGCGAGATGCCGCCCGAGTCGTAGGTGATGCCCTTGCCGACCAGTGCGACGGTCCGCTTGGCCTTGGGGTGGGTGTAGGCGACGCGGACCAGCCGCGGCGGGTTCTGAGAGCCCTGCCCGACGCCCATCAGCCCGCCGAAGCCGCCCTTGGTGAGCGCCTTCTCGTCCAGCACCTCGACCTTGAGGCCGTGCGCCTTGCCGACAGACTGCGCGGTGGCGGCGAAGGCCTTCGGGTTCAGGTCGTTGGAGGGGATGTTGATCAGGTCGCGGGCGCGGTTGATCTCCTCGCCCAGGACGACGGCGCGGTCCACGGCGGCCCGGGCCGCCTTGTCGCCGCGCTTGGTGCCGGCCACGGCGATCTCGCCGAGGGGGCCCTTGCCGCCGTCGCCGTTCTTCGGCTCGGCCTTGTACTCGTCGAAGGAGTAGGCGCCCAGCAGCGCGCCCAGGACGACCGCCTCGACCGAGTCGGGGTCGCCGGCGGGCAGCGCGAACGCGGCCTTCTTGGTGCCGGCCAGGGTACGGGCGGCGACACCGGCGGCGCGGCGCAGCGCCTCGGCCGGGTAGACGCCGTCCTCCGCGTCGTCGGCACCGCCCAGGCCGACCGCGAGCACCAGCGGGGCCTTCAGACCGGCGGCCGGGGCGGGCAGCTTGACCGCGTCGCCCTCGGCGCCGGTCGCGCCCAGAGTCTTCAGCACATCGGCGAGCTTCCCGCCGAACGCCTCGTCGACCGTCTCGGCGCCAGGCGCCAGGACGAGGCCCTTCGGGCCCTTGGCCACGGCCACGACGACGGCGTCCGCGCGCAGCGCGGCCGCGGTGGAGGTACTCAGAGAGACAGCAGTCACGGAAACGTCGTCCTGTTCTTTATGGGGTGTGTGCGGGTCCTCCGGCAGGGTGGGCCGGGCCCCGTCGGAGTCCGGCGGTGTCCGGTCGCTCCGCGCTCCGCGCAACTCTAATCCGGGTGTCCGGGGAAATTCTGCGCGACCCCGATCTGAGTACTCGTCAGATCGTTGCCGAAGGCCATCTGACAGGCGCGTATCCGGGCACCCCTGAGCAGGGTGTCAGCCCGTTTCCTGAGGTCAGGAGAGGCCGGCCAGCACGGCCGCGACCAGCGCCGCCGTCGCCGAGGTCTCCACCAGGGCGCCGAGGACGTCGCCGGTGATGCCGCCGAACCTGCGGACGCAGCGGCGGAGCAGAAGACCGGCGCAGGCCGGGCCGGCGAGCGCGGCCGCTCCCAGCGCGAGCGCCCCGCGGGTGCTCCCCGTCCCGTAGCCGAGCGTGGCCAGCGCGGCGGCGCAGAGGAGGGTCGCGGCCGCGGCGGCGGCCGGGCGGACGGTGCCGGCCACGGCGGCGCCCAGCCCCTCGGGGCGGGCGGAGGGTACGAAGGAGGCGCAGCCCCAGGCGAGGGCGGCCCGCCCGGCGACCGCGGCCAGCAGCACCGCGGCGGCCCCGCGCGCGGTCCCGCCGGCGCTGAACTCCTGCTGCACGGCCGCGATCTGACCGCCCATCAGCAGAATCAGCGACAGTACGCCGAACGGGCCGATGTCCGAGGCCTTCATGATCCGCAGGGCGTCCTCGGCGGGCTTGCCGGAGCCGAGCCCGTCCGCGGTGTCCGCGAGTCCGTCCAGATGCAGCCCGCGGGTGAGCGCCGCGGGCACGGCCACCGCCGCGACCGCGGCCAGGGTGGCGGCCCCGGAGAGCGCGAAGATCCCGGCCCCGACGGCGGCGGCGAGGAGGCCGACGGCGAGCCCCGCGAGCGGCGCCAGCAGCATCGCCCGCCCCGCCGCGGGACGGTCCCAGCGGGTGACCCGCACCCGGAAGACGGTCAGCGTGCCGAAGGCGAAACGGAGGCCGTCCGAAAGGCTCGCCCGGGGCTGTTCGCTCACGGAGCGAGCGGCAGCTCGGCCAGCAGGCTGGAGGCGGCCGTCAGCAGGGGCAGCGACATCAGCGCGCCGGCGCCGCCGCCCACCCGGACGGTCTGCGCCTGCAGCGGCTCCAGGTTGAGCCGCTCGTACGCCTTGGCCTGGGCCGGCTCGCCGCTGCTCTGGCCCGCCCGCCACCACTCCGGCGCGCGGAACGCGATCCGCTGCCCGACCAGCGCGCAGGCCGCCGAGACGACCCCGTCCAGAAGCACGGGCAGCCGGCGCACCGCGGCCTGCAGCAGAAAGCCGGTGATCGCCGCGAAGTCCGCGCCGCCGACCGCGGCCAGCAGTTCCAGCGGCTCGCCGAGCAGCGGCCGGGCCCGGCGCATGGAGTCGCGCACGGCGGCGCACTTCACCATCCACACGTTGTCGTCGATCCCGGAGCCGCGACCGGTCACCGATGCCGCGTCCAGCCCGCAGAGCGCGCCGATCAGCGCCGCCGCCACGGTCGTCGAGCCGACCCCGAGGTCGCCGAGGAGCACCAGGTCGGTGCCGGAGTCGGCCTCCTCGTCGGCCAGCCGCATCCCCAGCCGGAAGGCCGCCTCGGCCTCCTCCCGGGTGAGGGCGTCCTCGACGTCGGTACGGCCGGAGCCGCGCCGGACCCGGTCCCGGGAGACGCCGTTCGGCAGCTCCTCCTCCAGATCGACGGCCACGTCGACGACCCGGAGCGAGGCGCCGAACCGGCGGGCGAGGACGGACACCGCCGCCTCCCCGTCCAGCACCGAGCGCACCAGGCGCCCGGTGGCGTCCGGTGCCAGCGCCGATACGCCGAGCCGCGCGACGCCGTGGTCGGCGGCGAAGACCAGCACCTTGGCCCGGTCGATCGGGCGCGGCGGCACCTGGCCCTGTACGGCGGCCAGCCAGGAGCCCAGCTTCTCCAGCTGCCCGAGGCCGGCGCGCGGCCCTTCGAGTGCGGCCCAGCGCTCGTCGGCGGCCTGGCGGTACTCGTCCTCGGGCCGGACCACCAGCGTCGAGAACTCGTCGAGATCGAGAGTCGTGTCCATCGCCCGGAAGGCTATCGCGGCGCACCCGGGCCGCGGAGCGGCAGTACCTGCCCGGCGACCACCAGCAGCACCTGCTCGCTCGCGCCGGCGACCGCCGCGTTCAGCCGGCCGAGCTCGTCGCGGAAGCGGCGGCCGGCGGCGGTCGCCGGCACCACCCCGCTGCCCACCTCGTTGCTCACCCCGACCAGCTCGCGCGGGGACGCCGCCCAGGCCTCCACCAGGGCCCGGGTGCGGGCGCGCAGGGCGTCCCGCGCCCCGCCGCGGTACCAGGCCTCGTCGTCCCAGGCGCCGACCTCGTCCATGACGGCGGTCAGCCACAGCGAGAGGCAGTCCACCAGGACCGGCGCCGGATCGGTGCGGTCGCCGAGCAGCGGCTCGAGGGCGCAGGTCTCGGCGGTGCGCCAGGGCGCCGGGCGGCGCTCGCGGTGGAGGGCGATCCGGCGGGCCCACTCCTCGTCACCCTCCCGGGTGCCGCCGGTGGCCACGTAGAGGACGTCCTGACGATCCGTCAGCATCCGCTCGGCGGTGGCGGATTTGCCCGAGCGCGCGCCCCCGAGCAGCAGCGTCCGCCGGGGTGCGGCCGGCGCCTGCGCCCGCTTCCGCCCGAGCTCGACGCCGAACCGGCGGGTGCCGCTCGGAAGTTGCTCCCAGAAGATCCTCATGACCGCATTCTCGCTGGTAGCCTCCGGGACATGGTGTGGACGTGGCGGTACGAGAAGGCCGACGGCTCTCCGGCGGAGGTGTCCGACGGCGCTGAGGAGTTCCCCACCCAGGGGGACGCGGAGTCCTGGCTCGGCGAGTCCTGGAAGCAGCTCCTGGAGAACGGGGTTGACCAGGTGGTCCTCCTGGAGGACAGCACGAAGATCTACGGTCCGATGCCCCTGGCCGCCGCCGACGGCGACGAGGACGAGGGTGGGGACGGGGACGGGGCCTGAGCTTTCCGCGCTCTCTGTGCCCGCGCGCAGGGTGCCGCGGTCGGCAGCGGCACCGCTGCGCGCGGGCCGCGCGGTTCCCCGCGCCCCCTACGAGCCCTCAGGGCTGATCGGGGAGGCCCGCGACTCCGTCAGGGGCGGGTCTTCGGAGACATCGAGCCGGTGAGGGCCGGGTCCGTCAGGGCCACCGGGGAGAGGATCTCGTCGACCCGGGCGATCAGCTCGGCGTCCAGGCGGACGCCGGCCGCGCCGGCGTTCTCGGCGACCTGCTCCGGGCGCGAGGCGCCGACGATCGCCGCCGACACGTTCGGGTTCCGCAGCACCCAGGCCACCGCCAGCTGCGGCATGGTCAGCCCCGCCTCCTTCGCCAGCGGCACCAGCTGCTGCACCCGCTCCAGCACGTCGTCCCGCAGGAAGCGCTCCACCGCGCCCGCCCCGCCGTTCGGGTCGGTGGCCCGGCTCCCGGCCGGCGCCGGCCGCCCCGGCAGGTACTTGCCGGTCAGCACGCCCTGCGCGATCGGCGACCAGACGATCTGCCCGATCCCGAGCTCCTCGCAGGCCGGCACGACCTCGGCCTCGATCACCCGGTACAGCGCCGAGTACTGGGGCTGGTTGGAGACCAGCTGCACCCGCAGCTCCCGCGCGAGGGCGTGCGCCGCCCGGATCTCCTCGGCCGTCCACTCGGAGACCCCGATGTACAGCGCCTTACCGGCCCGGACCACGTCGGCGAAGGCCTCCATGGTCTCTTCCAGCGGCGTCTCGTGGTCGAAGCGGTGCGCCTGGTACAGGTCGACGTAGTCGGTCTGCAGCCGCTTCAGCGAGGCGTCGATCGAGGTCATGATGTGCTTGCGGCTGAGGCCCCGGTCGTTGCGGCCCTGCCCGGTCGGCCAGAAGACCTTGGTGAAGATCTCCAGGCCGTCCCGCCGTTCGTGCTTCAGCGCCCGGCCGAGCACCGACTCGGCGCGGGTGCCGGCGTAGACGTCGGCGGTGTCGAAGGTGGTGATGCCCTGGTCGAGGGCGGCATGCACGCACGCGGCGGCGATGTCCTCCTCGATCTGCGAGCCGTGGGTGAGCCAGTTGCCGTAGGCGATCTCGCTGATCATCAGGCCGCTGCGGCCGAGGTGACGGAACTCCATGCGGCCGACGCTACCCATCCGGGACCGGAAGATCACGCCTCCGGCGGCCCCGTTCTCCCGGGCCGCCCGAAGGCTACGGCTTCTGGCCGCGCTTCACCTGCGGCTTCGGCAGCCGCAGCCGGCGCATCTGAAGCGTCCGCATCAGGGCGTAGCCGACCGCGCCGCGGAACTCGCCGGGGCCCTTGTCCGGGAACTTGGCGCGCAGCGCCTTGCGCAGCCGGAAGCCGATGAAGGCCGACTGCAGCACGATCACGACGATCATCAGCAGCCACAGCAGCAGGGTGATCGACTGGAGTCCCGGCGCCCGCATCACGCTCAGCAGGAGGATGATCACCGCGAGCGGCAGGAACCACTCGGCGACGGTGAACCGCGAGTCCACGTAGTCCCGGCAGAACCGGCGCACCGGGCCCTTGTCCCGCGGCGGCAGCGCCCGCTCCTCGCCGTTCATCATGGCGAGGCGCTGCTTCTCCCGCTCGGTGCGGGCGCGGGTGCGCTGGTCCCGCGCCGCCTCCTTCCCGGACTTGGCGGTGTAGGCGGCCCGGGTGCGGCGGCTGGCCTCGGCCTCGCTGCGCTTCGGCGTCGGCCTCCCCTTGGGCGCCTGGGGGTCGCGGACAGGCTTATCGGCCTCGTCGGCCACGGCGGTGGCGGAGGAGGCATCCTCGGAACGGCGTCGGAACACGGGTAAAGAGTACGTGCTCGCGGGGGCGAAACCCCAGGGGGTCGGCTGGGTGGGCTATGCGGACGTCCGGTGCTCCGCCCTGGGGCCGAGGGCCCTGGGGGCCGGATCGATCGCGCGGATGACGCCGCTGCCCTCCGGGATGTAGCAGGCTTGTTCCCGGCAGGGTCGCTGCCGTGGATGGTCTGCGCCCCGTAGTCTGAGCAGTACAGCAACCGGCACGCCGGAGAAGGGGGCGCGCGAGGCCCATGGGCGACGGAATCATGAAGCGGATGGGAATGATCTTCCGCGCCAAGGCGAACAAGGCCTTGGACCGCGCGGAGGACCCGCGCGAGACACTCGACTACTCCTACCAGAAGCAGTTGGAACTGCTGCAGAAGGTCCGCCGGGGAGTGGCCGATGTGGCGACCTCGCGCAAGCGTCTGGAACTGCAGCTCACCCAGCTCCAGCAGCAGTCCTCCAAGCTGGAGGACCAGGGGCGCAAGGCGCTCTCGCTCGGCCGCGAGGACCTGGCGCGGGAGGCCCTGACCCGGCGTTCCGGGATCCAGGAGCAGATCAACGATCTGCAGACGCAGTACCAGGCCCTGCAGGGCGAGGAGGAGAAGCTCACCCTCGCCTCCCAGCGGCTGCAGGCCAAGGTGGACGCCTTCCGCACCAAGAAGGAGACCATCAAGGCCACCTACACGGCCGCCCAGGCCCAGACGCAGATCTCGGAGTCCTTCTCCGGCATCTCGGAGGAGATGGGGGACGTCGGCCTGGCCATCCAGCGCGCGGAGGACAAGACCGCGCAGATGCAGGCCCGCGCGGGCGCGATCGACGAACTGCTCGCCTCCGGCGCGCTGGACGACCCGACGGGGATGCGCAAGGACGACATCACCGCCGAGCTGGACCGGCTGGCCGGCGGCAGCGACGTCGAGCTGGAGCTCCAGCGGATGAAGGCCGAGCTGTCCGGCGGCCCCTCCGAGGAGCGGCAGGCGCTGGAGAAGGGCACCGAGGGCGCCGGGAGCGGCAACGGGAACGGCAACGGCGCGGCGCAGGCCTCGCAGGCGCAGAGCCAGTCGCCGGCCCCGTCGCAGGAGCCCCAGGACCAGCCGCGTTACGACAAGTGAGGGAGACTCCGATGATCGTCCGGATCATGGGGGAGGGGCAGTTCGAGATCCCCGAGTCCCTCGTCGAGGGGCTGAACAAGCTCGACGACGCGGTGTTCGCGGCGGTCGAGTCCGGCGACGAGGCGGCCTTCCGGTCGAACCTCACCGCGCTGCTGGCGGCGGTCCGGTCCGGCGGCGAGCCGGTGCCGGCGGAGACCCTGGTCCCCTCGGACGCGAGCCTGCCGTACGAGGAGGCCACCCTCGAGGAGGTACGCGCGCTGCTGCGGGACGACGGGCTGATCCCCGGCTGAGCGAGCAGCGAGCAGCGGGCGCGGACCTGAGCGAGCAGCGAGCGCGGAGCTGAGCGAGCGGACCTGAGCGGCCGCGGTACGGACGGCGGAGGGCCACCCGGATTCCCGGGCGGCCCTCCGCCGTCTCCGCTCGCTCCGCCGTCCGGCTACGGCAGCGCCAGCATCCGGTCCAGCGCGGCCCGCGCGTACTTCTCGGTCTCCGGGTCGACGGTGATCACGTTCGGCACCCGTCCGGCGACCAGCTCCTCCAGGGCCCAGACCAGGTGCGGCAGGTCGATCCGGTTCATGGTGGAGCAGTAGCAGACCGTGCGGTCGAGGAAGACGATCTCCTTGTCCGGGTGCTGCCTGGCCACCCGCCGGACCAGGTTGAGCTCCGTGCCGACGGCCCACTTGCTGCCGGGCTCGGCGGCGTCCAGCGCCTTGATGATGTACTCCGTCGAGCCGACCTGGTCGGCCGCGGCCACCACCTCGTGCCGGCACTCCGGGTGCACCAGGACATTGACGCCCGGGATCCGCTCGCGCACCTCGTTGACCGACTCCAGGGTGAACCTTCCGTGCACGGAGCAGTGTCCGCGCCACAGAATCATCCGCGCGTCCCGCAGTTGCTCCGCCGTCAGGCCGCCGTTCGGCTTGTGCGGGTTGTAGACCACGCAGTCGTCGAGCGAGAGGCCCAGCTCGCGGACGGCGGTGTTGCGGCCCAGGTGCTGGTCGGGGAGGAAGAGCACCTTGGTCTGCGGACCGCGCTGCTCGAAGGCCCACTCCAGGGCCCGCCTGGCGTTGGAGGAGGTGCAGATGGTGCCGCCGTGCCGGCCGGTGAAGGCCTTGATGTCGGCGGAGGAGTTCATGTACGACACCGGCACCACGCTGTCGGCGATCCCGGCGTCGCTGAGGGCGTCCCAGCACTCCGCGACCTGCTCGGCGGTGGCCATGTCGGCCATCGAGCAGCCGGCGGCGAGGTCCGGCAGGACGACCCGCTGGGCGTCGGTGGTGAGGATGTCCGCGCTCTCGGCCATGAAGTGGACGCCGCAGAAGACGATGTACTCGGCCTCCGGCTTGTCGGCGGCGTCCCGGGCCAGCTTGAAGGAGTCGCCGGTGACGTCGGCGAACTGGATGACCTCGTCACGCTGGTAGTGGTGGCCGAGGATGAAGACCCGGTCGCCGAGCTGCTCCTTGGCGGCGCGGGCGCGGGCCACGAGCTCCGGATCGGAGGCGGGCGGCAGTTCGCCCGGGCACTCCACGCCGCGCTCGGTGGCCGGATCGGCGGTCGGCTGCGGGCCGCCGAGCAGGAGCAGGGCCAGCGGCGTCGGCGACGGCTCGTTGAAAGTGGTGGACACGGGCGGTTGCCCCCTTTTCGTCTAACTGACGCAATGTATGATAGCCGCTTCGCGTCAGTCTGACGACTGCGGGCTGCGTCACACCGGCGGGGAAGGGATCCGTGGACGAGATCGATCGCACGCTGCTCGAGCTCCTGGGCAGGGACGGGCGGGCTTCGTACGCCACCATCGGAGCGCGGCTGAACCTCTCCGCCACGGCGGTGAAGCGGCGGGTCGACCGGCTGCGGGAGAAGGGCGTGGTGCGCGGGTTCACCGTGGTGCTCGACCCCTCGGCGCTGGACTGGCGGACGGAGGCGTTCGTCGAGGTGTACTGCCGGGAGCGGACGCCGCCGGAGGAGATCCTGGCGACCCTGCGGCAGTTCCCCGAGGTGGTGGCGGCGTGGACGGTCACCGGCGACGCGGATGCGCTGGTGCATGTGCGGGCGGCGGACGTCCGGCAGGTGGAGTCCGTCATCGAGCGGATCCGCCGCTCGCCCGGCGTGCAGCGCTCCCGCAGCCAGATCGCCCTCACCCGTCTGATCGGGTGACCCCCCGGGGCGCACGGATCGTGCGTGCGGGGGCGGGAACGCGCACGAACGCTGCGTGGGGCTGCGCGTTCCGACGGAGTGCGGCGCGGCCACGCTGCCTAGTGTTCGCGGTGTGACAGCGCGAATGCATCAGTACGACGGTGAACTGGTCGATCTCGTCTTCAAGTACATGCGGGACCGGCTGCAGTACGACCCGGTCCCGCTGGACCACCCCGGTGACGGGGAGGTCCTCCGCGGCGCCCTGGACGGGCTGCTCAACGAGCGCGGAAACGATCCCGCGCAGGTGCTGAAGCTCTACGACCACGAGCTCTCGCGGGCGGTGATCTCCTGCGACAGCCCGCGCTACCTCTCCTTCGTGCCCTGCGCGCCGACCAAGGCCGCGCTGCTCTTCGACATGATCGTGTCCTGCGCCTCGCTGCAGGGGATCTCCTGGCTGGAGGCGGCCGGCGCGATCGCCGCCGAGAACCAGGTGCTGCGGCTGATCGCGGACCGGGCCGGGCTGCCGAAGACGGCCGGCGGGGTGTTCGTCTCCGGCGGGTCGGCGGCGAACCTGTCGGCGCTGGTGGTCGCCAGGGACACCGCCCGGCGCCGGCTCGGCGCCGGCCCCGGCGCGCGGCTGCGGATCGCCGTCTCGGACCAGACCCACTCCTCGGTGACCAATACGCTGAACATCATCGGCGTGGAGAAACTGCTGGTCAGGACCGAGAACCATCGGCTCACCGGCGCCGCGCTGCGAGCCGCGCTGGAGGCCGACCCGGACCCCTCCTCGGTGATCGGCGTGGTCGCCACCGCCGGCACCACCAACGCCGGCATCGTCGACGACCTGGCGGGCATCGCCGAGGTCGCCGAGGAGTACCGGCTCTGGTTCCACGTGGACGGCGCCTACGGCGGGGCCGGGCTGTTCGCCCCGACGGTGCGGGCGAAGTACGCCGGTGTCGAGCGCGCCGACTCTTTCGTGGTGGACCCGCACAAGTGGCTCTTCGCGCCCTTCGACTGCGCGGCCCTCCTCTACCGCGAGCCGCGCCTGGCCAAGGCGGTGCACACCCAGGACGCCTCCTACCTGGACGTCCTCCACGTGGAGGGCGAGGAGTGGAACCCCACCGACTACGCCTACCACCTCACCCGTCGGGCGCGCGGGCTGCCGCTGTGGTTCTCGCTGGCGGTGCACGGCGTCGGCGCCTACACCGAGGCGATCGAGACCGGGCTGCGGCTGGCCCGCGAGACCGCCGAGCTGATCCGCGCCGACGAGCGGCTGGAACTTGTCCGCGACCCGGAGCTGTCGGCGGTGGTCTTCCGCCGCAGGGGCTGGGCGGCCGAGGACTACCACGCCTGGTCGCGCCGGCTGCTCGCGGACCAGACCGGCTTCGTCACGCCGACCGGCTGGGAGGGCGAGACGGTCGCCCGGTTCGCCTTCCTCCACCCCGGGACCACCCTGGAGATGGTGCGGGAGATCCTGGCGACGATGGGCTGATCCGGTTTCAGGGTTTGAGGGTTTTAGGGTCAGTCTGACGAGAACGGGGGGGCGTCAGAGGTAGGCGCCGCTGGGGAGGTACGGGGCCGGCGGGCGCATCCCCCGCAGGGCGAGGTAGCCGCGGTTGCCGACGGTGAGGCCGGCCGCCAGGCCGACGTCCACCGCCCAGTCCTGCTCGGCGGTGAGGTGCTCGACCAGCGCCTCCTCGCCCGGCGGGGTGCGGGAGAGCGCCTCGATCAGCAGCCGTGCGGCCAGCCGCCGAGAGGTCGCGGCCAGCAGGTCGATCCGTCCGCCGGTGCGGTAGCAGTAGCCGCTCCCGGAGAGGGTGTCCACCAGCAGCAGCTCGTCGGCGGCCGCCAGCAGCCGGACGTGGTCGGGGCCGTGCGCCCCGCCGCGGGTCCTGCGGTCGACCGAGTCCAGCAGGTGCTGGTGCTCGATGTCGCCGAGGTGGACGGGGGTCGGCCCGGGGTCCGGCAGCGAGGCGGCGTCGACCGCGCCGGTCAGCCGCATCATCGGATGCAGCCGGAAGCCGGCCCCGTGGTAGCGGCGGGCGGCCCGGGGATCGGCCGAGGAGACGATGATCCCGCGCAGGCAGCCTCTGCCGTACGCGCGCACCTGGTCCAGCAGCATCCTGCCCGCCCCCTTGCCCTGCGCCTCGGGGACGACGGCCAGCAGGGAGAGGCCCCACAGGCTCTCCCGCCGGAGCGCCAGCGCGACGCCGACCGGCTCCCCGTCGTCCCGCTCGGCCAGCCAGCAGCCGTGCGGGTCGGTGTGGACGAGGTGGCGGAGGCGGGCGTCGTTCCGCCGGATCTGGGCAGGGGTCATCGGCGGGGGCGGCGGCTCGCCGCGCTCGGCGGCCAGGGCGGTGAACGCCCGGGTCTTGATCTGGCGGACGGTCAGGGCGTCCGCGGCGGAGGCGTGGATCGGACGCAGGAACATCGCTCCATCGTCGCTCCGCGAGGGCCGACCGGGAGGCGCTTTTCGAGTCGGTGATGTGCGAGCATGAAGCGGACACCGAAACGGACACCGTCAGCCGGCCGATCCCGGAATACATCCGGGGCGCCGCAGGTTTCCGCTGGCGGCAGAGCAGTACGTTGTCAAACCCGGGAGTTAGCAGATGACCGTCCAGGACGAGACCACCACCGACGGCGGGGTCATCCTCACCGACACCGCGGCGGAGAAGGTCAAGAGCCTGCTGGAGCAGGAGGGTCGCGAGGACCTGGCGCTGCGAGTCGCCGTCCAGCCCGGTGGTTGCTCCGGCCTTCGCTACCAGCTCTTCTTCGACGAGCGCGCGCTCGACGGAGACGTGGTCAAGGACTTCGGCGGCGTCCGCGTCGTGGTCGACCGGATGAGCGCCCCGTACCTGGGTGGGGCCACGATCGACTTCGTGGACACCATCGAGAAGCAGGGCTTCACCATCGACAACCCGAACGCGACCGGCTCCTGCGCCTGCGGCGACTCCTTCAGCTGAGCCGCGAGCGCCGGAGGTGATCCGGCGCACCACGCGTACACGGAACGGACGCACGGCCGTCCGCGGACCGGGAGACCGGTCGGCGGACGGCCGTGCGCGTCTGTGCGGGGTCCTCGGGGGTCGGTGGGCTCGTGGGCTCCCGTGGGCTCCCGCGGGCTCTACTGGGCGACCGGGCCGTGGGTGGCCTTGCCGCCGACCTTGGGACTGCCCGTCGCCGGGTGGGTGGGCAGCCGCTTGCCGTTCGAGAGGTCGACGACGGCGCGGGAGCCGAGCGGGGCGTGGAGGGTGGCGGCCAGGCTCTGCATCCGCTCCAGGGTCGGGCACATCTGACCGGCCGGGGGCGCCTTGGTCACCGATACGGTGATCCGGACCTGGCCGGAATGCGACTCGTCGGCGTGCAGTCCGTAGCTCTCGCAGACGCCGGCGACGAAGTAGACCGTGATCTTGTCCCCGGACGCCTGGTACGAGCCGGCGTTGAGGGGGTGCCCGACCGGATAGGCCGAGGAGGACGTGCCGCGCGGCGGGCCGCCGGGCTGGAGCGTCGGGCCGCCGGTGGGGGAGGGGCTCGCGGGGGTGCTCGCGCCGCTGTCCGCGGACCCGCCGCCGGAGCCCGGGGAGACCACCTTGGTGCCGGTGCTTGCGCAGCCGGCGGCCGTGGCGGCGAGGCCGGCGATGACGAGGCCGGAGAGCGCTGCGCCGAGCAGTCGCCGCGCGCCCGGGCCGCGCCGCCGGACGCCGCCGGCGGGGCTGCTGTGGCTGCTGTGGCTGTTGGGGGGTGCCTGTTCGGTCACCGGTGCCGCCTCCGTACTGATGCGTGGTGCTGTGTGCCGGAACGGCGATGGGACGCGGAACGGCCGGCTTCGGTTCCCCCCTCGGCGGTCAGCCGCCGTACTCGGGCATCCGGGCGATCAGGTCGGCCGTGCGGGCCGGGACGCGGAAGCCGCGGCGCGGGCGTTCCGGGCGCTCCGGGCGCTCCTCCGACGGCTCCTCCTCGGAGGGGCGGCCGCCGGGCAGCGGCGGCCAGTGCCGGCCGAGCCGGCGGGAGGAGCGGACCAGGCCCTCCAGGGTGTCCGGATCCGCCTCGCCGAGGAGGTAGGACGGCACGTGCACGGGGTTGTCCTTGGGCATCATGGCCGGCTCCTGGTGTACCGGTGGGCGCGGACGGGCAGCGGTGGTCGCGCGGGTGCGCGCCGCATACCTCCGCATACGTCCGACCGTAGAACGGCGGAGGGCGGCGATCCAGCGGTACCCGCAGGTAGTTCGGGTGATGTGGCGCGGCGGGGAGTTGACGCCGGGTCGGGACGGGGATCCGGTGGCGGCGCCGAGGGGCCGCCGGGGGACCGGTAGCGTGGGGTTCCGCTGGGCCGGATCGCCGGCGCCCGGCCCCGAGACCCTCGACTCGAACGCTCGATTCGAACCACTCGACCCGACCGCAAGGAGAACCCGTCGTGCGCATCGCCGTCACCGGCTCCATCGCCACCGACCACCTGATGAGCTTCCCCGGCCGGTTCACCGACCAGCTCGTCGCCGACCAGCTGCACACCGTCTCGCTCTCCTTCCTGGTCGACGAGCTGGAGGTACGCCGGGGCGGTGTGGCGCCGAACATCTGCTTCGGGATGGGCCTCCTCGGGCTGACCCCGGCGCTGGTCGGCGCGGCCGGCTCGGACTTCGACGAGTACCGGGCGTGGCTGGAGCGGCACCGGGTGGACACCCGCTCGGTGCACATCTCGGAGCTGAAGCACACCGCGCGGTTCGTCTGCACCACGGACTCCCAGCAGAACCAGATCGCCTCCTTCTACGCCGGGGCGATGGCCGAGGCGCGGAACATCGAACTGCGGCCGGTGGCCGAGCGGTTGGGCGGCCTCGACCTGGTGCTGATCGGGGCCGACGACCCGGAGGCGATGGTCCGGCACACCGAGGAGTGCCGGGGGCTCGGCTACCCGTTCGCCGCTGACCCCTCGCAGCAGGTGGCCCGGCTGGAGGGGGAGCAGATCCGGGACCTGGTGGACGGCGCCGCGTACCTCTTCTCCAACGAGTACGAGAAGGCGCTGATCGAGTCGAAGACCGGGTGGAGCGACGAGGAGATCCTCACCCGGGTCGGCGTCCGGGTCACCACGCTGGGCGCGAAGGGCGCCCGGATCGAGCGCAAGGGCGAGCCGCAGATCCTGGTGCCGGTCCCGCAGGAGAAGGCGAAGGTCGACCCGACCGGAGTCGGCGACGCCTTCCGGGCCGGCTTCGTGGCCGGCCTCTCCTGGGAGCTGGATCTGGAGCGGGCGGCGCAGGTGGGTTCGATGATGGCCACCCTGGTGATCGAGACCCTCGGCACCCAGGAGTACGAGCTGGGCGCGGGCCGCTTCCTGGAGCGTTTCGCCCTGGCGTACGGGGAGGACGCGGCCGAGGAGATCCGGGGGCGGATCGCCTGATCCGGCGAATCCTCGGGCGTCGATTCCTGACGCGCCCTCAGACGGGCTAATTCCGGGCTCGTCCTATGCCATGACAGTCATATTTTGAGCAGTTTGTGCAGTCATCTGCGCATTCGCTCGGCCCTGCCGATGTCCAAGCGTCCGGCTACGGGAGGAATGTCATGGCACGAGTCCGCATGGGCCTGGCCGTCGGTGCGGGGGCGGTGGTGCTGGCCGCGGTGCCGGCCGTCGCGGCGGCGGCGCCGGCCGCGCCCTCCGTCCCCGTCGCCCCGGTCGCCCCGGTGAGCGGAATCACCGTCGACCCCGGCGTGGGCTATCCGGGTGGTTCGGTCGACCTGCGGACCTTCGCCGACTGCGGAGGTGGCACCGGGACGGTCCTCTCGGACGCCCTGGCGGCGCCGGCCCGGCTGGCGCCGGCGGCCGACGGAGGGCTCTTCGTGTCGGCGCGGATCGCCCCCTCGGCGGAGGTCGGGCGGCACCGGCTGGTCGAGGTGTGCGGGGAGACCCCGGTCGCCGTCGGCGAGCTGACGGTCCGTTCGCTGGGCGCCGTCCATGCGGGCGGCGGGTATCTGGCGATGCACCCGCAGGCGCGGCAGACGGCCGCCCGGACCGCGGCGTCGGTGTCGTCGGTGTCGTCCGTGTCGTCCGTGTCCAATGACGGGTTCGGCGTCGGGGACGGGGTGGGAGCCCCGCCCGGTGCCGGCGGCGGTGGTGCGAGCGAGGCCGGGGGATCGGCGGACACCCGGGCTGCGGCCGAGGTCGTGGTCGCCGGGGCGGTACTGGCCGCCATCGGCGGGCTGGGCCGGCTGCTCCGCAGGGCGGGGGGTCTCGGTGCGCGCTGACGGCGAGGTGGAGGTCGAGGCCGCGACGGACGCGGGGGCGGCCGGCAAGGCGGCGGTCGGAGAGGCGACGAAGGGCCGTGGGCGGCCTGCGCGGCCCGGAGGGCCCGCTCGGGCTGGTCGGCCCCGGCGATCCGGTCGATCCGGGCGGTCGCTGAGGGCGTTGCGGGCGGCGCAGGTGGCGGGGGCGGACGTGGCCGCACCGCCGGTGGGCGGCTCCAGGGCCCGGCGGGCCTCCGGTTTCGCGGGGCGGGTGCGGCCGCGGGTGCTCCGCGCGCTGCGGCGGCTGCGCAGCGCCCGGGCCCGCAGGCGGCTGGCCAGGAGGCTGCTCGGCGGGGTCTCCGGTGCGGTGCTCGGCGCCGCGCTGCTGGGGACCGCCCATGGCGGGGGCGCCCAGCCGGCGCGGCCCGCCGAGGGCCTGGCGACCGGCGCGCCCGCCGCGGCGGCGCGTACCACCAGTACGGACGCGGTCGGGATGGCGCGGGCCGCCGGGATGCTGGGCTCCGCCGGCGGCCGGCCCGCGGCCCCCGCCGGGCCCGAGCCGCAGCAGCGCCCCCCGGCGGCGGCTTCGCGGGGAAGCGTGCAGCCGCTGCCCGCCTCCACGCCGGTGTCGCTCGCCGTTCCGGCGATCAGGCTGCGGGCGCCGTTGCTGGCGCTGGGGCTGGACAAGACCGGGGCGGTGGAGACGCCGCCGTACGACATGCCGGGGACGGCGGCCTGGTTCCGGGACTCGCCGGCGCCGGGGTCGGCCGGGGCCGCGGTGCTGGTCGGCCATGTGGACACCCCCACCGGGCCGGCGGTGTTCTGGAACCTGGCCGCGCTGCGGGCCGGCGCGCGGATCGAGGTCACCAGGCTGGACGGCAGGGTGGCGGTCTTCACGGTGGAGCGGGTGCGCTCCTACTCCAAGGCGGCCTTCCCCGCCAAGGAGGTGTACTCCGGCTCCGGGCCGGCCGACCGGGCCGAGCTGCGGCTGATCACCTGCGGCGGCGCGTTCGACCGCAAGCGGGCGGAGTACACCGGGAACGTCGTCGTCTACGCGCGGCTGAGCGCGGTGCGCTGACGGCGGTCAGGAGCGGCGGCGGACCGCGTAACCGGTACCGGCCGGGAGGCCGTGCTCAGGACCGGGGGACTCGCCCAGGTACTCCTGCCCGCGCATCTCGCACCAGGCCGGGACATCCAGACGGGCGGCCTCGTCGTCCGAGACGACGAGGATGGTGCCGCCGACCGGTACGTCGGTGAGGTGCTTGGCGAGTTCGATGATCGGGACCGGGCAACGGCGGCCGAGGGTGTCCAGGACCAGCTGCTCCTGGAGTGCCGGTGCGGACGCGGCCGGGGCGTCAGGGGCCAGGTGGGCCCGGACGGAGGCGACGGCCTTCGGGAGCACCTCCAGGAAGCGGTCGACCTCCGACTCGGGCGTCCCCGGCGGGAGGGAGAGGCGGAGGTTGCCCTCGGTCAGCACGCCCATCGCGGCCAGCACATGGCTGGGCGTCAGGGTCGAGGAGGTGCAGGAGGAGCCGGAGGAGAGGGCGAAGCCCGACCGGTCCAGCTCGGTCAGCAGCGCCTCGCCGTCCACATAGAGGCAGGAGAAGGTGACCAGGTGGGGGAGGCGGGCGTCCGGATCGGCCGGCCCGAGGACCGAGACGTCGGGGACGAGCTCGGGGACGCGGGCCCGGAGGCGGTCGGTGAGCGCGCGGAGGCGGGCGTTCTCGGCGGCGGCCTCGGCGCGGACCGCGCGGAGGGCGACGGCGGCGGCGGTGATCGCGGGGATGTCCGGAAAGCCCGGGATGCCGGGGGTGTTGGCGGAGCTCCCGTGGACGCGCTCGTCCGGGGGGAGCGGGCTGCGGTAGCGGGTGCCCTTGCGGACGGCGAGGACGCCGATCCCGGGCGGTCCGCCCCATTTGTGGGCACTCGCGGCGAGGAGTGACCAGCCGTCAGGGGTGGGGAGGCGCCCGGCGGTCTGGGCGGCGTCGACCAGGAGGGGGAGGCCGCGCTCGGCGCAGGCCGCCGCCGCGTCGGCGACCGGCTGGAGGGTGCCGACCTCGTGGTTGGCGGACTGGAGGCAGGCCAGCGCGGTGTCCTCGCGGAGGGCGGCGGCGAAGTCCTCGGGGGAGACGCGGGCGTGGCGGTCGACGGGGACGGAGGTGATGTCGGCGTCGGCGTCGGCGGACGCGGCGGCGTGGAGGACCGCGGAGTGCTCGACGGCCGAGTGGACGAGGTGGCGGCCGACGCGCCGGCGGGCGGCGAGGGTGCCGAGGACGCCGAGGTGGAGGGAGTGGGTCCCGGAGGTGGTGAAGGCGAGCTCGTCGGGACGGGCGCCGAGTTCGGCGGCGAGGGACTCTCGGGCGGCGTCCAGCAGTTGCCTGGCCTGGCGGCCGGCGCGGTAGAGGCGGGCGGGGTCGGCCCAGCCCTCGTCGGCGGCGGCGAGGTAGGCCTCGCGGGCGAGGGGGTGGAGCGGGACGGCGGAGGCGGCGTCGAAGTATCCGCGCGGCGGGACGAGCATGAGTCCTCACGGTAGCGGTCTCTTCGCTTGCCCCGGCCCCCGCGTAGTTGCGCGGCAACTCAAGGGGCGCGGGGAACTGCGCGGCTGGCGCCGCAGTCTGCCGCACTCGGCAGCGGGGTTCGGGTTGCAACCCTCCCCCACGCCTTAAGGGCGCGGGGGGACCCCCATGCCGTTGCCGGGTGCGGCGCCGTGGTGGGCTGGTCGCGCAGTTCCCCGCGCCCCTGACTTGCGCCTGCGGCGCTGCGCTCGGGGCGCCGGCGCCGCCGGGGTGGAGCCCGCAGGGCTAATCCAGGGGCGCGGGGAACTGCGCGGCTCGCCGCTAACGGTTCGCACTCGGCAGCGGGGGCCGGGTTGCAACCCGTTGGCCGTCGCCGGGTGCGGCGCCGTAGTGGGCTGGCCGCGCAGTTCCCCGCGCCCCTTGCTTGCGCCTGCGGCGCTGACGGGCCGTCAGGGCGGTGTCCGGTGTGGGGGGCGCGTAAAGGCCGCGGGGGTCGGTCTGAGATAGTCGGCGGTGCTGTCGACGTGGCGTCAGGAAGCCTTGTCGGGAGGGGGAGATGGGATCGCGCGAAAGGCCGCTTTGGCCAGCGTGACCTGGGAATCCACCCGATCGGGGGCCATCCGGGGGCCCGTTCGGCGCGTTAGCCGGACCTGCCCGCGAGAGCCCTGAGGGGCTGGAGTAGGGTTTGGGCCGCATAAACATCCAAACCGAGCCCGTGACCGGGCCGCCGGATCGTCCGGAGGCCGCGTTCGCGGGCGAGACTTCGGGAAGGCGCTACGTGAGTCCCAACGGCTCCGGCCGCTCGCCGCGGCGCACGAGGCGGAAGCTGCTTTCAGCGCTGACACTGGGCCTCGTCCTTGCGACCGCCACCGGCTGTTCGTCCCAGGACCTGCCCAGGCTCGGCCTGCCGACCCCCGTCACCACGACGGGGCCGATCGTCCTCCACCTCTGGCAGGGATCCTGGATCGCCGCGCTGATCGTCGGCGTGATCGTCTGGGGCCTGATCCTGTGGAGTGTGTTCTTCCACCGGCGCAGCCGCTCGGGGGTCGAGGTACCTCCGCAGTTCCGGTACAACCTCCCCCTCGAGGCGCTGTACACGGCTGTTCCGATCGTCATCGTCTCGGTGCTGTTCTACTTCACCGCGCGGGACGAGAACACGATGCTCAAGGTGTCGAAGCACCCTGACCACATCGTCAACGTGGTGGGCTTCCAGTGGAGCTGGGCGTTCAACTACGAGCACTCGGTGACCAACACCACCATGAACACCGTGTCCAAGGACCAGAGCGGTGCCTACGACGTCGGCACCCCGGGCACGCCGCCGACCCTGTGGCTGCCCGAGGGCCAGTCCACGGAGTTCCAGCTGACCTCCCGCGACGTCATCCATGACTTCTGGCCCATCAACTTCATGATGAAGATGGACGTCATCCCGGGCATGGTCAACAAGTTCCAGGTGACGCCCACCCACTACGGGACCTTCCGCGGCAAGTGCGCGGAGCTCTGCGGCGTCGCCCACTCGCGGATGCTCTTCAACGTCAAGGTGGTGACCCCGGCTCAGTACGAGGCGCACCTCAAGGAGTTGAGGGCCAAGGGCCAGGGCGGTGCGGTGCTCTCCGGCATCACGACCACGGGAAGTGACAACGCAAAGTGACCATCCTCAACGAGCCTCTCGGGGCCGCCGGAGGAGCCGGGACATCCGCTGACAGCGGGGGTAGCACCGGCACCGTGAAGCGGCGCTCACCCGGGGCACAGATCATCAAGTGGCTGACCACCACTGACCACAAGACCATCGGCACACTCTACCTGGCGACCTCGTTCGCCTTCTTCCTGATCGGCGGCATCCTCGCCCTGGTCATGCGTGCCGAGCTGGCCCGGCCCGGGCTGCAGATCCTCACGGACGAGCAGTTCAACCAGGCCTTCACCATGCACGGCACGATCATGCTGCTGATGTTCGCGACCCCGCTCTTCTCCGGGTTCACGAACTGGATCATGCCGCTGCAGATCGGCGCCCCCGACGTCGCCTTCCCGCGGCTGAACATGCTGGCCTACTGGCTGTACCTGTTCGGCTCGATCATCGCGGTCGGCGGCTTCGTCACCCCGCAGGGCGCGGCCGACTTCGGCTGGTTCGCGTACTCCCCGCTGTCGGACGCGGTGCGCTCGCCCAGCGTCGGCGCCGACATGTGGATCCTCGGTCTGGCCATGTCCGGCTTCGGCACCATCATGGGTGCGGTCAACTTCATCACCACCATCATCTGCATGCGCGCCCCCGGCATGACGATGTTCCGGATGCCGATCTTCGTCTGGAACGTGCTGCTGACCTCGGTGCTGGTGCTCTTCGCCTTCCCGGTGCTGGCCGCCGCGCTGCTCGCGCTGGAGGCGGACAGAAAGTTCGGGGCGCACGTATTCGACGCCGCCAACGGCGGAGCGATCCTCTGGCAGCACCTCTTCTGGTTCTTCGGCCATCCAGAGGTGTACATCATCGCGCTGCCGTTCTTCGGGATCATCTCCGAGATCATCCCGGTGTTCAGCCGCAAGCCGATGTTCGGCTACTCCGGCCTGATCGCGGCGACGATCGGCATCGCCGGCCTGTCCGTGACCGTGTGGGCCCACCACATGTACGTCACCGGCGCCGTCCTGCTGCCGTTCTTCTCCTTCATGACCTTCCTGATCGCGGTACCGACCGGTGTGAAGTTCTTCAACTGGATCGGCACGATGTGGAAGGGGTCCCTGAGCTTCGAGACACCGATGCTATGGACGGTCGGCTTCCTGATCACCTTCGTCTTCGGTGGTCTGACGGGTGTCCTGCTGGCCGCCCCGCCGATCGACTTCCACGTCTCGGACTCGTACTTCGTGGTGGCGCACTTCCACTACGTGGTCTTCGGCACCGTGGTCTTCGCGATGTTCGCGGGCTTCCACTTCTGGTGGCCCAAGATGACCGGGAAGATGCTGGACGAGCGGCTCGGCAAGATCACCTTCTGGACGCTGTTCATCGGCTTCCACACCACCTTCCTGGTGCAGCACTGGCTGGGCGCCGAGGGCATGCCGCGCCGTTACGCGGACTACCTGGCGAGTGACGGCTTCACCACCCTGAACACCGTCTCCACCATCGGCTCCTTCCTGCTGGGCGCGTCGATCCTGCCGTTCCTCTACAACGTCTGGAAGACCGCCAAGTACGGCAAGAAGGTCACCGAGGACGACCCGTGGGGCTGGGGCCGTTCGCTGGAGTGGGCGACCTCCTGCCCGCCGCCGCGGCACAACTTCACCTCGCTGCCCCGGATCCGCTCCGAATCCCCGGCCTTCGACCTCCACCACCCGGAGATCGCCGCGGCCGAGAACTACGAGCACTTCCTGCAGCACGCCGAGGCCGACCAGGCCGACGCCGTCTCCGCCGGCAACTCGACCTCGGAGGAGAACGACCGATGAGGGCACAGGGCAAGATCTTCGCCGGGTTCGCCATCTTCGTTCTGGGGATCGCGATCTGGTACGGCCTGTGGTCGAAGGACCCGACCGGCACCACCGCGCTCTTCCTGGCCTTCGGGCTGTGCGCGTTCATCGGGTTCTACCTGCTCTTCACCGCCCGCCGGGTGGACACCGGCGCCGGGGACAACCCCGACGCCGAGGTCTCCGACGACGCCGGTGAGATCGGGTTCTTCAGCCCGCACAGCTGGCAGCCCCTGATGCTCGGGGTCGGCGGATCCTTCGCCTTCCTCGGCCTGATCTTCGGCTGGTGGCTGATGTACTTCGCCGCCCCGATCATCGCCGTCGGGCTCTTCGGCTGGGTCTTCGAGTACTACCGCGGAGAGAACCAGCGCTACTGACCTACGGGCAGTAGGCGGTAAGCAGTAAGCAGGCAGCAGCTACGGACAGAGCGGCCGGGCCGCGCGTCCTGAGCGATCGTCAGAGGATCGCCAGGGCCGCGGCCCGGCCGCTTCTCTCATCCGTTCTCCCGGTGGAAGCCACTCTCGTGGGTCAATCCAGGGCTTTTCGGCTGGGGGCCGGAGTGCCGTCTTCCATACGCTATGTGACAGTCCGTCGAATCATCAGAAATCGGACTCCAGTCACCAGTCACTCGGGAGGCGCATGGTGGCCAGGCAGCACCAGGACTCGATCCGCCGAAGGCGGCTCACCGCACTGGCCGTGGGCACGGCCCTGGCCTGCACGGCGCTGCCCGCCCTCAGCGCCTGCTCCGGAGGCGGAGGCGGTGACGCCGCGGCCGGCTCGGTCTCGATCAGCCCGGAGCAGGGCGGCCAGGTGGACGCGAGCAGCCCGGTGGTGGTGAGCGCCACCGGCGGCGGCCACCTCTCGGACGTCACCGTCTACGACGCGGACGGCGCCCGGGTGCCGGGCGAGCTGGCGTCGGACGACAAGAGCTGGCGCACCACCGAGCCGCTGGGCGCCGGGCGGAAGTACACCGTCCAGGTCCTCAGCGATGGCGGCGGCAGCGGCTTCTCCAGCTCGGTACGGACGTTCACCACCAAGAGCGCGTCCAATCTCCTCACCGCCCAGCTGGGGCCCGCGGACGGGGCCGTGTACGGCGTCGGCGAGCCCATCACGGCCACCCTGAGCGCGCCGGTGCACGACCCGGAGGCGCGGAAGGAGGTGGAGAGCGGACTGGTCGTCAAGTCCAACCCCTCGGTCACCGGGGGCTGGTACTGGGTGGACGACCGGACGCTGCACTTCCGCCCGCAGGGCTACTGGCCGGCGCACGCGGCGATCAGCGCCTCCTTCGACCTCCACGGGCGGCGGATCGGCCCGCCCTCGTCGAAGCTGTACGCGGGCTCGCCCACGAAGATCGCCTTCCGTACCGGGGACTCGATGGTCTCGGTGACGGACGTGGCCTCCGACTACATGAAGATCTACCGGAACGGGAACGTGATCCGCACCCTTCCGGTGACCACCGGCAAGGCCGGGTTCAGGACCAGGGGCGGGATCAAGGTGGTCCTGGAGCAGGCGCCCGAGGTGTTCATGAACTCCGAGACGGTGGGGATCGCGGCCGGCAGCTCCAACGCGTACCACATGAACGTCTACTGGGACACGAGGGTGACGTGGAGCGGGGAGTACGTCCACGCGGCGCCGTGGTCGGAGGGCTCGCAGGGGGTGGCGAACGTCAGCCACGGGTGCACGGGGATGTCCACGGAGAACGCGCGCTGGTTCTACGAGAACTTCCGCAAGGGGGACGTGGTGCAGGTCGTCCATGCGGACGGCAAGCAGATGGAGCCGTTCGGCAACGGCTTCGGCGACTGGAACCTCAGCTGGTCGCAGTGGCGGTCCGGGAGCGCGCTGGGGCGGCCGGTGGTGACCGCGACGGATGTGGACGGCGGAAGCGGCGCTTCGGCGCAGCAGGTGGGCTACCTGCGACCGCAGGCGTCGTAGCAGCCCCGCCCCGGAAGTCGGCCCGAAGGGCCACTTCAGGGGCGCGGGGAACTGCGCGCCCAGCGTGAAACGGCGCCGCACACGGCAGCGACCACCGGGTTGCAACTCGGTCACCGTTGCCGTGTGCGGCGCCGCTTTCCGCTGGGCGCGCAGTTCCCCGCGCCCCTTGATTCGCTGCGCGAATCCGGGGCGAACAGCCGGGCCCGGTGCCCCCCGAGGGGGGAACCGGGCCCTTGTGGCGAGCTACGCGCGCTTCGCGCGTCAGTGGTGGCCGTGGCCGGAGGTGATCTCCGCGTGCTCCTCTGCGGTCGGCTTGGGGATCTGGCCGGTCTCGCCGAAGTACCCGCGGGACAGCTTCGCCCGCAGCTTCTGACTGGCCGTCACCTTGCGCTTGACGCCGTTCTCGTCCACCGCCGCCGGCAGCTCGGCGGGCTTCAGCTGCTCGTGCGCGGTGAGGGTGTGGAGGTCCGCCTGGTCCAGCGGGGCGTGCACCTCGATGAACTCACCGTGCGGCAGGCGCTTGATGACGCCGGACTCGCGGCCGTGGAGGACCTTCTCCTTGTCCCGCCGCTGGAGGCCGAGGCACCAGCGCTTGGTCACCATGAAGACGATGACCGGCAGGACGAAGAAGCCGATCCGGCTGACCCAGGTGATCGCGTTGATCGACAGGTGGAAGTGGGTGGCGAAGAGGTCGTTGCCACCCGCGACCAGCAGCAGGATGTACTCGGCGGCCCAGGCGGCGCCGATGCCGGTGCGGACCGGGGCGTTGCGCGGGCGGTCCAGGATGTGGTGCTCGCGCTTGTCGCCGGTGATCCAGCCCTCGATGAAGGGGTAGACACCGATCGCGACCATCACAAGACCGAAGACCACCAGCGGGATGAAGACGCCCAACTCCCAGGTGTGGCCCCAGGTGTGGAGCTCCCAGCCCGGCATGATGCGGATCAGGCCCTCGGAGAAGCCCATGTACCAGTCGGGCTGCGCGTCGGTGGACACCTGGTCCGGCCGGTAGGGGCCGAACATCCAGATCGGGTTGACCGTGGCGACCGCGGAGACCGCCGCGATGACGCCGAAGACCAGGAAGAAGAAGCCGCCCGCCTTCGCCATGTAGACCGGCATCAGCGGCATGCCGACGACGTTCTTCTCGCTCTTGCCGGGGCCCGCCCACTGGGTGTGCTTGTGGTAGAAGACCAGGATCAGGTGGGCCACCAGCAGGCCCAGCATGATGCCCGGGATCAGCAGCACGTGGATGGTGAAGAACCTCGGGATGATGTCCGTGCCGGGGAACTGGCCGCCGTACAGGAACATCTGGATGTACGTGCCGACGATCGGCACGGACAGGATCGCGCCCTCCATGAAGCGGATACCCGTACCGGACAGCAGGTCGTCCGGGAGGGAGTAGCCCATGAAGCCGTCGAACATGCCGAGGAACAGCAGCAGGAAGCCGAACAGCCAGTTGATCTCACGCGGCTTGCGGAACGCACCGGTGAAGAAGATGCGCATCATGTGGACGACCATGGCCGCCACGAAGACGATCGCCGCCCAGTGGTGGATCTGGCGGATCAGCAGGCCGCCGCGGACATCGAAGCTGATGTCCATCGCCGACTTGAAGGCCTCCGACATCCGGATGCCGTCCAGCGGGGTGTAGGAGCCGTGGTAGACGACCTCACCCATGCTGGGGTTGAAGAACAGCGTCAGGTAGACGCCGGTCAGGATGATGATGATGAAGCTGTAGAGGCAGATCTCGCCCAGCATGAAGGACCAGTGGTCCGGGAAGATCTTCCGCAGGTTGGACTTGGCCAGGGTGTAGATCCCCAGCCGGCCGTCCAGCCAGTCCGCCGCCTTCTCGCCCGGCGAGGCCGGCTTCGTGGGGGCCGCTGCCGACGAAGAGCCGTTCGTGGCGGCAGCACCGTGTGTCCCGTGTGTCGTGGTCATGCGCTGCGCTCCCAGTAACCGGGGCCGACGGGCTTGCTGAAGTCCCCGAGCGCCTCCAGGTAGCCCTGGTCGTTCACCGCGATCCGCAGCTGCGGCAGCGGGTGGCCGGCCGGGCCGAAGATCACCTTGCCGCCGTCCGAGAGGTCGAACGTCGACTGGTGGCACGGGCAGAGGACGTGGTGGGTCTGCTGCTCGTAGAGGCTGATCGGGCAACCCACGTGGGTGCAGATCTTGGAGTAGGCGAGGACGCCCTGGTAGCCCCAGTCAGCGGTCTGACGGGACTTGATGTCCTCCGGCTGGATCCGGACGAGCATCAGGGCGGCCTTGGCCATGACCTCCTGGAAGTCCTCCTGGTCCTCCTCCACGCCCTGCGGCTTGGCGAAGGTCAGGGAACCGGTCTCGATGTCCGAGGCCTTGATCGGCTCGTCGGTGTTCATGTTGACCAGCAGCTTGCCGCGGCTCCAGGCGGTCTGCTCGAGCTTCTTCTCGGGCAGCGGGCCCAGGTCGCGGAAGAGGAAGAGCGCGCTCAGCGGCAGCAGGCCCATCGCACCGATCATGGTGTTCCGGATCAGCTTGCGGCGGCCGAAGCCGCTCTCCTCGGCGCCCTGCTTGAAGTCCGCGAAGACCTTCGCGCGGACGTCCTCGGGGGCCTCGATCGGGTGCCGCTCGGAGGGGTGCTCCTCGTCGGACATCAGGGTGCGGGCCCAGTGGACCGCGCCCGCGCCGATGCAGAACAGCGCCACGCCCAGGGTCAGACCCAGCGTGAAGTTCATCGCGAGGACGTGGCCGAACGGCCAGACGTAGATGATCTTCGAGTTGCCGAGCGTCGCGTATGCGACCAGGAAGGCGATGGTCGCCAGCATGGAGATGACGAAGAGGAACGCCACCTGGCGCTCGGCCCGACGGGCCGCACGCTCATCGATGTCGGTGCGGCGGGGCTCGTGAGGGGGCAGACCCGGGTCGGCGAACGGGTCGTCGCTCACCGCGACGCCGTCGCCGTGTGGCTCTACGGCCTCAGGCAGGTTGTCTTCAGACATGTTGTCCTGGCTACTCATGACTTCTTGGCCTTGGTGGTCCGGGCGGCGATCCAGATGGCGACGCCGATCAGCGCGCCCAGAGCGAAGATCCAGCCGAACAGGCCCTCGGTCACGGGGCCGAGCCGTCCCAGGCTCAGACCGCCGTAGTTGGGGTTGTCGGTGGACGTGGTGTGCTCGACGAAAGCGATGATCTGCTGCTTCTGCTTCTGCGGCATCGTGCTGTCCGGGAAGGACGGCATGTTCTGCGGCCCGGTCAGCATCGCCTCGTACATGTGCTTGGGGCTGACGCCCTTGAGGGACGGCGCGAACTTGCCTCCGCTCAGCGCACCGCCCTCACCGGCGAAGTTGTGGCACTGCGCGCAGTTGGTGCGGAACAGCTCTCCGCCCTGGGAGACCGCCTGCGGGTCCGTCGTCGTGTAGTCCGACTTGGACGGGATGGACGGACCGGGGCCGAGGGAGGCCACGTAGGCCGCCATCTGGTCGATCTCGGCCTGGGAGTAGATGTTCTTCTTCTTCTCCACCTGCGGGCCGGGCTGCTGCGCCGGCATGCGGCCGGTGCCGACCTGGAAGTCCACCGCCGCGGAGCCGACGCCGACCAGGCTGGGCCCGTCGCTGCTGCCCTGTCCGTTCAGGCCGTGGCAGCTCGAGCAGCCGGTCGCGAAGAGCTTCTTGCCCTGCTCGATCGCGAGTGACTGCGAGGAGGTGTCTGCCTGAGCCGAGCCGGCGGGCGCGAAAGCGGCATACAGCCCCCCGGTGGCCGCGAGCGCGAAGAGTAGGACGACGAGCGCCGCCAGTGGGTGGCGCCGTCGTGCGGAGAGCTTTTTCACGGATTAACCCCGGTTGAGGATCTGAGCGTCTGGTGTCTGGGTGACCGTCAGGTCGGTCGGTCGGGACCGCCCGCGGTCGCCGGGGGACGGTCCAATCGGCCCGCTGCCTACTTGATGAGGTAGATCGTCGCGAAGAGTCCGATCCAGACCACATCGACGAAGTGCCAGTAGTAAGAGACCACGATCGCGGCCGTGGCCTGCTCATGCGTGAAGCGCTTCGCCGCGTAGGTCCGGGCGAGGAGGAGCAGGAAGGCGATCAGACCACCTGTCACGTGCAGCCCGTGGAACCCGGTGGTCAGGTAGAAGACCGATCCGAACGGGTCCGAGGACAGCGAGATGCCGTCCTTCTTCACCAGGTCCGTGTACTCGTAGATCTGACCGCCGATGAAGATCGCGCCCATCATGAAGGTGACGATGAACCAGGCGCGCAGCTTCTTCACGTCGCCGCGCTCGGCGGCGAAGACACCCATCTGGCAGGTGAGTGAAGAGAGCACCAGGATCGTCGTGTTCACCGACGCGAACGGCACATCGAGATGTTGATTGTGCTCGTGCCAAAACGCCGTGCCGGTCACCGATCGGAGCGTGAAGTACATCGCGAAGAGGGCCGCGAAGAACATCAGCTCGGAAGCCAGCCAGACGATGGTTCCGACGCTGACGAGGTTCGGCCGGTTGACCGACCCGTGTGCGTGCCCGGTTTCTACTGCAGTTGCTGTCGCCACGACCGACATTATGTCGGTCCCTTATTCCGCCTTCACGCCGGGGGTCCTTCCCGGGTGTGTCCCGGGTGTGGCGTACCCTCCGGCCACCGCTCCGCCGCCGGTCGTCGGCCCGGAGGCCGCTCAGGGCCCGGGGCGGGCCAGGAAGCTGACGCCCCTTCAGGTTTCCGGAGGGCCTGTCAGGGCGTCCTGGAGGGCGCTCGGGGCCGGGGGCCGGGCGCGACGCGCCGGGGGAGCGCCGGGCTCACCGTACCGGCCGTCCCTCTAAATGATGAAGAGATGCCGCCGTACGCGCCAGGACTGACGCCGCGTCGGAGATCGGCGTAGCATCGCTCGGCAGTGCAGGTGCAGGGTGCGACCGCCGTCACACTGGGCGAGCGGGGGCACACGAGTCACAGACCCCAGGGGGTTGTCCGCATGGCAGCTGCGTCCGGCGCGAGCGCGGGGATGCCCGCGCAGGCCACCGTCCTCGTGTACAGCGACGACCGGAACACCCGTGAGCAGGTCCGGCTGGCCCTGGGGCGCCGCTCCGCGGCCGGGGGCGCGGGCGGAGTCGAGTTCCGCTATATCGAGTGCGCCACCGTGCCGGCCGTCCTCCGCTCCATGGACCTCCACGCCAAGGGCGAAGTGCCGGTGCACCTGGTGGTGTTGGACGGCGAGGCGGTGCCGGCCGGCGGAATGGGCGTCTGCCGGCAGCTGAAGGACGAGATCTACGGCTGCCCGCCGGTGCTGCTGCTGATCGGGCGGCCGCAGGACGCCTGGCTGGCCGGCTGGAGCCGGGCGGACGCTGCGGTGCCGGCCCCGGTGGACCCGTCGGTGCTGGCCTCCACGGCCGCCGAGCTGCTGGGGCGCTCCGCACGATCATTCGCCGCGGCGGGCTGAGGCCGGGGCGGGGCGGGCCGTCGGGTGGATAGGGTGGAGGGTGTAGTCCCCGTCCCCTTTCTATAGGGGCCCGTCCGCTGGAGAGAAGCCATGGCTGAGTTGCGACCTGCGAAGAGCGGCATCGAGCCCGCGCAGGTGCGCAACTGGCCCGACCTGCTGACCTCGCTGATCCGCGGAGAGGACGTCTCCGAGGAGACCACCGCCTGGGCGATGGACGAGATGATGACCGGGGCCGCCACTCCGGTGCAGATGGCCGGCTTCCTGGTGGCGCTGCGCGCCAAGGGGGAGACGGTCGCCGAGGTCGCGGGCCTGGTCCGGTCGATGTACGGGCATGCCACGACGATCGAGGTGCCCGGCGAGACCGTGGACATCGTGGGCACCGGCGGCGACCGGGCCAAGACGGTGAACATCTCCACCATGTCCGCGATCGTCGCCGCCGGGGCGGGCGCCCGGGTGGTCAAGCACGGCAACCGGGCGGCGTCCTCCCGGAGCGGCGCGACGGACGTGCTGGAGAAGCTCGGGGTGAACCTGGCGGTTCCGGCCGAGAAGGTGGCCGGGATCGCCGTCGAGGCGGGGATCACCTACTGCCCGGCGCCGGTCTTCCACCCCTCGATGCGCAACGCCGGGCCGGCCCGCGGCGGGCTCGGGGTGCCGACCGTCTTCAACTTCCTCGGCCCGCTGACCAACCCGGCCCGGGTGCGGGCCTCCGCGATCGGCGTCTTCGACCGGCGGATGGCCGGGATCATGGCGGGGGTGCTGGCCGAGCGGGGCTCGTCCGCGCTGGTCTTCCGGGGCGACGACGGCCTCGACGAGCTGACCACGACCGGGACCTCCCGGGTGTGGATCGTCCGGGACGGGGACGTCCGGGAGACCGTCTTCGATCCGCGGGACGTGGGGATCCCGCTGGTGGACATCGAGGCGCTGCGGGGGGCGGATCCCGCGTTCAACGCGGAGGTCGCGCGGAAGGTGCTGGCGGGGGAGCGGGGGGCGGTGCGGGACGCGGTCGTGCTGAACAGCGCGGCGGCGCTGGTCGCGCTGGCGCCTGCGGCGACGCCGTTGGAGGAGCAGTTGGCCGCGGCGATGGAGCGTACGGCGAAGTCCATCGACTCCGGCGCGGCGCGGGAGGTCCTCGCGCGCTGGAGCGCGGCGACGGCGCGCGCGGCGGGGTGATCCCCGGGAGTTGCGAAGCAACTCGAGGGGCGCGGGGAACTGCGCGCCCAGCGCTGCGGGCTGCCGCGTCCGGCGACGGAGTCCGGGTTGCAACCGGGCGGCCGTTGCCGGGTGCGCCGCCGTGGCTGCCCGGGCGCGCAGTTCCCCGCGCCCCTCGATTCGCCCTTCGGGCTCATAGCGGGGCGTAGCCCCGGCGGCATCTCGAAAAGTGGGACGCGCGTCCCAGCGCGGGAGCCCTGTGGCATACTTCCCAGCAGGTCACGAGTGACAGCGAGAAGGCCCCGGCCGGCTGTCCGGCAACCCTCCGTCCGTGGCGGGGTGCCCCGGGTGATGACCAGGTCGAGCGGAAACACGTCCGCATCGGCAAGCGCGGACCCTGCTCTCGGGGTCCTGGGTCTCCGAGGAGTGCTGTTGATGATCAAGCGAATGCGTTAGAGGCCGAGGCGCCTCCCACTTCGCCGTACCCCCCGCGTCGCCGCCCCCGGTATCCGCGCGTTCCGCCGTACCCCCGCGCGTGCTGACGCGATGTCATCTCTTACCGCCGCCGCCGCGGTACCTCACGCCCTGGAGTGCCCGTTATGTCGTCTTCCTCCGCTTCTGTCGCCGCCTGTACCCCGCTCCCCGTCCTCGGTCGCGACGTCGAGGTCCCGCTGGTCACCGGTGAGAAGGTGGTCTACGCCGCGCTGGACTACGCCGCCAGCGCCCCCGCGCTGCAGCGCGTCTGGGACGACGTCGCCGCGTACGCCCCCTACTACGGCAGCGTCCACCGCGGGGCCGGGTACCTCTCGCAGCTCTCCACCGACCTCTTCGAGCAGAGCCGGGCCGCCGTCGCCGAGTTCCTCGACCTCCGCGAGGGCGACCAGGTGGTCTTCACCCGCGCCACCACCGACTCGCTCAACCTCCTCGCCTCCGTGCTGCCGGCCGGCACGGCCGTCTTCGCCTTCGAGACCGAGCACCACGCCTCGCTGCTGCCCTGGCGGCGCGCCGGACTGACCGTCGACTACCTGCGCGCCCCGCGCTCCCCCCGGCAGGCGGTCGCCGCGCTGGAGGAGGCGCTGCGCGGCACCGAGGGGCCGCGGCTGGTGTGCGTGACCGGGGCGTCCAACGTCACCGGTGAGATCTGGCCGGTCGCCGAGCTCGCCGAGGTCGCCCACCGGCACGGCGCGCGGATCGTCCTGGACGCCGCCCAGCTCGCCCCGCACCACCGGGTGTCGGTGCGCGAGCTGGACGTGGACTGGGTCGCCTTCTCCGGGCACAAGCTCTACGCGCCCTTCGGGGCGGGCGTGCTGGCGGGCCGTCAGGACTGGCTGGACGCGGCCGAGCCCTATCTGGCCGGCGGCGGCGCCTCGCGCAGCGTGGCCAGGGAGGCGGACGGCTCGGTCGTCGTCGAGTGGCACCAGGGCGCGGCCCGGCACGAGGCCGGCTCGCCGAACGTGATCGGCGCCTACGCCATCGCCTCGGCCTGCCGGGCGCTGACCGAGGCCGGGCTGGACACGCTGGCCGCGCGCGAGCAGGAGCTGCTGGCGCGGCTGCGGGCGGGGCTGGCGGAGGTGCCGGAGGTGAAGGTGCTCTCGCTCTTCGGGGACGGGCACCCCCAGGTCGGCGTCCTCTCCTTCGTCGTCTCCGGCTGGAACTCCTCGCACTTCGCCGCCGCCCTGTCGGCGGAGTACGGGATCGGCGTGCGGGACGGGCTGTTCTGCGCCCACCCGCTGGTGCGGCATCTCCTCGGCGCGGAGGAGGAGGCGCCGTCCGAGTGCGGGGCGCCGGAGGGCAGGGACGGCGAGCGCTCGCTGAACGCCATCCGGGTCTCCTTCGGCGCCGGCACCCCGACCGAGCACGTGGACCGCTTCGTCACGGCCGTCAAGGAGCTCGTCTCCGACGGCGCGCGCTGGTCCTACCGGACGGAAGCCGGCCGCTGCGTCCCCGACACCCGCATCCACGCCGCCTGAGCCCCCGGACGCAGCGCCGCAGGCGCCCCTGAGGTGCGCCTGCGGCGCCGGCGCTCCGCTACTCGTCGAGGCCCAGCGCGAACGCGGCCTCCAGGTCGTGCTCGGAGTATGTGCGGAACGCGATGTGCGTCTCGGTGTGGGCGACGCCCGGGATCTTGTTGACCTTGCCCGGGATGACGTCCGCGAGGTCCTCGTGCGCCCGTACACGGACCATCGCGATCAGGTCGTAGCCGCCGGCCACCGAGTACACCTCGCTGACGCCGTCCAGTGCGGCGATCGTCTCGGCGATCTCGGGGATCCGGTCGACATCGGTCTTGATGAGGACGATCGCGGTGATCACATGGGCTCCTGGGCAACACCTGAGCGGGGGTTCGGTCAGAGCCAGCGTAGCCGCCGCGGCAGACCGACATATCTCAGCCAGGCCCAGAGGAATCCGACCGTGAAGCCGATCAGGTGCGCCGGGTAGGCGACCCCGGAACCGCTCCCGGACGAGACCCACTGCAGGACGAACCACAGCCCCAGCACCAGCCAGGCCGGGAAGCGCAGCGGGATGAAGAAGAAGAGGGGGATCAGGCTGGTGATCCTGGCCTTCGGATAGAGGCGCAGATACGCGCCGAGGACGCCGGCGATCGCGCCGGACGCGCCGACCAGCGTCTGGCTCGCGTTCGGCGTCCCCATCTCCACCAGCGCGTAGCCGTACGTGGCCAGGTAGCCGACCGCCAGATAGAAGAGGAGGAACGGCGCCCGGCCCATCCGCTCCTCGGCCATCGCGCCGAAGACGAAGAGGAAGAGCATGTTCCCGGCCAGGTGGAGCCAGCCGCCGTGGACGAACATGGCGGTGAGGACGGAGAGCGCGGGGATCTTCGGCTCGGCGTGCGGCGAGCTCGGGCAGGCGGCCGTGCCGGCCAGCGCGGCGGGCTGGTTGTTCAGCAGCTCGCTGGGGATGACCCCCCACTCCCGGAAGTAGTCCTGCTGCACGCAGGCCGAGGAGTGCCCGTAGTAGAGCGGATTGAGCCCGGAGACCGGCCCGATCACGAACACCGCCACATTGACGGCGATCAGGCAGTACGTCATCACGGGGATGAAGGGGCTGCGGCGTACGCAGCGCACGAATTCCTCCACCGGGCGGGGGAGCCGGGGAAGCCGGAGACGCTGCACCATAGGGAGATCATTCCGTGGCGGGGGGAGCCGGGCATCGTGCGTGCGGCGTGTGGGGGAACGGGCGTGCTCACGACCGGTCTACGGGGGTGGAGTGTGGGATGTCGGCAGCAGGCTCTAAGGTGCAGGTCACAACAGCCGGTTTGCCTGGTTCGACCGAGGAGTCACCCATGCCCGTCCCCGCGCCCACCGATGCGACCCGCTGGCGCTGCACCCTGTGCGGCAATCTGACCCGTTTCGACGTCACCCGTACCACCCACGCCGTGGACTTCGTCCACCTCGACCTCGCCGGGGAGCCGAAGGTCGAGGAGACCCAGGTGCTGAGCGAGACCGTGGAGTCCGTGCGCTGCCGCTGGTGCAACGCGGTGGACCAGGTGGAGCTCGTCGACCGCCCCGGCCCGGAGGCCGCCTCGGTCGCCGAGTAGGCGCCGGGGCCGCAGGGCTGACGGGCCGTCGGGCCGGCCGGGGCCGCCCGGTGGCCCCCCGCCCGGCCCTGCCTCGCCCGGGCAGGCACCGTTTCGCGAGACAATCGTCTGGACGGGCCGCACGGAAGGGAACGCGGACGATGGATCGGAGCAGGGAACGTGGTGGACAGAGACCGGCCGAGCCCCGCCCCCGCGCCTCTGCCCGAAGACCCGCCGACTGACGCGGCAGCACCGCCGACTGACGCGGCGGCACCGTCTGCTGACGCCGCGGCACCGTCGGCTGCCACTTCGGCGCCGCGGACCGACGCCGCCGCGCCCCCCGTCGCGCGGCAGGAGGAGCAGCCGGGCGTCGGCCCCCTGGTCGAGGGGGTGCGGCGGCGGGTCGTCGGGCTGGCCTCGGACGGGCTGGCCGCCGTGCCCTTCGCCGAGCTGCCGATCGGCCTCCGCCGGTACGTGAAGTTCACCCCTTCCCGTCGGATGAAGCACGCCGCCAACGCGCTGGCCGCCGCCCTGGAGGCGGAGCCCGCCTTCCGCTCCCGGATCGCCGATCTCCTCCGCGCCGCCCAGCCGGAGCTGGTGGCCGCGCTGGAGGAGGGCGCCCCGCCGGCCGCCGCCGATCCGCTGGACGTCGCGGCCGCCGCCTATCTGCTGCGCACCCCCGGCTGGGAGCGGCTGGTCAACGAGACCGGCGAGCGGGTGGAGCGCGCGGAGGCGGAGGGCGCCGCCGTCGAGGCCAACCGCCTGGTGGAGAAGCTGCACGCGGAGATCGCCGCGCTGCGCTCCGCCCACCGCTCCGACCAGGACCGGGCCCGCGCCGAGACGGACGCGGCCCGCAAGGAGATCGAGTCCCTCCACCGCCGGCTGCGCCGGCTGGAGGCGGACACCCGCCGCGCCGAGGCCGCCGCCCGCCGGGCGGTCGCCGATCTGGAGGCGGTACGGGCCGCGGCCGCCGCCGAGCGCAGCACGGCCGACGCCGAGGCGCGCCGGCTGCGCAACCGCCTCGCCGACGCCGAGGCCTCCGTGGAGGCCGCCCGCCGGGCCGCCCGCGAGGGCCGCAGCGTGGAGGACATGCGGTTGCGCCTGCTGCTGGACACCGTGCAGCAGGCGGCCGCCGGGCTGCAGCGCGAGCTGGGCCTGCCGCCGTCCACGATGCGTCCGGCGGACACCGTGGACGCGGTCGCCCCGGCCTCCGCCTCCCCGCACGACGTCGCCCGCCGGGCGCTGGCCGGCGACGACCCGGAGCTGCTCGACCAGCTGCTGGCGCTGCCCCAGGCGCATCTGGTGGTCGACGGTTACAACGTGACCAAGACCGGCTATCCGCAGATCCCGCTGGAGAAGCAGCGGCTGCGGCTGCTGGGCGGGCTGTCCCATCTGGCCTCGCAGTCCGGGGCCGAGGTCACCTGCGTCTTCGACGGCAAGGATCTGGACGTACCGGTGCTGCTGGCCCCGCCACGGGGGGTACGGGTGCTCTTCAGCCGGTCGGGGGAGACGGCGGACGAGCTGATCCGCCGACTGGTCCGGGCCGAGCCGGCGGGCCGGGCGGTGACGGTGGTCTCCTCGGACCGGGAGGTCGCGGACGGCGTGCAGAGGGCAGGCGCACGCCCGGTGCCGTCCACCATGCTGCTGAAGCGTCTCGCCAGGGGCTGAGCCGGCCGGGGCGCGCCGCCGGGAGCGGGCGGCCCGTCGACGCCGCCGGTCAGGGGCGGGGGCCGGCGGTGGTCCGCAAGCCGTTCGAAGTCGACAAGACGTCAAAGCGCCCCCAACTCACCCCTGTTGGCGCCGGGGCTTCTGTGAAGAACGAGGCGGATTCGTATGACTGACATGACAGTCGTACACCGCTCCCACTAGTGTCTCCGCCGAACCTCCGGAAGTTGGTCGGCCAAACGGGACGACCAGGGAGGTTCCCGCCGAATCCGGCCCGGCAAGCGGGGGGTGCCGCCCCGGAGCCAGGATCCGCGGCTGGTTGGTCCGCGCGGGCGCGCATGCCCGTGGCGCCCTCCGGTCTTCCGCGGCAACCTCCTCGGCAGGCGGCCAGGAGTAAGGAAGCGATGCAGCTTGTCGCAGTTGCCGGAGACCCCGGAGATACCGGAGATGCCGCGTAAGCCGCGTGGAGCCCAGCACCGCCGCCCCGCACCCCCGAGCCGTGCGCGAGCCGGCGTGGTCACCGCGGCGGCGGCCGCGGCGGTGGCCCTGTCCTCGGGAGCGGGGTCCGGGACCGCCGAGGCCGACACCGCCACCCAGCTGGCCCAGGTGCAGAAGCAGGTGGACAGCCTGCGCCAGCAGGCCGGCGCCGCCGATGAGCAGTACAACGGCGCCCTGGCCAGGCGCCGGCAGATGCAGCAGCAGGTGAACGCCGCCCAGAACGACGTGGCCGACCAGCAGGACGCGGTGAACAAGCAGGTGGAGGGGATCGGCGCGATCGCCGCCGCGCAGTACCGGGACGGCGGCCTCGACCAGACCGTCGGCATGCTCACCGCCAAGGACCCCACTGACTACCTCAGCCGCGCCTCCACCGTGCAGCAGGTGGACCGGGCCCAGGCCGGGATGCTCCGCCAGCTCCAGTCCCAGGAGCAGACCCTGCGGGCCGCCCGGGACAAGGCCGGCAGTGCCCTGGAGGCCCAGCAGCAGCAGACCGAGGCGATGGCAGCCGCCCGGCAGACCGCGCAGCAGAAGCTGGCCCAGGCCCAGCGGATGCTGCAGAAGCTGACCGCGCAGCAGCGCGCGGAGCTGGCCCGCAAGGCCGCGGCCGAGCGGGCGGCGCAGGAGGCCGCGGCCCGCAAGGCGGCCCAGCAGGCCGCCGCCCAGCAGGCCGCGGCGGAGAAGGCGGCCCGGCGGAAGGTCGCGCAGTCCTCCTCGGGTTCGGGCTCGGGCTCGACCACGGGGTCGGGGTCCACCGCCTCCGGGTCGGTCGGCGCGCGGGCGCTGGCGGCCGCGGAGACCAAGATCGGCTCTCCGTACGTCTGGGCCGCCTCCGGGCCGAGCTCCTTCGACTGCTCGGGCCTGGTCCAGTGGGCCTACGCGCAGGAGGGCATCTCGCTGCCGCACTACTCCTACTCGGACGAGACGGTCGGCAGCGCGGTGAGCGGTCTGGCCGACGCGCAGCCCGGGGACATCGTGGTGATGCTCGGCGGTGAGCACGTGGGGCTCTACGCCGGGAAGAACTCCTCGGGGCAGTACATGATCCTCCACGCCCCCTATCCGGGGGCGTACGTCCGACTCGAGTCCATCGACACGATCGGGTCGGTGACCGCCGTTCGGCGTATGTGATCCCGTCGTGAACCCGAGATGAGGGAGAATCAGGCGTCCGTGTGACGCGTCTCACGGGCCGTCAGGCAATCCGGTGAGATGTCCGAATTCGCCCTCCGTGAGCCGAAGATGGCGGTAGCGTGGTCGCGCCTCGGTAGGGGCGCGGCTACGCCGTGTCGTGATTTCCGACCGGAGTTGCAACTAGGGAGACTTTTTACTTTCGGGGATTTGAAGGGATCACATTCCTGTTACTAGTCTCTGGCTCCGAACCTGCGCCAAGTCGATCACCCGCCCGGGTGGCAGCGCCGGTTACCGCCGAGTCTGGTGGAGGATGCGGAGCGAGGCCCGGGACGAGAGTCCAGGCGGCGCTCGGGGGAGCATCGGACACCGGAGCCGGGGAACCAATCTCCCCGGGGTGAATCGGCGCCAGGTCGCCCCCAGGCGGCCCGGGACACGCGAGCGCCTCACCGCGCTAGAGCGGCTTCCGGGTCGGGGACGTGAGGCGTCGTAGGGCAGTCTTCCAGCCCGAACCCGTCAGCTCACCCGGTAGGCGGTCGTAGGAAGAAGGAGCTCGCCTTCGTGGCGTCCCACCGCCGACCCAAGAACCCCAACCGCCGCGCCCGGGCCGCCGTGCTCGGTGTCACGGCGGCGGCCGCCGTCGCGATGTCCGCGAACACGGCCGCCCAGGCCGCGCCCAAGGAATCCCTGTCGCAGGTCAAGGCCGACGTCAACAAGCTCAACGACCAGGCGGACGGCGCGATCCAGAAGTACGACGGCGCGAAGGCCCAACTCGCGCAGGAGCAGAAGCAGGTCGATCTGCTCGAGAACGAGGTCGCCAAGCAGCAGTCGCAGGTCAACACCTCGCTGGAGAACCTCGGTTCGCTCGCCGCCTCGCAGTACCGCACCGGCGCCGTCGACCCCACCGTCCAGCTGATGATGTCCTCGGACCCCTCCAGCTACCTGCAGAAGGCCTCCTCGCTGGACCAGCTGACCACCCAGCAGACCGACATGCTGAACCAGCTGAAGCAGCAGCAGGCCGGTCTCGCCCGCGAGAAGGCCCAGGCCGAGGCCAAGCTGGCCGGCCTGCAGTCCACCGCCAAGCAGCTGGCGTCCGCCAAGAGCGACGTGCAGAAGAAGCTGGCCGCCGCGCAGGCCAAGCTCAGCTCGCTGACCGCGGCCGAGCGTCAGAAGCTCCAGCAGCAGGAGGCCTCCGCGGTCAACGACGCCGCGAGCCACGTCGGCGGTACCGCCTCCTCCGGCGCCGCTGCCGCCGCCTTCGCCGCCGCCAAGACCCGCCTCGGCGACGCCTACGTCTTCGGCGCGACCGGCCCGAGCAACTTCGACTGCTCCGGCCTGATGATGTGGGCCTACGAGCAGGCCGGCGTCTCGCTGCCGCGCACCTCGTACGCCCAGGAGAACGTCGGCACCTCGGTGCCGCTCTCCGAGGCCCAGGTCGGCGACCTGGTCATCTTCAACGGCGGTGAGCACGTGGGGATGTACGCCGGCAACGGCGTGGTCCTCCACGCCCCGCACACCGGCGCCGTGGTCCGCTACGAGTCGATCTCCACGATCGGCAGCGTGGTCACCGTCCGCCGCGTCTGAGCCTCCCCCGCTCGACCACCCGGCCCGGTCCTCCTCGCGGAGGGCCGGGCCGCGCGCGTCTCCGCGTGCCGCCCCTGCCGCGGATTTCCGCTCGGGCCCGGAGACCCGCGCTGAGCTGGCAGATCGTCAATTCGTACGTGTGCCGCCCGAATTTTCGCCCGGTGGGGGGTTTGGACCAGGCGCCCTCTTCTCGCTAACGTCAGCGCTCGTACCCACGGGGCTCACGGGTGAAGGGAGTTCGCGCGATGGCGTCGCATCGACGGGCCAGGGCCCGAGCCGTTCCCTTCCTTGGCGGCGGGGCCGGGCGCACCCTCGCCCTCACCGTGGCCGCGGCCGCGGCGGCGCTGGCCGGCGGCGGCAGCGCGCTCGCCGCCCCGGGCGGGCCGGGGGCGGCGGCGGGCGCCGGCGACCCGGCGCAGCGCCTCCAGTCGCTCTACGAGCAGGCCGAGCGGTCCGGTCAGCGCTACGACGCCGTGCAGGAGGAGAGCGAGCAGGTCCAGGACCGGGTCGCGGACGTCCAGCAGCGGATCGCCGTCGAGCAGGAGCAGCTCAACGGCGCGGTCGACGAACTCGGCGCGCTGGCCGGGGCGCAGTACCGGGACGGCGCCGTCCCGCCCACCCTCCAGCTGATGCTGGACAGCCGGCCCGAGGAGTACCTCGACCGGGCCGACGCCCTGGACCGCGCCGACGCCCGCACCGCCGACCGGGTGCACGCCATCGAGGAGCGGCAGCGGCGCCTCGACCGCGACCGTGACCTGGCGGAACGTCAACTCGCCGAGCTCCAGCGGCTGCGCGGGCAGCTGGCCGGGGCGAAGTCCGCCGTGCAGGGCCGGCTCGCCGCGGCACGGGCGCTGCTCTCCTCGCTGGACGCCCGGCAGCGGGCGGCGGTGGAGGCAGCCGTCAACGGCAGGGCCGGGGGCGCCGACGGCCTCTCCGACCCGGCCGCCCAGGCCGCCGACGCGGCGCTGGCGAACGCGGGCGGCGCCGGCGCCCCGGATCCCCGGGCCGCCGCGGCGGTCGCCGCCGTGCGCGCCGCGCTGGGCCGCCCGTACGTCTACGGCTCCACCGGTCCCGGCTCCTTCGACTGCTCCGGGCTGATGTACTGGGCCTGGCGGCACGCCGGGGTGACCCTGCCGCGCACCTCGCAGGGCCAGGCGGGGGCCGGGCAGCGGATCCCCCTCTCCCAGGCCCGCCCCGGCGACCTGGTCATCTACTACGGCGACCGGCACCATGTCGGGATGTACATGGGCAACGGCATGGTCGTCCACGCACCGCACTCCGGCTCCTCGGTCCGCTACGACCGGGTGACCGCCATGCCGGTGGAATCCGTGGTCCGGGTATGAGCGCGGAACCGAGCGCCTCCGACGAGGACGAGAATCGCGAGCGGGAGCGCGAGCGGGATCGGAGCCGCGAGCCCCTTCCCGGTCAGCGGGGCGGCACGCCCCCTGCCGGGCACCCCTCGCGCCGCCGGGCGCTGCTCCTCGGCGCCGGCATCGCGGGCGGTCTCGCCGTCGGCGCGGCCGGGGCGTACGCGGCCCGGGCGCTGCCCGACTCGGCCGACGGCCCCGCGTCGGACGGCCGACTCGGCCCGGACACCGACGCCGCCGCCCCGCTGGCCCTGGACGAGACCGACCGCTCCGGCGTCGACGCGCTGCTCCGCGAGCGCGCGGCGGCGGTGCTGGCGCACGACCGCGGGCGGCTGCTGGCCACCGTCGACCCCCAGGCGGAGCCCAGGTTCCGGGCGGCGCAGGGCGCGTTGACCGCGAACCTGGCGGCCGTGCCGCTGGCCGAGTGGCGGTACCGGCTGGTGGCCGTGGACGCCTTCCCGCTGCCCGCGCTGGCCCAGGCCGCGGCACCCGGCCAGCCCGCGGAACGGCGGCTGGCCGCGCGGATCGAACTCGACCACCGGTTGCGCGGCTACGACACCCGCCCGCTGACCTCGACCCAGTACCTCACCCTGGTCCGGCGGTCCGGCCGGTGGCTGGTCTCCTCGGACAGCGACGGCGCGGCCGCCGGCCTCCACGGCGACGTCCAGCTCTGGGACCAGGGCGCGGTACGGGTGGTGCGCGGCCGGCGCTCACTGGTGCTGGGGCTGCGGCCGGTGCCGCTGCTGCGGGCGCTCGCCGAGGTCGCCGACGCGGCCGCACCGATGGTCGAACGGGTCTGGGGGAGCGGCGCGAGCAGCGGCGGCTGGCCGGGGCGGACGGTGCTGCTGGCCCCCGCGGACCTCGACCAGTTCGCGGACCTGCTGAGCGCCGAACCGCGGGCCTACCAGTCGATCGCCGCGGTCACCACCGGCGAGCTGGGCGCCGGGACGGCGCCGGCCGACCGGGTGATCGTCAACCCGCAGGCGTACGACGGGCTGAGCGCGCTGGGGCAGCAGGTCGTGATCACCCACGAGACCACCCACGCGGCGACCCGGGCCATCACCGAGCCGTGGACCCCGCGCTGGCTCGCCGAGGGCGCGGCGGACTGGACCGCGTACGCGGCGACCGGCCGCAGCGCGCGCCAGATCGCGCCGGAGCTGGCGGCGGACATCCGCGCGGGTCGCGCGCCGCGGGCGCTGCCCACCGACGCGGAGTTCGCGTCCACGGCGCCGCGGCTGCCGCAGGCCTATGAGGAGGCCTGGCTCGCCTGCCGCTACGTGGCCGACCGCTGGGGCGAGCCGCGGCTGCGCGCGCTCTACCGCGCGGTGGCGTCCTCCGCGCGGCATACGCAGAGCGCGGCGGTCTCCTCGGCCCTCCACGCCGAACTGGGCGTCTCGCCGGCCGAGTTCACCTCGGCGTGGCGCGCGTACGTCCGCACGGCGATGGGCTGAGCTTCCGCTGGGCGCGCAGTTCCCCGCGCCCCGGATTGCAGCGCCGAAGGCGCGAAAACAGGGGCGCGGGGAACTGCGCGCCCAGCCGACCCTAGCCCGCAGACGCCGACGGTCGGCGAGCCGCCGCCCGCCCCGCGCTACCGCCGCGCTCCGCCCCGCGCCCAGCCGCGCGCCAGCGCCACCCGCTGGGACGGCGTCGGGTGGGTGCCGAAGAGGACGCTGAGCCAGCGCGGGGGGTCCGGCTCGGCGACGTTGGCCACGGTCAGCGCCCGCTGCATGGCGATGAAGCCCTCCGGATCGCGCGTCGCGTCCAGCGCGAAGACGTCCGCCCGCCGCTCGATCCGCCGGCTCACGGCGCACTGCACGGGCCCCGCCACCGCGCCCCCCAGCGCGGCCAGCGCCATCAGCAGCGCCATCGACCGCGGGTCGGAGACCGTCCAGTCGCCCGCGAGCGGCCCCGCCACCGGGCCGGCCAGCACCCCCGCCAGCGGCCCGACCACGCACACCGCGGCCGCCGCGCCGAGCGCGCCCAGCAGCATGCCCCGGGTGACGTCCCGGTGGACGACATGCCCCAACTCATGTGCCACGACCAGCTCGACGTCCCGCTCGGCAGCGGTCGCCAGCAGCGTGTCGTAGACCACGATCCGCCGCGTCGCGCCCAGCCCGGAGACGTAGGCGTTCAGCGCGGTCGTCCGCCGGGACGCGTCAGCGACCAGCACGTCCCGCACCCGTACGCCCTGTCGCTCCGCCAACTCCAGCAGCCGGCCGCGCAGTCCGCCCTCCGGCATCGGCGTGAAGCGGTTGAAGAGCGGCTCCACCAGCAGCGGCCAGAGGAAGGACATCACCACGGCCAGCACCGCCGCCGCGCCCGCGGCCGGCAGCCACCACCACCGCTCCGACCACCCGGCGAGCGCGTACACCCCCTCCGCGGCGGCGATCCCGAGCACCGCGCTCAGCGCGAAGCCCCGCGCCACGTCCACCCACCAGCCGGCCCAGCCCTGGGTGACCAGCCCGAACCGCTGCCGCACCACCCGGCCGCGGGCCGCGAACGGCAGCCCCAGCAGCTGCCCGGCCAGCAGCAGCACCACGGCGCCCGCGACGATCCGCGCCTGCCGCCCGCCGCCGAGGAGCTCCCCGGCCCGGACCGTCAACCACGGCCCGGCCCCGGTGAATCCGAGCAGCGCGCTGAGCGCCAGCCCGGCCGTCCGCCCGCCCAGCGCGACCGGCACGGCGGCCCGCCGCAGGGCGCGCGCCCGGGCCGTCTGCTCGGGGGTGAAGTCGGCTTCGTCCGCCCCCGCGGCAGGCCCTCCCCCCGGGCCGGCGCCCGCGCCGCTGCCCGCGCCCGCGCCTGCCCCCGCCTCCGCCCCCGCGTCGGTCACAGCAGCGCCGCCAGCCGCTCCGCCAGGATGTTCCAGCGCCAGGTGCCCTCCACCCAGGCCCGCCCGGCCTCGCCCATCCGCCGCCGCAGCCCGGCGTCGAGCAGCAGCTCGGCGACCCGGGCGGCCACCGCCCCCACGTCCCGTCCGCCCACCACGTAACCCGTCTCGCCGTCCAGCACCGCGTCCGGCGCCCCGCCCGAGTCGCCGGCCACCACCGGCAGGCCGGTGGCCGAGGCCTCCAGGTAGACGATCCCCAGCCCCTCCACGTCCAGCCCCCCGCGCCGAGTCCGGCAGGGCATCGCGAAGACGTCCCCGGCGCCGTAGTACGCGGGCAGCTCGTCCCACGGCACGGCCCCGGTGAACCGCACGCTCTCCGACACCCCCGTCTCCGCCGCCAGCTTCTCCAGGTCCGCACGATACGGCCCGCCACTGACAATCAGCAGCACCGTCTCCGGCACCCGCCGCAGGATCTCCGGCAGCGCCCGGATCAGGGTGTCCTGCCCCTTCCGCGGCACCAGCCGGGAGACGCAGACGACGACCGGGCGGTCGGTCAGCCCCAGCCGCGCCCGCACCTTGTCCCCGCCCGAGTCCGGCCGGAAGACCGAGTCGTCCACCCCCGGCGGGACGTGCGCCATCCGGGCCGCCGCCTCCGGTCCGATCGCCGAGGCGATCCGGGAGCGGGTGTACTCGCCGAGGTAGGTGAGGGTGTCGGTGCCGGCGCCGATCCGGCGCAGCAGCTGCCGCGAGCCGGGCAGCTGCGCCCAGGCCGCCTCATGGCCGTGGGTCATGCCGACGATCCGCCGCGCCCCGGCCCTCCGCAGGGCCGGCGCCATCAGCCCGAGCGGCGCCGCCGCGCCGAACCAGACCGAGGTGCAGCCCTCGGCCCGGAGGATCTCCGCGGCCCGCCGGGTCACCCGGGGCGTCGGCACCATCATCCGGGTCCGGTCCCGGATCACCGGGAACGGCTGCACCGCGTCGAACCGCGCGACCTCGGCGCCGTCCTTCCAGGTGGAGGCGTAGACGACCAGCTTCTCCGGGGGCAGTTGGAGGGCCATCGAGTGGACGAAGGTCTGGATCCCGCCCGGCCTCGGCGGGAAGTCGTTCGTGACGATGAGCGTCTTGTCCATGCGCGGCGGCGCGTCCCCTCGGATGCTCGGTTCGCAGATCGCTGGTCCGTACGATAGGGCAGCGTTCTCAGCTGTTCTTGAACATTGTCTGCTACGAATCGGTCCGTCGGCGTCGATGCCGTTCACCGACACCCTCCTCCCCGCAAGGAGCCCGCCGTGCCGCCCGAACCCGCCCACCGTTCGGTACTCGGCGGGGTCGCACGCTCGGCCTGGGTCTACTGGCCGCTGTGGTGCGCGACCCGCGCGCTGGTCGTGGCGATGGCGGTCGGCCCGCTGCGGATCTCGGCGATGGACGTGACCAGCGACGTCTCGGTGATCTATCGCGGCTGGTTCGAGGTGCTGCGCTCGGGGACGTTCCCGATGGACGACGTCACCTGGCAGTACCCGCCGGCCGCGGCGGTGGTGATCATCCTCCCGGGGGCGCTGGCGGCCGCCCTCGGCTGCTCCTACCTGACCGGCTTCCTGGCCCTGGTGGCGGCGTTCGACGCGGCGGCGGCCTGGCTGCTGCGCCGCGCCTCGCGCGGCAGGCGCGCCGCCGGGGCCTGGTACTGGCTCATCGGCGTACCGCTGCTGGGCCCGACCGTCTACGCCCGGTACGACCTGGTGGTGACCGCGGTCGCGGTGGCCGCGCTGCTCCTCTCGGTCCGCCGGCCGGCCGTCGGCGGCGCGCTGGCCGGGCTGGGCGCGATGCTCAAGGTGTGGCCGGTGCTGACGGTGCTCGGCCTGCCGCGCGGACGGCGCTTCCGGGACGCGGTGGTCGCCTGCGCGGCGTCGGTGCTGGCGCTGGGCTTCTTCTTCGCCGTGGCGGCGCACGGGGCGTACGCGTTCCTCGGGTTCCAGGAGAACCGCGGGGTGGAGGTGGAGTCGCTCGGCGGGATCGTCTTCCAGATCGCGCGGGCCTTCGGCTGGCCGGGCTCGGTGAGCATGAACTACGGCTCGCTGGAGTTCCTCGGGCCGGGGGTCGGGGTGGTGGCCAAGGCGTCGGTGGCGCTGACCGCGGCCGCCTTCGGCTGGCTGCTGCTGTGGCGCTGGCGCGCGCGGCGGTGGTCGGCGGCGACGCCGTTCGACGCGGCGCTGGTCGCGCTGCTGCTCTTCACCGCGACCAGCAGGGTGATCAGCCCGCAGTACCTGGTCTGGCTGCTCGGGCTGGCGGCGGTCTGCCTGCTGATGCCGGGGAGCAGCCAGCGGCCGGTCGCCTGGCTGCTGCTGCCGGCCGCGGCGCTCACCACCGTCGAGTTCCCGGTCCTCTTCGGCGACGTGGTCTCCGGGCATCCGCTGGGCGTCGTCGTGCTGACCGTCCGCAATGCGCTGCTGGCCGTCGCGACGCTGTGGGGCGCGAGGCGGCTGTGGCGCGCGACGACGTCGGCTCCCCCCACCCAGCCGCCCGTCACCGCGCAGCGGCGTGCGCCCCAGGCCCGGGAATTCGCGCCGTAGGCGCAGCGCCGCAGGCGCAGGTAAGGGGCGCGGGGAACTGCGCGCCCAGGCATCTACGGCGCCGCGCCTGGCAACGGCGACTGGGTTGCAACCCGTACTCCGTTGCCGGGTGCGGCGCCGTTCGCGGCGGGCCGCGCAGTTCCCCGCGCCCCTAATTCGCCCTACGGGCTCACCGCCCCGCCGTCAGCGCGCGTACAGCGCTTCCACCTCGCCCGCGAAGTCCCGCATCACGACCGCGCGCTTCAGCTTCATCGACGGGGTGACGTAGCCGCCCTCCTCGGTCCACTCGGTGTCCAGCAGGCGGAACTTCTTCACCGCCTCCGCGTGCGACACCGCGCGGTTGCCGTCGTCGATCGCCTCCTGGACGCCGGCCAGCACGTCCGGGTCGGACATCAGCGCGGCCCCGCTCAGCGTCTCCGGCTTGTCGTGGAGCTTCAGCCAGGTCGGGAGGAACTCCCGGTCCAGCGTCACCAGGCAGCCCACGAACGGCTTGCCGTCCCCGACCACCATGCACTCGCCGACCAGCGGATGGGCCCGCACCCGGTCCTCGATCACCGCGGGCGCGACGTTCTTGCCGCCCGCCGTGACGATGATCTCCTTCTTCCGCCCGGTGATCTTCAGGAAGCCCTTGTCGTCCAGTGTCCCGATGTCCCCGGTGTGGAACCAGCCGCCGCGCAGCGCCTCGGCCGACGCCTCCGGGTTGTTCCAGTACCCGGTGAACACCTGCGGCCCGGCCAGCAGCACCTCGCCGTCGTCCGCGATGGCCACCGCCGACCCCGGCAGCGGGCGCCCGACCGAGCCGATCACCGGCCCGTCGGCCGGGTTGTACGCGGTCGCCGCGCAGGTCTCGGTGAGCCCGTAGCCCTCCAGCACGGTGAAGCCGATGCCGCGGTAGAAGTGGCCGAGCCGCTCGCCGAGCGGCGCTCCGCCGGAGATCGCGTGGGTGGCCCGGCCGCCCAGCGCCGCCCGCAGCTTGCTGTAGACCAGCTTGTCGAAGGTCTTGTACTCGACCTTGAGCCGCAGCCCCGGCTTGCCCTCGTCGAGCGCCCGGCTGTGGTCCATGGCGATCTTCGCCGCCCGGTCGAAGATCTTGCCCTTCCCCTCGGCCTGCGCCTTGGCCCGCGCGGTGTTGTAGACCTTCTCGAAGACCCGGGGGACGCCGAGGATCAGGGTCGGCTTGAAGGCGCCCAGCTCCGCGGTGACCTCCTTGACGTCCGAGAGGTGGCCCAGCCGGATCGGCGCGACCGCGCAGGCGATCTCCGCGATCCGCCCCAGCACGTGCGCCTGCGGCAGGAAGAGCAGCACCGAGGCCTCGCCGGTGCGGAAGAGCTGCGGCAGGTCGGCGACGATGTTGCCGCACTCGTGGAGGAAGTTGCGGTGGGTCAGCGCGCAGCCCTTGGGCCGCCCGGTGGTGCCCGAGGTGTAGACGATGGTGGCGATGGAGTCGGCGCCCAGGGTGGCCCGGCGCTGGTGGACCAGTGCGGAGTCCAGGTCGTGGCCCTCCGCCTGGAGGTGCTCGACGGCGCCGCCCTCGATCTGCCAGACCTGCTTCAACTGCGGCAGCCGGTCCCGGACCTGGTTGACCGTCCGCTCGTGGGCGGCGGTCTCGGTGACGCAGGCCACCGCGCCGGAGTCGCCGAGGATCCACTCCACCTGCTCGGCGGAGGAGGTCTCGTACACCGGGACGGTGATCGCCCCCGCGCACCAGATGGCGAAGTCCAGCAGGGTCCACTCGTAGCGGGTGCGGGACATCAGGGCGACCCGGTCGCCGGCCTGCACACCGCCGGCGATCAGGCCCTTGGCGGTCCGGTGGACCTCGGCGAGGAACTGGGACGCGGTCAGATCCCGCCAGGACCCGCCCAGCTTGCGGCTGATCACGGCCGCGTCGGGAGTCCGCTCGGCGTTCCGGTGGATCAGATCGGTGAGGTTCGCTTCGGGCGCTACCTCGTAGAGAGCCGGAAGGCTGAACTCGCGCAAGACTGCTCCTAGTCTGCTGCGGCGGGGGACGTTGCGACCCGTGGACGTTACTGCCCAGTAAAGCGGTTTCGATAGGCATGACCGGCAGGTGTTAGCTGCGTCTCACCGAAACTCACGAAGTCCGCACAAATGATCAGCGCCCGGTGCAAGGGAGTTGACACACCGTGATCGGACCGGGGTTTGATGGACTCCGCTGCAGTGCTACTAACCAGACTAGTACCGAACCGGCACTAAACTGCGCCCATGCGGGTCCACGTGGTGAGTGACGTACACGGCAACGCCGAAGCGCTGGCCCGCGCCGGTGACGGCGCCGACGCCCTGCTCTGCCTCGGCGACCTCATCCTCTTCCTGGACTACGCGGACCACTCGCGCGGCATCTTCCCCGACCTCTTCGGCGCCGAGAACGCCTCCCGGATCGTCGCGCTGCGTACCGCCCGCCGCTTCGAGGAGGCCCGGGAGTTCTCCCGTGAACTGTGGGCCGGGATCACCGCCGATGGCACGGACCGCGCCCAGGTGATGCGGGACGCCGTCCGCCGCCAGTACGCCGAGCTCTTCGCCGCCTTCCCGGCCCCCACCTACGCCACCTACGGCAACGTCGACATCCCGCCGCTTTGGCCGGAGTTCGAGCGGGACGGGGTGACCGTGCTGGACGGCGGCACGGCCAAGATAGGCGGCCGCACCTTCGGCTTCGTCGGCGGCGGGCTGCCCAGTCCGATGCGCACCCCGTACGAGGTCGACGAGGAGGAGTACGCGGCGAAGGTGGCCGCGGTCGGCGAGGTGGACGTCCTCTGCTGCCATATCCCGCCCGCCGTGCCGGAGTTGACCTATGACGTGGTGGCCCGCCGGTTCGAGCGCGGGAGCGAGGCGGTGCTGGACGCGGTCCACCGCGTCCGCCCCCGGTACGTCCTGTTCGGCCATGTCCACCAGCCGCTGGTGCGCCGGCTGCGGATCGGCGGCACCGAGTGCGTCAACGTGGGCCACTTCCGCTCCACCGGCCGCCCCTGGGCGATGGAGTGGTGAACTCCCGCAGGCCTCCCAGGGGGCGCGAGGCGGGCCGCCGCGGCGAGCGGTGACCAGGAGATACCCGCACGGTAGCCTTCGGTTGCACGGTTACGCGGGTGCACAGTACGGGTGCAGACAACCTGCCGTCCCAGAAACAACGCGGAGGCCACCGACGATGGCGGAGCACACCAGGTCGAGCACGACGATCGGCGCGACCCCGGCCGAGGTGATGGCGGTGATCGCCGATTTCGCCGCGTACCCGCAGTGGACCGGAGAGGTGAAGGAGAGCGAGGTCGTCTCCGAGTTCCCGGACGGCCGCGCCGAGCAGGTGCGCTTCCTCCTGGACGCCGGCGCGATCCGCGACGAGCACACCCTGGAGTACACCTGGGAGGGCGACCGCAAGGTCAGCTGGACCCTGGTGAAGAGCCAGATGCTGCGCTCGCTGGACGGCGTCTACGCGCTGGACCCGGCGGCCGGCGGCGGCACCCAGGTCACCTACCAGCTCGCGGTGGACGTCAAGATCCCGATGCTCGGCATGATCAAGCGCAAGGCCGAGAAGGTGATCATCGACCGCGCGCTGGCCGGCCTGAAGAAGCGCGTCGAGGAACTCAAGGGCTGAACCAGGCATACCGGAAGAAACCGGACGACCCCGGGAGGAACGCGAGTTGAGCACCGCCGCGGAGACGCCCCCGCACACGGTCGTGATCACCGGGCGCGGTGGCGCCGGGCGCACCACCGTCGCCGCGGCCACCGCGCTGCGCTCGGCCCGCGCCGGCCGCCGCACCCTCCTGGTCGCCGCCGACGACCCGCACCGCGGCCTCGACGAGCTGCTCGGCACCCGCCTGGGCCCGGTCCCCGGCGCGGTCGGCCCGGACGGCGTCACCGGCCGCCTCCACGCCATGCGCCTGGACCCGCAGGCGGCCTTCCGCGAGGAGGCCGGCCGGCTGCTCGGCCGGGCCAAGACGGTCTTCGACCTGTTCGGCGTGGAGCCGCTGGAGGAGGACGAGTTGACCGCCCTCCCGGGCGCCGGGAAGCTCACCCTCCTCCGCGCCCTGCGCGAGCACACCGCCTCGGGGGAGTGGCAGACGGTGGTCGTCGACGCCCCCTCCGCCGCCGAGACGATCGGCGCCTTCGCGCTGCCCGAGCAACTCGCCCGCTATGTCGCCCGGCTGCTGCCCCAGGAGCGCCGGGCCGCCCGTTCGCTCCGCCCGATCCTGGCCGCGGTCGCCGGGGTCCCGATGCCCGCCGACTGGCTGTTCGAGGGCGCCGCCTGGGCCGAGGCCGAGCTCGGCGAGCTGCGCGCCGCCGCCGAGTCCCCGGAGCTCTCGGTCCGCCTGGTGGCCACCCCCGGCTCCGCCTCGGCCCCCGAACTCCGGCTCGCCCGTGCCGGCTTGGCGCTCTACGGCCACCGGGTGGACGCGGTGATCGCCAACCGCGTCGTACCGGCCCCGCCGGCGGAGGCATCCGGCCGGGAGGACGGCTTCCTGGGCCGCCTCCACGCCGCGCAGCGCGAGGAACTCGCCGCCATGCGCGAGGAGTTGGCCGCCGGTGCGGCCACGCCGCTGCTGGAGCTGCCGCACCTCGGCCGCGACCCGCGGGGCTGGGAGGACCTGGCCCGACTCGCCGACGCCGCCGACGCCGACGCCGCCGACGGCTCCGGCCTCGGCGCCGACGGCTCCGCCGATCCGCCCCCGCGCTCCCACGTCGAGGACCGGCTCGCCGCCGACGGCCTGCTGGTCTGGCATGTGCCGCTGCCCGGCGCCGCCCGCCCCGACCTCGACCTGGTCCGCCGAGGGGACGAACTCCTGGTCGCCGTCGGCCCCTACCGCCGGACCCTGCCGCTGCCCTCCGCGCTGCGCCGGTGCACCGTCGCGGGCGCCGGGCTGCGCGACGCCGTGCTCTCCGTGCGCTTCCGCCCGGACCCGGGTCTCTGGCCCGCGGCGCGCCCGCAAACCTGATCCCGGGCGGCCGCTTCGGGTAGCGTCGCAGGCGAGGGCCCAGAGTTGGGCAAGGCGTGAGAGGGGAGCCCCGCCATGAACGCTTCGAGTGGTTGGCCCGGCCGGGACGAGCCGGAGGACGTCTGGGCGGAGGCCGTCGCCGAGGATGCCGCTGAACAGCGGCGCCGGGCGCGCGAGGCAGCCGCCCGCGCCGAGGAGTGCGCGCGGGCCGAGGCCGAGGCGGGCGGTGAGTCCGGTGCCGGGCCCGAGGACGCGGAGCGGGCCGGGCGGCCGGGGTCGGCCGAGCCGTCCAGTCCCTTCGGCCCCGATCTCAGCAACCTCGTGGACGAGGTGCGCCGCCTCGCCGGCACCGTGGGCGAGCGGCTGCAGCAGGCCTCCGACGCGGTCACCGCGACCCATGAGGCCACCGACGGGCTGCAGCGGCTCACCGCCCCGCTGCGCGAGAAGCACCCCGAGGTGTACCGCCATCTCGCCGCCGCGGGAGGCGAGTTGCTCGCCGCCTACCGGGCGGCCGTCACCGGCCACGAGCGCCGCTGGACCTCCGGAACGAGCGGTTCCGGGCCCGGCGAGGACGACGGCGAAGGGCCCGGCAACGCGGGCGAACACATCGACCTCGACTGACAGCACCGTCCCGCCGGGACGCCCCCTGACACCCTGCCTACAAGTTCTGAAGAGGGTGTTGCCATCCCGTTACGTATTCCCTTCGGTTAATGTAAGGGCGAGTGTGTACGGGCAGGCTGTCGGGCCAGTACGGTACCGGCCTGGATCCAGCGATCAGTTGAGGGACACATGGGACTCACCATTGGCGTCGATGTCGGAGGCACCAAGATTGCGGCGGGTGTCGTCGACGAGCAGGGTGCGATCCTCGCCCGTACGCGCGTGCCGACCCCGGCCGACCCGCAGTGGGCGGTCGGCGCCATCGCCGACGCGATCAAGGAGCTGCGAGGGCAGTACCCCGACGTCGAGGCGGTGGGCGTGGGCGCCCCCGGCTACGTCGACCGGGCCCGCTCCACGGTGCTGATGGCGCCGAACATCGACTGGGAGAACGAGCCGCTCAAGGTCCGCATCGAGGACCTGGTCGACCTCCCGACCGTGATCGAGAACGACGCCAACTCGGCCGCCTGGGGTGAGTTCCGCTTCGGCGCCGGCGCCGAGTACGAGGACATGGTGCTGATCACGGTCGGCACCGGCATCGGCGGCGGCATCGTCCTCGACGGCCGGCTGCACCGGGGCGCCTTCGGCGTCGCCGGCGAGATCGGCCACATCAACATGATCCCGGACGGCCTGCTCTGCGGCTGCGGCAAGCACGGCTGCTGGGAGCAGTACGGCTCCGGCCGCGCGCTCCGCCGCTACGGCCGTGAGCGCGCCGCGGCCGACCCGGTGCGCGGCAAGCGGATGCTGGAGCTGAACGAGGGCGTCGCCGAGACGATCCGCGGGGTGCACATCACCCAGGCCGCGGAGGAGGGCGACCCGCTGGCCCTGGAGTGCTACGACGAGCTCGCCGACTGGCTGGGCCGGGGCCTCGCCGACCTGGCCGCCTCCTTCGACCCGTCGGTCTTCGTCCTCGGCGGCGGCGTCGCCGACTCCGGCGAGCTGCTGCGGGCGCCGGTCGCGAAGAGCTTCGAGAAGTACGTGGTGGGCGGCCCCCACCGCCCCCGCGCGGACATCACCCTCGCCACGATGGGCTCCGAGGCGGGCATCGCCGGCGCGGCCGACCTGGCCCGGGTCTGAGCCCGGGTCGCGCGGCGACTCGAGGGCGCGGGGAACCGCGCGATTCCCCGAGCCCCGGAGGCAGCCCCTGCGGGCCCACCTCCGGGGCCCGGGGGGCGGAGTGAAGGGAGTCCGCGGATGACGCAGGCCAGGATCGCGAGCTACAACATCCGCTCGCTGCGCGACGACCGCGCCGCCCTCGCCCGCGTGATCCGCGCCCTCGCCCCTGACGCCCTCTGCGTCCAGGAGGCCCCCCGCTTCTGGCGCCCCAACCACCAGGCCCGGCGACTGGCCCGCAGAACCGCCCTGGAGGTCCTCAGCGGCGGCGCGGACACGGCCTCCGGCCCGCTGCTCCTCGGCCGGCCGCAGCCGCGCCTGCGGACCCTCTCCACCCACGACCGCCTGCTGCCCCGGACCCCCGGCCTCCACCGGCGCGGCTTCGCCACCGCCGTGGTGCGGATCGGCGGCTCCGCCCCGTTCTCCCTGACGAGCTGCCATCTGTCGCTCAACCCGGCCGAGCGCTACACCCAGTGCGAGCTGCTCCTCGAACACCTCGCCGAGCTGCCGGCCGAGCACGCCGTCGTCGCGGGGGACTTCAACGAGCACCCCGAGGACCCCGGCTGGCGCCTCCTGGCCCGGCACCTCCAGGACGCCTGGGCGACCGCGCCGTGGGGCGGCGAGTACACCTCCGTGCCCCGCGACCCCTACCAGCGCATCGACGCCGTCTTCTGCAGCCCCGGCGTCCGGGTGGTCCGCTGCGGGGTGCCGTCCGGACTGCCCGGGGTCGACCCCGCGGACCTGGTCGCCGCCACGGACCACCTCCCGGTCCTCGCCGAGCTGGAGCTGCCCGCGCCCTGACCCGAGCCAGGGGCAGCGCCCGGGCCCGGGGGTCCGGGCTCAGACCACGGCGCCCGCCTGCGGATCGTCGTCGTCCTCGTCCCGGTCCTCCTTCAGCCGGGAGACCAGCGCGACGAACCCGCCCACGAAGAGCGCCCCGGCGACCATCCCCCACCAGCCGCCGACGTCCTGTCCCGTTATCCACAGGATCAGCAGCAGCACCGGACCCGCGGCCATCACGCCCCAGGCGACCTTGGTGGCGGCCTCGGGCTGCGGCAGCGGCGGAGGCTCGGGGGGAGTGAAGTGCTCGTCCTCGGCCTCCGCGCCGGACGGCAGCAGCCAGTCCCGCGGTCCGGAGCCGTTGCCCAGCACGGTCTCGGCGCCCGGCCCCGAGCCGCCCGACGGCGGTGCGGCAGAGGAGAGGGGGCCGCTCGCGGGGGCGGCCGGAGCCGCCGGGGCGGCCGACGCGGGCGAGGCGGGGGGAGGCGGCGAAGGCGACAGCTCCTCCGCCTCCGGCCAGCTCCGCAGCGTCAGATCCACCGGCGCGTCGAACGACGCCACGAGCTCGGCGAAGACCTCGTCGTCGCTGCGCGACTCGCGGTCCTGGCCGTCCCGCTCCGGGCCGTCTTCCTCACGCATCCCGCTCACCCCCTGGTCGCCTCACTGCCCCGGTCCTCCGCATCGGCGTCCGGACCCCCGCTGCTCCCGCCGTCGGACTCGGCCGAAGCCGAAGCCGAGGCCGAGGCCGAGGCCGAATCCGCCGCCTCCGGCGCGAGCCGGCGTACGAACTCCCAGGAGCCCTCGAAGATCTGCTCCGCCTCGTGGTCCAACGTCGCGACGTGGTAGCTGCGTTCCAGGGTGCGCTCGGTGATGTCCCGGCTGCCCGCGTGGGCCAGGATGTAGTCGCTGCTCGACCCGGGGACGACGTGGTCCACCCGGCTCCGGAAGAGCAGCAGCGGCTGCGTCACCCGCGGCAGCTCGTCCCGGACGGTGCGGAACAGCTGCCCGGTGGAGTACGCGGCGTGCAGCGGGGTGCGGTCGTAGCCGCCCTCCAACTGGCCCGGCTTGGCGATGTCGTCGGTCAGCCCCGGCACGCTCGGCACCAGGTGGCGGAGTATCGGCAGCGCCGCGGCCTGCACCGCGCTCGGCATCTTCACCGCCGGGTTGACCACCACCAGCCCGGTCAGCTCCGAGCCGTGCTGGGCGGCCAGGTGGAGGCAGAGGGCGCCGCCCATCGAGAGGCCGAAGGCGAAGACCTTGTCGCAGCGCTCGCGGAGCCGGGCGAAGGCCCGGTCCACCTCGGCGTACCAGTCCGGCCAGCGGGTGGCGTTCATCTCACGCCAGTCCGTGCCGTGCCCGGGGAGCAGCGGCAGCGAGACGGTGAGCCCGCGCTCGGCGGCGTGCTCCGCCCAGGGCCGCATCGACTGCGGGGAGCCGGTGAATCCGTGGCAGACGAGGACGCCGACGGGTCCCCCCTGGTGGCTGAACGGCTCGGCTCCGGGTAGCAGCGGCATGTCGGCTCCTCGCGGCGCGGGCGAAGCCCGACCGAGGCTCGCTCGGTCGGAAGTCGGTGGGAACGGGTCGGCAGGAACAAAACGGCGGAGTCGACGCATCGTCCCACGCCCGCGCGCCGCCGTACAGCATCGGCGGGACCCGGCGGAGCACCGGGCGGGGCCCGGGACGAGGGGGCTCCAGGCGGTCGGCGGGGGCGCGCGGAGGGCTTGCGCCGGGGCCGTCGCGCGGACCGGTGGCGTGGACACCCCCCGGTCGGCACTAGAGTGCTACCGGATTGATGCTCCATGGAGGTCTGGGTTGTCCGGGACGTTCTACCGATTGATGAAGATGACCGTCGCGCCGTCGCTGCGGGTCGCCTTCCGCCCCTGGGTCGAGGGGCTGGAGAACATCCCCGAAACCGGCCCCGCGATCATCGCGAGCAACCACCTGTCCTTCTCGGACTCGTTCTTCCTGCCCTCGGTGATGAAACGGCCGGTGACCTTCATCGCCAAGGCCGAGTACTTCACCGGTTCGGGTATCAAGGGGAAGTTGACGGCCGCCTTCTTCAAGGGGGTCAACCAGCTCCCGGTCGACCGCACCGGCGTCCGCGGCGCCGGCGAGGCCGCGATCAAGGCCGGTACGGAGGTCATCGAGCGCGGCGAGATCTTCGGCGTGTACCCGGAGGGCACCCGCTCCCCGGACGGCAAGCTCTACCGCGGCAAGGTCGGCGCGCTGGCCCGGATCGCGCTGGCCACCGGCGCGCCGGTGATCCCGGTCGCGATGATCGACACCGAGAAGCTCCAGCCGCCCGGCCAGGTCTGGCCGAACTGGGGCGTCCGCCCGGGGATCCGGATCGGCCAGCCGATGGACTTCTCCCGCTACCAGGGCATGGAGAGCGACCGCTTCATCCTCCGCTCGGTCACCGACGAGGTGATGTACGAGATCATGAAGCTCTCCGACCAGGAGTACGTCGACATCTACGCCACCGCCGCCAAGCGGAAGCTCGCCGAGGCGGCCAAGGCCAAGGAGAAGGCGGAGAAGGCGGAGAAGGCGGAGAAGGCGGAGTCGTCGGAGAAGGCGCCGGAGCCGGAGAAGACGCAGCAGCCGGAGAAGACGCAGCAGGCGGAGGAGACCGCCGACCCGGGGCCCGCGGAGGGGGAGAAGTAGCTTGCCGTCGACGGGGGGAGACGGGGCGTCGGCCGCGGTCCGCGACGCGGCGGACCGCTCCAGCGGCTCGCGGATACGCCTGGCCCACTCGGTCGAGCGGCCACTGTGGACGGCGGTCCTCGCCTTCCGCCTCCTCGGCCTCGCCTACGCGGTGGTCCGCTACACCGGCAACTCGGCCCACTACGACCGCCCCGGCTGGGGCTGGGCGTACCTGGCGCTGCTGACCGGGTGGGTGCTGGCCACCCTGCCGTTCTTCCTCTCGTCGCGGCGCTGCCGCTGGTGGGTGCTGTGCACCGACCTGGCGATCACCGTCCTCGGCATCATCCTCACCCGGGTGCTGGACGACCCGGCCCGGCTGGACTCCGAGATCACCCTGCCGACGATCTTCGCGGCGGCGTCCATCCTCGGCTTCTCGGTCAAGGGCGGCTGGCGGCCGGGCGCCGCCGCGGTGGTGGTGGTCGCGGTCGCCGACAACCTGGAACACGGCCGGGTCGCCATGGTCAACGTCCACAACGGGATCATCCTGCTGATCGCGGGCTGCGCCATCGGCTACGTCGTCGAGGTGGCCAGGGCGAGCGAGGCGGCACTGGCCCGCGCCCTGCGGATCGAGGCGGTGACCCGGGAGCGCGAGCGGCTGGCCCGGGACATCCACGACTCCGTCCTCCAGGTGCTCGCCATGGTGAAGCGCCGGGGCGCCGAGGTCGGGGGAGAGGCGGCCGAGCTCGGCCGGCTGGCCGGCGAGCAGGAGGTGGCCCTCCGGGCGCTGATCGCCGAGGGCCTCGCCGACCCGTCCGCCGCGGACCTCCCCCCGTCGACCGCGGACCTCTCTGCCGGTCCCGAGGACGCCCCGTCCCCGGCCGTCGACCTGCGTACGGCGCTCAACGGCCTCTCCGCGCCCGGCGTGACCGTCTCCGCGCCCGGTGACCCCGTCCTCCTCCAGCGCCGGGTGGCGCAGGAGCTGACCGCCGCCGTGGCCGCCGCGCTGGACAACGTCCGCCGGCACGCCGGGGCGGAGGCGCGGGCGTGGATCCTGCTGGAGGACTCACCCGAGGACGACTCGGTGATCGTCGGCGTCCGCGACGACGGGCCGGGCATCCCCGAGGGCCGGCTCCTCGCCGCCGAGCAGGAGGGCCGGCTCGGCGTGGCCCAGTCCATCCGCGGCCGGCTCCGCGACCTCGGCGGCAGCGCGGAGATCAGCTCCGTGCCCGGCGAGGGCACCGAGGTCGAGCTGCGCATCCCCCGCCCCCGGGAAGGAGAGCCCGCGTGACACCCGACCAGGACGCCGCCGCCCAGGGCCCCGGCGAGCCTCTGCGCGTGATGGTGGTCGACGACCACCCGATGTGGCGGGACGCCGTCTCCCGCGACCTGGCCGCCGCCGGCTGCGAGGTGGTGGCCACCGCCGGCGACGGACCGGAGGCCGTCCGCCGGGCGCACGCGGTGCGGCCGCAGGTGCTGGTCCTCGACCTCAACCTGCCGGAGCTGCCCGGCGTCGAGGTCTGCCGCCAGGTGCTGGCCCGGCATCCGGCCACCCGGGTGCTGGTGCTCTCCGCCTCCGGCCAGCACGCCGACGTCCTGGAGGCGGTGAAGTCCGGCGCGACCGGATACCTGGTGAAGTCGGCCAGCCGCGAGGAGCTGCTGGCCGCGGTGCGCTCGACGGCGGCCGGGGACCCGGTCTTCACCCCCGGCCTGGCCGGGCTGGTGCTCGGCGAGTACCGCAGGCTGGCCGCCGCCGCGGGCGGCCCGGCCGCCGTCCCGGACGAGTCCGCCGCGGACCCGGCGGCGGCCGGGCAGGACGACGTCCCGCGGCTGACGGAGCGGGAGACCGAGGTGCTGCGGCTGGTCGCCAAGGGTCTGACGTACAAGCAGATCGCCGGGCGGCTGGTGCTCTCCCACCGGACCGTGCAGAACCACGTCCAGAACACCCTGAACAAGCTCCAGCTGCACAATCGCGTGGAACTCGTCCGCTATGCGATGGAGCGCGGACTGCACCGCGAGGACCCGGGGGAACCGGAGGGCGCGCTGCCCGCCGGGTGACCCGTGAGTAGCGTCCTGCAGACGCCTATCCAGCCGGGCCGCCCCGTGGCACCGTGGTGGCCATGCGTGTCGGAGTGCTCACCGGCGGCGGAGACTGCCCCGGCCTGAACGCGGTGATACGAGCGGTCGTCCGCAAGGGCGTCACCGCCTACGGCCATGAGTTCATCGGCTTCCGGGACGGCTGGCGCGGGCCCATGGAGGGCAGGGCGGTCCCGCTGGACATCCCGGCCGTGCGCGGTCTGCTGCCGCGCGGCGGCACGGTGCTCGGCTCCTCCCGCACCAACCCGCTCAACGAGCCGGACGGCGAACGCCGGGTCAAGGAGCAGCTCTCCGGCCTCGCGGTGGACGCGCTGATCGCCATCGGCGGCGAGGACACCCTGGGCGTGGCCGCCTACCTGGCCGAGCAGGGCGTCAACGTGGTCGGCGTGCCGAAGACCATCGACAACGACCTCTCCGGCACCGACTACACCTTCGGCTTCGACACCGCCGTGAACATCGCCACCGAGGCCATCGACCGGCTGCACACCACCGCCGAGTCCCATATGCGCACCCTGGTGGTCGAGGTGATGGGGCGTCACGCCGGCTGGATAGCGCTGCACTCCGGGATCGCCGGCGGCGCCAGCGTGATCCTGATCCCCGAGCAGCCCTTCGACATGGACCAGGTCTGCCGCTGGGTGGAGAGCCGCTTCCGCACCCACTACGCGCCGATCGTGGTGGTGGCGGAGGGAGCCGTCCCCACCGAGGGCCGGATGGTCACCAAGGACGACTCGCGGGACGCCTTCGGCCACGTCCGGCTCTCCGGGATAGGGGAGTGGCTGGCCGCCGAGATCGAGCGGCGCACCGGCACCGAGGCCAGGACCATCGTCCTCGGCCACGTCCAGCGCGGCGGCACGCCCAGCGCCTTCGACCGCTGGCTGGCCACCCGCTTCGGGCTGCACGCCATCGACGCCGTGCAGGAGGGCGCCTTCGGCACGATGGTCGCCCTGCGCGGCACGGACATCGTCCGGGTGCCGCTCTCCACCGCGACCGCCCGGGCCAAGACCGTCGACCCCGCCCTCTACCAGGAGTTCGACGTCTTCTTCGGCTGAGGCCGCTGGCTGGCTCCGGGCTGGCTCCGGGCTGGCTGCGGGCCGCTCCGGGCCGCCCGGAATGAGGCATACCTCACCAGAAGCGGCTGTAGGTTGCACCTTTTGTCCGAACGGCCCCTATGCTGGCGCCCGTTTGTCCCCTGCCCATCCCCCGAGCCGACCGGAGCCGCCCAAGGACCACCCGCCCGAACGTCCCCGAAAAGGAACACCACATCACTCCATGTCTTCGGTAATCGAGAACGCCCCCTACACCCGGTTCCACAAGCGCCTGGCGCTCGCCTGCTCGGGCGGCCCCCTGCTGGACGGATACATCCTCAGCATCGTGGGCGTGGCGCTGATCACCATGCAGCCCCAGCTCCACCTCAGCACCGCCGAGGTCTCCCTGATCGGCGCGGCGGCCCTGATCGGCATGTTCGTCGGCGGCGCCGTCTTCGGCGTGCTGACCGACAAGATCGGCCGGGAGGTGATGTACACCGCCGACCTGGTCGTGATGATCGCCTGCTCGGTGCTCTCCTTCTGGGCCACCGGCGTCTGGGAGATCGTCGCCCTGCGCTTCGTCCTCGGCATGGCGGTTGGCGCGGACTACCCGATCGCCACCTCGCTCCTCGCCGAGTGGCTGCCCACCAAGCACCGCGGCCGACTGCTCGGCAAGCAGATCATCGCCTGGTACGCGGGCTCGGTGCTGGCCTACCTCGTCGGCTGGGCGTTCATCCAGTTCGGCGGCGCGGACAGCTGGCGCTGGATGCTCTCCTCCTCGGCGCTGCTCTGCGTGGTCTTCCTGGTGATCCGCCGGGGCTCCCCGGAGTCCCCCCTCTTCCTCGCCCAGCACGGGCGCGGCGAGGACGCGGTACGGGTGGTGAAGAAGCACCTCGGCGTGGACGTCACCGCGCGGGAGCTGCTGGCCGGCGAGCCGGAGGGCGACGAGCGGCTCTCGGCGGGCCGGATCCGGGTGCTGTTCCAGCCGGAGTACCGGAAGCGGACGATCTTCTGCGGGCTGTTCTTCCTCTGCCAGGTGGGTCCGCTGTTCGCGATGCTGACCTTCGGGCCGCAGCTGCTGGAGTCCTTCGGCTTCCCGAGCGGCAACGTGATGTCCACCCTGGGCACCGGACTGATCAGCGCGGTCTTCCTGATCGGCTGCTATCCGGCGCTGCGGGCGATCGACACCAAGGGCCGCCGGCCCACCATCGTCTGGTCCTTCGGGCTGATGATCGTCCCGCTGCTGCTCCTCGGCGTCTGGCCGGCGGCTCCGGCCGCGGTCGCGCTCCTCGCGCTGTGCGCCTACGCGTTCTTCTGCGGCGGCCCCAACGTCCTCGACTGGACGTACCCCAATGAGCTGTTCCCCACCTCGGTCCGGGCGACGGCGGTCGGCTTCGCCACCTCCATCAGCCGGATCGGCGCGGCGATCGGCACCTACCTGCTGCCGATGTCCCTCACCGGTCTCGGCACCGGCCTGACGATGATCCTCGCCGCGGCGGTCACCGCCGCCGGCTTCGTCGCCTGCCTCCTCTGGGCGGTGGAGACGCGAGGCGTCGGCCTCCAGGCGGCGGCCCGCGCGCCGGAGCCGGGGCCGGCCGCCGCCCAGCGCGCGGAGGACCGCGTCCCCGCGTCGGTCTGACCCTCTGGCCGGGCCCGCCCGGAAGTAGGTCCGAAGCCGCTTCAGGGGCGCGGGGAACAGCACGGCCCGCGCCCCACGGCGCCGCACTCGGTAGCGACCCCTGGGTTGCGCCCCCCGGGTTGCGACCCAGCCGCCGCCGCCGACTGCGACTCCGTTCGCGGCGGGCCGCGGAATTCCCCGCGCCCCTCATTCGCTCCCCGAATCGGGGTCAGACCCACCGTCCTGCCGCGGCAGCCGCAGCGTGAAGGCGGTGCTGCCCGGGCGGGAGCTGAGGTCGAGGGAGCCCCCGTGCGCCTCCGCCACCGCGCGGGCGATCGCCAGCCCCAGCCCCGCGCCCCCGCCGCCCGCGCCCGCCCGCCGTCCACCCGGGTGAAGCGGTCGAAGATCGCCGGCTGCATCTCCTCCGGAATCCCCGGCCCCTCGTCCCGGACGACCAGCTCCACCGGGCCCCCGTCGACCGGCGCCGCCACCGACACGGTCACCCGCGTCCCGGCAGGGGTGTGCCGGGCGGCGTTCGCCAGCAGGTTGGCGACCAGCTGGTGGAGCCTCCCCTGGTCCCCGGTGACCACCACCGGCTCCTCCGGCAGCTCCAGCACCCACCGGTGCTCGCGTCCCGCCGCCCGCGCGTCCGCCGCCGCGTCGATCGCCAGCACGGTCAGGTCCACCGGCTCCCGCTCCAGCGGCCGCCCCGCGTCCAGCCGCGCCAGCAGCAGCAGGTCCTCGACGATCGCCCCCATCCGCTCGGACTCGGAGCGGATCCGCTCCAGCGCCCGCTCCACCACGGGGTCCCGCAGCTCCGCCCGCCGCTCGTCCAGCCGCGCGCCCGCCAGCTCCGCGTGACCCCGGATGGCCGCCAGCGGGGTCCGCAGCTCATGGCCGGCGTCGGCGGCGAACCGGCGCAGCCGCTCCTCCACCCGGTGCCGCCGGCCCAGCGCGTCCTCCACGTGCCCCAGCATCCGGTTGAACGAGGAGGAGAGCCGCCCCACCTCGCTCTCCGGATCGGCCTCGTCCTCCACCGCGGTCTGCGGCACCGTCACCTCCCCGCTGGCCAGCGGCAGCCGGGTGACCCGCTCGGCGGTGGCGGCGACCCGGCGCAGCGGCCGCAGCGCCGCCCGCACCCACAGCCCGCCGCCGACTCCGGCCGCGATCAGCATGCAGCCGAAGACCACCGCCTCGACCGCCACCAGCCGGTGGACGGTGTCCTCGACCGAGGCCAGCCGCAGCCCGGTGACCAGCTGGTCGCCGTCCCGCCCCGGCAGTTTCCGCATCCGGTACGGGCCGAGCGCGGAGATCCGCACGGTGCGGCAGTCGCCGTCCGCCGGCAGGGCGGCCAGCGCCGCGCGGTCGGCCGCGGTGAGCCGCACCCGGTCGTCGCCGTCCCGGCCGTGGCCGGAGGCCGAGTCGTCGAAGTCGTCGCCGTCCCCGTCCACCACCCCGGTCTGGGTGACCTGCCCGTCCAGCAGCCGGGCGCCGAAGGTGCCGTCGGCCTGGGCGCGGGTGTCGCCCGGTTCGACCGAGCCGTGCTCCAGGCTCTGCGCGTACCGGGTGCCGGTCTGCACCAGGGCCTCGTCCAGGCGCCCCATCAGAAAGCTGTTCAGCGCGGCCGTGGTGGCCACCCCCACCGCCGCCGAGGCGACCGCGAGGAGCACCAGCAGGCCCACGATCAGCCGCCCGCGCAGCGTCCGCGGTCGCAGCCGCGGCCTGGGCGGCCTCACCGCAGCGCGGGCCGCAGCACATAACCCACCCCGCGGACGGTGTGGATCATGGGCGTCCGGCCGGCGTCGACCTTCTTCCGCAGATAGCTGATGTACAGCTCGACCACATGCGCCTGGCCGCCGAAGTCGTAGGACCACACGTGGTCGAGGATCTGGGCCTTGCTCAGCACCCGCCGCGGATTGCTCATCAGGTACCGCAGCAGCTTGTACTCGGTCGGGCTGAGCTGGATCAGCTCGCCGTCGCGGAGGACCTCGCGGGCGTCCTCGTCCATCTCCAGGTCGCCCACCACCAGCCGCGGGGAGGGCGGCGGCCCGCCCGCTCCGTCGGCGGCGGCCGCCGCCATCCCGGCGCGCCGGAGCAGCCCGCGCAGCCGGGCGACCACCTCGCCGAGGCTGAACGGCTTGGTGACGTAGTCGTCGCCGCCGGCCGTGAGCCCGGCGATCCGGTCCTCGACGGCGTCCCGCGCGGTGAGGAAGAGCACGCAGACCCCCGGGGCCAGCTCCCGCAGCCGGCGCAGCACGGTCATCCCGTCGGTGTCCGGCAGCATGATGTCCAGGACGACCGCGTCCGGCTGGAGCTCCCGCGCGGCGGCGACCGCGGATCTGCCGTCCGCGGCGGCGCGCACCTCCCAGCCCTCGTAGCGGAGGACGTCGCCGAGCACCTCGGTGAGCGCGGGTTCGTCGTCGACGACGAGCACGCGTACCGGGGTGCCGTCCGGGCGCAGCAGTCGGGGGGCGGCCTCGGGGGCCGCGGGCTGGCTCTGTCGCATAGTGGGCTCATCCTCGGACGCCAGGGTGAGGGCAGGCCAGGGTCAGTTCTGAAGCCCCTGAGAACTGGATGAGTTTTCCCGTCCGCCCTGAGGCTTTTCCTGGGTTCTGTCCTGTTTCGGGGCCCCGGGGAGGCCGCACTGACAGAGACCTGAGAGGATCCGCTGTCAGAGTTGGCGCCCGATCGAGGCGGGTCGAACGTCCGGGTGCGGACGGCCGGATCCGCCCCGGCAACGGTCGCCGAGCAAGAGGAGAAGACCGAGATGAGCACCACCGCCGGAGCACACCGGGCCACCGGTCCGGACGGCCGTGGCGCGGCCCGGGGCCGGCCGGCGCCGCCCCCGGCGCCCCGCTGCGGCTCTCGCCCGTGGCGGCGCGGACCGCGATCGCGCTCGGCGCCCTCGGCGTCCTGCTGATGTGGTGGTCCGACACCAGCGCCGTGGTCTCCACCGGCGCCTGGGTCACCGACGCCGGCCGGCTGCTCGGACTCCTCGGCGGGTACGGGATGGCGGTGCTGCTCCTGCTGATGGCCCGGATCCCGGCGGTGGACCGCGGCGTCGGGACGGACCGGCTGGCCCGCTGGCACTCCTTCGGGGGCCGCTACGCCATCGGCCTGGTCGTCGGCCACATCGTCCTGATCACCTGGGGCTATGCGATAACCGCCCACAAGGGCCTGCTGAACGAGGGCGTGGAGCTGGTCTTCCACTACCCTGACCTGCTGATCGGCACCATCGGCGTGCTGCTGGTCTTCCTGGTGGGCCTGGTCTCCGCGGGCGCGGTCCGCCGCCGGGTCCGCTACGAGACCTGGTACTACCTCCACTTCCTCACCTACCTGGCGATCTACCTGACGTTCTGGCACCAGCTCGCCAACGGCGCCCAGTTCGTCCTGGACGGCAAGTTCCGGGCCGCCTGGTATCTGCTGTACGGCGGCAGCGGCGCGCTGCTGGTCTGGTTCCGCTGGCTGGTGCCGTGCCGGCGGGCCCTCCGGCACCGCCTCCAGGTCGCCGAGGTCCGCCGGGAGGCCCCCGGCGTCGTCTCCATCCTGCTGACCGGCCGCCACCTCTCCGAGCTGGCCCGGATCACCGAGCCCGGCCAGTTCTTCCGCTGGCGCTTCCTCGCCCCCGGCCTGGTCTGGGCGGCCAACCCGTACTCGCTCTCCGCGCCCGCGGACTCGCGCTTCCTGCGGATCACCGTGAAGAAGCTCGGCGGCCACAGCGCGGCGCTGGCCCGGCTGAAGCCGGGCACCCGGGTCTTCGCCGAGGGCCCGTACGGCGGCCTGACGGCGGCCCGCCGGAGGCAGTCCAAGGTGCTCCTCATCGCGGGCGGGGTGGGCATCACGCCGCTCCGGGCGCTCTTCGAGACCCTGCCGGCCCGGCCCGGCGACCTCACCCTCCTCTACCGGGCGAGCCGCGCCCGCGACCTCGTCTTCCGCGAGGAGCTGGAGGCCATCGCCCGCGACCGCGGCGCCCGGGTGCACTACCTCCTCGGCAGCCGCGACAAGGACCCGCTGGACGCGCGCGCCCTGATGGCGGCCGTTCCGGACATCCGCGAGCACGACGTCTACCTGTGCGGTCCCCCCGGGATGACGGAGCGCGCCCACGAGGCGCTGACCACGGCCGGCGTGCCGAAGCGCAGCATCCACCACGAGTCCTTCGCCTTCTGAGCACCTTCTGAGCCGTCCCAGCTGGAGAACCCCATGAGCGTCCGCCGGACCGTCCTCGCCGGTGGCGGCACCGCCGCCGTAGTCGCCCTCCTCCTCGCGGCCAAGCCGCACCACATCGCCGCCCCGACCGCCGCGGCGCAGCCGCCCGCGGCCACCGCGGGGGCCACCCCCGGGGCCGGCTCGTCCTCGTCCTCCTCGTCGTCGTCCTCGACGTCTCCCCGGGTGGTGGACGGCGACATCGAGCAGACGCCCTTCGGGCCGTTCCAGGTCGCCGTCCACCTCACCGGCAAGAAGATCACCGCGGTGGACGTCCTCCAGGAGCCCACCGACCGCCCCCGCGACCAGGAGATCAACTCCTACGCCGTCCCCGTCCTCAACCAGGAGGCCCTCTCCGCCCAGGGCGCGAAGATAGACGCCGTCTCGGGCGCGACCTACACCAGCGAGGGCTACATCACCTCCCTCCAGAGCGCCCTGGACCGCGCAGGCCTCTAGCCCCGAACGCGGCGACGAGGTCGCAGTTGAGGGGCGCGGGGAACCGCGCGGCCAGCGCACTACGGCGCCGCACTCGGCAACGGCCCCCGGGTCGCAACCCGTACTCCGTTGCCGGCTGCGGCAGCCTGCCTCGGGGGTCAGCCCCCGACGCGCGGCGCCCCCGCCCCCGCGCGGGCATGCGCCAGCGCCGCGGCGACGATCTCCACGCCCTGGGTGGTCAGGACCGACTCCGGGTGGAACTGGAGGGTCGCGAAGCCAGGGCCGCGCAGTCCGTGGACCTCGCCGGTCTCCGGATCGCGCGCGACCTCGACGCCCTGCCCGCGCAGCCGCTCCGCCGCCGCCTCGTCGCAGACCGCGGCGAAGGTGTTGTAGAAGCCGACCGTCCGCCGCTCGCCGAACAGGTCGACGGTCTCCTGGGCACCCTGGAACGGCACCGCCTTGCGCCGCACCGGCAGCCCCAGCTCGGCGCAGACCAGCTGGTGGCTGAGGCAGACCGCGAGGACGTCCGTCCGCCCCGCCGCCCGCAGCCGGCCGACGATCCGCCGCATCACCCGCATCCGCGGGTCCTCGGCGTCCGCCGGGTCGCCCGGGCCCGGGCCGAGCACCAGCGTCCCCTGATGCTCCGTCACCTTCCGCTCCAGCTCCGGGTCGGAGCAGGGGAGGACGGTGACCCGGTTGCCGAGCGAGCGCAGCAGGTGGGCCAGCATGGTGGTGAAGGTGTCCTCGCAGTCGACCACCAGCGCGTGCGGGGCGTCGGCCGGCAGCCGCGACTCCGGGCGGAGCTCCGTCTGCATCCGCAGCCAGAACGGCGCCAGGTCGGCCCGGCGGGCGTCCAGGGCGGACTGCACGCGGTGGTCGTCCGCGAGCCGGGGCCGGCCGTCCGCGGCGGGGGCGGTGCCGCCCGCCGCCGCGCCGCCCGCCGCCGCGCCGTCCCTCGTGCCGTCCGTCGTGGTCGTCGCGCCGAGCGCCCGCAGCACCCCCGCGGCCTTCGCGTGGGTCTCGGCCACCTCGGAGCGCGGGTCGGACTTGCGCACCAGGGTCGCGCCGACCCCCACCCGGAGCCGGCCGGAGGCCGCGTCGATGTCCGCGGTGCGGATCAGGATGGGGGAGTCGAGGGTCTGCTCGCCCCCGGCCGTGCGGCCGATCAGCGCCAGTGCGCCCGCGTAGTAGCCGCGGCCGTCCGGCTCGTGCCGGTTGATCACCCGGGTCGCGTTCTGCAGCGGGCTGCCGGTGACGGTGGCCGCGAACATCGTCTGCCGCAGCACCTCCCGGACGTCCAGCGAGGTGCGGCCGCGCAGCTCGTACTCGGTGTGGGCGAGGCGGGACATCTCCTTGAGCCGCGGCCCCAGCACCTGGCCGCCCAGGTCGCCGACCGCGCACATCATCTTCAGCTCCTCGTCCACCACCATGGACAGCTCCTCGCGTTCCTTGGGGTCGGAGAGGAAGGCGAGGAGGGAGCCGAGGTCCGGCCCGGCGGCCGGGTAGCGGTAGGTCCCCGAGATCGGGTTCATCACCACGGTCCCAGCGGTCTGCCGGACGTGCACCTCCGGGCTGGCCCCGACCAGCACCCGGTCGCCGGTGTGGACGAGGAAGGTCCAGTAGGCGCCCCGCTCCTGCCGGAGCAGCCGGCCGAAGAGCAGCAGCGCGAGCTCGGCGGAGTGCTCGGCGAACTCCGGCAGGACGCCGGTGAAGTCCCGTCGGATCACGAAGTTGGCGCCCTCGCCGCGCCCGATCTCCTCGGACAGCACCCGCTCCACGATCGCCGCATAGGCGTCGTCGTCGGTCCTGAAGCCGGCCCCGCGCAGCTCCACCGGGCGCTCCGGGGCCACCTCGGCCAGCGCCCCCAGCGCCTCGCCCACCGGCAGCGCGTACGACTCCTCGACCCGCAGCGCGCGCAGCGGGGTGCCGTCGTGGCGGGCCGGGAAGCCGCGCTCGCGGATCTGCCGGTAGGGGACGAGGGCGAGGAGGTCGTGCTCGGGCCGCCCGCTGCCGCCCTCCTCCGAGACCGGCAGCTCGGCGAGGGTCTGGTAGGTCCCGACCGGGCCGAGCAGCACCTCGACGGTCTCCGGCGCGAGCCGCGGGGTGCGGCGGTGCAGCAGAGCGAAGGGGCCGGCCTCGCCGGAGGCGAGTCGGCGGAGGAGTGAGCCGGCGTCGGACGCGGATGCGGGCATGTCGGGGGGTCCTCTCGAAGTCCTGGGACTGGGGGATCGGGGAGGACGCCCGGTGAAACCGCGACGGCCGCCCCGTGGGGCGGCCGTGGTGTCGTCGTTAGGAACGCACGAGGAGTGGGCCGCCTCGGGAAGCGGGCCACCACCAGGAGAAGGTGCGGAGTGCGTTCACGGCCCCGACTCTAGCGGATCGGGGGCCCGTGCCGCGGTGTGTGCTTCGAATCTCACCCTTCGGGCGCGGCCGAGATCGCCGGTCGCCCTGCCTTAACCTTGTCCCCGTGACCGTGAACGACGTATTCCCCTGGCGAACCCTTCCGGCGGTGCAGCAGCCCGAGTACCCGGACCAGGACGCACTGCACGGCGTCCTGACCGAACTCGCGTCGTATCCGCCGCTGGTCTTCGCCGGCGAGTGCGATCAACTGCGGGACCGGCTGGCGGCCGTGGCGCGCGGCGAGGCCTTCGTCCTCCAGGGCGGCGACTGCGCGGAGGCCTTCGACGGCGTCTCCGCCGAGCACATCCGCAACAAGCTCAAGACCCTGCTGCAGATGGCGGTCGTCCTCACCTACGCGGCCAAGGTGCCGGTGGTGAAGATCGGCCGGATCGCCGGCCAGTACTCCAAGCCGCGCTCCAAGAACGTGGAGACCCGGGACGGCGTGACGCTCCCGGTCTACCGCGGCGACTCGGTGAACGGCTTCGAGTTCACCGAGGAGTCCCGGGTCCCGGACCCGGAGCGGCTGAAGCGGATGTACCACGCCTCCGCCTCCACGCTGAACCTGGTCCGCGCGTTCACCACCGGCGGCTACGCCGACCTGCGGCAGGTGCACGCCTGGAACCAGGACTTCGTCCGCAACTCCCCGGCCGGGCAGCGCTACGAGCGGCTGGCCAAGGAGATCGACAACGCCCTGGCCTTCATGAACGCCTGCGGGGTCGACCCGGAGGAGTTCCGCACCGTCGAGTTCTACTCCTCGCACGAGGCGCTGCTGCTGGACTACGAGACGGCGCTGACCCGCACCGACTCGCGGACCGGCAAGCTCTACGACGTCTCGGGGCACATGGTCTGGATCGGCGAGCGCACCCGCCAACTCGACCACGCCCACGTGGAGTTCGCCCGGAACATCCGCAACCCGATCGGCGTCAAGCTCGGCCCGACGACCTCCGCGGACGACGCGCTGACCCTGATCGACAAGCTGGACCCGGAGCGCGAGCCGGGCCGCCTGACCTTCATCACCCGCATGGGGGCCGGCCGGATCCGGGACGTCCTCCCGGGCCTGGTGGAGAAGGTCACCGCGACCGGGGCGCAGGTCGCCTGGATCTGCGACCCGATGCACGGCAACACGTTCGAGGCGACCAGCGGGCACAAGACCCGCCGCTTCGACGACGTCCTCGACGAGGTCAAGGGCTTCTTCGAGGTCCACCGGGCGCTGGGCACCCACCCGGGCGGCGTCCACATGGAGCTGACCGGCGACGACGTCACCGAGTGCATCGGCGGCGGCGACGAGGTCTTCGTCGACGACCTCCACCAGCGCTACGAGACCGCCTGCGACCCGCGCCTCAACCGCAGCCAGTCCCTGGACCTGGCGTTCCTGGTCGCGGAGATGTACCGCAGCCAGAGCTGACCGGTTGTGACGAAGGACTCCCCGGCGGACGGCCGGGGAGTCCTTTCGCGCTCCCGCGACGGTGGGTAAGGTAAGCCTTAGCTCACCTGCCACCGTCCTCGGGAGATCCGCACGATGTACGTCTGCATGTGCCACGCGGTGACCGAGGAGCGCGTCAGGGAGGAGATCGGCGCCGGGGCCTGCAGCCCCCGCCAGATCGCCAAGGGCTGCGGCGCCGGCACCGACTGCGGCTCCTGCGTCCAGCGGATCCAGGTCCTCCTCGGCGCCGAGGGCGCCCGCCCCTGCCCCACGGCGAGGCTCGCCACCCGCCTGGGCCTGGCCCCCACCCCACCGGACCCGGACGCCGAAGCAGCCTGAGGCGCGCCCAGCCCCCGCGTCCCGGGCGCAGCGCCGTAGGCGCAAGCAAGGGGCGCGGGGAACTGCGCGGCCGGCCGACCATGGCGCCGCACCCGGCGACGGCGGCCGGGTAGCGACCCGATCTCCGTTGCCGACGGCGGCAGGCTGCAGCGCTCGCCGCGCTGCGTCCGGGGCTCAGCTGTCCGGTTGCTCGATCTGCTGCGCGAGGTACAGCGGCTCGCCCAGCTTCTCGATGAGCTCCAGCTGCGTGTCGAGGTAGTCGATGTGGTGCTCCTCGTCCTCCAGGATCGACTCGAAGATGTTCGCCGAGGTGACGTCGCCCTTGGCGCGCATCACGGAGATCCCCCGGCGCAGCCGGTCGATCGCCTCGACCTCCACCTGCCGGTCGGCCTGGAACATCTCGGTCACCGTCTGCCCGACCCGCAGATGGAACAGCCGCTGGTAGTTCGGCAACCCCTCCAGGAAGATGATCCGGTCGGTCAGCACCTCGGCGTGCTTCATCTCGTCGATCGACTCGCGCCTGGTGACGGCGGCGAGCTTCAGCCAGCCGTAGTTCTCCTGCAGCTTGGCGTGGAGGAAGTACTGGTTGATCGCCGTCAGTTCGCCCGTGAGCTGCTCGTTGAGGAACTCGATGATCTCGGGGTCGCCCTGCATCGCCGGCCTGCCTTCGAAAGTCGCGGGGTCGTAACGAACGCGGGCATCGTTCCACTCAGGCGTCCCGACTTCCAGTAAGTTCACACTCACCACGGTTTGTCCGTTTGCCCCCAGGCCGACCGCAGGTTCGGAGCACAGGCCGGTCTCTGACACCATGGAGTCATGGGGCAGGAAGAGAACAAGCAGGCCAGCGGCGTGGACGGGCTTCCCCCTGGGCAGCACCCGCAGCGCGGGTGGCCGGTTCTCCACTACGGCCCGGTGCCGCGTTTCCGCCCCGAGGCGTGGGACTTCCAGGTCTTCGGCGCCACCGCTTCGGGTGAGAAGTACAGCTGGGACCACGCCGGGTTCTCCGCGCTGCCGCGGGTGACCGTCCACGGCGACTTCCACTGCGTCACCCGCTTCACGATGGTCGGCAACGAGTGGGCCGGGGTGACCCCCGCCACGATCCTCGGACTCGCCCCGCCGGCGCCCTCCGTCACCCATGTGATGGTCTGGGCCGAGTACGGCTACAGCGCCAACCTGCGGATGGCCGACTTCACCGCCCCGGACACGGTCCTCGCCACCCACCGCAACGGCGAGCAGCTCACCGTCGAGCACGGCTTCCCGCTGCGCCTGGTGGTCCCCCGGCTGTACGCCTGGAAGGGCCCCAAATGGGTGCGCGCCATCGAGTACATGACGGCGGACCGCCGGGGTTTCTGGGAGGAGCGCGGCTACCACAACCTGGCCGACCCCTGGACCGAGCAGCGCTACACCTACCAGGAGTCCCCGGGCGACGGCCCGGAGCACTGACCCCCGGCGGGCCTCAGGGGGACCCGGCCCCGAGCGGCTGTCGGGCACCCGGCCCCGAATGGCTGTCGGGCACCACGCCCCGACGCCGGCTCAGCCCTGCCGGGCGCGCAGCTTCGCCAGCGTGGCGACGTCCTCCGCGTGGCCGAAGCCCTCCGGGGAGGAGCGGTCCGGGGTCTCCAGGATCAGCGGGACGCCCTCCGTGCTCGGGTGGCGGAACAGCTCCGCGAACGGCTCGGCGCCGATCTCGCCGGCCCCGATGTTGGCGTGCCGGTCTAGGTGGGAGCCGCAGCCGGCCTTGGAGTCGTTGGCGTGGACCAGCCGGAGCCGGTTCGGGCCGGCGACGGAGGCGAGCTGGTCGAGCGCGGCCGCCGTGCCGCCCTCCGCCGCCAGGTCGTGCCCGGCCGCGAAGGCGTGGCAGGTGTCCAGGCAGATGCCGACCCGCGGGTGGTGGTCGAGGGCGTCCAGGTACTCGGCGAGGTCCTCGATCCGGGAGCAGAGCGAGCTGCCCTGCCCGGCGGTCGGTTCCAGCAGCAGCTCGGGCGGGTCGCCGCCGAACTCGTCCAGCGCGTCGGCCAGCGGCAGCATCGCCTCCCGCACCTGCCGCAGGGCCTCCGCCCGGGTCCGCCCCGAGGTCGCCGAACCGGTGTGGACGACCACGCCGAGCGCCCCTATCGCCGTGCCGCGCACCAGCGAGTGCCGCAGCGACTCGACCGAGCGCTCCAGCGTACGGGCGTCCCCGGAGCCGAAGTTGATGAGGTACGGCGCGTGGATGTACGCCGGGACGCCGCGTGCGGCGCAGGCCTCGCGGAACTCCGCGTCCTTCCGCGGATCGCCGGCCGGGGTGGCCCAGCCGCGCGGGTTGGCGACGAAGACCTGGACCGCCTCGGCGCCGACCTTCTCGGCGTAGGCGAGGCCGGTCCCGACCAGACCGCGGCCGGCGACCGGGACATGGGCGCCGATGGGGTTCCTGTGCATGGAGGGGCCGATCAGTAGGTCAGCAGGGTGATCTTGGTGTTGTGCGGCTGCTGGGTGCCGCCGCCCGGGCTCTCCGAGTGCACGGCCGGGTTGCCCGCCAGCGGGTTGAGGTTGACCACCGACACCTGGAAGCCGGCCGCCTGGAGGGCCGCCGTCGCCTGGTCCGCGGTCTGCCCGGTGACGTCCGGCACCGGGAACAGCTGCGGGCCCTTGGAGAGGGTGAGGGTGACCGTCGAGCCCTGTGGGGCGGTCCCGCCGGCCGGGCTCTCCTGGGCGACCTGCCCGGCCTGGACGGTGTCCGAGTACACCTGCTCAGGGGAGACCTGGACGGTGAAGCCGGCCGCCGAGAGCTGCTGCTGCGCCTGGTCCACCGGGAGCCCGGTGACCTGCGGCAGCGGCACCGGCTGCGGGCCCTGGCTGAGGGTCAGCGCGACCGGGGTGCCCGGCTTGAGGCTCTGCCCGGCGGCCGGCTGGGTGGAGACCACGGAACCCTTCGGCACGGTCGCCGAGTACTGCTGGGTGGTGGTGCCGACGGCGAGCTTGGCGGCGGTGATGGCCTGCCGGGCGGCGGCCAGCGTCCGGCCGGTGACGTCCGGCATGACATGCCGCTCGGGGCCCTGGGAGACCAGCAGGGTGACCGTGCCGTCCTTGCTGATCCGGCTGCCCGGGCCGGGGTCGGTGGAGATCACGTCGCCGCGGGTGACCGTCTCGCTGTAGGCGCGGGTGACCCGGGTGGAGAGGCCGTCCTGGTGCAGCTTCTGCTCGGCGGCGGAGGCGGAGAGGCTGAGGACGCCGGGCATGGTGGTGTACAGCGCGCCGTTCAGGGTCCAGGTCAGCCCGCCGACCAGGACCGCGACCAGCGCTCCCGCGGCGGTCCAGAGCGCGGCCCGGCGCGGCCGCCGGCGGCGCGGCGCCGGGCGCGCCGGGACCGGCTGCCGGGTGGTCGGCTCGCTCTCGCCGAACTGGCCGCGTCGGGGCATCACCAGGTCGGCGGGGAGGTCGGCGAGGACGCTTGTGGGTTCGGTCCCGCTGCGCGCGGCGGCGGCGAGGACGCTTGTGGGCTCGGTCCCGCTGCGCGCGGCGGGGCCGGCGGGCCGCTCGGTCCGCTGCCGCCGCTTCCTGCGGCCGCCCAGCATGGCGGTCGGCTCGTCCCGGCGGACCGGGCGGCTGGACTCCGGCGGCTCGGCGTCCAGCTGGTCCGGCGTCAGCCCGGCGCGGCAGCGCCGCAACAGGACCAGCAGCTCGGCGGCGTCGGCGGGCCGCCGGCCCGGCTCGCGGGCGGCGGCCGCGGCGGTGAGGGCGTCCAGCTGCGGGGCCAGCCCGGGGACGGCCGCGGACGGCGGCGGCGCGTCCTCCTCCAGCTTGCGGTAGATCACCTGCACGGGGGTGCCGCCCGGGTAGGGCTTTCCGCCGGTCAGCATCTCGTAGAGGAGCACGCCCGCGGCGTAGACGTCGGTGCGCGGATCCGCCTCACCCTGCTGGATCTGCTCCGGCGCCAGATACGAGACGGTGCCCAGGACCTGGCCGGTCGAGGTGCTCCCGGCCTCCCCGGTCACCGCCCTGACCAGCCCGAAGTCCGCGACCTTGACCAGGCCGCCGTGGGTCAGCAGCACGTTCTCCGGCTTGACGTCCCGGTGGACGAGCCCCGCCCGGTGGGCGGCGCCGAGCGCGGCCAGCACGGGCTCCAGGATGTCCAGCGCGGTACGGGGGTTGAGGGCGCCCCGGTCGTTGAGGAGGTCGCGCAGGGTGCAGCCGGGCACGTACTCCATGGCAAGGAAGACGGCCTGGCCGTCGGCGCCCTGGTCGAAGACGTTGACCACGTTGGGGTGGGCGAGCCGGGCGACGGCCTTGGCCTCGCGGATGAAGCGGTCGGTGAACTCGGGGTCGGCGGCCAGCGCGGGGTGCATGACCTTGAGCGCGACCGTCCGGTCCAGCCGGGTGTCCACCCCGCGGTAGACGGTGGCCATGCCGCCGACGGCGAGCCGCTCGTCGACCCGGTAGCGGCCGTCGAGCTCCCGGCCGATCAACGGGTCCTGCAGGGTGGTGTCCACGCAGGGGATTTTACGGGCCATCCCTCGCGACTCGGACCGCTCCGGTTCAGGTCGCACCCAGGTCGTGACAGAAGCGCCGCCGGGCGCCCGGCCTGTCTCAGTCCTGCTCGGCGGAGATCAGCGCGGCGAGCTCGTCCAGCACGGCGGCCGCGCCGGCCTCGCCGTCGGTGCTCAGCAGCAGCTCGTCGCCGTGCTTGGCGGCCAGGCCCAGCACGGAGAGGAGCGAGCGGGCGTCCACCGGATCCTGGCCGGGCCGTCCGACCGTGACCCGGACCGGCTGCCGGGCGGCGGCCTGCACGAACTGGGCCGCAGGCCGGGCGTGGAGGCCGCCGCGCGCGCCGACGGTGGCGGTGAGGGAGAGCCGATTCGGCTGAGACATCGTCAGAACCTTCCGAATGCGTCTGTCTGCGCCCGTTGGGGGCCGATGGGGCTTGGTTCTACGTCCGAATCGCCGAAGCTGTCAACACATTCGGGCATCCAAGGGGTTTGCATTCGGCCCTCCACGGCCTACGCTCTCGGTCAGCGCCCGCGACCGGGCAGAAACAGACAGCGATCCCGCGGCAAACAGAAGCGAACCCACATGTACCCACCCGAGCGCCAGCAGCGCATCGTCCTCCTCGCCCAGGAGCGCGGCCGGGTCGACGTCCCCTCCCTCGCCGAGGAGTTCGACGTCACCCAGGAGACCATCCGGCGCGACCTCTCCGCGCTCGACCGGGCGGGGCTGATCCGCAGGGTGCACGGCGGCGCGCTCCCGGTCGGCGGCCTCCACATCGAGCCGGGCCTCGCCGAACGCGACTCCACCGCCGCCGACGAGAAGGAGCGGATCGCCAAGGCCGCGCTCGCCCTCCTCCCCGAGGCCGGCAGCGTCCTGCTGGACGCCGGCACCACGATCAGCCGGCTGGCCGCGCTGCTCCCGCAGGACAGCGCGCTCACCGTGGTCACCAACGCCCTGCCGGTCGCCGCCCGGCTGGCCGACCACGCCGAGCTCACCCTCCACCTGGTCGGCGGCCGGCTCCGGCACCGCACCCATGCCGCGGTCGACGCCTGGGCGCTGCGCGACCTCGCCGACGTCCACGCCGACCTCGCGGTGATCGCCACCAACGGCTTCAGCGCCGGACACGGCCTCTCCACCCCCGACCTGGCGGAGGCCGCGGTCAAGCGGGCGATGGTGGCCGGGGCGGACCGGGTGCTGCTGGTCGCCGACTCGGGCAAGTACGGCCACCGGCACTTCGCCCGCTTCGCCTCGCTGGCCGAGATCCACACCGTGGTCACCGACTCCGGCCTCTCCGACGAGGACGCGGCGGCCGTCGCGGCGGCCGGGCCGGAGGTGATCCGGGCATGAGCGGGAGCGCCGGGCGGATCGTCACCGTCACCCCCAACCCCAGCCTGGACCGCACCTACGAGCTGCCCGCCCCGGCCCCGCTGGTCCGCGGCGGGGTCAACCGGGCCGCCGGCGACCGGCTCGACCCCGGGGGCAAGGGCGTCAACGTCTCCCGGGCGCTGACCGCCGCCGGGCACGCCACCCGCGCCGTACTGCCGCTCGGCGGCCCGGGCGGCCGGCTGCTCGGCGAACTGCTCGCCGAGCAGGGCATCGAGGTCCGCGCCGTCCCCGTACGCGGCGGCACCAGGATCAACGTCGGCGTCGCCGAGCCCGGCGGCCCGCTGACGAAGATCAACGCTCCGGGGCCCGAGCTCACCCCGGCCGAGTCGGCGGCGCTCCTCGCCGAGGTGCGCGACTCGGCGCGGGCCGGCACCGGCTGGCTGGCCTGCTGCGGCTCGCTGCCGCGCGGCCTCCCCGACGACTGGTACGCGCGGGCGGTCGCCGCCGTGCACGGGGCCGGCGCCCGAATCGCCCTGGACACCTCGGGCCCGGCGCTGGCCGCCGCCCTGGCGGCCGGACCCGACGTGCTGAAACCCAACCTGGACGAGCTGGCCGAGGCGGTCGGCGGCGAGCTCCGGACCCTCGGCGACGCCGTCGACGCCGCCAAGGAGCTGCGCAAGCGCGGCGCCGTCGCGGTGCTGGCCAGCCTCGGGGCCCGGGGGATGCTGCTGGTCGCCGAGGACGGCTGCTGGTACGGCACCGCGCCGGTCGACCCGGCGGAGGTCCGCAGCGACGTGGGCGCCGGAGACGCCTCGCTGGCCGGTTTCCTGGGCGCCGGCGGCGCCGGCGGTGCGGCGGGCGGCGCTGCGGGGCCTGCGGCGCTGGCGGCGGCGCTCGCGCACGGCGCGGCGGCGGTGCGGCTGCCCGGCAGCGCCATGCCGCGCCCCTCCGACCTCCGCCCGCAGGACGTCACCGTCACCCCCGACCTCTCCCCGGACCTGCGCCTCCGCTGATCCCGCCCCTGATCCGACCCCACCCGCGAAGGACCACTCGACGATGAGCGATCTGGGAACCACCGACAGAACCGCGGACGCCTCCGCGGGCGCCACCCTCACCACCCCGGCACTGGTCGACCTCTACCTCGCCCCCGGCGACACCCCGGACGCCCTGCGGGCGCTGGCCCAGCGGCTCGCCGCGGCGGGCCGGGTCACCGACCTGGAGGGCTTCCTCGCCGACATAGCCGCGCGCCAGGAGCAGGCGCCCACCGGCATGGGCGACGGGATAGGCGTCCCGCACTGCCGTTCCGCCCACGTCACCCAGCCCTCGCTGGCCTTCGGCCGCAGTGTCGGCGGCCTGGACTTCGACGCTCCGGACGGCCGTCCGGCGGACCTGGTCTTCATGATCGCCGCCCCGGCCGGCGCCGACGACGCCCACCTGGAGATCCTGGCCGCGCTGGCCCGCCGCCTGGTCCGGGAGGACTTCACCCGCGCCCTGCGTGCCGCCACCGACCCGACGGCCGTGGCGGCCCTCCTCAACTCGACCGGAGGGGCGGCAGTCGAGCCGGCCGCCGAGCCGACCGCCGCAGCGGCGGCGCCGGCCCCCGCGGCGGCGCCGGCGGCGCAGTCGGCCCCCGCGGCCACCCTCCGCCTGGTCGCGGTGACCTCCTGCCCCACCGGGATCGCCCACACCTACATGGCCGCCGAACGGCTGGAGCAGGCCGCCGCCCGGGCCGGGGTGGAGATCGCCGTGGAGACCCAGGGCTCGGCGGGGTCCACCCCGCTCGACCCGGCGGTGATCGCCGCCGCGGACGCCGTCGTCCTCGCCCACGACGTGGAGATCCGCGACCGGGCGCGGTTCGCCGGCAAGCCGGTGGTGGACGTCGGGGTCAAGGCGGCGGTCAACCGCCCGGACGAACTGATCGCCCGGGCAAGGGAGTCGGCGGGGTCCGCGCCGGCGGCCGGCGACCGCCCCGCGCCGGAGCCGCGCCCGGTCGAGGCGCCCCCGCACTGGGCGACCCGGCTGCGCCAGTACCTGATGTCCGGGGTCAGCTACATGATCCCGTTCGTCGCCGCCGGCGGGCTGCTGATCGCGCTCGGCTTCGCCGTCGGCGGGTACCAGATCAAGTCCGCGCCCTCGGTGGTGGGCCACTTCGACTGGACGGCGAGCAGCAGTTGGGCCGCCCTCCTCTTCCAGGCCGGATCGGCGGCCTTCGGCTTCCTGGTGCCGATCCTGGCCGGCTTCATCGCGTACGCCATCGCCGACCGGGCGGCGCTGGCCGCCGGCATCGTCGGCGGCGCGGTGTCGGTGACGGTTGGGGCGGGCTTCCTCGGCGGCATCGTGGCCGGTCTGCTGGCCGGGGTGCTGGTGCGGTGGATGGTCCGCTGGAAGGTGCCCAAGGGCGTCGCCGGGATCATGCCGGTGGTGGTGATCCCGCTGATCTCGGTGGCGGTGATCGGGTTCCTGATGTTCGTGGTCCTCGGCCAGCCGATCGCCACCGCGATGAGCGGCCTCACCCACTGGCTGAACGGGATGTCCGGCGGCAACGCCGTCATCCTGGGCGTGGTGCTGGGCGCGATGATGGCCTTCGACATGGGCGGCCCGCTCAACAAGGTGGCCTACACCTTCGCGGCGGGCGCGCTGACGACCGCGGGCAGCGACCCGGGCGCGGGCAGCCTGAAGGTGATGGCGGCGGTGATGGCCGCCGGGATGACGCCGCCGCTGGGGCTGGCGCTGGCGACCGTGGTGCGGCGGCGGCTGTTCTCCGCGGAGGAGCGGGAGAACGGGAAGGCCGCGTGGGTGCTGGGCGCCTCCTTCATCACCGAGGGCGCGATCCCGTTCGCCGCGGCGGATCCGCTGCGGGTGATCCCGTCGGGGATGCTGGGCTCCATGGTCGTCGGCGGCCTCTCGATGTGGTTCGGCGCGACGCTGCGTGCTCCGCACGGGGGGATCTGGGTGCTGCCCCTGATCGGCCGCCCGCTGCTGTATGTCCTCGCGATCGCCGCCGGTACGGCGGTGACGGCCGCCGCGGTCATCACCCTCAAGTCCCTCCGCGGCACCCCCGGAGCCCGGTGAGCCCCAAGGGCTCGTCGAGGGCGCGGGGAACTGCGCGCCGGCAGTGGCCACTGGGCTGCAACCCGTACTCCGTTGCCGGCTGCGGACCGTAGCCGCTTCGCCGCGCAGTTCCCCGCGCCCCTTATGTCGCTGCGCGACTTCGCGGGGCCGGGTGAGCCCGAAGGGCTCGTCGGGGGCGCGGGGAACTGCGCGCCGGCAGTGGCCACTGGGCTGCAACCCGTACTCCGTTGTCGGCTGCGGATCGTAGTCGCCTCGGCGCGCAGTTCCCCGCGCCCCTTAAGTCGCTGCGCGACTTCGCGGGGCCGGGGGCAGAGAACTAGAACGCCGGTGCCTCGGGGTCGAAGCTCGCGCGTCCTGCCATCGGGCTGGACGCCTCCGCGTGGTAGCGCTTCGGCACGCGGCCGGCGAGACGCGCCAACCGCCCCGCCTCCACCGCCCGCCGCATCGCCTCGGCCATCAGCACCGGGTCCTGCGCCCGGGTCACCGCGGTGGCCAGCATCACCGCATCGCACCCCAGTTCCATCGCCAGCGCGGCGTCGGACGCCGTGCCGGCCCCGGCGTCCAGGATCACCGGCACCCCCGCCTGCTCCACGATCAGCTGGAAGTTGTGCGGGTTGCGGATCCCCATCCCCGACCCGATCGGCGACCCCAGCGGCATCACCGCCGCGCAGCCGACCTCCTCCAGCCGGCGGGCCAGCACCGGGTCGTCGTTGGTGTAGGGCAGCACCGTGAAGCCGTCGTCGACCAGCGTCTCCGCCGCGTCCAGCAGCTCGACGGCGTCCGGCAGCAGCGTCCGCTCGTCGGCGACGACCTCCAGCTTGATCCAGTCGGTGCCGAGCGCCTCCCGCGCGAGCCGCGCGGTCAGCACCGCCTCGCCGGCGGTGAAGCAGCCGGCGGTGTTGGGCAGCGGATCGATCGCGTTCCGCTGGAGCACCTCGAAGACGGAGCCCCGCGCCGACGGGTCGATCCGCCGCATGGCGACCGTGGTCAGCTCGGTGCCGGAGGCGATCAGCGCCCGCTCCAGTACCTCAAGGCTCGGCGCCCCGCCGGTGCCCATGATCAGTCGGGAGCCGAAGCTCCGTCCCGCAAGGGTGAAGACATCGTCAGCCATGGCAATCGTTCTCCTCAGCCGCCCTGAACCGCCGTCAGGACCTCGACCCGGTCCCCGTCCTGGAGTGTCGCCGTCGCCCACGAGCCGCGCGGGACCACGGACTCGTTGAGCGCGGCGGCGACCCCGCGCGGGGCCCGGCTGAGTTCGGCGACCACCTGGTCCAGGGTGGTGCCGGCGGTGAACTCCCGCCGCTCGCCGTTGACGGACACGATCATGACGCGCGCACCTCCGCGGATTCCGGGCGCCGGAAACGAGTGGGGGAGAAGGGGGCGGCGAGCTCCGGCACCCGTCCGGTCGCCAGCAGTTCGGCGACCAGCTCGCCGGTGACCGCGGTGAGGAGGACGCCGTTGCGCCCGTGCCCGGTGGCGGCGACCAGGCCTGGCACCCCGGTCGGCCCGATCATCGGGGCGTTGTCGGGCGAGCCCGGCCGCAGCCCGGCGCCGGTCTCGGCGAGCGGAAGCTCGGTGATGCCGGGCACCAGCTCGTGGGCGTCGCGCAGCAGTTCGTACACCCCGCCGGCGGTGACGGTGGTGTCCCAGCCGCGCTCCTCGGTGGTCGCGCCGATCACCAGCTCGCCGTTCTCCCGGGGCACGAGGTAGATGTGCACCCCGCGGACGACCGCCCGGACGTTCCGCCCGAGGAACCCGGCGAACGGGCCGTCCATCCGCAGCCGCAGCACCTGGCCCTTCACCGGGCGGACCGGCAGCCCGTCGTAGAGCTCGCCGGAGCGCGAACCGGCGGCCAGCACGGTCTGCCCGGCGCGCAGCAGCCGCCCGTCGCCGGTGCGCGCGCCGACCACCTGGCGCTCGCCGCCGGCATCCGCGCCGTCCGCGCCGTCCGTGCCATCCGTGCCGTCCGCGTACGTCAGTTCCGCCGCCCGGGCTCGGTCGATCACCACCCCCGACCGTTCGCAGGCCGCGGTCAGCGCCGCGCCCAGCCGGCGGCCGTCCACCTGGTGGTCGTCCCGGGCGAGCAGCCCGCCGCGGACCCCCGGCGCCAGCATGGGTTCGAGCCGGCGGCATTCGCGGCCGGTCAGCCACTCCGCGTCCAGGCCCAGCCGCCGCTGGAACGCGTGGACCTCGCGCAGCTCGGCGCGGTCGTCCGCGTCCAGCGCGACGGCGAGGGTGCCGCACCGGCGGTAGCCCAGGTCCATCCCGCCGGAGGCCTCGGCCAGCTCGGCGGCGAACTCCGCGTACCGGGCGTTGGATTCGAGTCCCAGCCTGAGCAGCGGCTCCTCGCCGTACTGCAGCTCGGTGACCGGGGCCAGCATCCCCGCGGCCACCTGGTTGGCGCCGCGCCCCGGATCGGGGTCCAGCACGGTCACCGAGAGGCCGCGCCGGCGCGCCCGCCAGGCCGAGGCCAGGCCGATGATCCCGCCGCCGACGACGAGGACGTCGACGGCCGCGTCAGCGTCGCTTCCAGCCATGGGTTCCCAGAACCTCCCTTCGCCGGCATGACCCGGATCAGGTTCGGACGGTCGGAGGCCGCGAACGCCTCCCTCTCAGCCCGGCGCGCCGGGCTCCCGCGATACCCTCCCCACCGTACAGGTGATCGCTTCGCAAGGGTGGGGGTGGACCGGGGATGCCGGAAGCGCCGGGAACGGAGCGGGCGTCGGCCGCTGAACAGCGGGTCGTCGTGGTCGGCGCCGGGCTGGCCGGCCTGCAGATCGCGCTGGGCCTGCGGGAGAACGGCCACCGCGGACCGATCACCCTGGTCGGCGAGGAGCTCCACCCGCCGTACGACCGCCCGCCGCTCTCCAAGGATCTGCTGCTGGGCACCACCGAGCATTCGGCCTTCGAGTTCGACGCGGTCGGCCGGGAGATCGAACTCCGGCTCGGCACAAGGGCGTCCGGCCTCGACCCGGTCGCCCGTGAGCTCCGGGTGACCGGCGGCGACGGCGAGGAGAGCATCCTCCGCTACGACAGCGTGGTGCTGGCCACCGGCGCCGCCCCGGTCCTGCTGCCCGGCACCGCCCCGGGCTCCGGGGTGCACCTGCTGCGCACCCACGACGACGCCCTCGCGCTGCGCTCGGCGCTCCGCCCCGGGGCCCGGGTGGTGATCGTCGGGGCGGGCTGGATCGGCGCCGAGGTGGCCACCGCCGCCCGCAAGTCGGACTGCGAGGTGGTCGTCCTGGAGGCGGCCGACCGCCCGCTGGCCGGCGCCCTGCCCGCCGAGTACGGGGAGCGCACCCGCCCCTGGTACGCCGAGGCCGGCGTCGAGCTGCGCACCGGCTGCCGGGTGGCGGAGCTCTCCGCCGACCGGGTCCGGCTGGCGGACGGCGAGGAGCTGCCGGCGGACGCCGTGGTCCTCGGCGTCGGCGCCCGCCCGGCCACCGACTGGCTGGCCGGCAGCGGCGTCGCCCTCCACGACAACGGCGCCGTGCTGGCCGACGACCGGCTGCGGGCCTCCGTCCCCGGCGTCGAGGACGCCGGGGTGTGGGCGGTCGGCGACTGCGTCTCCTTCCCCTCCACCCGCTACGGCGCCCGGCTCACCGTCCACCACTGGGACAACGCCCTGAACGGCCCGCGCACCGTGGTCACCAACATGCTGGGCGCCGACGACGCGTACGACCCGGTGCCGTACTTCTGGTCGGACCAGTTCGGCCGGATGATCCAGTACCTCGGCCACCACCCGGCCGGCGACCTGGTCGTCGAGCGCGGCGAGCCGGACGGGCCGGAGGGCTGGTCGGTGCTCTGGCTGCGGGAGAGCGACGGGGTGCCGATGGCGTTGCTCGCCGTCAACCGGCCGCGGGACGTCGCCCAGGGCCGGCGGCTGCTCGCCCTGGGCTCCCCGATCGACCCGGTGGCGGCCTCGGACTCGGCGGTTCCGCTGAAGTCCGCGGTGCGGCGCTGACCCAGGCGCATCGGGATCGTAGGCTGTCCCCTGTGAGTGAGATTGATCCCAAGATCGACGCCCTGGTCCCCTCCTGGATGTACCTGCCGGACATCTCCGAGAAGTGGGGGGTGGAAGTCACCCGGGTCCGGCAGATGGTCAAGGAGGGCGATCTGCTCGCCGTCCGACGGGGTGAGAACAACAGCCTCCAGGTGCCCGCCGCCTTCATCGGGGACGAAAAGCCGGTGAAGGGCCTGGTCGGCACGCTCACCGTGCTGAAGGACGCGGGCTTCACCAAGGAGGAGGCCATCGAGTGGCTCTTCACCCCCGACGACACCCTGCCCGGGACGCCCATCGACGCGCTGCGCGAGAACCGCGGCACGGAGGTCAAGCGGCGCGCCCAGGCGATGGCCGTCTGAGCGTCCGAAGATCCGAGCCGAAGGTCTGAGCCCAAGGTCTGAGGGGACGTCAACAACTGTGGAAACCCGTGAGGAGCGTGCGTCGGCGCTCGCCGACGCACGGCTCTACCTGTGCACGGACGCCCGCCGCGCGCAGGGCGACCTGCCCGACTTCCTGGACGCGGTGTTGTCCTCCGGAGTCGACATCATCCAACTGCGCGACAAGGGTCTCGAGGCCAGGGAGGAGCTGGCGCATCTGCGGCTGTTCTCCGAGGCCTGCCGCCGGCACGGCAAGCTGCTCGCCGTCAACGACCGCGCCGACGTGGCGTGGGCGGCCCGGCCGGACGTCCTCCATCTGGGCCAGGACGACCTGCCGGTCCCGGCGGCCCGCGGCATCCTCGGCGACGGGGTGCTGATCGGCCGCTCCTGCCACGCGGAGGAGGAGGTGGACGCCGCCGCGGCGGAGCCGGGCGTCGACTACTTCTGCACCGGGCCGGTCTGGCCCACCCCGACCAAGCCGGGGCGCCCGGCGCCGGGGCTCGGCCTGGTCTCCTACGCCGCCAAGCTCGGCACCGACCGCCCGTGGTTCGCCATCGGCGGTATCGACGCCGAGAACATCGAACAGGTCCTGGACGCGGGCGCCCGCCGGGTGGTGGTGGTCCGGGCGATCACCGCGGCCGATGACCCCGCGGCGGCCACGGCCCGCCTGGCCGCGCTGGTACGCGAACGCGACTGAGCGCCGCCGCTCGGTTCCCGCGCCCCGGATCCGCCGCCCCCGCGGGGCGCGGATCCGGGCGCCTCAGCGGCGGGTGAACGCCGGTTGCGCGAGGCCCGCGACGCGCGTCGGGCGGCCCAGCAGCGCGACCTCGCGGAACTGGTAGAGCAGCGCGCCCGTCGGCGCGTGGATGGTCATGTCCTCGGCCAGCGGCATCTGCAGCAGCCGCGTCCCGTCCGGCAGCCGCGCCCACCGCGGCACGCCGTCCGCCAGCAGTGCCGAAAGCGGCACCAGGTGCAGCGACTTGACCTCGTGGTTCGGCCGCAGCTCCGGCGCCCGCTCCGGAACCAGCACCACCACCGGGGTGATCACGAAACCCGAGTCGGTGGCGAAGTCGTCCAGCAGGCCGGCCACGCAGGACCCCGGGCAGACCAGCCCGACCTCCTCGGCCAGCTCGCGCAGCGCGGCCTCGACCGCCGTCTCCCCGGCCTCGACCCGCCCGCCGGGCAGCGCCCACTGCCCCGGGTTGCGCCCCCGGTCGGCCCGGCGCATCAGCAGGACCTCGGGCTCCGGCTCGCATGGGATGACGCACAGGCAGACCGCCGCCGAGCGCCCGCCGGGAGGGACCGCCAGGGCGCGGCGCGGAAAGCCCGCCAGGTTGCCGCGGATGTCGGTCTCCGTGCTCACGGGCTCTGCCTCGCTCGGGGTCAGTGCGACTGCCAGGCTTCCTCGCGTGCGGTGCGCACGGTGACCTCCTCGGGGAGGGCCCGGTCGGCGAGCTGGCCGATGGAGACCTGCTCCAGCACCTCGCGGAGGGAGTCCCGGGCGGCGATCCAGACGTGCTGGAGCACCTCGGCGTGCTCGTTGTAGGTGACCGCCTCCGGGCGCAGTCCGTGCACCGAGACGAGCGGACCGTCGACGGCGCGGGCCACGTCCGCGACCGACACCTCGTCCGCCCGGCGGGCCAGCCGCCAGCCCCCGGCGGGGCCCCGCTGGGAGGTCACGATGCCGGCCTTGCGCAGGTCGGCGAGGATCGCCTGGAGGAAGCCGTGCGGGATCCCCTGCGCACGCCCGAGCTCCTCGGCGCTGACGGCGGAGCCCGCGCTCCCGCCCTCGCGCGAGGCCATCTCGATGAGCGCGCGCAGCGCGTAATCGGACTTCGCTGTGACTCGCACCCGAAGATTCTCGCAGACCGGCGTAGGCCATAAAGTTGACTAAATTTATAGACTTACTGGCTATAGTCCGGCCCATGGACTTCTCGTGGCCGCTCGTCCTCGCCGGAGCGCTCACCGGAGCCGCGGTCGGACTGACCGGGATGGGCGGCGGCGCCCTGATGACGCCGCTGCTGGTGATGATCTTCGGAGTGGATCCGACGGCGGCGGTCGGCAGCGACCTGCTGGCCTCGGTCGCGATGAAGCCGGTCGGCGCCGCGGTCCACCACCGCGCCGGGACGGTGCGCTGGGACTTCGTCCGCTGGCTGCTGCCGACCGCCGTGCCGGCGGGGTTCGCCGGCGCCTTCGCGATGCATCTCCTCGGCCGGGGCGACGAGCTGACGAGCCGTCTGAAGTACGTGATCGGCGGCGCGCTGCTGCTGGCGGTACTCGGGCTGGCGGCGCGGGCACTGCTGGACCGCCGCCGCGCCGCGCTCCCCGCGGCCGCTCAGGACACCGGGACGCAGCGGGTACGGCCGGTGCCCACCCTGCTGATCGGCCTGGTCGGCGGGCTGATCGTGGGACTCACCTCGGTCGGCGCCGGGACGCTGATCATCGTGCTGCTGATGCTGACCCATCCCCGGCTCCAGGCGCGCGAGCTGGTGGGCACCGACCTGGTGCAGGCGGTCCCGCTGGTGGCCGCGGCGGCGGCCGGGCACCTGGTCGCGGGCGACACCAGCCTGTCGCTGGCCGGGGTGCTGCTGCTGGGGGCGATCCCCGGCATCTACCTCGGGGCCCGGGTCTCCGCCAAGGCCCCGAACCGGCTGCTCCGCGGGGTCCTGGCGATCCTCCTGGTCGGCTCGGGCCTCGCCCTGTGGAACGTCCCCACCAGCGTGATCGTCGCCGCGTCGGCGGGGCTGGCCGTGCTGGGCGTGGCCACCGCCCTCGTGCGGGGCGGCCGCCGCCGTGCCGATCCGGTTCCTGTTCCCACCGAGGGGGCAGAGGCGGCGAGCGCGGCGCCGTAGGCGCAGGTAAGGGGCGCGGGGAGCTGCGCGCCCAACCGTCTACGGTGCCTCGGCCGGCAACGGACATCTGGTGGCAATCCGGACCCCGGACCCCGTACCCCGTACCCCGTACCCCGTACCGGCGCGCCGGACTGCGCCGCGCCCGCGGCTTACGCCGTAGCGGCCAGCGCCATCCGCCGCAGCGCCGCCCGCGCCGCCGGCACGGCGATCGGCGCCGCGGTGAGGACCGCGAGGGCGCCCGCGCGCAGCGTGGCGACGCGGGACTCCGGCGGCTCGCCGGCCAGCGTCGCGAGGAGGCTGGGGCGCCCGTCCCTGGCGTCCTCCCCGGCGTCCGAGACGTCGTCCCGCAGCTGGAAGGCCTCCCCGATGGGAAGCCCGAACTCGCCCAGCGCGGCCAGGAGTTCGGGCGACCCGCCGGCCAGTGCGGCACCCAGCTGCAGCGGCCGCTGGACGGTGTACCGGGCGGACTTGTACTGGGCGATCAACCGCTCCTGCCCGCGCGCCCCGGACCGCGCGGCGGTGCCGACGGTCTCCAGCAGCTGTCCGGCCATCACCTCGGTGCGCAGCACGTCGAAGTAGTCCCTGGCGCTGCTGACGCCGCTTCCGCTGATGCCGCTTCCGCTGACGTCGCCGCAGCCCGCGCCGCGTGCGAACAGCTCGTCGCACCAGGCCAGCAGCAGGTCGCCGACGATCAGCGCGGCCGAGTCGCCGAACCGCTCGGAGTCGCCGCGGAGCCCGGCCCGCGCGTGCTCCTCCGCGAAGCGGCGGTGGATGGACGGGGCCCCGCGCCGAGTCGGCGAGCGGTCCATCAGGTCGTCGTGGACCAGCGCCGCCGCCTGCAGCAGCTCCAGCGAGGCCGCCGCGGTCAGCGCCGCGGGCGCGTGCCGGGCGCCGCCCGCCGCGCGCCAGCCCCAGTAGCAGAAGGCCGCCCGCAGCCGTTTCCCGCCGCCCACCACGAACTCCTGTGCGGTCCGCGCCGCGGGCCCGAGTTCGGGGGAGATGTCGGTGAGCAGCCGGACCTTGCCCGAGAGGAACTCCGCGAGCAGCGTCTCGACCTGGTCCCGCACGCCCTCGTCGTCCACGGGCTCCACGGCCACCACCGCCGGGGCGGCGGGCGTACGGGCGACGATCGGACTCACGGCGTCAGCGTAACCGACCGCCCCCGGCGCGCCCGGACGCGCCCCGCGCCCCCGGTCGGCGACACGGCGTATCACCCTGTGGACATTCGGTTTCGGTCCGCGTCGGGATCGCGGATACCCTTCCCCCCATGGCTCTCGGACTACCCACCACCAGGAACGACCGGACGGTCTCGATCCGCGGTCAGCTGGCGGCCGGGAACCCCACGTACTCCTTCGAGTTCATGCCCCCGCGCAGCGAGGAGGAGGAGCGGCGGCTGTGGAACTCGGTCCGCCGGATCGAGGCCCTGGCTCCGACCTTCGTCTCCGTGACCTACGGCGCCGGCGGCTCCACCCGCGGCCGCACGGTGAACGTCACCGGCCGGATCGCCTCCGAGACCACCCTCACCCCGGTCGCCCACCTCACCGCCGTCGACCACTCGGTGGCCGAGCTGCGGAACATCATCGGCCACTACGCCGACCAGGGCGTCCGCGACGTCCTCGCGCTCCGCGGCGACCCGCCGGGCGATCCCCTCGGCGCGTGGGTCTCGCATCCGCAGGGCATCGACTACGCCGCCGAACTCGTCCGGCTGGTGAAGGAGTCGGGCGACTTCAGCGTCGGCGTGGCGGCCTTCCCCGAGATGCACCCGCGCTCCGCCGACCGGGAGAGCGACATCCGGCACTTCGTCGACAAGTGCCGGGCCGGCGCCGACTACGCCATCACCCAGATGTTCTTCCGGCCCGAGACCTACCTCCGCTTCCGCGACCGGGTCGCCGCGGTCGGCTGCGACGTCCCGATCATCCCGGAGATCATGCCGGTCACCACGGTGCGGATGCTGGACCGGCTGCCGACCCTCTCCACCGCCGAGATCCCGGCCGAGCTCAGCGAGGCGCTGCTGGCCCACGCGGACGACAGGAAGGCGGTCCGCGCCATCGGCATCGACTGGGCGACCCGGATGTGCCGGACCCTGCTCGACGAGGGCGTCCCCGGGCTGCACTTCATGACGATGAACTTCTCCACCGTCACCTCGGAGATCTACCAGAACCTGGGCCTTCACCGCGCCGGGTGACAAGGGGGTGACCGGACAGGCCGAGGGACTAGGGTGACCCCCACCGCATCACGCGGACCACCCCCTCCACCCCTGCCCGGCTGTCCCCCGGAGGCCCCGATGAACCTGGGATTCGCGGTTCTCTACGCCGCCTTCGCGGTGGTCGCGGCCTGGCTGCTCGCCGAGGTGCTGCTGCAGCACCGGGCACCACTCCACTGGCGGTTGCTGGCCCTGGCCGGATTCCTCGGCGTGGCCGGCGGGGTGTACCTGCGGAACGTGCCGGTGATCGTGGCCGGGGTGGCCGCCTTCGGCGCCGGGCAGCTGATGGTCGGCCGGATGCACAAGCTCCCCGGCGCGGAGGGCAGGTACTGGGCGCTCCGCCGCCCGTACCCCGCCGAGGACTTCGAGGACGGGCCGCACCCGGCGGAGGACCGCCCGGTCGGCGAGGTCGGCCCGGTGGAGCCGGTCGAGCCGGTGGAGTCGAGCGAGCCGCTGGAGCCGGCCGCCCTCGCCGAGCCGCTCCCGCCGCTGGTGCCCGGATACCCGCACGAGCAGCCGCCGCCGCTCTACGAGCAGCAGCCCGACTACGCCCAGCCGGTCTACGACCTCGGCGGCTACCAGCAGCCGGACGGCGCCACGCCGGTCTACTCCATGGAGCCGCTGCCCGAGGACAGCGACAACTACGGCGTCTACACCGGCCTCGCCGCCCAGCAGGTCCGCGAGCAGTACGCCGCCGAGGGCTACCAGCAGCCGTACCAGCAGCAGCCCTACGAGCAGCCGCAGTACGACCAGGCGGCCTACGACCAGCAGCAGTACGCGCAGTACCAGCAGCAGTACGCCCACGACTACCCGTACACCCCGGAGCAGCAGCAGTACGCGCAGTACCAGCAGCAGTACGCCGAGCAGGGCTACTACGTCGACGAGTACGGCCAGTACCAGCCCTACCAGCCGCAGCCGCAGTCCCACCAGCAGCCGGCCGCCGAGGGCTACTACGCCCCGGAGAGCTGACGCTCCACCAGCTCAGCCGCCAGCGCCGCGGACATCCCGGCCCGGGGCAGTCCGCCGCCCGGATGCGCCCAGCCGCCGATCCGGTACCGGCCGGGCACCGCCGGGTCCCCGTTCGGCGCCGCCAGCAGCGCGCCCGAGGCCCCGGCCAGGGCCGGGGGCGGCAGCGCGCCGCCCGGCGCCCCGGTCTCCCGCTCCAGGTCGGCCGGGGTGCGGACGACCCGCCACAGCAGCCGCTCGCCGAGGCCGAGTTCGGGGCCGAGGGCGTCGGCGGCCCGGGCGAGCAGCGCGTCCGCGTACCTCTCGGCGGTGGCCGGGTCCCCGGCCCAGTCGACCCGCCCCTGGGCGGGGACGGTGACCGTCAGCGAGGCGGCCTCGTGGCCCTCGGGCGCGAGCGAGGCGTCGTCCGGGCGCAGCAGCTGGAGGGTGGGCCGGGGGCAGGGCCGGGGCTCCGGCCCGAAGAGGGCCTCGCGCTCCTCCTCCGGATCGGCGGCGTGGAGCACGGTCCGCTCGGGCGTCCCCTCGGGGCGCGCCCCGCGCAGCGCCAGCAGCACGGTGAACCGCCCGGTGGCGGGCACCGGGCCGGAGGGGGCGGCGGGCGGTGCCGGTGGCGGGGAGGAGTCCAGTACCGCGTCCGCCTCGATCAGCTCCCCGCCGGCGGTGCGCACCCCGGCCGCCCGGCCGGACTCCACCGCCGTCTCCTCGACCCGGGTGCCGAACCGGAACTCCACGCCCAGCTTCCGGCAGCGGGCCAGCAGATCGTCGGCGAGGCTCCGCATCCCCCCGTCGGCCAGGTACCAGACGCCGAAGGTCTGCTCCATGTACGGGAGCACGGCGAGCGAGGCCGGGGCGGTGCGCGGATCGAGGCCGAAGCGGACGGCGTACTCGTCCAGCAGCGCGGCGAGACCGGGGTGGCGCAGCTCGCGCGCGCCGATCCCGGCGACGGTCCTGGCCGGCGCGCGGAGGCGGCGCCGCACCGCCGGGTACGGGTCGGTGTGCAGCGGCCGCGGATCGGCCGGCAGCGGCTCCTCCAGCAGCGGACGCCTGGTGGCCTCCCAGACCGCCCGGCCGCGGTCCAGGAACGCCGCCCAGCGCTCGCCCGCGCCGGGGCCGAGCGCGGACTCCAGGGCCGCGACCACCCCCGCCCGGGAGGCGTTGGCCAGGTCGAACCGGGTGCCGTCGGGCAGGACGTGGTGGCTGCCGGGGGAGACCGGGCGCAGTCCGAGGTTGTCCTCCAGTCGGTCCTTCCCCGACTTGAGGTAGAGGTCGCGGTAGACCGCGGGCAAGGTCATCAGCGTCGGGCCGGTGTCGAAGGCGAAGCCGTCCCGCCGGTACCGGCCGAGCTGGCCGCCGTGCGCGGGAGCGGACTCGCAGACCACCACCTCGTGCCGGCGCCGGGCGAGCCGGGCGGCGGCGGCGAGACCGGAGATCCCGGCCCCGATGACGACGATGCGTCCCATCACGCTCCCTTTCCCGGCCGCGGGCGGAGCAGCCCCGGCCGGCCGACGATCCTATGCGGTCGCCCCCCGCCGGTGCGGCAGCACCCGGCCGCCGCCCGCGGGGGCGGACGCACGTGGCCGCAGTCCCTCGGTGAGCAGCCGGAGGAGCCGGTCCGCGTCCGCCTCGGCGCCGCCGGCCTGGTCGTTGACGTAGGCGATGCCGCTGAGGAGGCGGAGGACGTCGCGGGCCGCGATGTCGTGCCGAACCGTTCCTGCGGCCTGAGCGCGGCGGATCACCGAGACGGCGATCTGGTGGATCTCCTCGCAGGACGGGCGCAGTTCGGACTGCTCGTCGGAGAAGGCCGCGATCAGCGCCGAGGAGAGGCCGCGGTAGGTGTTGATGTACCGGACCAGTACGCGCATCCAGTCGTCCATCGCCTGCCCGGGCGGCTCGGCCAGCAGCCGGTCGGACTCGGCCCGCAGCTCGGCGAGCCACTCCCTGGTCACCGCCTGGAGGAGCGCCTGCCGGGTGGGGAAGTGGCGGTAGAGGGTGCCGGGACCGACGCCGGCCCGGCGGGCGATGTCGTCCAGCGAGGCGCCCGCGCCGTGCTCGCCGAAGGCGGACCTGGCCTCGGCGAGCAGCCGTTCGTTGTTGCGCCGGGCGTCGGCGCGCAGGGGGCGGTCGCGGGATGTCGGTTTCGCCATGGTCGGTGAAGCCCCTCTCTGCCGTGGTCGGCGGCTCTCGGCTCTCGGCACGCGCACTCGTCCCGCGACCATCATCGCGCCGGGGCCTGTGGACGATGCGGAGCGGGGTCCGCTGAGTACGGGTACTCAGGCGGTCGCCGGTCACGATTGAGTATGTGTGCGGGTACCGACAGTGCTCGGCGAGCGGCAGAGTATCGGTCAACGGAGAGCGGCTCCCCGGGGCGAAGAGGCACGGGGGATCCACGGGGGAGGCCACGGGGGCTTCGCGACGGGGCCCGGGGGCCGCTCTCCAGGGGGGAAGCGGGGGAAGCACGGGGAACACGGGGGCACGCCGCAGGGGGCGGCCACCGGTTGGAGACCGCGGGAGGGACGGTCTCCAACCGGTGGCCGCCCCTTCGGCGTTCGCGCCCGCCGCGTCCGGGGCGGCCGCCGCCCGCCGGGTACACCCCGGGTTCCCCTACCTACTGCGTCCACCTGGGCGAATGAGTAGCCGCGCGGATGTCTCCGGGCCTGTTTCTACTGCAGAGTAGGAACCACCGGGAAGGACGGGGGCGTTCGCACCGCCGACACGGGGCGGCGGAGCGAGCGCCCCTCGCCTCCGGTGGGGTTCCGTGGGGTGCCACGGAACCGGGGGGCCGCGCGTCAGATCACCAGCGGCTCGCGTACCGGCGCTCCCGGCGCCTCCGCGCCGCCCCCGCCGCCCGCGCCGCGGGCCCGCGCCAGGCGGCGGACGGCCTCCTCGGCGACCGCCTCCGGCTGGGTGAACGGCAGCCGCAGGAAGCGCTCCAGGGTCCCGTCCACGCCGAACCGCGGCCCCGCCGCCAGCCACAGCCCGTACCGGGCGGCGTCTGCGGCCAGTGCCGATCCCGACTCCCCGTCCTCGGTGCGCACCCACAGGCACAGCCCGCCCTCCGGCACCCGGAAGGTCCAGCCGGGCAGCTCCCGCCGGACCGCCGCGACCAGGGCGTCCCGCTGCCTCCGCACCCGCTCCCGCTGGTGGCGGAGGACCGCCGGCAGCGGCTCGCCCAGCAGCCGGGCCACCGCCAGCTGCTCCACCACCGGTGAGGAGACGTCGGCGCTGGCCCGGTCCGCGGCGAGCCGGCGCACCAGGTCGGGAGCGGCCCGGATCCAGCCGATCCGCAGGCCGCCCCAGAACGTCTTGCCGGCCGAGCCCACCGTGATCACCGTCGACCCGCCCGGGTCGTACGCGGCCAGCGGCAGCGGGGGCGGCCCGTCCCCGTCCGCCTCCAGCGGGTACTCCGCCATCGTCTCGTCGGCCAGCAGGACGGTCCCGGTCGAGCGGGCCAGCCGGACCAGCTCGCGGCGCAGGCCGGCCGGCATCAGCAGCCCGGTCGGGTTGTGGAAGTCCGGGATGACGTACGCCAGTTGGGGGGCGGCCGCGCGCAGGGCGTCGGACCAGGAGCGGATCGACCAGCCGCCGTCCTCCCCCTCCGGCGCCAGCGGCACCGGCAGCGGCCGGGCGCCGTTGAAGCGCAGCGCCTGCAGCGCGTTGGCGTAGCTGGGGGAGTCCACGGCGACCCTCTCGCCCGGCCTCAGCAGCTGGCGGAAGAGGAGGTTGAGCGCCCCCGCCGCGCCGCTGGTGATCATGATCTCCTCGGCGGAGGTGGGCAGTCCGCGCTGCTCGTACCGGGCGGCCACGGCCTCCCGCAGCACCCGCAGCCCGGCCGGGAAGTCGCCGTGGGTGCGGGTGTAGGCGGGGAGCTCCGCGACCGCCTCGGTCATCGCCGCCGAGAGCCAGGGCTCGGGCGCGGACATCGCGGCCACCCCGAGATCGATCACCCCGCCGCCGTCGGTGGGGAAGGGGCTCAGACCGGCGGACGGCATCGGCCGCCCCTCGGGCAGCGCGACATAGCTGCCGGAGCCGCGGCGGCTGGTCAGGAAGCCCTCCTCCCGCAGGAGTTGATAGGCCGCCGCGATGGTGGTGCGGCTCACCCCGAGGGCGGTGGCGAGCTCGCGCTCGGCGGGCAGCCGGCTGCCGACGGCCACCCGGCCGTCCCCGACGAGGGTGCGCACCCCCTCCGCGAGGGCGCGGTACGCGCTGCCGCCGGGGCCGGCCCCCGTCTGCCGCTCCTGCCAGCCGTCCCCGAGCAGCCGCGCCAGGCTGCCGGCGGCCACCGCCGTGGTCGGCATCGGCATCGGCATGGCAGTCCACCTCTCTCCGATTGGCCATGGAAAACGGGTCCGCTTCCGATGAACATCATCGTATTGGACCGCTCAACCTCTTCAAGGGGGAAGGAAACACCGTGCTCCGCCGACTCGTCCAGCTCTACCTCGGACTCGCCCTCTACGGATTCAGCATGGCCCTGATGATCAGGGCCGACCTGGGGCTGGACCCCTGGGACGTGTTCCACCAGGGGCTGAACTCCCTGATCGGCGTCTCCTTCGGCACCGTGACCATGATCGTCGGGGCGGTGGTGCTGCTGCTGTGGATACCCCTCCGGCAGAAGCCGGGCCTCGGGACGGTGAGCAACGTGGTGGTGATCGGCCTCTCGGTGGACGCCGGGCTCGACGTCCTGCCGGCCGTCCACGCGCTGGCTCCGCGGATCCTGCTGATGGTGGCCGCGATCGTGCTGAACGGCCTGGCCGGCGGGGCCTACATCGGCGCCCGGCTCGGGCCGGGGCCGCGGGACGGGCTGATGACCGGCATCTGCGCGCGCACCGGCCGCTCGGTGCGGCTGATCCGTACGGCGATCGAGATCAGCGTGCTGCTCACCGGCGTCGCCCTCGGCGGGAGCTTCGGCGTCGGCACGGTCGCATACGCCCTCTCGATCGGCCCGCTGGTGCAGTTCTTCCTGCCGCGGCTGACCGTGGGCGAACCGGCTCCCCGCTCTTCGGCCTGGTCGGAGGCCTGAGAGGAGTCGAGAAGGCTGGATTGTCAGTGGTCCCGTTCACCATGGCGTCGTGGGCGACTCACGGGTTACCCTGGCGATGTTCGAACATTGGTTCGAACGACTGGAAGGAGGACGAGACCATGGCCCGACGGCAAGCCGACCCGGTCGAGGTCCGCGGCGAGGGCGGCCCCGGCGGCCGGCCCACCCACTTCCTCTGGCGGGACCGCGTCTACGCGGTCCGCGAGGTGCTGGGGCACTGGCGCGAGGGGGGCGCCTGGTGGGACGCGCCGGCTCAGGCCGCGCCCGCGCCGCTGGACGCGGCGGAGCGCGAGGTCTGGCGGGTCGAGGCCAGCCGCGGCCGCTGCTACGCGCCGGGGGTGTACGAGCTCAGCCTCGACCGCGCCGGCCGGCGCTGGACCCTCAGCCGGGCAGCCGACTGACCGCCGGTGGCCGCCGCCCACGACTCCACCAGCCGAACGGGAGGGAACGCACGATGACCGTCTCCATCCAGCCGAAGGCACGTGTACTCCAACTGCCGCTCCAGGCGCAGGACTCCGCGAGCGGCGCGCGTGGCGCGAGCCTGCCGCAGCGACCGCCCGGAGACATCCATCCGGTGCCGCGCCGCTCGGCGGCCCCGCCCGCCGCCCTCGACCTGCTGGCCCAGGCCGAGCGCAGCCTCGCCGAGGCCCGCGGCCAGGAGCAGCCGCTGGAGCGGTACGCCATCGCCCACCTCGCCGCGCTGCGGGCGACCGCCGCGGTGCTCGCCGTCCGCGGGCGCCCGGAGAAGACGGACGCCCGGGGGCGGCGGCGGATCCGCAGCGCCTGGGACGTCCTGCCGGAGGTCGCCCCCGAGCTGGCCGAGTGGTCCGCGTACTACGCGGCCGGCGCGGGGAAGCGGGCCGCGGCGGAGGCGGGCATCGAGTCCGCGGCGACCATGCGGGACGCGGACGACCTCATCCGCAACACAGCGCTCTACCTGCGCATCGTCCAGCGCCTGCTGTCGCTGCGGCCGCAGGTCGCCCCGCCGGCCCAGCTGTTCGACGAGCCCGAGGAGCCCCCGGAGGTCCCCCGCACCGGCTGATCCGCGCGGGGCCGGGGCCGGCCGCCGGGGGCGCGCACCTCGCGCGGACGGCGGGCGGCGGTGCCGGGCGCATCGGTGGCCGCCGGGGCCGCCGCCGACTCGTAAGCTGGTCGCGCTCGGAAAACCACCCCCGTCGAGGAGTTCTGTCGTGTACCCGACGCGTCCCCGCAGTTCACTTCGGACCGCCGTGGTCTGGGAGGTGCTGCGCGAGGCGCTGGAGCGCCGCGCCCAGCAGACCGGCCGTACCGCTCTGGACGTCCTCGACACCGGCGGCGGCACCGGCAACTTCGCCGTGCCGGTCGCCAAGCTGGGCCACCGGGTGACCGTCGTCGACCCCAGCCCGGACGCCCTCTTCGCGCTGGAGCGCCGAGCCGCCGAGGCCGGCGTCACCGACCTGGTCAACGCCGTGCAGGGGGACGCCCAGACGATCGGCGACCTGGTCCAGCCGGAGAGCGTGGACGCGGTCCTCTGCCACGGGGTGCTGGAGTACGTGGACGACCCGGCGGACGCCGTCGCCCGGATCACCGCCGTGCTGCGCAAGGGCGGCGCGCTCAGCCTCCTTGCCTCCAACCGCAACGGGGCCGCCCTGGCCCGGGCCATCGCCGGCCACTTCGCCGAGGCCCAGCACGCGCTGGAGGACGCCGACGGGCGCTGGGGCGAGGGGGACCCGATGCCCCGCCGGTTCACCGAGGACGAGCTGGTCGCCCTCGCCGACGGCGCCGGGCTGCGGGTGGACTCCGTGCACGGCGTGCGGATCTTCGCGGACCTCGTGCCGGGTGTCCTGGTGGACACCGAGCCGGGGGCGCTGGACGCCCTCCTCAAGCTGGAGCAGTCGGCGGCCGGACGGGCCGCCTTCCACGCCATCGCCACCCAGTTGCACCTTCTCGCCACGCTGGGCTGACCCGCCGCCGCGGACCGCTCCGGGGCCTTCGAGGGGGCTTCGAGGGGGCTCCGGCGGGGGCTCCGCTGTCCGACCCCGGACGATGGCCGCGAGCCCCCCGCGGAGGGCCCTTCGACCGTATGATCTGAGTGAGGGCTCCGCAGGCTCTCATGGCGCTCTCATGGCGCGTGACCGGCGCATGGTCGGGAAGCGCGCGGGGCATACGGTTCTCTGTGAGATCCGGGGGAGAGGCTCTCCGGATCGAGCGGCGGGGCGTGTGCCAAGGGTGGGTTTCCCGGAGGCGACTCCCTACCTATCCTGAGAGGACCACCTTCCCCCGGGCCTTGACGGCGCGGGGGGACCCCCTGCGTCGCCGGGACGGAGGCGGTGAGGCGGTCGCCTGGCGACCGACTGAGTAGGAGGACTCCGTGCCGCTCTCGGATCACGAGCAGCGACTGCTCGAACAGATGGAGCGAGCGCTGTACGCCGAAGACCCCAAGTTCGCGTCGGCGCTTGAGGGCACAGCGTCGCGTACGCATGCTCGTCGGCGGATCTACCAGTCCGCGGCGGGGTTCCTGGTCGGGGTCGCGCTGCTGATGGGCGGGCTTGTGGCCCACATGCTGTGGCTGAGCGTGCTGGGATTCCTGGTGATGCTGGCCTGTGCGGTGTTCGCGGTGGCGAGTTGGCGGAAGCCGCGGTTGAAGGTGGTCGATCCGCGGACCGGGCGGCCGGTCGCGGCGAAGAAGCGTGCCAAGCCGGTGAAGAGCGGGGGGTTCGTCGACCGGATGGAGGCGCGCTGGCAGCGTCGCCGGGACCAGCAGACCGGCTTCTGAGCCGCCAGACCTCCTCCTCGTTCTCCGGCCCGCCCACCCGCCCTCCCGGGTGGGTGGGCTTTTCCGTCTCCGCCCAGGCCCGCGCTTTCGCGTTCCTCCGGGGCTCCCCGCCCCGGGCCCCGGGCCCCGCCTGCGCCGCAGGGGCCGCGCCTGGGGCGCTATCTGCGGGGTGGCAGCAGGGAGCGGGGGCCACCGCCGCGCGGACGCGGGCCGCGCGGGGCGCGGGGCGCGGAGGGCCGCCAGGGCGGTGTGGACGTCGGCGCGGAGGGACGCCGGGGGAGGCGGCGGCTCCGGGGACCACAGGGCGCGTTCCGTCGCGCGGGCGACCCGGTCCGCCGCCTCGCGGCCGGGGCCGGGCGGCAGGGGGAGCCGGCGGGCGGCCGCCCGCGGGGTCTCCGCGGGGTCCGGTGGCCCGCCGCTGCCGAGGTCCCAGGCGGAGTCGAGGATCTCCCGCCAGGCCTCCGGCGGCTGACGCCGCCTCAGCCGGCGGGCCCGGCGGCCGGCACGCAGCAGCGCGGGCAGCGCGAGCAGCAGCAGGACCGCGCCGCCCACCGCGATCCAGGCCAGCGCCAGTGAGGACGGGCCCCGTTCGGGCGTGCTGACGGTGATCGGCGTCTGCGGGCCGGAGTTGACGCAGTCGGCCAGCGGGTGGTGCGGCGGGCAGGCGCTGGACGGCCGGGTCCCGGCGCTGGGCTCGCTGGTCGGGACGCTGCCGCTGACCCCGCCCCCGGCCCCGCTCCCGGTCGGCGAGGAGATGGTGTACGAGGGGCTGATCCCGCGGGACGGCGTCGGTTCGAAGCGCAGCCAGCCGGCGCCGGAGAAGTACAGCTCGGGCCAGGCGTGGGCGTCCTTGCTGCCGACCACCCAGCTGCCGTCGCCCTGCTGGGTGCCGGAGGTGAAGCCGACCGCGACCCGCGCGGGGATGCCCAGCGAGCGGGCCATCGCCGCCATGGTGGCCGCGAAGTGGACGCAGAAGCCCTGCTTGGAGCGGAGGAACTGGACGATCGCCGGCACCCCGGTGGAGGAGCGCACCCGGGTGTTGTAGGTGAACTCCCCGGAGTCGGCGAACCAGGTCTGCAGGGCCACCGCCTTGTCGTACGCGGTGGGCGCGTTCCTGGTGACGGCGCGGGCGTCCTGGGCGACGATCGACGGCAGGTCGGGGGGCAGCGCGAGGAAGTGCCGGCGGATGCTGGTCGGCGCCGGGCCCGCGTTGCGCAGCTGCTCCGCGGTGGGGTGGACGGCGTCGCTGGTCACCGAGTAGGTGAGGCCGCGGGTGGTCTGCCCCTCGGAGCCGACCAGGTTGCGCCCGCCCGGCTCGTACTGCCAGCTGCCCGAGGCGTTGACCTGGACCGCCGGGTACGGCATCGGCAGCCAGCTCTCGGCGAAGTTCCCGTCGGCGGTGACCTGGGTGCGGACGGTCGTGGTCTGGGTCTCGGGGGAGAGGCCCTCCGGGGCGGGCAGCCGCTTGGGGACGTCCACGGCGGCCTGGGTGGAGGCCTGCCAGGAGGTGCCGTCGAAGCTGTCCAGATCGACGATGCGCAGGTACAGGTCGCCGGCGTCGGGGTCGGTGGTGCGGTAGCGCATCAGCGGGGTGTCGGTGTTGTCGTTGAGGCTCTGCTGGAGGGAGGCCAGCGGGTCGACGGTGTTGATCACCGCTCCGCCGGTGCCGGTGGCGTCGATCAGGCCGCGTCCGGTGGCCGGCAGCAGGGCCGGGGTGATCAGCGCGGCGACGAGCGCCAGCAGGGCCACCCGCTGCCCGGTCCGGGAGAGCGGCCGGGCGCCCGAGCCGTAGGGGGAGGAGGCCAGCGCGGAGGGGGTGCCGCGGAAGACCCGGCCCCAGCGGGAGAGCCGGTCGTTGCCCTCGGCGAGGAGGAGGGCGAGGAAGCCGAAGGCGGAGAGGAGGAACCAGAACCACGAGGTGTCGTGGGGGTGCATCCCCGTGCCCACGGAGAAGACGGCGAGCAGCGGCAGCCCGGCGAGGGCGGCCCAGCCGCAGGTGGCGGCCAGCGCGTCGACCGCGACGCCGACCACCAGCACGGTGAGGACCAGGATCAGGGTCAGCCCGGGGGTGGCCGGGGCCGGAGAGGAGTACTGGGTGACGTCGGTGAGCCCGCCGCGGACCAGGTCGGCCAGCTGGGCGAGGGCGGCGGGGCCGGGCAGTATCCCGGCGACGGCCTGGCTGGAGGCGGCGGAGGCGGTCACCAGCAGCAGCGCGAGCAGCAGTTGGGCCAGCACGGTCGCGGGGCGCGGCAGGCCGAGCCGGCGCAGGCCGCCGCCGAGGAGCACGGCGGCGGCGAGCATCAGCAGCGCCTCGACGTACCAGGCGGCCGGGTGGACCAGGGGGGTGAAGCAGAGGGTGGAGAGGGCGGTGGCGAGGAAGCCGAGGCCGGCGACGCGGAAGCGGGAGGGGGAGTTCATGCCCTGGGGCCGCCTTCCTCTGCGGGGCGGGGGCCTCTGCGGCCCGGCCGGCTCCGTCGGCCCCCTTGGCTCCGTTGGCTCCGTTGCCCCCCTTGGTTCCGTTGGCCCCGGCGGCTCCGTTGGACGCTGCGGGCTGCGCCGGGCCTGCCGTCTCCGGGGTGCGGGGCCGCGTGGAGTAGTCGGCGGCGGGCCGGGCGAGGGTGGCCCAGAGGGCCGGGAGGGAGTCGCCGTGCCGGGCCCGGAGGACGGTCCAGCCGCTGTTGCGGAGCAGCCGGTGCCGGGCGGCGGCGGGGTCGGCGGGTGCGGCCGCCGCGGTCGGGGCGGAGGCGGCGGCCGGGCCGGCGCCGTTCGTCCCGGCGGCGGGGTGCGGGGACGAGCCGTTCGCCCCGCCCGAGCCGCCGGCGCCGTTCGCGGCCTGCTGCGGGTCGGCCCAGGAGTCGGTGGCGAGGTGGAGGGCGAGGGCCGCGCCGGTCCGGCGGCGGAGCCGGGAGAGGGTGGCCACCTCCTCTCCGCCGAGTTCGCCGAGGACGGCCACCACCAGGCCCTCGCCGCCGAGCCGCAGCACGTCCTCGGCGCGGTCGAGCCCGGCGCTGTCGGAGAGCCGCACCCCGGCGAGGGTGTCCAGCAGCAGACCGCTCTCGTCGACGGTGTCGCCGTTGCCGGTGGTCTCGACGGACTCGCCGGTGTCGGTGAGCAGCCGGATCGCGTAGCCGCGGGCGCGCAGGTGGAGGGCGATCGAGGCGGCGGCGGAGACCGCCCACTCGAAGGAGGAGGCGGCGCCCCGCCCGCGGTGGGCGATCGCCCGGGTGTCCAGCAGGACGGTGGCCCGGGAGCGCAGCGGCTGCTCCTCCCGGCGGACCATCAGCTCGCCGTACTTGGCGGTGGACCGCCAGTGGACCCGGCGGAGGTCGTCGCCCTGCCGGTAGCCGCGGGGCACCACGTCGTCCTCGCCGGCCAGGGCGAGGGCCCGGGAGCGGCTGTCGCCGTAGCCGGTCCACTGCCCGGCCAGCCGGACCGGCGGGAGGTGCTCCACCGCCGGAACGACGGTGAGGACGTCGGAGGCGGAGAACGAGCGGGTCAGCTCGCAGAGCCCGAAGGGGTCGCTGAGGCGCAGCTGGAGCGGGCCCAGGCGGTAGCGGCCGCGCAGGTCGGAGCGCACCCGGTAGGTCACCTCGCGGTGGCCGCGCGGCTCCACCCGGTCCAGGACGAAGCGCGGGCGCGGGCCGAGGACCTGCGGCATTTGGTCCTCCAGCATCAGCACGCCGGTGGGCGTCCGGGAGACGTTGTCCACCCGGAGGAAGGCGCGGGCCTCCTGCCCGGCCGGGACCCGACGGGGCGTCAGCCGCCGTCCGCCGGCCACCCGGAAGCGGGTGCGGACCAGCAGCACGGCTGCCGCCGGGGGCAGCGCGGCGAGGAGCACCCCGACCCGCAGCAGGGCCGGCTGGCCGAGCGCGTAGGCGCAGACCACGGCGGTGATGCCGGCCGCGGCGAAGGAGCGCCCGCGGGTGGTGAGGCCGCGCAGGGCCATCCGGAAGGCCCGCCAGGTCAGGGCGGGGTGCTGGGACTCGGTCGCCGGGGTCGCGGCGGTCGCGGTGCCCGCAGTGGCCGCGGGCGCCCCGGGGGCCGCCGGCGCCGGCCGGCCCGCGGGGGCGCGGGAGGCCGTCGCGGCCGCGGGGCCGGCGGCTCCCCGCGCCCTCGGCCGCGGGCCTTTCGGGCCGCGGTCATGGGCGCGGGGCGTGGTCCGGGCCATCTCAGAGGTGTCCGCGGGAGGCCGGCGCGGGGGCGCCCGGGACGGGCAGGTGGCGGACCAGGTCGGTGACGACCTCCTCGGGGCTGCGCCGGGTCAGCTGCGCCTCGGCGGTCGGCAGCAGGCGGTGGGCCAGGACGGGGACGGCCAGCTCCTGGAGGTCGTCGGGGAGGACGTAGTCGCGGTCGTCGAGGGCGGCGGCGGCGCGGGCCGCGCGCAGCAGGTGGAGGGTGGCCCGGGGGGAGGCGCCGAGCCGCAGCTCGGCGTGGGTGCGGGTGGCGGCGACCAGGGAGACCGCGTACCGGCGGAGGTCGTCGGCGACGTACACCTGGCGGACCACGCGGATCAGCCGGAGGACGTCCTCGGCCCGGGCGACCGGCCGGAGGTCGTCCAGCGGGGAGGCCCCGCCGTGGACGTCCAGCATCGCCAACTCGGCCTCGGGGCCCGGGTAGCCGATGGAGATCCGGGCCATGAAGCGGTCCCGCTGGGCCTCCGGCAGCGGATAGGTGCCCTCCATCTCCACCGGGTTCTGGGTGGCCACCACCATGAAGGGGGAGGGCAGCGGGTAGGTGGTGCCGTCCACCGTGACCTGGCGCTCCTCCATCGACTCCAGCAGCGCCGACTGGGTCTTGGGCGAGGCGCGGTTGATCTCGTCGCCGAGCACCACCTGGGCGAAGATCGCGCCCGGCTTGAACTCGAAGTCCCGGCGGTTCTGGTCGAAGACGCTGGTGCCGGTGATGTCCGAGGGCAGCAGGTCGGGGGTGAACTGGATGCGGCGGACGCTGCAGTCCAGGGAGCGCGCGAGCGCCTTGGCGAGCATCGTCTTGCCGACCCCGGGGACGTCCTCGATCAGCAGGTGGCCCTCGGCCAGCAGGACGGTGAGGGCCAGCCGCACGGCCTCCGGCTTGCCCTCGAGGACCGTCTCCACGCTGGCCCGGACCCGGTCGACGACGGCGCCCAGCGGCTCGCCGGCCGTGCCGCTCTGCGACTCGCCGTCCGCGTCCGGGTCCGCGGCGGCCTCCTGGGACTGGGGCTCCCCGCCGGCTCTGCGGCCGCCGCCGGCGGCCCGTCCGGAGAGACTCGTGCGCTCGTTGTAGGTCGTCACCCGCTGCTCCTCGGCGATCCCGGTGCGCCGCGGCGACGGCCCACCCGGCCGCACCCGGACTCTCCGGATGCGGCTCCGCTGTGAGCATTCTTCCTTGTGGGTGGGACGTAAGTCACCCGTTCGGGTGGGTGCGCCCGCTCAGACGACCTCGTTGAGGAGTCCGGTCGAGACGTCGAAGACGAAGCCCCGGACCTCGTCCCGGTGCGGGATGAAGGGCGAGGTGCGGACCCGGGCCAGCGACTGGCGGACGTCCTGCTCGGCGTCGGTGAAGGCCTCGACGGCCCACACCGGGCGGATCCCGACCTCGTCCTCCAGCTCCTGGCGGAAGTCCTCGGTGATGCTCTGCATGCCGCAGCCGGTGTGGTGGATCAGCACCACGGCCCGGGTGCCCAGGGCGCGCTGACTGATGGTCAGGGAGCGGATGGTGTCGTCGGTGACGACTCCGCCCGCGTTGCGGATGACATGGGCGTCGCCGAGGCGGAGGCCGAGCGCCGCGTGGGCGTCGATGCGGGCGTCCATACAGGTGACGACGGCGACGTGTTCGACGGGCCGGGCGTCCAGGCCCGCGGTGTCGAAGTTCGCGGCGTACTCGCGGTTCGCCGCCACGAAGCGGTCGATGACGCTGGGCTGCGCCTGCTCGGTGCCCTGGCCCCCGGTGCTCGCCGCGAGGCCGGCGAGAGACGGAGTCGGTCGTTGGCTGGAGCCGGAGGATGTGGTCATAGCCATGACGTTATCCGCCCCCGGGGGCGCGTACCCGCGCGGAGGGGGCGCTTGGCGGCCGTTGTGAGCAGCGGCACAGTCCGGTGCGACGGGTCGGCGCGGGCGCGGAGTCGACGCCGGCCGCGCGGGCCGCGCCTGGACAGGACCGGAGGTGGGCCCCGACACGGCCCGGGGCGTGCTCCGTTCGCGTGGGGCGCGGGAGTCGTCGAACGCGCCTCAAACCCCGTCTGAGCTGTGACGATGTCTCAAGCGCACCCGTTCGGCGGGTGATTGACCGGGGCAGGCCGTGGAGTAGAGTGACGCCGCACGGTCAGCGAGGCCGAGAAGGGCCTGGTGAGGCCGGTGATGAGGAACTGACGGCCTGTCAATGCGGCCCCGGCACGCACGGCTTGGCCTCCTCCCGCTCAACCTCCGGCTGACGTCCCTTCCCCGGCGCCAGACGGCGGGCCTTCCCCGGATGAGCGGGCGGGGACCTGGCAGTACGTACCCTGGTCGCAGCCTACGTACCCTTCCCCAGCTCTCGGACCCGCTGGAGCAGGGACACCCCATTACGCACCGAGGGGCCACCGAACCCATGATGAGCCCATGACCAGCAGCGGCAGCAGTACCAGCAGTGGCGCCGGCGGCGAAGGCCGCCCGGAGGCCGCGGAGGGGCCCCGGCACGTCCCGGTGATGCTGCAGCGCTGCCTCGACCTCCTCGGCCCGGCGCTGGCCGAGCCCGGGGCGGTGGTGGTCGACGCGACCCTCGGCCTGGGCGGGCACAGCGAGGCGCTGCTCTCCACCTTCCCCGCCGCACGGCTGGTCGGCATCGACCGTGATCCGGCCGCGCTGAAGCTGTCCGCCGAGCGGCTCGCGCCGTTCGGCGACCGGGCGACCCTGGTGCACGCCGTCTACGACGAGATCCCGGAGGTGCTGGCCCGCCTCGGGATCGCCCGGGTGCAGGGCGTGCTGATGGACCTCGGCGTCTCCTCCATGCAACTGGACGAGGCGGACCGGGGGTTCGCGTACGCCCAGGACGCGCCGCTGGACATGCGGATGGACCAGACGCGGGGGATCAGCGCGGCCGAGGTGCTCAACACCTACTCGCACGGCGACCTGGCCCGGATCCTGAAGGTGTACGGCGAGGAGCGGTTCGCCGGGAAGATCGCCAGCGCGGTCCTCAGGGAGCGCGAGAAGGAACCGTTCACCACCAGCGCGCGTCTTGTCGAGCTGGTGCGGAACTCGATTCCGGCGGCGGCCAGGCGCACCGGGGGGAACCCGGCGAAGCGCACCTTCCAGGCGCTGCGGATCGAGGTCAACGGGGAGCTGGCGGTCCTGGACCGGGCGGTCCCGGGAGCACTGGACGCGCTGGCGGTGGGGGGCCGGATCGTGGTGATGTCCTATCAGTCCCTCGAGGACCGGCTGGTGAAGCAGTACTTCGCGGTCGGCGCGCGGAACTCCGCGCCGCCGGACCTGCCGGTGGTCCCGGAGGAGCACATGCCCTGGCTCAAGCTGCTCACCAGGGGTGCCGAGCTGCCCTCCGAGGAGGAGCTGGCGGAGAACCGGCGGGCGGCGCCGGCGCGGCTGCGCGCGGCCCAGCGGGTCCGTGAGACACAGCGGGTGCGCGAGGCGTAGGGAGCGGGGGCGGCGGGTGACGGACGGCGTGACGCAGGGGACGGCGGGCCCGGTGCGGCGGACGCGGCAGGGCGCGACCGGGACCCGGGGAGCGACGCGGGGGCGGGCCCCGTTCATGCTGCTGGTGATGGTGCTGCTGGCCGGCGGCCTGATCGGGCTGCTGATGCTGAACACGGCGCTGAACCAGGGCTCCTTCCAGCTGACCAGGCTGCAGAAGCAGACCAGCCAGTACACCGACCAGCAGCAGGGGCTGCAGCAGCAGTTGGACCAGAAGTCCGCGCCGGGGGCGCTGGCCTCGCAGGCGCGCCGGCTGGGGATGGTGCCGGGCGGGGACCCGGCCTTCCTCTCCCCGGACGGCTCGGTCGCCGGGGAGGCGGGCCGGGTCAGCGGATCCGGGGTGCCGGCGGCGCGGCTGAGCGGACCGGCGTCCGCGCCTGCGGCCGGGTCAGGGTCCGCGTCCGCGTCCACCTCCGCTGCGGCGTCCGGGTCCGCCTCGGTGGCGCCCTCCGCCTCGGCCACCGCGCGGCCCGGCGCCTCGCCCGGCGCCGGCGCCTCCGCCGCGCCGGCGCATCCGATCCGCCAGCCCGCGACCGCCCCGTCCGCGACCCCGCAGGGGAGCCCCGTCCGATGACCCCGCCGAACCGCCCCGGCCCGCCCTGGGACCCCGAGGACTGGGAGCCCCAGGCCTCCCCCCGCGAGGACGCGCCCCGGCCCCGCCGTTCCGGCCCGCGCCGGACTCCGGCCTCCGATGCCTCGCCGGCCGAGGGCCCTCGCAGGGAGCCGCCCGCCCGCCCGCCCTCGTCCGAGCGCCGCCCGCGCCGGGCGGCGGACGGCGAGGCCCCGCCGCCGCGCCGCCCGAGTCCCCGCCGGGGCCAGGACCGGCCGCCACGCCCTCGCCCGGCGACGCCGGCGCGCCCCGGCGCCGGAGCCCCGGCCGCTCCGGGCCCGCCGCCTCCTCCGCCGGCGGCCGCTCGCGCCCGGCCGAGGGCGGCCAGGCCGCCACGCCGCCGCGCCGGCCGGCTGCGAACCGGGGCTCCGCCTCCGGGGCCGGTGGGTCCGGGCGGTCCGGGCCGGGGCGGCGGAGCGACGGCCGGGGCCCGCGGGCGGTGCCCGGAGCGCGGCAGGAGAAGGCCGGGGCCGGCACGGTGTACCGGCGGGGGCGCCCGGTCGCGGCCGCGGCCCGGCTCGCTCGGGCCCCGCGCACGGTGGTGCTGGCGGATCCGCGGAAGCGGCTGCGGGCCGCGCTGATCGTCTTCGGCCTCGTGCTCTCGCTCTTCGTGGGCCGGCTGGCGCAGCTGCAGTTCCTGGACGCCTCGGCGCTCGCCGCGGACGCCGCGGTCAACCGGTATGTGGAGGTCGCGCTGCCCGCGCAGCGCGGATCGATCACGGACGCCTCGGGCGCGGTGCTGGCCGCCACCGTCGACGCCTACGACGTCACCGCGGACCCGTACTACTTCTCGGCCGCGCAGGCGCATGTGGACGACGCGCCCCAGCGCGCGGCGGCGCTCCTCGCGCCACTGCTCAAGGTCGACGCCGCGACCCTCGCCCGGAAGCTGACCTACGACGGCCCCGGCGACCGCTACCAGCTGCTGGCCCGTCAGGTGGACCCGCAGACCTGGAACAAGATCAAGGCCCTGGTGGTCCAGGAGCAGACGAACGCCGGCACCGGCAGCTGCCTGGTGCAGCAGAACGCCGCCGCGAAGGCCGGCGCCGCGGGCCGGCTGACCGACCCCTCCTGCGCGAACCTGCTGGCCGGCCTCGTCCCGCAGGACGACCCCAAGCGGGTCTACCCGGAGGGCGGCCTCGCCTCCAACCTCCTCGGCTTCGTGGACTCCACCGGCAGCGGCGCCGGCGGGCTGGAACTGCAGTTCCAGAAGGAGCTGGCGGGGCAGCCGGGCAAGCTCCACTACGCCCAGTCCAACGGCCGCGAGGTGCCGACCGCGGGCCAGCAGCGGCAGGCCCCGGTACCCGGCACCGACTACCGGCTGACGATCGACCAGGACATCCAGTGGGCCGCCCAGCAGGCGATCAGCGGCGAGGTGGCCAAGGCCGGCGCCCAGTCGGGGTACGTGGTGGTACAGGACGTCACGACCGGGAAGGTGCTGGCGATGGCCACCGCACCCGGATTCGACCCCAACGACCTCACCCACGCCAGCGCCGCCGACCTGGGCAACCCCGCCCTGAGCGACGCCTACGAGCCGGGCAGCGTCAGCAAGCTGATGACGATGGCCGCGCTGCTGGAGCAGAACGCGGCCACCCCCACCACCCATGTCACCGTCCCGGGCGCGCTGCCCCGGGCCGGCCGCTACTTCCACGACGACGTACCGCACGACACCTGGCACCTCACCCTCAACGGGGTGCTCGCCAAGTCCTCGAACATCGGCACCATCCTGGCCTCCGAGCACCTGGGCAGGACCCAGCAGCAGGCGGACGCGGTGCTCTACAGCTATCTGAAGAAGTTCGGCATCGGCTCGCCGACCGGTCTCGGCTTCCCCGGCGAGACCCCCGGGATCCTCGCCAAGCCGCAGAACTGGAACGCGGCCCAGCAGTACACCATCCCGTTCGGCCAGGGCCTGAGCGTGAACGCCCTGCAGACCACCTCGGTGTACTCGACCATCGCCAACGGCGGGGTGCGGATCCAGCCCTCGCTGGTGGAGGGCAGCACCGGGCCGGACGGTCGGTACGTGCCGGCGCCCGCGCCGGCCAGGACCAGGGTGGTCAGCGAGAAGACCGCGAAGAGCCTGGCCGAGATGCTGGAGTCGGTGGTGTCCAGCGAGGAGGGCACCGGCGCCGCGGCCCAGATCCCCGGCTACCTGGTCGCGGGCAAGACCGGGACGGCCAACCGGGTCGATCCGCAGACCGGCCGGTACAAGGGCTACACCTCCTCGTTCATCGGCTTCGCTCCGGCGGACAGGCCGCGGGTGACCGTCTCCTGCGTCATCCAGAACCCCAAGAACGGACATTTCGGCGGCCAGTTGTGCGGACCGGTCTTCAAGAAGGTGATGGAGTTCGCGCTGCAGAGTTTGGACGTGCCGCCGACCGGGGCGACCCCGCCGAACCTTCCGGTGGACTGGTGAGCGGCGTGCGGGCGGGCGGCCCGGCAGCGGACCCCGGGACGGGCCGGACGGCCCCGGCGGCGACGGCATCGGGGGCTGACAGCGTGACCTCACTTGGCTCTCACGGGGTGGGTCCGGGTAACCTCACCGCCGTGCCGAAACGTGATCACGACGATCTCTCCAAGACCTCCGTACCGCCGCGTCCCGCGTTCGTGCGGGCGACGGCGCTGAGCGAGATCGCGGCGCGGCTCGACCTTCCGGCGCCCGCGGTACCCGCTGACGGCGAGTCGACCGGCGAGTCGGCCCGCGAGCCGGCCGGGGGGCCCGCGGCGGCCGGGCAGGACGTGCTGGTCTCCGGGATCACCCACGACTCGCGCGCGGTCCGCCCCGGCGACGTCTACGCCGCCCTGCCCGGAGCCAACGTCCACGGCGCCGACTTCGCCGCGCAGGCCGCGAAGAGCGGCGCGGTGGCCCTGCTGACCGACGAGGAGGGCGCCCGCCGGGCCCGCGAGGCCGGCGTCCGGCTGCCCGCCCTGGTCCTCCCCGAGCCGCGCCGGGCGCTCGGCGCGATCGCCGCCGAGGTGTACGGGCGGCCGGCGGACCGGCTGCTCTCCATCGGCATCACCGGCACCAACGGCAAGACCACCACCGCGTATCTGGTCGAGGGCGGCCTTCTCGGCGCCGGCCGCACCCCCGGGGTGCTCGGCACGGTCGAGATGCGGGTCGGCTCCTCCCGGATCAAGAGCGAGCGCACCACCCCCGAGGCCACCGACCTCCACGCGGTCCTCGGCGTGATGGCGGAGAGCGGCGCGGACGCGGTGGCGATGGAGGTGTCCAGCCACGCCCTGGTCTTCGGCCGGGTGGACGGAGTGGTCTACGACGTCGCCGTCTTCAACAACCTGACGCCGGAGCACCTGGACTTCCATGCCGACATGGAGGACTACTTCCAGGCCAAGGCCTCGCTCTTCACCCCCGGGCGCAGCCGCCGAGGGGTCGTCAACCTCGATGACGGGTACGGCCGGAGGCTCGCCGAGGGGGAGTCCAAGGTGCCGGTGGTGACCTTCTCCGCGACCGGCGACCCGGCCGCCGACTGGCGCGCCGAGGACGTCCGGCTCGGGCCGCTGGGCTCGGACTTCACCGTCATCGGACCGGACGGCGCGCGCGCCGAGGCGCACGCGCCGATCGCCGGGCCGTTCAACGTGGCCAACGCGCTGGCCGCGATCGCCGCCCTGGTCGAGGCCGGGCTGCCGCTGGAGCAGGTCGCCGCCGGGGTGGCGGCCGTGCCCGGGGTGCCCGGACGGCTGGAGCGGGTGACCGTCGAGGGCATGGCCCAGCCCTACCTGGCCGTGGTCGACTACGCGCACAAGCCGGACGCCCTGGAGGCGGTGCTGCGCTCGCTGCGCGAGGTCACCAAGGGAGAACTGCACGTGGTGATCGGCTGCGGCGGCGACCGCGACCCGCACAAACGCGGGCCGATGGGCGCCATCGCCGCGCGACTCGCCGACACCGCCGTGCTGACCAGTGACAACCCCCGGTCCGAGGACCCGCTGGCGATCCTCGCCGCGATGCTCGCCGGGGCTGTCGACGTACCGGAAGAGGAGCGGGGCGCGGTCCTGGTCGAACCCGACCGGGGCCGGGCCGTCGCCGCCGCCGTCGCCCGCGCCCACGCGGGGGACACCGTACTGGTGGCCGGAAAGGGCCATGAGCTGGGCCAGTACGTGCGCGGCGAGACCCGCCCCTTCGACGACCGGGCGGTCCTGCGCGAGGCGATCCGCTCACACGGGCACCCGCACGCCCACGACCGCCCCCGACACGCCGGATACGGCGTCCGACCTGCCGAATGACGGCCCGTCAGCCCCGTGCTGGCCGGCGGACGCCGCGGCGCGCACCACGCCAAGGAGTAGAGACCACGTGATCCCATTCACCCTCGCCGAGGTCGCGCAGACCGTCGGGGGGACGCTCCACGACGCACCGGATCCGGAGAACATCACCGTCTCAGGACCGGCGTTCCGGGACTCCCGGCAGGTCGTGCCGGGCGGGCTGTTCGTGGCGATCGTCGGCGAACGCGCCGACGGCCACGAGTTCGCGGCGCGGACCGTCGCGGACGGAGCCGCGGCCGTACTGGCCGCCCGACCGGTCGGCGTCCCGGCCGTGGTGGTGGACGACGTCGTGGCGGCGCTGGGCCGGCTGGCCCGTGCCTCCGTGGCGCGGCTCGCCGCGGGCGAGCCCGGCGGGGCCGGGCTGACCGTGACCGCGCTGACCGGTTCGTCCGGCAAGACCAGCACCAAGGACCTGATCGCCCAGCTGCTTCAGCGGCTCGGCCCGACGGTGTTCACCCCGGGCAGCCTCAACAACGAGATCGGCCTTCCGCTGACCGCCCTGGAGGCGGACAAGGAGACCCGGAACCTGGTGCTGGAGATGGGAGCCCGCGGGAAGGGCCACATCGCCTACCTCACCGGGATCGTGCCGCCCCGGATAGGCCTCGTGCTCAACATCGGCTCGGCGCACGTCGGGGAGTTCGGCAGCCGGGAGGCGATCGCCGAGGCCAAGGGCGAGATCGTCGAATGCCTGCCCGAGGACGGCGTCGCCGTGCTCAACGCGGACGACGCGATGATCCGGCCGATGGCCGAGCGGACCAGGGCCCGGGTGCTCTGGTTCGGCGAGGCCGAGAGCGCCGACATCCGGGCCACCGACGTCCGCGCGGACCAGGTCGGCCGCCCCTCCTTCACCCTCACCACCCCCACCGGTTCCGCCCCGGTGACCCTGCGGCTGTACGGTGAGCACCACGTCTCGAACGCCCTCGCCGCGGCGGCGGTCGCGCATGAGTGCGGCATGCCCGCCGCCGACATCGCCACCGCGCTCGGCGAGGCCGGTGCCCTCTCCCGCTGGCGGATGGAGGTCTCCGAGCGCCCGGACGGTGTGACGGTCGTCAACGACGCCTACAACGCCAACCCGGAGTCCATGCGGGCCGCGCTTCGCGCCCTCGCGGCCATCGCCGGCCGCGGGCCGGACCGCCGCCGCAGCTGGGCGGTGCTGGGCGAGATGGCCGAGCTGGGCGAGTCCTCGCTGACCGAGCACGACGCGATCGGGCGGCTGGCCGTCCGGCTCGACGTCACCAGGCTGGTGGCGGTCGGCGGCAACGAGGCCGCCTGGCTGGAGCTGGGGGCCAGGAACGAGGGTTCGTGGGGTGAGGAGTCGGTGCACGTGTCCGACGCCGATGCGGCGATCGCACTGCTGCGGGAGCAGGTCGAGCCGGGCGATGTGGTCCTGGTGAAGGCATCCCGTTCGAAGGGACTCGAACGGGTGGCCGAGGCGCTCCTCGCGGACGGCGCCGCCGGCGCCGCGCCGGCCGGGGCCGGGAAGTAGGGGCGGACAGATGCGGCAGATCCTCTTCGCCGGAATGTTCGGCCTGTTCTTCTCGCTGGTCGGCACCCCGGTGCTGATCCGCTTCCTGGCCCGGCAGGGCTACGGCCAGTACATCCGGGACGACGGCCCCAAGGCGCACCACAGCAAGAAGGGCACGCCCACCATGGGCGGCATCGCCTTCATCCTGGCGACCCTCCTCGCATACGCGCTGACCAAGGTGGCGACCGGCAGCAAGCCGACCGCCTCCGGGCTGCTGGTGCTCTTCCTCTTCGCCGGGATGGGCCTGGTCGGCTTCCTGGACGACTACATCAAGATCGTCAAGCGGCGGTCGCTGGGCCTGCGGGCCAAGGCCAAGATGGCCGGGCAGCTGATCGTGGGCATCGTCTTCGCCGTGGGCGTGCTGCGCTTCCACGACATCCACGGCTGGACGCCGGCCTCCACCCGGCTCTCCTTCGTCCAGGACTTCGGCTGGTCGCTGGGGCCTGTGCTGTTCGCCATCTGGGCGATCTTCATGATCCTGGCGATGTCCAACGGCGTGAACCTGACGGACGGTCTGGACGGCCTGGCCACCGGCGCGTCCGTGATGGTCTTCGGCGCGTACGTGTTCATCGGCATCTGGGAGTACGGCCAGAGCTGCGCCAACGTGCTGACCGCCGGCGCGAACTGCTACGAGGTCCGGGATCCGCTCGACCTGGCGGTGGTCGCGGCCGCGCTGATGGGCGCCTGCTTCGGCTTCCTGTGGTGGAACACCTCGCCGGCGAAGATCTTCATGGGCGACACCGGCTCGCTGGCCCTCGGCGGCGTGCTGGCCGGCCTGGCGATCTGCTCGCACACCGAGATGCTGCTGGCCATCCTCGGCGGCCTCTTCGTGATCATCACCCTCTCCGTGGTGATCCAGGTCGGCTCGTTCCGGATGACCGGCAAGCGGGTCTTCAAGATGGCGCCGCTCCAGCACCACTTCGAACTCAAGGGATGGAGCGAGGTACTGATCGTCGTCCGGTTCTGGATCATCCAGGGCCTGTGCGTGGCGGTCGGCCTCGGCCTCTTCTACGCGGGATGGGTCACCCGATGAACGAAGCCGCCGCCGACGACACCCCCGACTTCAAGGGCCTGCCGGTCACCGTCGCCGGCCTCGGGGTCTCCGGGCCTCCGGCCGCCCGGGTGCTCCGCGACCTGGGCGCCGAGGTCACCGTCGTCGACGGCGGCGACGGGGAGCGGCAGCGCGCCCAGGCCGCCGAGCTGCGCGCGATCGGCGTGCGGGTACGGCTCGGTGACGGCTCGTCACTCCCCGAGGGCACCCGGCTGGTCGTCACCTCGCCCGGCTGGCGCCCGGACTCGCCGCTCCTCCTCGCCGCGGCCGAGGCGGGCCTCCCGGTCTGGGGCGACGTCGAGCTGGCCTGGCGGCTGCGCCGGCCGCTGCCGGAGACCGGCGAGCCGGCCCCCTGGCTGGCCGTCACCGGCACCAACGGCAAGACCACCACCGTGCAGATGCTGGCCGCGATCCTGGCGGCGGACGGCAGGCGCACGGCCGCCGTCGGCAACGTCGGCGTCTCCGTCCTGGACGCCGTGACGGCCGAACCGCCGTACGAGGTACTGGCGGTGGAGCTCTCCTCGTACCAGCTGCACTGGGCGCCCTCGCTGCGGCCGTACTCCGGGGCGGTGCTCAACCTCGCCCCGGACCACCTGGACTGGCACGGCTCGATGGAGGCCTACGCCGCCGCCAAGGGCCGGATCTACCAGGGCAACCGGGTCGCCTGCGTCTACAACACCGCCGACCCGCTCACCGAGCGGCTGGTGCGCGAGGCGGACGTCGAGGAGGGCTGCCGGGCCATCGGCTTCACCCTGGAGACCCCGCGGCCCAGCGAACTCGGCGTGGTGGACGGGCTGCTGGTGGACCGCGCCTTCGTGGCGGACCGGCAGCGCAGCGCCGCCGAGCTGGCCGCGGTCGAGGACGTCCACCCGCCGGCGCCGCACAACGTCGCCGACGCGCTGGCGGCGGCGGCCCTCGCGCGCTCCTACGGCGTCGAGCCGGCGGCCGTGCGGGAGGGCCTGCGCGGCTTCCGGCCGGACGCCCACCGGGTGGCCGAGGTCGCGGTGGTGGACGGCGTGCGGTGGGTCGACGACTCCAAGGCCACCAACACCCATGCGGCGGCGGCCTCGCTGCGCGCGTACGAGCCGGTGGTGTGGATCGCCGGCGGCCTGGCCAAGGGCGCGGAGTTCGACGAACTGGTGGCGGAGGCCGCCGGGCGGCTGCGCGCCGTCGTGCTGATCGGGGCCGACCGGGACGTGATCCGGGCCTCGCTGGCGCGACACGCGACGGAGGTGCCGGTGGTGGAGGTCGCGGACGGGGAGACTGGGGCGACGGCGATGGCGTCCGTCGTGCGTGCGGCGCGGGGGCTCGCTCATGAGGGTGACACGGTGCTGTTGGCGCCTGCGTGCGCGTCGATGGACATGTTCACCAACTACGGTGAGCGCGGCGATCTCTTCGCCGAAGAGGTCCGTCGACTCTGACTCCGAGGGAGGGTGGCTGGTGCCCGGATCCTTTTTCTGCCCCGGCCCCACCCCTTCCCGTTTCCCGGGGCTGCCGCCCCGGACCCCGCAAAGTCGCGCAGCGACTTCAGGGGCGCGGGGAACTGCGCGGCCAGGCCGCTACGGTCCGCACTCGGCAGCGGAGTTCGGGTTGCAACCCGGTGGCCGTTGCCAGCTGCGGCGCCGTAGTGAGCTGGGCGCGCAGTTCCCCGCGCCCCTTGTTCGCCCTCCGGGCTCACCGGGGCGCCGGGGGCGGAGCCCCCGGGAGACGGGCAGGGCCGGGGCAGAAGAGACCAGGGGGCGTCGTGGCTAAGCCGCGCGCAGCGCAGGAGCCGAGGACCACCGTCACCGTCTTCAGCGCGCGCACCTTCCGCTCGCCCCGCGTCGCCCGCGCCCTCCGGCACGGCAAGCGGACCCTGGACCGGCCCCTCACCCCGTACTACCTGATCCTCGGCGCCGCCGCGCTGATCATCGCGCTCGGCCTGGTGATGGTCTTCTCCGCGTCCCAGATCACCGCCCGCTTCTACGGGCTGCCGTTCGCCTACTACTTCGAGAAGCAGCTGATCGCGGTCCTGATCGGGGCCGCCCTCGCCTTCGCGGCGATCCGCGTGCCGGCCCGCACCCACCGGCTGCTGGCCTACCCGCTGCTCCTGGTCACGGTGCTCCTGCTGCTCGCCGTGATGATCCCCGGCGTCGGCCTCACCGTGAACGGCAACCGCAACTGGATCTACCTGGGCGGCCCGTTCCAGATCCAGCCCTCGGAGTTCGCCAAGCTGGCGCTCGTCCTGTGGGGCGCGGACCTCCTCACCCGCAAGCGGCAGCTCGGCACCCTCGGCGAGTGGAAGCACCTGCTGATCCCGCTGGTCCCGGTCGCGGGCCTGCTGCTGATGCTGGTGCTGGCCGGCGGCGACATGGGCACCGCGATGATCATCTGCGCCCTCCTCTTCGGCCTCCTCTGGTTCTCCGGTGCGCCGCTGCGGCTCTTCGGCACCAGCGCCGCCGTCGCCGCCGTACTGGCAGGCATCGCCATCGCCGCCGTCCCCCACCGGCTCTCCCGGCTGTTCTGCATCGGCGCCACCAAGGTCGGCGCGGACGGCGCCTGCTACCAGGCGGTCCACGGCGTGTACGCGCTGGCCTCCGGCGGGCTGTTCGGCACCGGGCTCGGCGCCTCGGTCGAGAAGTGGGGACAACTCCCCGAGCCGCACACCGACTTCATCTTCGCGGTGACCGGCGAGGAGCTCGGCCTGGCCGGCACCCTCTCCGTCCTGGTGCTCTTCGCCGCCCTCGGCTACGCCGGCATCCGGGTGGCCGCCCGGACCAAGGACGACTTCGTCCGGTACGCCGCCGGCGGGGCCACGACGTGGATAATCTCTCAGGCGATCATCAACGTCGGGGCCGTGCTCGGCCTGCTGCCCATCGCCGGCGTCCCGCTGCCGATGTTCTCCTACGGCGGTTCGGCGCTGCTGCCCACCATGTACGCGGTGGGGATGCTGCTCTGCTTCGCCCGGAACGAACCGGCCGCGCGGGCCGCGCTGACCGCCCGCCGGGACCGGTCGGGCGGGCTGCGGGCCCGCTTCGGCCGCCCCGGACGGCAGTCCGGCCGCGGGCCCGGCCGGGAGGACGGGCCGCCCAGGCCGCGCGACGGTGGCGGTATGCGTCCCGTCGGTGGCAGCCGATAAGGTCGGTCCGGTCAACGCCCAGAGGGAACAGGTGGATTTCGGTGCATGTCGTTCTCGCCGGCGGGGGGACCGCCGGTCACATCGAGCCCGCGCTCGCCCTCGCGGACGCACTCCGCAGGCGCGACCCGACCGTGGGGATCACCGCGCTCGGTACGGAGCGCGGCCTGGAGACGCGCCTGGTCCCGGAGCGCGGGTACGAACTCGCCCTGATCCCCGCCGTCCCGCTGCCGCGCAAGCCCACGCCGGAGCTGATCACGGTGCCCGGCCGGCTGCGCGGCACGGTCAAGGCGGTCCAGGACGTCCTGGAGCGGACCAAGGCGGACGCGGTGGTCGGCTTCGGCGGCTATGTGGCCATGCCGGCCTATCTGGCCGCCAAGCGGGCCGGGGTGCCGATCGTGGTCCATGAGGCCAACGCCCGCCCGGGCCTGGCCAACAAGATCGGCGCCCGGTACACGGACTTCGTGGCGGTCTCCACCCCGGACAGCAAGCTGCGCGACTCCCGCTACGTCGGGATCCCGCTCCGCCGGTCGATCGCCACCCTGGACCGGGCCGCGGCCCGCCCGGAGGCGCGCCACTACTTCGGCCTCGACCAGCGGCTGCCCACCCTGCTGGTGACCGGCGGCTCGCAGGGCGCCCGCCGGCTCAACGAGACCATCCAGGCGGTGGCGCCCCGGCTCCAGCAGTACGGGGTGCAGATCCTCCACGCGGTCGGCCCGAAGAACGAGCTGCCGATGATCCAGGACGTCCCCGGCATGCCCCCGTACCGCCCGGTGCCGTACCTGGACCGGATGGATCTGGCGTACGCCGCCGCCGACATGATGCTCTGCCGGGCCGGCGCGATGACCGTCGCCGAGCTCGCTGCGGTGGGCCTGCCGGCCGCCTTCGTACCGCTGCCGATCGGCAACGGCGAGCAGCGTCTCAACGCCCAGCCGGTGGTCCGGGCGGGCGGCGGACTCCTCGTCGACGACGCCGAGTTGACGCCGGAGTGGGTGCTGGCGCATGTGCTGCCGGTGCTCACCGACCAGCAGCGGCTGTGGGACATGAGCCGGGCGGCCGCCGAGTTCGGCCGCCGGGACGCCGACGAGCTGCTGGTGGGGATGGTGTACGAGGCGATCGCCCGCAACCAGCAGGGGAGCCGGCGGGTCCGTGGCTGACCTCAGGTACGGCGAGCGGCCGGCGGGGGACGCCGGCGGCTCCGCCCTGCCCGGGGCCGCGGCGGCCCGGGCGGCCCCGGGGGCCCGTCCGAGGACGGCGAGGCCCCCCGCCCGCCCCGGCTGCGGCTCTCCCGGCGGGGCCGGGCCGTGGTGGGGGTCCTGGCGCTGGCGGTGCTCGGACTGATCGCCTGGGCGGTCCTCCTCTCGCCGCTGCTGGCCCTGGACTCGGTCGCGGTCTCCGGCACCGGCCCGGGGCTGACGCGGGCCCAGGTGCTGGCCGCGGCCCGCCCGCCGTACGGCACCCCGCTGCCCCGGGTGGGCACCGACGCCATCCGGCAGCGGGTGGCGAGGCTGCCCCGGGTGGCCTCGGTGACGGTCTCCCGGGGGTGGCCGACCGGGCTCAGAATCGCGGTGGTGCGGCGTACCGCCGTGGCCGCGCTGGACTCCGGCCGGGCCGGGAGCGCCGGCCGGTACGCGCTGGTGGACTCCACCGGCGTGCGGTTCGCCACCGAGGACCGGCCGCCGGCCGGAATCCCGGTGCTCCGGATGGAATTGACCGCCGCGGGCCGGAACGAGCTGGACGTCATCCCGGAGCGGGAACTGGTGGACGGAGCGGTGCGGGTGGCGGGCGATCTGCCGGCCGCGGTGCGCGGCAAAGCCTCGTCCGTAGAAGTCCGTTCATATGACGATATTGAACTGCGGTTGCCCGGCGGGGTGTTGGTCAAGTGGGGGAGCCCGGCGGCGGGTTCGCGCAAGGCGCAGGTGCTGACCGCGTTGATGCGCAGTCAGAAGTCCTCCGTTCGGAATACGTTCTACGACGTATCGGCTCCGGACGCGCCGGCCGTCGGAGGCTGAGCGGACGTCCTCGAATGGACTTTCCCGAGTGTTCGCGACACCTCGGAAAGACCGGGCACGATCTGTTGCCATTGTGCCAAGGCAAGGCCAACTCCCTTGGCACGATTGCCTGGTGAGGCGGCATGTGCCAGTGGACGGGCGGGGTGTTGACGGGACCGGGGTGGCTCCCCGAGTCTTGTCAGTCACCCCGGGTACGCATACGGGTCATTGATCACATAGGCTCAAGAAAAAACGGGAGACTCGGCGTGTCCGTTGCTACGGACTCTTGCCGCGACCTACTGTCCTGTACCAACAAGCGTGCTGGAGCAGGGCACCTGAGTAGGCATAACCCTAAACCTCAGGGTTAGGGTCCGGGTCGGGACTCCCGCCCCAGTCGGCAACTGCCGATCCGGCTCCATCACGGGGGACCGGACGGCATAGAACATCCGAGGCGAGAGGCCTTCGACGTGGCAGCACCGCAGAACTACCTCGCAGTCATCAAGGTCGTCGGCATCGGCGGCGGCGGCGTCAACGCCATCAACCGGATGATCGAGGTCGGGCTCAAGGGCGTCGAGTTCATCGCGATCAACACCGACGCCCAGGCGCTGCTGATGAGCGACGCCGACGTCAAGCTGGACGTCGGCCGGGAGCTCACCCGGGGCCTCGGCGCGGGGGCCAACCCGGACGTCGGCCGCAAGGCCGCCGAGGACCACCGGGAGGAGATCGAGGAGGTCCTCAAGGGGGCCGACATGGTCTTCGTCACCGCGGGCGAGGGCGGCGGTACCGGCACCGGCGGCGCGCCCGTCGTGGCCAACATCGCCCGCTCGCTGGGCGCCCTGACGATCGGCGTGGTGACCCGTCCGTTCACCTTCGAGGGCCGGCGCCGGGCCAACCAGGCCGAGGACGGCATCGCGCAGCTGCGCGAAGAGGTCGACACCCTCATCGTCATCCCCAACGACCGGCTGCTCTCCATCTCCGACCGCCAGGTCTCGGTCCTGGACGCGTTCCGCTCGGCCGACCAGGTCCTCCTCTCCGGTGTCCAGGGCATCACCGACCTGATCACCACCCCGGGCCTGATCAACCTGGACTTCGCGGACGTCAAGTCCGTGATGTCGGACGCCGGTTCCGCGCTGATGGGGATCGGCTCGGCGCGCGGCGAGGACCGGGCGAAGGCGGCGGCCGAGATGGCCATCTCCTCGCCGCTGCTGGAGGCGTCCATCGACGGCGCCCGCGGCGTCCTCCTCTCCATCTCCGGCGGCTCCGACCTCGGCCTCTTCGAGATCAACGAGGCCGCCCAGCTGGTCAGCGAGGCGGCGCACCCGGAGGCCAACATCATCTTCGGCGCGGTGATCGACGACGCCCTCGGCGACGAGGTCCGGGTGACCGTGATCGCCGCCGGCTTCGACGGCGGGCAGCCGCCGGCGATCCAGCGCGACCCGGTGGTCAAGTCGGAGCGCTCGCAGAGCGATCGGGGCGCCGGCGCGGGAGCCGACCGCGGCAACGGGTACGAGCGCGCCGGCTCGACCGCCGCCGGCGGAGCCTCGGCCTCCCGTTCGTACACCCTCGGCAGCGTGCCGCGGCCGGAGGAGCAGCAGCCGGCGCAGCCCCCGGCGAGCCCGCGCCCGGTCGAGCCGGTGGCCGGCCCGGTCCCGCCGCAGCCGGCGGTCCCGCCGTCCCGCCCGGCGTACGTGGACACCCCGGCCGAGGAGCTGGACGTCCCCGACTTCCTGAAGTGACCGCGCCCGAAGTGATCGGGGAGCGGGCCGACCTCGCAGGTGCTCACTTCGCCGCCACCAACCGGTGGGGCGGGGTGAGCACTTCGCCGTGGGGGGAGCTGAACCTCGGCGGGGCCGTCGGCGACGAGCCGGCCGCGGTACGGGAGAACCGGCGTCGGGCGGCCTCGGCGCTGGGCCTCGACCCCGCGGCCGTGGTCTGGATGAACCAGGTGCACGGGCGGGAGGTCGCCGTGGTGACCGAGCGTCAGCCCGAGGGCAGCGCGCCCGAGGTGGACGGAATCGTCACCGATCGTCCCGGTCTGGCGCTGGCCGTGCTGACCGCCGACTGCACCCCCGTCCTGCTGGCCGACCCGGACGCGGGCGTCACGGGCGCCGCCCACGCCGGGCGCCCGGGGCTGGCCGCGGGGGTCGTCCCGGCCACCGTCGAGGCGATGGTGGCGCTGGGCGCGCGGCCCGGCCGGATCGTGGCCAGGACCGGGCCGGCGATCTGCGGCCGCTGCTACGAGGTGCCGGCGGAGCTGCGGGCGGCCGTGGCGGAGGCGGTGCCGGCGGCGTGGTCCACCACCTCCTGGGGGACGGCCGCACTGGACATCCCGGCGGGTGTCCGGGCCCAGCTCACCGCCGCCGGGGTGGCGGACATCCGGCTCTCCCCGGTGTGCACCCTGGAATCCGAGGGGTATTTCTCCTATCGGCGGGCCTCCGCGACGGGGCGTCTGGCGTCCTATGTGTGGCTGGCTCCCTGAGGCGGATCCCCACCGGCTCCGGGGCGCCCGCATGGCGCGGGAATCGCGCGCGCATGCGAAAATCCTTGCACTGTGAGTGAGATGACACCCGACAGGGACCCCGCCGCGCGCCTCGCGGAGCTGCGCGGCAGCCTCGCCGCCGTGCGGCGGCGGATCGACGAGGCCTGCGACACCGCCGGCCGCCCCCGCGACGAGGTCGCGCTCATCGTCGTGACGAAGACCTATCCGGCCTCCGACGTCCGCCTCCTCTCCTCGCTCGGGGTGACCGAGGTCGCCGAGAACCGCGACCAGGAGGCCGCAGGCAAGGCCGCGGCGACCGCTGATCTCCCCCTCCGCTGGCATTTCGTCGGCCAATTGCAGACCAACAAGGTGCGTTCGGTGGCGGGTTACGCCGACCGAGTGCATTCCGTGGACCGCCTCCGGCTCGTCGAGGCCCTTTCGAACGCGGTGGAGAAGAGCGGGCGCGAACGGCCTCTCGGCTGCCTGGTGCAGGTCGCACTGGAGAAGGAGGGGGCCGTCGAGGGCGACCCCGTGCACCATCGCGGCGGAGCCGCTCCGAACGAAGTCGCACAACTCGCCGATGCCCTTGCTGCCGCACCAGGACTGCGACTTGACGGTGTGATGGCTGTCGCACCGCTCGTCGGCCGGTATGCCGGTAATCCGCGCGCCGCGTTCGAGAGGTTGGCGGAAATCGCAACCGCCGTACGGGAGGCGCATCCGACTGCCACGATGGTTTCGGCTGGCATGAGCGGTGACCTTGAGGAGGCCGTTCTTGCTGGTGCGACACATGTGCGCGTCGGGAGCGCGGTACTCGGCGTGCGCCCGCCCCTCGGGTAACGTCACCGGTTAGAAGATCAGACTACTGACAGACCAGTACAAAACAGACAACTTGATGCCCCATCGGATGTGGGGCAGCTAACCGTGGATCGTGGGAACCGCCCCTGCCGGGGCGGGGTCTGTGCCGGTGACGGAGCCGATCCACCACAGAGCGGAGGACAGGAGTATGGCCGGCGCAATGCGCAAGATGGCGGTCTACCTCGGCCTCGTGGAGGACGATGGTTACGACGGCCAGGGGTACGACCCCGACGACGAGGACTACGGTCCCGAGCCGGAGCCGGTGCGCACCGGACCGACCGAGGAGATCCCGCAGCAGCAGCCGGCCGCCCAGCCGCGCCCCGCGGCCGCGCCCGCTCCGGTGGCCGCCGCCCCAAGTGCCGCAGTTGCCCCGGTTCGTAGCGAATCGCCCAGGATGGCTCCCGTGTCATCCATCACACCAGAACGCCGCCACATCGAGAAGAGCGCATCGGTGATCATGCCCAAGGCCAGCTCGGAACGGGACGCGTACCGCATCACCACGCTGCACCCACGCACATACAACGAGGCCAGGACCATCGGGGAGCATTTCCGCGAAGGTACACCGGTGATCATGAATCTGACGGAGATGGACGACATCGACGCCAAGCGCCTCGTAGACTTCGCGGCTGGACTGGTCTTCGGCTTGCATGGAAGCATCGAGCGGGTGACACAGAAGGTCTTCCTGCTGTCTCCTGCTAACGTCGATGTCACGGCGGAGGACAAGGCCCGTATCGCCGAGGGTGGGTTCTTCAACCAGAGCTGACCCCGGCGCTGCGGAACGATCAACCCGCGTGGTTCGTCAGACATCGAGGACTGCGGAACCGCGAGGGGCCAAAGCCGGACGCGCAGCGTCAAACTGACAGACCGACAGCAAGGCAGCAAGGCAGCTTATGATTCCGCGGGCGGGTGGAACCCACGGGCGGAGCAGGGAGAGGGGTGAGCGATGAACGTCTTCCTCGAAGTCGTGTACATCGCGCTTGAGGTCTTCCTGATCCTCCTGCTGTTCCGCCTGGTGGTGGACTGGGTGTTCCAGTTCGCCCGCGGCTGGCGGCCGAAGCGGGGCATGGTGGTCGTGCTTGAATCCACCTATACCGTGACGGACCCGCCACTCAAGCTTCTGCGGCGGTTCATTCCGCCGTTGCGTCTCGGGGGCGTGGCGCTCGACCTGTCCTTCTTCGTACTGATGATCATTGTCTGGATCCTGATCTCCGTCGTAGGCGGGCTGTGACCGAATGACCGAAGCGATGCACAGAAACCGAGCAGCCCGCCGTTGTGCCGACGATCACGTTGAGGTGAAGAGATGCCGTTGACCCCCGAGGACGTTCGGAACAAGCAGTTCACGACCGTCCGCCTCCGCGAGGGCTATGACGAGGACGAGGTCGATGCCTTCCTCGATGAGGTCGAGGCGGAGCTGACCCGGCTTCTGCGGGAGAACGAGGACCTGCGCGCCAAGCTGGCCGCGGCGAGCCGTGCGGCCGCCCAGAACCAGCAGCGCAAGCCCGAACCGCAGGACCAGCACCAGCGTCCGGGCGGTGCCCCCGTCCCCGCCGCCATATCCGGCCCGCCGGCCCCGGGCCAGCAGGCCGGGCAGCCGACCCAGGCGATGCCGCAGATGCCGCAGCAGATGGGCCACCCCGGCCCGCCGCAGCTGGCCGGCCCGCCCCAGCTTCCGGGCGCCCCGCAGCTGCCCGGCCCCGGCGGCCACGGCCCCGGCCCGATGGGCGGCCCCGGCGGTCCCGGCCACCACGGTCCGGGCCCGATGGGCGGCCCCATGGGCGGCCCTGGTCAGCAGCACCAGCAGCAGCTTCAGCAGCACCAGCAACACCAGCAGCCCCACCTGCCGCAGCAGCAGCAGGGTGGCGGTGACAGCGCCTCCCGCGTGCTCGCCCTCGCGCAGCAGACCGCGGACCAGGCCATCGCCGAGGCGCGTTCCGAGGCCAACAAGATCGTCGGCGAGGCCCGCAGCCGCGCCGAGGGTCTGGAGCGGGACGCCCGCGCCAAGGCCGACGCGCTGGAGCGGGACGCGCAGGAGAAGCACCGCGTCGCGATGGGCTCCCTGGAGTCCGCCCGCGCCACGCTGGAGCGCAAGGTCGAGGACCTGCGCGCCTTCGAGCGCGAGTACCGCACGCGGCTGAAGTCCTACCTGGAGACCCAGCTGCGCCAGCTGGAGAACCAGGCGGACGACTCGCTCGCCCCGCCGCGCACCCCGGCCACCGCCTCGCTGCCCCCGGCGGCCTCGTCCATGTCGTCGATGTCTCCGGTCGGAGCGTCCCCGATGGGCGGCCAGACCTTCGGTGGCAACCAGAGCTTCGGCGGCGGCTCGGCCTCCGGCCCGAACGCGGGCGGCAACGGCGGTCCCAGCTTCGGCGGCTTCTCCGGCGCGGGCTCCTCCGCGCAGCAGCACGGGGCGGCCGGCGGCAACGGTCGCGGCGGCGTCGGCGCCCAGAACGGCGGCGGCCCGACCGGTGGCGGCCAGCAGCAGATGGCTCCCACCATGACCCAGCCGATGGCGGCGGTCCGCCCGCAGCCTCCGCAGCCGATGCAGCAGGCCCCGACGCCGATGCGCGGCTTCCTCATCGACGAGGAGAACGACAGCTGAGGACGTCGCCCCGACCCCTCACCGAAGCGCCCCGGCCTCCCCGGCCGGGGCGCTTCGGCGTTCCCGGTACCGCCGCGAGGCAGCGCCGCAGGCGCGAGTATGAGGCGCGGGGCTGTGACATCAGCGACTCTGCCGCGGGACGTGCCCGGTAGCGCCCCGGGCGCGGCGCCGCAGGCGCGAGTAAGGGGCGCGGGGAACTGCGCGCCCAGGCGGCTACGGCGCTGGACTCGGCAACGGCCACCGGGTTGCAACCCGAACTCCGTACCCGACTGCGGCGCTGCGCCCGGGGCGGGGCGCCGCAGGCGCGGGTAAGGGGCGCGGGGAACTGCGCGCCCAGGCGGCCGCGGCGCTGCACTCGGCAACGGCCACCGGGTTGCAACCCGAGCTCCGTACCCGGACTGCGGCGCTGCGCCCGGGGCGGCCAGGCGGGGTCCGGGGCGGCCAGCCCCGGGAAACGGGAAGGGGCGGGGCCGGGGCGAGGCGCAAGATACCCCGGCCCCGCCCCGCCCCAGTGGCTACGCCTTGCGCAGCCAGAAGGACACCGCGAGCCCCTCGTCGGAGAACTCCCGCTCGGCCCAGTCCGGCCGGCCCTCCGCGCCGGAGAACTCCACCGCCAGCACCTCCTCCGCGATCAGCGCGGAATGTGCCGCCAGCGCCTCGCCGGTCTCCTGCGACGCCGCCCGGTACCGCAGCACGATCCTGTCCGCGACCTCGAGACCGCTGCCCTTCCGCGCCTCCTGCACCTGCCGGATGAAGTCCCGGGCCAGCCCCGCCAGCCGCAGCTCCGGCGTGACCGCCAGGTCGAGCGCCACCGTCGCGCCCGCCTCGCTGGCCACGGCCCAGCCCTCCCGCGGGGTCTCCGTGATGAAGACCTCCTCCGGGGAGAGCGAGACCGTCTCGCCGCCGACCAGGACCTCCGCCGCCCCCGACTCCCGCAGCGCCGCGCTCAGCGCCGCCGCGTCGGCCGCCGCGACCGCCTTGGCCACGTCCTGCACGCCCTTGCCGAACCGCTTGCCCAGCGCCCGGAAGTTCGCCTTGGCGGTGGTGTCGACCAGCGACCCCCCGACCTCGGCCAGCGACTCCAGCCGCTCGACGTTCAGCTCCTCGGCGATCTGCGCCCGCAGCTCTTCGCCCAGCGCCTCGTACCCCTGGGCGGAGACCAGCGCCCGGCTGAGCGGCTGCCGGGTCTTGACCCCGGACTCCGCCCGGGTCGCCCGCCCCAGCTCGACCAGCCGTCGCACCAGCGCCATCTGCTGCGACAGCGAGCGGTCCACCAGCGTCTCGTCGGCCTCCGGGTACGCGGCCAGGTGCACGGACTCGGCGGCGTTCGGCGCCACCGGCACCACCAGGTCCTGCCAGACCCGCTCGGTGATGAACGGGGTGAGCGGCGCCATCAGCCGGGTCACCGTCTCGACGGCCTCGTGGAGGGTGGCGAGCGCCGCCGGGTCGCCCTGCCAGAAGCGCCGCCGGGCCCGCCGGACGTACCAGTTGGAGAGGTCGTCGACGAAGCCGGAGAGCAGCTTGCCGGTGCGCTGGGTGTCGTAGTTCTCCAGCGCCGCGTCGACCTCCTTGACCAGCTGGTTGAGCTCGCTGAGCACCCAGCGGTCGAGCACCGGCCGCTCGCTCGGAGCCGGGTCGGAGGCGCTCGGCGCCCAGCCCGCCGTACGGGCGTAGAGCGCCTGGAAGGCGACGGTGTTCCAGTAGGTCAGCAGGGTCTTGCGGACGACCTCCTGGATCGTCCCGTGCCCGACCCGCCGGGCCGCCCAGGGGGAGCCGCCGGCGGCCATGAACCACCGCACCGCGTCGGCCCCGTGCCGGTCCATCAGCGGGATCGGCTCCAGGGTGTTGCCCAGGTGCTTGGACATCTTCCGGCCGTCCTCGGCCAGGATGTGCCCGAGGCAGACCACGTTCTCGTACGAGGAGCGGTCGAAGACCAGGGTCCCGACCGCCATCAGGGTGTAGAACCAGCCGCGGGTCTGGTCGATCGCCTCGCAGATGAACTGCGCCGGGTAGCGCCGCTCGAACAGCTCGGTGTTCCGGTACGGGTAGCCGTACTGGGCGAACGGCATCGAGCCCGAGTCGTACCAGGCGTCGATCACCTCGGGGACGCGCACGCTGGTCTCGGCGCAGCCGGCCGCCGGGCAGGTGAACGTCACGTCGTCGATGAACGGCCGGTGCGGGTCCAGGTCGGTCAGGTCGCGGCCGGCCAGCTCGCCCAGCTCGGCCAGCGAGCCGACGCAGGTCAGGTGGCCCTCGCCGCAGCGCCAGATGGGCAGCGGGGTGCCCCAGTACCGGTTGCGGCTGAGCGCCCAGTCGATGTTGTTGTTCAGCCAGTCGCCGAAGCGGCCGTGCTTGACCGTCTCCGGGAACCAGTTGGTCCGCTCGTTCTCCCGCAGCAGCTCGTCCTTGACCGCGGTCGTCCGGATGTACCAGGACGGCTGCGCGTAGTAGAGGAGCGCGGTGTGGCAGCGCCAGCAGTGCGGGTAGCTGTGCTCGTACGGCAGGTGCTTGAAGAGGAGGCCGCGCGCGTCCAGGTCGGCGACCAGGTCCTCGTCCGCCTTCTTGAAGAACTTGCCGCCCACCAGCGGGAGTTCGGGCTCGAAGGTGCCGTCGGGCAGCACCGGGTTGACCACCGGCAGACCGTAGGACTTGCAGACCCGCATGTCGTCCTCGCCGAAGGCGGGGGACTGGTGGACCAGGCCGGTGCCGTCCTCGGTGGTGACGTAGCCGTCGTTGACCACGAAGTGGGCGGGGGAGTCGAAGGAGATCAGCTCGAACGGCCGCTGGTAGGTCCAGCGCTCCATCTCGGCGCCGGTGAAGGACTCGCCGGTGGCGGTCCAGCCCTCGCCGAGCGACTGCGCCAGCAGCGGCTCGGCGACGACCACCTTCTCGTTCCCGTCCGTGGCCACCACGTAGCGCACCTCGGGGTGGGCGGCGACGGCGGTGTTGGAGACCAGGGTCCACGGCGTGGTCGTCCAGACCAGCAGCGCGGCCTGCCCGGCCAGCGGGCCGGAGGTGAGCGGGAACCGCACGTACACCGAGGGGTCGACGATGGTCTCGTAGCCCTGGGCCAGCTCGTGGTCGGAGAGGCCGGTGCCGCAGCGCGGGCACCACGGGGCCACCCGGAAGTCCTGGACCAGCAGCCCCTTGTCGAAGATCTGCTTGAGCGACCACCACACCGACTCGACGTAGGACGGGTTCATCGTCCAGTACGCGTTGTCCAGGTCGGTCCAGTACCCCATCCGGCGGGTCAGCGCCTGGAAGGCGTCCACGTGCCGGGAGACGGACTCGCGGCACTTCTCGTTGAACTCGGCGACGCCGTAGGCCTCGATGTCCGGCTTGCCGCTGAAGCCGAGCTCCTTCTCCACCGCCAGCTCGACCGGCAGGCCGTGGCAGTCCCAGCCGGCCTTCCGGGGGACGTGGTAGCCCTTCATGGTGCGGTAGCGGGGGAAGACGTCCTTGAAGACCCGGGCCTCGATGTGGTGGGCGCCGGGCATGCCGTTGGCGGTCGGCGGGCCCTCGTTGAAGATCCACTCCGGACGCCCCTCGGTCTCCTCCAGGGTGCGCTGGAAGATCTTGTTCTGCTCCCAGAAGGCGAGGATGCCGTGCTCCAGCTCCGGCAGGTCGACCTGCGCCGGAACGGCGCGGTAGCCGGGACCGCTGGGGGTGGGGGTCGGGTCGCTGGTGGTCATGGGCGCTGATCTTCCTCCGGCGGACGAACTCTGCTCCGACGGAGGGACGAGAACACCGCTCCTGCAGCGGCGGGCCCGCGGTACCACCCTCCTTGACCGCGATACGGGCCGATGCCCGGTCACGGCCCCCTCATTGGGGTTTGCGGTCGGTTCTACTCGCCCCGGGCGGGGCTTTCCTCCGACGGCTCCGGGGTGATCTTCCCGCCCGCGCACGCCCCCGGGCTCACACCGTCCCCGGGTCGCTCATGGCTGCGTTCGGAGGTACTCCTCCCCATCCACGCCTCGCACGGGCAGTCTACAGGTGCGCGGGGCGTGCGCCTGACGCGCCGTCCGATGATCGTGACTCGGGGCGATTATCGGGTCACGATCTGGGCACAAACTCGTCAGGTCGCAGACGGGGCCTGCCGGATGCCCGCCACGGATGGCTAGGGGGATGTCCGGTATGTCTCGTTGTGATGCGATTTCCAACGAATTATCGTTCCGGCACTGCGTCGCGCATCGCTGCGCGGCGTTCAGCAGTGTCCGGAGCCAGTGCGAAGTCGTCTAAGGGGTCGTGAAAAGCCATGGCGGACAAGGCAATGAGCGGTTGCGCGGCAGGCCGTGCGGGGACGCCTTTGGTCGACCCGGGGGAGGGGACCGTGACCCGGCGCAAGACCAGTACCAGCACGAGCAGGCCGACGGCGCGCAGTCGTACGACACGCGCCGCCACCGGCGCCCGTGCCGGGAGGACGGCCGCGGGAGCGGCCTCCTCCGGCGCCGCCGCCCCGGCCCAGCCGCTCGCCGAGCGGCCGTCGGATCCGGCGGCGCTCCCGGTCCGTCCCGGGGAGGACCCCTGGACCCAGACCGAGATCGACGAGCTGATCGCCGGGCTCACCGGCGAGGCCGACCGGCTGCGCGAGGAGATCCGCACGGCGGAGCTGGCGATCAGCGGGCTGATGCGCGACTCCGGCGACGGGGCGGGCGATGACCAGGTGGACGCGGGCACCAAGAACATCTCCCGCGAGCACGAGCTGGCGCTCACCAACAACGCGCGGGACATGCTGGCGCAGACGGAGCGGGCGCTCACCCGCCTCAGCACGGTCGCCTTCGGCGCCTGCGAGTCCTGCGGCGGCCCGATCGGGAAGGCCCGCATGCAGGCGTTCCCCCGGGCGAGCCTCTGCGTGGAGTGCAAGCAGAAGCAGGAGCGCCGCTGACCACGCCCGCCCCGGCGCAGCGCCGAAGGCGCAAGTAAGGGGCGCGGGGAACTGCGCCGCCGACCAGGCAGGCTGCCGCACCCGGCAACGGAGAGTGGGTTGCAACCCAGTCGCCGTCGCCGGGTGCGGCGCCGTGGCCGGCCGGGCGCGCAGTTCCCCGCGCCCCTGGGTTTTGCGGCTGCGCCGCGACAACCCCGGGGCGCAGCCCCGCGGCGCCCGCCGCCCGCGCAGCGCACCGCGCTCGCGCTACCCTTGCCGCACCACCCGATACGTCTCGCGGAGCGCATCATCAGTACGCCAGGCACACCGGATTCGGATCAGCAGGCGCCCGAAGACGCCCCGGCACCCCCCGCCGGCGCGTCCCGCGCCATACTGCGGCGCCGCCGGATCGGCATCCTTCTCGCCGTCGCCGCCTTCGCCTACCTCCTCGACCTCGGCAGCAAGATGCTCGTGGTCGCCAAGCTGGAGGGGCACGACCCGATCCGGGTGATCGGCGACCTCCTCGAGTTCCAGGTCATCCGGAACTCCGGAGCGGCGTTCAGCATGGGCCAGGCGATGACCATCGTCTTCACCGCGATCGCCGCCGCCGTGATCGTGGTGATCTGCCGGCTCGCCCGCAAGCTGTACAGCCTGCCCTGGGCGATCGCCCTCGGCCTGCTGCTCGGCGGCGCCTTCGGCAACCTGACCGACCGGGTCTTCCGCTGGCCGAGCGTCTTCCGCGGCGAGGTCGTCGACTTCATCTCGGTGAAGCACTTCGCGGTCTTCAACCTGGCCGACTCGGCCATCGTCTGCGGCGGCATCCTGGTGGTCCTGCTCTCCTTCCTCGGCACCAACCCGGACGGCTCCACCCACCGCGAGGCCGGCAAGCCGGGCGACCAGCCGGGGCAGTCCGACGGCCCCTCCGCACAGAGCAAGGACTCCGGCGGGGCGGCCTCCGCCGAAGCCGCGGGCTGACCTCTCCGCCCACCTCCGCGACGGGACGTCCCAGCTCTCCGGCATACTCGACCGGGTGAGCACCGTTCCGCAGATCCGGTCCCTACCCGTGCCCGACGGCCTCGAGGGCGAGCGTCTCGACGCCGCCCTCGCCCGCATGTTCGGCTTCTCCCGCACCAAGGCCGCCGAGCTCGCGGCATCGGGCAAGGTCACCCTGGACGGTGCCCAGGCGGGCAAGTCCGAGCGGGTCACCGCCGGCTCCTGGCTGGAGGTCGAGATGCCGGCCGAGGCCGCCCCGGTGGAGGTCGTCGCCGAACCGGTCGAGGGAATGCGGATCGTCCACGACGACGACCACCTGGTGGTCGTCGACAAGCCGGTCGGCGTCGCCGCCCACCCCAGCCCCGGCTGGACCGGGACCACCGTGGTCGGCGGGCTGGCCGCGGCCGGCTACCGGATCGCCACCTCGGGCGCCGCCGAGCGCCAGGGCGTCGTCCACCGCCTGGACGTCGGCACCTCGGGGCTGATGGTGGTCGCCAAGTCCGAGCTGGCGTACGCGAACCTCAAGCAGCAGTTCCGGGACCGGGTCCCGGACAAGCGCTACCACACCCTGGTCCAGGGCCACCCGGACCCGCTGAGCGGAACGGTGGACGCGCCGATCGGCCGGCACCCCAGCAACGACTGGAAGTGGGCGGTGACCGCGGCCGGCAAGCCCTCCGTCACCCACTACGACCTGATCGAGGCGTACCGCGCGGCCTCGCTGCTCGCGGTGAAGCTGGAGACCGGCCGCACCCACCAGATCCGGGTGCACATGTCCGCCCTCCGCCACCCGTGCGTCGGCGACCTCACCTACGGCGCCGACCCGACCCTGGCCAAGCGCCTGGGCCTCTCCCGGCAGTGGCTGCACGCCGTCCACCTCGGCTTCGAGCACCCGGGCGACGGGGCGTGGGTGGAGTTCGACAGCCCCTACCCGGACGACCTCCAGCACGCCCTCGACGCCATCGCCTCGGAGAGCTGACACCGTGCCGAACCCCGCCACATCCGTTACCTCCACCCCCACCACCGCCACCCCCACCACCGCCGCGCCGGCCGCGCCCGCCGTGCCCGCCGCCCGCGCGGAGATCCGGATCCGCGAGATCGCGCCCGGGGAGCTGCCGGTGGTGCACGCCATCCGCCGCGAGGTCTTCATCGTCGAGCAGGGCGTCCCCGAGGAGGACGAGTGGGACGACCTCGACGGCGGGTGCGTCCACCTCCTCGCCGAGGACGCCGACGGCTCCCCGCTCGGCACCGCCCGGCTGATCCACGGCGACCAGGCGTACAACCTCACCGGACGGGACGACGTCGTCCTCCTCGGCCGGCTCGCCGTGCGGCTCGGCGCCCGCGGCACCGGGCTCGGCGCCGCCCTGGTCCGCGCGATCGAGCGGGCCGGCGTCGAGCGCGGCGCGCGCGAGCTGGAACTCCACGCCCAGGTCGACGCGATCGGCTTCTACCAGCGGCTCGGCTACGCCGCCCACGGCCCCGAGTACCTGGACGGTGGTATCCCGCACCGCACCATGACCCGCGTCCTGACAAGCTGAACTCTGCCGGGCGCGGCAGGCACAGCAGGTACGACACCACGGAGAGGAACCCTTCCCGATCCATGGCGCAGCTCAGCCTTCTCTTCGCGATCCTGGTCGCCGGGGTGTTCACGATGCCCCTCTCCGAACGGATCCGGATCCCGCAGCCGGTGCTGATGACCGTGTTCGGGATGGTGCTGGCGCTGCTCCCGTTCGTGCCCAACATCTCGGTCGAACCGGACCTGATCCTGCCGCTGGTCCTGCCGCCACTGATCTACGCCGCCGCGCAGCGCTCCTCGGTGCGCTACTTCAAGGCCAACGCCAAGGTCATCCTGCTGCTCGCGGTCGCCCTCGTGCTGGTCACCACGGGGGTGGTGGCCTGGGTCTTCCACGGCATCCACCCGGCACTGCCGCTGGGCGCGGCGGTCGCCCTGGGCGCGCTGGTCTCCCCGCCCGACCCGGTCGCCGCGGCGGCGGTGGCCGGGCAGGTCGGGATGCCGCGCCGGCTGCTCGGCATCCTGGAGACCGAGGGACTCTTCAACGACGTGGTGGCGCTGGTGGTCTACGGCCTCGCCATCGGTGCCGTGGTGACCGGCGAGTTCTCCGCCGGCGCGGCCGCCCTGGAGCTGGTGCTCTCGGCGGTGGTCGCGCTGGCCGTCGGCATCGGCCTGGGCTGGCTGACCGGCAAGCTGATGGGCTATCTGGACGACTCCACCCTCCAGGTGGCGATCAGCCTGCTGGTGCCGTTCGCCGCGTACGTCCTCGCCGACGAGTTCCACGGCTCCGGGGTGCTCGCGGTGCTGGTCGCCTCGCTGGTGATCGGCCAGCGGGTGGAGGCCGACGACGTGGGCTTCCGGCTGAGCGGGGCGGCCTTCTGGGACGTGGTCGAGCTGCTGGTCAACGGCATCGCCTTCGGGCTGATCGGGCTGGAACTGGCCAGCGTGGTCAGCTCCGGGATCGAGTGGCGTTCGATGCTCGGGGACGCCTCGATCGTGCTGGCCGTGGTGATCGGCGTGCGGCTGCTCTGGCTGCTGCCGGGCGCCTGGCTGGCCAACTGGCTGGACCGCAGGCGCGGCTCCAAGGAGGACGCGGCCCCGCTGAACTGGCGGGAGTCGATGGTGCTGTGGTGGTCCGGGATGCGCGGGGTGGCGTCGATCGCGCTGGCCCTCGCCGTTCCGTTCTCCGTCCACGGGGGGAAGGACTTCCCGGGGCGGGACCGGATCATAGTGATCGCCTTCGCGGTCGTCCTCTTCACCCTGCTGGTGCAGGGGCTGACCCTGCCGCTGGTGGTGCGGGTGCTGGGGCTGACGGCCGATCAGGACGCGGAGAACGCGGCCGAGCGGAGGCTGTGGCTGCGCGCCACGAAGGCCGCGCTCCGGCGCCTCAAGGAGATCGACGAGGACGAGGAGCTGCCGGAGGACATGGTCGAGCGGCTGCGCCTGCGGCACGCGGACCGGCTGGCCCGGTTCCGCCCGGACGTCTACGACGAGGAGCAGCGCGCCGAGGCGAAGGCGCGGGTGCTGCGGATCCGGGAGTTCCGCCGGGTGGAGGACGAGATGCTGGCCGCCTCCCGCGCGGAGATGGTCGACGCCCGCAGCGAACCCGGAGCCGACCCCGAGCTGGTCGACCGCGTCCTCCGCAGCCTCGACCTCCGCTCGAACCCCCGCTGACGCCGCTCACGCGCCCTTCGGGGGACACTGGACCCTCGCCCACCGAGAAAGGCCCCCTCACCCCATGGCCCGCATCCTCCTCCTGCACTCCGTCTTCGGCTTCCGGCCCGCCGTACGCGACGCCGCCGAGCGCCTCCGCGCGGCCGGCCACGAGGTGCACACCCCCGAGTACCTGGACGGCAAGCTCTTCGAGGACGTCGAGGAGGGGCTCGCCTACGTCGAGGATGTCGGCAAGGAGCAGCTGATGCGGCGGGTCCTCAGGACCGCGCTGCCGCTGATGGAGGACGGCCGGGGCCCGCTCACCTACGCCGGGTTCTCGCTCGGCGGCTCGCTCGCCCAGAACCTCGCCCTCAACGACGAGAACGCCTCCGGCCTGCTGCTCTTCCACGGCACCTCGGACATCCAGGAGGACGCCCACACCGAGATGCCGGTCCAGCTGCACGTCGCCGAGCCGGACCCGTTCGAGCCGGAGGACTGGCTGAACGCCTGGTACCTCAACATGCTCAAGGCCGGGGCGGACGTGGAGATCCACCGCTACCGGGGGGCGGGCCACCTCTTCACCGACCCGTCGCTCCCGGACTACGACGAGGCGGCCGCCGAGCGCGCCTGGCTGATCGCCGACGCCTTCCTCGCCGAACTCGACTGAGCCTCCTGGGCCTTGGGTCTACCTGTTGCGGGACCACGACGCCGACCCGGTGCCGGAAGGGCTGGATCCGGATCCCTATGACCCGGCCTGGGTGTTCCAGGTGTCGCCCGGGCAGTTGCAGGAGTGGTACTCCAGCCGCCGGACGTTCCGCTGGCGCGGAGAGCTGTTCGATCTCGCCGGGGAGTCCGAGGGGACGGTCACGGGCTACCACGCCGGCAGGCACCTCGACCGGGTCATCGACCACGTGGAACAGGTCGAGCAGCACTCGTTCATGGGCACCTTCCCCCTCAGCCCCACCCGAAGGGATCCCCCTACGATGACCTCCGCGATCCCTACCCCCGACCTCTCGCCGCAGACGATCATGCAGTTGCCCGTCACCCGCGAGGCCGCCGAGCGGTACGTGGCCAACCAGGCCCTGCCCGGGCTCTTCGAGTGATCTGAGAACGCCGGCGCAGCTGCGCGAGGGGCTGGCACTGGACGACCACGGCGCCGGCTGGTCCCCCGTTCCGGAAGGCGCGTCCCACGCCTACCAGCTGCGCTTTCGCGCTCCTGACGACCTCGTGGCCCCCACGACGTTCGGCGCGGTGGATGATCCCGCACTGGCGGACCGTGTCGCGCACATGGCCGGTCAGGACAAGGGCCGCCCGTGGCAGGACCCGTTCACCGGGACCGGATATACCGGGGGAGGTGTCCCCGAGTGGGATGCCAGGCCCGTCGAGTTCCAGGGCCGGGCGGAGATCTGGAAGATCACGCCGGACGGCCGGGAGGCCATGGCGGGCTACTTTCACGAGGGGAGATGGTGGAGGACCGATGGGTGACAGCGGGCAGTACAGGCCAGGGCGGTACGCCGTGTACCGAGGGGTGGCCTACCAGGCGCACGGGAGCACCCACGCCGAGGAGATCGTGCTGAGCGCGGAGGAGGGGCAGCCTGCCCCCGAAGGCCTGGAGTCCGACGTCCAGGATGACGTGCGCTACTACCTCGTCCGGCCCTCGCAGCTCGACGCGTGGTACTCCTCCCGCTGGGAGTTCCGCTGGCACGGCGGGGAGTTCGCGAGCGTCGGCGCCCGGGACGGCCGCATCACCGGGCAACTCGTGGGCGGATCGGTACCGGAGGGGCTCACCCGCAGCGGGCCCACCGACTATGACGGCGCCTTCCCACTGGAAGAGGTCACCGACCTCACCGAGCACCGCACCGACCTCCTCGCCAAGTGGAAGGCCCAGCACGGCGGGTGACGTCGCTTCACCCGTCCCGAACCGAAGGGACGTCCCTGTCCATGACCTCCGCGATCCCCACCCCCGGCCTCTCGCCGCGGACGATCATGCAGTTGCCGGTCACCCGCGAGGCCGCCGAGCGGTACGTGGCCAACCAGGCCCTGCCCCGGCTCTTCGAGCCCACCCGGATGTGGGGGCTCTGCTCGCGGATGGTGGACGTCGCCCGCGCGGAGTCCGGCGCCGACGCCCGCGCGCGGCACGGACTCGCCGAGGACGAGGCGGGCTTCCCGCCCGGCGACGGCCTCTTCGTGCTGCGCTTCCTCGCCTCCTGGCCGGGGCTCTTCCAGGCCTCCTTCGGAGGGCAGACCACCGCCGGCGCCGCCCGCCTCGACTCCACCCTCGTCCTGCCGCCGCCCTTCCTCGGCACCGGCTACACCAAGTACGCCCCCGCCGCCGTCCCCGAGTACTGGCTGGAGCTCACCGAGATCCCGATCGGCACCGAGCTGTGGCACCTCGCCGAGGCGTCCGGAGAGGAGCACGCCCAGGGCCTCGCCCGCTACGCCGGCCGGCACTCCGGCTGGCATGCCTTCCCCGCCGCCGCCGAGCGCGGGCTCGCCCCGCCGCGAGCGGCCCCGCCGCCCCCGCCGGCGCGATCGCCCGCGGACTGCTCGCCACCCTCGGCGGCGCCCGGTATCCCGCCGACTTCGGCCCCGAAGCCGGCTCCCTCACCGCCTACCGCGAGGCCCCCGACGGCACGATGACCTCCCGTCAACTCGACGAGGGCGCCGCCGAGGCGGTCGAGTACCGCCGCCTCCTCGCCACCTGGCGCGACACCCGGTTCGAACTGCTCGCCGTCCATGAGGAGACCGCCACCCTGGCCCACATCACCGGCAACGCCGAGCAGGCCGCCGAACTCGGCCTCACCCCGGCCGGCCGCCACGCCTGGCGCATCCAGCTCCCCACCGCCGAGCTCGGCGAGATCGTCGAGGAGACCCGGCGCCTCCCGGCTCCCCAACCGCACTTCGCCGACCAGGGCTGACCTCCGCGGCAGCCGCCCGCACACCCTCACGGCGCGCTGCGCTCCACCTCGACCTGCGGGTACGGCGAGGACCGGCCGGCCAGCAGCGGTTCCGGCAGGCCGCGGGCCACATGGTCGAGGAACGCGGCCAGGTAGGCGTCGGTGATGGTCAGCGCCTCGTCGCCGTCGATCGACCCCAGCCCGACCGCGGACCGGATCGGCGCGGCCAGGTAGTAGGCGCCGTAGTCGCTGAAGTTGAAGTGCGCGGCCCCGTGGAGCCGGTAGATCCAGACGGGCCCGGTGCAGGCCGCCAGCAGCGCGCGGGCGGCGTCGCGCTCGGACCGCTCGTCGGTGCCGTTCGGCCGGCAGCTTCCGGTGATGCAGGAGCCCTGGCCGGCCAGCAGCATCATCGGCTTGCCGAGTCCGGAGTGGACGACCGTGCCGAACTGGGTTCCGTCCAGGTCGGCCGCGCCGGCGCAGCGCGGGTCGTCGTGGCAGGCCTGCAGCGCCGCGGCTCCGCCGAAGGAATGGCCCAGGTACACGGTGGTGGCCGCGTCGACGTGCCCGGCGAACCGGCCCGCGGCGTCCAGCGCGGCGACGCGGGTGGCGGCGAAGCGGTCGTCGGCCGCCCATACGCCGACCAGCCGGTCGTCCACCGGGCGCATGGCGGCCGCGTCGGAGCCCTGCGGGTTTCCGGCGGGTGTCGCGGTCACCGGCCGCCCGTTCAGCACGGTCAGGTTCGCGCTGTAGGTGGGGGTGACCCCGGCGACCAGGTATCCGTGGCTGGCCAGGTTCTCCGCGAGCGTCGTGTACTGCGGCGCGGCCAGGCCCAGGCCGGGTTCGAGCACCACCACGGGGAACCGGCCGGCGGCGACGGGGGCGTCGGCGACGGCGTGCACCCGGATGCGGTCGAAACCGGTCTCGCCCAGCCCGGGCAGGCCGCCCACGTGCAGCTTCGACCAGGCGCCCGGGGCGTACGGCGCGGGTGGCGCGGGTGGCGCGCCGGGGGCGGGTGCGGCCGGGTACCAGAGCCACCCGGACAGTTCCCGCGGCAGGCCCGGCCGCGGGGCGAGCGGGTCGGTGCGCGCGGGGTCGGTCCAGTCCGCGATGGTCCGGCCGACCGGATAGCGCCCGGTCGGGGCGGGCAGGGTGACCCGCTGTCCCCGCCGGACCGCCACATAGCCGGTGTAACCGCCGAGCGTCACCAGCAGCACGGTCACCAGGACGAGCAGGGTCCTCAGGGTGCGGCGCGGCCACCGGCGGTCAATGCGCATCGACGTCGCCCCGGGCGCGTGCGAAGGCGGCCCGCAGGCCGCGTGCGGAGGAGGTCGCCGCGACCGCCAGGCTGCCCGCCATGACCATGCCGTAGGCGGTCAGTGCCGCGGACCCGGGCCGGTGGTCGGCGGAGGTGACGAGGCCGCAGCCGACGCCGGCGGAAACGGCCACCGCCATGAGTGCCGTGGCGACCGCGCCGGCCAGGGTCGCGAGGCGCAGCCCCGCTCCGCTCGGCGTGACCTGCCGCAGCGCGCCGGCCGGTCCGGCGGCGCAGACGGCGCCGGCGAGCAGACCGAGCCCGACCAGGACCAGAAAACCGGTGCGGCCGACACCGGCCCCGTGGGTGATCAGCCCGAGTACCGCCGCAGCGCCGAGGAAGGCCGATACGGCGACCAGCGGGGCGAGCAGCAGCAGGCGGGCACGGCGGCGGCCGGGACGGCATCGCGGGGCGCGCAGTACGGCGGCCACCGGGGGCAGCCAGCCGACCGCGATGGCCAGCGCCGATGCGGTCGAGGCCAGCGCGTGGACGTCGTACCACCCGGCGGCCGGGTCGGTGTGCCCGGTGACGTACCAGGCGCCGTCCCGGCTGGTCTTGGCGAACAGGACTGCTCCGGCCGCCAGCGCGGTCCACGCGCACAGGGTCACCGCGACGGTGGCGCGCATCCGTCCGGTCCGGTCGTGCAGGTGCGTGCTGGGGCGGGCCCAGGCGCGCACCGCAGCGGCCGCGACGTCGATCATCTGCCGGACCCCGACGCCGCTCTCCTCCAGCAGGGCCGTGAACTCCGTGGCGTACCGGTGCCGCCACGCGGGCGGGTACAGCCCGGCCAGTGCGCGCGCCCGCCAGTCGGGCCTGTCCTCGGCGGCGTCCGGGGTCCTCACGGCGTGGCCCCCGCGGCCCGGAGTCTGCGCAGCCCCAGGTCGGCCACCCGCCGCATCTGCCGCGCCTGCTCGGCCAGCGTGCGCTCGCCGAGTGCGGTGATCCGGTAGGGGCGGCGACGGCCTTGCGCGGGCAGCGCCTCGATCAGCCCGTCGGCCTCCAAGCGGGCCAGCACCCCGTACAGCGTGCCGGCGCCGAGGACGACGCCCACCGCCTCCGCGATGTCCTGGGTGATCGCGTAACCGTGCCTGGGCTCGTCGGCCAGGCTCGCCAGCACGAGTACGGCCGGATCGGTTTCGGACGCCATGACTCCCCTCTCGGTCGGCCCTCGCGGGAGGATATAGCGCACCACGATGTATCGCCAGACGTAGTACTGAGCGACGTGATGTCGCGGCCCCGGGTGTCGCGGCGCAGCCGCAAACCCAGGGGTGCGGGGAACTGCGCGCCCAACCGACCACATCGCCGCACCCGGCCACGGCGCCTGGGTTGCAACCGGGACTCCGTACCCGGCCGCGGCACCGTAAGTGGCTGGCCGCGCAGTTCCCCGCGCCCCTGGGTTTGCGGCTGCGCCGCGCCACCCCAGGGGCCCGCGGCAACATCGCGCCGTGCGCCCGGGGCTTGCTAGGTGGAGCAGTGTTCCGTATCGTCTATGTTGAACGTTGTTCCGTTTAGCTTGTCGCCAGTTGCGAGGAAACCCATGAAGTACCGCACGCTCGGCCGGACCGGAATCAAGGTCAGCCCCTACTGCCTCGGCGCGATGATGTTCGGCGGCGCGGCCAACGCCGACCACGAGGACGCGATCCGGCTCATCCACAAGGCGCTGGACGCCGGGATCAACTTCGTCGACACCGCCGACGCCTACTGGCGCGGCGAGTCCGAGGAGATCCTCGGCAAGGCGCTCAAGGGCGGCCGCCGCGACGAGGTGGTGCTCGCCACCAAGGCCCACCTGCCGATGGGCGAGGACCCCAACCAGCAGGGCAACTCCCGGCGCTGGATCGTCCGCGCGCTGGACGACTCGCTCCGCCGCCTGCAGACCGACCATGTCGACCTCTTCCAGATCCACCGCCCGGCGCCGGACACCGACGTCGAGGAGACCCTCTCCGCCCTCACCGACCTGATGCGGGCCGGCAAGGTACGGGCGATCGGCTCCTCCACCTTCCCCGCCTCCGAGATCGTCGAGGCGCAGTGGGTCGCCGAGCGCCGCGGCCTGCAGCGCTTCCGCACCGAGCAGCCGCCGTACTCGATCCTGGACCGCGGGATCGAACGCGAGGTGCTGCCCGTGGTCGAGCGGTACGGGATGGGGGCACTGGTCTGGAGCCCACTGGCGCAGGGGATGCTGACCGGCCGCTACCGCAAGGACGGGAAGCGCCCGGAGAGCGTCCGGGCGAACTTCGGATTCAGGCACCTCAGTGACGAGCGCCGGCTGGACGCTGTCGAGCGGCTGATCCCGGTCGCCGAGGAGGCCGGACTGTCGCTCACCCACCTGGCGATGGGCTTCGCCGTCGCGCATCCCGCGGTCACCTCGGCGATCCTCGGCCCGCGCACGATGGAGCAGCTCGACGACCTCCTCGCGGGCGCGGAGACCGAGTTGAGCGACGAGGTCCTCGACCGGATCGACGAGATCGTGCCGCCCGGCACCGGTGTCGGCGCGCTCGACATGGACTACGACACCCCGGCCGTCCAGCAGGCCCGCCTCCGCCGCCGCCCGCCGGGGGAGCGCGCGGCGGCCTGAACGGCGTACCCGCCCCCCGGTGTGGGTAGCCTGACCGGCGATGTCGGCGGGAGGGCGGGCGGGAACGATGGCTGACGGCGCTGCCGGGCAACGGCTGGTCCTCTGGGACATCGACCACACGCTGCTCGACGGCGGCGGCGTGAGCCGCGAGGCCTACGCCGCCGCCTTCGCCCGGCTGGTCGGCCGGCCGATGCGCCGGCTGGCACCGATGGCCGGCCGCACCGATCTGCTGATCGCCCTGGAGACGCTGGAGCTCAACGGGGTCGAGCCCGGTGACGACCTGGTCGAGCGGTTCAACCTCGCGGTCGCCGACGAGATGGACGCCCGGGCCGACGCCCTACGGGCCCGCGGCACCGCCCTCGCCGGGGCCAAGGCCGCGATCGCCGCCCTCACCGCCACCGCGACCACCGCTGCCACCGCGACCACCGCCGCCACCGGAGCCGGCGTCGAGCCCGTCGTCCGGCAGACGGTGCTCACCGGCAACATGCGCCGCCTCGCCGAGCTGAAGCTCGCCGCCTTCGACCTCGCCGACGGTCTCGACCTCGCCGCCGGCGCCTACGGCGACGACGCCTACGACCGCGCCGACCTGCTGCCGGTGGCCCTCAAGCGCTCCGCCGACCGGTTCGGCCACCCGTTCACCGGCCGGGACGCGGTCATCGTCGGCGACACCCTGCTGGACGTGGCGACCGCGCGGTCCGGCGGCGCGGCGATGATCGCGGTGGCCACCGGCGCCACCCCCGCCGCCGACCTGGCCGCCGCCGGGGCCGACCTCGTGCTGCCGGACCTCGCCGACACCGCCGCCCTCGTCGACGCCGTATCCGCCCGCCTCGCCTGACGCCCCGTCAGCAGCCGCAACACAGCGGTAATCAGGGCGCCGCCGGCTGCCCGCCGCCGGCCATTAGGATTCGCATCCTTGATCGCTCTTGGAGGATGGATGCGAATTCGGTCGCGCCGAATAGCCGCGGGGGCCGCCGCCCTCGCCCTGCTCGCCGCCGTCGGGGACGCGGTGACCGCAGCGGGCGCCGCCCAGGCGGAACCGCGGACGGCCCCGGTGGGCATCGTCAGCGCGGACGGCGCCGAGCAGGCCGCCGTCCTGGCCCGGATCCATGTGACCGGCCACCACGACATCGCCGGCTACCGCTACTGGACCGGCACCGTGGACGGCCACCCGGTGGTCGACGTCGCGGCGGGGGAGAAGGACGAGAGCGCGGAGCTGGCCACCTGGCTGCTGGACGAGACCTTCCATCCCCGCGCGACCCTCTTCTCCGGCACCGCCGGCTCCCAGAACTCCCGGATCGACGTGGGCGATGTGACGCTGGCCGGCTACGTCGTGGACAAGTCCGACATCCACTACCAGTCCGGCGGCTACCAGACCGCCTACTCCGGCATCGAGATCCACCGCACCGCGGGCAGCGACACCGCGGGCGCCGTGGTCAACGGCTACGGCGAGCACTACCCGACGCCCGCGAACGCGGGCTCGTACCAGAGCACCACCGACAAGTCCTGGCTGTACGTCGCCGCCTTCGCGGGCAGCCGGGACGTGGTCCGGGCCGGCGCCCCGACGGCCCTCGGCAGCACCAGCAAGGCCGTCGCCACCGGCGACCCCTCCGCCACCGGGCAGGTCGCCAACAAGGTCGTGGTCGGCACCGTGGGCGACGCCAACGTCTGGACCGAGCCGCTGAGCTGGGTGGAGGCGCAGAACCTCCTCTACCAGAGCGACGCCGAGGAGAACGAGGGCACCGGCTTCGCCTACGCCAATGCCGCCGCCGGCGTGCCGTGGACCCTGGTCCGCGGCATCTCCGACACCCCCTGGTACCCGAAGGCCTTCAGCGAGTCCGCCGCGGTGGAGCACGCCGCCCGGGTCGTCGAGCGGATCGTGGACACCCTGCCGGCCGAGGTCTCCCGCACCCCGGTCACCGAGTCCGGGCTCTCCCCGCTGGCGAACGCCACCCGCGCCGGCTACCTGATCGCCGGCCAGGCCTACTTCTCCGTCTCGCCGGTCACCGAGGTCCGCTACCAGGACTCCGCGGGCGGCTCCCACACCCTCACCGGAGCGGCCCTCAAGCGCCTGGAGTCCGAGTACGCGCCGGGCTCCGGCGACCTGGGCTGAGCAGCGGGGGCCGGCAGGCGCGGAGGAGGCCCGCGGAGCGACTAGGCTCGTACCGCACCCATCCCGCGTCCCCCGGAGGCCTCCTGCCGTGAGCGAGGCGAAGAGCAGCGCCGAGCAGCCGTTCGCGCATCTCCACGTCCACACCGAGTACTCGATGCTGGACGGAGCCGCCAGGCTGAGCCAACTCTTCGCCGAGGCGGACCGGTTGGGCATGTCGCACGTCGCCATGACCGACCACGGCAACATGTTCGGCGCCGCCGAGTTCCACCGGCAGGCCGCCGCCGCCGGCATCACCCCGGTGATCGGCATCGAGGCGTACGTGGCCCCGGAGCACCGCGGCAACACCAAGCGGGTGCTCTGGGGCCAGCCGCACCAGAAGCGGGACGACGTCTCCGCCTCCGGCGCCTACACCCACAAGACCCTCTGGGCCCGCGACAAGCAGGGGCTGCACAACCTCTTCAAGCTCAGCTCCCGCTCCTACGCCGAGGGCTGGCTGGTGAAGTGGCCGCGGATGGACAGGGAGCTGATCGCCGAGCACGCGGCCGGGCTGATGGCCTCCACCGGCTGCCCCTCCGGCGAGGTGCAGACCCGGCTCCGCCTCGGCCAGTTCGACGAGGCGCTGCGCGCGGCCGGCGAGTACCAGGAGATCTTCGGCCGGGAGAACTACTTCCTGGAGCTGATGGACCACGGCCTGGAGATCGAGAAGCGGGTCCGGGACGGCCTGGTCGAGATCAGCCGCAGGCTCGGCATCCCGCCGGTGGTCACCAACGACTCGCACTACACCACCGAGGCCGACGCCGCCGCCCACGACCTCCTCCTCTGCATCCAGACCGGCAGGAACCTCAGCGACCCGGACCGCTTCCGCTTCGACGGCACCGGCTACTACCTGAAGTCCGCCGCCGAGATGTACGCCCTGGACTCCTCCGAGATCTGGCAGGAGGGCTGCCGCAACAGCCGGCTGCTGGTCGCCGAGCGGGTCGACACCTCGGGGATGTTCGAGTACCGCGACCTGATGCCGCGCTTCCCGGTGCCGCCGGAGTTCGCCTCGGAGGCCGAGTTCTTCCGCGCCGAGGTGGAGAAGGGCCTGGCCCGCCGCTTCCCGCAGGGCGTCGACGAGGCCCACCGCCGGCAGGCCGACTACGAGATGGACACCATCGTCCAGATGGGGTTCCCGGCCTACTTCCTGGTCGTCTCCGACTTCATCATGTGGGCCAAGGACAACGGCATCGCGGTCGGCCCCGGCCGCGGCTCCGCCGCCGGCTCCCTGGTGGCGTACGCCCTCGGCATCACCGACCTGGACCCCCTCCCGCACGGACTGATCTTCGAGCGCTTCCTCAACCCCGAGCGGGTCTCGATGCCCGACATCGACGTGGACTTCGACGAGCGCGGGCGGGCCGAGGTGATCCGCTACGTCACCGAGAAGTGGGGCGCCGACAAGGTCGCCCAGATCGTCACCTACGGCACCATCAAGGCCAAGGCCGCGATCAAGGACGCCTCCCGGGTCCTCGGCTACCCGTACGCGATGGGCGACCGGATCACCAAGGCGATGCCGCCGGACGTGATGGGCAAGGGCATCCCGCTCTCCGGCATCACCGACCGCGACCACCCCCGCTACGGCGAGGCCGGCGAGGTCCGCGGGCTGTACGAGAACGACCCGGACGTCCGCAAGGTCATCGACCACGCCCGCGGCATCGAGGGCCTGATCCGCCAGCCCGGCGTCCACGCGGCCGGTGTGATCATGTCCGCCGAGCCGCTCACCGACCACATCCCGGTCTGGACCCGGCACAGCGACGGCGCCGTCATCACCCAGTTCGACTACCCCACCTGCGAGGGGCTCGGACTGCTCAAGATGGACTTCCTGGGCCTGCGCAACCTCACCATCATGGAGGACGCGGTCCGGCTGGTCCGGAAGAACAAGGGCATCGACCTCAAGCTCCTCGACCTCCCCCTGGACGACCGGGCCACCTACCAACTCCTCTCCCGCGGCGACACCCTGGGCGTCTTCCAGCTGGACGGCGGCCCGATGCGGGCCCTCCTCCGCCTGATGAGGCCGGACACCTTCGAGGACATCTCCGCCGTCCTCGCCCTCTACCGCCCCGGCCCGATGGGCGTGAACTCGCACACCAACTACGCCCTCCGCAAGAACGGCCAGCAGGAGATCACCCCGATCCACCCCGAGGTGGCCGAGCCGCTGCGCGAAGTCCTGGAACCCACCTACGGCCTGATCGTCTATCAGGAGCAGGTGCAGAAGGCCGCCCAGATCCTGGCCGGCTACTCGCTCGGGCAGGCGGACCTCCTCCGCCGCGCGATGGGCAAGAAGAAGAAGGAGATCCTGGACGCCGAGTTCGTCCCGTTCCAGAAGGGCTGCCGGGAGCGCGGCTACTCGGACGAGGCGATCCAGGCGGTCTGGGACGTCCTGGTCCCGTTCTCCGGCTACGCCTTCAACAAGGCGCACACCGCGGGGTACGGCCTGGTCTCCTACTGGACGGCGTACCTCAAGGCCAACCATCCCGCCGAGTACATGGCCGCCCTCCTCACCTCGGTCCGGGACGACAAGGACAAGATGGCGCTCTACCTCAACGAGTGCCGCAAGATGGGCCTCCGGGTCCTCCCGCCCGACGTCAACGACTCGGACGCGGACTTCACCCCGCAGGGCGCGGAGGAGATCCGCTTCGGGTTGACGGCCGTCCGCAACGTCGGCGCCAACGTGGTCGACTCCATCGTCCGCTGCCGCCGCTCCAAGGGCCGCTACACCTCCTTCCCGGACTTCCTGGACAAGGTCGAGTCCGTCGTCTGCAACAAGCGCACCGTCGAGTCGCTGATCAAGTCCGGCGCCTTCGACTCCCTCGGCCACACCCGCAAGGGCCTGACCGCGGAGTTCGAGCCGATGGTGGACAACGTGGTCGGCCTCAAACGCAAGGAGGCCGAGGGCCAGTTCGACCTCTTCGGCGGCGACCCGGGCGAGGCCGCGGACGAGGCCGCCTTCGGCCTGGACGTCGTCTTCACCGACCAGGAGTGGGAGAAGGGCTACCTCCTCGCCCAGGAGCGCGAGATGCTCGGCCTCTACGTCTCCTCCCACCCCCTGCACGGGATCGAGCACGTCCTCGCCGACCGGGCGGACTGCGCCGTGGCCGAGCTGACCTCCGGCGACCGGCCGGACGGCACGGTGGTCACCATCGGCGGCATCATCTCCGGCCTCCAGCGCAAGATGACCAAGCAGGGCAACGCCTGGGCCATCGCCACCGTCGAGGACCTGGCCGGCTCGATCGACTGCATGTTCTTCCCGGCGACCTACCAGCTGGTCTCCACCCAGCTCCAGGAGGACGCGATCGTCTTCGTCAAGGGCCGCCTCGACAAGCGCGAGGACGTCCCCCGGCTGATGGCGATGGAGCTGGAGGTCCCCGACCTGTCCACCGCCGCGGCCGCGCAGCCGGTGGTGATCTCCGTCCAGGAGGCCAAGGTCACCCGCGACATGGTGGCCCGGCTCGGCGAGGTGCTGGGCTCCCACCGCGGCAGCACGGAGGTCCGGCTCCGGGTCGAGGACCCGGCCCGCACCACCGTCCTCCGCCTCGACCGGCACCGGGTCAAGCCCGCCCCTGAGCTCTTCGGCGACCTCAAGCAGCTGCTCGGCCCCGGCTGCGTGATCGCGGCGGCGCCGGAGGCCGAGCCGGCGTGATTCTCGTCGCATTCCGCCGGGGAACTTCCCCCTGAGCGCCTCTGACCTGCGTATCCTTCGGGACCTTGGTCCCGCGCCCCGGGCCGGAGGTCCCAGCGGCTGGTGTTCAATGGGGGCGCGGGAGGGGTCCGGCATTTCGGTTTGCGAGGAGGCGCGTCGTGCTCCATACCGCTCTCGTGGGGCTGCAGGTGGCAGCTCTGATCCTGGTCTCCCTGATGGCCCTGCTGTGGATCGTGCTGGGTCTGCGGCTGATCCTCCGCGAGACGCAGATAGTCCGGCGGTTCCTGACGGACGGTCAGCGCGGCATGGTCCAGCGGATGATGCACGACATGGAGACCGTCCGCCTCTCCGACGCGGAGGAGCAGGCGTTCGACGCCACCGTCTCCCAGTTCAAGGTCCGCCCCTCCGGTCTGCGCTTCCGGTAGCCGCGCCGGACGCGGCCCCTCAGCCGACGGTGACCTGGGCGTCCGTGGAGCGGGACGAGGCCGTGTAGGTGGAACCGGCGTAGAACCACGCGTAGCTGCCGGTGCCGGTGATCGTCACCGTGGCCGACATCGTCCCGTCCGGCTGGTTCCCCACCTTCGCCACCGTCTGGTAGGCGTCGCTTCCCCGGGGCTTGAACCTCAGCACCACCTGCTGGGCCCCCGCCGGCACCATCTGGTGGTGCGGCCAGTCCGCCTCGGTCAGCTGCCCGCCCACGCTGACCCGCTGACCCGCCTTCGCCTGCTGCGGCACCCCGTACACCACGGTCTCGGTGGACCGCCGGAGCAGGAAGTACCCGGCCTTGTCGTTGGCGTAGTGGTCCCCGTCGTTCGCGTTGGCCTGGGCCTGGATGTGCCACCAGCCGGCGTTGTCGTTCCACAGCGCCCGCTCGGTGCTGTCCGCCACGGCCGTTCCCCTGCACACCGAGGTGGTTTTGGAGACCGCCGTGCAGACCGCCTTGGAGGCCTTGATCAGCCCGTAGTTGCGCGACCACATGCCGACCGGCCCGACCGACCTGATCCCGGAGTCGTCCTCCGCGGTGATCGCCCAGTGCAGCGTGACCTTGGCGGCGGGACCCAGGGTGACCGGGGTCTCGTCCACCACCACATGAGTGATCTTCGTGTCGCCGACGGCCTGCTTGGTCTGGATCGAGGGCAGGGCGATCGCCGCCGCCGCGCCCACCGCGGACACCAGCAGAATCGCTGACCTTCTGCGCATACCTCTAGAACTCCGCCGGCACTGGGTTGGCTGGGGCAGGCGCCCCGGATGACCGGTCCATTGTGACCCGACCCCCGGGGGGGGACGCGCAGCACCCCCGTTCGGGTTCGATCCGACGCGGTGGGCTCCCAAGATCTCCCATGGTGGATACGCTGCGCCAAGAGGGGGTAAGGGGTCCGGAACACTTCGGAACACGCGACACACGCACACCCAGAAGACCGCACTGACAACTCGAGACACGGTAGGACGGGCTCCTCCGCGCCCGCCCGGCGCCCGCCGGAGCCGAGCCGACGGGCGGTACGCCGCGAGAGCAGAAGAAAGAGGTGCCGACGTGGATCGCTGCGTCGTCCTGGTGGACGCCGGATATCTGCTGGGCGCCGCGGCCAGCCTGCTCGCCGGGGAGTCCTCCCGGTCGCGGATCACCGTGGACCACACCGAGCTGATCAAGAACCTGCGGGAGCGCGCCGAGGCCGAGACCGGCCTGCCGCTGCTCCGCATCTACTGGTTCGACGCGGCCCCCGACCGCCGTCCGATGCCCGAGCACCGCCGGCTGCGGGTGACCCCCCGGGTCACCGTCCGGCTCGGCGCCCTGACCAGGGCCGACGGCCGCTGGGTGCAGAAGGGCGTGGACGCCGCCATGCACGCCGAGCTCTCCGAGCTGGCGCGCAACCGGGCCTGCGCGGACGTGGTGCTGGTCACCGGCGACGGCGACCTCCTACCCGGGATGATGTCCGCCAAGGAGCACGGGGTCGCCGTCCACCTGTGGGCGGTGCAGGCCGCCGACGGCGACTTCAACCAGTCCGAGGACCTGGTGGCGGAGGCCGACGAGCGCCGGGTCCTGGACCGGGACTGGATCACCCGGGCGGTGGAGGTGCGCGAGATCACCCCGCCCTGCCCGCCGCCGATGCCGCGCCCGGAGATCGCCAAGATCCTCTCCGCTCCGCATCCCAGCGCCTCGTCCGCGGTCCCGCCCCCGCCGGTCGAGCCGGGCGCGGGCGGCGCCGAGAACGGCACCCGCCCGGAGCCCGGTCCGGCCGGCCCGGCCGGTGCCGCCCGCCCCACCGGCGAGCCCGGCCCGGCCGGGGGCGGCCCGGAGGAGGACCCGGAGTGCGCGGCCAAGTCCGCCGCCCCCGGCGGCCGCTCGGTGCCCACCCCCAAGGAGATCGCGGCCGGCCTGGCCTCGGGCAAGGCCGGCGCCGCCACCAGTGCCGGCGCCGGTGCCCCCGGCGCGGGCGCGCCGCCCGGAGCGCCGGCCCCCTCGCTGCTCCGCTGGTCCTCCGACAAGGGCTGGATCGAGCGCTCCGGCGACTCCGCGGGTCCCGCCGAGCTGCTGCCGACGCTCGCCCAGCTGACCACCGCGGAGCAGCGCTGGGCGGACCGCGAGGAGGACATCACCGCGATCGGCGGTGACCCCCACGAGGTCGGGCAGGTCTTCGCCAAGCGCTGGAGCGACCGGCTGGGCGACCGGGAGCGGCTGCCGGTGCTGTGGGCCGAGTACCCGCGGGTGCCGCACCGCATCGACGGCGAGCTGCTGCGCTACGCGGCCCGCTTCGGCCTCCTCGCACACAAGGACGACCAGATCGACGAGCACGACCGCTACGCGATCCGGGCCGGCTTCTGGCGCGAGATCAGCGCCCGCGTCCCGGGCGCCTCCCTGGTCGACGACTGACCCCGCGCCGGGCGGCGTCGCGGGGCTCGGCGCCGGGCGGTGTCCCGGGCTCCGCGCCGGGACGGGACCGCCTGAGACCTCGGCCACCCCGCACGCCCGCTCACCGTTCGATCCCGGTACCCTCGCAAGGTGACGACCAGCACCACCCCCGCGGGCCAGCACGCGGGGTCCGTCGGACGTGCCGCCATCGCCGTCCGCGGACTGACCAGGCGTTACCGGGTGCGCAAGGCGGACCCGGTACTGGCCAACGACAGGATCGACCTGGACGTCGCCCGCGGTGAGATCTTCGGCCTCCTCGGGCCGAACGGCGCCGGCAAGTCCACCCTCGTCCGCCAGCTCACCGGCCTGCTGCGGCCGGACGAGGGGCGGATCGACGTGCTGGGCCACGACATCGTCCGGCACCCCGAGCGGGCCCCCCGCCTCCTCGCCTACCTCGGCCAGGACTCCACCGCCCTGGACGAGCTGACGGTGGCGCTGGCCGCCGAGACCAGCGGCCGGCTGCGCGGCCTGCCGCTGCGGGAGGCCCGCGCGGCCCGCGACGAGGTCCTCGCCGAGCTGGGCCTGGAGCCCCTCGCCGACCGGCCGCTGGCCAAGCTGTCCGGCGGCCAGCGGCGGCTGGCCTGCTTCGCGGCGGCGCTGGTCGGGGAGCGACCGCTGCTGGTCCTGGACGAGCCGACCACGGGGATGGACCCGGTGGCCCGGCGGGCCGTCTGGTCCGCGGTGGACCGCCGGCGCGCCGAGCGCGGCACGACCGTCCTCCTGGTCACCCACAACGTCATCGAGGCCGAGACCGTGCTGGACCGGGTCGCCGTCATCGACGAGGGCCGGGTGATCGCCTGCGACACGCCCGGCGGGCTCAAGTCGATGGTGGACGGAGCCGTACGCCTCGACCTGGTCTGGCGCGAGGCCGCGCCGACCGACCTGCCGCTGATCGCCGCCCTCGCCGAGCGCGCGGGCGCGGCCGGGCGGCGCTGGACGCTGCGCGCCGAGCCGGAGGAGGCACGCGAACTGGTCGCGGAGATCACCTCCGGGCCGGCCTTCACCGCGCTCGACGACTTCTCCCTCTCGACCCCCAGCCTGGAGGACGTCTACCTGGTCCTCGGCGGACGCCACGAAGGGTGGGCCAAGCAGTGACCCTGGCCGATACCAGCCGTCCGGCGGCGGTCGCCGGGGCTGTTCCCGCCGACGCCACCGCGGCCGAACTCGCCCCCGCGGCCCGGTTCCTCCCCTCCCTCGCGGCGGTCTACCGCTCCCAGCTGTCCCGGGCCAGGGTGGCCCGGATGCCGCTGATGTTCGTGGCCGCGTTCCAGTCCATCGGCATCATGATCATGATGCGCGGAGTGGTCTCCGCCGGGAACTCCGAGGCCTCGCGGGACGTCGTCGCCGGATCCGCCGTCCTGGTCCTCGCCTTCGTCGCCCTCAACCTCCTCGCGCAGTACTTCGGCAAGCTGCGGGCCGGGGGAGGGCTGGACTTCTACGCGACGCTGCCGGTGCCGCCGGCCGCGGTGGTGCTGGGCGCCGCGGGCGCGTACGCGTCGTTCACCGTGCCCGGCACGATCGCCACCGCGGCGGTCGGCTGCGGGCTGTACGGGCTGGCCTGGAGCCATCTGTGGATCCTGCTGGCGGTCATCCCGCTGGCCGGGGCGGCGCTGTCGGGTCTCGGCGCGATCTTCGGCCTGCTGGCGCCCAAGCCCGAACTGGCGACGCTGCTCGGGCAGTTGGGGATGTCCGCGGCGCTTCTGCTGGGCGTACTGCCGGCCAGCCACTTCCCGCCGGTGATCGCCTGGGCCCGCGACCTCCTCCCCTCCACCTACGGCGTGGAGGCCTTCGCCCGCACCTTCACCAGCCACCCCGACTGGCCCGCCGTCCTCCTCGACCTGGCCGTCTGCGCGGCGGTCGGCGCGGTCACCCTGACCCTCTCCACCCTGGCCTACCGCCGAGCGGCGCGGGAGCGCTAGAGCACGGCGCGCCGGCCCCGGAGACAGCGTCGTGTTCCCGCGGCTCCCCAAGGCCCCGCGGGCGCCGCCGGGGCGGAAAACCCGGCGCACAGCGGCGCATGCAAGGATGGCCCGGTGAGCAGCGCACCGGACCCCCGCCCCGCGAACGCCGAAGAAGAGTCGCAGCCCCAGGCGCCCACGCCGCCCGCGCAGGAACCCCCCGCCGCGACCGCGAGCCCCCGCCGCCGCGACCTCCGGGCGCTCCTCCCGGACCTCCGCCTCGCCGCCGCGATCGTCCTCGGCTGCGCCCTGCTCGGCCTCGCCCTCGGCGCCGTCTGGTGCGCCATCGCCCCCCGGGTGGCCCTCTACGCCGACACCTCCGCCGTCTATCTGAAGTTCCCGGAGGGCGAGGAGTCGGCCGCCACCGACGGCTGGTTCGCCGTCCTCGGCGCCATCGCCGGCCTGCTGACCGGCGCCCTCGCCTACTGGCTGACCCGCCGGCGGGACGGCGGCGCCGCGGTGCCGGTGGCCCTGGTGATCGGCGGCCTGGTCGGCGGGATCGTGGCCTGGCGGCTCGGCGTGGCGCTCGGCCCCGAGCAGAACATCGTGGCGCACGCCAAGTCGGTCCCGGTCGGCCACGTCTTCGACGCGCCGCTCGCGCTCAACGCCAAGGCGGCGCTGCTCACCTGGCCCTTCGTGGCCTGCCTCGCGGTCCTGCTGGCGACCCTCGCCTTCACCCCGCGCGAGCCGGACGCCGCACCGCAGCCCGACTGGACGGCCGCGCAGCAGTCCCAGGCCCAGCCCCGGCCCCAGGCGCCCGAGCAGGCCGAGCAGGCCCAGCAGGCCCAGGAGCCCCAGCAGACCCAGGAGCCCGAGCAGCCCCGCCGACCCGAGTGATCAGCTTTCGAACGCGCTGAGCCCGCACCGGTGGGCGAAGACCACCAGCTGCGCCCGGTCGTGCGCGCCGACCTTCAGCATCGCCCGGTTCGCATGCGTCTTGACCGTCGCCGGGCTCAGCACCAGCCGCGTTGCGATCTCGTCGTTCGACAAGCCGGTCGCGACCAGTGCGGTGATCTCCCGCTCCCGCTCGGTGAGCGACTCCAGGCCCCGCCGCGCCGCCTCGTCCATCGGCCGCGGCGCCTCCGGCGCGGCCAGGAAGCGGCTGATCAGCGTGCGGGTGGCGACCGGCGAGAGCAGCGCGTCGCCCCGGCTGACCGTGCGGACCGCGGCCAGCAGCTCCTCCGCGTCGGCGGTCTTCCCGAGGAAGCCGCTCGCCCCCGCCCGCAGCGCCTCGAAGACGTACTCGTCGATCTCGAAGGTGGTCAGGATGAGGACCCGCACCCCGGCCAGGTCCTCGTCCCCGGTGATCAGGCGGGTCGCGGCCAGCCCGTCCAGGACCGGCATCCGGATGTCCATCAGCACCAGGTCGGCCCGCGCGGACCTGGCCAGCCGGACCGCCTCCCGCCCGTCGCCGGCCTCGCCCACCACCTCCAGATCGGGCGCGGCCTGGATCAGGGCCTTGAAACCGGTGCGCACCAGCGGCTGGTCGTCGGCGATCACCACGCGGATGGTCATGGCAGGCGCTCCGGGGCGAGGGGGAGACGAAGGGGCTGGCAGGGCAGGTCGGCGGTGACCCGGAAGGTGCCGTCGGGGCGGGGGCCGGCGTCGAAGGCGCCGCCGATGGCGAGGACCCGCTCCCGCATCCCCACGATCCCGTGCCCCCCGCCGGCCTCCTCGCGGCCCTCCCGGACGGCACCCGCCACGCCGTCCCCGAGGTCCTCGACGGTGATCCGCAGCCGCTGCCCCGCATACCCGAGGGAGAGCCGGGCCCGCCGCTGCCGGGAGTGCTTGCGGACGTTGGTCAGCGACTCCTGGACCACCCGGTACGCCGTGAGGTCGGCGGCCGGCGCCAGCGCCGCCGGCTCCCCGTCCACCCGCTGCTCCACCTTGAGGCCGGACGCGCGCAGCGAGGCCAGCAGGTCCGGCAGGCCGTCCAGGCCGGAGGCCGGGGTCGCGGTCGGCGCGACCGGGTCGCCCGGCTGCCTCAGCAGCCCGACGGTGTCCCGGAGTTCGCCCATCGCCCTGCGGGTGGCGGACTTGACGTGGGCCAGCGCCTCCTCGGCCGCCGCCAGGTGGCCGGCACCCACCGCCCGTCCGGCACCTTCCACCGCCTGTCCGGCACTGTCCACCGCCTGTCCGGCGACGTTTGCCTGCACGCTGATCAGGGCCAGCTGGTGGCCCACGCAGTCGTGGAGGTCGCGGGCGATCCGCAGGCGCTCCTCGGCCACCCGGCGCCGGGCGTCCTCCTCGCGCTCCGACTCGGCCCGCTCGGCCCGCCGCTCGACCTCGGCGAGGTAGGCGCGGCGGTTGCGGGAGGAGTCGCCGGCGGCGATCGCCAGCCCGCCGAGTGCGATGAACGCCAGGTTCTCCGGCCCGAGCATGGCCGGGCGGTGGACCGCGTGCGCCAGCGCGAGCAGCAGCACCGCGCCCCCGCCCACCAGCAGCCCGCGCCGCCGCTCGACCTGGTCGGCGACGGTGTAGAGGGCGATCAGCGGGGCCAGCAGGACCAGCACCCCGCGACTGCCGCCGACCGCGGCCAGGAAGAGCTCCGCGGCCGCCCCGCTGGCCACCAGCACCGGCAGCGGCCACCGCCGCCGTACGGCCAGTGCGCCGCAGCCGAGCAGCGCCGCGGCGATCGCCGCGGAGCCGCCGCCGGCCTTCGGCAGCGTGTGCCCGTGCCCGCCGAAGGCGGTGATCGCCGTGGCGGCCAGGACCGCGGCGGCGATCGCCGCGTCCGCCAGATGCGCGTGCCGGCGCACGGCTCCGCGGAGGTGGGCGATCGGGTTCATGGATTCACGATAAGCGGGCCCCGGGCGCCCGCCGTCCGCCTTGGGCAGCAGCCTCGACTACCGCGTTCGCGGTATGCCGCCGCCGTCCCACCGCCCCCGCGGTACGCGGGATTGCCGTGGCCGGGCGACGACACCGGGCGGGCCCGGCGGCGAGGGTGGCAGCGCACTCAGCGACACCGCTCTTCAGGAGGGGAGCCCATGACCGCCACGACCGCGAGCGGCGGCATCACCGTGGACGGACTCACCAAGCGCTACGGCGCGGTGACCGCCGTCGACCGGTTGTCCTTCCGGGCCGAGCCCGGACTGGTGACCGGATTCCTCGGCCCGAACGGGGCCGGCAAGACCACCACCCTGCGGATGCTCCTCGGCCTGGTCCGCCCGACCGCCGGCAGCGCCCTGATCGGCTCCCGCCGGTACGCCGAACTCCCGGAGTCCAGGCGGGAGGTGGGGGCGGTACTCGAGGCGACCGGCTTCCACCCGGGCCGCCGCGGCCGGGACCATCTGCGGATCCTGGCCCGGGCCGGGGGCGTCCCGCCGGCCCGGGTGGACGAGGTGCTGGAGCGGGTCGGCCTCTCGGACGCCGGCGACCGCCGGGTCGGCGGCTACTCGCTCGGCATGCGCCAGCGCCTCGGCCTGGCCTCGGCGCTGCTCGGCGACCCGGCGGTGCTGGTGCTGGACGAGCCGGCCAACGGGCTGGACCCGGCCGGCATGGCCGAGCTGCGCGAACTGCTGCGCGGGCTGGCGGCCGAGGGCCGCACGGTGCTGATGTCCAGCCATGTGCTCAGCGAGGTGGCGCAGACAGTGGACCGGGTGGTCATCGTCGCCGGCGGTACGCTGCGCCACCAGGGCCCGCTGGCCGAACTCACCGCGGGCGGGGGCGAGTCCCTGGAGGCCGCCTTCCTCCGCCTGACCGGTGGCCCCGGCCGGGCCGGCGACCCCGCCGACCTCGCCGACCCCGCGGACCCCGCCGCGAGCGCCCGTACCCCCCGACCCGCCGACTCCGAGGACCTGCTCCGATGAACGTACTGATCCGCATCGAGCTGCTGAAGCTGCGCACCGTGCGCAGCCCCTGGCTGCTGGTCTCCGCCGCCCCGCTGCTGGTGGTCGCCGGGATCAGCGGGCTGGTGATGTCGGACAAGAAGCCGCTCGGCCCGGCCGAGCAGAGCGGCGCCCTGGCCCATGTCGGTCTGGCCGCGCTCTTCATGCTGCTCTTCGGCATCCTGGCGGTGGCCGGCGAGTACCGGCACCGGACGATCACCGACACCTGTCTGAGCACCCCCGCCCGCGGCCGGGTGGTCACCGCCAAGATCGCCCTGTGCGCGGTGCTCGGAGCCCTCTCGGGGGTGCTCTCCGGCCTGGTCGGGGTGGCCGTGGCGGCCGCCTGGTGGGCCGACAAGGGGGCCTCCTTCGCCTGGGGCGACTCCGGGATGTGGACCACCGTGGGCGGCGGGATCGCCGAGAACGCGGCCTTCGCCGCCATCGGGGTGGGCGTCGGCGCGCTGATCCGCAGCCTGGTCGGGGCGATCGCCGTCGCCCTCGCCTGGATCGCACTGGTCGAGGGCATCGTCGGGCAGCTCGTCGGCGGCCTCGCCCGCTGGCTGCCGTTCAACGCGGGCCGGGCGCTCGGCGCCGGTGCCAAGGCGCTGGCGGCCGGCACCCAGCTGCTTCCGCGTTGGGGCGGCGGGGTGGTGCTCGCCGGGTACACGCTGTTGTTCGCGGCGGCAGCGATCGCCGTCTCCGTCCGGCGCGACGTCAGCTGACACCGGCCCGGAAGCCGAGAGAGGAAGCCCGAGATGGACCAGACGGACCAGACGGACCACCAGGAGTCGCAGCCCATGGGCCACCCGCCCGGGCAGCGGCCCGACGACCTCTACGCCGCCGCCCCGCCGCCCTGGGACATCGGCCGCCCGCAGCCGGCCTTCCTGGCGCTTGCCGAGGGCGGCGCCCTGCGCGGCCGGGTGCTGGACGCCGGCTGCGGCACCGGGGAGCACGCCCTGATGGCGGCCGCCCTCGGCCACCCGGCGACCGGATTCGACCTGGCCGGCAACGCCCTGGAGACCGCCCGCCGCAAGGCCGGGGAACGCGGCCTGGACGCCCGCTTCCTCCGCCAGGACGCCCTGCGCCTCGCCGAGAAGGGCGAGTTGGCCGGGTCGGGGGAGTACTTCGACACCGTCCTCGACTGCGGCCTGCTGCACACCTTCTCCGCCGCCGACCGCGCGGTCTACCTGTCCGGTCTGCGCACCCTGATGCCCGCCGGGGCCCGCTGCCTGATCCTCGCCTTCAGCGACCGCCAGCCCGGTGATTTCGGCCGCCCGCACAAGTTCGCCCGCGCCGAGCTGGAGGAGGCCTTCTCCGCGGAGGCGGGCTGGCGCCTGGACTCCCTGGAGCCGTCCACCATCGACGTCACCATCGACCCGGGCGCCGTCAGCGCCTGGCTCGTCCAGGCCACCCGGCTGTGATCCCGGAACGAGAGCCCACTGCTGAGAGGAACCCCTCATGCCGAGCGCCCAGGCCCGGGTGGCGACCACCAGGGCCGACCGCTATCTGCGCCAACTCTGCGAGCACGCGGGCCGGATGGGCCACCCGAGCGGCCACCTCGGCGCGCTGCTCGGCCACGCCTCCGGCGAGGCCCATCGCACGCCGGGCCGGCTTCGCGGCGCCGCCATGCCGAAGGTCCTGCGGGCCGAGTCCCCGGCCGCCGGGGCGGACGACACGCCCGAGGGCCTGATCGAGTTCGACTCCGGCCGCTGCCGGCTGCGCGCCGAGCCCGATCTCCTGCTGCTCACCGTGGACGCCGGGGACGCCTCGCAGCTGGCCCGGATCACCGACGCGCTGGCCGCCCGTCTGGAGCGGATCGGCCGCCGTGCCGGCCTGGCCGTCACCTGGCGATCGGTGCCGTCGTCGCCGACGTCAGCTTGACCAGGTCGGTGGGGGCGAGTTCGACGTCGAGGCCGCGGCGGCCGCCGGAGACGAAGACGGTCTCCGCTGCCAGCGCGGACGCGTCCACCACGGTCCGCAGCGGGCGCCGCTGGCCCAGCGGTGAGATCCCGCCGCGGACGTAGCCGCTGCTGCGCTCCGCGGCGGCCGGGTCGGCCATCGCCGCCCGCTTGCCGCCGACCGCGGCGGCCAGCGCCTTCAGGTCCAGCGAGCCGCTGACCGGGACCACCCCGACCACCAGCTCCCCGTCGACCTCCGCGACCAGGGTCTTGAACACCCGCTCTGCGGCCACCCCGAGCGCCCGCGCGGCCTCCTCGCCGTAGGAGGGGGCGGCCGGATCTTGCTCGTACGGGTGGACCTGGAACTCCACCCCGGCCGCGGCCAGCGCGACGGTCGCCGGGGTGCCCTGGCCGCCGCCTCTGTTCTTCGTCTTCTTCGCCATCGCCTCTGTCGTTCGTCCTTCGTCGGGCCGGCGGCCCGCCCGTCGGTTCGGGCTGATCGCCCGTGGGTTCGGGCCGGTCGCCCGTCAGTTCGGGCTGAATGCCCGCCTGGTGAGGTCGACCGCGGGCAGCGAGGGCAGCCAGCCCAGTACCGCCGTCTCCCTGCGGAGCAGCTCCAGCTCCTGCGACAGCCGCTCGGCGCTCCCCGCCGCCGCCAGCAGCCGCTGCTTCACCGGCACCTCCAGCACCGAGGCCGCCGCCACCAGATAGGAGAGGACGGTCGGGTCGTCCGGCAGCTCCTGGGACTCGGCGAGGCTCGCCTCCCGCGCCCCGGCCAGCCGCTTCTGGTACTCCCGGAAGGCCCGCAGCACCGCGCCGACCAGCGCCTGCGGCACACCGGAGCCGTCCGCCGGCTCCTCCCAGGGCTTGCCCTCCTCCCGGACCTCCGGATCCTCCGGGATCGGCTCCGTCTCGGCCACCAGGTAGTCGCCGGTGGTGTCGATCGACAGCACCCGGAACCGGGTGGTCCCGCTGGCCAGCAGCTCGTAGCCGCCGTCCGGCTGCGGGCGGACGGTCGCCACCTCGGCCACGCAGCCGACGGTGTGGAAGGCCTGCGCCGGATCCTGCCCGAAGCCGGCCATCGGTCCGGAGGAGGAGCCGTCGGGTACGCCGGGGCCGGTGGGGGCGACCTCGCGCCCGTCCCTGATCGCCACCACGCCGAACCTGTGGGGCTCGGGTCCGGCCTCCAGGTCGGCGACCAGACGCCGATAGCGCTCCTCGAAGACGTGCAGCGGGAGCAGCAGGCCCGGGAAGAGCACCGAGCCGAGGGGGAAGAGCGGCAGCCGTTCGGTCACGGCCGCAAGCGTACGGCGCCCGGTCCCCGCTGGTCCCGCAGGTTGCGCAGAGGGGTCCGCCGGACGGAACACGACTGCCCGTACCGGGGGACGCTCGCGGCAGCTCCCCGGTACGGGCTCGCGCACCACCCTGGCAGCGCCCGACACGGAGGGCCAGCGGCGGGCGACCGAACGTGTCCGCCTGGTGGGCGGGCGTCAAACGGCGCCCGCGCCTTCTCTACACTGGCAGGGTGATCTCCCGAATCGACCTGCGCGGCTCCACCGACGACCCGCGCGCCCTGCTGCCCCGTGCCGAGCTCGACGTCGAGGCCGCCCTGGAGAAGGTGCGCCCGATCTGCGAGGACGTGCACCATCGCGGGGTCGAGGCGCTGATCGAGATCACCGAGCGCTTCGACGGTGTGAGACTCACCACGACCCGGGTCCCGGTCGAGGAGCTGCACAAGGCCCTGGCCGAGCTGGACCCGAAGGTCCGGGCGGCGCTGGAGGTCTCCATCGAGCGCGCCCGCAAGGTCCACCGCGAGCAGCGCCGCACCGACCACACCACCCAGGTGGTGCCGGGCGGCACGGTGACCGAGCGCTGGGTCCCGGTCGAGCGGGTCGGCCTCTACGTCCCCGGCGGGCGCGCGGTCTACCCGTCCTCCGTGGTGATGAACGTGGTCCCGGCCCAGGAGGCCGGCGTCGAGTCCCTCGCCGTCACCTCGCCCCCGCAGCCGGACTTCGACGGTCTGCCGCACCCGACGATCCTCGCCGCCTGCGCCCTCCTGGGCGTGGACGAGGTGTACGCGGTCGGCGGGGCCCAGGCGGTGGCCATGTTCGCCTACGGCACCGAGGAGTGCCGTCCGGTCAACCTGGTCACCGGACCCGGCAACATCTGGGTGGCCGCGGCCAAGCGGCTGCTCAAGGGGCGGATCGGGATCGACGCCGAGGCCGGCCCGACCGAGATCGCCATCCTGGCGGACTCCACCGCCGACCCCCGCCATGTCGCGGCGGACATGATCAGCCAGGCCGAGCACGACCCGCTGGCCGCCGCCGTCCTGGTCACCGACTCCCTCGCACTCGCCGACGCGGTGGAGAAGGAGCTGGAGCCGCAGGTCCGGGCGACCAAGCACAGCGAGCGGATCGCCACCGCGCTGGACGGCCGGCAGTCCGGCATCGTCCTGGTCGACGACATCGACCAGGGCCTGAAGGTGGTGGACGCCTACGCCGCCGAGCACCTGGAGATCCAGACCGCCGACGCCCACGCGGTCGCCGCCCGGGTGCGGAACGCCGGCGCGATCTTCATCGGCGCCTGGGCCCCGGTCTCGCTGGGCGACTACGCGGCCGGCTCCAACCACGTGCTGCCGACCGGCGGTTGCGCCTGCCACTCCTCCGGCCTGTCCGTGCAGTCCTTCCTCCGCGGGATCCACGTGGTGGACTACTCCCGCGAGGCGCTGGCCGAGGTGGCCGGGCATGTCGTCAACCTGGCCAACGCCGAGGACCTCCCCGGGCACGGGGACGCCATCCGCGCCCGCTTCGAATGGGAGGTTCCCGGACAGTGACCGACAGGACCACGACGATCGACGACCTGCCGATCCGGGACGAGCTGCGCGGCAAGTCCCCTTACGGCGCCCCGCAGTTGGACGTCCCCGTCCGGCTGAACACCAACGAGAACCCGTACCCGCTGCCCGAGCCGCTGGTGGCGCGGATCGCCGAGCGGGTCGCCGAGGCGGCCCGCGAGCTCAACCGCTACCCGGACCGGGACGCCGTCGAGCTGCGCACCGCGCTGGCCGCGTACCTGACCCGGACCACGGACTTCCCGGTCCGGCTGGAGAACGTCTGGGCGGCCAACGGCTCCAACGAGGTCATCCAGCAGCTGCTGCAGACCTTCGGCGGTCCTGGCCGCTCGGCCATGGGCTACGCCCCCACCTACCAGATGCACGACCTCATCTCGCGCGGCACCGGCACCCGCTGGCTGCCGGGGCCGCGCCGGGACGACTTCACCATCGACCTGGACGAGGCCCGCCGCTCGATCGAGACCGAGCGGCCCGACGTCCTCTTCCTCTGCTCGCCGAACAACCCCACCGGGACGGCCCTCGACCCGGAGACCGTCCTCGCGCTGCACGACGCCGCTCAGGCGGTCAAGCCGACCATGGTGATCGTCGACGAGGCCTACGGGGAGTTCTCCCACCACCGCTCGCTGGTGCCGCTGATCGAGGGCCGGCCGCATCTGGTGGTCACCCGCACCATGTCCAAGGCCTTCGGCGCGGCCGGCCTGCGCCTCGGCTATCTGGCCGCCGACCCGGCGGTGGTGGACGCGGTGCAGCTGGTCCGGCTGCCGTACCACCTCTCCTCGGTGAACCAGGCGACCGCGCTGGCCGCCCTGGAGTTCACCGACACCCTGCTCGGCTACGTCGAGCAGCTGAAGGGCGAGCGCGACCGGGTGGTCGCGGAGCTGCGCTCGCTCGGCCTTGCCGTCACCGAGTCGGACGCCAACTTCGTCCAGTTCGGCGTCTTCGCCGACGCGCAGGCCGCCTGGCAGGCGCTGCTGGACCGCGGGGTGCTGGTCCGCAACCTCGGTGTGGCCGGCAGGCTGCGGGTCAGCACCGGGACCCCCGAGGAGAACGACGCCTTCCTGGACGCCCTCCGCAGCGTCCTCAAGGAGCCCGAAGGAGCAGTGAGTTGACCCGCACCATGCTTAACCGAGTGGGCAAGGTGGAGCGCACCACCAAGGAGACCTCGGTCTCGGTCGAGATCGACCTCGACGGCACCGGCCAGGTCAACGTCCACACCGGCGTCGGCTTCTACGACCACATGCTCGACCAGCTCGGCCGGCACGGGCTCTTCGACCTCACCGTGAAGACCGACGGCGACCTCCACATCGACACCCACCACACCATCGAGGACACCGCCCTCGCCCTCGGCGCCGCCTTCCGGCAGGCGCTCGGCGACAAGAAGGGCATCTACCGCTTCGGCGACTGCACCGTCCCGCTGGACGAGTCGCTCGCCCAGGTCACCGTCGACCTCTCCGGCCGGCCGTACCTGGTGCACACCGAGCCGGAGAACATGGCCCCGATGATCGGGACCTACGACACCACGATGACCCGGCACATCCTGGAGTCCTTCGTGGCGCAGGCGCAGATCGCCCTCCACGTCCACGTCCCGTACGGGCGCAACGCCCACCACATCGTCGAGTGCCAGTTCAAGGCGCTCGCCCGGGCGCTGCGGTACGCGTCGGAACGCGACCCGCGCGCCGAAGGCCTCATCCCCTCCACCAAGGGCGCCCTGTGAAACTGTCCACCGCCACCATCGCGCTGATCTTCGTCGGACTCTTCCTCGCCGGCGGGGTCTTCTCCTTCATCAAGCAGAAGCAGTCCAAGGGCCTGATCGCCCTGCTGGCCATCGGCTCAGGCCTCTGCCTGATCTCCGGCATCCTGCGGCTCTGACCGCAGCGACCCTCTGAAAGGCCGTCAACCATGGCTAAGCGCGTGGTCGTCCTCGACTACGGCTCGGGCAACGTGCGCTCCGCGCAGCGGGCGCTGGAGCGCGTCGGCGCGGAGGCCGAGGTGACCTCCGACTTCCAGGCCGGGCTGGACGCCGACGGGCTGCTGGTCCCCGGCGTGGGCGCGTTCGCCGCCTGCATGGCCGGACTGCGGTCGGTCAAGGGCGACCGGCTGATCGGCCGCCGGCTGGCCGGCGGCCGCCCGGTCCTCGGCATCTGCGTCGGGATGCAGATCCTCTTCGCCCGCGGCGTCGAGCACGGGGTGGAGTCCGAGGGCTGCGACGAGTGGCCCGGCACGGTCGAGCACCTGGAGGCGCCGGTCGTCCCGCACATGGGCTGGAACACCGTCCAGGCCCCGGAGGAGAGCAGGCTCTTCGCCGGCCTGGACGCCGACACCCGCTTCTACTTCGTCCACTCCTACGGGGTGCGGAAGTGGGAGCTGGAGCCGGCCGCCCACCTCAGGCCGCCGCTGGTGAGCTGGACCGAGCACGGCACCCCGTTCGTCTCCGCGGTCGAGAACGGGCCGCTCTCCGCGACCCAGTTCCACCCGGAGAAGTCCGGCGACGCCGGAGCGGAGCTGCTCCGCAACTGGCTGAACACCTTCTGAGGCCCCGTCCACCGACGCCCCGTCCACCGACGTCCCGTCCACCGACGCCCCGTCGAACCACCGGAGAACCCACCCCCATGAGCAAGCTGATCCTGCTGCCCGCCGTCGACGTCCGGGACGGCCAGGCCGTCCGCCTGGTCAAGGGCGCCTCCGGCTCGGAGACCTCGTACGGCGACCCGCTGGCCGCCGCGCTGGACTGGCAGTCGCAGGGCGCCGAGTGGGTCCATCTGGTCGACCTGGACGCGGCCTTCGGCACCGGCAGCAACTACGAGCTGCTCAAGGAGGTCACCGGCCGTCTCGACGTCAGGGTCGAGCTCTCCGGCGGCATCCGCGACGACGAGTCGCTGAACCGCGCGCTGGCCACCGGCTGCGCCCGGGTCAACCTCGGCACCGCCGCCCTTGAGGCCCCGGAGTGGGTGGCCAAGGCCATCGCCGAGCACGGCGACCGGATCGCGGTCGGCCTCGACGTGGTCGGCACCACCCTCCGCGGGCGCGGCTGGACCAGCGAGGGCGGCGACCTCTTCGAGGCCCTGGCGCGGCTGGACCGCGAGGGCTGCGCCCGCTACGTCGTCACCGACGTGGACAAGGACGGCATGCTCTCCGGCCCCAACCTCGACCTCTACCGGCGGGTGTGCTCGGCCACCGACCGCCCGGTGGTGGCCTCCGGCGGCGTCTCCTCCCTGGACGACCTGCGTGCGCTGCACGGCCTGGTCCCGGAGGGTGTGGAGGGCTCCATCGTGGGCAAGGCCTTGTACGCGCAGGCGTTCACCCTCACCGAGGCACTGGAGGCGGTCTCATGACGGATGCCCGACCGGGAGTCGAAGGACCGCGGGGACGGCGGGTGGCCGGCTTCTCCCCCTGGGAGGACGAGTTCGGCTACTCCCGGGCCGTCGTGGCCGGGCCCTTCGCCCTGGTCTCCGGCTGCACCGCGTGGGACGACGGGCGGGTGCAGCACGAGGGCGACCCGTACGAGCAGACCCGCTCCGCCTTCGGGGTGGCCTTCCAGGCCCTGGCCAAGCTGGGCCTGGAGCCCCGGCATGTGGTCCGCACCCGGATGTTCATCACCCACGCCCGCGACGCCGACGACGTCGGGCGGGCGCACAAGGAACTCTTCGACGGCGTCCGGCCGGCCGCCACCATGGTCGTCGTCAACGGACTGATCGACTCCCGGATGGTGGTCGAGGTGGAGGTCGACGCCTACCACCCCGGCCTGACCCCCGGTCAGTGACATCAGGTGACAACTGGTGACAACAGGAGCACAACGCAGATGAGCCTCGCCGTACGCGTCATCCCGTGCCTGGACGTCGACGCCGGGCGCGTCGTCAAGGGCGTCAACTTCCAGAACCTGCGGGACGCCGGCGACCCGGTCGAGATGGCCAAGGTGTACGACGCCGAGGGCGCCGACGAGCTGGTCTTCCTGGACATCACCGCCTCTTCCGGCGACCGGGAGACCACCTACGACGTGGTCCGGCGCACCGCCGAGCAGGTCTTCATCCCGCTCACCGTCGGCGGGGGAGTGCGCTCCGTGGACGACGTGGACAAGCTGCTGCGGGCCGGCGCGGACAAGGTCGGCGTGAACACCGCGGCGATCGCCCGGCCCGAGCTGGTCCGGGAGATCGCCGAGCGGTTCGGCAACCAGGTGCTGGTCCTCTCGGTCGACGCCCGCCGGGCCCCCGAGGGGACGGAGACCCCGTCCGGCTACGAGGTCACCACCCACGGCGGTCGCCGCGGTACCGGCCTGGACGCCGTCGAATGGGCGGTCAGGGCCGCCGAGCTGGGCGCCGGCGAGATCCTCCTCAACTCGATGGACGCGGACGGCACCAAGGACGGCTACGACATCGAGATGATCCGCGCGGTGCGCGAGCGGGTGCACATCCCGGTGATCGCCTCCGGCGGCGCCGGCCGGCTGGCCGACTTCCCGCCGGCCATCGAGGCCGGTGCGGACGCGGTGCTGGCCGCCAGCGTCTTCCACTTCGGCGACCTCCGCGTCGGCGCGGTCAAGAAGGAACTCGCCGACGCCGGCTACCCCGTCCGCTGAAGCGGCGCCCCGAGCGCAGCGCCGCAGGCGCAAGTAAGGGGCGCGGGGAACTGCGCGCCCAGGCGTCTACGGCGCCGCGCTCGGCAACGGAGACCGGGTTGCAACTCGGACTCCGATGCCCTGATTCGCCCTTCGGGCGGCAAGCTCCGGCTACGCCGAGCCGTTCAGATAGGCCAGCACCGCCAGCACCCGCCGGTTGGTGTCGTCCGACGCGCCGATCCCCAGCTTGCCGAAGATGCTCGCGGAGTGCTTGCCCACCGCGCTCTCGCTGACGAACAGCCGCCCCGCGATCGCCGCGTTCGAGCAGCCCTCCGCCATCAGCCCCAGCACCTCCCGCTCGCGCGGGGTGAGCGTCGCCAGCGGGTCGTCCCGGCGCCGTCCGCCCAGCAGCTTGGCGACGACCTCCGGATCCATCGCCGTCCCGCCCTCGGCCACCCGCCGCACCGCCGCCACGAACTCCTCGACGCCGACCACCCGGTCCTTGAGGAGATAGCCGATCCCGCCCGCGCCGTCCGCCAGCAGCTCGCGCGCGTACAACTGCTCCACGTGCTGGGAGAGCACCAGCACCGGCAGCCCCGGCCGCGCCCGCCGCGCCTCCAGGGCCGCCTGCAGGCCCTCGTCGGTGAAGGTGGGCGGCAGCCGGACGTCCACCACGGCCACGTCCAGCTCCTCCTCGGCCAGCGCCCGCCGCAGCTCGGGCCCGCTGGTCACCGCGGCGGCGACGGTGAAGCCGTGCGCGGTCAGGAGGTTGACGAGCCCTTCCCGGAGGAGGAAGAGGTCCTCGGCGATGACAACACGCAAGGCAGCTCCATCGACACCAGGGTCGGCCCGCCGGCCGGGCTCTCGACCGTGAGACTACCGTCGAAGGCCGCGAGCCGGCGGCGCACACCGCGCAGCCCGCTGCCCCCGCCCCCCGCACGGGGCCGTCGACCTCCTGGGCGCCGCCGAGGCCGTCGTCCCAGACCGTGCAGCGCAGCCGCCCGGCGGAGTGCCGCAGCTCGATCCGGGCCCGGGTGGCCTCGCCGTGCCGGGCGGCGTTGGTCAGCAGCTCGGCGACGGCGAAGTACAGCGCGGCCTCGATCGGGCCCTCCGGGCGGCCGGAGAGGCCGTCCGCGTCGACCTCGGCCTCCAGCGGCGCGTCCAGGGCCAGCGCCCGCAGGGCGTCCACCAGGCCGCGCTCGGCGAGCACCGGAGGATGGATGCCGCGCACCAGGTCCCGCAGCTCGGTGAGGGCCCGGGTGGAGCTCTCCCGGGCCTGCCGCACCAGCTCGCGGGCCCGTTCCGGATCGGTGTCGAGCAGCGCCTCGACGGTGCCCAGGGCCAGGCCCATCGCCACCAGCCGGGCCTGCGCGCCGTCGTGGAGGTCGCGCTCGATCCGGCGCAGCTCCGCCTCCCGGCTGTCCAGGGCCGCGGTCCGGGTCTCGGTGAGCTCCTCCACCCGCTCGGCCAGCCGGCGCCGCTCCACCTCGGCGGCCACCGACGGGGCCGGGGCCAGCAGCCGGGGCAGCCAGCGCCGTGCGTGCAGCCGGGACGCCGGCCCGCAGAGCAGCAGCGAGGCGCAGTAGACCAGCAGCCCGGCGGGCACCGCCGCGTACGCGGGCTGCAGGGGTCCGGGGACGGAGGGGTCCGACCCGCCGAAGAGCACGGCGAGGCCCGGCGCGAACAGGCCGAAGAGCCCGTACCAGGCCATCGCGGCCGGGACCAGCAGCACCAGCAGGGCCACCAGCGGCTCCAGCGCCAGGAAGCGGAGGTCGCGGCGGTCGGCCGGGTCCTCGCCGGGCGGGCGGTCGCGGAGATAGGGGCTGGGGATGGCGGTCCCGCCCCAGCGGCCGGGGATCCGGCGGTAGGCGTCGGCCACCTTGGCCGCCACCTCCCGGCCCCGGGCGGACAGGGCGAAAGGCAGCACAGCGAGCGGCACCACCGCGAGCCAGCCGATGGCCCAGCAGTATCCGAGCGCGCGGTGCGCCCGCCCCACGGCGCGCAGCGCGCCCCCGCGGGCCGGGCGGCGGTCGTCGTCATCCCTGCCTCCTTCCCGACTGCCCCAAGTGTGGCCGCAGCGGCGGCCGGACGGCATGCGTCTGGGGCCACCGGGGGGTGGGTCCAGCCCCACCCCACCTCGGCGTCTGGGCCCAATGGCCGCGCCCCCGCCGGTCCGTAGCGTCGAAGACATCGGGAGCGGCGCCGCCCGGGCGCCGGCCGAAACGAGGGAGACGGACATGAACGGGACGGCCACGGCCCAGGTCGCGAGCGGAAAGCGCGCCGCGGGGCCGTCGAACAAGCTGCTGCTGCAGAACCTCGGCCTGAACGTGGCCGGGCCGCTGGCCGTCTTCTACGGCCTGCGGGCGGCCGGGGTGGGCCTCTGGTGGGCGGTGCTGGCGAGCGCCTTGCCGCCGCTGGCGGACGCGGTCCTGACGGTGGTCAGGGAACGGCGGATCGGGGCGCTCGGCGTACTGGTGCTGAGCATGGTGGCGCTGGGCGCGGGGCTCTCGGTGCTGACCGGAAGTCCGCGGTTCATGTTCGCCAAGGACGGCTGGATGACCGGCGTCGTCGGAATCGTCTTCCTGGCGACGCTGCGCGGCCGGCCGATCATCTACCGGATCGTCTCCTCGGTCACCAAGGGCGGGCAGCGCGCCCAGGTGGAGCGCTACTGGCAGGCCTCGCCGACCTTCCGGCGGCTGATGCGGCTGCTCACCGTCGTCTGGGGGATCGGCCTGCTGATCGACTCCGGGGTGCGGGTGGCACTCGCCTACACCCTGCCGGTCGACTCGGTGGTGCTGGTGACGACCCTCCAGTACGTGGTGCTCTTCGCCGGTCTGGAGATCTTCAGCCGCCGCTACGGCCGTCGCCCGGCCCGCCTGGCGGCGATCCGCGCCGAGTCCGGGCAGCGGGACGAGACCGAGGAGCAGGTGTGATGCGGCAGCAACGAGAGCAGGGGCAGCAGGGGCGGCGGCAGGTGGTCGTGGTCACCGGGGCCGCGAGCGGGATCGGCGCGGCGGTGGCACGGCACTACGGCGCCCTCGGCGCCCGGGTGGTCGTGGCGGACATCGACGAGGCGGGCGGCCGGGCGGTCGCCGAGGAGGCCGGCGGGCTCTTCGTCCGCACCGACACCACCAGCGAGGCCGACAACCAGGCCCTGATCGCCGCCGCCGTCGAGGCCTACGGGGGACTGGACCTGGTCCACCTCAACGCCGGGGTCGGCGACGGCGGCCAGTTCGGCGAGGACGACTACGACGCCGAGCGGCAGCACCGGGTGCTGGCGGTCAACCTCCACGGCGTCATGTACGGCCTCCACGCGGCGCTGCCGGCGCTGGCCGCGCACGGCGGGGGCGCCCTGCTGGTGACCTCCAGCATGGCGGGGGTGGGGATGGCGCCCTTCGACCCGGTGTACGCGGCCACCAAGTACGCGGTGATCGGCCTGGTCCGCTCACTGGCCCCGACCTGGCGGGAGCGGGGCGTGCGGATCAACGCGATCTGCCCCGGCATCGTCCGCACGCCGATCCTCGCCCCCGAGGCGATCGACTACGTCCTCGGGCAGGGCCTGGCGGTCGCCGAGCCCGAGGAGATCGCGGCCTCGGCGGCCGAGATCGCGGCCGGAGACACGGCGGGCCAGGCCTACGTCCTCCAGGCCGGCCGGGAACCGGAGCGGGTGGAGTTCCCCCGGCTGACGTTGGCTCAGATGCCCAGCTTGGCCGACCGGGCGGCGGCGACGTCCTCCTCCGCGCCCTCCAGCCGTACGTCGGCGTGCTCCTGACGCCCCATCGAGAAGAGCAGCAGCTCGGCGGGCTCGCCGGTGACCGTCACGGTCGGCGCGGCCTGCCGGGCCACCGCCGTCTGCCCGTTGGGCCGGCGCAGCACCAGGCCGACCGGGGACTTCCGGCCGGTCATCCGCGCCGAGGTGACCAGGCGCTTCCACAGCGCCTCGGAGAACTCGTCGTCCAGCTCCCGGGACTTCCAGCCCTCCTGGGCGCGGCGGACGTCCTCGCCGTGGACGTAGAACTCCACGGTGTTCGCCGCCTCGTCGGCGCCGGGGATGGCGAACGGGGAGAGCTTGGGCGGGCCGGTCTTGATCAGCTCGACCAGCTCCTCGTAGGGGCGGTCCGCGTACGACTGCTGGACCCGGCCGAGCCGGCCGGCCAGCGGCTTCACCACCAGGCCGGCCACCGCGTCCGGCCGGCGCTCCCGCACCACCAGGTGGGCGGCCAGGTCGCGGGTCTTCCACCCCTCGCAGAGCGTCGGCGCATCGGGGCCGACGGAGCTGAGGAGATCCGCCAGCAGCAAACGTTCACGTCGCGCGAAAGCCATGAGGCCCAGCGTACGTCGTCGGGCTGACAAAGCGTCAGCGCAGCGGCGCGTCGAGTTTCGCGCCGTGCGGGGCGTCGGAGGCGGCCAGGGCGCAGAGCACCTGGTGCTGCCCGGAGCGGTACTCGGCGAGCGTCGGATAGTGCCGGTACGGGAACAGCCCCGAGGCGCGGTGCTGGCGGGCGTACGCGCTGTTGATCGGCTTCTCGCAGACGCGCTCCCCCGCGGCGTAGACCTTCCCGATCGTCGAGAGCCCGGCGGGCAGCGGGAAGTGCCCCACCGACTCGGCGTCGTGCGCCACCCGGCAGGACCTGACCGTGATCCGCGAGACCCCCGACAGCCCCGGCGCGTCGAAGCAGACCCCCGCCGCGAGCGGATCCCGCGCGACGCTGGGCGACGCCGAGACCCTGGCCCTCGCCGTGACCGGCGGCGCCGCCGCCCTCCGCTTCGGCCCTCCGCCCCCCTCGACGAGCACCACGACCACGATCGCCGCGATCACCACGACAACCCCACCCACAACCCACCAACGCCCCCTCATCCCCCCACCCTCAGCCATCCCCCCACCCCGTCAACGCCCCCACCCGCTGGGCCTGTCGGAGCCCCGAAGGGGCACGGGGCCCCGCAGCCGCCCGCAGCCGCCCGGTTGGCGGGTGGGGCGGAGCCCCCAGGGGGCGCGGGGAACTGCGCGCCCGGCCCGTCTCGCGTCCGCAGCCGCCCGCGGCGCGCCCGTTGCCGTCCGGTGGGCGGGGGGTGGGGCGGAGCCCATAGCGCGCGCGGGCGGCCGGGAAGGGCCGTCGCCCGACGAGGTGGGAACGGAAGGAGCCCGCACCCCCCGCCCCGCGCATGCGAAAATGCCCGGCATGACCCGCAGCAGCCTCGCCCCCGCCATCGCCGAACGGCTGAAGCGCACCGCGGACGGCCTCGTCCCCGCCATCGCGCAGCAGTACGACACCGGTGAAGTCCTCATGCTCGCCTGGATGGACGACGAGGCCCTGCATCGCACCCTGACCACCGGCCGGGCCACCTACTGGTCCCGCTCCCGCCAGGAGTACTGGGTCAAGGGCGACACCTCCGGCCACACCCAGGCCGTGAAATCCGTCGCCCTCGACTGCGACGGCGACACCATCCTCGTCAAGGTGGACCAGCACGGCCCCGCCTGCCACACCGGCACCCGCACCTGCTTCGACGGCGACGACAGGGAGCTCGCCCAGCGATGACCACCGGAGCCGTCACCCCCGACCTCGACCACTTCCGCAAGCTCGCCGTCGACCGCCGGGTGATCCCGGTGACCCGGCGCCTCCTCGCGGACGGCGACACCCCCGTCGGCCTCTACCGCAAGCTCGCCGCCGAGCGCCCCGGCACCTTCCTCCTGGAGTCCGCCGAGAACGGCCGCTCCTGGTCCCGCTACTCCTTCGTCGGCGTCCGCTCGGCGGCCACCCTCACCGTCGACCCGGCCGACGGCAGCGCCCGCTGGACCGACGGCGCGCCCCCCGTCGGCGTCCCCACCGCCGGCGACCCGCTGGCCGTCCTCCGCGAGACGATCGAGCGGCTGCACACCCCGCGCGACCCGGACCTCCCGCCGTTCACCGGCGGGATGGTCGGCTACCTGGGCTACGACATCGTCCGCCGCCTGGAGAAGGTCCCGCCCCACCCGGACACCGTGGACGACCTCCACCTCCCCGAGCTGACCATGCTCCTCGCCACCGACCTGGCGGTGCTGGACCACGCCGACGGCAGCGTGCTGCTGATCGCCAACGCGGTGAACCACAACGACCTCCCCTCGGGGGTGGACGAGGCCTACGCCGACGCCGTGGCCCGCCTGGACGCGATGACCGCGGACCTCACCCGTCCCGTCGACACGGCCCCGGCCGCGTTCACCCCGACCGCCCCCGAGGACCCCCGCTCGCCCTTCGGCGGGGAGCCGTACCGTGCGGCCGTCGAGGACGTCAAGGAGCGGATCCGGGCCGGCGAGGCCTTCCAGGTGGTGCCCTCGCAGCGGTTCGAGGCGCCCTGCCCGGCCAGCGCGCTGGACGTCTACCGCGTCCTCCGCGCCACCAACCCCAGCCCGTACATGTACCTGTTCCGGCTGGCCGACGCCGAGGGGAAGCCCTTCGACATCGTCGGCTCGAGCCCGGAGGCGCTGGTCAAGGTGGAGGCCGGGTCGGCCCTCCTCCACCCGATCGCCGGCACCCGCCCGCGCGGCCTGACCCCCCAGCAGGACGCCGACCTGGCGACGGAGCTGCTCGCCGACCCCAAGGAGCGCGCCGAGCACCTGATGCTGGTCGACCTCGGCCGCAACGACCTCGGCCGGGTCTGCGAGCCGGGCAGCGTGGAGGTGGTCGAGTTCATGAAGATCGAGCGCTACAGCCACGTCATGCACATCGTCTCGACCGTCACCGGCCGGCTCGCCCCCGGGCGCACCGCCTTCGACGTCCTCACCGCCTGCTTCCCCGCGGGCACCCTCTCCGGCGCGCCCAAGCCGCGCGCGCTGCAGATCATCGAGGAGCTGGAGCCGGTCCGCCGCGGGGTCTACGGCGGCTGCGTCGGCTATCTGGACTTCGCCGGCGACTCGGACACGGCGATCGCCATCCGCACCGCGCTGATCCGCGACGGAGTCGCGTACGTGCAGGCCGGAGCGGGTGTGGTGGCCGACTCCGACCCGATCTCCGAGGACACCGAGTGCCGCAACAAGGCCGCCGCCGTCCTCCGCGCGGTGGCCACCGCGGGCACCCTCCGCCCGGGAGCGGCGGCGGGGGACCACCCCCAGGGGAAGCCCGCCGGAGGCGACAGGGGATAGTGGACGGGTGAGCGCCGCACCCACCCCCCGAAGCGAAACCGCCGACCCGGCAGCCGACCCCGCGGAGGCCGCGGAGGCCCGTTCGTCCGCGGACGCCCCGGCGCCCGCGGACGCCGACGGCCCGGCGCCCGCCTCCGCCGCGCCCCCGGAGCGTCGCGGCCGTTCCTCGCGGGGCAGCCTGATGCTGATGCTCCTGCTGCTGGTGGTCGGCGCCGCGCTCGCGCTGGTCGCCGCCGGCCAGAGCTGGGCGCACGGCTCGGTCGACCTGGAGGGGACCCCGATCTCGATCCAGGTCTCCGGCAGCGACGTCTCCGGGGTGCCCAGCGCCCTGGCCCTGGTCGGCCTGGCCGCCGCGGTGGCCGTCTTCGCCACCCGCAGGGCGGGCCGGTACGCCATGGGCGTGCTGGTCGTCCTGGCCGGCGCGGGCACCGCGTTCAGCGCGGTCTCCGGCTCCGGCGGCGGGGCGGCGCTGGACGACAAGGCCGGCAACGCCATGGGCATCACCACCGCCACCGCCTCCCACGTCGGTCACACCGCATGGCCGTGGGTTTCCGCCCTCGGCGGAATCCTGCTGCTGCTCGCGGGGGTCGTCATCCTCCTCGCCGGCCGCCGCTGGCCGGGGATGTCCGCCCGGTACGACGCCCCGGGAAAGGACGTCCGCCCCGGTGGCAAGGGGGGCCAGGCGGGCGCCGCCGGCACCGGCGACACCGGCGGGAAGGGTGCTCCCGGCACCCCCGCGGACATCTGGAAGGCCCTCGACCGCGGCGAGGACCCGAGCCTCTAGCACCCCGTCCCGCACCCCCTGGTGTGAGACCCCCCACCCCGGCGCCCGGCCACCGGGGGCGTCGGGGACAATGGGGGTGACGACCGTTTAGAAGGAGCAGTACGAATGTCAGCACGGGAGCACGGCCACACCGTCGCCAACTGGACCGGTGTCACCATCAGCTTCGTCGGTTTCGTGATCGCCGCTTTCGGAATGGTCGCGACCCTCTGGGCCATCCTGATCGTCGGCCTGGTCATCGCCCTGGCGGGCGCCGTCATCGGCAAGATGCTCTCGCTCGCCGGCAAGGGCCAGGTGTACAACCGCAAGGGCGCCTCCGACCCGCGGGTCGACGCGATCAACAAGGCGACCGCCGCCGCTGCCAACCGCAAGGCGGCCGCCACCGCCGCCGGCACCCCGGCCGCGGTCTCCGGCACCGCCCACCACTGATCCCCGCCGTGCCTCTGGACCGCCGCCCGTAGGGCCGCGGTCCAGGGGCACGGGCGTCCGCGCGCCGGGCCGCCGGTGTGTCGGGCCGCCGGTGTGTCGGGGCGCCGGTGTGTCGGGCGCCGGTGTGTCGAGGCGCGGGGTGTCCCTCCGGACTGCCACCCTCGTCCGCATGGCACCGTCCCCCGCGCTCCGCGCCCCCGCCGCGCTCGGCGCGGGCTTCGCCGCGGCCGTGGGCTGCGTCGCCGGGTACGACCCGGCCGCGCCCGGGAACCACTACCCCGGCTGCCCGCTGCTGGCGCTCACCGGCGAGCTCTGCCCGGCCTGCGGCGGGCTGCGCTGCGTCCATGCCGCCGCCCACGGCGACCTCGCCGCGGCCGCCCACGACAACCTGCTGGTCCTGGTCGCCGGGGCGTTCGCCGTCCTCGCCTGGGCCCGCTGGGCCGTTCGGGCCGCCCGCGGCCTGCCCACCCCGGTACGCCGTCCGCCGCCGGCCGTCCTTTGGGCGGTGGCCGCACTGGTGCTGGTCTTCACCGTGCTGCGGAACCTCCCCCTCCCGTTCGGCCGGGAGCTCGCCCCGTAGGCCCCGTCCGCCCGGGTAATCGGCGGTGGATTCGAGACCGGGACCGACCTGCGGATACCATCTGAATACCGGCCGGAACCCCCGGTCCCCGGAAGCCAGCGATTGGGAGTGGACCGCGTGAGCGTGCTCGACGAGATCATCGAGGGAGTCCGCGAGGACCTCGCCGAGCGTCAGGCCCGGGTCTCCCTGGACGAGCTGAAGGAACAGGCCGCGAAGGCCCCGGCCGCCAAGGACGGCGTGGCGGCCCTCCGCGGCGACGACGGCGTCAAGGTCATCTGCGAGGTGAAGCGCTCCAGCCCGTCCAAGGGCGCGCTGGCCGCCATCGCCGACCCGGCCTCGCTCGCCGCCGACTACGAGGCCGGCGGCGCCGCCGCGATCAGCGTCCTCACCGAGCAGCGCCGCTTCGGCGGCTCACTGGCCGACCTGGACGCGGTCCGCGCCAAGGTGGACGTCGCCGTCCTGCGCAAGGACTTCATCGTCACCTCCTACCAGCTGTGGGAGGCGCGCGCGCACGGCGCCGACATCGCGCTGCTGATCGTGGCCGCGCTGGACCAGCCCGCGCTGGTCTCGCTGATCGAGCGGGCCGAGTCGATCGGCCTCACCCCGCTGGTCGAGGTGCACGACGAGGACGAGGTGACCCGAGCGGTGGACGCCGGCGCCCGGATCATCGGTGTCAACGCCCGCAACCTGAAGACCCTCCAGGTCAACCGGGACACCTTCGCCGAGGTCGCCCCGGCGATCCCGAAGGGCATCGTCAAGGTCGCCGAGTCCGGCGTCCGGGGCCCGCACGACCTGATCACCTACGCCAACGACGGCGCCGACGCGGTGCTGGTCGGCGAGTCCCTGGTGACCGGACGCGACCCGAAGACCGCGGTGGCCGACCTGGTCGCCGCCGGCGCCCACCCCGCCCTCCGGCACGGTCGGTAGGCCGCGGCCGCTAGGCTGGACCCACCATGCATCAGGAGCGCGCGTACGCAGAGTCCTCCCCGGCGGAGACGGTCACCGTCCCGCCGCGGCTCGGCGCGCGCTTCGCGCCCGGCTGCCGCCCGCGCGGCTGCCGGGCCCCGGCCCGGCGAGTCCTCGGCCGCCGGGTGCGCTATGTGATCGGTGCCGAGCCCGGTCAGATCCCGGGGCGGCGATGGCCGTCCCGGAAGCGGTGCGCCGTCCGCCCTGTGCGCTGACGGTGCGTCACCCTGTCCGGAGGGGGACGGCGGCGCGAGCCCGCCGTACCGCAAGCAGCTGACAGTCACTGCCGGCTACGCACCCGACGAGGGACAACAACACCATGTCTTCGAACATCCCCGATTCCCGGGGCTACTTCGGCGCGTTCGGCGGCCGCTTCATCCCCGAGGCGCTGGTCGCCGCGGTCGAGCAGGTCGCCGACGAGTTCGACAAGGCCCAGGCCGACCCGGACTTCAAGGCCGAGCTGGACCGGCTGCTGCGGGACTACACCGGTCGGCCCAGCCCGCTCACCGACGTGCCCCGCTTCTCCGCCGAGGCAGGCGGAGCCCGGATCCTCCTCAAGCGGGAGGACCTCAACCACACCGGCTCGCACAAGATCAACAACGTGCTGGGCCAGGCCCTCCTCACCCGCCGGATGGGCAAGACCCGGCTGATCGCCGAGACCGGCGCGGGCCAGCACGGGGTGGCCACCGCCACCGCCGCCGCCCTCTTCGGCATGGACTGCACCATCTACATGGGCGAGGTGGACACCGAGCGCCAGGCGCTCAACGTCGCCCGGATGCGGATGCTCGGCGCCGAGGTGGTGCCGGTGCGGACCGGCAGCCGGACGCTGAAGGACGCCATCAACGAGGCCTTCCGGGACTGGGTCGCCAACGTCGACTCCACCCACTACCTCTTCGGCACGGCCGCCGGACCGCACCCCTTCCCGCGGCTGGTCCGCGAGTTCCACCGGGTGATCGGCCAGGAGGCCCGCGCCCAGATGCTGGAGCGGGTGGGCCGGCTGCCGGACGCCGCCGTGGCCTGCGTCGGCGGCGGGTCCAACGCCATCGGCCTGTTCTACGACTTCATCCCGGACAAGTCGGTCCGGCTGATCGGCGTGGAGCCGGCCGGCGAGGGCCTGGACACCGTCCGCCACGGCGCCACCCTGACCAAGGGCGACCCGGGGGTGCTCCACGGGATGCGCACCTACGTCCTGCAGGACGAGGACGGGCAGACCATGGAGTCGCACTCCATCTCGGCCGGCCTGGACTACCCGGGCGTCGGCCCGGAGCACGCGTACCTCAAGGACAGCGGCCGGGCCGAGTACCGCTCGGCCACCGACGACGAGGCGATGCAGGCGCTGCGGCTGCTGTCGCAGACGGAGGGGATCATCCCCGCGATCGAGTCCGCGCACGCGCTGGCCGGTGCGCTCCAGCTGGGCCGCGAGCTGGGGCCGGAGGGCCTGATCGTGGTCAACCTCTCCGGTCGGGGGGACAAGGACATGCACACCGCGGCCGAGTACTTCGGCCTGCTGGACGACGCCCAGGGGGACGCCAAGTGAGCGCGCAGACAGGTGAGCAGACAGGTGGGGCGACGAAGCTGACCGCGACCCTGGCGGCGGCGCGGGCGGAGGGGCGGGCGGCCCTGGTCGGCTACCTGCCGGCCGGGTTCCCGACCGTGGACGGCGGGATCGCCGCGGTGAAGGCCCTGCTTGAGGGCGGTTGCGACGCGGTCGAGATCGGGCTGCCGCACTCCGACCCGGTGCTGGACGGCGCCACCATCCAGACCGCGGACGACATCGCCCTGCGGGCGGGAGTCCGCACCAAGGACGTGCTGCGCACGGTGCGCGAGGTGGCCTCGGCCTTCCCGCAGGCGCCGGTGCTGGTGATGACCTACTGGAACCCGGTGGACCGGTACGGGGTGGACCGCTTCGCGGCGGACCTCGCCGAGGCCGGCGGGGCCGGCGTGATCCTGCCGGACCTGCCGGTGGAGGAGGCCGGTCCGTGGCTCGCCGCGGCCGAGCGGCTCGGTCTGGACACCGTCTTCGTGGTGGCCCCGAGCAGCCGGGACGAGCGGCTCCGGCTCGTCACCGCCGCGGGCACCGGGTTCGTCTACGCGGCCGCGGTGATGGGCGTGACCGGCACCCGGGAGCAGGTCGGCGATCTGGCCGAGGACCTGGTGAAGCGCACCCGGGCGGTCACCGACCTGCCGGTCTGCGTGGGCATCGGCGTCTCCAACGAGAAGCAGGCGGCGGAGGTGGCCGGCTTCGCGGACGGGGTGATCGTGGGCTCCGCGTTCGTCAAGCGGATCCTGGAGTCGGGGGACGATCTGGAGTCCGGTCTGGCCGGCATCCGCGAGACGGCGGCGGCGCTGGCCCGGGGCGTCCGCGCCGGCGGCTGAGCCTTCCGTCCGGCACCTTCCGACCGGCACCTTCTCCCTGGCGCCCCGCGCCCCGAACCACGGCCCCGAGGGCCAGGCGGTTCAGGGGCGCGGGGCGTCTCCCATGCGTCGACTCCCATGCGTCAACGAAATCGAAGAAGCTCACTCGTTCGCAGGCAAAGCAGCCGCGCCCCGTAGCCCCGCCCCGCGGCACGCGTTCTCAGGATGAACCCCGTCCCTGCGGAACAAGGAGCGTGTGTGACCGCCTCGCCGCCGTCGGCCATCGCGGTGCTGGCCCTGCTGGCCCTGCTGGCAGCCCTCCTCGCGGAGGCGTTCGTCGATCATGCCCTGGCCGACGGCGCCGGCCGCCGGCTGCGGCCGCCCGCACGGGCCGGCGCGGCCGCCGTGGTCCGCCCCCGGGGAGGCGTCGACTCATGGCGCTGACAAGGGAGTCGGCCACCGCCGCGCCGACCGCGGTGGGCCGGCGGGAGGTCGTCGCGCAGTGGCTGGGCACGGCGGCGCGGCTCGGCCTCGCCGCCGTCTGGGCCTGGGCCGGTGCGGCCAAGATCAGCGATCCGGCGGCCGCCGCGCAGGCGGTCCGGGCCTACCGGATCCTCCCCGAGGGGCTGGTCAGGCCCTTCGGCTACGGACTGCCGTTCGTCGAACTGGCGATCGCCCTGCTTCTGCTGGTCGGCCTCGGAGTGCGGATCGCCGCCGCCGTATCGGCCCTGCTGCTGCTGGTCTACATCGCCGCGATCGGCTCGGTCTGGGCCCGCGGGATCTCGATCGACTGCGGCTGCTTCGGCGGGGGAGGGGCGGTCGCCGCCTCCAAGACCGCCTACCTGCAGGAGATCCTGCGCGACGCGGGGTTCCTGCTGCTCGCGGGGTGGCTGCTGTGGCGGCCTCGCGGGCGTTTCGCCGTCGACACCTGGCTTGCGGAGAACTGATGGGCCGTCAAGAGAGCACGATCAGCGAGAACAAGAACCCCGCGAAGCGCGCCGCGCGCGAACGCCTCGCGGAGGAGCGCGTGCGGGAGGCCGCGAGCCGCCGACGACGGCGGAACCTGACGGTGGTCGGTGTGGCCGTGGCGGTCCTCGCGGCCGCCGGGGTGACCGGGTACCTCGTGCAGAACAGCCGCTCGGCGCCGAGCCGGCACGCCGCACCGGCCGGCACCACCGGCCAGGGCGACGTCGTCGTCCCGGTGGGGAACCAGGCCGCCAAGGCCACCCTCACCATCTACGAGGACCCCCGCTGCCCGGCCTGCGGCGAGTTCGAGAAGGACATGCACACCACGATCAACCGGCTGGAGAAGGCCGGAAAGGTCAAGATCCAGTACCACGTGGTCTCGTTCATCGACCGGCACGACAACGGCACCGGCTCCAAGAACGCGGCCAACGCCCTCGGCTGCGCGCAGACCGCCGGGCGGTTCCACGACTACCACGATGTCCTCTACGCCAACCAGCCCGAGGAGACCGACGACGCCTGGGCCGACCAGAGCCGGCTGACCGCCCTGGCCAAGAGGGTCCCCGGGCTGTCCACCCCGGCCTTCGACGCCTGCGTGGCCAAGGCGGAGTACGCGGGCTGGGTCTCCGGCGTGGAGGAGAACTTCGACAAGTCCGGGTACTCCTCCACCCCGACCGTGCTGCTCAACGGCACCTCGGCGTTCCCGACCTACAACGGCGAGCAGATCAGCCCGGCCACCCTGACCAAGTGGGTGGAGGCCGCGGACGCCGCCTGAGCCTCCGCGCGGCGGCTCCCCGCAGAGCCGCCCCGGCCCCCGCCAGGCAAGGTTAGCCTTAGCTGTTTTCGCAGGTCAGAGCCTAGGTTAGGCAGTACGACCTTGCTGGCGGGAGGCCTCCGCCGACGGCTACCGTCGGCGCCATGAGCACCCCCGTGGACGATAAGAACGACGCCCTCCTGGCCGAGTGGGACCGGGCGATGGAGGCCGCCGCCCGCCGCCCGCAGACCGCCGAGTCGATCGCCGGGACCGCCGCCAAGCACGCCCACACCCACCGCGACGTGAACGGCGGCTGGCTGCGCCCGGCGGTCTTCGGCGCGATGGACGGCCTGGTGTCCAACTTCGCGCTGATGGCCGGCGTGGTCGGCGGCTCGGCGTCGAACGGCACCGTGGTGCTCACCGGTCTCGCCGGGCTGATCGCCGGCGCCTGCTCGATGGCCGCCGGGGAGTACACCTCGGTGGCCTCGCAGCGCGAGATGGTCCAGGCCGAGCTGGAGACCGAGCGGACCGAGCTGCTCCGCAACCCCGAGGCCGAGCTGGCCGAGCTGGCCCAGCTGTATGTGGAGCGGGGGGTCGAACCGGAGCTGGCCTTCGAGGTGGCCCGGCAGCTCTCCAAGGACCCGGACCGGGCGCTGGACGTCCACGCCCGCGAGGAGCTCGGGGTGGACCCGGAGGATCTGCCGTCGCCGCTGGTGGCCGCGGTCTCCTCGTTCGGTTCCTTCGCGCTCGGCGCGCTGCTGCCGCTGCTGCCGTACCTGCTGGGGGCGAGCAGCCTGCTGCCGATGCTGGTGCTCGCCCTGATCGGGCTGTTCGTCTGCGGTGCGGTGGTGGCCAAGGTGACCGCGCGCAGCTGGTGGTTCAGCGGGATGCGCCAGCTGGTGCTGGGCGGGGCCGCCGCCGGGGTCACCTTCCTGCTCGGCCACCTGATCGGCGCCGGCATCGGGTGACGCGCAGGCGTCTGTCCGGATACCGGACGCAAACCCGCCGTATGACGTGCGGTTACTCACACCCGGCAAGGGCGTTTCCACTCTGTTTCGAGGGAGCGTCGATCGGGCACACTTGCGAGAGCGTGCAGGCATCCTGTCCCACCGGAGCCTGACGTCGAGGGGACGACCAAGCACAGGCCGGCGGGGAACCGGGCACGGCCCTACTGCACGGTAAGTCCGCATGGTGGACGCGGAAATCCGCTTCCCGGAAAGACGTCCATCATGTAACCTGCACGAAATCGCAGAGGGCCAACGTCGTCCCTGTTGCGCATCCACTCGATATTTAGTGTGACGCTCATATAAGACGACGGGAGAGCCGATGCGCTCAGCATCTCCGCGGTCCTCGCGTCCCGCCGCCGATGAGCCCCAGGGAACGGCGTTCGCCAACCCCTACCGGGCCCTCGCGGATGGACGGCCTGCCAAGCAGGGCCTCTACAACCCCCGTGATGAGCACGACGCCTGCGGCGTCGGCTTCGTGGCGACGCTGAACGGCACGGCTGATCACAAGATCGTCGAGCAGGCCCTGGCGGTGCTGCGCAACCTGGAGCACCGGGGAGCCACCGGCGCCGAGCCCGACTCCGGCGATGGCGCGGGCATCCTCGTCCAGATCCCGGACGCCTTCCTCCGCGGCCAGGTCTCCTTCGACCTCCCCGAGCAGGGCGGGTACGCGGTCGGCATCGCCTTCCTCCCCGACGACGACGTCGCGGAGGGCGAGGCCGTCTCGCAGATCGAGACGATCGCCGTCGAGGAGGGCCTGAAGGTCCTCGGCTGGCGCGAGGTCCCCACCGCCCCCGCACTGCTCGGCGCCACCGCCCGCTCGGTGATGCCGCGCTTCCGCCAGCTCTTCGTCGCCGACCGCAAGGACGGGCGCAGCGGAGTCGAGCTGGACCGGGTCGCCTTCGTGGTGCGCAAGCGCGCCGAGCGCGAGGCCGGGGTCTACTTCCCGTCGCTCTCCTCCCGGACCCTGGTCTACAAGGGGATGCTGACCACCGGCCAGCTGGAGCCGTTCTTCCCGGACCTCTCGGACCGGACCTTCGCCTCCGCCCTCGGCCTGGTGCACTCCCGGTTCTCCACCAACACCTTCCCGAGCTGGCCGCTGGCCCACCCCTACCGGTTCGTCGCCCACAACGGTGAGATCAACACCGTCCGCGGCAACCGCAACTGGATGCGGGCCCGCGAGTCCCAGCTCGCCACCGACCTGATCCCGGGCGACCTGGACCGGATCTTCCCGGTCTGCACCCCGGACCACTCGGACTCCGCCTCCTTCGACGAGGTGCTGGAGCTCCTCCACCTCGGCGGGCGCTCGCTGCCGCACGCGGTGCTGATGATGATCCCGGAGGCGTGGGAGAACCACGCCACCATGGACCCGGCCCGCCGCGCCTTCTACCAGTTCCACTCCAACCTGATGGAGCCCTGGGACGGTCCGGCCTGTGTGACCTTCACCGACGGCACCCAGATCGGTGCCGTGCTGGACCGCAACGGCCTGCGCCCGGCCCGCTACTGGGTCACCGACGACGGCCTGGTCGTCCTCTCCTCCGAGGTCGGCGTCCTCGACATCGAGCAGGACAAGGTGGTCCGCAAGGGCCGCCTCCAGCCGGGACGGATGTTCCTGGTCGACACCGCCGAGCACCGCATTGTCGAGGACGACGAGATCAAGTCCGCGCTCGCCGCGGAGCACCCGTACCAGGAGTGGCTGCACGGCGGCTCGATCAAGCTGGGCGACCTGCCCGAGCGCGAGCACATCGTCCACACCCACGCCTCGGTGACCCGCCGCCAGCAGACCTTCGGCTACACCGAGGAGGAGCTGCGGGTCATCCTGGCCCCGATGGCGAAGGCCGGCGCCGAGCCGATCGGCTCGATGGGCACGGACACCCCGGTGGCCGCGCTCTCCGACCGGCCGCGGCTGCTCTTCGACTACTTCACCCAGCTGTTCGCGCAGGTCACCAACCCGCCGCTGGACGCGATCCGGGAGGAGCTGGTCACCTCCCTGGGCTCGAACCTGGGCCCGGAGGGCAACCTGCTGAAGGCCGAGCCGGCCTCCTGCCGCTCGGTCCGGATCCCCTTCCCGGTGATCGACAACGACGAGCTGGCCAAGCTGGTCCACATCAACGCGGACGGCGACCAGCCCGGACTGAAGGCCGTCACCCTCTCCGGCCTCTACAAGGTCGGCGGCGGCGCCGAGGCGCTGGCCGCCCGGCTGGACGAGATCTGCGCCGAGGCGGACGCGGCGATCGCCGACGGTGCCCGCATCGTGGTCCTCTCCGACCGCCATTCGGACGCCGAGCATGCGCCGATCCCGTCGCTGCTGCTCACCGCGGCCGTCCACCACCATCTGATCCGCACCAAGCAGCGGACCCACGTCAGCCTGATCGTCGAGGCCGGCGACGTCCGCGAGGTGCACCACACCGCGCTGCTGATCGGCTTCGGTGCGGGCGCGGTCAACCCGTACCTCGCCATGGAGTCGGTCGAGGACCTGGCCAGGAACGGCGCCTTCGTGCAGGGCCTGGAGCCCGAGAAGGCGATCGCGAACCTGATCAAGGCGCTGGGCAAGGGCGTCCTCAAGGTGATGTCCAAGATGGGCATCTCCACCGTCGCCTCCTACCGCGGAGCCCAGGTCTTCGAGGCCATCGGGCTCTCCCAGGAGCTGATCGACGCCTACTTCACCGGCACGACTAGCAAGCTCGGCGGCATCACCCTGGAGGAGATCGCCAAGGAGACCGCCGCCCGGCACGCCAAGGCGTACCCGGCCTCCGGCATCTCCGCGGCCCACCGCCGACTGGACATCGGCGGCGAGTACCAGTGGCGCCGCGAGGGCGAGCCGCACCTCTTCGACCCGGAGACGGTCTTCCGGCTGCAGCACTCCACCCGCACCAAGCGGTACGACGTGTTCAAGCAGTACACGTCGCGGGTGAACGAGCAGTCCGAGCGGTTGATGACGCTGCGCGGCCTCTTCAGGCTCAAGGAGGGTGAGCGCCCCTCGATCCCGATCGACGAGGTCGAGCCGGTCTCCGAGATCGTCAAGCGGTTCTCCACCGGCGCCATGTCGTACGGCTCCATCTCCCAGGAGGCGCACGAGAACCTCGCCATCGCGATGAACCGGCTGGGCGGCAAGTCCAACACCGGTGAGGGCGGCGAGGACCCGGAGCGGCTGTACGACCCCGAGCGCCGCTCGGCGATCAAGCAGGTCGCCTCCGGCCGCTTCGGCGTCACCAGCGAGTACCTGGTCAACGCGGACGACATCCAGATCAAGATGGCGCAGGGCGCCAAGCCCGGCGAGGGCGGCCAGCTGCCCGGGAACAAGGTCTACCCGTGGGTGGCCAAGACCCGGCACTCGACGCCCGGCGTCGGCCTGATCTCGCCGCCGCCGCACCACGACATCTACTCGATCGAGGACCTGGCCCAGCTGATCCACGACCTGAAGAACGCCAACCCGGCGGCTCGGGTCCACGTCAAGCTGGTCTCCGAGGTCGGCGTCGGCACCGTCGCGGCGGGCGTCTCCAAGGCGCACGCGGACGTCGTCCTGGTCTCCGGCCACGACGGCGGCACCGGCGCCGCCCCGCTCACCTCGCTGAAGCACGCGGGCGGCCCCTGGGAGCTCGGCCTGGCCGAGACCCAGCAGACCCTGCTGCTCAACGGGCTGCGGGACCGGATCGTGGTGCAGACCGACGGCCAGCTGAAGACCGGCCGGGACGTCGTCATCGCCGCCCTGCTGGGCGCCGAGGAGTTCGGCTTCGCGTCGGCGCCGCTGGTGGTCTCCGGCTGCATCATGATGCGGGTCTGCCACCTGGACACCTGCCCGGTGGGCGTGGCCACGCAGAACCCGGTGCTGCGCGAGCGGTTCAACGGCAAGCCCGAGTTCGTGGTGAACTTCTTCGAGTTCATCGCGGAGGAGGTCCGCGAGCTCCTCGCGGAGCTGGGCTTCCGGTCCATCGACGAGGCCGTCGGCCACGCCGAGCTGATCGACGCCGAGCGGGCGATCGACCACTGGAAGGCCGCGGGGCTGGACATCACCCCGCTGCTGCACGTCCCGGAGCTGCCGGACGGCGCCTCGCTGCGGAACACCACCGGGCAGGACCACGGCCTGGAGAAGGCGCTGGACAACGAGCTGATCCGGCTCTGCGCCGACGCCCTCTCCGCGCCCACCCCCGAGGACGCCGAGGCGGTCCGCGCCCAGCTGCAGATCCGCAACGTCAACCGGACCGTCGGCACCATGCTCGGCCACGAGGTGACCAAGCGGTTCGGCGGCAACGGGCTGCCGGACGGCACCATCGACATCACCTTCACCGGCTCGGCCGGCCAGTCCTTCGGCGCCTTCGTGCCGCGCGGCATCACCCTCCGCCTGGAGGGCGACGCCAACGACTACGTCGGCAAGGGCCTCTCCGGCGGCACCCTGGTGGTCCGCCCGGCCCGGGAGGCGGACGCCTCCTTCGGCCAGGAGGCCGCGCAGCACGTCATCGCCGGCAACGTGATCGCCTACGGCGCCACCAGCGGCCGGATCCACCTGCGGGGCAAGGTCGGCGAGCGGTTCTGCGTCCGCAACTCGGGCGCCACGGTCGTCGCCGAGGGCGTCGGCGACCACGGCTGCGAGTACATGACCGGAGGTCACGCGGTGGTGCTCGGCGAGACCGGGCGCAACTTCGCCGCCGGCATGTCGGGCGGCGTGGCCTACGTCCTCGACCTGCGGCCGTCCAACGTGAACACCGAGCTGGTCGGCATCGAGGCCCCGGACAAGGCCGACCGCAAGTGGCTGCACGAGGTCGTGCAGCAGCACTTCGAGGAGACCGGTTCGCAGGTCGCCGAGGAGCTGCTGGCCGACTGGGGGACGGGCGTCGCCCGGTTCACCAAGATCATGCCCACCAACTACAAGGCAGTGCTCGCCGCCAGGGTTGCCGCCGAGCGCGACGGACTCAGTGAGTCCGAGACCGTTGCGAAGATGATGGAGGCGGCAAATGGCTGACCCCAAGGGCTTCCTGACCACCGGGAAGCAGCTGGCCGAGCGCCGTCCGGTCGCCGAGCGCGTCCAGGACTGGCAGGAGGTCTACGTCGAGCGCAGCCTGCTGCCGATCATCACCAAGCAGGCCGGGCGCTGCATGGACTGCGGCATCCCCTTCTGCCACAGCGGCTGCCCGCTCGGGAACATCATCCCCGAGTGGAACGACCTGGCCTGGCGGGAGGACTGGACGGCCGCGATCGAGCGGCTGCACGCCACCAACAACTTCCCGGAGTTCACCGGGCGGCTGTGCCCGGCCCCGTGCGAGTCGGCGTGCGTCCTCGGCATCAACCAGGACCCGGTGACCATCAAGAACGTCGAGGTCACCATCATCGACAAGGCCTGGGAGGCCGGGGCCGTCACCCCGCAGATCCCGGACCGGCTCTCCGGCAAGACCGTGGCCGTCATCGGCTCCGGCCCGTCCGGGCTCGCGGCCGCCCAGCAGCTGACCCGCGCCGGCCACACCGTGGTGGTCTACGAGCGGGCCGACCGGATCGGCGGGCTGCTGCGCTACGGCATCCCCGAGTTCAAGATGGAGAAGCGGCACATCAACCGGCGCATCGAGCAGATGCGCGCGGAGGGCACCCGCTTCCGTACCGGGGTCGAGGTGGGCGTCGACGTCACCGCCCAGTCGCTGCGCGACCGGTTCGACGCGATCGTGGTCGCCGCGGGCGCCACCACCGCGCGGGACCTGCCGGTCCCGGGACGCGAGCTGGACGGCATCCACCAGGCGATGGAGTACCTGCCGCTGGCCAACAAGGTGCAGGAGGGCGACTACGTCGACGCTCCGATCACGGCCAGGGACAAGCACGTCATCGTGATCGGCGGCGGCGACACCGGCGCGGACTGCCTGGGCACCGCCCATCGGCAGGGCGCGAAGTCGGTCACCCAGCTGGAGATCATGCCGCAGCCGGGCGAGGACCGGCCGGCCCACCAGCCGTGGCCGACGATGCCTATGGTGTACAAGGTCACCTCGGCGCACGAGGAGGGCGGGGAGCGCCTGTACAAGGTCTCCACCACCCACTTCACCGGGGACGACGAGGGCCGGGTCAAGGAGCTCCACCTGGTCGAGGTGGAGTTCAAGGACGGCAAGTTCGAGCCGGTCGCCGGCACCGAGCGGGCCATCCCGGCCGAGCTGGTGCTGCTGGCGATGGGCTTCACCGGGACCGATCAGCAGAACGGCCTGGTGGAGCAGCTGGGCGTGGAGCTTGACCCGCGCGGTAATGTTGCCCGGGACTCGAAGTACGCCACCACTGTGGACGGCGTCTTCGTCGCGGGCGACGCGGGTCGTGGCCAGTCGCTGATCGTCTGGGCCATCGCCGAGGGCCGCTCGGCGGCCTCCGCCGTGGACCGGTACCTCACCGGTGCCGTGGACTCCTCGCTGCCCGCCCCCATTCGCCCGACCGACCGTCCGTTGGCGGTCTAGGCCGGGTTGCCCCACAGGGGCCGGGTCCGCCAGAGCCGCCGGGCCCGGCCAGCAACGCTCGCCACCCAGGTCCCCGACCAGGAACAGGGTGGCGGGCGTTCCCTTTTCTGCGGGCCCCGGAACGCGGCGCCGCAGGCGCAAGTGAGGGGCGCGGGGAACTGCGCGCCCAGCGCGAAACGGCGCCGCACGCGGCAACGGAGTCTGGGTTGCAACCCAGTGGCCGTTGCCGGGTGCGGCGCCGTCATGGGTTGGCCGCGCAGTTCCCCGCGCCCCTGATTCGCCCTGCGGGCTCACCGGGGCGCCGGGGCGGTTAGCCCCGCCTGCGGCGCATGCCCAGGAACAGGGCGCCGCCGACGGCGATCGCCGCGCCCGCGCCGAGGCCGGCGGAGGAGGCCCAGGAGGAGCCGGTCGAGGTGGTGGAGGCGGCCAGGTCCATCGCCGCGCCGGAGGCGTCCGGCAGGTGGGGGGTGCGGCCGATCGGGGTGATCGACTTCACCGAGCCGTCAGAGCCGAGGATCACCCGCTTGTTGTTCGAGTGGGAGAAGTCGAACGCCGAGTTCAGCGATCCTGCCGTGGCGTCGAAGGAGCCGTTCCCGATCCGCCCGGTCCGCCAGTTGTCCTCGATGAACCGGGTGATCGAGGACTGCGTGGTGAGGCCGTGGTCCACGTGGTCGGTCTTCGCGTAGGGCGAGATCACCAGCAGCGGCAGCCGCGGCCCGGGGCCGCACCGGTCCTGCTGGCCGGCCAGCACCGCGGTCTGCGCCTGGCAGCCGCTCGCGTCCTGCGTGGAGTCCTGCGAGCCGTTGGTCGGCGCGTGGTAGACGTGGTCGTACCAGCCGTCGGAGTCGTCGTAGGAGATCACCACGGCGGTGGAGGACCACTCGGGCGACTTCTGCAGCGCGTTGATCTCGTCGACCAGGAAGTGCTGCTCGTCCGTCGGGTCCGAGTAGCCCGCGTGGCCGTCCTGGTACGCGCCGGCCTTGAGGAAGCTGACCGCGGGCAGGTGGCCGGCGTCCAGTGCCTTGTTGAAGTCGGACAGGTCGTACTGGTGGTTCGCCTGGTCCGTGGAGCCGATCGCGGCCGTGCTGGACGGCGGCAGGTGGTGCGGGTTGGACGTCGACTTGTAGTACTCGAACGGGTTGTGGTGGGGGCTGTAGTCCACCACCGAGGAGCCGCCGACGTTGGTGTGGCTGGTGTCGCACTTGGCGTAGTCGCCGGACTTGCCGTCCCAGGCGGTCGAGGGCTTGAAGCCGCCCTGGAACCAGCCCCAGGTGACCTTGCGCTGGTTGAGGAGGTCGCCGATGTTCTTGCCCTGGGTGACCGCGGCCAGGTTGCTGGTCGCGGTGTGGTCCGAGTCGGCGCAGTCGTCGTAGGCCGGGTCGGGGTCGCGGATGATGGTGCCCACGCCCGAGGCGTTCGGCGAGGAGACCACCGAGCTGTCCGGCGTCGCGGTCTGCTTGGGGTCGGTGGTGCCGGAGGTGGAGGAGACCGAGACGGCGCCGTGGGTCTGCCCGGCGACCAGGTTGAGCGCGCCCGGCGTGGACGGGCCGTAGGTCGACCCGTACGAGTTGTCGGACATCGTGTACTGCTGCGCGTAGTTCCACAGCGCGGTGACGGAGTTGCCGTCGTAGTAGTCCATGGCCAGGCCCGGCTCGCCGAAGAGGCCGCCGGAGCACTTGTCGACCGAGGTGTTCTGGACGAACTGGTCGGCCTTGCCGCCGTCGTAGGCCTTCTGCTCGGGCCCGTAGCTGTGGTTCTGGTCGCAGGTCATGGCCTGCGAGGGGGAGAGGCGCTGCGGGCTGTAGAGGTTCGGGTTGCTCTTCAGCAGGCCTGCGCTCGCGGCGGTGTTCGCCTTCGGGGTGCCCGGCTTCGCGGTGAACCTGGTGCCGTCGGTGTTGGCGGCCTTCGGGTACGTCGCGAAGTAGTGGTCGAAGGAGACGTTCTCGTCGAAGAGGACGACGAGGTGCTTGATCGGGGTGGCCGTCGAGACGGCGGGCGCGTGCCCGTGCCGCGCGCCGGCAGGAGCCGCCGCCCAGGCCGCCGAGGTGCCGGCCGCACCCGCGGCCAGTACCGCGGTGAAGGCGGCGGCACCGCGGGCGAGGCGGCGTGTCCGGGACGGGGTCCTGGACGTGGATCGGGACGAAGTCATCTGTTCTGATCCTCCACTGACGGCGCGTCAGGCGCCGCTGTCGTCGGTCGGACGCACCGCGCGCCGATGCGGTCACCACCGGCCCCGCGCGTCCCGCGGGGAGCGTAGGCAGTGTGTGCGAGCGCTGATCCCCGCCCGGATGACGCGGCGGTGAACGGCCGACGTCCGCTTGGCATCGTGTCATGCACTCGGCGGTTCATCAGGTGAGGAGGGCCCTTCCGTACCAGTCCGAGCGGTCGGCCACACCCGGCAGCGCGAAGAAGTAGCCGCCGCCGTACGGCGAGACGTAGTCCACCAGCGGCTCGCCGGCCAGGCGCTTCTGGACGGTGACGAACTGCCGGTCCAGGTCCTGCTGGTAGGCGCAGAAGACCAGGCCCATGTCGAGGTCGCCGTTGGCGTCCGTGCCGCGGTCGTAGTTGTAGCCGCGGCGGAGGAAGCGGGAGTCGGCGGTGGCCGCGGTGCGCGGATCGGCCAGCCGCATATGGGCGTCCAGCGGGATCACCGAGCCGGTGGGGTCGGCCGCGTAGTCGGGGGTGTCGAACTCGGCCGAGCCGTCCAGCGGGGCCCCGCTGTCCCGGCGGCGGCCGAACATCCGCTCCTGCTCGGAGATGGTCACCCGGTCCCAGAACTCGACCAGCATCTTGATCAGGCGGACCGCCAGATAGCTGCCGCCGACCGCCCAGGAGGGCTCGCCCTGGCCGCGGCCGACCCAGATCAGGTCGCTCATCAGCCGGGCGTCGGTGGTGGCCGGGTTGGCCGTGCCGTCCCGGAAGCCGAAGAGGTTGCGGGGCGTACCGGACGGGCGGGGCGGGGAGTTGAAGCCGTCCACCCGCCAGCGGACCTGCATCCCGCCGCGGGTGTGCCGGGCCAGGTCGCGCAGCGCGTGGCTGACGGTGTCCGGGTGGTGGGCGCAGAGCTGGAGGAGCAGGTCGCCGTGGCACCAGGCGGGGTCGAGGTCGTCGTCCGGGAAGGTGTCCATCGGGCGCAGCCGGTGCGGGGCCCGCCCGGACAGGCCGTAGCGGCCGTCGAAGACCGAGGAGCCCAGGGCGACGGTGGCGGTCAGGCCGTCCGCCGGGACGACCGGGCCGAGCAGCCCGGAGTCGGGCGGGGGAGCGCCGATGCCCAGCGGGTCGGGCAGGCCGCCGGTGCTGAGGAAGCGCAGCCGCTGCGTCAGGGTCTTGAGGAGGTCGGTGAGTTCGGCGCGGCCGGTGGCGGTCAGGTCGAAGGAGACGAAGGCCGCGGCGGACTGCTTCGGGGTGGTGATCCCGGCCTGGTGCGCGCCGTGGAAGGGGTATGCCGCGGCGCCGGCCGCCGCGCCCGGGGCGGCCGCTCGGGCCTTCTCGTCCGCCTGGGTCGCCTGCGCCTGCGACTCGCCGGCCAGCAGGCCGACGCCGCCGGCCGCGGCGGCCGCGGCCGCGGTGGTCAGGGCGCCGCGCAGCAGGCGGCGGCGGGGCAGCCGGCCGCGGGCTGCGCTGCGGTCGTTGCCGTTGCCGCGGTCGCCGATGTCACCGCGGTCGCTGGCGTCTCTGCCGTCGCCGATGACGCGGCCGTCGCGGCCCTCGCGGCCCTCGCCCAGGTCGCTCACGTCGCTCACGTCGTCCTCCGTATGTCGCAGACCGCGGCCACCGCGGCGAGGCGCTCGACCAGGTCGCCGAAGGCGGCGTTCAGCGACTCGCGCTGACGCTGCGTCAGATCGCTGAGCGCGGTGGATGCCGCGGTGTTCCCGCTCGGCAGTGCGGCCCGCGCGCGGGCCAGTGCCGCCTCGATGCCCGGCAGTTCGGCCGCCATCCGGGTGCTGAGCACCGGCTTGAGCACCGCCAGCGCCTCCGCCGTGCCGTCCAGGTTGGCCCGTGCGGTGGCCAGATTGCTGTGCGAGCCGTAGTCGGTGCGGCCGGTGAGTTCGAAGCGGATGGTGTTCTCGGTGATCTCGTGCGCCCGGACGCCCAGCACCTGGGGGTCCATCCGGGTGGTCGCCCAGTGCCGCTGGAGCTGCCGCACGTCGGCGACCAGCCGCGCCGCCGCCCCGCGCAGTCCGGCGGCCGGCTGGCCGTGCCAGAGGCCGTACTCGATGCGGTGGAAACCGGTGAAGCCGCTGTCCGAGGTGCCCTTGGGGAGGCCGGCGGCGGTGCCGTCGATGGCACTGTCCAGCGCGCCGAAGGCGCCGTACGCCGCGCCCAGGCGCTCGTAGCCGAGATGCGCGGGCAGCCAGGCGGCGCGCGCCCCCGCCAGGTCGCCGGAGTCGATCGCCGACTGGAGCGCGGTCACCTGCCGCAGCAGCAGCGGCAGCCGGGAGGCGACCCAGTGCTGGTAGGCGAGGGTGGGCGCGATCAGGTCCTGCTGGGTCACCGGGGCCACCGCGGGGGCCGATCCCGCGGTGCCGTCGCCGCTCGTCCCCGGCACCTTCACCACCGGGCCCAGCACCGCGTCCGCGTCCGCCGGCAGGCAGCGGAAGCGGTACGAGCCCGCGGGCAGCCGGACGCTCAGCACGGCGCTCGCCCCGGGGCCCAGCCCCTCCAGCTCGCCCAGCACCGCGGCGTCCGAGGCCCGCTCCAGATAGAGGTCCTCGGGGTTGGCGTCGGAGTTGTGCGCGGTGAACAGCTGGAGCCCGGGGCGGGGATCGGTCCAGCCCCGCCCGCAGGCGCTCGGCGAGACCTCCACGGTGTGGTCGGCCACCCCGGCCTTGGCGTACGAGTCGGCGGCCGGCCCGGCGGCGGCCGGCCGATGTCCGCCGAACGAGCCGCAGCCGGCCGCGCCGGCCGCCAGCAGCGCCAGTACGAGCGCGGACCCCGCCACCCGGCCGCGCACGGTTCCCGGTCGCACCGCGTCGCCCTCCTGTGCTTTTCCGGTCATCGGTACGGCGCCGATGTTAGGCGTGCCTCACTTCCCGCGGCCGCCGCCGGCCGCGCCCGGCGGGGAAGTTCGCCGCGAATTCACCCGGGCTTACCCACCCCGACGAACAGATCCGGACAAACCGGTCGCGCTACCCTCGCGACCTGGCACCATGCGAGCGTGACCAGCACGCCCGCCCAGCATCCGGCCCAGCGCCCCGCTCAGCACCCGGCCCACCCCGCCACCTACGACCTCGCCGACCGGCCGACCGACCTGCCGCTCACCACCCTCGTCCTCCACGACACCGAGGAGACCCACGCCGACACCCTGCGGATCTTCACCGACCCCGCCTCCCGGGTCTCCGCCCACTACCTGATCCGCTCCCAGGACGGGGCGCTCACCCAGCTCGTCCCGGACCGCCACGTCGCCCGGCACGCCGGCAACTGGTACGTCAACCAGCACTCCCTCGGCATCGAGCACGAGGGCTACGCGGACGCCGGGCACACCTGGTACACGGACGCGATGTACCGCGCCTCGGCCGCCCTGATCGGCGGACTCGCCGCCCGCTACGGCATCCCGCTGGACCGCTTCCACCTCCTCGGCCACGACAACGTGCCGGCCCCCACCCCCGCCCACCTCGCCGGAATGCACGTCGACCCCGGGCCGCTCTGGGACTGGGCGCGCCTCCTGGAGCTGCTCGGCCGCCCGGTCGTGCCCACCGCGGAACCCGGCTCACCGCTTCGCGAGATCGCCCACAACTCCGTTCTCCACAAGGATCCTGACGGGTCGTCACCCATCGCGGGGGCGGTCTCCGCAGGGCAGCGGTTCGCCCTCGTCGAGCGTGCGGGGGAGTGGACCGCGCTCTGGTACGAGGGCTCCCGGGCCTGGCTGTACGACCCCGGCCACGACCCGGCCGCCCTCCCCGCGGCGGGCGGCCTCCTCCGCCCGCGCGGCGACCGGCCGATCCAGGTCTTCGGCCGGCCGCTGCCCGCTCCCGAGTGCTTCCCGCCCGGCGTCCCGCGTCCCGAGGCGGTGCCGCTGCCCTTCCGGCTCGCCCCCCACCAGGCGTACGCCCACGGCGGTTTCGCGCCGGCCGTGCATCTGTACGCCCCCGGCGACCGGCCGGCCGACCGGGCCGTCGTCCGGGATCCGGAGACGGCCGCTCGGCGCTGGCTGATCGTGCAGACCGGGCACCGGATCGGCTATGTCCGCGCGGCCGAGGCGGAACTGTTCGAAATCCCCGCCGGCCCCTAACTCACCGACTGCCTCGAACAGTTGACGACCACCCAGATTCACCTGGGCTTTCCTCGCTACCCGGGGGTACCGAATAGGCTCGTGCCATGCGCCGAGCAAAGATCGTCTGTACTCTCGGGCCGGCCACCGACGGCTATGACCAGATCAAGGCTCTGGTCGAGGCCGGAATGGACGTCGCCCGATTCAACCTGAGCCACGGCTCGTACGCCGAACACGAGGAGCGCTACCGCCGGGTCCGCAAGGCCGCGGACGAGACCGGCCGCAGTGTGGGAGTCCTCGCCGACCTCCAGGGCCCGAAGATCCGCCTGGAGACCTTCGCCGAGGGCCCCGTCCTCCTCGAACGCGGCGACGAGTTCACCGTCACCACCGAGGATGTGCCCGGGGACCGGCACATCTGCGGTACCACCTACAAGGGCCTCGCCGACGACCTCGCCCCGGGCGAGCGGATCCTCGTCGACGACGGCAGGGTCGGCCTCCAGGTCACCGAGGTGGACGGGCCGCGGGTCCGCTGCCTGGTCACCGAGGGCGGCATGGTCTCCGACCACAAGGGCCTCAACCTCCCCGGAGTGGCCGTCTCCGTGCCCGCGCTCAGCGACAAGGACGTCGCCGACCTGCGCTGGGCGCTCCGCATCGGGGCGGACCTGATCGCCCTCTCCTTCGTCCGCAGCGGCGCCGACGTCGAGGACGTCCTGCGGATAATGGCCGAGGAGGACCGCCGGGTCCCGGTCATCGCCAAGGTCGAGAAGCCGCAGGCGGTGCGGAACCTGGCGGAGATCGTGGACGCCTTCGACGGCGTCATGGTCGCCCGCGGCGACCTGGGCGTGGAGATGCCGCTTGAGCAGGTCCCGCTGGTGCAGAAGCGTGCCGTCAGCCTGTGCCGGCGCAACGCCAAGCCGGTCATCGTCGCCACCCAGATGCTGGACTCGATGATCAACGCCTCCCGGCCCACCCGCGCCGAGGCCTCCGACGTCGCCAACGCCGTCCTGGACGGCACCGACGCGGTGATGCTGTCCGGGGAGACCTCCGTCGGCAAGCACCCCACCGAGACCGTGCGGACCATGGCCCGCATCGTCGAGGCCGCCGAACAGGAGGACCTGGCGAACGGCCTGCCGCCGCTGACCGAGGCGAGCAAGCCGCGCACCCAGGGCGGGGCGGTGGCCAGGGCCGCCGCCGAGATCGGGGACTTCCTGGGGGCCAAGTACCTGGTCGCCTTCACCCAGTCCGGGGACACCGCGCGCCGGCTGACCCGCTACCGCTCGCCGATCCCGGTGCTCGCCTTCACCTACGAGCCGGCGGTGCGCAGCCAGCTGGCGCTGACCTGGGGGGTGGAGACCTTCATCGGCCCGTTCGCCGAGAACACGGACGAGATGGTCGACCAGGTCGACCGGCAGCTGCTGAAGCTGGGGCGCTGCCGCAAGGGCGACATCGTGGTCATCACCGCGGGCTCCCCGCCCGGCCTGGCCGGATCCACCAACCTGGTCCGGGTCCACCACGTGGGCGAGGACGACGCCCCCCACCGGGGCTAGTGGGTGGATTCCCCCCGGCGCCCCGCCGCGCCGCAGGCGCCCCTCCTCGCGCCTGCGGCCGCCCCCACCCGCCTTCGGCGCCGTACGGGCTGCCTGGCGGGGCCGGGAGTCGTAGCGTGGAGGCGGGCGCAGGGACGGCCGCTCGCGCGGTCCGATGCCGCGCCGGACCGGAAGGAACGAGGCCATGAGCGGACCCGAGGAGTTCGACGAGTTCGCCGCCGACGTGGGCGAACTGCGTGAACAAGAGGCCACCGACCAGTTGGACACCGCCGACACGCTGATCTCCGACCGGCTCGGCGACGACCCGCTGGACACCGGCTACATCGCCGCCGACCGCTGGTCCCCGCCCACCGACGACACGCAGTTCCAGTCCCTGGACGAGCAGCTCGCCCAGGAGGAGCCGGACGTCGGCTCCGACGGCGAGGCCCCGGTCTCCGACGAGTGGGCGGACGGTCCCGACCCCCGCGCCGGCCGGCTGACCGCCGCCGACGAGGGCTGCCGCGGAGTCGAGCAGCCCGAGACCTACGCCTACGACCAGGGCATCGACGGCGGCGCGGCGGGGGCCGAGGAGGCCGCCGTCCACGTCATCCAGGACGCCGACGTGATCGAGGACTTCGGGGCCTACGAACGCGGAGACCGGCCGAGCGGCCCGGATGACCCGGAGACGCTCGACCGGCCTTGGGAGACGGAGACCTGACGGCTGACGCCGCCCGGTGTCAGTGTCCGACGTTCTCCACGACCTCGACGTCGGAGATCTGCTCCTCGATCTCCTCGGCCCCCAGCGAGACCGAGCGGGCCCAGTAGTAGACGCCGAGCGAGAAGACGACGATCAGGGCGATGTCCCACCACAGCGGCAGGTTGCCGGCGCCGCCGAAGCCGCCCTGCCAGGAGATGATCCCCAGCCCGATCAGGTAGACCGGCAGCCACTGGGCGGCCCGCCAGTTCAGCTTGGGCGCGTTCGGCAGCTCCTTCTTGGTCGCGTAGGCCGCGTACGAGCCCAGCAGGGCGTAGCCCAGCAGGATCGCCAGGCCGAGGCGCCACAGGATGTCCCAGCCGGCCCAGTAGATGACCAGGCTGGCGATGGCGAAGGAGATCGGCGAGATGATCTTGCCGCCGGGCAGGCGGTACGGCCGCTCGCGGCCCTCCAGCTGCTTGCTGAAGACGCCGTAGGCCAGCGGGGCGCCGGCGTACATCAGGACGCTCGCCGAGGTGATGAAGGAGACCAGCTGCTGCCAGCTCGGGAAGGGCAGGAAGCAGATCACGCCGGTGATGAAGGAGACCAGCACGCCGAACCACGGCACGCCGCGCTTGTCGGTGGACTCGAAGACCCGCGGCGCGTAGCCGTTGCGGGCCAGGCCGTAGGAGATCCGGGAGGTCGAGGCGGTGTAGATGAGGCCGGTGCCGCCGGGGGAGACCACCGCGTCGACGTAGAGCACCCAGCCCAGCCAGCCGAGGCCGACCAGCACGGCGAGGCCCGCCCACGGACCCTCGATGCCCTTGTACGCCAGGTTCGCCCAGCCGTGGACGAAGGCCATCTTGGGCAGCGCGCCGATGTAGAAGACCTGCAGGGCGGTGTAGATCAGGGCGCCGATGGCCACCGAGCCGATGGTCGCCCGGGGCAGGTCGCGCTTGGGGTTCTTGCTCTCACCGGCCAGCTGGATCGCCTGCTCGAAGCCGAGCAGCGCGAAGATGATGCCGGAGGTCGAGATCGCGGAGAGGACGCCCTTGGCGCCGAAGGGGGCGAAGCCGCCGCCCGCGGTGAAGTTGCCGCCGTGGAAGTTGGTCACCGCGATGATGAAGATGGTCGCCAGCGGGACGGCGATCTTCCACCAGGTGGCGGCCGAGTTGGTGTGCGCCATCACGCGCACGCCCAGGAAGTTGATCGCCACGAAGACGGCCATCAGCAGCACGGCCACGAAGAACCCGGAGACGGTCAGGGTTCCGTCGGCGTGGAGGAAGCCCTTGGCGAAGTTCCAGTGACCGGCGTAGCCGATCATCGCCTCGACCTCGATCGGGGCCACGGTCGCCGCCTGCAGCCAGGAGAACCAGCCGAAGGACATGCCGGCGAAGCCGCCGAAGGCGTAGTGCGGGTAGCGCGCGGTGCCGCCGGCGACCGGGAACATGCCGCCGAGCTCCGCGTGCACCAGCGCGAGGAGGGTGATCGCGATCGCACCGATGATCCAGGAGATGATCGCCGCGGGACCGGCCGCGACCACCGCCTTCTCCGCACCGTAAAGCCAGCCGGACCCGATGATCGAGCCCACTGAGGCCCACATCAGTCCGATCAGGCCGACATCTCTTCTGAGTGTGCTGCGGCCACCGGCTGTACCGGTGCCGCTGCCGGCGGAGAGTTGGTCGACTCCTGCCATGGGGAGGCCTCTCGTTTTTCGTCGTGCGCGTAGGTCATGCGTTAACGCTGTTGAAGTGGCCACATGTTAGGGCCGCGACAAGACGATGCGAAGAGTCGATTACTGAATAGTTATGTACTGACTGTATGTATTCATGCGATTACAGCCGTGATCATGCCAGGGGCAGCCGTGAATGTCCGCTTTGCGGGCGGCCGGGAAAAGCGGCACGGGGAGGCGGGGAAGAAGTCGGGCTCCGGCCTGCGGTGAAAGGAAGTGGTTCACCTGAGGTGACGAAGATCGCCGAGCGAAAGGCAACCTTGGAATTGAAGGCAAAGTGCCCTAGGTGGGATTCGAACCCACACTGTACGGTGTTTGAGACCGCTCTCTCTGCCGGTTGGAGTACTAGGGCGGGCTTGACTTTGAAGGCGAGTCGGGGCCCGGCGCGCCTCAAACATACCGTGTCCAGGTAGCCTCTTGCACGTAGACCCCTGGAACGAGGAGCCCCGTGAGCGCCGCCGACGAGCAGCCGCAGCAGGAAGTCAGCACGGAGACCACGCGCGTCGTCATCGCCGAGGACGAGGCGCTGATCCGCCTTGATCTCAAGGAGATGCTGGAGGAGGAGGGCTACACCGTGGTCGGCGAGGCCGGCGACGGGGAGACCGCGGTCAGGCTGGCCGAGGAGCTGAAGCCCGACCTGGTGATCCTGGACGTCAAGATGCCCGTGCTGGACGGGCTTTCCGCGGCCGAGCAGATCCATGAGGCGCGGATCGCACCGACCCTGATGCTCACCGCCTTCTCGCAGCGCGAGCTGGTGGAGCGGGCCCGGGACGCCGGCGCGATGGCCTATGTGGTGAAGCCTTTCAGCAAGACCGACCTGGTCCCCGCGATCGAGATGGCCACCTCCCGGTACAGCGAGATCCGGCTGCTGGAGGACGAGGTCTCGGACCTCAATCTGCGGCTGGAGACCCGGAAGCTGGTCGACCGTGCGAAGAGCGTCCTGCAGACCAAGTTCGGCCTGAGCGAGCCGGACGCCTTCCGCTGGATCCAGAAGACCTCGATGGACCGCCGGATGACGATGAAGGCCGTCGCCGAGGCGGTCATCGAGGAGGGCGAGGCGCAGGACGCCAAGAAGAAGTCCTGACCCCGGCCGATCCCGCTGCGCCGGAAGGGGCGCCGCCTGACGAGCAGTCAGGCGGCGCCCCTTCCGTGTAAGGGGATCGGCCGGGGTCAGTCCTCGCCGAGGTAGGCCTTGCGGACCGACTCGTCCTCCAGGAGGTTCGCGCCGGAGCCGGAGAGGACGATCCGCCCGGTCTCCATCACATGGCCGGTGTTCGCCAGCGACAGCGCGGCCTGGGCGTTCTGCTCCACCAGCAGGATCGTGGTCCCGCCGGAGCGCAGCTCCACGATGGTCTCCATGATCTTCTGCATCATGATCGGCGAGAGCCCCATCGAGGGCTCGTCGAGCATCAGCAGCTTGGGCCGGGACATCAGCGCCCTGCCCATGGCGAGCATCTGCTGCTCGCCGCCGGAGAGGGTGCCCGCGGCCTGCCTGCGGCGCTCGCCGAGGATCGGGAAGAGGTTGTAGGCCCGCTCCACGTCCTTCTGGATGCCGTCGGCGTCGCGCCGCAGGAACGCTCCCAGCAGCAGGTTCTCCTCGATGGTCATCCGGGGGAAGATGTGCCGCCCCTCGGGGGAGTGGGCCAGGCCGAGCTCGACGATCCGGTGCGCCGGGACGCCGACCAGCTCGCGGCCCTCGAACCGGATCCGTCCGGCGATCGGCTTGAGCAGCCCGGAGAGGGTGCGCAGGGTGGTCGTCTTGCCGGCGCCGTTGGTGCCGATCAGGGTGACCACCTGGCCGGCGTCCACGCTGAACGAGATCCCCTTGACGGCCTCGATCTGGCCGTAGGCGACGTGCAGGTCCTCGACTTCGAGCAGGGCGGTCATGAGGCCTCCTCCTCGGTGGTCCCCTCGGCGTTCTGGGCGCGTTCCGCGGCCACCACCTCGGCCTCGGCCTCGTCGGGGGGAGCGCCCTCGTACGGGGTGCCCAGGTAGGCGGCGATGACCCGCTCGTCCGCCTGGACGGTCTCCGAGCTGCCCTCGACCAGCAGTTGGCCCTGGACGAGGACGGCGACGCGGTCGCAGAGGTTGAAGATGAAGCGCATGTCGTGCTCGATGACGAGGACCGCGATGCCGCGGGCGCGGATCGCGAAGACCAGCTCCTCGGTGGCCCGGGTCTCCTGCGGGTTCATCCCGGCGGTGGGCTCGTCGAGGAGCAGCAGTCCGGGCTCGCTGGCCAGCGCCCGGGCGATCTCCAGCTTCCGCTGCTCGCCGTAGGGGAGGTTGCGGGCCAGGTGCTCGGCCTTGGCCTCCAGGCCGACGAACTCCAGGATCTCCATGGCGTGCCGCCGGGACTCGCGTTCCGCGCGGCGGTAGCCGGGGCCCCGCACCAGGGCGGAGAAGAGCCCCTCGCGGGTCCGGGTGTGCCGGCCGACCAGGACGTTCTCCAGTACCGTCATGTTGTTGAAGAGCCGGATGTTCTGGAAGGTGCGGGCGATCCCGGCCTGGGTGACCTTGAAGGGCTTGGGCGGCAGGGTCCGCCCGCGGTAGCTGACCCGTCCCTCGGTGGGGACGTAGAGGCCGGTCAGGCAGTTGAAGAAGGTGGTCTTGCCGGCGCCGTTGGGTCCGATCAGGCCGAGGATCTCACCGGGCCGGACGCCGAGGCTGACGTCGTTGACGGCGGTGAGTCCGCCGAACCGCATGGTGACGTGGTCGGCCTCGAGGAGCGGCCCGGTGGCCGGGGTCTCCGAGGGCGCCGGGGCGGAGGTGGGAGTCGTCATCGGGGTCACGCTCCCGCGGGGGTCGGGTCGTCGGGGGCGGGGGTCGCGGCGGCGGGCTGCGCGGGCAGCGCCGCGGCCGTCACGGGCGGTGCCCCGGACTCGTGGAACTCCAGCTGGCGGCGGCGGTTGGCGATGATGCCCTCCGGCCGGAACCGCATGATCAGGACCAGGGCCAGGCCGAACGCCAGCAGCTTGTAGTCCTGGAGGAACTGGAGCTTCTCCGGGATCAGGTAGAGGAGGGCGGCGCCGAGCACCGGGCCGCCGATCGTGCCCATGCCGCCGAGCACCACCGCGGCCAGCAGGAACGCCGAGTTGGGCGCGACCGGGCCGGCGAACTGGTAGGGGTCGGGCACCACGTTGTATGTCACATGGGCGCTGACCGTGCCGGCCAGCCCGGCCAGGCAGGCGCCCAGGGCGAAGGCGGTGAGCTTGACCCGGAAGCCGTTGATGCCCATCGCCAGCGCGGCCGTCTCGTCCTCGCGGATGGCCACCCAGGCGCGGCCGATCCGGGAGTTGGCGGCCCGGCTGAAGACCGCGATCACGAACACCGTGGCGAGGACCATCAGCAGGTAGTAGTTGGCGAACCGGCCGAGGGTGAACGACCCGATCTGGTGCGGCATGCCGAGGTTGAAGCCGAAGATGCTGAGGTCGGGGATCTGCGGAATGCCGTTCGGGCCGTTGGTGACGTCCGGACCCGAGGTGCCGTCCAGGTTCTGCACGGTGATCCGGAAGATCTCGCCGAAGCCCAGGGTGACGATGGCCAGATAGTCGCCGCGGAGCCGCAGCGTGGGCGCGCCGATCAGCACGCCGAAGAGCAGCGAGGCGGCGGCCCCGGTGAGGGCGGCCGCCCAGAACGGAAAGGTGGTGCCGTGGATCGAGGAGTACGGCGAGCCGGAGACCAGGGCGGCGGCGTAGGCGCCGACGCCGAGGAAGGCGACGTAGCCGAGGTCGAGGAGGCCGGTGAGGCCGACCACGATGTTCAGGCCGAGCGCCACCGTGGCGAAGATCAGGATGTTCACCCCGACGTTGGCGTCGTGGTCGTTGTTCTGGGTGAACGGGAAGGCCACCGCGGCCAGCGCGCAGAGGGCCAGCGTCCAGGCCTGGTGGCGGCCGTAGAGGTCGTGCCAACGGGAGGTCAGGCCCGCCGAGTTGAGGGCCCAGACGGCGAACGCCACGGTGATCAGGAAGCCCACGAAGAGCTCTCCGTACGAGGTGTCGATCCCGTAGGCGAAGAGCAGCAGGGCGAGGGCGATCATCACCAGGATGATCAGGTACTCGGCGGCGGTCGGCAGCGGGCGTGCGGCCGCCGGCCGCACCGTCTGGCCGGTGAGCCGCTGGAGCACCGAGCGGCCGCGGCTGCCGAGCGCCGTGACCCGTCCCGAGGCGGGCAGGCCGAGGGCGCCGAGGAAGCAGACCAGGCTGCCGGCGCCGGCCACCCAGCCGCCGGCGGTCAGGTTGGCCAGCCCGCCGAGCTCGGCGGCGATGGCGATCAGGGTGTACCAGGTGGTGGCCAGGGCGCCGGTGGCGAGCAGCAGGGTGGCGGCGTTGCCGCGGGCCGGGTTGAGCCAGGCCAGTCCGCGGATCCGGCCGCCGCCGTAGCCGGCCAGGGCGTAGACGGCGGCGAGCAGACCGGCGACGAAGGTCTCCCACTGGAGCCCGCCCGGGTAGCCGCTGACGGTCAGGTCGCCGGGGAAGGCGGAGGTCCAGGTCCAGGCGAGCCAGGCGCTGGCGGCCGTGGCCACCGCGCCGACGAGGGCGATGGCGCGGGCCGCCGAGGGCGGCAGCGGCAGCACCGGGCGCGCGGGGGCGCCGGCGGCCGGGGCGGCGGTGGTGGCGTCGGTGGCGTTGATGTCGGTCATGGTGTCCCTCACGCCCTGTCCGCTACGCGTTCGCCGAGGAGGCCCTGCGGCCGCAGCAGCAGCACCAGGATGAGGAGGACGAACGCCCACACGTTGGCCCAGCTGCTGCCGCCGAACTGGTGCATCCCGGGGATGTTGGCCACATAGGCGGTGGCCAGCGTCTCGGCGATGCCGAGGACCAGCCCGCCGAGCATGGCCCCGTAGATGTTGCCGATGCCGCCGAGGACGGCCGCGGTGAAGGCCTTGAGCCCGGCGTCGAAGCCCATGTTGTACATGACCTGGCCGTACTGCAGGCCGTAGCCGACCGCCGCGACGGCGGCGAAGAGGGCGCCGATGGCGAACGCGGCGGCGATGATCCGGTTGATGTTGATGCCCATCAGCTGGGCGGTGTCCGGGTCCTGGGCGGTGGCCTGCATGGCGCGGCCGGTGCGGGTGCGGCGGACGAACCAGGCGAGACCGCTCATGCAGACGATCGCCGACACCAGCACGAAGATGTTGCCGGCCTGGATGTTGATCGAGCCGAGTTTCCACGGGCCGGCCGGGATCTCGGGGAAGACCCGGGCACTGGTGGCACCGGGGTAGAGGTTGCGGACGAGTTCCTGGAGGGCCAGGGAGAGGCCGATGGCCGTGATCAGAGGCGCGAGCCGGGGTGCACCGCGGAGCGGCCGGTAGGCGAAGCGCTCGGCGAGCAGGGCGATGACGACGGAGACGATGGCCCCGCCGAACAGCATCAGCGGGATGGCGACCCAGAAGCTGGTGTGCGGGGGAAGGTTGAGGTAGACGGTGAGGGCGCCGAAGCCGCCCGTCATGAAGATCTCGCCGTGGGCGAAGTTGATGAGCTGGACGATGCCGTAGACCATCGTGTAGCCGATGGCGATCAGGCCGTACATGGAGCCGAGGAACAGCCCGTTGGCCAGCTGTTGCGGCAGGGTGTGCACCGCAGGGCCTCCAGTGGTCGGGTGCGCGGCGCGGTCGCCCGCGCCGAGGTGCGCCGGTGTCGGAAGTGCGCCGGGCCGCGCGGAGGTCGGTTTTTCCGCGCGGCCCGGGGCTGTGCGTGGGTGCCGGCCGGGGCCGGCCGGGCGGCGGCGCCGCCGGGGCGGCTCAGCCGGTGTAGTTGCCGGTCTTGACCGCGACCCACTTGCCGTTCTTGACCTGGTACACCGTCAGCTGCTTGTTGGTGGTGTCGCCGTACTTGTCGAAGGAGACGTGGCCGCTGATGCCGTCGAAGTTCGCGGCCTGCACGCCCTGGACGACCTTGGAGCGGAGGTCGGTCATGCTGGGGAGCTTGCCGTTGTTCGCAGCCACCACGGACTTCACCGAGTTGATGATCGCGTTGGCGGCGTCGTAGGAGTAGCCGCCGTAGGTGCCGTAGTCGCCGGGGTAGTTCTTGGACTTGTAGGTGGCGATGAAGTCCTTGGCGGTGGGCACGGTGTCCAGCGGCTGGCCGACCGAGGTGGCGAGGTCGCCCTCGGCGGTGGTTCCGGCGACCTTGATATAGGTGTCGGAGAACATGCCGTCGCCGCCGAAGAGCGGGATCTTCACGCCCGCGTTCTTCATCTGCTTGGTGATCAGCTCGGACTGGTCGTACTGGCCGCCGTAGTACAGCATGTCCGCGCCAGAGGCCTTGATCTTGGACACCAGCGAGGAGAAGTCCGTCTGCGGCGGGTTGGCGGTGACGTGGTCGGTGCCGACCACTGTGCCGCCGCGCTTCTTGAAGTCCTGGCCGAAGATCGTCGCCAGGCCCTTGCCGTAGGTCTGCTGGTCGTCGACGACGAAGACCTTGCGGTGGCCGGTCTGGTACGCGTACTGGGCCGCGTAGGCGCCCTGCAGGATGTCCGTCGTGGCGGTGCGGAAGTAGGTGTTGTAGGTCCGCTTGTAGGCACTGGCGCCCTGCTGCCAGTTCGCGCCCAGGGTCAGTGCCGGGTTGGTGTTGGAGGGCGAGATCTCGACCATGTTCGCTGCCGCGAAGACCTGCTGCATCGACTGCGCCACACTGGAGTTGAGCGGCCCCACCGTGCCCACCACGGAGTTGTCGGCGACCAGTGCGGTCGCGTTCTGCTGTCCGGTGGCGGGCTGGGCCTGGTCGTCCTTGGCCTCCAGCTTGAAGGTGACGCCGGGGACGGTGTGGTCGGCATTGGCCTGGTCGACGGCGATCTTCACGCCGTACTGGATGCCGAGACCGGTGGCGGAGTTCTGACCGGAGAGCGGGGCGTCCACACCGATGGTGACGGTGTTCCCGGAGGAGGAGCTGCCGCCTCCGCCTCCGTTGCCGTTGTTGCGGGACCCGCAGGCGGTGAGTGTGAGAGTGCCGGCCGCCAGCACGGCTCCCGTGGCGAGCAGATAGCGATGGCGCACGTTCAGTCCTTTCCTCGGCCGGCTGCGATCTCGTTGATCTCGTCGGATCTCGTGATCCGATGATCCGACGGTCCGTCCGGCGTGGTGACTGGCCGTGACTTTAAGCCCGTTGATGGAAGCCGGGCAGGCCCAATGACCCTGCTGTGATGGGGTTGTTATGCCCTGAGGAAAATTTGAGGTTGCGCGATGTCCAGCGTGAATGCGGATGCGGCTCGAACTGGAGCAGAGGAAATCGCGCAGTGGATTGCCGTCGTGTTACGGAACGTCACGCCTTTTTCGGGTAAAGCCGCGTGGCCCCCCGTCAACTGCGCATTCGCCCGCCCCGGAGTGCCGGGGCGGGCACGCTGAGCTGCCGTCAGCTGTCCCGCAGCATGCAGGTGAGCCGGCAGCTGGTGATCCGGCGGCCCTGGTCGTCGGTGATCGCGATCTCATAGGTGGCGGCGGTCCGGCCGCGATAGACGGCGGTGGCCACTCCGGTCACGGTGCCGGAGGTGGCCGAGCGGTGGTGGGTGCAGTTGAGGTCCACGCCCACCGCGTACCGGCCGGCGCCCGCGTGGAGGGCCGCGCCGACCGAGCCCAGGGTCTCCGCCAGGGCGGCCGAGGCGCCGCCGTGCAGCAGCCCGTACGGCTGGGTGTTGCCCTCCACCGGCATGGTGCCCACCACCCGCTCCGGGGAGGCCTCCACCAGGCGGATGCCGAGGCGGGCGCCCAGCCTGCCGCCGCCGTAGGTCGCCGGGTCGTCGCCGAGCTCGGGGAAGCGCTCCAGCAGCTCGGCGGGGAGACCCGGGGTGTCGGGCGTGGTGGCGGGGGTGGTCTGCTCGGGCATCGGGGGCGCTCCGCTGGTCTTCCGGTTCAGGTCTCTGCTCGCCGGGCCTTTTTCCGGCCTTCTGTCGGCTGATCGTACGACGTGACCGGCGCCGAGCTGCGGGAACCTGCCCCCGGACGCACCAGGAGGTGCCGTTTTCGTCCGTTGTCGGTGCCGGGCCATAGGATTCCCGGGTAGCGCGAGAAGGCTGTGGAGCTGAGGAGTGGGGTCGACCGTGGCGAGCGAGAAGCAGGCCGGACGCAAGGGCCGTGCGGACGGCGGGGGCGGCGGTCCGCGGCCCCGTCTGCTGCTGCTGGACGGGCACTCGATGGCGTACCGCGCCTGGTACGCGTTCCCGGTGGAGAACTTCGCCACCTCCACCGGCCAGCCCACCAACGCCGTGTACGGCTTCACCTCGATGCTCGCCAACATCCTGCGGGACGAGCAGCCGACCCACTTCGCGGTCGCCTTCGACGTCTCGCGCAAGACCTTCCGGGCCGAGAAGTACCCGGACTACAAGGCGAACCGGGCCAAGACGCCGGACGAGTTCCGCTCCCAGGTCGAGCTGATCAGCGAGCTGCTGGACGCCCTCCAGGTGCCGCATCTGCGGGTGCCCGAGTTCGAGGCCGACGACATCATCGCCACCCTCGCCAGCCAGGCCGAGGAGGCCGGCTACGAGGTGCTGATCCTCACCGGCGACCGGGACGCCCTCCAGCTGGTCGACGAGAACATCACCGTCCTCTACCCGACCAAGGGCGTCTCCGAGATGACCCGCTACACGCCTGACAAGGTCGAGGAGAAGTACGGCGTCCCGCCGGTGAACTACCCCGACCTGGCCGCGCTGCGCGGCGACCCCTCGGACAACCTGCCGGGGATCCCCGGGGTGGGCGAGAAGACCGCCGCCAAGTGGATCCTGCAGTTCGGCTCCTTCGAGCAGCTGATCGAGCGGGCCGACGAGATCAAGGGCAAGACCGGCGAGAAGCTCCGGGCCGGCCTGGACGACATCCGGCGCAACCGGGAGCTCACCGAGCTGATCCGGAACGTCGAACTGCCGCTCCAGGTCGAGGAGTTGTCCCGTCGCCCGTTCGACCGCGAGGCCACCGCGGTGCTGCTGGACGCGCTGGAGTTCCGCAACCAGGCGCTGCGCGACCGGCTCTTCGCCGTCGACCCCGGCGCGGGCGAGGGCGAGGCCGAGGTGGTCGCCGCGGCGGAGGGCGTCCAGCTCAACGGGCTGCGGGCGACCGAGCCCGGCCAGCTCGCCGACTGGCTGGCGGAGAACGCGGCGGCCGAGGGCGCGGAGCCGCAGTGGCTCGGCCTCGCCGCCGAGTACGCCTGGTCGAAGGGCGAGGGCGGCGTCTCCGCCGTGGCGCTGGCCGCCGCCGACGGCGCGGCGGTCTGGTTCGACCCGGCCCGGCTCGCCGAGGAGGACGAGCGCGCCTTCGCCGACTGGTCGGCCGACCGCCGGCGGCCCAAGGCCGTGCACATCGCCAAGCACCTCCAGCGGGTCTTCGCCGAGCAGGGCTGGCAGCTGGACGGGATCGTCGCGGACGACGCCCTCGCCGCCTACCTGGAGAAGCCGGGCCGGCGGACCTTCGGCCTGGACGCGCTGGCCGAGGAGTACCTGGGCCGCCAGCTGGTCGCCGCCCCGGCGCCGGCCGCGGACGGCCAGGGCCAGCTGGCCTTCGGCGTCGAGGCCGCGGAGGCGGACGAGGACGACGCCGCTGCGGCCGCCGCCGACCAGCTGATGCTGGAGGCCCGCACGGCGCTCGACCTCGGCGCGGTCTTCGAGGAGCGGCTGGCCAAGGACGGCGCGGACTCCCTCCTCCGCGACGTCGAGCTGCCGACCTCGGCGCTGCTGGCCCGGATGGAGCGGGCCGGGATCGCCGCCGACGAGCAGTGGCTGCGGAAGCTGGAGGCGCAGTTCGCGGCCGCGGTGCAGCAGGCCGTGGAGGCCGCCCACGACCTGGTCGGGCACGAGTTCAACCTCGGCTCGCCCAAGCAGCTGCAGGAGGTGCTCTTCGGGGAGCTGGCGCTGCCCAAGACCAAGAAGATCAAGACCGGGTACACCACCGATGCGGACGCGCTGGCCTGGCTGGCCGCGCAGACCGACAACGAGCTGCCGGTCGTCCTGCTGCGCCACCGCGACCAGACCAGGCTGCGGACCACGGTCGAGGGCCTGATCAAGACCGTCGGCGCGGACGGGCGGATCCACACCACCTTCAACCAGATGGTCGCCGCGACCGGCCGGCTCTCCTCGCAGGACCCCAACCTGCAGAACATCCCGGTGCGGACGGAGGAGGGGCGGATGATCCGCCGCGCCTTCGTGGTGGGCGAGGGCTACGAGTCCCTCCTCACCGCCGACTACAGCCAGATCGAGCTGCGGGTGATGGCCCACCTCTCCGAGGACGAGGGGCTGATCGAGGCCTTCACCGGGGGCGAGGACCTCCACACCACGGTGGGCTCGTACGTCTTCGACGTCCCGGCGGGGGAGGTGGACGCGGAGATGCGGCGGAAGGTCAAGGCGATGTCCTACGGGCTCGCGTACGGGCTCTCCGCGTTCGGGCTGTCCCAGCAGCTGGGGATCGAGGCGGCCGAGGCGCGGCGGCTGATGGACACCTACTTCGAGCGCTTCGGCGGCGTCCGGGACTATCTCCGCCGGGTCGTCGACGAGGCGCGGATCACCGGGTACACCGAGACCCTCCTCGGGCGGCGGCGCTATCTGCCGGACCTGACCAGCGACAACCGCCAGCGGCGGGAGATGGCCGAGCGGATGGCGCTGAACGCGCCGATCCAGGGGTCGGCGGCGGACATCGTCAAGATCGCCATGCTGCGGGTCGAGGAGGGCCTGCGGGAGGCGGGGCTGCGCACCCGGATGCTCCTCCAGGTGCACGACGAGATCGTCCTGGAGGTGGCCCCCGGCGAGCGGGACCAGGTCGAGGAGCTGGTACGGGAGCGGATGGCGGGCGCGTACCCGCTGCGCGCGCCGCTGGACGTCTCCGTGGGCTTCGGCGAGAACTGGGAGGCGGCCGCGCACTAGCTCTCCGGGCGCGGGCGGCCGTCTGCCTCGGTTCCCGCCCCACGCGGGCGGCCTGGGATCGGGGCGGAGGGCTGCTGCGGCCGGGCCGCTGCGTAAGGGCGGCGGTCGCGCACCAGCCCTCCGGGCGCGGCGGCGATCTGCCCCGCTTCGGAGCCCACGGCGGCCGGCCTGGAGCCGGGGCGGAGGGGTCCTGCGGGAGGGCCGTTGCGTAAGGGCGGTCGCGCACTAGTCCTCCGGGCGCGGGCGGCCATCTGCCTTGCTCCGGAGTTCACGGCGGCTGGCTTGGGGCCGGGGCGGAGGGCTGCTGCGGGCGGGCCGCTGCGGGCCGGTGCTGCTGGTGGGCGGCGGTGGGGCGCTGGGGGGTCCGGGCTGGGCTGTTGGGATGGGGCCGGGCGGGGGTGAATCCCCCCGCTCGGATCCGGTGGGATCTCGGGTGCGACCGGGCCCCTTGTGCCCATTCTGTGAATCCGCTACGTTTCCACCGCCCCTGCGTTCACCCCAAGCAGTGGTGTCACTCGGCTTTTGGCATGTCCATTCCCCTCACGAAGGGCATCACCATGTCCCGAAGACTGATCGCCTTAGCGGGTGCAGGCGCCCTGGCCGTACTGGGCCTCGCCGCCGCCCCCGCGACCGCCGCCTCCGCGAGCACCGCCCGTGCCGCCACTGCCGCGACCACCGTCGCCGCGCATCCGTCCGTCCGCCATCTCTGCGCCGCTCACGCGCACCTGATGGCCTGTCAGGCCATCGCCCGCACCGACGTGACCGAGCCGCAGGCCCTCGCCGCCCACGCGGTCACCCCGGACGCGACCCCCTCCGGCTACGGCCCCACCGACCTGCGCAGCGCCTACAACCTTCCGTCCAACGGCGGTTCCGGCCAGACGGTGGCCATCGTGGACGCCCAGGACGACCCCAACGCGGAGTCCGACCTGGCCGCCTACCGATCGCAGTACGGTCTGCCGTCCTGCACCACGTCGAACGGCTGCTTCAAGAAGATCGACCAGAACGGCGGCACCAACTACCCCAGTGCCGACTCGGGTTGGGCCGGTGAGATCTCCCTCGACCTGGACATGGTCTCGGCCGTCGCCCCCAATGCCCACATCCTGCTGGTCGAGGCGAGCAGCGCGAACATGAGCGACCTGGGCACCGCGGTCAACCAGGCCGTCAGCCAGGGCGCCAAGTTCGTCTCCAACAGCTACGGCGGCTCCGAGGACTCCACCGACACCTCGGCCGACAGCTCCTACTTCAACCACCCCGGCGTCGCCATCACCGCCTCCGCGGGCGACTCCGGCTACGGGGCGGAGTACCCGGCGGCCTCCCGTTACGTCACCTCGGTCGGCGGCACCAGCCTCAGCCGGGCGTCCAACACCCGCGGCTGGACCGAGTCGGTCTGGAACACCAGCTCCACCGAGGGCACCGGCTCCGGCTGCTCGGCCTACGACGCCAAGCCGAGCTGGCAGACCGACACGGGCTGCTCGAAGCGGACCATCGCGGACGTCTCGGCGGTGGCCGACCCGGCCACCGGCGTCGCCGTCTACGACACCTACGGCGCCTCCGGCTGGAACGTCTACGGCGGCACCAGCGCCTCCTCGCCGATCATCGCCTCCGTCTACGCCGACGCCGGCACTCCCGGCAGCAGTGACGTCCCGGCCAAGTACCCCTACGCCCACACCTCCGCGCTCAACGACGTGACCAGTGGCTCCAACGGGTCCTGCTCGCCGAGCTATCTGTGCACCGCCGGCGCCGGCTACGACGGCCCGACCGGCCTCGGCACCCCCAACGGCCTGACCGCCTTCACCGCGGGCGGCACCACCGGCAACACGGTCAGCGTCACCAACCCGGGCAGTCAGAGCGGCACCGTCGGCACCGCCGCCTCGCTGCAGATCCAGGCCAGCGACTCGGCCTCCGGCCAGACCCTGACCTACAGCGCCACCGGCCTGCCGACCGGGCTGAGCATCAACTCCTCCAGTGGCCTGATCTCCGGCACGCCCACCGCCTCGGGCACCTACTCGGTGACCGTGACCGCCAAGGACGGCACCGGGGCCACCGGCAGCACCTCGTTCACCTGGACCGTGGCCGGCTCCGGCGGCGGAGGCGGCTGCACCGCGGCCCAGCTGATCGGCAACCCCGGCTTCGAGACCGGTTCGGCCTCGCCCTGGACCGCCAGCTCCGGGGTCGTCAACAGCGACACCGTCGACGAGCCCGCCCACTCGGGCAGTTACGACGCCTGGCTGGACGGCTACGGGGCCACCCACACCGACACCCTCTCCCAGGCGGTCACCGTCCCGGCCGGCTGCACCACCGCGGCGTTCTCCTTCTGGCTGCACGTGGACACCTCCGAGACCACCGGCAGCACCGCCTACGACACCCTGAAGGTCCAGGTGGTCAGCGGCGGCACGACCAGCACCCTGGCCACCTACTCCAACCTCAACGCGGCGACCGGCTACGCCCAGCACAGCTTCAACCTCGCCTCCTACGCGGGGAAGAGCGTCACGCTGAAGTTCACCGGCACCGAGGACAGCTCTCTCCAGACCAGCTTCGTGATCGACGACACCGCCCTCCACGTGCAGTAGTTCCGGCGGCGGCAACCGCGGCTGCGGCTGCGGCTGCGGCCGGAGCCGCGCCCGGGCCCCTCCGCGCCTCCCTCGGGAGCGGGCGGAGGGGCCCGGTCCGTTTCGGACCGCCAGGTGCCCGCCTGTTCTCATCTGACGAGGAAGGGGCTACCTTCTGACGACCCGTCAGATGAGAGTGGGGGTGAGGACCGTGCGTGCTCTTGTGGCCGCGGTGGTGGGAGTGGCGCTGGCCTTCGGGCTGGCCGTGCTCGCCGTGCCGCTGGCCCAGCAGGGAGGGCCGACGTCGCCCAGACCGCTGGTCACCACCGACCCCGCGCACCCGTGACCGAGGGAGGGCAGGGCGGCATGCGGAGGAGAGCCAGCCTGGTGCTGATCGGCCTGGCGGCCTTTCTGGCCGCCTTCGGCCTGCTGATGCACTGGTACGTCTACCCGAGGGTGGCCGCGATCCCGGACAACCAGTACCAGGTGGAGGTGCTCACCGCCGACGACGCCACCCTCATCGACTACTCGACGATGACGTCCAGGCCGCACCAGAAGGTCACCATCGTCCAGACCCTCAAGGGCGACGCGGCGGCCGCGCAGAGGTACCGGAAGCAGACCGGCCGGGACGTCGTCGTCTGGGACTCGCTCTCCTACATCCTGGACACCCACAAGAAGATGCTCTCCGCCATTCCGGAGACCTATGTCTTCGACGCCCGCACCCAGGTGCCGGTGCACTGCTGCGGAGAGAGCGTCGACGGCGACCGGGTGAGCCGCAGCGGGATCGAGTTCAAGTTCCCCTTCGGCACCCAGTGCCGGGACTACCAGTACTACGACCCGCAGACCCGGTCCTCCGCGCCCATCCACTGCAGGGGCAGGACCACCTACGACGGGGTGCCGGCGCTGCTGTTCGAGGAGACCGTGCCGTGGACCCGGGTGCCCTTCCCCAAGCACGTCGCCGTCGCCGGCATCACGCCGGCGCAGATCAACGCGATGGGGATGCAGCGCTGGTACACCACGGTCCGCCGGTTCTGGATCGACCCGGTCACCGGCGCGCCGCTGCAGGGCACCGAGCAGCACGACGAGGAGATGCGGTTCGCGGCTGCGGCCGGCCAGCCGGCGAAGCCGCCGGTCACCATCTTCAAGGGCTACGTCCACATCCGCCCCGACTTCCTGGCCTCCACCGACGCGCTGGTGAAGAAGGAGCGGACGCTGGTGCTGGCGCTCTCGGCCTATGTGCCCTGGGGGATGGGCGCAGCGGCCCTGCTGGTGCTCGCCCTCGCGCTGTGGCTGGAGGCCAGGGACCGGCTGCGGCGGGCGCCGGCCGTGGAGGCCGTGGAAGGGGTGGTCGTCTCAGCGGCGGGGGTTGGTCCGCCGGGTGGGGACGGCGGTTGAGGGATCCTCTGGCCACGGGTGGCGGGGGTAGCGGCCGCGGAGGTCCGCGCGGACCGCGCGGTAGCCCTGCTGCCAGAAGGACGCCAGATCGCCGGTGACGGCCGCCGGGCGGCCCGCCGGGGAGAGGAGGTGGACGGTGAGCGGGACCCTGCCGCCGGCCAGGGCGGGGGCCGCCGACCAGCCGAACAGCTCCTGGAGCTTGGCGGCGAGCACCGGGCGCTCCGGGTCCGAGTAGTCCACCCGGATCCGGGAGCCGCTCGGCACCTGGATCCGCTCCGGGGCCAGCTCGTCCAGGCGGGTCGCCTCGCCGGTGGCCCAGGGGAGGAGGCGGGTCAGGGCGTCGGCGGTGCGGATGCGCTCCAGGTCGGCGCGGCGGCGGGCGGCGGAGAGCTCGGGCTCCAGCCAGTCGGGCGCGGCGGCGGCCAGGGCCGCCGAGGACACGTCGGGCCAGGGGGCGCCGAGGGCGTGGTGGAGGAAGGCCAGCCGGCGGCGGAGCGAGACGGCCGGCTCCGGCCAGTGGAGGACGGCGTCCACGCCCTCCTCGCCGAGGCCCTGGAGAAGGGCGGAGCGGAGGGCCTCGGGGGAGGGGCGGCTCAGGGGGCGGGCGGAGAGTTCGATCGCGCCGAGGGCGGTGACGCGGCGGGCGACCACGTCGCCGTCGCGCCAGGTCACCTCGTCGGTGTCGGCGCGGAGGAGGTGGGCGGCGGCGACGCGGGCGGTCTCCTCGTCGACGGGGGCGGCGGAGCGGATGCGGGCCGAGGCGCGGCCGAGGGGCCGGTCGGCGGCGGCGATCGCCAGCCAGGGGGCTGCGCTGAGGCCGCTGCTGTCCGCGGTGGCCGCGGTGCCTGAGGCCATCAGGTAGTCGTTCTGGGCGGGGGTGTCGCGACGGCGGGCGATCCGCTCGGGGTAGGCGAGGGCGACGACCAGGCCCATGTCGCCTTCGGCGGTGTTCCCGCTCCGGCCCCGCCCCTTCCCGGCACCGGGGCTCCGGGGATCCGACTGCTGGGGAGCGCCCTCGGCCGGGCGCGCCCGCGCGGCGGAGCCGCTTGCGTCGGAGTCCCGCGCGCCGGACCCGCGGCTGTGGCGCTCCGCCAGGGGCGTGGCCACCGCTGCCGCGGCCGCGGCTTCGAGGCGGCGGGCTTCGGTGCGCCAGCGGTGGGTGTAGGGCGCGAGGGAGTCCGGGGAGTGGCGGAGGGTGCGGAGGAGGGCGGAGAGGTCCGGGGGGAAGGAGGACGGGGGCTCCTCGGAGAGGAGGGCGACGGATTCGGCGGCGGCGCGGAGGCCCAGTTCGGGGGCGGCGTCGAGGAGGGCCCTGGCCAAGCGCGGGTGGGCGCCGACGGTGGTGAGGGCGCGGCCGCGCGGGGTGGCCCGGCCCGCCCCGTCCACGGCGCCGAGGTCGGCGAGGAGCTCGCGGGCCGCCGTCATCGCGCCCGCCGGGGGCCGGTCGAGGAGGGCGAGGCCGCCCGCGTCCGGATCGCCCCAGCAGGCGGCCTGCAGGGCGAAGGAGGTGAGGTCGGCGAGGGTGATCTCGGCGGACGGGCGGGCCGCCAGGCGGTCGTGGTCGGCCTCCGACCAGCAGCGGTAGGCGGCGCCGGGGGCCTCGCGGCCGGCCCGGCCGGCGCGCTGCTCGGCCGCCGCCCGGGACACCCGCACGGTGGCGAGGGCGGAGAGCCCCCTGGCATGGTCGGTGCGCGGCTCCCGCGCCAGGCCGGAGTCCACCACCACCCGTACCCCGGGCACGGTGAGGCTGGACTCTGCGACCGAGGTGGAGAGGATCACCCTCCGCCCGCCGCCCGGGTCGGCCGGCGCCAGCACCGCGTCCTGCACGGACTGCGGGGCCCGGCCGTGCAGTTGCAGCACCTCCGCCCGGACGCCCGCCAACTGCCCTGCCACCCGGGCGATCTCGCCGACGCCGGGCAGGAAGCAGAGGACGTCCCCGTCCGGCCGCTCGGCGAGCGCCCGGCGCAGTACGGCGGCCACATGCGCCAGTCGGTCGGGGTGCACCCGGGTGCCGTGCGGCGGCGGCAGCGGGCGCTCCGGCGGGCACCACACCGTCTCCACCGGGTGCCCGGTGCCGGTCGCGGCCACCACCGGCGCCCCGCCCAGGAGCGCGGACCACTGCCCGGTGTCCGCCGTGGCCGAGGCGGCCACCAGGCGCAGCTCGGGCAGCAGCGCACCGCGCACGTCCAGCAGGAAGGCCAGCGCGGTGTCCGCGTCCAGATGGCGCTCATGGCACTCGTCGAGGACCACCGTGTCCGCCCCGGGATCGGGGTCGCGCTGCAGCCGCTGGAGGAGGACGCCGGTGGTCACCACCTCGACCAGGGTGCGGTCGGAGACCCGGCGCTCGCCGCGCACGGTGTAGCCGACCCGGTCGCCGGCCTTCTCGCCGAGGATCCAGGCCATCCGCCGGGCCGCCGCCCGTGCGGCCAGCCGGCGCGGCTCGGCGACGAGGACGCGCCGGGCGGGCACGGTGCCCGTGGTGCCCGCGGCGCCTGTGATGCCCGCGGTGTCGACGAGGCCGGCCAGGGCCAGCGGGATCCAGGTCGTCTTGCCGGTGCCCGGCGGGGCGGAGAGGACCGCGCAGCCGTGGACGTCCAGCGCCTCCCGCAGGGCGGGGACGGCCTCGGCGGCCGGGAGCCGGCCCGCGCGCTCCCCGGGCTCCCCGCGCTCCCCGGGCTCCCCGGGCTCCCCGAGCTCCCCGCGCTCCCCGGGAGCGCCGTTGCCTCGGGATCGAGGGCTCACGGCAGTTCGGAGACGAAGATCGCGGTGCCCGGGATCAGCCGCCCGCGCAGCGGGGACCAGCCGCCCCACTCCTGCTCCAGGCCGTCCGGCCACTCCGGCTCGACCAGGTCGACCAGCCGGAAGCCGGCCGCGGCGAGCTCCCGGACCCGGTCGCCGAGGGTGCGATGGTGCTCGGCGTAGACGAGGGAGCCGTCGTCCGGGTCCTCCTCCACATAAGGGGTGCGGTCGAAGTAGGAGGAGAGCGCGGTGAGCCCCTCGGGTCCCGGCTCGTCAGGGAAGGACCAGCGGATCGGGTGGGTCACCGAGAACACCCACCGCCCGCCGGGCCGCAGCACCCGCGCCGCCTCGCGCATCACCGCCGCCGAGTCCGCGACGAACGGGATCGCCCCGTACGCCGAGCAGACCAGGTCGAAGGAGTCGGCGGCGAAGGGGAGCGCGGTGGCGTCCGCCTGCACCAGGCGCACCCCCTGCCCGCCGGCGCGCTCGGCCTCCAGGCGTTGCGCGTGCTGGAGCTGGCGCCGGGAGAGGTCGAGCGCGACGGGGCGCGCGCCGCGCGCCGCGAGCCAGCGCGAGCACTGGGCCGCGCCCGCCCCGATCTCCAGTACGTCCCGGCCGGCCAGGTCCGCCGGGTCGCCGAGGAGGCGGGCCTCGGCCTCGTCCAGCCCCTCCGGGCCCCAGACGAAGCGTTCGTCGCCGAGGAACTCGCCGTGCTCCTGCTGGTACTCGTCGGCGTTGCGGTCCCACCAGCCGCGGTTGGCCCGGCTGCTCTCGGCGGCGCCGGCGGAGCGGCGCACCGCGACGGCGGTGTCGTCGGGGCCGTCCGGTCCGGCGGGGCCGGCGGTCGCGGAGGGGGACTCGGGGGGCGGTGGGTAACTCATCGCGAACGTAGCGTACCCTCGTGGTCGTAGCGTTCGAGGGCGGCCTCTCCCCTTATGGGGTGGTCCGTGCTGGTTCCTCCCAGGCTCTGCCTGGTCGTGGCATCCGGCGTTGACCGTGCCTGGCTGTCCCCGTATGCTACAAGTTGCGCTGCGGGCCTGCGCACCTCGGACGGAGCAGGTCGCGCTCGCATCTGTCGAAGACCCCACGGTTCCCCGCGCGGGGTACCGACTTCGGACCTTCGGGTCGGGAGCCTCGGTACACCGCCTCTTGGCTGTCCGGAATTCGGTGGAGCGATAACGGGCCCCCCGCGTGCAGTACCTACGACTTCATGTCCGTTTCGGAGCCCCTTTCCTAATGACGAGCAGCACCGAGGCCCCTCGCACCACCCCGCAGGTGGCGGTCAACGACATCGGTAACGAGGAAGCCTTCCTCGCCGCGATCGACGAGACGATCAAGTACTTCAACGACGGCGACATCGTCGACGGCGTCATCGTGAAGGTCGACCGGGACGAGGTCCTGCTCGACATCGGTTACAAGACCGAAGGCGTCATCCCCTCTCGCGAGCTGTCGATCAAGCACGACGTCGACCCGCACGAGGTCGTCGCCGTCGGCGACAACATCGAGGCCCTGGTCCTCCAGAAGGAGGACAAGGAAGGCCGTCTGATCCTGTCCAAGAAGCGCGCGCAGTACGAGCGCGCCTGGGGCACGATCGAGAAGATCAAGGAAGAGGACGGGATCGTCACCGGTACCGTCATCGAGGTCGTCAAGGGTGGTCTCATCCTCGACATCGGCCTCCGCGGCTTCCTGCCGGCCTCCCTGGTCGAGATGCGTCGCGTCCGCGACCTCCAGCCCTACGTGGGCAAGGAGCTCGAGGCCAAGATCATCGAGCTGGACAAGAACCGCAACAACGTGGTCCTGTCCCGCCGCGCCTGGCTGGAGCAGACCCAGTCCGAGGTCCGCCAGACCTTCCTCACCACCCTCCAGAAGGGTCAGGTGCGGTCCGGCGTCGTCTCCTCGATCGTCAACTTCGGTGCCTTCGTGGACCTGGGTGGCGTCGACGGTCTGGTCCACGTCTCCGAGCTGTCCTGGAAGCACATCGACCACCCCTCCGAGGTCGTCGAGGTCGGCCAGGAGGTCACGGTCGAGGTCCTGGACGTCGACATGGACCGCGAGCGCGTCTCCCTGTCGCTGAAGGCGACCCAGGAAGACCCGTGGCAGCAGTTCGCCCGCACCCACCAGATCGGCCAGGTCGTCCCCGGCAAGGTCACCAAGCTGGTGCCGTTCGGCGCGTTCGTCCGGGTGGACGAGGGCATCGAGGGTCTGGTCCACATCTCCGAGCTGGCCGAGCGCCACGTGGAGATCCCGGAGCAGGTCGTGCAGGTCGGCGACGAGATCTTCGTCAAGGTCATCGACATCGACCTGGAGCGTCGCCGGATCTCGCTCTCGCTGAAGCAGGCGAACGAGGCCTTCGGCGCCGACCCGTCCGCGGTCGAGTTCGACCCGACCCTGTACGGCATGGCCGCGTCCTACGACGACCAGGGCAACTACATCTACCCGGAGGGCTTCGACCCGGAGGCCAACGACTGGCTGCCCGGCTACGAGAAGCAGCGGGAAGAGTGGGAGGGTCAGTACGCCACGGCCCAGGCCCGGTTCGAGCAGCACCAGGCGCAGGTCATCAAGAGCCGCGAGGCCGACGCCGAGGCTGCGGCCCAGGCCGGCAACGAGGCTGCCGCTCCGGCCGCCTCCGCGGGCGGCGGCGGTGGGTCGTACTCCTCCAGCTCGGACGACAACTCCGGTGCGCTGGCCTCCGACGAGGCCCTGGCCGCGCTCCGCGAGAAGCTCGCCGGCAACCAGTGAGCGGATCCGCTTGATCCGCTGATCGGTACCGGTCAGTAGACGGTCGAAGGCCCCCGCCCGGGGAGATCCGGGCGGGGGCCTTCGTCGTTCCGGGAAACCCCGGCGTTACGTGCAAGCACCATCGAACGCAACAACCTCCTTGCAAGATCCTTCGGGTGACGGCGGATTGACGATCCGTCAGCAACCGTGAAGGAGTGCCGCATGGTGCAGGGACAGGCGGGGGCACAGACCGGGGGATGGACGCGGAGGGGTTTCCTCCGCGCTGTCGGGATCTCCGGCGGGGCGGGGACGATGTTCGCCGCGATGGGCGCGATGGGGCTGGCGCCGACCCAGCAGGCCGCGGCCGCGCCCGCCTTCCGCGCCCCGAGCGCGTCCGACTTCCACCTCACCGGGCGTACGGCCGGTTCGGTGAAGGTCGTGGTGCTGGGCGGCGGGGTGGCCGGCCTGGTGTCGGCGTACGAGCTGGGGAAGGCCGGGTACCACGTCACGGTGCTGGAGCCGCGGCCGCGGACCGGGGGGCGGAACTTCACCTCGCGGGCCGGCACCGTGGAGACCGACATGTTCGGCAACCGCCAGGTGAACACCTTCGCCGAGGGCCAGTACATGAACTGCGGGCCGGCCCGGCTGGCGCAGTGGATGGTTACCCTCGACTACTGCCGTGAGCTCGGCGTTCCGATCGAGGTGTTCACCAACGTCAACGCCGACGCGTACCTCTACAACGAGTCGGCGGGGATGACCGCGCCGCAGCGGTACCGCACTGCCAAGTCGGACGTGTACGGCTATGTCGCCGAACTGCTGGCCAAGGCGGGTTCGAGCGGGGCGCTGGACAGTGCGCTGTCGAGCGACGACAAGGACCGGCTGGTCGCCTTCCTGGAGAGCTGGGGCCAGGTGGCCAAGGGCTCCTCCGGGGCGTACGCCTACAGCGGGGGGAGCAACCGAGGGTACTCGGTGTACCCGGGGGCGGCGGGGACGCCGGGGACCGAGCTGGGGCCGGTGCCGGGGCTCTCCGAGGTGTTCGCCTCGGGGGTGGGCCTCTACTTCCCGTTCGAGTTCGAGTTCGACCAGGCGATGCTGATGTTCCAGCCGGTCGGCGGGATGGACCGGATACCGGCCGCGCTGACGGCGGCGATCGGGCCGGAGAAGATCAAGCTGGGGTGCCGGGCGAGCAAGGTGACCCAGGCGCCGGACGGGGTGACCGTCGAGTACACCGACGGGTCGGGGCGGACGAGGTCGATCGCCGCGGACTACTGCGTCGCCGCCATGCCGCCGCATCTGCTGGCGAAGCTGCCGCACAACCTCGGCAGTGACGTGCAGACGGCGCTGACCGCCATCACGCCGGCCTCGGCGAGCAAGATCGGGCTCGAGTACCGGTCGCGGTGGTGGGAGACCGACCACCGGATCTACGGCGGGATCACCGAGACGGACCTGGACCTGACGCACATCTGGCACCCCTCGTACGGGTACCACGGGGAGCGCGGGGTGATGATCGGCTACTACAACTACGACGCGGACGCCGACAGGTACGGGCGGATGACGCCGGCCCAGCGGGAGGCGCGGGCGGTCGCGCTGGGCGAGCGGATCTACGGGTCGAAGTACCGGACCGAGCTGGCCTCCTCCTTCTCTCAGTCCTGGCGCTTCATCCCGGATCTGCAGGGGGCGTGGCACAACCTGCCGGACAACTCGCCGGACGCGGCGGTGCTGAAGCCGCTGAACGCGCCGGCCGGGCGGGTGCTGTACGCCGGGGACTGGCTGTCGTACATGGACGCCTGGCAGCACGGGGCGATCCTCTCCGCGCGGAAGGCGGTGACGGCACTGCACACGGCTGCGCTGAGCGGGTGAGCCTCCCCGCGGCCCCTCGCCCGCCGGAACTCAGCGCAGTGCCAGTGCCGCGCCCAGCAGCATCAGGCCGCAGGAGGTGCGGGGGTCCGCGCCGGTGAGGGCGGCGATCCGGTCCAGGCGGTTGTCCACGGTGTTGGGGTGGACGAAGAGGCGCTGGGCGGCCCGGCGGCGGCTGAAGTCCTCGGCGAAGTAGGCGTTGAGGGTGGTCAGCAGCTCGGGGTGGTCGGCGAGGCGGTCGACCAGGGCGGTCAGCGCCGGGCGGGCCTCGGTGTCCTGGTCGAGGTGGTATTCGAGGAGCAGTTCCCGCATCACCGCGACCTGGCCGGGGGCCGCCGAGGGCAGCCGCAGCAGCCGGCGGGCCTGGGTGGCCGCCGCCGGGACGCCCTCGGGGGACGTGGCATGCGCGTACCCGGCCCGGACCGGGACCTCGGCCGCCGCCTCCAGCGCGGCCAGCGCCGAGCGGGCGGCGGCCAGTTCGCGGTCGGCCCCGCCCGGATCGGAGGGCAGCAGCACCAGCCCCCCGGCCGGGTCCAGAGCGGCCAGCGCCTCCTCGCCGAAGGCGCGGTGGAGCTCCTCGTTCAGCCGCAGGACCTTGCGACGCCCGGCGACCCGGCGACCGACCGCGTCCGGGACCCGCTCGCTCGGATGCTCGCCGGGCTGGAGGGCCAGCACCCCGTAGGCGGACGCGGGTTGGCGTCCTGCCCGGTGCGCCTCCTCCTCCGCGGGGCCGCCCGCGACCAGCGCCTCGACCAGGGCCCGGACGGCCTCCCGCTCCTCGGTGTGGGCGGCCTGGTACTCCCGGCGGTGGGCCTGGACCGCGGAGTGGGCGGCCAGTCGCTGGCAGCGGAGGAGGAGGTCGACCGCCTCCGGGGGTGCGGCGGTGCCCGACTCCTCGGCGACGGCGGCGATGTCCTGCCACAGCACGAGGGTCATGGTGAGGTAGCCGTCCAGCAGGTCCTCCACCGGCAGACCCTCCACCGCGCGGCTCTGCGCCCGGGTGCGGAACGGGCGGGTGGCCTCCTCGCCGCCGGCCTCCGGGTCCCGGCCGCTGCGGGCCGCGTCCAGGAAGAGCCGGGTGAAGGCCCGCACATTGGGGCCCATGTGCCGGTAGAGGTGCTCCGGCGGTTCGCCCTGGTAGCGCGGCGAGCGGCCGACGTACGCGCGGATGGCGCGGTCTCCGATGCCGGCGAGCCGGCGCTCCAACCGGTCCCAGAACTCGGCGGACGCTTGCTGATGTGACATGTCACAGCAGGTTAGTCCGGATCCTGGGCGTTGAGCAGTGGTCTTCCACCAGGGCCGGAGCCAGAGTTGGCATCCGGCACAGCGTGCGGCACCACGCGCGGCACGAGGTGCGAGCGGCATGACGTGGAGGTTGCCTGTGGCGGACGTACTGGACGCGCTCTTCGCGCCGCGCTCGGTCGCGGTGGTCGGGGTCTCGGCCTCGGAGGGGCCCTCGTGGGGGCGGATCACCCTGCGGAGGCTGCTCGACTGCGGCTTCCCCGGCGAGGTGGCCGCGGTGGCCAGGAAGGATCCCGGCATACCGGGGGTGCGCTGCGCCCGTTCGCTGACCGAGCTGGCCGGGCGGGGGTTCCGGCCGGATCTGGTGGTGCTGGCCACCCCGGCCGCCGCCGTACCGGAGCTGGTGCGGGAGGCGCGCGAGACCGGGGCGGGGGCTGCGCTGGTCTTCGCCTCCGGGTTCGCCGAGGACGGCGGGGCCGGACTGCAGCAGGAACTGCTGGCGGCGGCCGGGGAGATGCCGGTACTCGGGCCGAACTGCCTCGGGGTGGTGAACCGTTCGGCCGGTCTTGAGGTCTCCACCACGGCCTTTCTGGACCGGGAGCGGCCGCTCGGGCCCGGGCCGGTGGCGATCGCCGCGCAGAGCGGGGCGCTGGGCTTCGTGCTGGCCGACCTGCTGGAGCGGGCCGGGGTGGGATGGAGCCATTGCGTCAGCACCGGCAACGAGGCCAGGGTCGGGGTGGTGGAGGCCGGGCGCTGGCTGATCGAGCGGCCGGACACGGGGGTGCTGGTCCTGTATCTGGAAGGGGTCCGGGACGCCGCGGGGCTGCGGGCGCTCGGGCGCCGGGCGGCCGAACTCGGCAAGCCGGTGGTTGCGCTGGCCACCGGGCGGAGCGCGGCCGGGCGGCGGGCCGCCCTCTCGCACACCGCGGCCGTCGCCGGGGACCCGCTGCTGCTGGCCGCGCTCTGCCGGCAGGAGGGCATCCGGCTGGTGGACGACGACGAGCAGGTGGTGGACGCGGTGCTGGCGGCGACCAGGCGGGCCGACCAGGGGTCCTCCGGCGGCGCGGCTCCGGCGGGGCTGCCGCGGGCGGCGCGGATGGCCGTGCTCACCATGTCCGGCGGGGCCGGGGCGGTGCTCGCGGACCGGCTGAGCGCGCGCGGGCTGCGGGTGCCGCCGCTGTCGGCGGCCACCCGGGGAAGGCTGGCCGAGATCGGCGGGATCGAGGCCTCCGACGGCAACCCGATCGACCTCGGCGGCAACTTCTTCCGCTCGCTCGACCGGGTCTCGCGACTCCTGCGGACCCTGGACGAGGACCCTGGCATCGACGGGATCGTCCTCTACCTGACCTTCGGCGACCGCTTCCCGGCCCAGTACCGGGAGATCGCCGGGCGGTCGGCCGCGCTGGCCACCCCCGCCTGGTTCGTCTGGGCCTGCGCGCCGCCCGGGGAGCGGGAGCGGCTGGGCCTGCCGGCGACGGTGGTCGGCAGCATGGGCGAACTGGTGCGGCGGGTCGGCGTCCTGGTGCCGGAGGCGGAGGGGGCCGCCCGGCGGCCGGAGGCCGACCACCGGGACGGCGGGGAGCGGCGGGCCGCGCCGGGGGCCCGGGTGCTCACCGAGCGGTTCGCCGGACCGCTCCTCTCCGGGGCCGGGATCGCCCATGCGGGGATCGTGGCCGCGGCGGACCCAGCCGAGCTGGCGGCGGCGGTACGGGCGGCCGGCTGGCCCGGGCCGTACGCGGTCAAGGGTGATGCGGCGGACGTGCCACACCGGGCCTCGGCCGGGCTGGTGGAGCTCGGCGTGCCGGGGGACCGGCTGGCGGCGGTGGCGAAGGAGCTGGCGGAGCGGCTGGCCGAGCGGTCGGCCGATCCGGAGGCCAGGATCACGGCGCAGCCGATGCTGCCGCACGGGGTCGAGCTCGCGCTCGGCGCCGTGCGGGACGAGCGGTACGGGGTCGCGGTGCTGCTCGGCGCGGGCGGAGCGGCGGCCGAGGACCCCGGGGCGCCCCGGCGGGCGCTGCTGCTGCCCGCAGGGGAGCGGCAGATCGCCGAACTCGGGGAGTGGGCCGAGGAGTCGCTCGGCGCCCCCGCGGACGGGGTGGCCCGGGCGGTGGGCGCGCTGGTGCGGCTGCTGGACGGGAGACCGGAGATCACCGAGGTGGACGTCAACCCGCTGTGCGTGGCCGCCGACGGCCGGCTGGTGGCGGTGGACGCGCTGATCACCGCGGCGGAAGAGGAACGGACGCAGGAGGAGGAGCGGGATGAGTGAGCTGCTGGAGTACGCGGACCGGGTCTGGCGGGGGGAGGCCTCCCCCAGCCTCTACCACACCGGTGAGCTGCGCAGGAACGGCCTGCACGAGATCGCCGAGGGGGTGTGGACCTGGCCCGCCTTCGGCAACGTCCACCTCTTCCCCACCGGGGACGGGCTGTTCTGCTACGACACCGGCGACCGGCGGACCGCAGGCGATCTCTTCGCGGCGGTCCGGGCCCGGACGGACGTACCGCTGCACACCGCGGTCTACTCGCACGGGCATGTCGACCACGTCTTCGGCGTCGGCCCGTTCGACGCCGAGGCGGCCGAGAGGGGACTGCCCAGGCCGAGGGTGACGGCGCATCAGGACGTGCTGCCGCGGTTCCGCCGCTACCAGCAGAGCCTCGGCTACAACAGCGTGATCAACCAGCGCCAGTTCCAGGCGCCCGGCTTCCGCTGGCCCGACGACTACCGCTACCCGGACGTCACGTACGCGGACACCGCGCGGCTGCGGATCGGCGGACTGGAGGTCGAACTGTGGCACGGGCGCGGGGAGACCGACGACGCGACCGTGGCCTGGCTGCCCGAGAAGGGCGTGCTGTGCTGCGGGGACTTCTTCATCTGGTCCGCGCCCAACGCCGGCAACCCGCAGAAGGTGCAGCGGTACGCCCTGGACTGGGTGCGGACGCTGCGCTGGATGGCCGGGCTGGGCGCGGAGACGCTGCTGCCGGGGCACGGGCTGCCGATCGTCGGCGCCGCCCGGATCCGCACCGCCCTCGGCGACGCCGCCGACCTGCTGGAGTCGCTGCACGACCAGACGCTGGCCGCGATGAACTCCGGGGCCACCCTGGACGAGGTGCTGCGCACCGTCACCGCTCCCGCCGACCTGCTGAAGAAGCCGTACCTCCGGCCGTCCTACGACGAGCCGGAGTTCGTGGTGCGGAACGTCTGGCGGCTCTACGGCGGCTGGTGGGACGGCGACCCGGCCGGCCTCAAGCCCGCCGGGAAGGCCGAACTCGCCCGTGAACTGGCGCAGTTGACGGGCGGGGCGGAGCGGCTGGCCGAGCGGGCCCGTGAGCTGCTGGCCCGCGGCGACCACCGGCTGGCCGGGCACTTCGCCCAGCTGGCGGTGGACGCGGACCCGGAGAGCCAGGACGCTCACCGGGCGCGCGCGGAGGTCTACCGGGAGCTGGAGAAGGCGGCGACCTCGACCATGGCCAAGGGCGTCTACGCCTGGACGGTGGCCGAGTCGCAGGCGGCGCTGGACGGCGAGGAGCGGGACGAGCATCTGCGGGAGAACTCCACCGGGCGGGTGCGCTGGTCGATCTGACCGCGGGCGGAGCAGGGGAGAGGGGCGGCCCGCCGGGGCCGCCCCTCCTCGCTGTTCGCTGACGGTTCGTCAGCGCCGGGCGTCGCGTTCCGGGTTGACGGTGAGGATCGCGATCACGCCGCCGACCAGCATCAGCAGTCCGCAGACCAGGAAGGAGTGCTGGAATCCGGCCTGCTGGTCGGCCGAGGCGTCGATGATCCGGCCGGTGACCGCGGGGGCGACCACGCCGACCGCCGTGACCAGCGCGGTCCCCGTGCAGAGCACCGCGCTGCGCCGGCCCACCGGCGAGATCTGCGCGCCCAGCAGGTACTGGAGCGGGTAGATGCAGTTGGGCAGCCCGAAGGCGAGCATGCTGAGCGCCACCGCCGGGGCGCCGGAGAGGTACCCCATCACGATGGTGCACAGGCCGGCGAACGCGATGATCGCGCCGCCGAGTACGCCCCGGGACAGCCGTCCGCTGACCCCGCGGGCGAACCAGCGGCCGGAGAGCCACGAGCTGACCAGCATCAGCACGGCGCCGGCCAGGGAGGGCACGGTGACCAGGGTGCCGGCCCGGTCGGCCGAGTAGCCGAGCCCGGACTGGAGGTAGGTGTTGAACCAGGCGACGTTCATGGAGAGCGCCCAGTACGCACCCATGGCGGCGAGCAGCCCGCCGAGCCAGGTGCCGTTGAGGAAGAGCTTGCGGTAGGGAACCGGTGGGGTCTCCTGGGGGCCGGCGGGCTCGTCGGTGGCCGCCGGCGCCGGGGCGGGGCCGGCGTTCGGGAGGGGGGTGTCGCGGACCGGGCCGTCCTGGACCGGACTGTCCTGGACCGGGCCGTCGCGGCCGATGAAGAGCCACAGCACCGTCCACACCAGTCCGGCGACGGCGAGCGCCGCGAAGGCGGAGCGCCAGCCGTGACGGGTGATCAGGAAGGTCAGTGTGGGCGCCGCGACGATCAGTCCGAGGGCGCCGCCCATCTGGGTCAGCGCGGTGGGGATCGCCCGGGAGCGCTCGGGGAACCACTTCTGCACGGCGTGCGCGGTCAGCGGCGAGGTGGGGCCCTCGGCCGCGCCCAGTCCGATCCGGCTGGCCAGCAGCGCGGGGACGCCGGCCACCAGCAGCACCGGCAGCATGAACGCCGACCAGAGCAGCGCGATCACGGCCAGCACCACACTGGTCCTGATCCGGTTGGCGAGGAATCCGACCGCGATCGCGGAGAGGCTGAAGAGGAGGTAGAAGCTGCTGGCCACCGAGCCGTAGGCGGAGGCGGAGAGGTGGAACTCGCGGCGGATCGGCTCGGCGGCGAGGCCGAGCACCTGCTTGTCCGCGAAGTTGACCAGCATCAGCGCGGTGACCATCGCGGTCACCGCCCAGGCGCGGGCCCGGGAGACCCGGGGGCCGGCGGTGGCGTCGGCTCTGGCGGTACCGGCCGCCTCCGGCGCGGCGGTCACCGCTCCTCCCGGGCGGCGAGGTAGACGCTGCGGGAGATGTAGCTGCTGGCCCGCTCGGCGAGGAGGGCGCAGAGCTCGGCCTTCAGCCGCCTGGCCGCGGCGAGTTCGGACTTTCCGCCGCCGCCGCTGCCGCTGCCACCGCTGCCGCCGCTGCTGCTGCCGCCGCTGCCGCTGCCATCGCCTTCGCCGCCGCCGTCCTCGCCGTCTCCCGCGGGCGCGAGCGCGAGGAGGTCGACCGCGTGCAGGGCCTCCTGCAGCCGCCCCGCGTCGCGGAGTTCGCGGACCCGCGCCAGCACGCCCGCCTTGTCGGTGATCGCGCTCGCCACCGCGGTCGCGGCCACCGCCGGGGCGGCCGGATGCAGGGAGGTCGGGTTCCGGTCCTCCCACCAGCCGTTCTCGCTGCGGTAGATGTCCCGGACGATGAACTCCGGGTGGCCGTACACCGGCTTCATCCACCAGGTGCCGAACAGCTCCGCCGGGTAGTCCAGGTCGTTGACGATCTCGGCCGCGGTCATCCCGCGGTTCATCCGTGCCACGGTCTCCCGGCGGAGCCAGCGCAGCGCGGCCGCGCTGCCGGTGAGCATCCGGCGGATCTCCCCGGGGTCCTCCAGCACCCTGCCGAACTCCGGTACCAGCACCGCCGGCCGCAGGTCGGCCAGCCGGTCGAGGGTGTCCGCCCAGCGGACCGGGTCGCGCTGGGTACGCAGCGGCGTGCCGACGTTGGGGACGCTGTGGATCACCGCGGCGCTGCCGTAGAGGAGGCGCTCCTCGGGCAGCCACACGGCCGTGACGTCGTCGGTCTCGGAGGGCGCCGACAGCAGGCGCACCGTGCGGCCGCCCTCGGCGTGGAGGGTGAGCGAGCCCTCGTACTCCTGGTCGGGGAAGGTCAGCGGCAGCCGGTCCGGGGTGCGCAGGGTGCCGCGGAACTGCAGCCGGTTGAGGGTGTTCTGGAGGCCGGTGGTCTCGTGGTAGCGGCGGTAGCGGGCGGCCACGTTGCGGTGGGCGACGACGGTCGGACGCGGTTCGCCGCGGCCTTCGGCGGCGGCCAGCCAGGCCGGGACGCCGTAGTTGTAGCCGAGGTGGCCGTGGCTGTAGACGATCCACCGGACCGGCGCCTCGGTGACCGTGCGCAGCCGCTCGTGCAGCGACTCGGCCATCCTCCGGCTCGACCCCGTGTCGACCAGCACCACCCCGGCGGAGGTCTCGACGGCGAGCGAATGGCCCTGGCCGCCGAGGAGGTGGACGCCGGGGGCGAGGGTGCGGAGGGTGGGGCCCTGGGCGGTGAGCGGGGACTCGGCATCCGGCGGCATGGGCGGCTCCTTCGTGCGTCGGGTGGCTCTGGATCACCCTCGGCGGCGGGCGGAGCTGCGACAAGAGCGGGGATGTACGACCGCGTTGTGCGATGTCACAGCTGCGTGGGAGAGGCATTTGCCTAAAGGGGTTAGGTAGATGCAGAATGGGTTTCGGAAGAGCCGGGGAGTCCGGAGCGGACGGGGACGGAAGGCGGTGCCGCGCGATGGCGAGGGCCGGGCTGACCGCCGAGCGGCTGACGCGGGCGGGTGCCGAACTGGCCGACGAGGTCGGCTTCGAGCAGGTGACGCTGTCGGCGCTGGCCAAGCGGTTCGACGTCAAGGTCGCCAGCCTCTACTCCCATCTGCGCAACTCCCGTGACCTGCGGGTGCGGATCGCGCTGCTCGCGCTGGAGGAGCTCGCCGACCGCGCGGCGGAGGCGCTGGCCGGAAGGTCCGGCCGGGACGCCCTCCGCGCGCTCGGCGACGTCTACCGCGACTACGCCCGCGAGCACCCCGGCCGCTATGCGGCGGCCCGGCTGCCGCTCGACCCGGAGACCGCCGCGGCCAGCGCGGGCGTCCGCCAGGCCCAGATGATGCGCGCGGTGCTGCGCGGCTACCACCTCTCCTCCGAGACCGAGCAGACCCACGCGGTGCGGCTGCTCGGCAGTGTCTTCCACGGATTCGTGAGCCTGGAGCTGGCGGGGGGCTTCAGCCACAGTGCGCCGGACTCGGAGGAGAGCTGGTCGCGGGCGCTGGACGGCCTGGACGCACTGCTACGGGCCTGGCCCTGGCCGGAGCAGCGGCCCGACCGAACCCCTACCGACTGAGACGGGAACGAGAGAGATGGCGACGGAGACCGAGACCCTGCGCGACACCCCCATCAGTGCCGAACTGGTCCGGGGCGCGGCCGAGTTGGAGCGGACCGCGCGCGGCGGCCTGCTGCCGCACCGGCTGCCCGGCTGGGCGCGGGCGCAGTGCGCCGACGGGCAGCTGGCGATGGCCGAGTCGCAGCCCTCGGGCGTACGGCTGGCCTTCCGTACCGCCGCCACCGCGATAGAGCTGGACACCGTGCCGGTGAAGCGGGTCTATGCGGGCGCGCCGCAGCGGCCGGATGGGGTGTACGACCTGGTGGTGGACGGCCGGCTGGCCGGGCAGGGAAGCGTCGCGGGCGGCGACACCGTACTGGTCGACCTGGCGGACGGCAGTGTCGAGCACAAGGCCGGTACGGCCGGCACGCTGCGCTTCGAGGGGCTGCCGTCCGGGGCCAAGGACGTCGAGCTCTGGCTGCCGCACAACGAGACCACCGAACTGGTCGCCCTCCGTACGGACGCGCCGGTCGAGCCGCTGCCCCCGGCGGGTGCGCTGGGCCGCAGGGTGTGGCTGCACCACGGGAGTTCGATCAGCCACGGCTCGGACGCGGCCAGCCCGACCGGCATCTGGCCGGCGCTGGCGGCCGCCCGGGGTGGGGTGGAGCTGGTCAACCTCGGGCTGGGCGGCAGTGCCCTCCTCGACCCGTTCACCGCCCGGACCATCCGGGACGCGGAGGCGGACCTGATCAGCCTGAAGCTGGGGATCAACCTGGTCAACGCCGATCTGATGCGGCGCCGGGCGCTCGGCCCGGCCGTCCACGGATTCCTGGACACCGTCCGGGAGGGGCATCCGGACGTGCCGCTGCTGGTGGTCTCCGCGCTGTACTGCCCGATCCACGAGGACACCCCCGGGCCGGCGGCCTTCGACATGACGGCCTTGGCCGAGGGGCGGGTGAACTTCCGGGCGACGGGCGATCCGGCCGAGGTCCCGGCCGGCCGGCTGACCCTGAACGTGATCCGCGAGGAACTGGCCGCGGTGGTCGCTCAGCGCGCGGACACCGACCCCCACCTCCACTACCTGGACGGGCGGGAGCTCTACGGCGAGGCCGACTTCGCCGAGCTGCCGCTGCCGGACGGGCTGCACCCGGACGCGGCGGCCCACCGGCGGATCGGCGAGCGGTTCGCCGAGGCGGCCTTCGGCGCGGGCGGGGCGTTCGCGGGCTGACGCGGGCTGACGCGGGCTGCCCGGGGGTGGGGCACGGGTTAGGGTGCGGGCATGCTGAGAGTGGGACTCACAGGTGGAATCGGGGCCGGAAAGAGCGAGGTCTCCCGGCTGCTGGCCGGGCACGGGGCGGTGATCGTCGACGCGGACCTGATCGCGCGCGAGGTGGTCGAGCCCGGGACGCCCGGACTCGCCGCCGTGGTCGCCGAGTTCGGCGAGGGGGTGCTGCGCGCGGACGGCACCCTGGACCGGCCGAAGCTGGGCGCGGTCGTCTTCGCCGACAAGGAGAGGCTGGCCGCGCTGAACGCGATCGTCCACCCGCTGGTGCGGGACCGCTCGGCCGAGTTGGAGGCCGCCGCCGGTCCGGACGACGTGCTGGTCAACGACGTCCCGCTGCTCGCGGAGAACGGGCTGCGGGACCTGTACGACCTGGTGGTCGTGGTGGACGCGGCCGACGGCACCCGGCTGCGGCGGCTGGTCGAGCTGCGCGGGATGGCGGAGTCCGAGGCGCGGGCCCGGATGGCCGCCCAGGCGAGCCGCGAGCAGCGGCTGGCCATCGCGGACATCGTGATCGACAACGACGGCCCGCTGGCGCGGCTGGCGCCGCGGGTCGCCGAGGTGTGGGACGAGCTGAAGAGCCGGGCGGCGAAGCGCGGGTGACGGGTCGGCCGGTCGGCCGGTCGGGTCGGCCGGCCGCCGGGTCGGGTCGGCCGGTCAACCGGCCGCCGGGGGACGCCAGTTCACCGTGGACGCGGCGGCCCTCGCCGCCACCGACATCGGGGTGGCGGCGATCGACAGATCCCGGAGGGCGGCGGTGAGGCGCCCGGACACCGCGACCATCCTGGCCACCCGCGCCGAGTTGCGGACGACGGCCGTGGTGCGGGGCAGCCGAGCCGCGGAGTACTCGGCGAGGGTGGACGACCGCGCCAGCACCACCGCGTCCTCGACGGCCTGGCAGGCGCCCTGGCCCTGGAACGGGGTCATGGCGTGGGCGGCGTCGCCGAGCAGGGCGGTGCGCCCGGAGTGGAAGGCCGGCAGCGGGTCGATCAGATGGTGGACGTCGCTGCGGGTGATCGCGGATTCCTCGGCGGCGTCCAGGAGTTGGGGGATCGGGTCGCACCAGTCGCCGAACCGGCGCAGGAGTTCGGCCCGCTCGCCGTCGGGCGCGGCGCCGCCGGCGGGTGCCAGGGCGGCGGCGTAGAGGTAGAACCGGCCGTCGGCGAGGGCGATCACGCCGGTGAGGGCCCCCCGGCCCCAGGTCTCGCCGAAGGGGACATCGGCGGGGGCGGCGGCGCGGGGGAGGACGGTCCGCCAGGTGGTGAAGCCGGAGTAGCGGGGACCCGGGTGGTCGGGGAAGAGAGCGCGGCGGGCCGCGGAGTGGATGCCGTCGGCGGCGACGACCAGGTCCGGGCCTCCGTCCTCGGCGGCCTCCTCGGGGGTGGGGGCGCTGCCCAGCCGGAGGACGCCGCCGGGGAGGCGGTCGGCGAGGAGGTCGAGCAGCTCCGCGCGGTGCAGCACCACGATCGGCTCGCCCAGTGCGGCGGCGAGCCTGCGGCCGTCCATCCGGGCCAGCCAGCGGCCGTCCGGCCGCCGGAGGCCGCCGTCGCCCTGCGGGACCGCGCGGGCGCGGACGTCCTTGCCGAGGGAGGGGTCGATCGCGTCCAGGGCCCGCAGGGCGTTGGGGGCGAGGCTGATGCCCGAGCCGACGGGGCGGAGGGACTCGGCCCGCTCGTGGACGGCGAGGACCCGGGTGCCGCGGGCGGCCAGCGCGAGGGCGGCGGTGAGGCCGCCGATTCCGCCGCCGACGACGGTGGCGGTGCGGGCGGCGGTGCGGGGGACCATGAGGACCCTTTCGACTACAGGTGTAGTGCTTCCGCTCCCGACGTTACTACGCCTGTAGTGTGAACGCCATGAGCGGGAGTGAGAGGGCCGCGCTGATCGCGGACGCGGCGATCGCGCTGCTCGCCGAGCGGGGGCTGCGCGGGCTGACCCACCGCGCGGTGGACGAGGCGGCCGGACTGCCGCCCGGATCCACCTCCAACCACGCCCGGACGCGGGCCGCGCTGCTGGCGGCCGCGCTGGACCGGATCGCCGAGCTGGAGGCGGGGGAGTACGCGCCGCAGCCGGACGGCGGGTCGGCGGACCCGCGGGGGTTCCTGGTCGCGGTCGTGGCGGGCGGTCTGTGCGAGGCGCTGGGGCCGCGCGGCCGGGCGCTGACGCTGGCCCGGCTGGAACTGGCGCTGGAGGCCGGGCGGCGGCCGGAGCTACGGGCCCGGTACGACGCGTTGGGGGCCGGGTTCCGGGGGATGGCGGAGCGGTTGCTGTGCGCGGCGGGGGCGGCGGAGCCGGGGTGGGCGGCGGAGCGGTTGGTCGCCTGGTGCGACGGCGTGCTGTTCCACGCGGTGGCGGGAGCGGGCGCGGAGCGGGGGCGAAGCGAGGCATCCCTGCGGCAGGAGGTCGAGACGATGCTGACCGCGCTACTGGGCGCGTGACCGCCGCCGAGCCCCGCCCCGGAAGGGGCCCCGCGGGGCCGTTTTCGGGTGCTAGGTGGTGTGGATGATCGCCGCGGAGAGTGGCGGCAGGTGGAGGGTCTGACCGCTCGGGGATGGGGACGGGGGCGGGTCGGCGGGGTAGTGGGCCAGGATCTCGGCCGTGCGGACCCTCTCTCCCAGGGGGACGGTTCGCGGTTCTTCGGAGAGGTTCACCGCTGTGCGGTAGGGGCCGCGGTGGAGGACCAGCCAGCGGCCGGCCTCGTCGTAGGCGACGGCCTCGGGCGGGAGGGGGGAGGCCAGCGGCGGGTGGGTGCGGCGGAGGGCGATCAGGGTGCGGTGCCAGGCGAGGAGGCTCGCATGCGGCTCCCGGTCGCGTTCGGCGCGGTCGAGGGTGGAGGCGGCGACGGTCTCCGGCGACTGCGGGTCGGGGATCTCCTCCGCCGCCCAGCCGTGTTCGGCGAACTCGCGGCGGCGCCCGGTGCGTACCGCCTCGGCGAGCTCGGGGTCGGTGTGGTCGGTGAAGTACTGCCAGGGCGTGCCCGCGCCCCACTCCTCGCCCATGAAGAGCATGGGGGTGAAGGGCGAGGTGAGGAGGAGGGCGGCGCCCGCGGCGACCGCGCCCGGCGGCGCGAGCGCCGAGATCCGTTCGCCGAGGGCCCGGTTGCCGATCTGGTCGTGGGTCTGGAGGTAGCCGAGGAGGCGGTGGCGGGGCGTCAGCTCGCCCGGGGGCCGGCCGTGCCGGCGGCCGCGGAAGGTGGACCAGCAGCCGTCGTGGAGCCAGCCGCGGACCAGGACCCGGGCGACGGACTCCAGCGGGCCGCGGGGGAGTTCGGCCACCTCGGGGGAGGGCCCCGAGGGCCGGCCCGCGAAGTCGGCATAGTAGCCGCTCGACTCGCCGGTGAGGGCGGCGTGGAGGGCGTGGTGGTAGTCGTCGCTCCACTGCGCGGCCAGGCCGTAGCCGCCGGACTCGCGCGGGGTGATCAGCCGGGGGTCGTTGAGGTCGGACTCGGGGATCAGGAAGAGTGGGCGCTTGGTCGCCGTGGCGAGGGCGTCCACGGCGGCGGAGAGGTCCTCCAGGAAGTGGACGGCGCGGTCGTCGGCCAGGGCGTGGACGGCGTCCAGGCGGAGGCCGTCGATCCGGTAGTCCCGGAGCCAGGCCAGGGCGGAGCCGATGAGGTAGCCGCGGACCTCGTCGGAGCCGGGCGCGTCCAGGTTCACCGCCGAGCCCCAGGGCGTCTGGTGACGGTCGGTCAGGTACGGGCCGAAGACCGGGAGGTGGTTGCCGGAGGGGCCGAAGTGGTTGTGGACCACGTCCAGCACCACGCCCAGGCCGAGCCGGTGGGCCGCGTCCACGAAGCGCTTCAGCCCGTCGGGGCCGCCGTACGGCTCGTGCACCGCCCAGGGGGCGACCCCGTCGTAGCCCCAGCCGTGCCGGCCGGGGAACGGGCAGATCGGCATCAACTCGACCAGGTCGATGCCGAGTTCGACCAGCTCAGGCAGATGGGCGGCGGCCGCGTCGAAGGTGCCCTCGGGGGTGAAGGTGCCGATGTGGAGCTCGTAGAGGACGCTGCCGGGGAGCGGGCGTGCCGTGGCCCGGGCGTCGGGGGCGGTCCAGCGGAAGGCGGAGTGGTCGACCAGCCGGGAGGGGCCGTCCGGGCCGTACGGCTGCCGGCGGCTGCGGGGGTCCGGGTGCGGCTCGCCGCCGTCCAGCCGGAAGGCGTAGTCGGAGCGGCCGGCCACGGCCGGGACCACCGCCTGCCACCAGCCGTCCCGGCCGGGGACGCGGGACATCGGGTGGCGGGTGCCGTCCACCTCCACCTCGACCCGCTCCTTGGCCAGCGGCGCCCAGACCTCGAACGGGTGGGGGGAGGCGGGGTGGTGGCGGTCAGTCATCGCTGGGGCCCTCCTCCGCGGGGACCGGGGCGAGGAGGGCGACGGGACGGTCGGCGAGGAGATCGGCCAGCGGCGTCTCGCCGGTGTGGAGGGAGGGGCCGGTGGACAGCAGGTCGGTCCAGCGACCGGGCGGGAGGGGCAGGCTGGTCGGCCCCCAGCCGCCGGAGCGGAGGAGGCGGTAGGGGAGCCGGGTGGCGACGGTGATCGTGCGCAGCGCGGGCGGCCGCGGCGCGGGCTCCTCCGGGCTCTCCGCCGCCGGCTCGCGGAGGAATGCGAGGGCGTGCTCGGCCGCCGGCCCCCGGGCGGCCAGCGGGGTGTACGGGCCGGCGAAGACCTCGGGGTGGGCCCGGCGGAGCCGCAGCACCACCGCGGTGAGGTGGAGCTTCTCGGCGGCGAGCGGGTCGGTGCCGGGGCGGCGGCGGCCTCTGCGCCGGCCGCTGCGCCGGCGTCCGCCGCGCGGTCCGCGGCGAGACCTGCGGTGCGTTCGGCGGCGCGGACGGGCCCGTCCCGGTCCACCGCGGCCAGCCGCTCGGCGGCGGCCGCGAGGTCCACCGGTCGGCGGTTGTCCGGGTCGACCAGCGTCCGCAGCGGCTCCTCCGAGCCCTGGTAGAGGTCGGGCACGCCCGGCATGGTCAGGTGGAGGAGGGCCGCCGCCAGGGTGTTGGAGCGGGCGTACGGCTCCAGCGTGCGGACGAAGGCGGCCACCCGTTCGCTCCGCTCCGGGTCGGCCAGGGCGGCCCTGGCGTACGCCTCGACGGCGGCCTCGTACTCCTCGTCCGGCTCGGTCCAGGAGGTGCGGGTCTTGGCCTCGCGGGCGGCCTTGAGCACCGCCGCGACCAGCCGGTCGGCGTCGATCGGCCAGGCGGCGACGGCGGTCTGCCAGAGCTGCTCGGCCAGCTGCGGGTCCGGGGTGTCCTTGGACCACTGGGTGAGCGCCGCGTCCCAGGCGTCCGGCAGCTCGGCGAGGACCGCGAGCCGGGCCCGGGCGTCCGCGCTGCGCTTGGTGTCGTGGGTGGACAGGGCCGTCATGCCGAACGGGTGCTCGTTCTGGGCGCGGGCGCAGAAGGCGTGGAAGCCCGCCGGGGCGAGCGCGGGGCGGGCCGGGTCACCGCCGACCTCGTTGGCGGAGAGCAGCGGGGTCCAGCGGTAGAAGGCGGTGTCCTCGATGCCCTTGGCGGCGACCGCGGCGGAGGTCTGGCCGAAGCGGGCGCAGAAGTCGTCCCTGGCCGGGCCGCGGCCGAGGGCCCCCAGCACCAGGGCGTGGAGGAAGTCCGCGGTCGGCTCGGCGTACGGGGCCGTGGCGGGGTCCTCGCGCAGCGCCTCCCGGGCCGCGTCCACGGCGGTGCGGACCCGCTCGGCGTCGGCGGGCGAGGGCTTCTCGCCCGGGACGACGTACGCCCGGTAGGCCGGGAAGCCGGCCAGGGCGGCGGCGACGGCCTCCCGCACCGCCCAGGGGGCGAGGTCGCGGGCCGCCGGGGACTCCGCGCCGACCTCCTCCGCGGCGCGCAGCGCGACCCGGGTCAGCCGGTCCACCTCGGCGGCGAGTTCACCGTGCGGGGTGAGGAGTTCGCGCTGTGATCCGCTCGCCGTGGCCCGGAAGTCGAGGTCCTCGCCGGCCCAGTCGCTCTCGCCGCCGCGGGCGGCGCTCAGCTCGGCGAGCCGGGCGGCGCCGGCCGGGTCGGTGAGCACCCCGCCGACGGCGCGCAGGGCGTCGTAGCCCGTGGTGCCGGCGCAGGGCCAGTCGGCGGGCAGCGTCTCGTCGCCGGTGAGGATCTTCTCGACGACCACGTAGGCCCCGCCGGTCCGCTCGGCCAGCCGGCGGAGGTAGCCGCGCGGGTCGGCCAGGCCGTCCGGATGGTCGATCCGGAACCCGTCCAGCACCCCCTCCCGGTGCAGCCGCAGCAGGACCTCGTGGGTCGCCGCGAACACCTCCTCCACCTCGACCCGGAGCGCGATCAGGTCGCTGACGGTGAAGAACCGGCGGTAGTTGAGCTCGCTGCGGCCGAGCCGCCACCAGGCCGGGCGGTACCACTGGCGGTCGATCAGCTCGGTGGCCGGGGCGCCCTCCCGCCAGGTGCCGGCGGCCAGCGGGAAGGTGTGGCCGTGCCAGTGGAGCTCGCCGGAGTCCGCGGAGTCGGCGGAGTCCGCCGGCGGAATCGTCCGGAAGGCCGCGTCCACCGCGGGGTCGCCCAGCCGGCCGCCGAGCACCGGCAGCAGGATCCGGCCGCCCTGGGCCTCCCAGTCCACGTCGAACCACTGCGCGAAGGGGGAGGCGGGGCCGTCCCGGAGGACCATCCAGAGCGGATGGTTCAGCCGCTGCGGCACCGGGACCGCCATATGGTTCGGCACGGTGTCCGCGATGATCCCGAGGCCCCGCTCGTGGGCGGCCTCGGCCAGCTCGCGCAGGGCTTCCTCGCCGCCGAGCTGCTCGCTGATCCGGGTGTGGTCGACGGTGTCGTAGCCGTGGGTGGAGCCGGGGCGGCCTCCAGCAGCGGCGAGAGGTGGAGGTGCGAGACGCCGAGCCGGTCCAGGTACGGCAGGGCGGCGGCGGCGTCCCGCAGGGTGAAGTCGGGCTGGAGCTGCAATCGGTAGCTGGCGGTCGGCTGCGAACGGCCGGCGGGGCGGTGGTCGGGGCGGCGGGCGGCACGGCGGGCAGGAGAGCTCACGCTCCCACGTCTACCCGCATCCGGTCGGCCGTACGAGCCGGAGGCGCCCGTACCGGCTAAGCCGGGCGCCCCGGGGGTCACGCGGCTCGCTGAAGGACCATCAGGGAGCGGTCCACCAGCCGCAGCCGGTCGCCCGCCCGCACCTTGGCCCCGGTGCCCGGGCGGATCACCCAGGGCAGCGCGGTGTCCACCACCACCTGCCACTCCTTGCCCTGGTCGACCGGGACGGCGAAGTCCAGCGGCTCGTGGTGGGCGTTGAACATCAGCAGGAAGGAGTCGTCGACGATCCGGCCGCCGCGCCGGTCCGGCTCGCTGATCGCGTAGCCGTTGAGGAAGACGGTGAGCGACTTGGCGTAGGCGGCCCGCCAGTCCTCGTCGGTCATCTCCTCCCCGCCGGGGGTGAACCAGGCGATGTCGGAGAGCTCGTCGTGGGTGCCGGAGACCGGGCGGCCGTGGAAGAAGCGGCGGCGGCGGAAGACCGGGTGGTCCCGGCGGAGCCAGACCATGTGCCGGGTGAACTCCAGCAGCTGGGCGGCCTCGGAGTCCTCGGCCCCGGCGTCGCCCCCGCCTCGCGGGCCGCGGCCGCCTCGGCGGCCAGCGCCTCGGGCTTGGGCCAGCGCACCCAGGAGAGCTCGTTGTCCTGGCAGTAGGCGTTGTTGTTGCCCTGCTGGGTGCGGCCGAACTCGTCGCCGTGGGAGAGCATCGGGGTGCCCTGGCTGAGCATCAGGGTGGCCAGGAAGTTGCGCTGCTGGCGGGCCCGCAGGGCGAGCACCCCCGCGTCCTCGGTCTCGCCCTCGGCGCCGCAGTTCCAGGAGCGGTTGAAGGACTCGCCGTCCCGGTTGCCCTCGCCGTTGGCCTCGTTGTGCTTGTCGTTGTACGAGACCAGGTCGCGCAGGGTGAAGCCGTCGTGGCAGGTGACGAAGTTGATGCTGGCCAGCGGGCGGCGGCCGTCGTCCTGGTAGAGGTCGGACGAGCCGGTGAGCCGGGAGCCGAACTCGGCCAGCGTGGCGTTCTCGCCGCGCCACAGGTCGCGGACGGTGTCCCGGTACTTGCCGTTCCACTCCGTCCACAGCGGGGGGAAGTTGCCCACCTGGTAGCCGCCCTCGCCCAGGTCCCAGGGCTCGGCGATCAGCTTGACCTGGGAGACCACCGGGTCCTGCTGGACCAGGTCGAAGAACGAGGACAGCCGGTCCACCTCGTGGAACTGCCGGGCCAGGGTCGCCGCGAGGTCGAAGCGGAAGCCGTCGACGTGCATCTCGGTGACCCAGTAGCGCAGCGAGTCCATGATCATCTGGAGTACGTGGGGACTGCGCATCAGCAGCGAGTTGCCGGTGCCGGTGGTGTCCTCGTAGTACCGCAGGTCGTTCTGGACCAGGCGGTAGTAGGAGGCGTTGTCGATGCCCCGGAAGGAGAGGGTCGGCCCGAGGTGGTTGCCCTCCGCCGTGTGGTTGTAGACGACGTCCAGGATCACCTCGATCCCGGCCGCGTGCAGCGCCTTCACCATCGACTTGAACTCGGTCACCTGCTGGCCGCGGTCGCCCAGCGAGGAGTAGGCGGCGTGCGGGGCGAAGAAGCCGATGGTGTTGTAGCCCCAGTAGTTGCTCAGCCCCAGTTCCTCCAGGCGGTGGTCCTGGACGAACTGGTGGACCGGCATCAGCTCGATGGCGGTGACGCCGAGTTCGGTGAGGTGCTCGATCAGCGCCGGGTGGGCGATCCCCGCGTAGGTGCCGCGGAGCTCCTCCGGGATCCCCGGGTGCTGCCGGGTCAGGCCCTTCACATGGGCCTCGTAGAGGACGGTGCGGTGGTAGTCGGTGCGCGGGGCGCGGTCGTTCCCCCAGTCGAAGTAGGGGTTCACCACCACCGAGGCCATCGTGTGCGGCGCCGAGTCCAGGTCGTTCCGCCGGTCGGGGGAGCCGAAGTGGTACCCGTAGACCGACTCGTCCCAGTCGATGCGCCCGCTGATCGCCTTGGCGTACGGGTCGAGCAGCAGCTTGGCGCTGTTGCAGCGGTGGCCCGCCCGGGGATCGTACGGGCCGTGGACGCGGAAGCCGTAGCGGCGGCCCGGCTGGACGCCGGGGAGGTAGGCGTGCCGGACGAAGGCGTCGGTCTCCCGCAGCTCGACGCTGGTCTCCGAGCCGTCGTCCTCGAGCAGGCAGAGTTCGATCCGGTCGGCCGCCTCCGAGAAGACGGCGAAATTGGTGCCGGCCCCGTCATAGGTGGCACCGAGGGGATAGGGCTCTCCGGGCCAGACCTGCATGGTCGTCTGCGTTCCCTTCCCTGCGCGGGTCCTCGCGGTCCCTCACGGCTCCTGGCGTTCCCTTGTGTTCCCTCGTGTGCCCTGCGGTTCCGCCGCCACCCCCATCCGGTCCTCCGCGGGGTCTCGCTCGGGCATCCTCGGGTTCGTCGAACGAAAGTCGGTACGGGCGGATCCTCCGGCATACTCGCGCAGTGGAGCGCCGATCTGACGGCCTTTCGCGACATCTTCGCCCGAACGGGTGTGCCGGAGGCGTGGCGGAGGGGCGCGAGGGGCCTACGATCGGCTGCGTCGCTTCGAGGGGGGAAGTAGGCTTGATCACCCGTCGTGGATGGTGATCATCTGACTTACCGTCGGATGCTCTCGTGGTTCGACGCTGCGTCAGGACCTCTGCCGCGCCGTCCGGTTGGCCCAGGGTGGTCGCGCGGTCACCGGACGGGCGGTGCGGGGGCCGGCGCGACGCACAAGTGGACATGGACAGCGGCAGTCGACGTGGAGCATGGGTGGTGAGTTCCGGGATGGTGGTCCCCGCGGACGGGGGTGCCGGCGGCGGCACAGCGCGGGGAGCGGACTCCACCGCCGTCACCAGGGCGGGCGGCAGGGGCCTTCCGCAGCAACCGGGACCGGTCGAGCCCTCGCTCGCCTGGCCGCCGGACGCGTGGGAGGAGGCCCGCCGGCGGGTGCAGCGGGCCGCCCGCGGCTACGTCTGGCTGAATCTGGTCGAACAGCGGCTCCGCTCGGTGGTCGCCGAGGTGCTCCGGCCGGTCTACGAGCCGGTGCACGGCGAGGACTGGGTGATAGCGGCCGCCGGCCCCTCCGGGGAGGAGTGGGTGCAGCGGGCGGGGGCGGTGCGCGAGGTGAGCCGGCGGAAGGGCTACCTCCTCGACCCCGCCGACGACGACCTGGTGGTCTTCCTGACCCTGCCGCAGCTGCGCGAGCTGATGGTGCAGCACTGGCCGTGCTTCGAGCCGTTCCTCGCCGACCGGCGCGAACTGGAGCTCGCGCTGGACGAGTTGGAGGTCGCCCGGCACGTCGTCTCGCGCAACCGGGCGCTCACCGACAACGTCCTGGAGCAGGCCGAGCGGGCGGCGGGACGGCTGCTGGCGCTGCTCGACGGGGGCGGCGGCGCCGGCTCGCCGGGGCTGCGCGCCCCGGCCGACGTGGTCGAGGAGCTGGTCGGCGACCGGTACGGGGACGTCATCGGGGTGCATCCGGACCGGGTCCGGCTGCAACGCCAACTCCCGGTCGAGGACCTGCTGAACGGGGCCCGGCGGCTGGACGCGATCGGCATCGGCCTCAACCTCCTCTGCCAGAACTTCACCGGCCGGCGGCTGGTCCAGCTGGCCGCCTCCGGCTGCCGCACCCGGCTGCTCTTCCTCAACCCGGCCAGCTCGGCGGTGCGCCGCCGGGAGCGCGAACTCGGCCTTGGCCGGGGGGAGTTGGCCCGCGGCGTGGAGAACAACATCATGCACGTCCGGCGGGTCAGGTCGCGGCTGCGGGACACCGGCGGCTTCGAGATCCGGGTCTTCGACGAGGTCCCGCGGTTCACCGCCTACCTGGTGGACGGGGACGGGCCGGACGGGATCGCCGTGGTCCAGCCGTATCTGCGGCGGGCGCGCGGGAGCGAGTCGCCCGCGCTGGTGGTGCGCGCCGGCGGCGTCGGCGGGGCGCGCGGCGTACGCGCCGGGCGCGCGGGGGCCGCGATCGACCCGGAGCGGCTGCGGAGCCAGGAACTCGGCCTCTTCCAGGTCTACCAGGAGGAGTTCGAGGGGATCTGGGGCGACTCCCGCCCGGTCTCCTGAGCCGGCGGCCACCCGGCCGGAAGGACTTCACGGCGTTCTCATGAGCGGCTCATGGAGGACCGATAGCGTGTCAGATGCCGGCCGGGCGCGTCCTCCTGGCGTTCACCGCCATGGGCGTGAACCGGCCGGTCCAGACTTCTCTCGCGCCCGCGAGCCCGCCCCCGACCCCCCGGCGATGTTGTCAGTGGGGGGCGGGATGATGGGGGCGACCGGACAGCGGGCGAGAGGACGGGCTGTCGGATGACTTGGGCTGATGGCGTACTGGTCGGCTTCGACCTGGAGACGACGGGCACGGATCCGGCGACCTCACGGATCGTCACCGCCGCGCTGGTGAAGACCAAGGGCGGCGAACCGGTCGGCACGCCGGGGGCGTGGGTGGTCGATCCCGGGATACCGGTCCCGGCCGAGGCCGCGGCGATCCACGGGTACACCACCGAGCGGGTCCGCGCGGAGGGCCGCCCGCCCGCCGAGGCGGTGGACGAGATCGCCGCCGCCCTCTGCGGCCATCTCGCGGACGGGGTGCCGGTGGTGGTCTTCAACGCCCCCTTCGACCTCTCCCTGCTGGAGGCCGAGCTGGCCCGGTACGGGCTCGCCTCGCTCGCCGAGCGGCTCTCCGCCCGGCGGGGCGCGCTCCCCGGGGGCGCGCCCGCGCTGATCGGCCCGGTGATCGACCCGCTGGTGCTCGACCGCAGGCTGGACAGGTACCGCCGCGGCTCGCGGACGCTGGGCAGCGTCTGCGCCGCCTACGGGGTGGTCTTCGCGGCGGCCGACGCCCACCAGGCGGGCGGGGACGCGCTGGCCGCCGTGCGGGTCGCGGTGGCGCTGGCCCGCCGGCACGCCGGCCAGCTGGACGGCGTCGACGCCGAGCTGCTCCACCGGCACCAGGTGGGCTGGCACGCCGAGTGGGCGGCGGACTTCGAGGGCTGGCTCCGCCGCGGCCGCGAGCCCGGCGCGACGATTCCGCGGGACTGGCCGCTGCGGGCGGGGTAGCCCGCAGGCGGCGGACTCAGGGTGCCGCTCCGCCCTGAGGCGGAGAGGAGTCCACCCGAGGCTCAACCCGTGGGACGAGTCCTCGGCGCCGACGCCGGGAGAGGATATAGCCCGGGGGTACCGCCGGGCCCGGTGAGCGGTGGCGACCTAGGATGGTCATCGCCTGCCACTTACCTGCCGACCGGCTAGTAAGTCATCCCCGAAGCGTCGAGATCTCTGGCCGGCCTGCCTTGGAGGCATCCCAGCAATGTTCCGCCGGATAGGGCGAGTAGTCGTCCGCCATCCCATCTGGACGATCGTGGCGTGGTTGATCGCCGCGGTCGCCATCGTCGCGTCGGCACCCAGCCTGCCGTCGAACAGCGACGAGAGCAGCTTCCTGCCGAAGAGCTATGAGTCCATTCAGGCCATGGACCTCCAGCAGAAGGCCTTTCCGCAGGCCTTCACGCCGTCCGCGATCGTGCTGTTCGACCGTACCGACGGCGGGCGGCTGACCGCGGCGGACAAGGCCGAGGTCGCCAAGGTCACCCAGGAGCTCGGCGCCAAGAAGATCGACCAGGTGCAGCGGGTCGTCCCGGGCATCCCGTCCAAGGACGGCAAGTACGACATGGCGCTGGTCCAGATGGACAAGGCCAACGCCGGCACCCCGAAGCAGGCAGACGCGGCCAAGACGCTCCGGGCCGACGCCAAGGACCTGGTCCGCGGCTCCCCGCTGGAGGCCAAGCTCGGCGGCTCCGCCGCGCAGGCCCTCGACCAGCAGGACGCCTCCAGCAGTGGTCAGGCGATCATCGCCTACGGCGTCTTCCTCATCATCCTCGTCACCCTTCTGATCATCTTCCGGGCGCCGATCATCGCGATCCTGCCGCTGGTGATGATCGGCGTGGTGGCCTCGGTCGCCAACGGGCTGATCGCCGACGCCACCAAGCTCTTCGGCCTGCAGGCGAACAGTTCGGTCTCGTCGATCCTGGTCGTGGTGCTGTTCGGGGTCGGCACCGACTACTTCCTCTTCCTGATGTTCCGGTACCGGGAGCAGCTGCGGGCCGGCGAGGAGCGCCGGGAGGCCATGATCAACGCGGTCGGCCGGGTCGGTGAGGCGATCGCCTCCGCCGCCGGCGCGGTGATCATCGCCTTCCTCGCGCTGACCCTCTCCAGCCTGGGCTTCCTCAAGCAGATGGGCCCGGCGCTGGCGATCGCCGTCGCGGTCACCCTGCTGGCCGGACTCACCCTGATCCCCGCAGTCTGCTCGCTGATCCGCCCGCGGGCGCTGTTCTGGCCGTCCAAGGCCTGGCAGCGGGAGCCCTCCAACGCGCGGTTCGCGGCGCTCGGCCGGACGGTGCAGAAGCGGCCTGCGATCGTGGCCCTGGTCTCCGGCCTGGTGATGGTGGCGCTGGCGTTCGGCGCGACCGGCTTCAAGGCCACCTTCGACCTGGCGTCCGGCTCGATGCCGAAGACCGCCGAGTCGATGGTCGTGCAGAACCAGATGCAGGCCGCCTACTCGGCCGGCGCGGCCGACCCGACGCAGGTCTACCTGACCAGCACCCAGGGGCAGCCCATCGACAAGGCCGCGCTGCCGGCCTTCGAGCAGAAGCTCAAGGGCGTCGGTGGCGTCGCCGCCGTGCAGCCGACCGGCCTGAGCAAGGACGGCGAGACGGCGAGCATCTCCGTCACCCTCAAGTACAAGCCGGAGAGCGACCAGGCGCTGAGCGCGGTGGACCAGGTGCGCTCCGTCGCCCACGCCGACGCGCCGCCCGGGACCAAGGCGCTGGTCGGCGGAACCTCCGCGATCTACAAGGACATCGACAAGGCGGTCAACCACGACTACCGGACGGTGTTCCCGGTCGCGGCCATCCTGATCATGGTGATCCTGGGGCTGCTGCTGCGGTCGCTGGTCGCGCCGTGGTACCTGATGGCCTCGGTGGCGCTGGGCTTCGGCGCGACGCTGGGCGCGACGGTGCTGATCTTCCAGAACATCGGCGGGCAGGACGGCCTGATGTTCATGCTGCCGGTGATCATGTACTTGTTCGTGGTCGCCATCGGCACGGACTACAACATCCTGATGATCGCGCGGCTGAGAGAAGAGGCGCGGGAGGGGCGCTCGCCCCGGGAGGCGGCGGCGCAGGCGCTGCGGCACGCCGGGCCGACGGTGGCGGCGGCCGGGTTCATCCTGGCGGCGACCTTCGCCAGCATGATGCTGGCCGGGCAGTCCTTCCTCACCGAGATGGGCTTCACGGTGGCCTTCGGGATCGTGGTCGCGGCGTTCGTGATGGCGATGTTCTTCACGCCCAGCCTGACCGCTCTGATCGGGCACGCTGCCTGGTGGCCGGGGCACGCGGATCGCAAGGGCGGGTCCGGATCGCTGCCGGAGGGCTCGTCGCCCGAGGACGAGTCCGACGAGGCGCGCCGGGTGGTCGCGGTGCAGCGCCCGCGACGGTAACCGCTTCTGCGGGGTGGGCCCCCGTGCGGCCCGGGTTCCGACCCGGGCGGCGCGGGGGCCCGTTCGCTCTGCCTCTGCCCCTCGCCCCGGAAATCGCGGGCGCGGAGAGCTACAGGCCCGCCGCGTACTCCAGCGCCCCGCGCGGAAGCTCGGCGCAGCCGGTGTAGCGGGTCAGCAGGAGGCGGGCGAGTTCCGGGGCGGGGCCCAGGGGCGCGGCCAGGGTGGCGGCGCCGGGCGCGTCGGTCGTCGCGGCGGCGATGCGGTCCGGGAGGAGGCCGGGGGCCAGGAGGTACGGGGCCACGGCGATGCGGGTCGCGCCCGCCGCACGCAGCGCGGCTATCGCGTCGGGGACCCGCGGCCCGGAGGCCGAGGCGTAGGCCACCTCGACGGCCGCCCAGCCCCGCGTCGCGCGGTACGCGGCCGCCACCCCCCGGGTCGCCGCGTTCGCGGCCGGGTCCGAGGAGCCCGCCGCGGCGAGGACGATCCCGGTGCCCGGGGAGGGGTGGACGCCGGCCTCCGCGAGCCGGCGGTCGAGGGCCGCGAGGAGGAGCGGATGCGGGCCGAGGACGTCGGCGAGCCGGACGTCCAGCCCGGGAAGCCGGGACGTCGCCTCGGCCAGCACCCCGGGGATGTCGTGCTTGGCGTGGAAGGCCCGGTTGAGGAGCAGCGGGACCGCGATCACCGGCCGCTCCGGGTCGTCCGACCAGAGGCGTTCCAGGACCTGGGGGAGCCGGGGCGCGCAGTGGTCGAGGTACCCCGCGGTGACCGCGAGGTCCGGCCGCAGCCCGCGCAGCGCCGTCGTCAGCCCGCTGACGACCGCGGCGTGCCGGGGGTCCCGGCTGCCGTGGGCGACGAGCAGCAGTACCGGCTGACGTGGTGGCGTCATGCGCATCTCCGTGATCACCTCTTGGCGGCGAGCAGTCCGCGGGAACGTAGCACCCGCCGTTCCATCGGGGAGAAGACGACCAGTTCGATCCCGATCCCGACGAGCAGGATCAGGATGATGGTCGCGAGTACCGTCGGCATGTCCTGGATGTCACGGGCGTTTTCCAAAGCCTGACCGAGGCCGATGCCCAGGGCGGGAGAACTCGCGATCAGCTCGGCCGCCATCAGGGACCGCCAGGCGAACGCCCAGCCCTGCTTGAGGCCGGCCATGTAGCCCGGCATCGCGGCCGGCAGCAGGATGTGCCAGATGCCGCGGAGTCCGGTCGCGCCGAGCGTCCGGCCGGCCCGCAGGTAGAGCGGCTGGACCTGGTCGACCCCGGCGACCAGGCCGTTGGCGATGGACGGCACGGCGCCGAGGAGGATGACGCAGTAGATGGTGGCGTCGGAGAGGCCGAACCAGATGATGGACGCCGGCACCCAGGCCACCGAGGGGATGGACTGCAGCCCGGTGAGGATCGGCCCGATGGCCGCCCGCACCACCTTCACCCTGGCCACCACCAGGCCGAGCGGGGTGCCGATCACCGTCGCGACCAGGAAGCCGAGGACCCCGCGGGAGAGCGAGGTCCAGATCGGCTGGAGGAGGGTGCCCTTCAGCCACTCCTGGTGGAGGCTGTTCCAGACGTCGGCGGGACCGGGGAGGAGGTCCGGGCGCTTGATGCCGGACCAGTAGATCAGCTGCCAGATGACGAGGACGAGGACGACCGCGACCACCGGCGGCAGGACCTTGCGGAGGAGCACCGCCCGGAGCGGTTCGCGGGCCGGCTCGCTGCTCTCCAGGGCGTCCAGGCCCGCTTCCAGCCCGGAGAGGCCGGTCGCGGTGGTGTCCGCCGACTCGGTTCGGGTCTCAGTGCTGGCCATGGCGGCGGATCTCCCCACGGAGCTGTTCGGTGATCTCGACGGAGAGTTCGGCCACGCCCGCCGACTCGATGCGGCGGGGCTGCGGCAGGTCGATCGTCCACTCGCGGGCGATCCGGCCGGGGCGGGAGGAGAGGAGCACCACCCGCTGGGCGAGGCGGACCGCCTCCCGGACGTTGTGGGTGACGAAGAGGACGGAGAGGCCGAGCCCGGAGTCGCCGGAGGTGTTGGCGGCCCCCCAGATCCGGGTGAGCTCCTCGTGGAGGACGTCCCGGGTGATGGCGTCCAGGGCGGCGAAGGGCTCGTCCATCAGCAGCACAGGGGACTGCTGGGCGAGGGCGCGGGCCATCGCCACCCGCTGGCGCATCCCGCCGGAGAGCTCGTGCACCCGCTTGCGGTAGGAGCCCTTCAGCCGGACGAGTTCGAGCAGCCGCTCGGCCTCGTCCCTGCGGTCGGCCCGGGGCACCCCGCGCAGCCGCAGGGCGAGTTCGATGTTGCGGCCGGCGGTGAGCCACGGGAAGAGCGCGTGCTCCTGGAACATCAGGGCGGCCCGGCCGCCCTCGACCTCGATCGCCCCCTGGCTCGGCGACTCCAGGCCGGCCACCAGGTTGAGCAGGGTGGACTTGCCGCAGCCCGAGGCGCCGAGGAGGCAGACGAACTCGCCGGGGGCGACGTCCAGGCTGATGTCGTCCAGTACCGGCGCCGATCCTGGGCGGCCGAAGGTCTTGGAGACGTGGTCGATGCGGACGGCCGGGGCCGTGCCGGAGCCGGGCTCCGACGGCGCGGCCGACCGGGGGGGCTGGGTGAGCGCCGGGGCCATGCCGGTCACCTCCTGTGCTTTCTGAGCCGGTGCCCGCCCCGCGTCCCCGTCGGCGTGATCGACGGGCATCGACGGGATCGCCGCAGGGGGCGCGAGGGCGGGCACCGGAGTCGGGGAGGGGTACAGGGGTACGGGACGCGGATCAGTAGGCGACGCTCACTGCGTGCCGAGGCCCGCCGCGCTGACGGCGGGCTTTCCGGCGGCCTTGAGCACCTTGTTCAGCGGGGTCAGGTCGTAGATCCCGCTGAGGTCGGGGGCGGAGAGGAGGCCCGCGGTGACCGCGTGCTGCGCCTCCGTCTTGAGGGTGGAGGCCAGCGGGTCGTCGGTGACCTCGATGTTCTTCCAGGCGTCGTCGAGGACGACGGTCGGCAGGGGCTTGCCGGTGAGCTTGGCGAGCGCCTGGTTGGCGGTCTTCTTCGCCTCGGCCGGGTTGGCGGCGATCCAGTCGTTGGTGTCGACGGAGGCCTTGAGGACGGCCTCGACCACGTCCGGGTGCGCCTTGAGGAACTTCTGCGAGACGATCACGTTGGTGGTGACGAACCTGCCGCCGGGCCACAGGCTCTTCTCGTCGACGAGGGTCTTCCCGCCCGCCGCGACCAGCTTGGAGGCGGTCGGCTCGGGCACCCAGGCACCGTCGATCTGATCGGACTTGAACTCGGTGGGGGTGAGGGAGTTGTCCGTGCGGACCACCGAGACGTCGCCCTTGCCGGACTGCGCGTCCTCCTTGAACCCGTGCTGGGAGAGGAAGTTGAGGAGGGCGACGTCCTGGGTGTTGCCGAGCTGCGGGCTGGCGATCCTCTTGCCCTTGAGGTCCGCGATGGACTTGATCTTCGACGGGTTCACCACCAGCGAGGCGCCGCCGGAGACCGAACCCGAGATGATCCGCAGGCTGGTGCCCTTGGACTTGCTGTAGCCGGAGATCGCCGGGGAGGGGCCGATCCAGCCGATGTCGATCGAGCCGGCGTTGAGCGCCTCGATCTCGGACGGGCCGGCGTTGAAGATCTGGGTCTGCAGCTTGGTGCCGCCCAGGTCCTTCTGGAACCGGCCGTTCTCCACCCCCACCAGCGGGGTGGTGTGGGTGATGTTGCCGAAGTACCCGATCCGCACGGTGGACGCGGAGAGCGCCTTGCCGGACGCCTGGACGGTGGACCCGGTGGTCGCCGCCTGGGAGCCGTACCCGCAGGCGGACAGCAGCGCGGCGAGGGCGAGGACGGAGCCCGAGAGGAGCGCGGGCTTTCTCCAACGCTGGCGCGGGGTGGACAGGACGGGGCGGACGGACATGATGGCGGACCTCGACTCGACAGGAGGAAGGAGCGGGGGAGGGGGCAGGCGCCGGGCGGACGGAATCCGCCCGGGCCGCCGGGCTGCTGCGCGCGGTCAGCGCGGACAGTCCCCGACCCCGCCCTGCCCGGCGCCGAGCGCGCCGCTCCCCACGCGGCCGCCCTCCTTCGCCATCAGCGAGAAGGCCTCACCGGTGGCGGTGCCGGCGGTGCCGGACCCGCGAACCGGAGAGGTCGCCTCAACCCCCGTGCCGTCGGCCATGGTTCAGAACGCCTCTCCGGCCATGCCGGCGGTCAGCGTGGAGCCGTCCGCCTGGTCGACGAGGATGAAGGAGCCGGTGCGGCGGTTGACCGCGTAGGGGTCCAGGGCCAGCGGCTCGGCGGTGCGCAGCACCACGTGACCCAGGTCGTTGAGGCCCAACTCGTCCGGGCGCTCGGCCCGTTCCAGGGTCTCCACGTCCAGGCGGTAGGGGATGTCCTTGACGACGGCCCGCACGGTGCGGGTGGTGTGCCGCAACAGGACCTTGTCGCCGATGCGCAGCGGGCGCTCGTGGAGGTGGCAGACGGTGGCCTCGATGTCCTTGACCGGTTCGGGCGCGGGCGCCCCGGCGATCAGGTCGCCGCGGGAGACGTCCAGGTCGTCGGCCAGACGCACGGTCACCGACTGCGGGGCCCAGGCCAGTTCGGCCTCCCCGCCGTCCATGGTGTCGATCCCGGCGACGGTGCTGGTCTGCCCGGAGGGCAGCACGGTCACCTCGTCCCCGACCCGCAGCACCCCGGAGGCCAGCTGCCCGGCGTAGCCGCGGTAGTCGGCGTGCTCGGCGCTCTGCGGGCGGATGACGTACTGCACGGGGAAGCGCACCGGGTCGCCCGCCGGGTCGGCGGCGACCTGGACCGACTCCAGGTGCTCCAGCAGCGTCGGCCCGCCGTACCAGTCCATCTCGGCGCTGGGCTCGACCACGTTGTCCCCGGCCAGGGCCGAGATCGGGACCGCGGTCACCTCCGGCACGCCCAGCCGCCGCGCGGTGGCGGTGAACTCCTGCGCGATGGCGGCGAAGACCGGCTCGGCGTAGCCGGCCAGGTCCATCTTGTTGACGGCCAGCACCACGTGGGGGACCCGCAGCAGGGCGGCCACCGCCAGGTGCCGGCGGGTCTGCTCGACCACGCCGTTGCGGGCGTCCACCAGCACCACGGCCAGCTCGGCCGTGGAGGCGCCGGTCACCATGTTCCGGGTGTACTGCACGTGCCCGGGGGTGTCGGCCAGGATGAACCGCCGCTTGGCGGTGGCGAAGTAGCGGTAGGCCACGTCGATGGTGATGCCCTGCTCGCGCTCGGCCCGCAGGCCGTCGGTGAGCAGCGCCAGGTCGGGGGCCTGCTGGCCGCGCCGGCGGGAGGCCGACTCGACCGCCTCCAACTGGTCGGCCAGCACCGACTTGGAGTCGTGGAGGAGCCTGCCGACCAGGGTGGACTTGCCGTCGTCCACGGAGCCGGCGGTGGCGAAGCGCAGCAGCGAGGTCTCCTCGGCGACCAGCCGGGCGGCCGCCGACTGCACTGCGGTGTCGGTGAGTTCGGACATCTTTAGAAGTACCCCTCGCGCTTGCGGTCTTCCATGGCGGCCTCGGACAGCTTGTCGTCGGCGCGGGTGGCCCCGCGCTCGGTCAGCCGGGAGGCCGCCACCTCGGCGATCACGGCCTGGACGTCGGCGGCCTCGGAGTCGACGGCCCCGGTGCAGGACATGTCGCCCACCGTGCGGTAGCGCACCCGCCGCTTCTCCACGGTCTCGCCGTCCTTCGGGCCGCCCCACTCGCCCGCGGTCAGCCACATCCCGTTGCGCGCGAACACCTCGCGCTCATGGGCGTAGTAGATCTGCGGCAGCTCGATCCCCTCCCGGGCGATGTACTGCCACACGTCCAGCTCGGTCCAGTTGGAGATCGGGAAGACCCGCACATGCTCGCCCGGCAGGTGCCGGCCGTTGTACAGCTGCCACAGCTCCGGGCGCTGCCGGCGCGGGTCCCAGGCGCCGAACTCGTCGCGGAGGCTGAAGACCCGCTCCTTGGCCCGGGCCTTCTCCTCATCCCGTCGGCCGCCGCCGAAGACCGCGTCGAACCGGCCCCGCTCGATGGCCTCCAGCAGCGGCACGGTCTGCAGCGGGTTGCGGGTGCCGTCCGGCCGCTCCCGCAGCCGCCCGTTGTCGATGAACTCCTGGACGGAGGCCACGTGGAGGCGCAGCCCGTGCTTCTCGACGGTGCGGTCCCGGAACTCGATGACCTCCGGGAAGTTGTGCCCGGTGTCCACATGCAGCAGCCCGAAGGGCACCGGCGCCGGCCGGAACGCCTTCAGTGCCAGATGCAGCATGACGATCGAGTCCTTGCCGCCGGAGAAGAGGATCACCGGACGCTCGAACTCCCCCGCCACCTCGCGGAAGATGTGCACCGCCTCCGCCTCCAACGCGTCCAGATGGGAGAGCGCGTACGGGCGGTTCCCAGCGGTGGTGGCGGCGCTGGAGCCGGGCTTGGTTGCGTCGGTCTCGGTGGCGACGGTCACGCCAGTCCCCTCTCGTTGAGCAGTGCCTCAAGCGCGGCGGCCGACTCCTCGACCGTCTGGTCCTGGGTCTCGATGCGCAGATCCGGCGAGGCCGGCGGCTCGTACGGGTCGTCCACCCCGGTCAGCCCGCTCAGCTCACCCGCCGCCTGCTTGGCGTACAGCCCCTTGACGTCCCGGTCGGAGCAGACCTCCACCGGCGTGGCCACATGCACCTCCAGGTACGCGGTGCCCCGGTCGGCGTGCCGCTTGGCGACGGCCTCCCGGGACTCGGCATAGGGGGCGATCACCGGTGCGAGGACCACCACCCCGTGCGAGGCGAGGAGTTCGGCGACGAAGCCGATCCGGGTGACGTTGGTGTGCCGGTCCTCGCGGGTGAAGCCGAGCCCGCGGGACAGGTACTCGCGGATCTCGTCGCCGTCCAGCACCTCGACCCGCCGTCCACCGGCACGCAGGCGGTCGGCGAGGGCGCGGGCGATCGTCGTCTTGCCGGCGCTGGGCAGGCCGGTCAGCCATACGGTCGCGCCGCTTGCGGTGCCTCCCGCTGAGGCGGGGGCGTCGGGCGGGGCGGTGCTCATCGGACGGGGCTCCAAGGTCTCGACGGTAAGAAACAGGCGTGGACGGAAGGGAACGGTAAGAGGGCCGGGGGTACTCTCTCAGGCCTTGCTGAGAGGTTCATGAAGGCCGCACTCGGTCTTGGAGAGCCCAGCCCAGCGCCCGTCCCGGGCGCTCTCGCCGGGCAGCAGCCGCCGCGTGCAGGGCGCGCAGCCGATGGACCCGTAGCCGTCCATCAGCAGCGGGTTGGTAAGAACGCCGTGAGAGGCAACGTAGGCGTCCACGTCCTCCTGGGTCCAGCGGGCGATGGGGGAGACCTTGACCCGGCCGTTCTTCTCGTCCCAGCCCACGACGGGCGTGTCGGCCCGGGACGGGGACTCGTCCCGGCGCAGGCCGGTGGCCCAGGCCTGATAGCCCGCCAGACCGCGACGGAGCGGCTCCACCTTCCGCAGGGCGCAGCACAGGTCGGGATCCCGGTCGTGCAGCCGCGGTCCGTACTCGGCGTCCTGCTCGGCCACGCTCTGACGGGGGGTCAGTGTGATCAGGTTCACGTCGTAGACGGCCTCGACGGCGTCTCTGGTGCCGATGGTCTCGGCGAAGTGGTAACCGGTGTCGAGGAACACCACGTCGACGCCGGGCTTCACAGTGGAGGCCAGATGGGCCACCACCGCGTCCTCCATCGAGGAGGTCACGCAGAAGCGGTCGCCGAAGGTCTCCACCGCCCAGCGCAGGATGTCCTGCGCGGACGCGTTCTCCAGCTCGTGGCCGGCCGTGGTCGCCAGTGCCCTGAGCTCGTCCGCCGAGCGGTCGGCTGCGGTCATCGGTCCATTCCCTCTGCTGGGTACGGGGAGTCGTGGGGGTCGTCAGTGTGGGCGTGGGCGTGGGCGTGGGTGTCGGCGGATCGCGGGGCGAGGAGGCCGAGGAAGCCCAGCCGGAACGCGCGCCGGCAGGACACGCAGTCCCAGGCGCCGTGTCCGGCCTCGCTCGGCCGGAGGTCCTCGTCCCCGCAGTAGGGGCAGTAGAAGGGGGCGGCCCGCTCGCTCACGGCGTCCTCCTACTTCAGGTCCGACTCGGGGGCGCGGGCCGCCCACTGGGCGAACCGCTCGCCGTCCTGACGGTCCGCCAGGTACCGCCGGAGCACCCGCTCGATGTAGTCCGGCAGCCCGGCCGAGGTCACCTTCAGGCCGCGGACCTTGCGGCCGAAGCCGGGGTCCAGGCCGAGCCCGCCGCCCAGGTGCACCTGGTAGCCCTCGACCTGCTCGCCGTTCTCGTCCAGGATCAGCTGCCCCTTGAGACCGATGTCCGCGGTCTGGATCCGGGCGCAGGCGTTCGGGCAGCCGTTCAGGTTGATGGAGATCGGCTCGTCGAACTCCGGGAGCCGGCGCTCGAGTTCGGCGATCAGGTCGGCCCCGCGGCTCTTGGTCTCGACGATGGCCAGCTTGCAGAACTCGATGCCGGTGCAGGCCATCGTGCCGCGGCGGAAGGCGGACGGCTCGACCTGGAGGTCCAGCGCGGCCAGCCCGGCCTTCAGCGACTCGACCCGGTCCTCGGGCACGTCCAGCACCACCATCTTCTGGTGGGCGGTGGTGCTGAGGCGGCCGGAGCCGTGCTCCTCGGCCAGGTCGGCGACCTTGGCCAGCAGCCCGCCGTCCACCCGGCCGACCCGCGGCGCGAAGCCGATGAAGTAGCGGCCGTCCTTCTGCCGGTGGACGCCGATGTGGTCGCGCCAGCGGTCCACCGGCTCGGCCGGGGCGGGCCCGTCGACCAGCTTGCGGTGGAGGTACTCGTCCTCCAGCACCTGCCGGAACCTCTCCACCCCCCAGTCCGCCAGCAGGTACTTGAGCCGGGCGCGGTTGCGCAGCCGGCGGTAGCCGTAGTCGCGGAAGATGCCGGTGACCCCCGCCCAGACCTCGGGGACCTCGTCCAGCGGCACCCAGGCGCCGAGCCGCTCGGCGAGCCGCGGGTTGGTGGAGAGGCCGCCGCCGACCCAGAGGTCGAAGCCGGGGCCGTGCTCGGGGTGCTCGACGCCGACGAAGGAGATGTCGTTGATCTCGTGCACCACGTCCAGGGTCGGCGAGCCGGAGATCGCCGTCTTGAACTTCCGCGGCAGGTTGGAGAACTCGGGGCTGCCGATGTACTTCTCGCTGATCTCCTCGATGGCCCGGGTGCCGTCCAGGATCTCGTCGGCGGCGATCCCGGCGACCGGCGAGCCGAGGATGACGCGGGGGACGTCGCCGCAGGCCTCGGTGGTGGAGAGGCCGACGGCCTCCAGCCGCTGCCAGATGTCCGGCACGTCCTCGATCCGGACCCAGTGCAGCTGGATGTTCTGGCGGTCCGTCAGGTCGGCGGTGCCGCGGGCGTACGCCTGGGAGACCTCGGCGATGGTGCGCAGCTGCTCGGTGGTGAGCCGGCCGCCGTCGATCCGGACCCGCAGCATGAAGTAGCGGTCGTCCAGCTCCTCCGGCTCCAGGATCGCCGTCTTGCCGCCGTCGATCCCGGGCGCCCGCTGGGTGTACAGCCCCCACCAGCGGAAGCGGCCGCGGAGGTCGCTGGGATCGATGGAGTCGAAGCCGGCCTTGGCGTAGATCGTCTCAATGCGTGTCCGCACATTGAGACCGTCGTCGTCCTTCTTCGTCTGCTCGTTGCCGTTGAGCGGGGTGAAGTGTCCGGCCGCCCACTGGCCCTCGCCGCGGTGGCGGCCCGCCTTGCGCGCGGCGGGGCGCGGGGCCCGGTCGGTGGAAGGGGAGGAAGCCATGTGGTGGGTCCTTCGGCAGGTTCGGCCTCGCGGGGGCCTTCGGCTTCCGGGACGCACCGGCTTTCCCGGCCGGTGGACCGGGGTGTTCCGTGTGCTGGCTGGTCGTGGGGGTCCCGACCTGTCCCGGGGCCGCCGGCTCCGCTACGGCAGGGGCAGCAGAGTTGGTGTGGCGGTTTCAGCGGGGTGGTGACGAACCGTCACCGGGCACAGGTCGCCGGACAGATGGCGCTGGACATGCGGCCGAGGTCGACGTGCAGTCGACCTACCAGATCCGTACCAGCGTGAGACATGGCTAGAGAGTCGCACGCAGATCTTCCGGACGTCCACTGCTGTCCGCACTGTGAACAAATGACTCTCGAATAATGAGATGAAATATCGGAGCGCCTTCTTGCCGCGCCGGAGCCCGATCCTCCGCTGACAGCCGGGGCCCATGTGCCACTCATGCTTCACTCATATACGGCCCTTACCTTGAGGGCCATGACTCTTATCGACCCCGCCCGCCTGGCCAAGTCGATCCCGCAGGTTCGGCGCTTGATCGACCAGCGGGACCGGCTCCTCCGGCAGCGCGACGACCTGCGGGAACAGGTGGAGGCCATCCGCCTTGAGCGCGACTACCTGCAGCAGCTCGGCGGGGCCGGGCCGTCCGACGGCGAAGCCGAGGCCTCTTACACATACGCCTTCATCCTCACCTACGGCCGGTCCGGGTCGACCCTGCTGCAGAACCTGTTGACCTCCGCGCCCGGGGTGCTGATCCGCGGCGAGAACCAGGGCGTGCCGTACCAGCTGTACCGCTACCACTCGCAGGTGCTCCACCACCGGGACCGGCTGGCCCGGCCCGAGCCGCTGCCGCCCACCCACCCCTGGTTCGGCATCGACGGCTACCCCGAGGCGCACGCGCTGCGCAGCATGCGGCGCCTGATCACGGAGACCCTGCTGCGTCCGCATCCGGACACCAGGGTGGTCGGCTTCAAGGAGATCAACTGGCCCTTCGGCGAGCTGGTCGCCTACGTGGACTTCCTGAGCGGGATCTTCCCCGGGGCCCGCTTCATCGTGAACACCCGGAACCTGGACGACGTGGCCAAGAGCAAGTGGTGGGGGCGCCGGGAGGACGCTCTGGACCACCTCGGCGAGCTGGAGGAGCGGATGCTGGCCGCCGCGGGCCATCTGGGCGACCGCGCCTTCCGCATCCACTACGACGACTACCTGGCCGACCCCGGCCGGCTGGAGCCGCTCTTCGAGTGGCTGGGCGCCGAGTACGACCGTGAGCGGATCGAGAAGGTGATGGGGATCCGCGCGTCGTACTGAGGGGGCCGCGTGGACTGAGGGGCCGTCAGGTCGACGGAGTGTCACGGGTGCTGACGCTCCGAGAAGGCCGCCGGTCCGCGCGCGGAACCGGGCTGACCGGCGGCTACCTTAGAAGCGTGCAGCATGCAGGCGGCGACCCCGGGAGGCAGGACCCGCGGGCGGAACACGGCGAACCCGGGGACACCGGCGGACGACCCGACCCTGCCGGGCCATCCGGGGTGCCCGGAGCGCCCGGAGTGCCCGGGGTGCCCGGGTATCGCGCCCCCTTCCCGGGGAGCACCGCCGCCCCGGCCTCCGTGAACCGGGAACGCGACCGGGAACGCGACCGCGCCCGGGCCCGTGCCCGGCACCGCGGGCGGGCCGGCCGGCGGCGGGCGATCCGCCGCTTCGGCGGCACGCCGTTCTGGTCGGTGCTGTGGGACCTGATCAAGGAGACCACCAACACCTGCATGGAGTACCGGGTCACCGGCCTCGCCGCCGAGGTGGCCTTCTTCACCCTGATGTCGGTGCCGCCGCTGCTGCTCTGCGTCGCCGGCACCCTGGGGTACCTGGACGACCTGCTGGGCGCCGGCACCATCGCCGACCTCCAGCGGGACATCCTCAACGCCTCCGGGACCGTCCTCTCCCAGTCCTCCATCGACCAGATCGTGAAGCCGCTGCTGCGGAGCGTCTTCGACGGCGGCCAGCCGGGGCTGATCTCGATCGGCTTCGCCTTCGCCCTGTGGTCGGGATCGCGGGCGCTCTACGTCTTCGTGGACACCGTGACGATCATGTACGGGCTGGACGGCAAGCGCGGGATCGTCCACACCCGGGTGCTCTCGCTGGGCCTCTATATAGCGGCGCTCATCGTGGGGTCCGTGGTGCTGCCGCTGATCGTCGCCGGACCGGGGATGGTGGTGGCGGTCTTCCCGGCCACCGCCGGGCTGGTCCACGCGCTGTACTGGCCGGCGGCGCTGCTGCTCTCGGTGGTCTTCCTGACCACCCTCTACCACGTGGCCGTCCCGGTGCGGACGCCGTGGCGGGAGGACATCCCCGGGGCGCTGGTCGCGCTGCTGGTGCTGGTGGTCGGCAGCATCATCCTGCGGGTCTACCTGGTCCACTCGGTCGAGGGGCCGACCGTCTACGGCTCGCTGGCCGCGCCGGTCGCGGTGCTGCTGTGGATCGGCGTGACGGCGATGTCCGTGCTGGTGGGTGCAGCGATGAACGCGGCCGTGGACCGCAAGTGGCCGAGCGCGCAGACGCTCAAGGCGCGGGCCGAGATCGCGCGGGCGCGGCGGCGCGCGGACGCGCCGGTCGACCCGGAGGGCAACGCGCCTGCGGAGTTCCCCGAGCGCTGGGCGAACTTCCTCCCCCCGACGGAGCTACGCGCCCGCCTACGCGCGAAGCCGACCCTCCCCGAGGACGAGGAACAGCCCCAGCAGCCCCCGGGCGACACCCCGCAATGACGCCCGTAGGGCGAAGTGGGGCCCGCCGCGACCGGCGGCGCGCTCGGCAAGGGGCACTGGGTTGCAACTGCTTCTCCGCGGCCGGATGCCGCCCGGTCGCGGCGGCCCGCGCAGTTCCCCGCGCCCCTGACTTGCGCCTGCGGCGCTGCGCGGGTCCCGCAGCGTCCGGGCGCCGCCCCGCAATGACGCCCGTAGGGCGAAGTCGGGGGCGCGGGGAACTGCGCGGCCCGCCGCGACGGGCGGCGCGTTCGGCGACGGGCGCTGGGTTGCAACTGCTTCTCCGCGGCCGGATGCGGCCCGGTCGCGGCGGCCCGCGCAGTTCCCCGCGCCCCTGACTTGCGCCTGCGGCGCTGCGTTCGGGGCCGGGGGTTTTCCTCGGGGCTCACGGAGTGTCAGCGGGTGTACCAGAGGTGGTGCATGGCGTAGGTGCGCCAGGGGCGCCAGTCCGTGGCGTTGGTGGGGGTGAGGCCGTGGGCCTTCAGGGCGGCTCGGAGGACCACGTCGCCCTCGAGGAGGACGTCCGGGTCGGAGAGGGTGCGCATCCGGATGTAGCCCGCCGTCCAGGGGCCGATGCCGCGCAGCGCGAGGAGGCGCTTCTCGGTGTCCTCGCGGTCGGCGCCCGGGTCGAGGACGACCTCGCCGCCCGCCAGCGCCGCGCACAGGCCACGGATCGTGGCCCGCCGGGACTCCGGCATGCCGAGTTCGCCGAGGCCCGCCTCGGCCAGCGTCTCCGCGGTGGGGAAGAGCAGCGTCAACCCGCCCGAAGGGGACGGCAGCCCGTCCAGCCCCTCGCCGTAGGCGGCGGCCAGCCGGCTGCCGAGCCCGCGGCCCGCGGCCACCGTCACCTGCTGGCCGAGCACCGCCCGCACGGCCAGCTCGTGCGGCTCCGCCGCGCCCGGCGAGCGGAGCCCCGGGCGCTTCCCGGCCAGCGGCCCGAGCACCGGGTCCGCGGCCAGCCGCTCGCCGACGGCGTACGGGTCGGCGTCCAGGTCGAAGAGCCGGCGCGTGCGCTGGCCGGCGGTGGTGAGGTCGCGGAGGTCGGCCAGGTGCAGCCGGCAGTCGAGCCAGCGGGCGTCCGGGCCCGGCTCGTCCACCTCGACCACTCCGGGCCCGTGCGGCAGCCGCAGCGTCCGGCGGTAGGTGCGGGTGCCCCGCACGCCGAGGATCTCCTCGACCCCGGTCAGCGCGCGCAGCTCCAGATAGTCGAAGATCTCGCCGCCGGCGTACGGGCCGCGGAAGGCGAGGCGCAGCGGAAGCCCGCCGCCGGACCCGCCGGACCCCCGGGCGCCCCCGCCCGGGCCCGCCGCGGCGAGGGCGCCGTGCGCAGCTGCGTCGGGGTCGCCGCGTACAGCTCCCGGATGGTGTCGTTGAACTGGCGGACGCTGGCGAAGCCGGCCGCGAAGGCCACCTCGGAGGCGGGCAGTTCGGTGCTCTGCAGCAGGATCCGCGCGGTGTGGGCGCGCTGCGCCCGGGCCAGCGCCACCGGTCCGGCGCCCAGCTCGGCGGTGAGCTGGCGCTGCATCTGCCGGGTGCTGTAGCCGAGCCGGTCGGCCAGCCCGGCCACCCCCTCCCGGTCCACCACGCCGTCCGCGATCAGCCGCATCGCCCGGCCGACCACGTCCGCCCGGATGTTCCACTCCGGCGAGCCGGGGACGGTGTCCGGCCGGCAGCGTCGGCAGGCGCGGTAGCCGGCCGCCAGGGCCGCGGCCGCGCTGCGGTAGAAGGTGACGTTCGCCCGCTTGGGGGTGGTCGCCGGGCAACTCGGCCGGCAGAAGATGCCGGTGGTCCGCACGGCGGTGAAGAACACGCCGTCGAACCGCGCGTCGCGGCTGCACACCGCCTGGTACCTGCTGTCGTCGTCCACCCCTCTACTGTGCGTCCTCGGCGACCCCTCCGCTGGCGGAAATCGGACGCGAAGACCGGGGCGCCCCGGCGGGCTCCTCGCGCAGCCCCGGGGCGAGCGCCAGGGTCACCGCCAGCGAGACCGCGCCGAGCACCGCCATCGCCGTACCGGCCGCCATCCGCTCGGCCAGCAGCCCGCCCGCGGTCGCCCCGACGGCCTGCATGGTGAGCATCCCTGAGCCGTGGAGGCCCAGCGCCTGCCCGTGCAGCCGGCGGGGGGTCAGGGCGATCAGCCGCTCCTGCAGCAGCAGGCTCGCCGCGTACCCGACCGAGGCCAGCGCCACCAGCGGCAGCGCGAACCCGAGCCCCGGGCGGAGCAGCAGAAGCGGGTACGGCGCCGCGAGGAGCAGCCGCAGCGGCGCCGCGAAGCGCCCGTGCAGCCGCTGCGGCAGGAACCTGCCGACCCAGACGTCTCCGGCCAGCATGCCGAGCGCCCCGGCCGCGAACAGCCACCCGGCCCGCGTCGGCGCGTACGGCACGAACAGCGCCTCACAGCCGACCACCAGGCCGTTCGGCACCCACAGCGCGCCGTACACCCAGCGCCGGGCGGGCCGCGACCACAGTTCGGCGTTGATCCGCCAGGTCGCCGCGATCGAGGGGCGGCCGCTCGCCCTGGCCGGCCTGGACCGCAACCCGAGGCGGGCGGCGAGGGCGGCTGCCGCGAAGCCGCCGGCGGCGGCGAGCAGCGTGCCCCGCGAGCCCAGCGCGGCGATCAGCGTGCCGCCGAGGGCGTAGCCGAGGATCTGGCAGAGCCCGACCGAGATGTTCAGCACCGACCGGCCCAGCACATAGCCGTCCTCCGGCAGCACCTCGCTGAGGAGGCCCACCCGGGCGCCGCCGCCGACCGCCCCGGCCAGCCCCTCGGCGAGGACGATCCCGGCGATCGCGAGCGCCGGCAGGCCGGGCAGCGCCAGCAGCGCCGTGGTCAGGGCGAAGAACGCGGGCAGTGCGGTGAGCAGCGCCCGCGGCGGCAGCCGGTCGGCGGCCGACATCAGCAGCGTCGCCCCGATCAGCTGGCCGAAGGAGGGGCCGAACATGCTGAGCGCGGAGAGCAGCGGGGAGTGGCTGGCCGCGTAGACGAGGGTGCCGAGGGCGATCCCGGACGCCGTGAGGGCGGCCGTCTGGAGGGAGGAGAGGGCGAAGAGCGGGGTGAACTCGCGGGACTCCGGCCCGCGGAACAGCTCGCGATACGTGTGCATGGCCGGGAGTCTCCGGTCCGGCCGCGGTCTGCGGCTAACCTTTCGCCGACCCGCGAAAGACGCGGATCCGGTGAGGGCGGTGCTCCGTGGGCGTGTGGCTGGTGGACGCCGAGACGATGGCGCGCGGGCGGTTCGCGTACTCGCCGCTCGCCGAGACCTGCGCGGCGCTGCTCACCCTCGCCGAGGGGACGCCCGGCCACCCCGGGGAGGCGCGCTGGCTGGCCTCCGTACTGCCCCGGTTCCGGGCCAGGCTGGGCGCCGATCCGGTGGACCGGCTGCTGCTGGGCCGGCTGGCCGGGGCCTCCTGGGTGGCCGACTTCTGGATCCCGTCTCATCTGGCGGACGGCGAGCGGACGTTCCGGGAGGAGCTGGCCGAGGTCGCCGCGGTGGCCCCGGAGCAGGTCCGGGAGGATCTGCGGCCCTGCCACCCCGGGGTGCCGCTGCCCGCCGAGCTCCTCGCCGACCCGGACCCGGCCGGGCGGACCGCGGCCCTGCTGGAGTGGGTGTGGCGGGAGGCGGTGGAGCCGGACTGGGAGCGGCGCCGCCGGCTGCTGGAGACCGATGTCCTCTTCCGCACCGTCCGGCTCGGCCGGGGCGGCTGGTCGGCCGCGCTGGAGGGGCTGCGGCCGGGCACCCGCTGGCTCGGCGCGGGCCGTCTGCAGATCAACCGGTACGACCTGCCGCCGCGCGTGGTGTCCGGGGCCGACCTGGTCTTCGTGCCGGTCACGCCCCGGCGGGGCTGGGTGAGCTGGGAGCGGACCGGCGGCAGCCCGGGGCCGGCCGGGCCGGCGGGGCCGGCGGGGTACGAGGTGCGGCCGGGCCGGTTCGGGGTGGTCTACCCGGCGCACGGGGTCGCCGCGGTGGAGCGACAGCCCGGCGGCGCCGGAGCGGACGGCGGCGGTGCCGCAGCGGACGGCGGGGGCGACGCGTTGCCGCGGGGCTCCGGCGGCAGGGCGGGCGGTACCCTCGCCCGGCTGCTCGGGGCCGGCCGGGCGGAGGTGCTGGCGCTGCTCGCGCCGGAGGCGCCGGTCTCCACCACCCAGCTGGTGGCGCTGACCGGGCTGCCGCTCGGTGCGGTGGGGCGGCATCTGCGGATCCTGCGGGAGGCCGGTCTGGCGGACCGGCGGCGGATCGGCCGCTCCGTGCTCTACGCGCGTACGCCCGCCGGCGATGTGGTGGTCCGGGCGGCGGGTTCGGGACGCCCTCCTCCTCAGTGACGGCGCCGGCGGAAGCGGGGCCCCTGGCCCTCGTGCCAGAAGGTGAAGGCCACGGCGGCCACCGCCAGCCCCACGATGACGATGCCGATGATCACGGTGCCGAGCATCTCGACCTCGCTCGGGTGGTCAGGCAAGTCCTCCGAGGACTCAACCAGCTGTTCCCAACGGTCAGTTGGTATCGACGTACTGCCCGGTCGGGAGGCTTCTCACACCAGGCCGTCCGGGGTCGGCCGCGGTCCGCCGCGGCGGGTGTAGCGACTGGTCATCAGGGTGTCCTTGGCCGGCCCGGTCACCGCCCAGACGAGGAGCCAGTGGTCGCGGTCCAGGATCCGGAAGCGGCCGGTGTAGTGGTCCTCGGCGCAGGGGTGCTCGGCCGTCCACTCCCCGGACCGGAGGTCCAGGATGTGGAAGGGGCGGCCGTCCTCGAAGGTGACCGCGGCCGTCCCCGGGGCGTCCCCCGGGTGGATGAGAAGGGTCCGGCTGGTCGGGTAGACGGAACCGTTCCACTTCATCTCGCCCTGCTCGGCGTGGACCAGCACGCCCTCGGCCGGGCCGGTCGGGCGATCGGCGTAGGAGAAGTCGGCCGTGCCGGTGTAGGTGCCGCGGACGCCGCCCAGGCGGTCCGCCAGCTCGCGTTCGCAGTCCCAGCTCCCGTGGAGGTACGCGAAGAGGTCGGGCACGGGGAGGATCGGAGCGATGCCGGTGCCGGCACCGGCGGATGTCGGGGTCTCGGTCACGGTCAGCTCTCCTCGCCGAGTGCGGCGGCCAGCAGCTCCAGGCCCGGAATCGCGCGGACGACCGCCTCCCGGTCGGCCGCCGCGAGGGTGTCCAGCGCTCCGGCCAGCCGCCGTTCGTGGGCCTGCTGCCAGTCGGCGAGCTGCCGCTCTCCGGCGGGGGTGAGGGCGATCCGCGCGGTACGGCGGTCGCCCGGGTCGTTCTGCCGGTCCACGAAGCCGGCCTCGAGCAGCTTGCCGATCAACCCGCTGACGGTGTTCGGCGCGAGCCGCTGGCGGGTCGCCAGCTCGCCCACCCGGAGCGGCCCGGCGGCCAGCGTCTGGAGCAGCTCGACCTGGGCCATGGGCAGCGATTCCCAGGGGTAGTCGGTGCGGATGCTGCTGCGCAGCGCGCGGCGGAGCCGGGTCACCACATCGGTGAGCCGGGCGGCCTGCGACTGCTCGGTCCGCGGTGGCTGCGGGGCGGGGGCGGGCTCGGGCGGCATGCGGATCAGCGTACCCGCGCGGGCGGAAGGCTCGGCCCGGGAACAGGTCGGTGGACGAATATGTCTGGGACCGATATAAACTGCTGCCATGGGGAGTGCACAGGGACTGGATCCGGCGTCCGGCGGGGCCGGACCGATCAGCAGCCATCCGGCGGTGGCCCGGCTCTTCGCCGAGCGCCCGCGGCCGCGCCGGATACGCGACTGGCGGCACGCCCACTGGCTGGCGGTCGCCTCGGTCTGCCTCGGCGCCTTCATGGGCCAGCTCGACGCGAGCATCACCACCCTCACCTTCCCCGCGCTGCAGCGCGGTTTCGGCGTGCCGCTGGCCGCGGTGGAGTGGGTCTCGCTCTCCTATCTGCTGGTGCTGGTCGCCCTGCTGACCCCGGTCGGCCGGCTCTCCGACCTCCTCGGACGCAAGGCCATGTACCTCTGGGGGTTCGTGGTCTTCACCGCCGCCTCGCTGCTCTGCGGCCTGGCCGGCCAGCTGTGGCTGCTGATCGCCTTCCGCGCGCTGCAGGCGGTGGGGGCGGCGCTGATGCAGGCCAACAGCGTGGCGCTGGTCTCCACAGCGATGCCGCGGGACCGGATCCGCTCCGGGCTCGGGGTGCAGGCGGCGGCGCAGGCGATCGGACTCGCGCTGGGCCCCACGCTGGGCGGGCTGCTGGTGGAGGGCGCCGGCTGGCGGTGGGTGTTCTGGGTGAACGTGCCGGTGGGGGCGGTCGCGCTGGTCGCCGGGTACTACCTCCTCCCGCGGACCCGGACCGCGGACGGCCGGATCGGCGGGGTACGGGCGCCGGCCGCCGGCGCCGGGCGGCGGTTCGACCTGGGCGGGCTGGCGCTGCTGGCCGCGGCGACCACCTCCGCGCTGCTCGCGCTCTCCGCCGCCTCCGGGCTCGATCTGCCCGGCTGGGCGGTCGCGCTGCTGCTGGTCCTGGCGGCCGGGTTCGGCGGGGTACTGGTCCGGCGGGAGCGGCGGGTGGAGTCGCCGCTGATCGACCCGCGGATGCTGACCGCGAAGGGGGTCCGGGGCGGGCTGCTGGCCGGGGTCTTCGGCTATCTGCTGCTCTTCTGCCCGCTGGTGCTGGTGCCGGAGCTGCTGGGGGCGAAGGGGGTCGGCGCGTCGGCGTCCGGGCTGCTGCTGACCGCGCTGCCGGCCGCGTTCGCGGTGAGCGCCACCGCCGGCGGCGCCCTGGTGCCGCGCGGCTGGGGGGACCGGGCGCGGGCCGCGGCCGGATCGCTGGTCTCCGCGTGCGGGCTGGGCGGGCTGATCGCGGCGACGGCGCTGGGGGCGCCGGACGCGGCGCTGGTGCCGGGGCTGGCGGCGGTCGGCTGGGGGCTGGGGCTGCTGCTGCCGGCCAACAACGCGCTGGTGATGCGGGCCATCCCGAGCGAGCAGGCCGGGGCGGCCGGCGGGCTGGTCAACATGACGCGGGGGCTGGGCACTTCGCTGGGCGTGGCGCTGCCCGCGCTGGGGGTGCATCTCGCCGGCGTGGCCGGAGGCTCGGTGTGGGTGCTGGGGGTGCTCGCCGCGGCGGCGGTGGGGGTGTGCGCGGGGACGGCCCGCGGGCCCCGTTGAGCAGCCCGAAGGGCTCCTGAGGGGCGCGGGGGACCGGCGCCGGCCACCTGCCGCACCGGGGCAGCGGGGGCCGGGTGGCGACCGGTCGGCCCTGCCGAGTCTTTTCTTTGCCGAGTGCCGGCGGGTGGCCCGCTGGGCGCGCGGTTCCCCGTGTCCCTTCTCGCCCACGGGCTCACCGGGGCTGCGGCGCTACCTTCGGGGGCCGCGGGAGACCCAGCCTCGTTCGTAGGCGTGCCAGCCGAGTTGCATCCGGGTGGTGACGCCTGCGAGGTCCATGAGGTTCTTGACGCGGCGTTGGACCGTGCGGAGGCCCAGGTCCAGCTGCTTGGCGACGCTGGCGTCGGTGAGGCCGAGCAGGAGGAGGGAGAGGATCCGCAGGTCGGTCTCGTCCGGCCGGTCGCCCTCCGGGGACTCCGCGCCCGCCTCGCCCACCCGTACCGGCAGGGCCGCCGCCCAGACCAGCTCGAAGAGCGCGACCAGCGCCTCGACCAGTCCGTCCGCGTAGACCACCAGGGCGGCCGGTTCGGCCTGCGCGGCCTTGCCGGACCAGTCGTGGAGGGGGATCAGCGCCGTCTGTCGGTCGGCGACCAGCAGCCTCGACGGCACCCGGTCGACCACCCGCACCTGCTCCTCGCGGTCCAGCGCGGCGGAGAGCTCGGTCAGCCCGAACGGGCCGTCCAGCACCGAGCGTTCCGCGACCACCCGGAACGAGACCCCGCGCGAGACGGCCAGCGGCTCGGCGTCGTTCTCCATCCCGCTGACCACCGCGGGCGAGGCCGTCACCAGCGCCAGCACCTCGCGCTCCGCGCCGAGTTGGAGCTGCTCGAAGCGGCGGCGGATCGGCTCGGCGCCGGCCACCGGCTCGACCAGCTCGTGCAGCGAGACGTCCGCCGAGCCGAGCCGGTACTCCTCGGCGAGCTGGGCGATGGCGAGTTCGGCCTGGTTGAGCTCGTGCCGGCGCTGGGTGAGCGCGGCGCCCAGCGCGAGGCCGGGCGGCGCGGCGGCGAAGTGTCCGGGGCGGCCGGGGGAGGGCATCGCCAGTCCGCGGCTCTCCAGGTCGGCGAGGAGGACGCGGGCGTCCGGGGCCGCGGGCAGCCTCAACCGGCGGGCGAGTTCGGGAACGGTCGCCGCGCCGAGGGCGACCAGGGCGCGGTAGGCGGCCTCCTGGTGGTCGTCCAGGCCGACGAGGCTGAGCGCTGTCTGCACCCGGTCACCCTCTCGTGTTCGGTGCGGTGATTCCCCCTCATCATCCACGGTCGCGGCGCGACCCCACCGGGCGGGTGGATCCTCCGGAACCGGATGACTCGGGGCACCGTGGTGTGGGGAGAATGCGAGTGATCGGGGCGTCGAGGGGTGGGAAGCGCGCATGGGCGGCCAGGGCGGCGAAGCGGAGTGGTGGAACGACCTCTACGGGGGGAGCCCGGACACGGCGGCGCCGTCGGAAGCGCCGGGATCGCTGGAGGAGTGGTTCAGTTCGGCGAGCGCGGTGGTCCGGGGCCGCGCCCGGCGCACCCCGACCCTCCCGGACCGCCCTTCGCCGGCCGGTGAGCCGCCCGGGTCCGGCCCCCCGGTCTCGGACAAGCAGACCGTCCCGCTGCCCCGCGTGAAGCCGTCCCGGCCCGCGGAGCCGCAGCCGGATCCGGAGTCCGAGTCGGGGTCCGAGCCGGAGCGGGTACGGGTGCCGGAGTCGGCCGAGGCGGAACGAGGGCCGGAGCCGGAGCCGGCCGGTCCGCAGGACGCGCCCCGGCGCGGGGGTCGTGAGCCGCGGGACGCGGGGCGCTCCGGCGTGGGGCCGGTGGCGGCCGGCCCGCGGAGCGGATCGCGGCCGGAGGCCGGCGAGCTGGCCGAGGTGGAGGCCGAGGAGCTGGCCGCGGTGGTGCCCGAGATCGCTCTGGAGGCGGCCGGGTACGGGGAGTTGACGTTCTGCGGGGCGTCGGTGCGCGGGGAGGCGGCCCGGCGGGACGGTCTGCCGCGGCGGGACCATCTGCTGCTGGCCCGGTTCGGGGAGGGGGCCGAGACGCTGCTGGTCGCGATCGTCGGCTCGGCGCCGGACCCGCTGGTGCCCGGCTCGGAGGCCCCGGCCGACGCCTGCCGCCGGCTCGGCGCCGCCATCGGCCACGGCCGCGCCGAACTCCTCGCGGACCTCCGCGAGGGCGCCCAGGAGCGGTTGCGCTTCGGCCTCCAGCGGCTGACCACCGCGGCGGCGAGGCATCTGCCGCCGCCCGCGGACGTGCCGCCCGGCACCGCGCCGGCCGTGCCCGCCGGGCTCCACGCCCTGCTGGTGCCCGGCGATCCGGAGATCCGGCCGCGGGTGGGCTTCGGCGTGGGCCCGGGCGGTTATCTGCTGCTGGACGGCGACGAGTGGTTCGACGCCTACGCGGGCGTGCGGCTCACGGACTCGGCCCGCGCGCCCGAGCCGTCCGGGTTCCGGTTCCGGGTGGCCGCGCCCGAGGCCGGGGACGTGCTGCTGCTCTGCTCGGGCGGATTCGCCGACCCGGTACGGGGGGAGCCGGCCGTGTCCGGCTACCTCGCCGAACGCTGGTCCGGCGCGGGCGGCCGGCGCGGGCGCGGGGTGCGGCCGCCCGGGGTCGAGGAGTTCCTCCGCCATGTGCGGGTGCCGGCCCGCGGCCACGACCGGGACCGGTCCGCGCTCGCGGTCTGGGAGGCCTGAGCCCGCGGGCGAGGCGATCTGCGCCCGCGGGCGAGGCGATCGGCTGAGCCGGCGTCACCCGGAGGAGGGGGAGAGGGTGTCGGCGACGTACGCCGCCGCATGCGCAAGCGCGGCCTTCCGGCTCGCCCCCGGCAGGGCCGTCACCACCCCAACGGCCAGCCCGTCCAGCAGCGCCGCGTACCGCGCCGACCAGCCGTCCGGCTCCGGCAGCGGGGTCGCGCGGAAGCCGCCCTCCGCCGCGCCCCGCCGGACCAGCGCGACCAGGTCGCGGTGCCAGGTGTCGGCGATCTCCTGGGCCCCGGCGCGCAGTTCGGTGCTCGCCGAGGAGCGGTTCCACACCTCCAGCCACAGCACCCATCGCGGGTCGCCCGGCCCGTCGGGCAGGTAGAGGGCGGCGTACTCGGCGAGCAGTGCGGCGGCGGGCGGGCCCGGCGGGCGGCCGACGATCGCGCGGCGGTCCTCGCCGAGCTGGCCCTCGCTCCACTGCAGGGTCTCCAGCAGCAGCCGGTCCTTGCTGCCGAAGTAGTAGAGGAGGTGGCCGCCGCTCATCCCGAGCCGGCGGCCCAGCGCGGCCATGGTCAGCCCGGAGAGGCCGTGCTCGGCGATGGCCGCCATCGACTCGGCGAGCACCTCCTCGCGGGGGCGCGCCGGCCGGCGGCGCGCCGAACCCCGCGCGGTCCCCGGGGACCCGCCTCCCGCCGCGCTCTCCGCCGCCATCCGACCGTCCTTCCCGACCGTGCCCGACCGCCTCCGACTGTGACCGCAGCGCAGTAAACCACGGCGGTGAATCCTGCCCCGGCCCTAGGAAGGTCCTGACAACAGGTGTATATGAGTATCCGGCGCGCTCCGCCATACTGGCGGACTGACCGACCCCGAACAGGAGCCCCCGACGTGACCTCGCTCGCCCAGCGCATCAGCATCGACCGGGCCAGTCCCGTCCCGCTGTACTTCCAGCTGGCGCAGCAGATCGAGGAGCTGATCTCGGGCGGGGAGCTGGCCCCGGGCGACCGGCTGGAGAACGAGGTCCAGCTGGCCGACCGGCTCGGCGTGTCCCGCCCGACGATGCGCCAGGCGATCCAGTACCTGGTCGACAAGGGCCTCCTGGTCCGCAAGCGCGGGGTCGGCACGCAGGTGGTGCACAGCAGGGTCCGCAGACAGGTGGAGCTCACCAGTCTCTACGACGACCTCGCGGACACCCGACGCGCCCCCCGCACCGAGGTGCTCTCCTTCGAGCGGGTCCCCGCGGACGAGGTCGTGGCCGGCGCGCTGCAGGTCGATCCGGGCAGCGAGGTGGTCTCCGTGCGGCGGCTGCGGTTCGCCGAGGACGAGCCGCTGGCCCTGCTCCACAACCACCTGCCGCCGGGCATCAAGGGCCTGACCTCGGACCGGCTCGCCGAGACCGGCCTCTACCGGCTGCTCCGCGAGTCCGGAGTGCAGCTGCGGGTCGCCGACCAGACCATCGGGGCCCGCGGCGCGTCCACCGCCGAGGCGCGGCTGCTGCACGAACGCCGGGGCGCCCCGCTGCTGACCATGACCCGGACGGCGTACGACCACGGCGGCCGGCCGGTCGAGTTCGGCGACCACGTCTACCGGGCGTCGATGTACTCCTTCGAGCTGACTTTGCTGGCCAGGTAGGCGGGACGGCGCGGAACGGACCGCGTCCGGCACCCCGAAGCACCCAACCACCACCCGATGGGACGGAACACGACACGATGACCCCCAACACGCCCAACCGAAGCGAGGGGAAGCCCCCGGGCGATCCCGGTAGAGGCGGCGGACCGGACCGCAGCCGTATGCCGGGCCGCACCCGGGGCACGGGCCTCGGCCGCCTGCTGCACCGGACGGGCCGGCGCACCCGGCGCCGGGCCGGACTGGCCGGGGTGGCCGCGGTCGCGGCCGGGCTGCTGCTCGCGGCCTGCACCGGACCGGAGCCGACCGGCGCGGCCGCCGGCACCGGGACGGGCTCCGGCGGCGGCGCCGTCAGCCAGCCGAGCCACGGCGGACGGCTGCACTTCGCGGTGATCACCCATGCCGCTCCCGGCGACTCCTTCTGGTCGGTCGTCAAGAACGGCGCCGTGGCGGCCGGCAAGCAGCTCGGCGTCGAGGTCGACTACCAGAACGACCCGGACCCGGGGAACCAGGCCCGGCTGATCGACAACGCGGTGGCGCAGCACGTCGACGGCCTGGTGGTGTCGATGGCCAACCCTGCCGCCCTCCACTCGGCGATCAGCGCGGCCGAGGCCCAGCACATCCCGGTGGTCACCATCAACTCGGGTGAGCAGCAGAGCAAGGCGTACGGGGCGATCGGGCACGTCGGGCAGGACGAGTACATCGCCGGCCAGGGCGCGGGCGCGCAGCTGAAGAAGCTCGGCGTGCAGCACGCCCTGTGCGTGATCCACGAGGCCGGCAACGTCGGGCTGAGCCAGCGCTGCCAGGGGGCGGCCAACGGCTTCGGCGGGAAGATGACGAACCTTCAGGTCGACATCAACAACCCGACCCAGATCGTCTCCCGGATCACCGCGGCCCTCCAGGCGGACTCCAGCATCGACGGGATCCTGACGCTGAACGCCCAGGTCGCGGCGAACGCCGTGCAGGGGGCGCAGGCCGCCGGGGCGCTCTCCCGGGTGAAGATCGGCACCTTCGACGTCAACCCGGACGTGCTGAACTCCATCAAGGCCGGCAAGGTCGACTTCGCCGTCGACCAGCAGCAGTACGAGCAGGGCTATCTGCCGATCGTCATGCTCAAGCTGTACATCGAGAACGGGAACACGGTGGGCGGCGGCCAGCCGGTCCTCACCGGCCCGGCCATCGTCGACCGGTCCAACGCGGACCAGGTCGCCAAGTACGCGGCGCGGGGGACACGATGAGCGATCCGAGCAAGCGTCAGGAAGGGCGGCCGGCAGCGGAGTCCGCGTCGGAGACGGCCACCGGGCCGGAGTCGGCCGCGGCATCGGCTGCGGCTCCGGTCGGGGCTCCGGTCGGGGCGACGACCGTGGAGGCCGGCCGTCCCGGATTCCTCCACCGGATGATTCTGCGGCCTGAACTCGGCGCGCTGCTCGGCGCGCTGGTGGTCTTCGTCTTCTTCTCGGCGATCACCGACGAGTTCCTCACCGCGGGCGGGGCGGCCACCTGGCTGGACGACTCGGCGACCCTGGGCATCGTCTCGATCGCCGTCGCCCTGCTGATGATCGGGGGCGAGTTCGACCTCTCCGCCGGTGTGATGACCGCGTCCACCTCGCTGGTCACCGCCCTCCTCGCGGTGAACGCCGGCTGGAACGTGTGGGCCGCCCTCGCCGTCTCGCTCCTCTTCGCGTGGGGGATCGGCGCCCTCAACGGCTGGCTGGTGGTGCGCACCGGGCTGCCCAGCTTCATCGTCACGCTGGGCACCTTCATGTCGCTCCAGGGCCTCAACCTGGGCGTCACCAAGCTGGTCACCGGCTCGGTGCAGGTCTCCGGGATCGGCGCCGCGCACGGCTACGCCTCCTCGGGCTTCGTCTTCGCCTCCACCTTCAAGCTGGGCGGCACCAGCTTCCCGATCTCGATCGTGTGGTGGCTGGGCTGGGCCGTGCTGGCCACGCTGATCCTGCTGCGGACGAAGATCGGCAACTGGATCTTCGCGGTCGGCGGCTCCGCGCCCAGCGCGCGGGCGGTCGGCGTGCCGGTGGCCCGGACGAAGATCCTCCTCTTCATGACCACCGCCACCGCGGCCTGGCTGGTCGGCGCGATCAACATCCTGCGGTTCACCACCGTGCAGGCCAACCAGGGTGTGGGCCTGGAGTTCCAGTACATCATCGCGGCCGTGATCGGCGGCTGCCTGATGACCGGCGGCTACGGCTCGGCGATCGGCGCCGCGATCGGCGCGCTGATCTTCGGCATGGCGCAGCAGGGCATCGTCTTCGCCCGCTGGAACAGCGACTGGTTCATGCTGTTCCTGGGCGTCATGCTGCTGGCCGCGGTGCTGGTCAACAACACGTTCCGGCGCCGGGCGGAGAGGATGAGGCGATGACGGAGAGTCGGAGTGCGCGGCCGGAGGCCGCGGCGGCACCGCTGCTGGAGACCCGCGGCATCGGCAAGTCCTACGGCAGCGTCGTCGCGCTGGAGGACGTCAGCGCGGTGGTCGAGGCCGGCAAGGTCACCTGCGTGCTGGGCGACAACGGCGCCGGCAAGTCCACCCTGATCAAGATCCTCGCCGGGGCGCACGAGCACACCGCGGGCGAGCTGTGGATGGACGGCGGCCAGGTGCGCTTCACCTCGCCGCGGGACGCGCTGGAGCGCGGGATCGCGACGGTCTACCAGGACCTGGCGGTCTGCCCGCTGATGAGCGTCTGGCGGAACTTCTTCCTCGGCTCCGAGCCGGTGCGGAAGTTCGGCCCGGTGCGCTGGCTGGACCGGAAGACCGGGCGGGAGACCGCGCAGCGCGCGCTGCGCGAGATGGGCATCGACCTGCCGGACATGGAGCGCCCGGTCGGCACCCTCTCCGGCGGCCAGCGGCAGTGCGTGGCGATCGCGCGCGCGGTGCACTTCGGGGCGCGGCTGCTGATCCTGGACGAGCCGACGGCGGCGCTGGGCGTCCGCCAGGCGGGCGTGGTGCTGAAGTACGTGGCGCAGGCGCGGGATCGCGGCCTCGGGGTCGTGCTGATCACCCACAACCCGCACCACGCGTATCCGGTCGGGGACAAGTTCCTGCTGCTGAAGCGGGGGCGGTCGCTGGGCTTCCACGAGAAGTCCGAGATCAGCCTGGAGGAGCTGACCCGCCAGATGTCCGGCGGAGCCGAGCTGGAGCAGCTGGAGCACGAGCTGCGCGCCGGCTGATCGCATGGGACGGCGCCGCAGCCGGCGACGGGCCCCGGGACGCCACCCGGGCCGCGTCGCCGGGTGCGGCGCCGTTTCGTGCGCCGTCTCGTGCCGGAGGCGGATGCGGACGCGCTAGCGGTCCTGGCTCCGGGGGGCGCAGTCCGGGCAGGGGACCAGGCTTTGTTCGCTGGTGCCGGGGAGGCCGCCGCCTCGGGCGGGCGGAGTGGCCGGAGGGGCGGCGGGAGCGGTCGGGGCCGCCGCCGCGGGGGTGTCGTACCAGACGAGTTCGGTGCCGCCGCACAGGCCGCCGCAGGCGTCGTCGCCCGCCGCGTGCGCCTGCGGCAGCGAGCGCAGCGGGGGCTCGACCCGCGCGGCCGAGCAGTCCGGGCAGAGCAGCAGGTAGGCCGGGCCGTCCGAGGTCGCGCGGCCGCAGCCGGGGCAGCGCACCGGGTGCCGCGGCCGGGACCCGCCGGCGGGCGCGCTCACCCCGCGGTCACCCCGCCGCAGTCCTGGCAGAGCCAGTTGCCGTTGTTCAGTCGACGGCCGTTGGTCGAGCCGCACATCCCGCACATGGCCGCGCCCCCTCTCCCGCTGCTCGCGGCGTCGCCGGCGGTGTCGGCGGTGTCGTCCCGGTGGCCCGCGGGCTCCCCCTCGTCCCGCGGCCCGGCCCCGTCGTCCTGCGCGGGCTCCGGGTTCGCCGTGTCGGCCGTGGTCTCCGCGTCCGTCGCGTCCGTCGTGCCTCCCGCACCCCGTCACCGAGTCTGAGGGGTCCATGCTGCCCGTCCCCTTGCGGTGCAGTCCAGTTGGCGGACGGTCGGTTCACGCCACCGATCGTGACCGACCGCCTTCCGGCTCCAGATGCCAGGAGATGATTCGGCGCGGATGGACTCTGATCACCTCGCGGCTGAAGAAGTCCGGGGCCAGCGGCGGGTCGACATCGCGCAGCACCTCGGCCACGCCCCTGATCTCGACCCCGCGCCCCCGGCCGGGGGCGACCGCCTCCTCGTCGTCCGCCGGGGTCATGTCGTCCACCACGAAGGAGACCTGCGGGCGTTCGGCGGCGTTGCGGAACTTCTGACTGCCGCTGAGGCGCGGGCCGCCGATGTCGATGGTGCCGTCCTCGTTGAGCCGGAAGCCGACCGGGCGGACCTGGGGGCCGCCGTCCGGTCCTGTGGTGGCGAGCCGTCCGAGCGACTGGCCGCGGAGGTAGGCCCTCTCGGCGGCGTTGAAGGGAGTCTCGGTGTCCATGCCTCGCACGCTAGGACTTCAACCGCACTTGAGGTCAAGGGCGGGCAAGGGGAACCGGGGAGTCCGCGGGGGAGAGAACAGGCGGGCAGGTGGGGCAACCTGCCCGCCTTCGTTGAGACGCCGACCTGGAACCGGTCCCCACCGGTCCGGTCGCCCTCTCCTCCCGTTCCTGCGATTCTTTCACGTACCGGACACTATGAGTGCACGCGGTCAGATAACGGCTTGGAATCTTCGCTTCCGGTCGCCGGCGATGAACTCGCGGTCACCGCGGAGTCCCCACTTCTGAGAAGCCGCCGCTCCACCCATCGAGGAGTACCGCTGATGGCGCAGCAGAAGATCACCCCGTTCCTGTGGTTCGACGACCAGGCGGAGGAGGCCGCCGAGTTCTACACCTCCGTCTTCCCGGACGGCCGGGTGCTCGGCAGCACCCGCTACTCGGACAGCGGGCCCGGCAAGCCGGGCTCGGTGATGACCGTGACCTTCGAGGCCGCCGGGATCACGTTCACCGCGCTCAACGGAGGCCCGCACCACACCTTCAGCCCGGCGGTCTCGTTCGTCGTCGACTGCGCCGACCAGGTCGAGGTGGACCGCTACTGGGCGGCGTTGACCGCGGACGGCGGCCAGGAGGGCCCCTGCGGCTGGCTCACCGACAGGTACGGCCTCTCCTGGCAGATCGTGCCGCACGAGCTGCGCACCCTGGTCGCCGACCCGGATCCGGGCCGCGCCCAGCGCGCCACCCAGGCGATGCTCGGCATGAAGAAGATCGACATCGGGGCGATGCGCGCGGCCGCCGACGCGGGCTGAAACGGCCTCCGCGTACCGGGGCCGCCGTGCCACCGACCCCTCCCTCCCGACCCCCGCGCCCCGCTTCGGGCGCGGGGGTCGGCTGTCAGTGGAGCGTGGTATAGGGGGTGGTCCTCGGGGCGCATTCGGACGTAGTATCGAACATGTGAGCGAAAGTCTGTGGCCGGAAGACATCCCCACCCCCGACAGCCCCGGCTGGCAGGAGGCGGCAGCCGAGTGGCTCGGGCGGCAACTGCCCCCCTACCTCACCGCCGACCCGTATCTCGGCGGCTCGCCCGTGCTCACCGCCTGGCTCGGCCGACATCATCTGTACGGGCAGATCCAGGGGGTACGGGAGTCCCACGCCACCGCGCGGATTCGGCTGGCCTCCCTGGCCGGACCGGCGCTCGGCCTCGAACTCGCCCTGATCGACCGGGTGTTGGAGCCGCTGGCCGAGGAGGCCGACCGGCTGTCGCGACTCGAACGCCAGGTGTGGGCGGTGGACGACGCCCTCGCCGCGGCCCGCTGGGGCACCCACCGCCTGCCGCCGGAACGGGACGGCGGCGGGGGCGCGGCGGGTGCCGGCGGGGTGTGAGGGAGGGAGGGGGAGGGGAGATCGGCAGGGGGCCGTCAGGTGTTCGAGCCGTCGGTGGAATCGGCTCCGTCGCCCCGCTCCTCCGGCGTCGGCGCCGGCGCCGACTGGGGCCTGGGTCCCGGCCCGGACTTGGGCTCGCGGTGGAGGAGGCTGGAGACCTCCGCCTCCACGGTGTGCACCACGTCCTCCACTCCGCGCTTGACCGCGCCGAGCACCGAGTGCTGCGCGCCCTGCGCGGGGGCGGGTTCCGGGGCAGGGGCCGGGGCCGGGGTCTCCGCCGGTGGCTGCTCCGGCGGGCGTGCCGGGGTCGGCTCGGAGGAGGGCTGCGGGATGGTGCTCCTGGCGGTGTTCGAGAGGCGCGCGCGGGCCCAGGAGCGCAGGCCGGCCTCGGTGGAGAAGTTCGCCAGATCGCGGTCGATGCCGCCGGCCTCCGAGTACTGGTGGATCGTCCAGGCGTGCTTGACAGCCGGGTGGCCGGCGGGGGAGCTGGGATCGGCGATCCACAGGCCGTCGCCGCAGTCCGAGGTGGTGTCGCGGTCCAGCCAGAACGAGCGGTTGCAGTAGAGGAGCACCTTGTGCTGCGGGCGCAGGCGCCGGACCGCGGCGAGGAAGGCGTCCTTCTCCGCTCCGGTGGCGGCCGTGCCGTCGGTGGTGATCTCCCAGTCGCAGGCCAGCAGGTCGCCCTCGACGCTGGCGCACTGGGTGACGAAGTACTCGGCCTGGGTCTCGATGTTCCCCGGCCACAGGAAGTGGTAGAAGCCGACGACCAGTCCCGCGGCGCGGGCGTGCGCGGCCTGTTCCACCTGTACCGGGCTGGTGTAGGTGTGGCCCTCGGTCGCCTTGACGATGGCGAAGGAGAGCCCTGTGGTGCTGGGCTTGGCCGGCTGGTTCGCGGACCAGTCCTGCCCGTAGACCGCCATGTCTGTTCCCCCTGTCCCCGAAGTGGATGCTGCGGAGCGCGTGCCGCTCGTGGCGAATGTCGGGATTCGCCGGTTCTGCACGGGTGATTCTCCCGGGGGAGGCGAGGGTGCGGGGGGCAGCGTTGCGGTGTTCACCGGATCGGGCGGAATCACGAACACCGGATCCACATACGTGCGCCGGGTGGCGAGCGCCGTGCGCCGGGCGGCGTGCTGCGTGCGCTCTGCGCAGGGTGGCGGCGTGCGGCGAGCGCCGTGCGCCGGGCGGCGTGCGCTCTGCGCCGGGTGGCGGCGTGCGGTCAGCCGAGGCAGGCGCCGGTGCTGGTGCCGTCGCCGGTGGGTGGATCGGTGGGGGCGGCGGAGGAGACGGGGGCGGGGCCGAGGGTGGGGCCGAGCGCCGGGCCGAAGGCGTTTCCCAGGCCGAAGGCGATGGTCGCGTCCCGTGCGGGCGGATACGGGCGGCGGCGGGGCAGCCCGGGGCCGGGGCCGGGCATCCGCGGCACGGCCGGGGGCCGAGGCGCGGCGAACGCCTGCGCGGGGGGTGCCGAGGACGCGGTCGCCGTCGGCCCGGCGGACGTCCACCCGGTCGGGATGATCGGTGGCCCGAACGCCGCAGGGGGCGCGGGGGCCGCCGGCCGCGCCTGTGCCCTCGGGATCGGCGGGACCTTGGGGGCGAAGTACGGCCTGCTGGTCAGGCGCGCCCACTCCTCGTCCTGTTCCCGCCGGCCGGGGACGCAGCGCCCGGCCTCGGCCCAGGCCGCGGCGAGCTCGGCGAAGATCGGCTCCTCCCCGAAGTAGCCGAGCGGGCCGGGCGGACGGTCGGGGCCGGCGGGCCCGACGCCCTCGGCCGGCGCAGAGAGGATCGTTTCTTCGCGGCGCTCACGCTCGGCGGAGTACGCCGCGGAGGAGAACGGGCGCGGTGGTTCGACGCGGCGCCGTCTGCCCTTACCGGGCGCCGTGGATGGAAGCGCGCTTGTCGGCAGGTTCGCATTCACCCCCTGCCAACGGCCCCCGCCCCCGCCCGGCAACGCGCCCGCGGACACCCTCACCCGGTCGAGTGAGTGCCCGGGGCACCGGGTGCGCCGGGGTGCTCGGCGCGCGGGGCGGCGAGCCGGCGAGGCGGGAGGGGCGACGGGGAGGAGGGCCCGCGTCGCCTTCGGCCGTCGGCCCGGGGGAGGGCGCGGCCCGCAGGTCAGACGGCGTCCGTGCCGGCGGTGCTGCGCGGGCGGTCCGGCGGCGCGACCGCGAGACGGTGGAGGTCGGCGGGGGTGACGTAGCCGGGCCACCGGTGGTCGTCGAAGAGGTGGACGCCGGCCTTCTCATAGGAGGCGTCCACCAGTTGACTGCAGATCATGTGTTTGGTGGTGGCCACGTAGTGCCGCAGGAAGGGGCCGCCGGGCAGGTGGAAGCGGTGGGCGGCGATGGCCAGGTAGTCCAGGAAGCTGTACGGGACGCCGAGGAAGCCGCGGGCCGCGTCGGCTATCGCGGCGCGCTGGGCCTCCGTCAGGTCGAAGCCGCCGGTGGACCAGACGATCGCCCGGTCCGCGTACTCGTCGGCCGGGGCGAGCCGGGCGCCGTGCGGCTCGGCCTCGACCACCTGGCCGTTCCCGACGTACACCCCGGCGTGGTCCCAGGGGCCGAAGCCGTCGCCGTTGAGCCACTCTCCGACGGAGATCAGCCGTCCGATCGTGCCCGCGCCGCTCACCACGAAGTAGTCGCCCAGCAAAGGGGTCTGACCGTCCATCAGCCACCGGTCCCTGACGTGCACCGAACGAGGTCGCGGTGGTGATGCCCGTTCCGGCACGGCTCACACCTGGTGTCCGGCCCGTCTCCCGGCTAACCGGCCGCGGGCTCCTCCACCAGGCAGAACGGGTGGCCCACCGGGTCGGCGTAGACCCGGAAGTCGCGGCCCGGCGGGCCCGGGTCGAGCAGCCGGGCGCCGGAGGCGATCGCGGCCTTCTCGGCGGCGTCGAGGTCGGTCACCCCGATGTCGATATGGGCCTGCTGCGGCCGGTCCTGGCACGGCCAGGTCGGCGGCCGGTAGCCGGAGGCCCGCTGGAAGGCGAGCACGGCGCCGCGCTCGGTGTGGAGGGTGACCCAGCCCGCGTCGGTCTGCCAGCGCGGATCGGGGCGGTTGACCTCCCCGCCGAGCAGTTCCCGGTAGAACCCGGCCAGGGCGGCCGGATCGGGACAGTCCAATGCCACGCACTGCAGGTATCCGGACATGGCACCACAGTACGCAGGGCGGAGCGGCCCGCCTATCCTCGCGTAGCGCCGCGCCCGCCGCCTCCGGCCGGGCCGAGGCGGCTCCGCCAACTCCCGTGCGGGGTAAGCGATTCCGCGACGTCGCCCTTCCTGGGCGAGACGGGCCCGGGCGGCGTGCCGTGGCGGCGCTGCTGCGCGCGGTGGTCGGACGCGCGGGCCCCCCGGCCGGTCTGGCTCGACGTCAGGTCCGGGGATTGGCGCGCGCGTTCGCTGTACGAGCCCGCGGGGCTCCGCCCGCCGCCCGGGCGTCGCGCGGGCGGCGGGCGGTGCTGCGCCGCCGGGCCGGTCCCGGTGGGGCGCGCGCCGCGAGGGGCCGGAGGTTGCCGGTCCCGGTGGGGCGCGCGCCGCGAGGGGCCGGAGGTTGCCGGTCCCGGTGGGGCGCGCGCCGCGAGGGGCCGGAGGTTGCCGGTCCCGGTGGGGCCCGTGCTCCGAGGGGCCGGAGGTTGCCGGTCCCGGTGGGGCCCGTGCTCCGAGGGGCCGGAGGTTCCCGGGCCGGTGGGGCCCGAGCGCCGTGGGCCCGGCCGTGGTCATCTGCTCCGGGCGGGGCTGACGGCGGTGGCGGGGCCGGCGATCCGGGCGGGGCTGCCGGGCCGGGCAGGGCCTGCGGGCCGGGTGGGGCCGGCGATCGGAGCGGGGCCGGCGGTCGGTCAGCTGAAGTAGTGCTTGCCGGCGAGGTCGGCGAGGAGCGTCGGGTGGGTCGGCGACCAGCCCAGCAGCTCGCGGGTCGGCTCGATGGGCATGGTGATGTCCATGCCTATGAAGGGGAAGCCGTGGAAGTGCTCCGCGGCCTCCTCGTCCGGGATGCTCTTGGCCGGGATGCCCAGGCGGTCGGCGATGGCCTCGGCGATCTCGCGGACCGGGATCCCCTCCTCGGCGGCCCCGTACAGCCGCGCTCCGGCCGGGGCCTTCTCCAGGGCGAGCCGGTAGAGCCGGGCGAGGTCCAGGGTGTGGACGGCCGGCCAGCGGTTGGCGCCCTCGCCGAGGTAGCCGGAGACGCCGCTCTCGCGGGCGAAGGCGATCAGCCGCGGGACGAAGCCGTGCCGGTCCCGCGAGCTGTGGGTGACCGGCGGCACCCCGACCAGGATGCTGCGGACCCCGCGCTCGGCGAAGCCGGCGATCTCCCGGGAGACGGCCACCCGGGGGTTGGCCTCGATCGTCGCGTCCCGCTCCGGGTCCCCGGTGGGGGTCAGGCCGATGCCGAAGAGGGCCTTTCCGGTGCCGGCCAGGGCCTCACCGAAGGTCCGCACCACGGTCAGGTCGGCGGCGACGGCGTCGGCGAACCGTCCCACGGCGATGGAGTCGTGGTCGAAGGCGAGGTGGATGACGGCGTCCGCCTCGGTCGCGGCCCGGTGGAGGCCGTCCAGATCGGCCAGGTCGCCGCGGCGCACCTCCGCGCCCAGGGCCTGGACGGCGGCGGCCGACGCGTCGGAGCGGACCAGGCCGACGACCTGGTGGCCGGCCTGGAGGAGTTCGGGGATCACGGCCGAGGCGATGTGGCCGCCGGCACCAGTGACGAAAACGCGCATGTCAGCTCCCTGCACACAGTGATGTGACTTGGTAACATCACCATAGCAGAGTGACGGTACCGAGTAACATCACATAGGGTGGGGTCATGGCTCGATGGGAACCCAATGCGCGGGAGCGGCTGGTGGTCGCCGCGATCGACCTCTTCGCGGAGCAGGGCTACGACGGCACGGCGGTCGCCCAGATCGCCGAGCGGGCGGGCCTGACCAAGACCACCTTCTTCCGGCACTTCCCGGACAAGCGCGAGGTGCTCTTCGCCGGCCAGGCGGTGCACGGCCGGCTGCTGGCCGAGGGGATCGCCGGGGCACCCGACGGGGCGGACCCGCTGGCCGCGGTCGCCGCCGGGCTCGACCGGGCGACCGACTCCTTCACGCCCGAGCAGCGGGAGTTCGGCCCGCGGCTGCGGGCGGTCGTGGAGAGCAACGCGGAACTGCGGGAGCGCGCCGTCTTCAAGCAGGCCAGCCTGGTCGAGGCGATGAGCGGGGCGCTGCGCGGGCGCGGGGTGCCCGAGCGGGTGGCCGCGGTGGCGGCGGAGCTCGGGGGGCGGGCGTTCCACAGCGCCTATGCGCGCTGGTGCGAGCCCGCCGAGCGGCGGTCCTTCGGCGAGCTCGCGCGCCGGGAACTGGACGAACTCCGGACCGCCGCAGCGGAGTTGGGCGCGGCGGACTAGCGGTCGGCCCGAGCCGTCAGCCTTCGTCCGAGAGTTGACGTCGGGTCAGGAAGACGGTGGTGCTGCCGTCCTTCTCGGCTATGTCCCGGACCTTGGTGAAGCCGACGGCGCGCAGCACCGCCAGCGACGCGGCGTTGGGGGCGGCCACGGTGGCGTGCACCTCGGTGAGACCGAGGGCGTCGAAGGCATGCTCGACGAGGGTGCCGGCCAGCTCGCGTCCCAGCCCCGCGCCCCAGACGTCGTGGGCCAGCATGTAGATGATCTCGTGGCCCCCGGATACCGCCGTCGGCTTCACCTCGGCGTGGCCGATGTAGCGGGAGTCGTGGGGCTGCCGTACCGCCCAGACGTCGAAGAGGTCCTGGTCGTAGACCTTGCTGAAGATGCGGCCGAACAGCGCGCGGTCGGCGGCCTCGGTGGACGGCCCGTCACCCATCCAGCGCGAGACCCGGTGGTCCTGGAAGAGATCGACGAAGTCCTCCTCGTCGGACGGGTCGTAGGGCGCCAGCACCAGGCGTTCGGAGCGGAGGATCGTCGACGTCATGGGCGGCGACGCTAGACGGTGCGGCGCCGCTGGGCAAACCGGTTGCGGAGGCTCCGCCTCGTACCCCGCCGCAGGCCCTTCCGCGGTGGCGGCACGGGCCCGCCGTTCCCGCCGGGCCGGGTCCAGCGCGGATCCGGGGAGGGAGCCTGGAGGATGCGGTCGGCCTGGGCGCGGAGCTCGTGGTGGGCCGCGTGCGAGGTGGTGCGCATCGCCTCCTCGTAGGAGGCGAGCGCGCCGCTCAGCCCCGAGCCCACCCTGCCGTTCCGGCGGGCCCAGGACTTCACCCAGGTCAGGCCGGAGAGGAGGAGGCCGAGGGCGGCGGCGAGGATCAGATACGGCAGTACGGGTCCCATGGAGCGCTTCCCCTGGTTCGCTTCCCCTCGGTCCTTCTCGGTCTTTCTCGGGCCTTCTCAGTCCTTGCGGCCGGTGACGGCGACCGTCACGCCCAGGCCGATCATCGTCAGTCCGCCGACGCCGCCGATGGCGGCCATCCGGCGCGGAGAGCGGGCGAACCAGGCGCGGGCGCCGGCGGCGGCCATGCCCCAGACGCTGTCCGAGACCAGCGCGATGAGGTTGAAGACCACCCCGAGCAGCAGCATCTGCAGGACCGTGTGCCCGGCCCCGCGGTCGACGAACTGCGGGAGGACGGCGGCGAAGAAGACCACCGTCTTCGGGTTGGAGACCCCGACCAGCAGGCCCTCGCCCATCGCCCGGAGGACGCCCGATGCCGATGCCGATGCCGATCCCGAGGCCGAATCCGATGCCGAGGCGGACGCGGACGCGGGGGCGGTCGCCGGGGTGGCGAGCGCGGCCCGTAGTGAGCCGCGGTGCCGGATCGCCCGGACGCCGAGCCAGATCAGATACACGGCCCCGGCCAGCTTCACCGCCGTGTAGACGGCGACTGAGCGTTCGACGAGGCCGCCGACGCCCGCCGCCACGGCGGCCACCAGCAGCAGCGCGCCTGCGGCGTTGCCGGCCACGCTGGCCAGCGCGGTCCGGCGGCCGTGGGCGAGGGCGCGTCCGACGACGAAGAGGACACTGGGCCCGGGCACGACGATGAGCAGCGCCGAGACGGCCGCGAAGACGAGTATCCGGTCGGGGGAGGGCATGCGACGCATGCTACGCCGCAGGCGCCGGAGAGGGGCGCGGGGAACTGCGCGGCCCGCCGCTTACGGTCCGTACGCGGCAGCGGAGTTCGGGTTGCAACCCCCCGGCCGCTCCCGATTGCGGCGCCGTAGTCGCCTGGCCGCGCAGTTCCCCGCGCCCCTGCCTGGCGCCTGCGGGTGCTGCGCCGGGGGGCACGACATCACGCCGCGAAGCCCGGTGGCCCCGCGACCGGCCGGCCGGGGGTGGTGCCGCGGTACGGGTGGGCGGGGGAAGGGGGGGTTCTCCACCCGTACCGCGTGTCGGGGGCGTCGGCGGTCGATTGGTCGGCTGCAATCATGCGCGGGACCTGACAAGTGGGCAACGAATCCCCTGGGCCGCCCGCACGGATCCCCGCCTCAGGCGTCACACCAGCAACAGGAGGCGACTCGGATGCTGCCCAGCCCAGGAGTCCGTCGGTTCCCCACGGATTGCTGTGCCCATGCCGAGCCACCTTTGGCGTAGCCATCCCGGTCAGGCCCCCGGCCCTCGTCTAGTCACACGCCTCCCGCCCGCGGGCGGTTCAGACCGCCGGCTGCTGTTGGGTGATGCAGTGGATGCCGCCGCCGTTGGCGAAGATCTCGCGGGCGTCGACCAGTTCGACCTTGCGGTGGGGGAAGGCGCGGGCGAAGACCTCGGCGGCCCGTTCGTCGTGGGGGTCGTCGAAGGCGCAGAGGACGACGGCGCCGTTGCAGAGGTAGTGGTTGATGTACGAGTAGTCGACCGGGGCGCCGTCGGGGTCGGTGAGGGTGCGGGGGGCCGGGATCTCGACGACCTCCAGGGGGCAGCCGTGGGCGTCCGTCGAGGCGCGGAGAAGGGCGGCGATCTCCCGGGTCGGCTCGAAGTCCGGGTGCGCCGGGTCGAGTTGGCGGTGGACGGCGACGACGCCGTGCCGGAGGAAGGAGGCCACGATGTCGACGTGGCCGCGGGTGCCGTACTCGTCGTAGTCGCGGGTGAGGCCGCGGGGGAGCCAGAGGGCCTTGCGGGTGCCCAGGCGGGCGTGGATCTCGGCCTCCACCTCGGCCTTGCCGAGGCCGGGGTTGCGCCCCTGGTCGAGCTGGACGGTCTCGGTGAGGAGGACGGTGCCCTCGCCGTCGACGTGGATCCCGCCGCCCTCGTTGACCAGGGTGGAGGGGATGCGTTCGGCGCCCGCGAGTGCGGCCACCTCGCCCGCGATGTGCCGGTCGTGCTCCCAGGTGGCCCAGGACTGGGCGCCCCAGCCGTTGAAGACCCAGTCCACGGCGGCCAGTCGGCCGGTCCGGGCGGAGGTGACGAAGGTCGGGCCGATGTCCCGCATCCAGGCGTCGTCGAGGGGGCGCTCGGCCAGGGTGATCTGAGGGGACGTCAGGTACTCGCGGGCGAGGGCGGACTCGCCGACGGCCGTGATCAGGGTGACCGGCTCGTAGCGGGCGATGGTGTCGGCGACCGCCGCCCAGGCGCGGCGGGCGGCGTCCAGGCCCTGCGGGTCGTCGAAGGTGGGGTTGGCCGAGGGGAACGCCATCCAGGTGCGTTCGTGCGGCGCCCACTCGGCGGGCATGGTGAAGGCGGGGGCGGTGCTGGCCATGGGCGGTGTCACGTCCTACAGGAAGTAGAGGCGGGAGAGGGAGACGGATTCGGCGGGCTCCGAACGCAGCGGGTCGCCGTCCAGGGTCACCAGACCGGTGCGCGGATCGACGCGGACCTCGCCGAGGCGGTCGTTGCGGAGCATGTCGCGCGGGCCGATCCCGCGGGTGCCGCGGACCCCGACCCGGCGCCGGCGGGTGGGCATCCGGTCCTCGGCGTCGACCGCGGCCTGCGCGGTGAAGGCGACCGAGAGGTCCGCCGCGGTCGCCCCGTGGGCGCCGAACTGGGGGCCGAGCACCAGCGGTTCGCAGCGGTCGGTGGACGCGTTCGGGTCCCCGGTGACCCCGTACGCCGGGAAGCCGGCCTTCAGCACCAGCTGCGGCTTGGCGCCGAAGCTGTGCGGGGCCCAGAGGACGATGTCGGCGAGCTTGCCCGGTTCGAGGGAGCCGATCTCGTGGGCGAGGCCGTGGGCGATGGCGGGGTTGATGGTGAGCTTGGCGATGTAGCGGAGCACCCGGGGGTTGTCGTCCCCGCCGGCCGTGCTGCCGAACTCGCCGTCCAGCGGGCCGAGTTCGGCCTTCATCTTGCCGGCCAGCTGGAGGGTGCGGCGGACCGTCTCGCCGGCCCGGCCCATGCCCTGGGCGTCGGAGGAGGTGATGCCGATCGCGCCCAGGTCGTGGAGGACGTCCTCGGCGCCCATCGTCCCGGCCCGGATCCGGTCGCGGGCGAGGGCGGCGTCGCCGGGCAGGTCCGGCTTGAGGTCGTGGGCCGAGACGATCATCCCGAAGTGCTCGCCCAGGGCGTCCCGGCCGAACGGCAGGGTGGGGTTGGTGGAGGAGCCGATGACGTTCTCGATGCCCGCCAACTGGAGGATGTTGGGCACATGGCCGCCGCCGCAGCCCTCGATGTGGAAGGCGTGGACGGTGCGGCCCTCCAGCACGGAGAGGGTGTCCTCGACCGAGAGGTTCTCGTTCAGCCCGTCGGTGTGGAGGGCGACCTGGACGTCGTACTCCTCGGCGGTGCGCAGGGCGGTGTCCAGGGCGCGGGCGTGGGCGCCCATGTCCTCGTGCACCTTGAAGCCGCAGGCGCCGCCCTCGGCCAGGGCCTCCACCAGCGGGGCGTCCCCACTGGACGAACCGCGGGCCAGGAAGCCGATGTTGACCGGCCAGGCGTCGAAGGCGTTGAAGGCGTGCCGCAGCGCCCAGGGCGAGTTGACGCCGACGCCCCAGACCGGGCCGAACTCCTGGCCGATGATCGTGGTCACCCCGGAGGCCAGCGAGGCCTCCATGATCCGCGGGGAGAGGAGGTGGACGTGGGTGTCCACGGCGCCCGCGGTGGCGATCAGGCCCTCGCCGGAGACGATCGAGGTGCCGGTGCCGACGACCACCTCGACCCCGTCCATGGTGTCCGGGTTGCCGGCCCGGCCGATCGCGGCGATCCGGCCCTCCCGGACGCCGATCGAGGTCTTGCGGACGCCGAGCACCGCGTCGATCACCAGGACGTTGGAGATCACCAGGTCGCAGGTCTCGCGGACGGCCGCGGCCTTGAGATGGAGGCCGTCCCGGGCGGTCTTGCCGAAGCCGGCCAGGAACTCGTCGCCGGGCTGCTGGGAGTCCGACTCGACGCGGACGATCAGGCCGGTGTCGCCGAGCCGGACCCGGTCGCCGGCCCGGGGGCCGTGGACGGCGGCGTAGTCCAGGGCGTCCTGCCTGGCGGGGGCGGGGGCGTGGGCGCGGGCGTCCCGGCGGTGCTGGTGGTGGGTGGTTCCGGTGCCGGTCACCGCGCCTGGTCCTCTCGCTCGCTCGGGACGCCGTCCTGGGCGGCGGCGTCCTGGGCCGTGGCGCCCCGGGCGGCGGCGTCCTGGGCCGTGGCGTCCTGGTGGGGGGCCTCGCCGTCGGCGGTGCCGGACGCTTCCTGATAGGTCGTCAGGAAGCCGGTGGCGCGGGCCTTCTCGAGCGCCGCCTGGCGGGCGCCGGGGGCGTCCAGCGGGCCGTCGACCAGCCCGGCGAAACCGATGGCGACCCGTTCGCCGCCGATCGGCACCAGCTCGACCTGGACCGTCGCCCCCGGGTCGAAGCGGACCGAGCTGCCGGCCGGCACCGCGAGCCGGGTGCCGTACGCGGCGTCCCGGTCGAACGCGAGCCGCGGGTTGACCTCGAAGAAGTGGAAATGGGAGGTGACCGAGATCGGCACCGGCGAGGTGTTGCGCACCGGCAGGCTGAGCACCGGCTCCGGCACCGCGGGCGGGTGCCCGGCGGCGGGCAGGATCGCCCCGGGCGCCTCCGGGTCGTAGCCGACCGGCTCCCCGGCTCGGCCGGCGTCCCCGGCGAGCTCGGCGGCCCGGAACGGGTCGTCCACCACGGCCAGTCGGGTGCCGTCCTCGAACACGGCCTCCACCTGGAGGGTGGTCACCACGTCGGCGACCCCGGGCAGGACGTCCCGCGGGCCCAGGACGCTGCGGCCGGCGTCGATCGCCTCGGCCAGACGGGCGCCGTCCCGGGCGGCCTCGCAGACGGTGTCCGCGACCAGCGCGGTGGCCTCGGGGATGTTGAGGCGGAGGCCGCGGGCGCGGCGGGCGCGGGCGAGCTCGGCGGCGGTGAAGAGGAGCAGTCGGTCCTGCTCGGTGGGCGTGAGTGGCAAGGCGTCCTCGCGGGCGGGCAAGTTTGAACGGCGTTCAAACGCATCTAACCCCGAGTCGGCCCGCCTGTCCACTGTCGCCCCTGCGGGGCGCGCGGAAAGGCCGACGCGCGGACCGCCGGCCGGCTGTCCGGCCGGGGGTGGTCCGCGCGTCGGTGGTGGGACGGGGGTCGGGAGGCGCCGCGGTCGCGGTGGAGGCAGCGGCGTTCCGGACCCTTCGGCTGCAGAGGGCTGGGCGGTCTCAGTCGGCTGGAGCGGCCTCCGGCTCGGCGGAGGCGACGGCGGTCGGGGTCGCGGTCTCGGTCGCGGTCGCCTCACCCGGCTGCTCGGGCAGCGAGATGCCGGCGGTCGCGGTCTCGGTCTCCCCCTCGGCGGGCTTGCCGGCGCCGACGAAGCCGTAGCTCACGCCGACCAGCAGGCCGCCGCCGACCAGGTTGCCGAGGCCGACCCAGAGGAGGTTCTTGGCGAAGGCGCCCAGCGTCGCGCCCTTGACCCCGGCCATCATGCCGAGCGAGAAGGTGGTCATGTTCGCCACCACGTGCTCGAAGCCGGAGGCGACGAAGGCCATCAGGCACCAGAAGATCAGCATCATCTTGGCGCCGTCCGACTTGGTCCGGACGCCCATCCAGACGGCCAGGCAGACCAGGAAGTTGCAGAGGACGCCGCGGAAGAAGAGCGCCCCGACGGACTCCGCCGTCTTGGTCTTGATCAGAGCGGCCAGCAGGGCGGCCGCCGGCGCGGGGTGGCCCGGGGTGGCGCCGATCTCCAGCATTCCGGCGCCGTAGACCAGCGCGGCGAAGCCGATCGAGCCGACCAGGTTGCCGAGGAAGGAGCCGACGATCACGGCGACGCCGCCGCCGACCCCGCGGCGCCGGGCGGAGACGCCCTGCACCATGGTCATCATGTTGCCGGTGGACAGTTCGGAGCCGGCGAAGATCACCAGGGTCAGCGCGATGCCGAAGACCAGGCCCTGCACGAGCTTGGTGTAGGGGGCGTGCGCCGCCTGCATCGGGCCGGTGACGGCGAGCATCAGCGCGACCGCGACGCCGACGTAGGCGCCGGCGAGCATCGAGTTGACGGTGAAGCGCAGGGGCGAGCGCAGACTGCTGATCTTCTCTTCTGCGGCCAGTCCCTGGGCGCGGAGCGCCTCGGGTACGGGGATGGGCACGACGAGCCTCCAGGCGTAGTACGGCGGTGCGAAGTGCGGGCGGTGCGGAGCGCGCCGGCTGCGGCGTTGCGGCCTGCGGTCCGCGCACCCGGGCGTGCTGATCCGGGCGTGCTGATCCGGAAGTGCTGGTCCGGAAGTGCTGACAAAGAACTGTGCAGAGGGAACTGCGAAGAGCCGACTGCGAATTGCTGAGTGCGAAGGAATTGACGGCGGACCGCGACGAGCTGATCGCGCAGCGCGACGCGGGGACTGCGGAGTGCGTTCGAAAGCCCACCGGAGCGCCGAGACCACTCGCTGACGGGACGTCGGAAGTCCGGTGTGCTGCGTAACGTACCGTGGCTGGATCCGTCTTGGGGAGGCGCGTGGGGCCGCAGCCACGCCTTTTCACGCGCTGTTCGCGGGACCGGCGCTCTCCTCACGGGCGCGGTCGCGGAGCGTGCGCGAACGGCAATCGGGGCTACTCATCAGGGGCCGCCGCGAAGCCTGCTCGTCATCTTTCGGACACCTGCACGCTTCTGCGGGAATCCCTCTCCGGCAAGGGAGTTGATCTCCGCGAGCGGGCAGGGGATTGGTCGGGGGAGTGGATTGCCCCTCGACGGATCATCCGACAGGATGACCGGAACGTAGGATGTGAGGACCGACTGGACAGTCGGTTCTGACGCCTGGGACCCGAGACCGAATCTGGAACAGGAAAGCGCGCACGCGGCAGGAGAACCATGGCGATCCAACCCGATCCGCCGCAGCAGCGCGCCCGGCGCAGGCGCTTCCGTCCGCCCGCGCCGCCGCTGCCCGCCGAAGGATGCCAGCCCGACCCGTCGGCCGCCCCGACCCCGGAGGGCCAGGACGGCTCCGCCGCCTGGCTCGGACCCGCCATGGCGGCCAACGGCATCGGCGCCTTCGACTGGGACATCCGCCGTGACCGGCTGGACGGCGACCTCCGGACGTTCCACATCCTCGGCCTCGACCCCGACGAGCAGAGCGACCGCAGCTCCACCGCCTTCCTCTCGCTCCTCCATCCCGACGACGCCGCCGTGGTCCGCCGCCGGGTCGCCCGCGCGGTGCTCGACCTCGGCCAGTGCGGCGCGTACTACCGCACCGTCACCCGCGACGGGGCGCTGCGCGCGGTCCGCTTCCGCGGCCGGGTGCTCGCCGACCCCGACGGCCGGCCCTCCCGGATGGTCGGCTTCGTCTGGGACGCCACCGCCGAGCTCCACAAGCGGGACCGGGACGACCAGCTGGCCCGGCTCCGCGAGGAGCGCACCCGCTTCGTCAAGGAGGCCGCCCGCCGGCTCTCCGAGGCGGTCACCGTCCCCGATGTGGCGCGGGTCTTCACCGAGCTCCCGCTGCCCGGGATCCCGCCGGACGGCATGCTCCTCTTCACCGTCGACGGCGGCCGGCTCACCCTCCTCGACTCCAGCGGCTACGACGAGGCGGTGCTCCGGCCGTACCTGCGGCTGCCGATCCACCTGAGCGGCGCGCCCGAGGCCGGGGGCGCCGCCGGGAGGCCCGCGCCGAGCCGCCCGCGGACAGCCCCGCCGCGCTCGCCGTGCGCAGCCGGGCGCCGGTCTTCATCCCCTCGCGGGCCGACTACGCGGAACGCTTCCCGGCCGCCTGGGCCATGCTCTCCGGGGAGGGTCCGGCCGACGAGGCGCCGGGGCGGGCCGGTTCGCCGCGCAACGCCTGGGCCTATCTGCCGCTGGTGGCCAGCGGGCGGGCCATCGGCGTCTGCGTGATCAGCTTCGACGACGACCGCGAGCTGGACGCCGAGGACCGCACCCTCCTCACCACGCTGGGCGGGATGGTCGCCCAGTCCCTCGCCCGGGCCCGGCTGCACGACGCCGAGCACGAGCTGGCGGCCGGGCTCCAGCGGGTGCTGCTGCCCAGGCGGGTCCCGCCCACGCCGGGGGTCTCCACCGCCGTCCGCTACCTGCCGGCCGGCTCCGGCCTGCAGATCGGCGGCGACTGGTACGACGTGGTGCCGCTGCCCGGCGGCCATGTCGGCCTGGTCATCGGCGACGTCCAGGGGCACGACGTGGCGGCGGCCGGAGTGATGGGCCAGCTGCGGATCGCCATGCGGGCGTACGCCGCGGAGGGCCACCCGCCGGCGGCGGTGATGGCCCGCGCCTCCCGCTTCCTCGCCGACCTGGACACCGGCTACTTCGCCACCTGCACCTACCTGGAGGTGAACATCGACTTCGGGGCCGTCTACGCGGTCCGGGCCGGCCACCTCGACCCGGTGGTGCGGCGGGCCGACGGCAGCTGCGCGATCCAGCCGGTGGCCGGCGGCCTCCCGCTGGGCGTGGCGCCCGAGGAGGAGTACCCGGTCACCCGCTTCACCCTCGACCCGGGCGAGCTGCTGGCGCTCTGCACGGACGGCCTGGTCGAATCGCGCACCGTCGAACTCGACCGCGGAATGGAGCAGTTGAGGTCGGTGCTGGCCGAGCACGGCGCCGAGGCCACCGGCGGCGCCCAGCGCGGCGAGCCCGGCCGGGAGGGGCTGGAGGCGCTGGCCGACCGGGTGCTCGGAGTCGGCCAGGCGCACTCCCAGGACGACGACATCGCGCTGCTGCTGTTCCGCTGGGACGGCCCCTCGGACGGACGCCCGCGCCGGATGCTGCGCCGCCGGGTCGCCCAGGCCGACCTGGCCCGGATCGCCGCCGTCCGGGCCGAACTGGTGGACGCGGTACGGCGATGGGGCGTCGGCGAGCTGGCCGACTCGGCCGAGCTGCTGGCCAGCGAGCTCCTGACGAACGCGTTGGTGCACACGGACCGGGACGCCCTGCTGACCGCTCGGCTGTACGGCTGCACGGCCGACGGCGACGGTGCGGCCGGGTCCGCGCTGCCGGTCCCGGTCCGGCTGCGGGTCGAGGTGGAGGACGAGTCGGACCAGTGGCCCAAGCGCCGTACGCCGGGGGAGCAGGCCTCGTCCGGGCGGGGGCTGCTGCTGGTCGAGGCGCTGGCCGACGACTGGGGCGTGGATCCGCGCGGGGTCGGCAAGCGGATGTGGTTCGAGCTGGTCGCCCCGGCGGGGGCGACGGCGGGGGACTGAGGTCGCTCCGTGGGGGGCTCCCCGCTCCCCGAGGCGGTCCCGCCTGCTCTCCGCCTGTTGGCCGTCTCCTCTCCGCCTGTTGTCCGGCTGCTCCGGCTGTACAGGGCCGGACAGGTATGGACAGGTCTGTACAGGTGGGCCTACAGTGCCTTCATGACCACTGTCGATCCCGCCGCCTCGGCCCTCGCCGCCAAGCACCAGCGCATCGCGCGGGCGCTCGCGGAGGAGATCCGCTCGGGCAGACTCCCCGCCGGCGCCCGGCTGCCGGGTGAGCACGCCCTCACCGAGCGGTTCTCGGTCAGCCGCGGGACCGTCCGCCAGGCCCTCCGCGCCCTCAGCGAGGAGGGGCTGATCGCCACCCGGGCCGGCATCGGCTCGGTGGTCACCTTCGACGGCGCCCCCCTGGACGACCGGCAGGGCTGGGCGGCGGCCTTCGCCCGGCGCGGGATCGAGCTGCGCACCCGCGTACTGCGGCTGTCCGCGGGCCCGGACCGGGGGCTGGCCGAGCAGCTGGGGATGCCCGCCGACACCGAGTTCCTCCACCTGGACCGGGTGCGCTCGCTGCCCGACGGCACCGGGGTCTCCCTGGAGCTCAGCCGCAGCCGGATGGTCCCCGAGCTGGCCGAGGCGGTGCGCGACGGGCTGGTCGGCGACTCGCTCCAGCGCACCCTGACCGCCGCCGGCCTCTTCGAGGCGGGCGGGCGGCAGGTGGCCTCGGTGGCCCCGCTGCCCGACCGGCAGGCGCGCGAGCTGGGCCGCGAGCCGGGCGAGGTCTTCCTGCGGGTCGACCGGACCGGGCGGGACTCGGCCGGGCGTCTGGTCGAGCACGTCACCAGCTGGCTGGCGCCGGACCACTTCCGCCTTGAGCTGGAGTTCGGCGATGTCCCGCAGACGTGAGGACCATGTGCCGCGAGACCTTCGAGAACCATGAGAACCGCGAGAACTGCGAGTTGAGATGACGGAACGTCAGACCGCCGGGCGGGAGCGCGCTCTGGGCGCCTTCTACGGGCTCGCCCTGGGCGACGCCCTGGGGATGCCCACCCAGATCATGTCCCGGGCGTCGATCACCGCCCGCTTCGGCCGGGTCGCCGGCTTCGAGCCGGGCCCCGCCGACAACCCGGTCGCCGCCGGGCTCCCGGCCGGCAGCGTCACCGACGACACCGAGCAGGCGGTACTCCTCGGGAGGCTGCTGGCGGACGGCGGGGGCCGCATCGACCCGCACCTGCTGGCCGACGCGCTCCTCGCCTGGGAGGCGGAGATGAAGGCGCGCGGGTCCTTCGACCTCCTCGGCCCCTCCACCAAGGCGGCGCTGAGCGCGGTGGCCGCAGGAGTGCCGATCGAGGAGGCGGCCAAGAGCGGCACCACCAACGGCGCCGCGATGCGGGTCACCCCGGTCGGCATCGCCTTCTCGTACCGGGAGCTCGGGGTGGCCGGCTTCGTCGACAGGGTCGCCGAGTCCTGCCAGGTCACCCACGCCACCGGGCTCGGCATCGCGGGGGCCTCCGCGGTGGCGTCCGCGGTCAGTGCGGGCGTCTCCGGCGCCGGAGTCGAGGGGGCCTTCGAGGCCGCGGTGGCCGCCGCTCGGGAGGGTGCCGGTCGCGGGCACTGGGTGGCCGGCGCCGACATCGCCGCCCGCATCGGATGGGCCCGCCGCCTCGTGGACGGTGTCCCCGAGGACCGGGCGGTGGACCTGATCAGCGAACTGATCGGGACCAGTGTGGCCGGGCAGGAGTCGGTGCCCGCCGCCTTCGCGGTGCTGGCGCTGGCCGGCCCGGACCCGTGGCGGTGCGGCCTGGTCGCGGCCAATCTGGGCGGGGACTGCGACACCATCGGCGCGATGGCCTGCGCGATCGCGGGCGCCATCGCCGGACTGCCGGCCGTGCCGCAGGCGGCGGTCGACACCCTGGACCGAGCCAATCCCGGCCTCGGCCTCGTCCCCCTCACCGACCGGCTGCTCGCGCTGCGCGCGCGGGACGGCCGCGCGGTCGGTGTCGCCGACGCTGTCGGCAGAGACTGAAACCCCCTCAGGAGGCAGAAGTGAGCGACTCAATGGTGAGTTCGGCACCGCAGCCGGAGCTGCCGCAGGAGGTCCCCGCCGACCGCGTCGGCGCGGTGGAGACCCGCGGCATCGAGCCCGTACCGGACGGGGAGCGGCACGGCCGCGCCCGGCAGATGTTCTGGACCTGGTTCGCGGCCAACATCAGCATCCTCGGGCTGCCGCTGGGGGCGACCCTGGTGGCCTTCCACGCCCTGAACTTCTGGCAGGCGGCGGTGGTCGCGGCGATCGGATCGGCCGGTTCCTTCGCCCTGGTCGGCGGGTTGAGCATCGCCGGCAAGCGCGGTGGCGCCCCGGCGATGACCCTCTCCCGCGCGGTCTTCGGCACCCGCGGCAACCTCGGCCCGACGCTGATCACCTGGTTCAGCCGGGTGGGCTGGGAGACCATCAACACCACCACCGCGGCGTACGCGCTGCTCGCGCTGCTCGCGGCGGCCTTCGGCTGGCACCAGAACACCCCGCTCACCGTCGTCTGCCTGCTGGTCTTCATCGGCTGCACCCTGCTGATCAGCGGCCTCGGGCACGCCACCATCATGTGGATCAACCGCTGGGCGACCTATGTCTTCGGCGTCCTCAACCTGGTGGTGATGGGCTTCCTGGTGGCCACCGTGGACTGGCACAAGGTGCTCCACTCGGGCACCGGCTCGGTCGCCGGGATGATCGGCGGGGTCGGCGTGATCGCCGCCGGCACCGGCATCGGCTGGGCCAACGCCGGTGCGGACTACGCCCGTTACCTGCCCCGGCGGATCCCCGGCGGGCGTCTGGTGGTCGCCTCGGCGGCCGGCGCCGGGATCCCGCTGGTGCTGCTGATCTCGCTGGGCGCGCTGCTCACCGCGGGCGATCCGACGCTGGCGACCGCGGCCGACCCGGTGGCGGCGATCCACGCCATGCTGCCGGGCTGGATGGCGGTGCCGTACCTGATCGCGGCCTTCGGCGGGCTGCTGCTCTCCAACCATCTCTCGGTCTACTCGGCCGGGTTGACGCTGGTGACCCTCGGCATCCGGGCCAGGCGGACGGTCGCGGTCGGCATCGACGTGGTGATCACGCTGGCCGGCGGGATCTACTTCATGCTGATCGCGGGCAGCTTCTACGGCCCGTTCACCACCTTCCTCACCGTGCTGGCGGTGCCGATCACCGCCTGGGTCGCCGTCTTCGGCGCCGACCTGGTGATCGGCCGGCGGTACGACCCGAAGGCGCTGATGGACACCCGGCCCGGCGGCCGCTACTGGTATCAGGGCGGCGTCAACTGGCGGGCGGTGGGCGCCTGGGCGGTCGGGATCGTGGTCGGACTGCTGCTCACCGAGGTGAAGACCAGCGACACCGACGTGTGGTTCTCCGGGCCGTTCTCGCACTCCTGGCTGGGGAGCAGCGGGCTGGGCTGGGCGGTCACCTTCGTCGTCTCGGCCGCGCTCTACCTGCTGCTGCGGAGGCTGTTCCCGGAGAGGGCGGAGAGCGAAGCCGTCGAGGAGGTGGCGGCATGACCGGCGGACCCGTGCTGTACCTGGCCGGCGGGGTGCTGGTGGACCTGGTGATGCGGGTGCCCCGGCTGCCCGAGCGCGGCGGCGACCTCTTCGCCGAGGACGCCGAGTTCACCCCCGGCGGCGGCTTCAACGTGCTGACCGCCGCCCGGCGGCAGGGACTTCGGGCCGTGTACGCCGGGGCGCACGGCACCGGTCCGTTCGGCGACCGGGTCCGGGCGGGGCTGGCGGCGGAGGGGATCGGCACACTGCTGCCGGCGGTCGAGGGGCGGGACACCGGGTTCTGCGTCGCCCTGGTCGAGCGCGGGGAGCGCACCTTCGTCACCGCGAGCGGCGCGGAGGGCCGGTTGTCGGTGGCGGACGCCGGAGCGCTGCGGGAGCGGCTGCGGCCGGGCGACCTCGTCCAGCTCTCGGGCTACCAGCTCGCCGGGGAGGGGACCGCGGAGGCGCTGGAGTGGCTGGTCAGGCGGCTGCCGGAGGAGGTGGTGCTGAGTTTCGACCCCGGGCCGATGGCGGGCGGCGTGCGGGGAGAGCTGCTCGACCTGGTGCTGGGCCGCTGCGACTGGCTGAGCCTCAACCGGAGGGAGGCGGAACTGCTGGGCGTCGACGGCGGCGAGCACGGCCGGCGTCTCAAGGGCGGGACGGTGCTGCGCGCGGACGCGGACGGCTGCTGGGTGCGCGCCCCCGGGGAGGAACGGGCCCTCCATGTGCCGGCGGTGCCGGTGGAGGCGGTGGACCCGAACGGAGCCGGGGACGCCCACGTCGGCACCTTCCTGGCCGGCCTCGCCGCCGGCCAGCCCCCGGCGGTCGCCGCCGCGCGAGCCAACGCGGCCGCCGCCTACGCCGTCACCCGCCCCGGCCCGGCGACCGCCCCGACGCCCGCCGAACTGGACGCCTTCATGGCGGCACGCTGGGCGACGGGCTGAGCGGGGCGCTGTGCGGCTGCGCGGGGCGGGGGCGGGGACGACCGCGTAGGTCGGTCGGGCGGTCCGGCGGCCCGGCGGGGCGGCGGGCGGTTGGTCCGTCCGGTGGAGTGGTCGGGGCGTGGAAGCTGGTGCTGCGCCTCGGATGGGCGGGGCCAGCCGCGGGGACCGGCCAGGGTGCCTGCCGCTCAAACGGCCGGCCGCCCAGGCCGCCCGCTCGCCAGGGTCGGCTGTGGCGGGGGACGCCGCGGGCGGCGGACGGAGGTGAACGAGGGCGGTGGCCGGTGGGGGCAGGCCGTCCCCGGGGCCCCGCTCGGGGTACGGCCGCGCCCCCGGATCGTGGCCGGTGGGGCGGGGATCCGGGGGCGCGGGGGCGGGCATGGCCTGCAGTGACGATTCGTCAGGGCTGCGGTGGGGCCGCCCGGCCGGGGGCGGGGTCAGCCGTAGAGCTGCTCCAGGCCCTTGAGCTTGCGCTCCAGTTCGTCCAGGCGGGGCAGCGCCTGGGTGTCGTCCTCGGCGGTGAGGTCGAAGAGGCCGTCACGGCTGGGCCCCGAGGCCTTCAGCGGGGGCACCAGCGCGGGGCGCCGCCGCGCCGCCCGGCGCTTGTCCCGCGAGTCGCCCTCGGCCGACAGCGCCTCGGAGGCTATGGCGGACTCCGCGGTCGCGGGCTCGCGCTCCGCGCCGAACGCGTTCGGCGTGTGCCCGCTGACGACCGTTCCGTCCGCCTCGGAGCCACTGGTCAGTGCCGCCGCGCCGGACTGCCCCCGGCCGAACCGGCCGCCGCCCTGACGGCTGATCGCCTTGATCTCCGCGCGCTCCCTGCGCACCTCCGCGCGCTGGCGCTCGCGGTTGAGCACCCGCTCGCGCTTGTCCTCGCGCACCTCGTCGACCGCCTCGTCCAGCGAGCGCACGCCCTCCAGCAGCATCAGGGACCAGGCGGCGTAGGTCTCCCTGGGCGCCCGGACCCAGCGCACGATCCGGATCTGCGGCAGCGGCCGCGGTACCAGGCCCTGCTCGCGCAGTGCCGCCCGGCGGGTCTGCTTCAGCGCGCGGTCGAAGAGGACCGCCGCGGAGAGGGACATCCCGGCGAAGAACTGCGGGGCCCCGTTGTGGTCGATCCCACGGGGCGCGTGCACCCAGTTGAACCACGCGGAGGCGGCGGCGAAGAGCCACACCAGGCAGCGCGACCCCATCGCCGCGTCGCCGTGGCTGGCCTCGCGCACGGCGAGCACCGAGCAGAACATCGCGGCGCCGTCCAGGCCGAACGGCACCAGATACTCCCAGCCGCCGCTCAGCCCCAGGTTCTGGATCCCGAAACCGACCAGTCCGTGAAAGGAGAGCGCCGCCGCGACCGCCGCGCAGCAGAACAGCAGTACGTAGGACGCCGTCCCATAGACGACCTCCTTCTTTCTGCGCCGCTCCTCGCTGCGTTCCCAGGAGTCCTCCCCGGACTCCCGGCGCGGCCGCAGCAGCGCGATCAGTACGGAGAGGACCACCAGTGCCGCGGCACCGGCGACGCCCCACCCCAGCGTTGAATCGGTCAAACTCATCGACGTGCCACCAGCCTCGCTCTCGGTGCGAGCGTCCGCCTGGACGCGGCACCCATACTGGCCCAAGCGACGGGAAAAGAATGGCGTTTTAGCGGGGACGGACCGGGACGCGTGAGAAGTGGCAAGAGACTAATTGGAAAGTCATATAAGCGTCTGCGTAAGGCCGTTCGGATTGTCGCTTCACCGTACGATTCAATGCCCTCGGCGCGGGCAGGTCGCGCAGAGTTCGGCGCCGGAGACCGTGTAATAGAGGCAGCAACTCACCCGGGTGCGGGCGCGCGCGTCCACCCCGCCCGACCCGGGATCCACTCCCGCGCCCGCGTCCGCGCCGGCGCCCCCGCTTGCGTCCGCGCCCGCGCTTGCGTCCGCGCCCGCGCAAGCGCCCGGGCGGGCGGAAGCCGCGAAGCCGGCCGCGCCGGTGAACGGCGGGGTGCCGCCCGGGAAGAGGGCGTCGAGCGCCCGCCGGGCCTCGGCCTCCCGGCCCAGCCGGCTGCCGATGTACCAGAGTCCTTCCACGATGTCGTCGGTGGCCAGCCCCCACAGCATCCGCGGCCCGCGCCGGACGAACGGCCGGAAGGCGCGCAGTAGCGGCCAGAGATGCGCGGCCAGCGCGTGCCGCACCGCGGCGGGCCCGGCGCCGGGCAGCACCCGGAGGCCGGCCGGGTCGACGGTGATCGCGTACTCCCGGGCGTCGAAGTGCACCTGGCGGGGCGTCAGCAGCGGCAGTGGCGCCCCCTCGGCCAGCAGCCAGGGGACGGTGAAGAGGAGGGCGGTCGGCCACAGCCGGCGGTGGAGCGCGAAACCGGCGGCGACGTCCGGGCGGAGCTCCTCGCCGTACGCGGCCCGGCCGCGGGCCTCCTCGGCGGCGATCTCGGCACGGGGGTCGACGGGGGCCGCCGGGCCGCCGCCGGGCGCGAGGGTCACCCGCAGGTCCGGGTAGGCGCTGCCGAGCTGGGCGTACGCGGAGGCCAGGAGAGGGTGCCCGGTGGGCGCCGGGGTGCCGCCGGTGAGGGCGCCGCCGGTGAGGGTGCCGGTCAGGGTGGTGCTGGGGAGCATGGAGCGGAGCCTGTTCGGACCGTGGGGCGGGCGCGGTACGCGGCGCGCGGGCGCGCGCCCCGGGGCGATGTCATGTCAGGAAAGGCAGGAGGAAAGGCAGGGAAGCCTTACCTTAGCTGACACCGCCCCGCTCCGCCCCTGGACGACGCGCCGCTCAGCCCTCCAGCGCCCGCTCTAGCCAGACCGGCACCCCGCCGAACGCCCGTACCAGGCGCTGCGCCTGGGCGCGGAGAATGGCCGCCTCCGCCGCAGGGGAGACCTCGGCCAGTGAGACCAGCGCGGGGGCGATGCCGATCGAGTAGCCGATCTCCTCGCGCAGCCGCAGGGACTCGGCGAAGCCGTGCCGCGCCCCGGCCAGGTTGCCGTCCGACTGGGCGAGGCCGGCCAGATGCCGCCAGGTGTAGGAGCGCAGCAGCGGGTCGTCCTGCTGCTCGGCGCCCGCGTGGGCGCGGAGGTACGCCGAGCGGGCCGCGGCGCGGTCCTTCACCAGGTTCTCCGCGACGAGGCCGCGCCGGAAGTGCACCCACACCCGCAGCCCGTCGTCCGGCGGGAGGAGGGCGGACGCCCGGCCGAGCGCAGCCTGCGCCTCGTCCAGCCGGTCGTGCTCGCCGAGGAGGGTGGAGCAGTAGGCGAGGTAGCCGCGCTCGCAGGCGGCGGCCGCCCGCTCGTGGTCGGACCGGGCCAACGCCTCGGCCTGCCGCAGGGCGGCCTCGGCGGCGGACCAGCCCTCCGCGGTGAAGAGGCACTCCTCGATCAGCAGGGCGGCCCGGACCAGTGCGGAGTCCGGGTCGGTCTCGGCGGCGGGCTCCAGCAGCCAGGCGGCCTCGCTCCAGCAGCCGCGGGAGCGGAGGCGCCAGAGGAGCTGCTCGCCGGGGGCTTCGGCGCCGAGCGCGCCGGCCGCGCCGGCCGCTCCGGCCGCACCGGCCGCGCCGTTGGCGGCGCCGGTCGTCGCCGGTCGGCCGCGGGGTGCCCGGCCCGCGCCGCCGAGGGGGCGGGGGCGGCGGCGGAGCCCCGTGCGGTACCGACCGCCTCCTCGCGGCCCACTGCGACTCGGCCGGGCCGGTCGCCCCGGTCGCGCCGGACGAGACTGCCTGCTGGTCCGACAACGCCACCTCCATGTGCGCGGTGTCAGTCAGGGCTCCGGTCGGCTCGCTGCTGCGGTCCTGGGATGCGCCACCGGATGGATGGCATTCCAACACGTGTGGCGTACGCCACGCCAGACGTCGGCCGGAGTTGGTCGATCTCCGGCCCGGCGGCCGGGGGGTCCCGGCGGCGGTCAGGACGTGCTGCCGCCGGCGATCAGGCGCCGGGCCGGACCGTTGACCGGCTGCGGCATCCCCGCGAGGTCCAACTCGAAAAGGGCGACGAGGAGTTGGTCCGCCCGGTTGAGGGCCTCGCGGGAGTAGCCGGCCAGCGTGAACATCGCCGGGGCCAGTTCGTCCGAGTGGAGGGTGTTCAGCCAGACGCACTCCACCGCCCGCAGGTCGGCCGGTTCGGTCCAGGTGTCGACCTGGGCGACGATCCGGCTGCCGAGGAGGCAGACCCCGTCCCGGTCCTGGGAGTCCGAGACCTCGAGGTCGCCGAAGCCGAGCCACTCCAGATAGCGGGCGGCGGCGAGGACGGCGTCCTCGGAGGTGCGCACCGGGTGCGGGAGGAAGGGGCTGCGGGAGCCGGGCGACTGCTCGGCGTGCTCCCGCTCGCGCTCGCGGCCGCGGTCCGGACCGTGCTCGCGGGCCGGGTCGGCTCCGGGGCGGTCCGAGGAGCCCGGGCGGTCCGAGGAGCCGGGGCGGTCCGAGGCGCCCGCGCGGCGCTGGGCGGGCGTCGGCCCGGCGGGGTTGCGCAGGTCGCGGGTGGGCAGCGGAGCCGGGGGGAGCGAGCCGGTCTGCGGCGCGCCGGGCGGGCCGGCCGGCTCCGTGGGCGGCTCGAACGGCCGGGCGGTGTCCACCGGGAGGCGGACCACCGAGCCGCAGCCGCAGGTGAACTCCGGCTGCGGCCACTGCTCGGAGCGTCCGCAGCGCGGGCAGCGCATGTTCAGCCAGGAGTCCTCCCAGGAGCGGAAGCGGACCAGCACCGGCACCCCGCCACGGAGCAGCGGCACCCGCAACGCGGCGCCGCAGGGGCACGGCAGGGCGGGCGGTTCGTAGGCGTGCTCACGGCGGCAGCTGGGGCAGCGCACCACTCTGGGCGCCGCGCTGTCCGGCTGCGAGGGCTGCGGGGTCGGCGTACCGGGCATGTTGACGTACCGTCCGTTCGCTGAGTCTGCTGGGTCCATCGTCCCCGATCCGGCGGCGCTTGGGGACGGCTTGGGAAGGCTTCTCTGCGCCCGTGCGGGCGACTGCCCGGCCGCTGCCCGGCCAAAGGTGAGGGGCGGTCGCGGGTGTGGGATGCTCGCGCACGTGAACGGAGTCGCGGGACTGGTACTGGCGGCCGGAGCCGGGCGGCGGATGGGGGGCCGGCCGAAGGCCCTGTTGCCCTACCGGGGCGGCCTGCTGGTCGAGCATGCGGCGGGGGTACTGGCGGACGGGGGGTGTGCGCCGGTGGTGGCCGTGCTGGGCGCGGGCGAGGCGGAGCTGCGCCCGGGGGTGGGCGTCGTCCGCAACCCTGACTGGGCGTCAGGAATGGGCTCCTCGCTGCGCATCGGGCTGGCGGCGCTGCCCGGCGACGCGGACGCCGTGGTCGTCTCGCTGGTCGATATGCCGGGGGTGACCGCCGAGGCGGTACGGCGGCTGGTGGCGGCGTACCGCGAGGGGGCGCGGGGCTGGCGGCGGCGGCGTACGGGGGGAGGCGGGGGCACCCGGTCCTGTTCGCGCGCGAGCACTGGGACGGGATCGCGCGGGTCGCGCGGGGGACGCGGGGGCGCGCGGGTATCTGGCCGAGCGGGCGGCCGAGTTGGCGCTGGTGGAATGCGGCGATATCGCCTCCGGTGAGGACGTCGACACTCCCGAGGCGTGGCGCGCGTGGCTCGGCGACTGATCTCCCGGGGCTGCCGTCTCGTCTCCCGGGGCGCGCTCCGTCCCGGAGCCCGTTCCGGACCCCGCCCCGGATCCCGCTTCGGAGCGCGCCTGGGGCCCCGCCCCGGCCCCCGCCCCCGCTTCGCCGGCCCGCGAAGTCGCGGAGCGGCTCAAGGGGCGCGGAGAACCGCGCGCCCCTGATGTGCCGCCTCCCGCCCTTCGGGGCGGGCGGGCGGAGCGACCGGGCGGTTACTCGCTTGCCGTCAGGGCCTTGCCCAGTCGCGCCGCGATGTCCCGCATCGTGGGGATCAGCGCGTCCGGCGCGCTCTCCGCCCGCTCCTCGAGCGTGCGGATGCGCGCCTCGGGGCCGGAGATGGAGATCGCCGTCGGCGTCGGCGCATCCGGCACGTTCACCGCGATGCAGCGCACGCCGATCTCCTGCTCCTGGTCGTCCACGGCGTAGCCGGCCAGCCGGGCGGTGTCCAACTGCCCCAGCAGCTCGGTGGGTTGGGTGACCGTGTACGCCGTGTGCGCGGGCAGCTCGGCGCTCCCGACCACCGCCGCCGCGGCGGCCGGCGGCAGCTGCGCGAGGAGCACCTTGCCCACCGCGGTGCAGTGCGGCGAGACCCGGCGGCCGACCTCGGTGAACATCCGCATGGAGTGCCGGGAGGGCACCTGGCCGACGTAGACCACCTCGCCCGCCTCCAGCACCGCGAGGTTCGCCGTCTCGCCGGTGGCCTCCATCAGTTCGGCCAGGTAGGGCCGGGCCCAGCTGCCGAGCAGCCGGCCCGCGCTCTCGCCGAGGCGGATCAGCCGGGGGCCGAGGGAGTACCGCCGGTGCTCGTCCTGGCGGACGTAGCCGTTCTGCGCGAGAGTGCGGATGAGCCGGTGGATGGTGGGCATGGGCAGACCGGAGGCGTCCGCCAGGTCGGTGAGGGTGCCGGTGCCGTCGGCGTCGGCGAGTACCTCGAGGAGCTGGAGCGCGCGCTCGACGGACTGCACCCCGCCGCCGCTGGGGCTCTCGCTTGCCACGTCTCCTCCTCGGGGACGCTGAGAGACGGCCGCCGTCCGGCGCCGACCTCAACAAAACGTTGAAATTCTGTATCGCGGAAACTAGCCTCCACCCTACAGAAGTACCCTGCAGATTGCCCGCCCGTTCGAAGATCCAGGAGCGTTGACCATGGCTGAAGCACATTCTCCGGTCGTCACCCTCGCCGGACCGCAGGTCGAGCGCGCCGGGGAGGTGCTCACCACCGAGGCGCTGGCCTTCGTCGCCGGGCTGCACCGGGCCTTCGAGGCACGCCGCCGCGAGCTCCTCGCCAAGCGCGGGGAGAAGCGCGAGGAGATCGCCCGCACCGGCCGGCTGGACTTCCTCCCGGAGACGGCCGAGATCCGGGCGGACCCGTCCTGGCGGGTCGCCGAGGCGCCGCGCGCGCTGCTCGACCGCAGGGTCGAGATCACCGGCCCGACCGACCGCAAGATGACCATCAACGCCCTCAACTCCGGTGCCCGGGTGTGGCTCGCCGACTTCGAGGACGCCTCCTCGCCCACCTGGGAGAACGCCGTCGCCGGCCAGGCGAACCTGATGGACGCCTTCGAGCGGCGGATCGACTTCACCTCGCCCGAGGGCAAGGAGTACAAGCTCAAGCCGGACGCCGAGCTGGCCACCGTGGTGGTCCGGCCGCGCGGCTGGCACCTGGTGGAGCGCCACCTGCTGGTCGACGGCCAGCCGGTGGCAGGCGCCCTCTTCGACTTCGGCCTCTACTTCTTCCACAACGCCGAGCGGCTGCTCGCCCGCGGCGCCCGGCAGGCGGACGACCCCAACTCCGGCCCGTACTTCTACCTGCCGAAGATGGAGAGCCATCTGGAGGCCCGGCTCTGGAACGACGTCTTCGTCCACGCGCAGGACGCGCTGGGCATCCCGCAGGGGACCGTCCGGGCCACCGTGCTGATCGAGACGATCACCGCGGCATTCGAGATGGAGGAGATCCTCTACGAGCTCCGCGACCACATGGCGGGACTCAACGCCGGGCGCTGGGACTACCTCTTCTCGGTGATCAAGAACTTCCGGGACGCGGGGGAGAAGTTCGTCCTGCCGGACCGCAACTCGGTCGGGATGACCTCCCCGTTCATGCGCGCCTACACCACCCTCCTCGTCCAGACCTGCCACAAGCGCGGCGCCCACGCGATCGGCGGGATGGCCGCGTTCATCCCGTCCCGCCGCGACCCCGAGGTCAACAAGGCCGCCCTGGCCAAGGTCAAGCAGGACAAGGACCGGGAGGCCGGCGGCGGCTTCGACGGCTCCTGGGTGGCGCACCCGGACCTGGTGCCGGTCTGCCGCGAGTCCTTCGACGCGGTGCTCGGCGACCGGCCGAACCAGAAGGACCGCCCGCTCCCGGACGAGGTGGTGACGGCGGACCAGCTGCTGGACGTCGCCGCCACCGAGGGCGGCCGCACCGAGGCCGGCCTCCACAACGCGGTCGCGGTCGGCCTCCGCTACATCGAGGCCTGGCTGCGCGGCCACGGCGCGGTCGCCATCTTCAACCTGATGGAGGACGCGGCCACGGCCGAGATCTCCCGCTCGCAGATCTGGCAGTGGGTCAACAACGGCGTGGTCCTCGACACCGGCGAGAAGGTGACCGCGGAGCTGGTCCGCCGACTGGCCGGCGAGGAACTGACCCACCTGCGCGAGGAACTCGGCGACTCCGCCTTCGAGAAGGGCCGCTGGGCCGAGGCCCGCGACCTCTTCCTGGAGGTCGCCCTGAGCCCCGAATTCCAGGACTTCCTCACCCTCCCCGGCTACGAGCTGCTGTAGCCGCTCGCGCGTCACTCCACCCACCGGGACCCCCCGGCCCGCCCCCGGCGCAGAAACGCGCACGGGCGCGGGCCGTCTCGGATATGGCACGATCGCACGATCGCGCACTGGCCGAGAGGGGGGCTCGTGATGGCGTCGGGGTCGGAGCCGGGATCGGGGTCGGACAAGGGCGAGCGGGGCGCGATCCTCTGGTGCGCGGCCGCTGCGCTGCTCGGCTGCGGCATCAAGCCGACGCTGTACGGCGCCGGCGGCAGCGGCCTGGTGGCGGTCCTGGCCCGCCTGCGGTCACGCGGATGACCGGCGAGCCGGGCGAACCTGACGCCCCCTCTGCTGCTGCCTGGCTGGGCGACCCGATCGACGCGCGGCCGCTCTTCGGCACGGAACTCGGCTCGCTGCTCAGCATCCTGCGGGGATTGGAGCCCGCCGACTGGCACAGGCCGGCGACCGGCATCTGGACGGTGCACGACGTCGTCGCCCACCTCCTCGGCGACTTCCGCGGCCGCCTCGGCTGCGACCATCGGGGCGGACCCGCCGACGGCGAGACGATCGCGGCGTTCATCCACCGCACGAACCAGGAATGGGTCGAACTGCACGCTGGGGACAGCCCCGCCTCGCTCGTCGAAGCCCTGGCGGACGCGGGCACCCGGCTCAGCCGCCGGTTCGCCGCGGCAGACCTGTACGCCGACGCCCTGGGAGTGTCATGGGCCGGGGCCGACCCGGCACCGGCGTGGCTCGACATCGCCAGGGAGTTCACCGAGCACTGGACCCACCGGCAGCAGATCCGCCACGCCGTCGGCCACCCCACCGACCCGGAGCCGCGCGCCCTGGCGACGGTCCTCGACACCTTCCTCCGGGCCCTGCCGCATACCCTGCGCGGTACCGAGGCGCCCCCCGGCACCCAGGTCCGCGTGATCGTCGAGGGCCCCGCCGGCGGCACCTGGACGGCGACCGCGACCGAGTCCGCCGGCGTACAGAGATGGACACTCGCCCAGCCGTCCACCCGCAGCGGCCCCCCGACGGCCGTCCTCCGCCTGGACGCCGAGACCGCCTGGCGGGCGGCCACCCGACTCCTCCACCCCACCGAGACCCTGGCCCGCGCCCACGTATGCGGAGACCACCACCTGGCCGAAGCCGTCTGCCGGCTCGTGTCCATCGTCTACTGACGAGGGCCGCGAGTGGCCAACTTGACTGTCATACCCGGAAGTTGCATCTGCGCAGAACCTTGACGCACCGTCATCGGATCTTTACTGTCGCGTTCTGGTTGTTTGAGTTCGGGTTTGTCGCTCCGCCGAGACGAAGGGTGGCACCCTCATGCGGGACGCCGTTCGCAACACCAGAACCCTGGCGGCGCTGGCCGCCGTTCTCGCGCTGGTCCTCGGGGCCTTCTGGGCGCAGCAGTCGCCCGCGCGGGCCGTTTCCGCGACCACGAGTGGGACTACCAGTACGGCGGTGAATGTCGACGGCGGCTCCGCGGCCCGGATCTTCGACGGGATCGGGGCGATCAGCGGTGGCGGCGGCAACTCCCGCCTGCTGATCGACTATCCGGAGCCGCAGCGCAGCCAGATCCTCGACTACCTCTTCAAGCCCGGCTACGGCGCCGCGCTGCAGATCCTGAAGGTCGAGATCGGCGGCGACACCAACTCCACGGACGGCTCCGAGTCCAGCTATCAGCACACCCAGGGCAGCGTGAACTGCGACACCGGCTACGAGTGGTGGCTGATGGAGCAGGCGAAGCTGCGCAACCCGCACATCAAGCTGTACGGCCTGGCCTGGGGCGCCCCCGGCTGGACCAGTGAGGGCAAGGGCGACGACTTCTTCACCACCACCGGGGTGAACTACCTGATGGGCTGGCTGGGTTGCGCCCGCCACCACGGCCTGAACATCGACTACCTCGGCGGCTGGAACGAGCGCGGCTACGACAAGTCCTTCTACGAGCAGCTGCACTCCGCGCTGCCGGCACACGGCTTCACCCACACCCAGGTGGTCGGCGCCGACTCCGGCTGGGACGTGGCCACGGCCATGCAGGCCGACCCGGCGTTCAAGAACTCCATCGACATCGTCGGCACCCACTACCCGTGCAACTACATGTCCGCGATGACCAGCTGCTCCACCACCCCGGACGCGCTGGCCACCGGCAAGCAGCTGTGGGCGAGCGAGAACGGCTCGGAGGACCTGAACACCGGCGGGGCGCCGATGGCCCGGGCGATCAACCGCGGCTACCTGGACGCCAAGATGTCGGCGTACATCAACTGGCCGCTGATCGCCGCGATCTACCCCAACCTCCCGTACAACACCATGGGGCTGATGACCGCGACCCAGCCCTGGTCCGGCAACTACACGGTGGGCAAGTCGCTCTGGTCCGCCGCGCAGACCACCCAGTTCACCGAGCCGGGCTGGCAGTACCTGGACAGCGGCAGCGGCTACCTCGGCGGCGACCGCGCCAACGGCAGCTACGTCAGCTACCGCTCGCCGGACAGGCGGAACTGGTCCACGGTGCTGGAGACGCTGGACGCGACGGCCGCGCAGACCGCCACGTTCAAGGTCTCTGGCGGGCTGCCCGGCGGCCGGCTGCACGTGTGGGCGAGCGACTTCGGCTCCAACAGCCAGAGCGACTACATGGTGCGGCAGCCGGACCTGACGGCCGGCTCGGACGGGACGTACACCCTCACCCTTCAGCCCGACCACGTCTACACGGTCACGACCGAGACCGGCGGCGGCGCCGGGACGGCCGCCTCGCCCGCACGCGGCACGATGAAGCTCCCGTACGCGGACAGCTTCGCCGAGGTGCCGGTGGGCCGGCAGGCCCGGCTGCTCAGCGACCAGCAGGGCGCCTTCGAGTCGGTGAAGTGCGACGGCGGCCGCAGCGGCGACTGCCTGCGGCAGATGGACACTCAGCTGCCGGTCACCTGGGACGGCGCCTCGGACCCGTACTCCACGCTGGGCGACCTCGGGTGGACCGACTACACCGTGTCGGTGGACACCCGGCTGACGCAGACGAGCGGGGCCGTGCAGTTGCTCGGGCGGGTCGGCGAGCAGCAGGGCTTCAGCCCGGCCGGGATCGACGCCTACTACCTTCAGCTGGCGCACGACGGCTCGTGGTCGGTGCTGAAGAACACCACCTCGCACACCGTCACCACGCTGGCCTCCGGCACGGATGCCGCGGCGGCGGGCGACGGCTGGCACCGGCTCTCGCTGGCCTTCGCCGGGGACGCGATCACCGCCTCGATCGACGGGGCGAAGGTGGCCTCGGTCACCGACTCCTCGTACGAGTCGGGGCAGGTCGGGATCGGGACCTCCGGCTACGTCCAGGGCGAGTTCAGCCGGCTGAGCATCACGCCCGGGGCCGGACAGCCGGCCTGGTCCGGCACCTACAAGCTGGTGAACCGGAACAGCGGCAAGGTGCTCGACGTGGCGAACCAGAACACCGCCGACGGCTCACCGGTCGACCAGTGGACGGACAACTCAGGGGCGAACCAGCAGTGGCAGGTCACCGCGGTCGGCGACGGCTACTACCGGCTGGTCGGCGTGCAGAGCGGCAAGCCGCTTGAGGTCCCGTCCGCCAATCCGAACGAGGGCACCCAGCTGGACGTCTCCACCGGTTCGGGGCCGGCCGCCGAGTGGCGGATCGTGCCCTCGGGGTCCGGCTACGCCACCCTCGAGAACCGGGCCACTGGGATGATGGTGGACGTCAACGGCCAGTCCACCTCGGACGGCGCCAAGGTGATCGAGTGGCCGCAGAACGGCGGCGCCAACCAGCAGTGGCAGCTGGTGAGCACGGGCTGACGCCGCCTGTGTGATCCGCGCCGCTCCCCGAGCGCCCGGTCCGCCGTACTTCCCCCTCAGCGGCAGACCGGGCGCTTGCCGTGGTTCGCCTTCCGCCGGCGCCACTTGCGCTTGCGTGTCCGCTTCGACATGGAGCCATCATGCGCCGCGGGGGCGGGCTTGCCCAGATGTGCTGCGGGCCGCCGCCCGGGGGTGTCTCCGCGCCACTGGTCTTGCCTCTCGCTATGCCTTTGGTCATGCCTCTGGCTATGCGGCCCAGGCGCGCTCCAGCTCACTGCGGAAGGAGGCCGGCTCCCGGCCGATCAGCCGGGCCAGGGTGGGGTCGACAGCGGTGAACTCGCCGTTCCGGGCCGCGACGAAGATGCTCAGCATCAGGTCGGCGATCGGGGCCGGGGCGCCGTGCGCCAGCGCCTGCTCGCGGAAGGCCTCGTCGGCGACGACGGTGCGGGTGAAGGGGCGCCCGGTGGCCTGGGACGCGAGCTCGGCGACGGCCTCGAAGTCCAGCGCCGCCGGTGCGGTGAGCGGCGGGGTCGGTCCCTCGAAGCGGGCCTCTCCGGCCAGGATCGCCGCGGTGGCCTCGGCGAGGTCGTCGTGGCCGGTCCAGGCGACGGGGCCGTCGGCGGGGAGGGCTATGTCCCCGGTGTGCCGGGCGGCCTCCAGGAACTGCAGGGCGCTGGCGGCGTAGAAGCCGTTGCGCAGCGCGGTCCAGGGCAGGCCGGTGGCGCGCAGCAGATCCTCGGTCTCGGCGTGGTCGCGGCAGGCCTGGAAGTGGGCGTCGTGGGCGGCGCCCATCTGGCTGGTGTAGAGGATGCGGCCTGCCCCGGCCCGTACGGCGGCGTCGATGGCGGCGCGGTGGCCGTCGACGCACTCCGCGCCGGTGCGGTCCAGGGAGACGAGGAGCAGCTGCTCGGCGTCCGCGAAGGAGTGGGCGAGCGAGGCGGGGTCGTCGAAGCTGCCCTGCCGGACGCGGACGCCGCGGTCGGCGAGGGCCTGGGCCTTGCGGGGGTCGCGGACGCTGACGCCGACGCGGTCGGCGGGGACGCGCAGCAGAAGGCGTTCGACGATGCGGCGGCCGAGCTTTCCGGTGGCTCCGGTCACGATGATCATGGGTTCTCCCGATGCTGTTTCCAGTGGAATCATCTCCACGATAACACCGGAAATATCGATGGAAGCAAATCTCCGATACCATCGGTTCCATGACTCCCCGCGAAACCGCCGACAGCCCCCGCCGCCGCATCGTCGAGGCCGCCGTGGAGCTGCTGGAGAAGGGCGGCCCCGAGGCGGTGAGCACCCGCGCCGTCGCCGCGGCCGCGGGGATGCAGCCGCCCGCGATCTACCGCCTCTTCGGGGACAAGGAAGGGCTTCTGGAGGCCGTCGCCGAGCACGGCTACGCGCAGTTCCTGGAGAGCAAGCGCGCGCAGCTGGATCCCGCGCCCGAGGATCCGGTGGAGGAGCTGCGCCGCGGCTGGGACCTGGTGGTCGGGTTCGGGGTCGCCCGCCCGGAGCTGTTCGCGGTGATGAACCGGGCCGCCGGCCGCGGATCGGACGCGGCGCACCGCGCCGGCCTGGAGATCCTCCACGGCCGGGTGCGCCGGCTGGCGGCCGGCGGGTGGCTGCGGGTGAGCGAGGAGCTGGCCGCCCAGATCATCCAGGCGACCGGCCAGGGCGCGGTCACCACCTGGCACGCGACCCCCGCGGACCTCCGCGATCCGGCGCTGCTGACCGTCCTGCGGGAGTCCATGGTCGCGGCCGTGACCCGGGCCGAGCCGGCGCTGCCGGCCGCGGAGTCGGGCGTGGCGGCGGCGGCTCGCGCGCTGCGCGCGGCGCTCTCCGGCGATGACTCGCTTTCCGGCGACGGCGCGCGCTCCGGCGACCGCGCGCCCTCCGGCGACGACGATGCGGCCTTCCCCGCCGGCCGCGCCCCCGCCGGCCGCGCCCCCGGCGGCGTCGCAGGCGGCGGCGTCACAGCCAGCCGCGCCCCCGGCGTCCTGAGCGACGCCGAGCTGCGGCTGCTGCGCGAGTGGCTGGCGCGCCTGGCCGGGGACGCGGGCGCGGGCGCGCCGTCGTCCTGACCGCCCGTCAGGCGTCTTGACCTCGCAGGTGCTCGCCGCCGCTTCCCGGCCGGAGTAGCGTCGTTGGCCTGGTTCCGGAGGTGGCAGGAGCATCGCCGGGGGAGGGGGAGCTGATGTCTTTCGAGACTCCGAAGGGCACCCGGGGCGGCCGGGGTTCGACCGGGCCGGGGGTCCGGGCGCTGAAGGGTTCGATGGTCCGCTGGCACCGGCGGACCGGATACAAGCTGATGGGGATGGATCTGGTGATCCTGACCACCATCGGCGCCAAGTCCGGTCGGCGCAGGGAGAATCCGGTCGCCTGGACGGCGGACGGGGAGGACGCCTGGCTGGTGGTCGCCTCCGCGGCCGGCTCCCGCCACAACCCCGCCTGGTTCCACAACATCGCCGCCCATCCGGACCAGGTGTGGGCCGAGTTCAAGCACCGCAGGCTGCGCGTCATACCGGAGCAGCTGCACGGCGAGCGGCGGGCGGAGGCCTGGGCGCGGCTGGTGGAGAGGTTCCCGAGGTACGCCGAGTACCAGCGGAAGACCGACCGCGAGGTGCCGGTCATCCGGCTGACCCCGGCACCGGAGAACCATACCTAAGGAACCTTACTTAGGCCACCCTGGCAAGCGCGCCGGACCCGCTGGTTACCCTCATGTCATGACTCGTACCAACGGACGCCGGGTCCGGGACGGCGACGCCTGGCGGGCCGGTGCGCTGCTGCGTCCCGTGCACCAGCGGATGCACCGGACGATCGACCTCGCGCTCGCCCCGCTGGGCACGTCCATGTCCCAGTACGTGGTGCTGCTCGCGGTGGAGGAGGCCAAGGGCGCCTCGGCGCACGAACTCGCCGTGCGGACGTACCAGACCGACCAGTCGATCGGTGCGCTGCTGCGCAGGCTGGTCGAGTCCGGCCTGGTGGAGCGGGACGCCGGGCCCGGCCGCATCCACCGCCACCGGCTCAGCGAGGCGGGGCGGCGGCTGGTCGAGCGCTGCGAGGAGCCGGTCCGCACCGCCCTGGAGTCCGAGTTCGCCGCGCTCGAGGCGGCGGAGGTGCGCCAACTGCGGGCGCTGCTGGAGAAGTTGTAGGCCGGCGGCGACCCGCGGTACGGGGCGGCGGCGGGGGCCGGTTTCGCGGCCGGGGTTGACAGCGGGGCGGGCTGGGGGTTTCTTCTAAGGCACCTTATATTTCAGCCCTTAGCTACCGGGTGGTGGTTCCTGCTGTGAAACCGGGCCCCTTCGACTACGCCGCGCCGGCCTCGCTCGACGAGATGCTGGCGCTGCTCTCCGATCCCGAGCGGGAGGCGAAGGTGCTGGCCGGCGGCCAGTCCCTGATCCCGATGCTGAACATGCGGCTGGCCCGACCGGACCTGCTGGTGGACATCACCGGGCTGCCCGGCCTCGACGTCCTCGCCGTCGACCCGGCCACCGGCGCGCTGCGGATCGGCGCCGCCGTACGGCAGTCCGCCGTCGCCGCCGACCCGGCGGTGGGCGCCGGCTGGCCGCTGCTCGCCGCGGCCGCCGGGCACATCGGCCACCCGCAGATCCGCAACCGCGGCACCGTCTGCGGCAGCCTGGTCCACCACGACCCGGCCGCCGAGCTGCCGGCCGCCGCGGTCGCGCTGGACGCCGAGCTGGTGGTGGCCGGACCGCGCGGGACGCGGACCGTGCCCGCCGCCGACTTCTTCCTCGGCACCTTCGCCACCGCCGTCGAGCCGGACGAACTGCTCATCGAGGCGGTGCTGCCGGCCGTCCCCGCCGGCGCCGGCTGGGGCTTCGCCGAACTCGCCCGGCGGCACGGGGACTTCGCCGCGGTGGGGGTCGCCGTGCTGGTCGCCGAGGGGCATGCCCGGGTGGTCTGCTTCGGGGCCGGCTTCACCCCCGTACGGCTGCCGGCGGCCGAGGCCGCCGCGCTGGCCGGCGACCCTGCCGCGGCGCGCCAGGCGCTCCGGGCCGGGCTGGAGCCGCCGGGCGACGTCCACGCCTCGGGCGAATGGCGGCGCGAGGCCGCCGAGGAACTCCTCGTACAGGCCCTCGAAGACGCCTGGGAGCGGCGCTCATGACGACACCTCGGAACACCGCGGCCGCAGCCGCCACCGGCGGGCGCAACCGGATCCGCCCGCAGAGTCCGCCGCTCGCCGAGCCCAGCGCCTGGCGCGAGCTGGCCCTCACCGTCAACGGCGAGAGCGTCGCCGTACGGGCGGAGTCCCGGCTGCTCCTCAGCGACCTGCTGCGGGACAGGCTGGGGCTCACCGGCACCCACACCGGCTGCGAGCACGGCGTCTGCGGCGCCTGCACAGTGCTCCTCGACGGCGAGCCGGTGCGGTCCTGCCTCACCCTGGCCGCGCAGTGCCAGGACGCCGAGGTCCGCACCGTGGAGGGCCTCGCGCCGGACGGCAAGGAGCTCGGCCCTGTGCAGCGCGCCTTCCACGAACAGCACGGCCTGCAGTGCGGCTACTGCACCCCCGGGCTGCTGATGACCTGCACCGCCCTGGCCGAACGGGCCGAGCGGCCGGACGAGGCGGCGGTCGCCGACGCCCTCAGCGGCCACCTCTGCCGCTGCACCGGCTACCGGGGGATCCGGGCCGCGGCCCGGCAGGCGCTCGACGAGGTGCACGGCGCACCCGCCGGCCACGAGGAGGCAGAGCGATGAGCGGAGAGGTCCGCACCCACATCGGGCGGGCAATGCCCCGGATCGAGGACGATCGGCTGCTGCGCGGCCAGGGCCGCTATGTGGACGACATCGCCCTGCCCGGCACCCTCCACGCCGCCTTCCTGCGCAGCACCCAGGCGCACGCCCGCATCCTGCGGATCGACACCGAGCGGGCGGCCGCGCTGCCCGGCGTCCACGCGGTGCTGACCGCGGCCGACGTCGCCGCGCTGCCGCCGGTGGTCAACGAGGCCGAGCTGCGGGTGCCACCGGCGCTCGCCGAGGCGCTCCGTCCGGTGGTGCGCCGGCTGCCGCTGCCGGCGCTGGCCGACGGCCGGGTCGGCTACGTCGGCCAGGCGGTGGCCATGGTCGTCGCGGACAGCCGCTATCTGGCGGAGGACGCCCTGGAGGAGATCGAGGTCGACTACCAGCCGCTGCCGGTCGTCGTCGACCCCGAGGAGGCGCTGGCCGAGGGGGCTCCCCGGCTCGCCGGCGAGGGCACCGAGGAGGAGTGGCCGGACAACCTGGCGCTGGCCGTCCACACCGTGGTCGGCGACCCGGAGGCGGCCTTCGCCGAGCCGGGCGCGGTGATCGTGGAGGAGGAGTTCGAGGCCCACCGCTATGTGGCCTCGCCGATGGAGACCCGGGCGCTGCTGGCCGCCCCCGGCGGCTACGACGGGCGGCTGACAGTGTGGTCCAACACCCAGACGCCGCACCGGCTGCGGGACCACATCGCCGAGTCGCTGGGGCGGCCGGCGGGCGAGGTGCGGGTGGTCGCGGCGGACGTCGGCGGCGGCTTCGGGCAGAAGGGGATCATCTACCCGGAGGAGGTCCTCGTCCCGTTCGCGGCGCAGGCGCTCGGGCGGCCGGTGCTGTGGCGGGAGGACCGCAACGAGAACCTGGTGGCGGCCTCGCACGCGCGCGAGCAGCGGCACCGGATCGCGCTGGCGGCGGACGGGGAGGGGCGGCTGCTGGGGCTGCGCGACCGGTTCACGGTCAACTTCGGCGCGGGGACGCTGACCGGCCTCGTGGTCCCCTACAACAGCGTGGTGCACCTCCTCGGGCCGTACCGGGTGCCGAACGTGGAGATCGACGTCCGGGCGGCGCTCACCAACACCGCGCCGACCTCCCCGTACCGGGGCGCCGGGCGGCCGGAGGCGGTCTTCGCGATGGAGCGGGCGCTGGACCGGCTGGCCCGGAGGCTGGGGATGGAGCCGGCCGAGCTGCGCCGCCGCAATCTGCTGACGCCCGATCAGCTTCCTTACCGGACAGGGCTGCTGGACCGGTCGGGCAGCGATCAGGAGTACGACTCCGGGGACTTTCCGGAGCTGCTGCGCAGGGCGGTGGCGGCGGTCGACCTGCCGGCGCTGCGGAAGCGGCAGGCGGAGGAGGCGGCGGCGGGCGCGCGGCGACGGGTAGGCGTCGGGTTCGCCGTCTACCTGGAGTCGACCGGGCTCGGCCCGTTCGAGTCGGCGCGGCTGTCGGTGCGGCCGGACGGGCGGTTGCTGCTGGCGCTGGGCGCCCCCTCGCAGGGGCAGGGCCACCGGACCAGCATGGCGCAGATCGCGGCGGACGCGGTCGGCGTGCCGGTCGAGCTGATCGACGTGGTGGGCGGGGACACCGACACCGTCCCGCACGGGGTCGGCACGATCGCTTCGCGGGCGCTGGTGACGGCCGGGAACGCGACGCATCTGGCGGGGCGGCGGCTGCGCGAGCGGATCGCGGCGGAGGTCCGGGCCGAGGCTCAGGATGCCTGGGGGCAGCGGGAGTTGGCGCGGCTGGTGGCCGACGGGGTCGAGCTGGGCGAGACCGCGTACTTCCGGCCGCCGGGGTTCACCATGTCCTCGGGCGCGCATGCGGCGGTGGTGGAGGTGGACACCCGGACGGGGGCGGTGTCCGTCGAGCGGTATGTGGTGGTGCACGACGCCGGGCGGATCGTCAATCCGCTGATCGCGGAGGGGCAGATCACCGGCGGAGTCGCGCAGGGCATCGCGGGAGCGCTGTTCGAGGAGATGGTCTACGGGCCGGACGGGCAACCGGTGACCACCACGTACATGGACTACCTGGTGCCGACCTCCTCCGAGATCCCGGATCTGGAGCTGGACGAGATCCACACCTTCAGCACCCTCAACCCGCTGGGAGTGAAGGGGCTCGGCGAGGGCGGGGCGATCGCCCCGCAGGCGGTGCTGGCCAACGCGGTGGAGGACGCCCTGCGGGGAGTGGGCGGCGCGGACGAGGTGGTCGTGCGGCGGGGGCCGCTGACGCCCGAACGGGTTCGGGGGCTGATTCGCAGGACCGAGAACACCGGCAAGGAGACACACTGATGGAGCTCGACCATTCATTCACCGTGCCCGTCGCGCGGGCGGAGGCCTGGAAGGTCTTCCAGGACCTGGAGGGAATCGCCCCGTGCATGCCGGGGGCGGTGCTCGACGGGGTCGACGGGGACGCGTTCCGGGGCCGGGTCCGGGTCAAGGCCGGTGCGGTGCAGATGAGTTACCGGGGGGAGGGGACCATCGCCTATGACGAGGGCCGCTGGGAGGTCGTGCTGGACCTGCGCGGGAGCGAGGCGCGGGGGGCGGGGACGGCGGCGGCGCGGGTCGTGGCGACGCTGACGGAGGAGGGCGCCGGGGCGGCGGCGACGCGGGTACGGGTGCGGACCTCGCTGGAGCTGACGGGTCGGCCGGCGCAGTTCGGGAGGGGGATCCTCAGCGAGATCGGGGATCGGCTGGTGGGGCAGTTCGCGGGGAATCTGGAGCGACGGCTGGCGCCTGCGACGTCGGCTGCGGCGTCGTCGGCGGTGTCGGCTGCGGTGTCGGCTGCGGAGCCGGAGCGGTTGGATCTGGGGGCGGCGGTGTGGCCGGTGCTGCTGCGGCGGATTGCGGTGCCGGTGGGGTCCGCGGTGGTGGCGGCGGGCGTCACCTGGGCGGTGTGCCGGGTGCGTTGTCGGCGGTGAGGGGTGGATGCGCGCCTGGCGGCTTCGTTCGCCGGAGAGTGGCGAAGCCGCCAGGCGCGCGGCCGGGGAGCCGGCGCCGTCCCGCGCCGGGCCCCGGGTCTTTGGGGGCGATTTTTCTTGCCCCAGCCCCGCCCCTTCCCTCCCCCACGCCTGAACGGCGCGGGGACCCCCATCCGGGGCTGCCGCCCCGCGCCCCGCCTTGGCTGCCCCGGGATGAAGCCCGAAGGGCGAATCCAGGGGCGCGGGGAACTGCGCGCCCAGCCACTTATGGTCTGTCAGTCGGCAGCGGAGTCCGGGTTGCATCCCGTTGTCCGTTGCCGGGTGCGGCGCCGTAGACAGCTGGCCGCGCAGTTCCCCGCGCCCCTGAAGTTGCTGCGCAACTTACGGGACTAGCCCCGCGATGCCAGCTCGCGTGCCGCGTTCGCGCACGCCTGCGCGATGCGGGACTCGTCGACCGTTGTCAGGTTGCCGTTTTCGACTACCGGGCGGCCGTTGACCAGGAGCAGCGTCAGCGGTGGGAGGGCGCCCAGGACCAGCGCGGCCACCGGGTCGGGGATGGAGGAGTGGAGGACCCCGTCCAGCTTCCAGAGGGCCAGGTCGGCCAGCTTGCCCGGTTCGAGGGAGCCGATCTCGGCCTCGCGGCCGAGGACCCGGGCTCCGCCCATCGTGCCCAGGCGCAGGGCCTGGCGGACCGTCAGCGCGTCGGGGCGCCCGTGAAGGCGGTTGATCAGGGTGGCGTTGCGCAGCTCCGTGCCCAGCTCGCCGGACTCGTTGGAGGCGGTGCCGTCCACGCCGAGGCCGACCGGGACGCCCGCCGCCAGCATGTCGGGGACCCGGGCGATGCCGGCCGCGAGGCGCGCGTTGGAGGAGGGGCAGTGGGCGACCCCCGTCCCGGTGGACGCGAACTTGTCGATGTCCGAGTCGTTCATGTGGACGCAGTGCGCCATCCAGACGTCCTCGCCGAGCCAGCCGGTGCTCTCGAAGTAGTCGGTCGGGCCCATGCCGAAGCGCTCCTTGCAGAAGGCCTCCTCCTCGGCCGTCTCGGAGCCGTGGGTGTGCAGCCGGACGCCCTTCGCGCGGGCGAGTTCCGCGCTCTCCGTGAGGAGCCGCGTGGTGACGGAGAAGGGGGAGCAGGGGGCGACGGCGATCCGCAGCATCGAGTCGAAGGAGGCGTCGTGGTGGCGTTCGATGGCCGACTCCGTCGCGGCCAGGATGTCGTCGGTGGTCTCGACGGCGTCGTCCGGCGGCAGGCCGCCGTCCTTCTCGCCGAGGTCCATCGAGCCCCGGGTGGCGGTGAAGCGCATCCCCAGCTCGGCGAGGGCCTCGATCTCGGCGCCCAGCAGGTCGCCGCCGCCGCGCGGGAAGACGTAGTGGTGGTCCATCGCCGTGGAGCAGCCGGACTTGAGGAGGGCGGCGGCCGAGCCCTGGGCGGCGGCGTGGACGAGGCCGGCGTCGATCCTCGCCCAGGTCGGGTAGAGGGCGGTCAGCCAGTCGAAGAGGATGCTGTTCTGCGCCTGGCCGCGGGTGATCCACTGGTAGAAGTGGTGGTGGGAGTTGACCAGTCCGGGCGTCACCAGGTGCCCGGTCGCGTCGATCCGCCTGACCACCCCGTCCAGCCCGGCGGGCGCGGGTCCGTCGCCCACCGACTCGAGGCGGTTGCCGGCGATCACCACATGGCCCGAGGCGTACTCGGTGTCCTGGGCGTCGACGGTGGCGATGGCCGCGTTCTCGATGACGGTGCGCTGCTGTCCGGGGTGGGTCTGGCTCATGGAGGCGGTCTCCTGTCGGTCGGTCAGTGCGGTTGCGGCTCCCCCAGCGGCTCCCCCAGCGGAAGTGTCTCGGCCGCGGGGTCGCCGGCGGGGGAGGGCCCGCCGGTCCTGCCCAGATGGTGGAAGAGGAGGTTGAGGAGGACCGCGGTGATGCATCCGGCGGAGATGCCGGAGCCCATCACGGTCTGTACCCAGGTGGGGAAGGCGTCGTAGAAGGTCGGGTCGGCGATCGGGACGACGCCGACGCCGATCGAGACGCCGATCACGATGACGTTGCGGCTGTCCGTGAGGTCGGCCTTGAGGAGGGTGCGGACGCCGCTGGCCGCCACCGAGCCGAAGAGGACGATCCCGGCCCCGCCCAGCACGGGTTCCGGCACCAGCGACACCAGGCCGCCGATCACCGGGAAGAGCCCGGCCAGGAAGAGGATCGCCCCGCCGGCCGCGACCACGAACCGGCTGCGGATCCCGGTGATCGCCACCAGCCCGATGTTCTGCGCGAAGGCGCTGTTGGCGAAGCCGTTGAAGAACGGGGAGAGGGCCGTGGAGAGCCCGTCGGCGCGCAGCCCGCGGGCGATCACGTCCTGGGTCGCGGGCCGGTCGACGATCTCGCCGAGGGCGAGGATGTCCGCGGTCGACTCCGTCATGGACACCAGCATCACGATGCACAGGGAGACGATGGCGGCGATGTCGAACCTCGGCGCGCCGAAGTGCAGCGGGGAGGGCAGGGCGAAGACCGCGTCGTGCTGGACGCCGCCGGCGTCCACCATGCCGAACGGGATCGCCACCAGGGTGCCGACGACGAGGCCGATCAGCAGGGCGACCTGCCGGGCGAACCCCCTGAGGAGGCGGTTGCCGAGGAGGACGACGGCGAGGGTGAAGAGGGCGACCCCGACGTTGCGCGGGGCGGCGCCGCGGGTGCTGTTCTCGGCGATCCAGCCCATCGGGACGGGCAGCAGGGTGAGCCCGATCAGGGTGATCACGGTGCCGCTGACCACCGGCGGGAAGAAGCGCAGCAGCCGGCAGAACCAGGGCGCGGCGAGGAAGCAGAAGGCCCCGCCGACGATCACGGCCCCGTAGATGACCGGCAGCGCGGCCCGGCCGTTCGCGCCGTGCTGGCTGACGATCGCCGTCATGGTGGCGACGCCGGCGAAGGAGACGCCGTTGACGAACGGCAGTCTGGTGCCGATCTTCCAGAAGCCGAGGGTCTGCAGGAGGGTGGCGATCCCGGCGGTGAAGAGCGACGCGGTGATGAGGAGGGCGAGCTCTCCGGGGGAGAGCCGCGCGGACTGGCCGACGATCAGCGGCGGGGCGATGACTCCGGCGTACATCGCGGCGACGTGCTGGAGGCCGGTGGTGAAGAGCTTGGCGGGGGGCAGCCGCTCGTCCACGGGGTGGACGGCGGCGGCAGCGCCCTCGTCCTCCGTTCCGGCGGGGGATATGCCGGGTGGTACGGGGGCAGTGGTGGTCGTGGTCGTCTCGGCCGGCTTCGCTGGCGGCGCCGTAGAGCTGGTGGTACCGCCGTCAGTGGTCCTGGTGGAGCGGAGTGCCATGGTGAGCCTTCCGTTCGCGGATGGTTGGGGGGTGCGGCCCGGCCCCCGGGGCGGGACGGCGGATCGAGAGTCCCCGGGGGCTGTGGGTGGGTGCGGTCAGTCGACCGGGATCACCGCGGTGGCGCCCTCGCGCAGCACGGTGCCCTCGATCAGGCCGTAGGGGCGGTCGGCGGCGTGGTAGACCTCGCGGTCGTTCTTCAGCCCTTCGACGGCGAAACCGTCGAAGTCGACCAGGAAGTGGTGCTTGTTGGGCAGCGAGAGGCGGACCTCGTCCACCTCGGGGCGGTTGTCCAGGACCCGGTTGCCCATCGCGAACAGGGTCTGCTGCAGAGAGTAGGAGTAGGTCTCGGCGAAGGCCTCCAGCAGGTGCTTGCGGACCTTGGCGTAGGAGCGGTTCCAGTCCGGCTCGCGCTCGTCCTCCCGGCCCTCGAAGCCGAACGCCCAGCGGGCGGTGACCTGGGTGGCCAGGATCCGGTCGTAGTCCTCCTTGAGGGTGGTGTACTCGTCCTTGATGTACCCCCAGAACTCGGAGTTGGTGCTGTTGAGCACCACCAGGTCCTTGAGGCCCGAGATGACCTGGACGCGTTCGCCGTCGTAGGTGATCTCGGTGGTGCGCACCTCTCCGCCGCGGCGGACGAAGGAGTGGCCGATCTCGTCGGAGCCGATGAAGCGGGCGCGGGAGTCCGGGGTCTTGATCCGGTCCCAGAAGTACTCCTCGATCCGGATCCGGGACCGGTGGATCGGCTCGGTGTCGTCCACGAAGTGCCGCGCCAGCTTGATGCCGTAGGCCTCGGCGGACTCGATGCCGTACTGCTTGGCGAAGGCGAAGCAGGTGTTCTTGGTGGTGTCGGTGGGCAGGCAGTGGGCGTTGGAGCCGGTGAGGTGCACATCACTGAGGTCACCGGAGAGCGCCACCGAGACGTTGAGGTCCTTGATCTCGTGGCGGTCCGTGTCCTTGTAGATGCGGACGACGCGGGTCTCCGCCTTGCCGTACTGGTTCTGGCCGAGCACATGCGGCATGGGTGGCTAGCTCCCTCGGTAGACCGAATATCCGTACGGGTTGAGCAGCAGCGGTACGTGGTAGTGCGGCTGGGCGGGATCGACGGTGAAGACGATCGAGACCTCGGGGAAGAACGGCGTCGAGGTCTCGAACCGCAGCCGGAGGACGACCCCTGACGTGGTGTCAGGAGCGGGCAGGTCCTTGCAGCGGCCGTCCGCGTCGGTGGCGGAGGAGCCGAGCTCGCGCCATTCGCCGGTGCCGGCGTCGCGCTGGTCCAGGGCGACCGGGATCCCCTGGGCGGGGCGGCCGGCGCTGGTGTCCAGCACATGGGTGGAGACGGTGGTCATGGCGGTGGGTCCCGTCGTGAGTGGGGCGGGGCCGGCCGGGCCGGCCGGGTGGATCCGGCGGCCCGGACGGCCCGTCAGGCTTTCTCGCCCAGCAGGCGGTTGAGCCGGATCGCATTGATCTTGCCCAGTTCGCCGCGGACGATCTCGCGTTCGCGGTCCATGTCGTTCGGATACCGGTCGCGCAGCGCGGCGAGCATGGTCTCCGCGGTTCGACCGGTGGCGCAGATCAGGAAGACATGGCCGAACTTCGCCTCGTAGGCGGCGTTGGCCGCGGAGAGCTCGGCGAGGAGGGCGGCGTCGGCTCCGCGGACCCCCGACTGCTCGCGCTGCGAGGTGGCGTCGCCGGCCTTCGGGGTGCCGATCCGGGCGTGCCCGGACATGGCGTCGGCGAGGTCGCCCGGGGTGAGGGCGGCCATCGCCTCCTGGTTGGCGGCCAGCAGCGCACGGGGGTCCGGCCACGGGCGGGACGCCTCGACGGTCTTCGCCCACGCGGGGCTGGAGCAGACTTCGGTGAGGACGGAGTGCAGCTCTGCCGCCGGGAGGGCGTTGAGCGCATCGAGTGTCATGGGCACGGGCACGGACGACCTCCGGGTGCGGTGCTGGCCGTTGCCGGAGACCGTAGAGCGGCCCGACCCCCACGTCAACAGTTTGTTGAAAGCACGTGTCCCGGTGGCGTGCCGTTCACCCGGTTCAGGAGCCGGGGTTTCGCTGCGACTTCGCCTGCATCCGGTTGAGGTAGTTGTAGACCGTGAACCGGCTGACCCCGAGGGCGCCGGCCACCGTCTCCACGCCGTGCCGGACGGTGAACGCGCCGCGCTCCTCCAGGGCAGCGACGACCTGCTGCTTCTCCGCCCGGCCGAGCTCGTTCAGCGGGGCGCCGAACTGCCGTTCCATCTCGGCGAGCAGCCGGTCCAGGGCGCTCTCCAGACCGGCCAGCCGGACGGCCACCGCGGGCTCGCCCTCCCAGCGCAGTACGACGTCGTCCGGGCGGGCCCGGTCCAGCGCGACTATCCGGCCGCCGACGGCGTCGAGCAGCGGTTCGATCGCGTCGGCGAGCGGGTGCTGCTCCCGGGCGGGCCGGGCCGGCCGGGGCGGGTTCCCGTTGCTCACTCGGTGTCCTCCGCGATCTCGTTCCCGTCCTCGTCGACGACGCTGACCTGGACCGAGATCCGCGTCGCGCCGGCCGCGAGGGAGTCCCGGACCAGCCGGTCGACGGCGGTGAGCGCCGCCTCGGCCGGGCCCTCGGCGCTGGTGCCGAACGGGCCGACGTCCACCGTCAGCCCGGCCTCGTCGACCACGCGGCGGGCCGCCACGGCATGCGGGGGGAAGCCGTCCAGCTGGAACGGCTCGGTCGTGAACTCCACCTTCAAACGCACGGCCCGAGGGTATCCAACGGCCCGCTCCGGGGTCGGCGGGCCTTGACAGTCGAAGCGAGTGCGCTACGGTGATTCCGCGAGCCAGAAAAGCAATTCCACTATACGAAAACAGATCGACGACGGAAGTGAGTCGCCGTGGAGCCCTCCAAGGACCAGCTCGACCGCAGGTGGACCGTCAACCTCTCCATCCTGCTGACCGACCTCCCGCTGCTGGAGCGGCCCGCGGCCGCGGCCGCCGCCGGCTTCACCGCGGCCGAGCTGTGGTGGCCGTTCGGCGCGGACCACGTGCCGGACGAGAAGGAGGTCGACGCGCTGCGCCGGGCGTTCACCGACGCCGGCGTGCGGCTCACCGGGCTGAACTTCCTGGACGGGCTCACCGAGGGCGAGAAGGGCGTGCTGTCGCTGCCCGAGCAGTCCCGGCGGTTCCGGGAGAACATCCCGGTGGCGGCCGAGCTGGCCGGTTCGCTGGGCTGCGGCGCGCTCAACGCGCTGTACGGCAACCGGCTCGCCGGAGCGGCGCCGGAGGCGCAGGACGAGCTCGCCCTGGAGAACCTCTCGCTGGCCGCCCAGGCGGCGGCGGGGATCGGCGCCGTGCTGCTGGTGGAGGCCCTGAACAAGGTCGAGGCGCCGGACTACGCGCTGCTGAGCGCCGACGCCGCGGTCTCGGTCGTGGACCGGGTCAACGCCGCCACCGGCCTCGGCAACGCCCGCTTCCTCTGCGACCTCTACCACCTCGCCCGCAACGGCGAGCGGCTGTCCGGCGAGGACGGCGTGATCCGGCGGTTCGGCGACCGCATCGGGCATGTGCAGATCGCCGACACGCCGGGGCGCGGCGCGCCGGGATCCGGCGAGCTGGACCTGCCGGCGCTCCTCGCCGAGCTGGACGCCGTGGGGTACGGGGGGAACGTGGGCCTGGAGTACAAGTCGCCCGCGGCGAGCGCGTTCGACTGGCTGCCGCGAGCCTCGCGGGCGAACGGCTGACTCCCGCCCCTGGGACCCTCCACGCCGCACCGCACAACATCGCACAGCAGAGGAGCGCACATGCCCAGCAAGAAGATCGCCTTCATCGGGCTCGGGATCATGGGGCGGCCGATGGCCGCCAACCTCGTGAAGGCCGGGCACCAGGTCACCGGCTACAACCGCAGCCGCCCGGCGGTGGACGCGCTGGTGGAGGCCGGCGGCCGGGCCGCCGACTCGGTCGCGGACGCGGTCCGCGGCGCCGAGGTGGTGATCACCATGCTTCCCGCCGACCCCGAGGTCACCGAGGTGGTGACCGGTGAGGACGGCGTCCTGGCCCATGCCGCCGAGGGGACCCTCCTCATCGACATGTCGACCATCACCCCGCAGACCAGCCTCGCCGTCCAGGAGACCGCCGCCCCGCGCGGGGTCCGCACCCTCGACGCGCCGGTCTCCGGCGGCGAGGCGGGGGCGGTCGAGGGCGTCCTCTCCATCATGGTCGGCGGCGACGCCGAGGACGTGGCCGAGGCCCGCCCGGTGCTGGAGGCGCTCGGCACCACCATCGTCCACGTCGGCCCGCACGGCGCCGGGCAGACGGTCAAGGCCGCCAACCAGCTGATCGTGGCCAGCAACATCCAGGCGCTCGCCGAGGCCGTGGTCTTCCTGGAGAGGTCCGGCGTCGACCTGGCCTCCGCCCTGGACGTCCTCGGCGGCGGACTGGCCGGCTCCACCGTGCTCAACCGCAAGAGGGCGAACATCCTCAACCGGGACTTCAAGCCCGGCTTCCGGATCGACCTCCACCACAAGGACATGGGGATCGTCACCGACGCCGCCCGCGCGGTCGGCGCCCCGCTGCCGGTCGGCGCGCTGGTCGCCCAGCTGGTCGCCTCGGCGCGGTCCAACGGCGACGGCGGCCTGGACCACTCCGCGCTGCTGCGCGGCGTTCAGCGGCTGGCCGGCACGGACGAGAAGTAGTCCCGGAACACCTTTCGAGAGGCGAGAGTCACATGGCGCGAATGACCGCGGCCCAGGCGGCCGTCGAGATCCTCAAGCGCGAGGGCGTGGACACCGTCTTCGGTCTCCCCGGCGCGGCCATCAACCCCTTCTACGCGGCGATGCGCACCAACGGCGGCCTCCGGCACGTGCTGGCCCGGCACGTCGAGGGCGCCTCGCACATGGCCGAGGGCTACACCCGGGCCCGCGCCGGCAACATCGGCGTCTGCGTCGGCACCAGCGGGCCGGCCGGCACCGACATGATCACCGGGCTCTACTCGGCGAGCGCCGACTCCATCCCGATCCTCTGCATCACCGGCCAGGCCCCGGTGGCCAAGCTGCACAAGGAGGATTTCCAGGCGGTGGACATCCCCTCCATCGCCAGGCCGCTGACCAAGATGGCGGTCACCGTGCTGGAGCCGGCCCAGGTGCCGGGTGCCTTCCAGCAGGCCTTCCATCTGATGCGGTCCGGCCGGCCCGGGCCGGTGCTGATCGACCTGCCGATCGACGTCCAGATGGCCGAGATCGACTTCGACCCGGACACCTACCAGCCGCTGCCGGCCTTCAAGCCGGCGGCGACCCGGGCCCAGATCGACCGGGCGCTGGACCTCCTCTGCGCCGCCGAGCGCCCGCTGATCATCAGCGGCGGCGGGGTGGTCAACGCCGACGCGGCCGCACTGCTGGTCGAGTTCGCCGAGCTGACCGGCGTCCCGGTGGTGCCCACACTGATGGGCTGGGGCACCATCCCGGACGACCACCCGCTCACCGCCGGCATGGTCGGCCTGCAGACCCACCAGCGGTTCGCCAACCAGACCTTCCTCGCCTCCGACTTCGTGCTGGGCATCGGCAACCGCTGGGCCAACCGCCACACCGGCGGCCTGGACACCTACACCCGCGGCCGCACCTTCGTCCACGTCGACATCGAACCCACCCAGATCGGGCGGGTGTTCGCGCCGGACTACGGCATCGCCTCCGACGCCCGCGCCGCGCTGGAGCTGTTCGTGGCGGCGGCGAAGGAGCGCGCGGCGGCCGGGACACTGCCGGACCGCTCGCAGTGGGCCGCCGAGTGCCGGGAGCGCAAGACCGATCCGGCGAACGTCCGCAAGACCCACTTCGACGAGGTGCCGGTGAAGCCGCAGCGGGTCTACGAGGAGATGAACCGGGTCTTCGGACCGGAGACCCGGTACGTCACCACCATCGGCCTCTCCCAGATCCAGGCCGCGCAGATGCTCCACGTCTACCGTCCCCGGCACTGGATCAACGCCGGGCAGGCCGGGCCGCTGGGCTGGACGCTGCCGGCCGCGCTCGGTGTGGCCACCGCGGAACCCGAGGCCCAGGTGGTCGCGCTGTCGGGGGACTACGACTTCCAGTTCATGCTGGAAGAGCTGGCGGTGGGGGCGCAGTTCAACATCCCCTACGTCCACGTGCTGGTGAACAACGCCTACCTGGGGCTGATCCGGCAGGCGCAGCGCGGCTTCGACATGGACTACTGCGTCCAGCTCTCCTTCGACAACATCAACGCCCCGGAGGTCGGCGGCTACGGTGTCGACCACGTCAAGGTCGTCGAGGGACTGGGCGGGAAGGCGCTGCGGGTCTTCGAGCCGGAGGGGATCGCCCCGGCGCTGGAGGAGGCCAGGAAGCTGGCCGCCGAGCACCGGGTCCCGGTCGTCGTCGAGGTGATCCTGGAGCGGGTCACCAACGTCTCGATGGGCACCGAACTCGACAACGTCAACGAGTTCGAGCCCCTCGCGGCGGATCTGGTGGCCGACGCCCCGACGGCGCTGGCCTAGGCTCCTCCCGGTGACGCGCCGCCTTACACAGACAATGACGTCAGGTGGGGACCGGTCGTGCCGACTAGGCGCGTCGCCGGGAGGGATCGACTCGATGCGGACAGAACGGAACGACGACGCATGCCGGTGACGGTCGTGGTGGCACCCGACAAGTTCAAGGGGACGCTGGACGCGGCGGAGGCCGCCGAGCGGATCGCCGAGGGCGTCCGCCGGGCCGCCCCCGAGGGCACGGTCGTCCGCACCTTCCCGGTCGCCGACGGGGGAGAGGGGACGGTACGCGCCGCCCTCGCCTCCACGGCGGCCGGGTACCGGGCGGAGACGGTGACCGTCTCCGGCCCGACCGGGGAGCCGGTGCCGGCGGCGCTGGCGTTCGACGCGGAGTCCGGGACGGCGGTCGTGGAGATCGCCCAGGCGTCCGGCCTGGCCCGGCTCCCCGGTGGGCGGCCGGCCCCGCTGACCGCCTCCAGCTACGGCACCGGCGAGCTGATCCGGCACGCGGTCCGGGAGCTGGGCTGCCGGCGGATCGTGCTGGGGGTCGGCGGCAGCGCCTCCACGGACGGCGGCGCCGGCCTCGCACAGGCGCTCGGCGCCCGGCTGCTGGACTCGACCGGCCGCGAACTCCCGCCGGGGGGACGGGAGTTGGCCCGGCTGGCAACGGTAAGGCTGCCGGTGGGCGGACTGCTGCCGGAGGGCGTCGAGCTCGCCCTCGCCTCGGACGTGGACAACCCCCTCCTGGGGGAGTACGGGGCCGCGGCGGTGTACGGACCGCAGAAGGGCGCCTCGAAGGAGGACGTCAGCACCCTGGACGCGGCCCTCGGCGTCTGGGCCGACGCGGTCGCCCGGGTGACCGGCGAGGATCTGCGGGACGCGGCGGGGGCGGGCGCGGCCGGCGGGATCGGCTTCGCGGCGCTCGCGCTGCTGGGGGCGGAGATGCGGCCGGGGATCGCGCTGCTGCTGGACCTCCTCGGCTTCGAGGAGGTCGTGGCGGGGGCGGACCTGGTGCTGACCGGGGAGGGCTGCCTGGACGAGCAGTCGCTGCGGGGGAAGGCCCCGATGGGGGTCGCGGCGGCGGCGGGGCGCGCGGGGCGCGGGTGGCGGCGGTGGCGGGCCTGGTCGCGCTGCCGGAGGCCCGGTGGCGGGGGGCGGGGTTCGCGGCCGCGTACGCGCTGTCGGCCCTCGCGCGCGAGGGCGAGGACTCCTTCGCCGACGCGGCGCTGCTGGCGACGCGGGCGGGCGAACTGGCGGCGCGCGAGCTGCTGGGCTGACATTCCCTCCGGCCCCGGCTCCGCGCCCCTGAGGTCGCCGCGCGACTTCGCTCCGAACGTTGACGTTTTGTTGAAGGCGGGCCTAGGCTCATGGGCAGGCCGCCGCGGACAGGAGGTAGTGATGACCCGTCAGGACACGGTGTTCCGCTCCCGCAGGGCGGAGCTTCCGGACGGGCCCCGCGCCGCCGACGTACGCGTCCGGGACGGCCGAATCGCCGAGATCGGCGGGTACGGGGCCCTCCGGGGCGCGGAGGTCCAGGACCTCGGCGAGCTGGCCCTCCTCCCCGGCCTGGTGGACACCCACGTCCACGTCAACGAGCCGGGCCGGACGGAGTGGGAGGGCTTCGCCACCGCCACCCGCGCCGCCGCGGCCGGCGGCGTCACCACCCTCGTCGACATGCCGCTCAACTCGCTCCCGCCCACCACCACCGTCGACAACCTGGCCGTCAAGCGCTCCGCCGCCCGCGGCCAGACCTTCGTCGACGTCGGCTTCTGGGGCGGGGCGATCCCCGGCAACGTCAAGGACATCGAGCCCCTCCACGAGGCCGGCGTCTTCGGCTTCAAGGGCTTCCTCGCCCCCTCCGGGGTGGACGAGTTCCCCCACCTCCCGCAGCCCGACCTGGAGGCCGCGCTCGCCGAGACGGCCAGGGTCGGCGCCCTCGCCATCATCCACGCCGAGGACCCCGCGGTCCTGGACGCCGCCCCGCAGCGGCCGGGTCCGCACTACCGCGACTTCCTGGCCTCCCGTCCGGACGACGCCGAGGCCGCCGCCGTCGCGCGGCTGCTGGACACCGCCCGGCGGACCGGCGCCCGCGTCCACATCCTCCACGTCTCCTCGGCGGCCGTGCTGCCGCTGCTGCGGCAGGCCAGGGAGGACGGGGTCGAGGTCACCGCCGAGACCTGCCCCCACTACCTCACCCTGGCCGCCGAGCGGGTCCCGGACGGCGACACCGCGTACAAGTGCTGCCCGCCGATCCGCGGCGAGGCCAACCGGGACGCCCTCTGGGCGGCGCTGGCGGCGGGCGAGTTCGCGGCGATCGTCTCCGACCACTCGCCCTCCACCCCCGAGCTGAAGCTGCTGCCGCGACTGGGCGGCAGCGGGGACTTCGCGCAGGCCTGGGGCGGGATCGCGTCCCTCCAGGTCGGGCTGCCGGCGATCTGGACCGAGGCCCGCAGGCGCGGCCACACGCTGTCCGACGTGGTGCGGTGGATGTCGAGCGGCCCGGCCGCCCTGGTCGGCCTCGCGGACCGCAAGGGCGCCCTCGCGGTGGGCCGGGACGCGGACCTGGTCGCCTTCGACCCGGACGGCGAACTCCTGGTCCAGGCCGAGGAGTTGCACCACCGCAACCCGGTCACCCCGTACGCCGGGGCGACGCTGACCGGCGTCGTCCGCGGCAGCTGGCTGCGCGGGGCGCCGATCGACACCGCCGACGGCGCCGAGCCGGCGGGCCGGCAGCTGCTGCGCTGACGCGCCGGCCGGGCCCCCAGGACCACACTGTCACCGACGCACTGCCTTCCCCACTCCATGCCACGCCATCACAGAGACCGAGCAGAGGTAGCACCATGGCGCAAGCCCGCAAGACGCTGACGACCGAGTCCGGCGCACCCGTCGCCGACAACCAGAACTCCGCCGCCGCCGGCATCGGCGGCCCGCTGCTCCTCCAGGACCAGCACCTGCTGGAGAAGCTGGCCCGGTTCAACCGGGAGCGGATCCCGGAGCGGGTGGTGCACGCCCGCGGCTCCGGGGCGTACGGCTTCTTCGAGGTGACCGAGGACGTCACCGACTACACCAGCGCCGCCTTCCTGGGCACTGTGGGGAAGCGGACCGAGGTCTTCGCCCGGTTCTCCACAGTGGCGGGCAGCCTCGGCGCCGGCGACGCGGTGCGCGACCCGCGCGGCTTCGCGCTGAAGTTCTACACCGAGGAGGGCAACTACGACCTCGTCGGCAACAACACCCCGGTCTTCTTCATCAAGGACCCGCTGAAGTTCCCGGACTTCATCCACTCCCAGAAGCGCGACCCCCACACCGGGATGACCGAGGCGGACAACGTCTTCGACTTCTGGGCCCACTCCCCGGAGGCCACCCACCAGGTCACCTGGCTCTTCGGCGACCGCGGCATCCCCGCCTCGTACCGGCACATGAACGGCTACGGCTCGCACACCTACCAGTGGACCGCCGAGGACGGCCGCGCCTACTGGGTGAAGTACCACTTCAAGACCAACCAAGGGATCCGCTGCCTGGACGAGGCCCAGGCCGCCGAGCTGGCCGGCCGGGACCCGGACAGCCACCAGCGAGACCTCCACCAGGCCATCGAGCGCGGGGTGTTCCCGTCCTGGACGCTGTACGTCCAGCTGATGCCGGTGGAGGAGGCGGCGGACTACCGCTTCAACCCGTTCGATCTGACCAAGGTGTGGCCGCACGGCGACTACCCGCTGGTCAAGGTCGGTCGCCTGGTGCTGGACCGGAACCCGGAGAACGTCTTCGCCGAGGTCGAGCAGGCCGCCTTCTCCCCGAACAACTTCGTGCCGGGCATCGGGCCGTCCCCGGACAAGATGCTCCAGGGCCGGCTGTTCGCCTACGCGGACGCCCACCGCTACCGGCTCGGGGTCAACCACACCCAGCTGCGGGTCAACGCCCCGCGGGCGACCGAGGCGCACAACTACGGCCGGGACGGGCTGATGGCCGTCAACGCCGGGGGCCGGGCGAAGAACTACGAACCCAATTCCTACGGCGGCCCGGTGGAGACCGGCCGGCCGCTGTCCGCGCCGACGGCGGTCGAGGGGCACACCGGCACCCACGAGGCGCCCGCGCACAGCAAGGACGACGACTTCTACCAGGCCGGCGAGCTCTACCGGTTGATGTCCGCGGCCGAGCGGCAGCGGCTGGTGGACAACCTGGCCGGGGCGCTGGCCGGGGTGGAGCGCGAGGACGTGGTGGAGAAGGTGATCGGCCACTTCCGGGCCGCCGACGCCGAGTACGGCCGCCGGGTCGCGAAGGCGGTCGCCGAGCGCCGGGAGGAGGCCGACTCCGACTGAGCGGCGGCGGAGACGTGGTCTTCGGCCGGGTCGTCCCCGGGGGGTGGAATACGGTATTCCCATTGGCATATGACGGATTATCATGCCAGGTCAATTGGGGTGGGGAACCGGGCGCAGTAGGCCACACGGGGAGCTTCCGCCCGATACCCTGAGAGACATGGCGGTGCGGAGTGAGCGGGGGGGAGTCCCCGAACGGCCCGATCGACCCGATCGTTCGCAACGCCCCGGTGTGCCCGACCAGTTCGGGATCGCCGGGGCCGGCCGCGATGCGGCCGCGGGCCGCCGCGGCGGAGACGAGGGGCGCTGGGCGCGCGGCGCCGAGGCGCCCCACGACCCGTATGACCCGCACGTTCACGCGGGTGCGGGTGACGGCCGGGCCGCGCCCAGGAGCTCCGTGCAGCGCGCGCTGCGCCTGCTGGAGATCGTCGACCGGCACCACGAGGGGGCGCCCCTACCGGTGCTCGCGGCCGATGTGGACCTCCCGCGCGAAACGGTTCGGCGGCTGCTGAACACCCTTGAGGCGGAGGGCTACGTCCACCGCCTCGACGACGGCTGCTACATCCTCGGCGGCGCGCTGGCCCTGCTCGGGCAGAGCAACCGGGAGCAGCTGGTGCGGGCCCGGCTGGTGGCCAAACTCAGTTCGCTCCGCGACGAGTTGGGGGCGGCCGTGTACTTCAGCCGCTACCACGACGGCGAGGTGACGGTCGACGCGGTGGTCGACGCGCCGGAGACGCCCCGGGTGCAGGAGTGGGTGGACTTCCGGGCCAGCGGGCACGCGTCCGCGATCGGCAAGTGCCTGCTGAGCCAGCTGGACGTGGACGGCAGGCAGGACCACTTCTCCCGGCACCCGCCCGCGCGGTTCACGTCCAGGACGCTGATCGACCGGGGCGCCCTGCTGCACAGCCTGGACCGGCAGCCGGCCACGGTGCCGACGCTGGATCTCCAGGAGTACGCGCTGGGGACGGTCTGCGCTGCGGTGCCGATCACGGCCGGCGACACGGTCGGCTGCCTGGCGCTCTCGCTTCCGCTGGACGACGCCTACCGGCTGCGGGACAGCGCGGAGGTCCTCTCCGCGCGGGCGGCGCCGGTCCTGCTGGCGCTGGCGCTGTAACGGTTCGCTCCGACCCTCCGGCCCTCCGGTCCCTCGGCCTGCCCTTGCGCGGGGGTATACACACCCCTGAATACACTCACGTGTATAGTCCCGCTCATGTCCTTGAGCCACGTCTTCCTCGGGCTGCTGGAGAACGCGCCCCGGCACGGGTACGACCTGAAGCGGAGCTATGACTCGCGCTTCGCCCACACCCGGCCGCTGCACTACGGGCAGGTGTACGCCACCCTGTCCCGTCTGCTGAAGAACGGGCTGGTGACCGTCGACACCGTGGAGCCCGGCGGGGGCCCGGAGCGCAAGCGGTACGCGATCACCGACGCCGGCGTCACCGACATCGAGGGCTGGCTCGGCAAGCCGGAGAGCCCCGAGCCGTACCTCCAGTCCACGCTGTACACCAAGGTCGTGCTGGCGCTGATGACCGGACGCCCCGCTGTGGAGTTGCTGGACGTCCAGCGCGCCGAGCATCTGCGCCAGATGCGCGAGCTGACCCGCCGCAAGGCCGACGGCGACCTCGCCGAGCAGTTGGTCTGCGACCACGCCCTCTTCCACCTGGAGGCCGACCTGCGCTGGCTGGAGCTGACCGCCGCCCGCCTGGACGAGCTGGGCAGGGAGGTGGCGGCCGCGTGACCGCCCTCCTCGAAGGCCTGGGCCTGGCCAAGGACTTCGGCGGCACCCCCGCCCTGCGCGACGCCTCGCTCCGGCTCGCGGCCGGGGAGATCGTGGCCCTGCTGGGCCCGTCCGGCTCCGGGAAGTCCACCCTGCTGCACTGCCTGGCGGGGATCATCGCCCCGGACGCGGGCACCGTCCGCTACAAGGGCCGCGACCTCGCCGAGTACAGCGACTCCGGCCGCAGCGCGCTGCGCCGCGGGGAGTTCGGCTTCCTCTACCAGTTCGGCCAGCTGGTGCCCGAGCTGTCCTGCCTGGAGAACGTCGCGCTGCCGCTGCGGCTCTCCGGGATCCGCCGGCGCGAGGCGGAGCGGGCGGCCACGGACTGGCTGGAGCGGTTCGGCGTCGGCGAGTTGGCGCGGAAGCGGCCGGGGGAGATATCCGGTGGCCAGGGCCAGCGGGTCGGCCTGGCCCGGGCGCTGGTCACCGGACCCCGGGTGGTCTTCGCGGACGAGCCGACCGGCGCGTTGGACTCGCTCGCCGGGGAGCAGGTGATGCGCCTGCTCACCGAGACCGCGCGGGCCGGCGGCGCGGCGGTCCTCCTGGTCACCCATGAGCCCCGGGTGGCGGCCTACGGCGACCGCGAGGTGGTCGTCCGGGACGGGCGCACCACCTCCCGGGCCGGGGCGGTGACCCTTTGAGGCGGCAGCCCGGGCCGAAGGCGCGCGCCGCCCTGGCCGAACTCGCCCTGGGCGCCCGGCTCGCCGCCACCGGCGGCCGGGACTGCCTGCTGCGCACGGTCCTCACCGCGGTGGGGGTCGCGGTCGGGGTGGCGGTGCTGCTGCTCGCCGCCTCGGTGCCGACGATGCAGGAACGGCGCACCGACCGGATCCACGCCATCACGGACGCGCTCTTCGCGGAGCCGGCCGCGCGGCCCACCGAGCGCACGGTGCTGGCGCTGTCGGTCGAGACCTCCTTCCGGGGTGCGGACATCCGCGGTGCGGTGGTCCGTCCGGAGGGCGCCCACCCGGTCGCCTACCCCGGGGTGGTGCGCTACCCGGCGTCCGGACGGATGCTGGTCTCCCCGGCGCTGGAGCGGCTGCTGAGGCAGCCCGGCAGCGCGCTGCTGCGCGGGCGGCTGGGCCTGAGCGGCGGCCGGGCCGACCGGGTGATCGCCGGTACCCTCACCGAGGCCGGGCTGACCGGCCCCCAGGACTATGCCTACGTGCTGACCTCGACCACCCTCCAGGCGACGACCGACGGCGCCGGCCGCTACGACCACTTCGGCTCCTCGCCCAGCCGACGGCCGCTGAGCGCCCCACTGCTGCTGTTGCTGCTGGTCGGCATGGTGGTGCTGTTCGCGCCTGTACTGGTCTTCATCGCGGTGTCGGCGCGCTTCGGCGGGGAGCGCAGGGACCGGCGGCTGGCCGCGCTCCGGCTGGCCGGCGCCGACCGGGCCGGGGTGCAGCGCATCGCGGCCGGGGAGTCCCTGGTCGGCTCCACGCTCGGACTGCTGCTGGGGGCGGCGGTGTTCCTGGTCGGACGCCGGTTCGCCGGTCTCGTCGTCGTGCAAGGGCTCAGCGTCTACCCGTCCGATCTGGTGCCGCGGCCCGGCCTGGCCGCGTTGGTCGCCGTCGGCGTCCCGGGGCTGGCGCTGGCCGTCACCCGGTTCTCGCTGCGGCGGGTGACCGCCGATCCGCTGGCCGAGGTCCGGCGCGGCGGCCGGCCGCACGGGGCCGCGGGGGAGCGGCCGCGGGGGCTCCGGGCCTGGGCGGTGGTCTGGCGGCTCGCCCTGCCGGTGCTGGGACTGGCCCTGCTCGCCGTCGCCGTGCCCCAGGCCGACGCGCTGTATGCCAGCCGGGCCAGGCTGGTGCTGGCGGTGGCGGCGATCCTGCTGGTGGTCCTGGGTGTGGCGGCGCTGCTGCCCTGGGTGCTGGCGGCGGTGCTGAGGGTGCTGCCGAGGGGGACGGTCTCCTGGCAGCTGGCCGTGCGCAGACTGCAGTTCGGGGGCGGCGCCGGACATCGGTCGGTGGTCGGGGTGGTGGTGCTGGTCACCGGGGCGCTGGCGGCGTCCATGCTGTTCAGCGGCATCAGCCAGGGTCTGGTGGTGCCGGCCGGTGCGCTCGCGGGCGTCGGCCCGGAGTCGGTTCCGCTGTCCAGGATGGCCGGGGCGGACGCCGTGGCGCAGCTCCACGTCCCGGCCATCGCCGCTGCGCGGGAGGTCCGGGACCTCGCTGCCCGTCCGGGCGTCTCCTGGGCCGAGGCCTACGGAGAGCTGGACCTGCGCGGTCCGGGCGACTGGTACGGCACGCTGGTGGTCGCCGACTGCCCGATGCTGCGCGGGCTGCTGGAGATCGCGCGCTGCGCCGACGGGGACGCCTTCGTCACCGAGGACCCGGCCGCCGCCCCGCCCTCCGGCAGCCGGGTCGTGGTGGCCGCCCCCGAGGGCAGCGCCGTGCAGGCGCGCTGGACGCTGCCGGCGGCGGGCGACCGGGTGCCCGGCGGCACCGCCCGGTACACCGCCGCACCGGCCGCTCCCGGCGCCGGCCGGTTCCTGATCGGCGGGACGCGGCTGCTCACCCCGCGTGCGGCGGCCGCCTACCCGGCGCTGGCGCGGTCGGTCGGCGTCCGCCTCTTCCTGGGCGTGGACCGACGGCGCGCGGACGCCGACGACCTGGTGCGGAACGCCGTCGCGGCCCAGGACCCGCTGGCCGAGACCCGGTTCGCCGGCGACCTCGGCACCGACAAGCAGTTCGCCGCGGTCACCCGCGACCTGCTGGCCGCCGCCGACACCACGATGCTGCTGGTCGCGCTCAGCATGCTGGTCGGACTGCTGGAGCAACTGCGCGAACGCAGAAGGCCGTTGGCGGTGCTGGACGCCTTCGGCACCCGGCGCGGCACCCTCGCCCTCTCCCTCCTCTGGCAGAGCGCCCTGCCCGTCGCGGTGGGCCTGGCGCTGGCGGCGGTCTTCGGGCTGGCCTGCGGCGCCCTCCTCCAGCACAGCGCGGGCCTGTCGTCGAGTCTGCCCTGGGCGCGGCTGGCGGTGCTGCTCGGCTCGGGCGGCGGGGTGGTGCTGCTGGTCACCGTACTGACGCTGCCGGCGCTGGGCCGGCTCACCCGCCCGGAAGGGCTGCGCTACGAATGACCCTCGTCGAAGACGGCCGCCGGCCGGCGCCGGTCCGGCTCTCCCGGCCGGCGCCGGGCCGCCGCCTGCTCGTGCTGCCCTCGTGGCTCTGCTGGGCGCTGCCCGGGCTGCTGACACTGGCCGCCTGCCTGGTGGAGATCGGCTCGCGGCCGGTCTGGCGGGACGAGGAGGCGAGTTGGGCGGCCGCCCGACTGCCGCTGCCGGAGCTCTGGCGGCTCGTCCAGCACGTCGACTTCGTCCTCGCGCCCTACTATCTGCTGCTGCATGGCTGGATCGCGGTCTTCGGCGACGGTCCCACCGCCCTCCGCCTGCCGTCCGCGCTGGCGATGGCGGGCGCCGGGGCGCTCCTCGGCGCACTGGGGCGCCGGCTGCTCGGCAGCCCGGGGGCCGGGCTCCGCGCCGGACTGCTCTTCGCGGTCACCCCCACGGTCGCCCGCTACGGGCAGGAGGCCAGGCCGTACGCCTTCGCCATGCTCTTCGCGCTGCTTGCCACCCTGCTGCTGACGCGCCGTCAGTGGCTCGGCTACAGCGCGGCTCTGGTGTGCTGCGGTGGGGCCCACGCGGTCACCCTCACCATCCTGGCCGCGCACGCGGCGTATGTCTGGCAGAGCGGCCGTGGTGAGCGGCGGCGCTGGGCCGCCGCGGTGGCGGCCGCTGTGGCGCTGCTCTCCCCGCTGCTCTGGTACGGGCACCGGCAGGGCGGCCAGATCGCCTGGAACCACACCACCTGGCCGGACGCGGCGGCGATGCCCTATATGCTCTTCCGCTCCCCGGCGGTCTGCGCGGCGGTACTGGCCGGAGTCGTGGCCCTGCTGCGGTCGGCCCTCCGGCGCGCGGTGCCCGCGGACCGGAGGCCGAGCCGCCCGGAGACCGCACTGCTGGCGCTCTGGGCCCTGCTGCCGCCCGCGGTGACCCTGCTGACCACGGACGCACTCCACCTCTTCCTCCCGCGCTACCTCCTCTTCACCGTTCCGGCCTGGGCGCTCGCGGCTGCGTACGGGTGGGGCGGGTGGGGCGGGTGGCCCGGCGGACGGCTCTGCGGGCGGCTGCGCGGCCGGGCTCTGCTGGGCGCGGGGCTGGTCCTCCTCGGCCTGGCGCTGCTCTCCCGGCCCGGAGTGGTGCTGCGCAACGACCCCTCGGAGCCCGCCTACCGGCCGGTCGCCCGGGCGGTGCTGGCGGGATACCGGCCCGGCGACGGCGTCGCCTACGCGGGGCACCGCCAGGAGCGCCGGGCGATGGCCTACTGGTGGCGGAACACCCCGCCGAAGGCCCGTCCCGCGGAACTGCCCGCCGGTGCGGGCTGTGCCGCGCAACCGACCGGCCCTCCGCGGGTATGGCTGGTCAGCACCGCCGCCGGCGGCGGCCCGTACCGGGCGATGCCGGCCTGCGAGGCCCGTGCGCTGCGCTCCCGCTATCGGGTGGAGCGGATCGAGCGGTTCCCGAACGTACGGCTTCTCCTGCTGGTGGCGCGGGGGGAGAGCGGTCAGCCGTAGAAGTCCTGGGTCATCCAGACCACGCCGGACGCGGTCCGGTGGACGGTTATCCCGACGTACTGGAAGGTGCCGCTGAGGATGTTCCGCCGGTGGCCGTCGTTCGGGGCCCGCTCGGCCAGCATGTCGCGGGTGAGGCCGACGGCCGCCTGGCTGATCGCCGAGGAGCCGTCCGCCGTGCCGGAGGCCTCGCCGATGTTCTCGCCGACCATCGACCAGCCGGTGACGCCCGCCGCGGATATCCGGTCGCCCAGCCCGGCCTCGCCGGGGCACTGGTGGGAGAGTCCGCAGCCGCTCGCCATCAACTCGGTGTGCGCGGCGGAACTGGCCGCCAGCCCGCTGCTGAGCCGCAGCGGCGGCAGCCCGGCCTGGGCGCGGGCCTGGTTCATGGCGTTCAGCACGGCCTGGGTGGCCGCGCTCGCGCCGGCGGCGGCGCCGAAGGTGCCCGAACCCCCGGTCGCGGAGGGCGAGCCGCTCGGGGAGCCGGTGCTCTGCCCGCCGTGCCCGGCCGCGGTCGGGGCCGGCTGCCGCGGGCTCCCGGAGGCGGAGCCGGAAGGCGAGCGGTGGCGCCCGGCGCCGGTCGGGGACGGTGTGGCGGAGGCCGAGCCGGTGCCGTGCCCGCCGCCGGACGCCGATCCGGACCGTCCGCCCGCGACCGCCCCGCCGCGGTGCCGTCCGGCGTCGGCCGGGCGCGAAGCGCCGGCGGTCGGGTGGGTGGCGGCGGAGGCGTCCTTCGCGCTCGGCGAGCCCCCATCGGTGACCGGCGTGGTCGCCGCGTCCCGCCATACCGCGCGCTTCCCGCCGCCGAGCGAGGAGGCAGCGTAGGCCGCGCCGCCGCCGAGGACCACCACCGCGGCTCCGGCCGCGATGGTGCCGCGCAGCCGGCGCAGCTCGCCTGCCCGGCGCTGCCGGGCGTGCCGGCCGTGGTGGGGGCGCGGCGGAGGGCCGAGCGGATCCGCGGCGGGGCCGTCGACGAGGTCGTAGGGCTCGTCGTACGGCCGCTCGCTCCCGATCGTCACCCTGCCTCCACGCCGTCGCTTCGATTCACTCGAATTCCGCGACAGACCCTAGGGCTGCAGTTCGAAGATCATGCGCCGGGGGCCCCTTCTTAGGGTTCCCCTAAGCCGGATTTAGGGTGGGCAGGCGAAGGCCTCACGGGCCCGGGGACCCGAAGGCCCCGGGGGTTCGCTCAGGCTATCCGCTGCTCGCCGCCCGGCAGCGGGGTGTGGTCGTGGTGGATCGGGGTCCGCACCGCGCTGAGCGGCAGATGGCCGCCGCCCCGGCGGTGGGCGACGATCTCGGCGGCGACCGCGACCGCGGTCTCCTCCGGGGTGCGGGCGCCCAGGTCCAGGCCGATCGGCGAGCGGAGGAGGGCCAGCTCGTCCTCGGTCAGCCCGGCCTCGCGGAGCAGCGCCAGACGGTCACCGTGGGTGCGGCGGGAGCCCATCGCACCCACGTAGCCGAGCGGCAGCCGCAGCGCGCGCTCCAGCAGCGGCACGTCGAACTTGTGGTCGTGGGTGAGGACGCAGACCACCGTGCGGCCGTCGATCCGGCCCGCCTCGACCTCGCCGTCCAGATAGCGGTGCGGCCAGTCCACGACGACCTCGTCCGCCTCCGGGAAACGCCGCTCGGTGGCGAACACCGGGCGGGCGTCGCAGACCGTCACCCGGTAGCCGAGGAAGGTGCCGATCCTGGCCACCGCCGCGGCGAAGTCGATCGCCCCGAAGACCAGCATCCGCGGCCGCGGGGTGTAGGACTCGACGAAGAGGGTGATCGCCTCCTCGCCCTCGGGCGAGCAGGGGCGGCCGTCCCCGGCCAGCGCCACCACCCCGGTGCGGCCGACCTCCAGCATGGCCCGGGCCTCGGTCGCCGCGGCGGCCCGCAGGCCCGGGTGGACCCCGGCCGGCTCCCCGTCCCAGGAGAGGGTGCCGGACTCGGCGTCTGCGGTCACCGCGACCGTCCCGCCGAGGAGGGCCGGGGGACCGTCGATCACCCTGGCCAGCGCCACCGGGGTGCCGGCGGCCAGGCCGGCCACCGCCGCCCGGACCCCGGGGGTGTCCCCGGCGGCTCCGGGAAGGACCGGCTGGACGAAGATGTCGATGATCCCGCCGCAGGTCAGGCCGACCGCGAAGGCGTCCTCGTCGGAGTAGCCGAAGCGCTGGAGCACCGGCCGGCCGTCCTCCAGGGCCTGTTGGCACAGCTCGTAGACGGCGCCCTCGACGCAGCCGCCGGAGACGCTGCCGACGACCTCGCCGTCCGCGTTCACCGCGAGCGCCGCACCGGGGTCGCGGGGGGCGCTCCCGGAGACCGCGACCACGCTGGCGATCGCGAAGGCCCGGCCGGCCGCGTGCCACGCGTTCAACTGCTCGGCGATCTCCCGCATGGGGGTTCCTTCCCTGTCGTTCGAGCCACTGGGGCCACCCGGGCCGTTCGGGCCGCCCGGGCCACCCGGCGACGGGCGCCCCTCCGCCTCTGGCAACGCGCGCGCCCGCCGGATCCTTCCTAGCCGCTGACCGGGCCCGGCTCAAGGGGTGCGCGGTCCCGGTCCTCCGCGGCTCGGCCCGCGGCCTCCTCACGAGACGTCAACTCAGGCCCAGCCACTCCTTGATGGGATGGAGGGCGAAGAAGACCACGAAGACCACGGCCAGCCCCCACATCAGCGCCCCCGGCTCGCGCCAGCGCCCGCGCCCCGCCTTGATGACACAGTACGAGAGGACGCCGGCGCCGACCCCCGCCGTGATCGAGTAGGTGAACGGCATCAGCGCGCAGGTGAGGAACGCCGGGACGGCCACCTCGCGGTCCGACCAGTCGATGTGCCGGGCCTGGGCCAGCATCATGGACCCGATCACCACCAGCGCCGCCGCCGCGACCTGGTCCGGGACCATGCCGGCGAGCGGGGTGAAGAAGAGCATCAGGGTGAAGACCGCCCCGGTCACCACGCTGCTCAGCCCGGTCCTCGCGCCCTCGCCGACACCGGTGGCCGACTCGACGAAGACGGTCTGCCCGGAGGCGCCGACCAGTCCGCCGATGGCCCCGCCGGCGCCGTCCACGAAGAGCGCCTTGGACAGCCCCGGCATCCGGCCCCGGGCGTCCGCGAGTCCGGCCTCGGTGCCGATCCCGATGATGGTCGCCATCGCGTCGAAGAACCCGGCCAGCACCAGGGTGAAGACGGCGAAGGCGGCGCTCAGCGCGCCCATCCCGTGCGAGCCGAAGGCGCCGAACAGGTCGACGTGCCCGAAGAGCCCGAAGTCCGGTGAGGCGACGGGGTTTCCGGGCCAGCGCGGCACCGAGAGCCCCCAGGCGCTGGCCGGCACCGCGCCGGTGGCGTTGACCGCCACCGCGACCACCGTGCCGAAGACGATGCCGATCAGGATGGCTCCCGGCACTCTTCGGGTCTGCAGCACGAAGATGGTCAGCAGGGTGACGCCGAAGATCAGTACCGGCCAGCCGGTGAGGTTGCCGGTGGCGCCCAGCTGGACGGGGGTGGTGGAGTGGCCGGCATCCGGGACGCGGCTCACGAAGCCGGCGTTGACCAGGCCGATCAGCGCGATGAACAGTCCGATGCCGATGGTGATGGCGTGCTTCAGGGCCAGCGGTATGCCGTTCATGATCTTCTCGCGCAGCCCGGAGACCACCATCAGGACGATGCAGGCGCCGTAGATCACGCACAGCCCCATCGCCTGCGGCCAGGTGACGTGCGGCACCATCACCACGGCGAGGGTGTTCGACACCGACAGCCCGGCCGCGGCGGCGAGCGGGGCATTGCCGACCACACCGAGGAGGACGGTGGTGACCGCCGCGCCCAGCGCGGTGGCGGTGGTGAGTTGGGCGTGGCTGAGATGGCGGCCGTGCACGTCGGCGACGGAGAGGATCACCGGGTTGAGGAGGAGGATGTAGGCCATCGCCATGAAGGTGGTCAGGCCGCCTCTGATCTCCCGCCCGAGGCTGGAGCCGCGGGCGCTGATCCGGAAGTACGCGTCCAGCGGGCCGCGCGGCTCGCCGGGCAGGGGCGGAGGGGTTCCGGTGTCCCCCTGCGCGGCCCTGGTGGGGGTGACGGGTGGTGTCTGGGTCATCGTGCGCTCCCAAGTTTCGTAGGGGGTTGGGCAAGCGCAGAGCAGTGGGGGACGGGCCACGACTCGCGTGTGCGGGCGGTTCTCCGGCGAAGTCTCATGGAATGCGGGCGAGTTGGGCGGCGGCCCCGGCGGCGGCGGACTCGGACGCCCATCGCCGTCCATCGCCGCCCTCCGCCGCCCAGGGCGGCTCAGGTGCCGGTCAGATGCTCCGGCCGGACCGGCACCCGGTCCAGCGGAAGCCCGGTGGCGGCGCGGATCGCCGCCACCACGGCCGGGGTCGAGGACAGCGTCGGCGCCTCTCCCGCCCCGCGCAGTCCGTACGGCGCATGCGGATCCGCCAGCTCCAGCACGTCCACCGGCTGCGGCGGCGTGTCCAGGATGGTCGGGATCAGATAGTCGGTGAAGGACGGGTTCCGCACCTTCCCGGCCTCGACCAGGACCTCCTCCATCAGCGCGAGCCCCAGGCCCTGGGTGGAGCCGCCCTGGATCTGGCCGACCACCGACTGCGGGTGGATCGCCCTGCCGACGTCCTGCGCCGCCGCCAGCTCCACCACCCGCACCAGGCCCAGTTCGACGTCCACGTCGACCACCGCGCGATGGGCGCAGAAGGAGTACTGGACGTGGCCGAAGCCCTGGCCGGTCTCGGGGTCGAACGGCTCGGTCGGCCGGTGCCGGAACACCCGGGTCTCCTCGACCACCTCGTCGCCGAGGAGGTCCGCGACCCCGGCCAGCACCCCGGCGCCGGCCGCCACCACCTTGCCGCCGGCCAGCGCCAGGTCCCCGTCCGGCTGGGCCCATCCGTACCGGGCCCGGCCCCGGGCCAGCACGGCGGCGCGCACCGCCGCGCAGGCGGCCCGCACCGCGCCACCGGTCATATAGGTCTGCCGGGAGGCGGAGGTGGACCCGGCCGAGCCGACCGCCGTGTCGGCCGGCCGGATCGCCACCCGCTCGACGCCCAGCTCGGTACGGGCGATCTGCCCGTGGACGGTCACCCCGCCCTGGCCGACCTCGGCCATCGCGGTGTGGACGGTGGCCACCGGCTCGCCGCCGATGACCTCAAGGCGCACCCGGGCCGTCGAGTAGTCGTCGAAGCCCTCGGAGAAGCCGACGTTCTTGATGCCGACCGCGTAGCCCACCCCGCGGACGACGCCCTCCCCGTGCGAGGTGTTGGAGAGCGCCCCCGGCAGCGCGCGGACGTCCGGCGCGGAGGTGTCCAGCGCGGGCGGCAGCGGCAGCGCCTTCACCCGGCGGAGGATCTCGGCGACCGGCGCGGCCGAGTCCACGACCTGCCCGGTGGGCATCACCGAGCCCTCGTGCATCGCGTTGCGCCGCCTGAACTCCACCGGGTCCAGGCCGAGTTCGGCGGCCAGCCGGTCCATCTGCGCCTCGTAGGCGAAGCAGGCCTGGACGGCTCCGAAGCCGCGCATCGCCCCGCAGGGCGGGTTGTTGGAGTAGAGGGCGACCGCCTCCATCCGGGTGTTCGGGATCTCGTACGGGCCCATGCCGAGCGAGGCCGCGTTGCCGACCACGGCCGGCGAGGAGGACGCGTACGCGCCGCCGTCCAGCACGATCCGGGCGTCGCAGTAGAGCAGCCTGCCGTCGGCGGTGGCGCCGTGCTCGTAGCGGAGCACGGCCGGGTGGCGGTGGACGTGCCCGAAGAAGGACTCCTCCCGGGAGTACACGATCTTGACCGGCCGGCCGGTGCGGAGGGCCAGCAGGGAGGCGTGGATCTGCATCGACAGGTCCTCCCGGCCGCCGAAGGCGCCGCCGACGCCGGCCAGGGTCAGCCGCACCTTCTCGGCCGGCAGGCCCAGCACGGGGGCGATCTGCCGCTGGTCGGCGTGCAGCCACTGGGTGGCGACGAACAGGTCCACCCCGCCGTCCTCGGCGGGCACCGCAAGCCCCGACTCGGGGCCGAGGAAGGCCTGGTCCTGCATGCCGACCCGGTACTCGCCGCGGACCACGGCGTGCGCGCGGGCCCGCAGCTCGTCGGTCACGCCCTGGCCGGAGACGATCCGCTGACGGTGCACCACGTTTCCGGAGGCGTGCGCCCGGTACTCGTCCGGGGCGTGGACATGGCCGTGGGTCTCGGGGTCGAGGCACTGCTCCTCGGTCCAGATCGGCTCCAGCGGCTCGTAGTCCACCACGATCCGGTCCAGTGCCCGCCGGGCGGTCTCCGGGTGGTCGGCGGCGACGATCGCCACCGCCTCGCCGTGGTAGCGGATCTGGTCGATGGCCAGCGCCGGCTGGTCGGCGATCTCCAGGCCGTAGAACTTGTCGCCGGGGACGTCCTCGTGGGTGAGCACCGCGTACACCCCGGGCAGGGCGAGGGCGCCGGTGATGTCCACCGAGCGGATCCGGGCCCTGGCGTGCGGGGCGCGCAGCGCCATCCCCCACAGCATGTCCTCGGCCCACAGGTCGGAGCCGTATGCGAACTCGCCGCGGACCTTGAGGTTCCCGTCCGGGCGGATCGGGGAGCCGCCGACGCCGCCGGGGTGGCTGGAGTCGATCCGCTCCAGGTTCTTCTCGCTCCGCATGGTTCCGGCCATCAGTCGACCACCGCCTCCTGCCTGCGCGTCGCGGCGAGGCGGACCGCCTCCATGATCTTCTCGTAGCCCGTGCAGCGGCACAGGTTCCCGGACAGCGCCTCCCGGATGTCCAGGTCGGACGGGGCCGGATCGCGCTCCAGCAGATCGTGGGCCTGCACCATGAGCCCGGGCGTGCAGAAGCCGCACTGCACGGCGCCGGCGTCCAGGAAGGCCCGCTGGACGACGGCCAGCGCCTCCGGCCGCCCGGCGCCGGCGGCCTGGCCGGGTGCCTCGCCGGTGGCCTGCCCCGCCGGCGCGTCCGCCTCCGCCAGGCCCTCCACCGTGCGCACCTCGCGCCCCTCCACCTGGCCGGCCGCGACCAGGCAGGAGCAGACCGTCCGGCCGTCCAGATACACCGTGCAGGAACCGCATTCGCCCTGCTCGCAGGCGTTCTTGGAGCCGGGGAGGCCGAGCCGCTCGCGGAGGACGTAGAGGAGGCTCTCGCCCTCCCACACGTCGTCCGCCTCGACCGTGCGGCCGTTGGCCGTGAAGGTGACCCTCATGCCGCCCTCCTCAGGTTGGTGGCGTACTCGTCCCAGGTCCAGGCGAGGGTGCGGCGGGCCATCACCGCCAGGGCGTGCCGGCGGTAGGCGGCGCTGCCCCGGACGTCGTCGATCGGGCGGGCGGCCGCCGCCACCAGCTCACCGAAGCGGCGGACCAGCCCGTCGTCCAGCCGCGCGCCGGTCCGCCACAGCCCGCGCGCGGCGAGCTCGCCGGTGAGGAACTCCTCCGCCTCGGCCGGGCGGATCGGGGTCGGTCCGGCCGAGCCGATCCCGGCGCCGACCGCGCCCCCGCCGGTCGCCGGGTCCGGGTGGAGCGCCACCGCGAACGCGCAGACCGCGATCACCATCGCGTTCCTGGTCCCGACCTTGGAGAACTGCTGGGGCCCCGCCGCGACCGGGATCCGGACGGCCCGGATCAGCTCGTCCTCGGCGAGGGCGTTCCGTTTCACCCCGGTGTAGAAGTCGTCGATCGGGATCAGCCGGGTCCCGCGGGCGGCGGACTCCGCCTCCACCCGGGTGCCGGGCCCGGCGGCCAGCAGCGCCGGATGGGAGTCCCCGGCGGGGGAGGCCGCGCCCAGGTTGCCGCCGACGCAGCCGCGGTTGCGGATCTGCGGCGAGCCGACGGTGTGGGCCGCGAGGGCGAGCGCGGGCGCCGCCGCCCGCAGCTCCCGCACGATCCGCGCGTACGGCACGGAGGCGCCGAGGCGGAGGACGCGGCCGCCCTCCGCGGTCTCCCAGTCCTCCAGCTCCCGGACGCGGTTGAGGTCGAGCAGCGCCTCCGGGCGGCGTCTGTCGAAGTTGAGCTCGACCATCAGGTCGGTGCCCCCGGCGATCGGGACGGCGGCCGGCCGCTCGGCCTTCGCCGCCAGTGCCTCCCCCCAGGTGGCCGGCCGCAGGAACTCCATCCGGTGACTCCTCGTCGGTCTCGGGCAGTTAGTGAGGTAGTACACAATCCCCGACCGGTGGGGCCCAGTCACCGAACCCCCGAACCCGTGTCGCCTCCCTGGCGCGAGACTTGTAGCTTCCGCCAGATCAGCAGGTCAACCGGGTCAGTTGAGGGCACCGCGGGCGGCCACCGGCCACCGGTCCACCACCTTGCCCTGCTGGACGACCACCAACCGGTCCACCAGGTTGACCGCGTTGCAGACGTGGTTGGGCAGCACCGCCACCCGCGTGCCGATCCCCGGCGCGGCCTGCCCCTCGGCGAGCGTCACCGTCGCATGGTGCTCGGAGAGCGCCGAGACCACCGCCCCCGGGAAGGCGGGCAGGCAGCCGTGCCCCGGGGCCCACGGCGAGAGGTCGGCGCCGAGCACCTTGCTCCCCGCGTCCAGCACGAACCGGCCGCCGCCCGGCGCGCTCACCACCGTGGCCAGCGCGTACAGGGCGACGTCGGCCGGGCCGCAGCTGCCGAGCCCGAGCTGGCCGGCGTCGTTGAAGACGTAGACGCCCGGACGCAGCTCGTCCACCACGCCCGGCCGCCACAGCCCGGCGGTCGGGGTCGAGCCGCCGCTGCGGACCGGGTCCGCGAAGCCCGCCTCGCGCAGCGCCTCGGCGGCCTCGCCGAGCGCCCGCTCCTCGTCCCGGGCGGCCCGCCCGCGGGCGCGGGGGTCGTGGCCGTAGCCGTGGCCGGGGAAGGTGAAGACGCCCGCCACCTCCAGACCGGCCTCGGCGGCGGCCTCGGCGACCGCGCGGGCCGCGGCGGGGTCCGCGACGCCGGTGCGGTGGTGCCCGGAGTCGACCTCCACCATCACCCGGACGTTCCCGCCGGGGCCGCCGGCCCCTCGCAGCGCCGCGCCGAGCCGCCGCGCCCCCTCCACCGACTCGGCCCCGACCCGCAGCTCGGCCACCTCTCCGGCGAGCGCGCGCAGCCGGGCCGCCTTGGACTCGTCCAGCCACAGCGGATAGGCGATGAAGAGGTCCTCCGCCACCCCCGAGCGCGCGAAGACCTCCGCCTCGCCGATCGTCGCCACCGTCAGCCCGACCGCCCCGGCGTCGAGTTGGCGCCGGGCGATCTCCGGGCACTTGTGGGTCTTGGCGTGCGGCCGGAGCGCGCATCCGCCCTCGGCGGCGGCCCGCGCCATCCGGGCGATGTTGCGGTCCAGCACGTCGGCGTCGACGACCAGCGCGGGGGTGGCCACGCCCTGGGGCAGATGATCCAGATGATTCGCGTGATGCGTAGTCATACCGGTCACACGTCCACCCCCGCCCCCGGGTTCCCGCGGGATCGACGTCAGGAGGACTTCTGGCCGGTCGGGAGCGGGCGGCCGAGGAGCCAGCCCACCGTCTGGAGGCCCTCGGGGACGGTCCAGGAGCTGGAGTCCGGGTGCTCGAGGTTGTTCACGCCCTCGGAGTCCAGGTAGTTCCGGACCGTCGGCGGGAGCACCGTGCCGGGCTGTACGTGCCCGGCGCCGTCGATGACGAAGCGCTCGTGGCCGCGTCCGTCGATGAAGAAGATCTCGTCGGAGTGGTTGAGGTCGTAGGTGAGGGTCTGCCCGGTGCGCCAGTTCTTCGCCGGCGGCTTGCCCTGCGGCACCTTCTGGTACCAGACGCCGAAGTACTTCCAGAGCTTCTGGACCACCGCCGGACTGCCGGTGAGCGTCTGCCAGTCGGCCGGCGGCGGCGAGTAGAGCCGGCGGTAGGCGGCGAGCTGGGCCGGGGTGTCCCGGGCCGGGTCGATGGTGATGGAGAGGAACTCGACGTCGGAGCCGGCGTGGTCGGCCTCCACCCGCTGGGCGGTCTGCACCACGTTCGCGGTGTCCAGCGGACAGGTCTCGGCGCAGAGCGTCATGATGTCCGAGACCACCAGCACCTTGTTCTTGAAGGCGGCCAGCGAGGTCGGCCTGCCGTCCTGGTCGGTGAGCGGGAGGTGGAGGATGTCGGCCGGCAGGGCGTGGTCGATCCGGGTGCCGACGTCCATCCCGGGCGCGGAGACCGCGTCACCCCTGCCGCTGCCGCTGTCGCTGCCGCCTCCGCTGCCGCCGGCCGCCGTCGAGCAGCCCGCCGCCAGCAGCGCGAGCACCGCCGCGACCGCCGCCCCCGTCGCCGTCCTCCGCTGGACGTCCGCCATCTCCGCCTCCGCGCTCCCGCCGTCACCGCTCCAGGACACCGCCGCCGACCCGGGCATACCGGTCGAACCCACCCGGCGAGGTTACCCGTCGCGCTCGGGCGGGCTACGCGGGCCCCCGCCCCCGGGCGGCGGAGCCCAGGGCGTCGGCCAGCCGCCCGTACGGCAGCCGGTCGGCCGGCCGTAGCGGGTCCGGGGTGCCGGTGCCGAGGAGGGCGGCCATCGAGTCCCGGGCGGCGGCCATCGCCAGCCGGTAGAGCGCCGAGCCGACCGTCACCCGGGCCACCCCCAGCTCGCCGAGGACCGGCAGCGGCGGCAGATCCGGGCGGTAGAGGAGGTTGACCGGCACCCCCTCCGCCAGGGCGACCAACTCCCTTATGGCGGACCGCTGCTGAGCGGGGGTCAGGCCCGGCTCGGGGAAGCCGGGGACGAAGAGGCAGTCCGCGCCGGCCGCCCGGTACTCGTCCAGCCGGCGGATGGTGGCCGCGAAGCGGTCCGGTCCCTGGTAGGGCCGCCAGTAGGTGTCGGTGCGGGCGTTGACCACGATCGGGACGCCCAGCTGGTCGGCGGCCGAGCGGGCGGCGGCGACCCGGGTCGCGTGCTCGCCCGCGGGCAGCAGCCGGCCGGGGGCGCCGGGATCGCCGTCCTCCAGGTTGACCCCGCAGGCCCCGCACTCCACCACCGAGGCCACCGAGTCGGCGACCTCCTGCGCGGAGCCGCCGTAGCCCGCCTCCAGGTCCACGCTGTACGGCAGTGCGGTCGAGCGCCCGATCAGCATCAGCGAGGCGAGGAGCCGGTCCAGGCCCAGCCGCTCGCCGTCCGGCAGGCCGTGCGCCGCGGCCATCCCGGCGCTGGTGGTGGCCAGCGCGCGGACCCCGGGGAGCTGTCCGAGCAGCGCCGCGGATCCGGCGTCCCAGACGTTGGCCGGCAGCAGCGGTCCGTCCCCCGGCGACCGGTGGAGCTCCCGGAAGAGCCGGGCCCGGGCCTGGAGGGCGTCCATGTCGATCCCACGCATACCGCTCACTCCCCTCACTCCCCTCACTCCCCTCACTCCCAGTCGATGCCGAATCGCGACCGCAGGACGTCTCGCCCCGTATCCGTCACCCGGACGGCTCGGCCGCGCTCCGGGCGGACGATCCACTCCGCGTCCAGGAAGCGGTCCAGCAGCGCCCGGCCGAGGCCGCCCGCGAGGTGGTGGCGCTGCTCGCTCCAGTCCACGCAGTAGCGGACCAGCGGGCGGCGGCGTCCGGCCGCCTCGCCCAGCGGCACGCCGAGGCCGGTCAGGAAGTCCGCGGCGGCGGGGCCGAGGGCGTAGTCGACCTCGCGGCCGCGGCCGCTGAGCCGGTCCGCGCCGGCCTCGTCCAGGTGGTGGAGGCCGTCCCCGCCGGTCAGGTGCCCGTCCCGGATCAGGGCGGCCATCAGCTCCACGCCGAGCCGGCCGGCCAGGTGGTCGTAGCAGGTGCGGGCGGAGCGCAGCCGGGCCGCGCGGTTGCCGTCGCGCAGCGAGCGGACCGGCCGCGCGGGCGCCAGCCGGCTGATCCGCTCCAGCAGTTCGCCGACCTCGGGGCCGGAGAGCCGGTAGTAGCGGTGCCGCCCCTGCGCCTTCACCGCCAGCAGCCCCGCCTCGGTGAGCCTGGCCAGATGCCCGCTCGCGGTGGAGCGGCTGACCCCCGCCTCCTCGGCCAGGACACCGGCCGGCAGCGCGCGGCCGTCGTTCAGCGCCATCAGCACCCGGCAGCGGGCGGGGTCCGCGAGCAGCGCGCCCACCTGCGAGATGTCGGCGTCCCCCGGGGCGGCCTCCGCGGCCGCCGCCGGGGGCGCCGGGGCGAGGGCGCGGGCCTGGTTCGGTTCCATGTGCCGAAGCTACCGCCGGGACGATTCGCCGCCGGCCGAATCATCCGGCCAGCTGCGGGTAGAGCGCCCCCACCTCTCCGGAGAGCCCCGCCTTGACCTGCCGGGAGACCTCGTCGGCCAGCACCTCGTACGCACCGCTCGCGATGCCCTCCACCGCCTGTGCGGCGACGTCCCGGGCGTCCGCCTTCGGGCCCTCGACGCCGGCCGCCATGTCGGTGTCCACGTATCCCACGTGGAGGCCGGTCACCGAGATGCCGCGGGGGCGGAGCTCCAGGCGGAGGGCGTTGCTCTGGGCCCACAGTGCGGCCTTGGAGGCGCTGTACGAACCGCCGAGGCCGATCCAGGAGAGGACGGAGTGGACGTTGAGGATGTGGCCGCCGCCGTTGCGCTCGATGGCTGGCACCAGGGCGCGGGTGACCAGCAGCGGACCGTAGAAGTTGGTCTCGAACTCCCGGCGGATGTCGTCCAGCGGGGAGTCCAGGAAGGGCGCGCGGACCAGCGCGCCGGCGTTGTTGACCAGGATGGTGGTGTCCGCCGCCTGCTCGGCGGCGGCCGCCACCGAGGCGGGGTCGGTCACCTCCAGGGCCAGCGGGACCGCGTCGGGGTGGGTGACGGAGCGCGGGTCGCGGGCGGTCGCGTAGACCTTGCGGGCGCCCCGGGCGTACAGCTCCTCGACGAACGCTCTGCCGATCCCGCGGCTGCCGCCGGTGACGAGCGCGACGGCGCCTTCGATGCCGGTCATGTGAGGGGTCCCTTCCTGGAGCCGGAGCCGGAAACCGATCGGTTTCCGGTGCGGCCGACTGTAAACCGATCGGTTTCCGATCGGCAAGCGGCCGCGCTAGCCTGAGGCCCATGACCGACCGCACGACCGCCGCCCCGGCCGACCGCACGCCCGCCCCCACGAGCCGGGAACGTCTGCTGGACGCCGCCGCCGAGCTGTTCTACCGGCGGGGCGTGCACATCGGCGTCGAGGAGCTGTGCCGTACCGCCGGCGTCTCCAAGCGGTCCATGTACCAGCTCTTCGCGAGCAAGGACGAGGTGGTCGCGGCCGGGCTGGCGCACCGGGCGCCCGGATACCGCGCGGGGCTCCTGCCGCCGGCCGACGACGGGCGCTCGCCGCGCGAGCGGATCCTGTACGTCTTCGAGCGGGTGGAGGAGGCCGCCGCCGATCCCGGCTACCGCGGCTGCCCGTTCCTCGCCGCCGCGGTGGAGGTCAAGTCCCCCGAGCATCCGGCGAGCCTGGTGGCCAGACGGGTCAAGTCCGGTCTGACCGCCTTCTTCCAGCGCGAGGCCGAACGCGGTGGCGCGCGCGAACCGGCCCTGCTGGCACGTCAGTTGACCGTCGCCTTCGACGGGTCGGGCGCCTGGTCGGTGGTCCGCGCCGAGCCGCTGGACGGCCTCGCCCTGGCCACCGCCGGGGCGCTGCTGGACGCGGCGGGGCTGACCGGCTGACCGAGGGGGCGAGCCGTCGCTCTCCAGCGTCCGTCGCTCCCCAGCGTCCGCCGTCGCCGCCGCCCGGACGAGGCGCGAGGGTCCACGACGCGGGCCTGGGGCCGCCGCGCCCGGCCGTCCGGTACCGTGCGGAAGACCCGGCCGACCTTGCCGACCAGGCCACCCGTGTCCACCCGTCCCCCCGGAGGTGCCCGCGTTGCGGATCGAGGCGCTGCTCGACCCCGCCGCCCCGCGACTGCAGCTCCTCACCGGAGAGGACCTGCTGGACCGGACGGTGACCGGGGTGATGACCACCGACCTCCGGGACCCCGGCCGCTACCTCCACGGCGGCGAGCTGGTGCTCACCGGCATGCTCTGGCGGACCGGCCCGGAGGACTCCGAGCGCTTCGTCCGCACCATCGCCGAGGGCGGCGCGGTCGCGCTGGCGGCCGGGGTCGCCGAGGTCGGGCCGGTGCCGGACGACCTGGTGGCGGCCGCGCTGCGGCACCGCGTCCCGCTCTTCTCCGTCCCCGAGGACACCGCGTTCGGGACGATCACCGAGTACGTGGTCAAGCAGATCTCCGCGGACCGCGCCTCCGACCTGGCCGCGCTGGTCGAGCGGCACCGGATGCTGGTGTCCGCCGCGGGCGGGGCCGGCGGGCTGGACGCGGTGCTCCAGCTGCTGGGCGGGGACCTCGACCTGGACTGCTGGGTGATCGCCCCGACCGGGCGGATCGTCGCCGGTCCCGCCGAGGCGCTGCCGGAGGCGCGGCGGCAGGCGCTGGCGCGCGCCGCGCTGGCCGCCCTCCGGCGCGGGCGGGCCGCGCCGTACCCGGTGCCCGGGGGTGGCGGCGAGGACGGCGGCCCGACCTTCTCCGTCCTCCCCGTCCCGGCGGAGGACGCGGAGCCGCAGCCGCTCGCCGACTGGCTGCTCGTGGTCGCGGGGGACGTCACGGAATGGACCCCGAAACGGCGTCATCTCGCCGAGAACCTGGCCCGGTTGGCCGGCGCGGAGCGCTCCAGGCGGGACCGCGGACAGGCGCTGCGGGCCCGGCTGGCCGACGAGGTCGCGGAGCTGCTCCGGCACGACGGCGACCCGGGCGAGCTGGCCCGCGCGCTGGACGCGGCCGCCGCGATGGCCGCCGGGGGCGGCGCCGGCGGCACGGAGGCCCGGCCGAGCTGGCTGGTGGTCTCCGCCGAGGGGCCGGGGCTGCCGCCGTACGCGGTCAAGGCGGCGCTGGCCGAGGCGCTGGCCCAGCCCGCTCCCCGGGCGCTGGTCGCGGCGGCGGGGGAGAGCGGGGCGATCGCGCTGGTCCCGGCCCCCGGGGGCCGGCGGCCGGGCCGGAGTCCGCGGCGGACGGGGGTTCCGCTGCCGAGCGGCTCGCCGCCCTGCTCGCCCCGCTGGAGGCCGCGCTCGGCGCCGACGCCCGGCTGGTGCTGGGGGTGAGTGCCCCGGCGGCCGAGGTCGGCGGGCTGCGCGGGGCGCTGGAGGAGGCCCGGCACGCGCGGCGGATCGCCGAGACGCGGGTCGGCCGGGTCACCGCGGCCGGCCCGGAGCAGCTGGCCTCGCATGTCCTGCTGCTGGCGGCGGTGCCGGACGAGATCCGCCGGGCCTTCCGGGAGCGCCTCCTCTCCCGGGTGATCGCCTACGACCTGGAGCACCAGGCCGACCTGGTCGACACCCTGGAGGCGTTCCTCCGCTACGACGGCTCCTGGACGCGCTGCGCCTCGGCGCTCCACGTCCACGTCAACACCCTGCGCTACCGCATCCGCCGGATCGAGGAGCTGACCGGCCGCGACCTCGCCCGCCTGGACGACCGGGTGGACTTCTACCTCGCGCTCGAACTCGCCTGACGAGCCGACGCGGCGGCTTGGCCGCATGCGGGGGGCGGGTACCGGTGAGTGGTCGGGGACCGGCCGGGTGCGCGAACCGGGGGCGGAACCGCGCGCCGAGCCCGCGCTTCCACGTCGGTCCGCGCTGCCCGCCGGGCGGCGAGCGCCGGCGGGGCCCCGGCGGGCACGGGCTCGGCACGGTGGCGGGTTCGGGCTCGGGTTCCGGCCCGGTTCGGGGCCGGTCTCGGGTTCGGGGCCCGGCCCCCGGGGCCGCGCCGGGGGATCGCAGCCGGGCCGGGGGTCGGGTGTCTCGGGGCGCGGCGGTGGGGGTCAGCGCGCGGGGGACGGCAGGGCGGGGCGGCCGGCGGGCCGGGGCCGCAGGTGGGGAGGGCGCCGCCGTACTGGTCTCCGCGTTCGCCGCCCCGCTCGTCCACGATGACCAGACCGGGCGTCAGGTCCCAGCCGACCACCCGCATCACCCGGCGGAGATGCGGGGCGAGGCCCACCAGCACCAGCCGCCGGCCGCCCTCGGCGTGCAGCCGGGAGGCGGTCTGCACCAGCAGCCGCATCCCGGTGACGTCGATGAAGTCCAGCCGGCCGGCCTCCAGCCGGAGCGCTTCCGGCTGCCCGCCGGGCCCTGTCGCCGGGCGCCGGCGGAGCCGGACGCACTCGGCGCCCAGCACCCGCGCGAGGTGGACGACGTTGGAGGCGTCGATGTCGCCCTCGGCGCGGAGGGCCGGCGGGGTGAACCGCCGCACCACCCGCAGCAGCCCGTCCTCGTACAGCGGGTCCAGCTCGACCAGGCCGCCGCCGTGGTCCCGGATCGCCTCCTGGATCTCCGACTGGGTGAAGGCCACCGCGTTGTAGGCGCAGAGCGCGAGCACCGGCTGCGAGGCCACTGCCGCCGCCAACCGCTCCTCCGTCGCCCGTAGTTCGTCGGCGGCCAGGCTGCGCGGGGCGTCCCGGCAGAGGCGTACCGCGGGGGCGCCGGAGAGGAGGGCCGCCTCCACGGCCCGGGCCGCGTCGGCGGCCGGGCGTACCGCGAGCACCCCGCTGTCGAGGTACGCGCCGGGATCCAGGCCGCGCGCGCCGACCGCGGTCAGCAGTCCGGAGAGATCGCCGAGCGTGCCCTCCGCGGAGAGGAGGAGCACCTTCTGGCGGTCCATCAGGCCGTCCGCGATGAAGTCCGCGAGCACCGACTCGCGCTCTTCAGGGGTCTCGTGGACCAGGCACAGATGATCCCCGGGTCGCATGCGGCCCACGCCGGAAACGGCCACGGGCATGCTCATCGCGGGCACCTCCCCCCGAGGGCCACTCCCCACCGCTGGAGAGCTGGGGTGTGCTCAGCCTATTTCCGGCCAGCCGGATTGTCACCCGTCGTGCGCGAAAGCCGGGCGATCGTATGCGCACGGTCACCGCACCGGCCGGACGCGATGGGCGTTCCCGGCCCGCTCCCGGATACGGTGGACACCGACCGAACAGCCGGCCGCGCGCCGGGCAAGACCGAGGGGCGGACCGTAGGTGAGCGGCCAGAACAGATATTCGATGCTGGGATCGGGGCGGTCGAACCGGGCGGAGCGCACCCGGCGCCTCGCCGCCCGCCGCGAGCGGGCGGTCGGCAACGGCGGGACCACCGCCGCCCAGCTCCTCCGGCTGCCGACGGTCGGCATCGACATCGGCGGCACCAAGGTCGCGGCCGGCGTGGTGGACGGCAACGGCAAGGTCGTCGAGCGGCTGCGCACCGAGACCCCGGACAAGAGCAAGAGCCCCAAGGTGGTCGAGGACACCCTGGTGGAGCTGGTGCTCGACCTCGCCGACCGGCACGACGTCCACGCCGTCGGCATCGGCGCGGCCGGCTTCGTGGACGCGGACCGGGCCAACGTCCTCTTCGCCCCGCACCTCTCCTGGCGGAACGAGCCCCTCCAGGAGGCGCTGACCGACCGGCTCAAGCTGCCCGTGGTGGTGGAGAACGACGCCAACGCCGCGGCCTGGGCCGAATGGCGGTTCGGCGCGGGCCGGGGCGAGGACCAGTTGGTGATGGTCAACCTCGGCACCGGGATCGGTGGGGCCATCGTGCGCGACGGCCGCCTGGAGCGCGGCCGGTACGGGATGGCGGGCGAGTTCGGGCACATGCAGGTGGTGCCGGGCGGGCACCGCTGCCCCTGCGGGAACCGCGGGTGCTGGGAGCAGTACTCCTCGGGCAATGCGCTGGTGCGCGAGGCGCGGGAGCTGGCCGCCGCCGAGTCGCCGGTCGCCCAGCCGCTGCTGGAGCGGGTGGGCGGCGACGTCTCGGCGATCACCGGCCCGCTGGTCACCCAGGCCGCCCAGGAGGGCGACGCGGTCGCCGTCGAGCTGCTTCAGGAGATCGGCCACTGGCTGGGCGTCGGCATCGCCAACCTGGCCGCCGCGCTGGACCCCGGGCGGTTCGTCATCGGCGGCGGGGTCTCGGCGGCGAACGAACTCCTGATAGGGCCGGCGCGGGAGGCCTACCGGCGGCAGCTGACCGGGCGCGGCTTCCGCCCGGAGGCCGAGATCGTGCTGGCCGAACTGGGCAACGAGGCCGGACTGGTCGGGGCCGCGGACCAGGCGCGGATGGTGGCCCGGCGCTTCCGGACGGTCAAGCGCCGGCGGGTGGAGCGCTCGGGGCGGTAGCGGACCCGCAGGGCCGCCGGGGCCGGGATCCGGCCGGGGGAGCGGCCCCGGGGAGCGGCCCCGGGCCCTGGTAATTGCTCCCTGCCAGCACGGTTGGCACATGTCAGATGACCGGAAACCGCCCCCCGGCCGGGCGCGAAGCGAAATTTCGTGCTTGGCCGGGGGATAGCGCTTAACCCCAAGTCGGCCACGGCCCGCGTTCGCTGACGGTGGGTCAGCGCCGGGCCCGGGGATCGGGCGGTTTGGTGATCTCTCGTCGATCACCCGGTGAAACCGCAGGTGGGAAGCGTCCGGTAGGGCGGCTGTGAAGGCACTTTCTGAGCACATGTCAACTCAGGGGGCCGGTTATCCGCCTTTTCCACTTTGGGTGATCGCCAGGCTACTCCCCGCAAGGTAGGTTCGTGGCAGACGGGCCGTCGCGGCACCGTCCCCACCACCGATGCCCCGATCCCCCGAAAGCGCAGGCAGACCGGTGACGAATCCGCAGATCCCGCCGATAATGCTGACCCGTGTCCCGGACCCCAGGGCCGCCGGAGAGGGAGACCTCCTGGTGGCCCATGTCGTCCTGGGGGTGGTCCGGGGGACCGGAGGGGTACCGCAGGATCCGCCTCAACCACCGCCTCCGCAGCAGCGGTTGGCGACGCAGACACCGCCGCATGCGCAGTCCCAGTCGCAGCCGCAGTCACCGCCGCACCCGTCGGAGGAGCAGGACGGGGCCCCCGCCCGGCGCGGCGTCGTCGTCGACCGGGACCGCCGGCTTGCCTGGGCCGATGGTGAGCAACTCGACCTGACCTACCTGCAGTTCGAGCTTCTCGACCACCTGGTGTCTCAGCCCGGCCGGGTCTTCCGCCGGGAGCAGCTGATCTCCGCGGTGTGGGGGTACGGCGGCGCCGGCTACGCCTCGGACCGGACCGTGGACGTCCACATCGCCCGGCTCCGCCGCCGTCTCGGACCGGCCGGCCGGCACCGGATCGTCACCGTCCGCGGGGCCGGCTACAAGTACGTGCCCTGAGGGGCGCATACGGTGGGGTGGCACGATCCGACGTCCGCAGATCCCACCGCCGAGGAGCCGCCCCATGGAGCGCCACGCCCAGATAGTCCGCCTGCGTCCGGAGCACGAGGCCGAGTACCGCCGGATCCACCAGCAGGTGTGGCCGGCCGTGCTGCGCACCATCCATGCCTGCAACATCCGGAACTACAGCATCTTCCTGAACGACGGAGTGCTCTTCGCGTACTACGAGTACGTCGGGGAGGACCACGCCGCGGACATGGCGAAGATGGCCGAGGACCCGGAGACGCAGCGCTGGTGGAAGATCACCGACCCGATGCAGTCCCCGCTCGACGGCACTCCCGAGGGCCAGTGGTGGGCGCCGGCGGAGGAGGTCTTCCATACCGACTGAGGCCGGGGAGAGGAGCCCATTGGAGCACACCTCCGCCCCCCGGACACTCCGTTCGCACAACTCCGCGTGGGGAGTGAAGGACGCGCGGTAACCTCCGGCGCCATGGGGAACATGGGCGCGATGACGGAGCTGGGTTACGGCTGGCTCACCCCCCTGCTGTCGTACCTGATGGCGGTGGTGGGCTCGGCGTTGGCGCTGCGCTGCATGGTGCGCGCGCGGGCGGCGGAGCCGGGCAGCCGCGGCCGGTGGAACTGGCTGGCGGTCGCCGCGGTCTCGCTGGGCATCGGCATCTGGACGATGCACTTCATCGCGATGCTGGGCTTCGGGGTGACGGGCAGTGAGATCCACTACGACGTTCCGCTGACCGTCGCCAGCCTGGTGATCGCGGTGGCCTTCACCGGGGCCGGAGCGCTGCTGGTCGGCCGCGGCGGCGGGGCGGTCCGGCTGCGCCGGCTGCTGCCGGCCGGGCTCCTCACCGGGGTGGGCGTCGCGGCCATGCACTACCTGGGCATGGCCGCGATGCGGCTGCACGGAGCGGTCTCCTGGGATCCGGTGCTGGTGGTCCTCTCCGTGCTGATCGCCGTCGTGGCGGCCACCGCGGCGCTGTGGGCCGGGCTGCGGGTGCGCGGGCGGGCCGCCGGGATCGGCGCCGCACTGGTCATGGGCGTGGCGGTGTCCGCCATGCACTACACCGGGATGGCCGCTATGCGGGTATCGCTGAGAGCCGCCGACCACACGCCCCTGGGAGGGGCCGGGACCATGGCCTTCGTCTTCCCCCTGGCCGTCGGTCTCGGCTCCTTCCTCTTTCTCACCTCGGCGTTCGTCGCCCTCTCCCCCGAGACGGAGGCGGACGCCGAGTCCGCGCGCGAGCGGCGGGGCGGGCCGAGCCTGCCCGTGCGGCCCTGAAACCGAAACGAGGAGCCGATCGATGCCGGACCAGCGCGAACAGCGCAGCAGGGCGCGGGCGCAGGGCCGGGACCGGCCACGCGGACGCGGGGCGCACGCCGGCCCGCCCGCCGACGAGAGTCCCGAACTCCTTCTGGGGCTGGGCGGATCGGCGCCGGGCCAGGACTCCGCGGGCGGCGGCGGGCAGACCGCGGCGGGGGCCGCCCTCGCCGTGCTCGCCGCCCGGCTCCGGCCGCGTACCGTGCGGGCCCGGGTGGTGGCGGTGCTCGCACTGCCGGTGGTGTCGCTGCTGGCACTGTGGGCGCTGGCCGCGGTCACCACCGCGCAGTCCATCGACCAGCTGATCCGCGCCGGGCGCACCGACGCCCGCCTGCTCGGCCCACTGGACTCCGCGATCGGCGCCCTCCAGGCCGAGCGCCTGGCCGCCGCCGCCTACGCCGCGGCCCCCAGTACCGGGCGCGCCCGGCAGTTGAGCGCGGGCGCGGCCGGCACCGACGCGGCCGCCCGGGCGCTGCGCACGGCGCTGACCGTGGCCGGACCGGACGCCTCCACGGCGGCCGCCGATCTGCCGGCCCGGATGACCGCCCTCTCCGGTGGGCTCGACCGACTCGCCGATCTCCGGCGGGAGTTGACGGGAGATCAGCAGCCGCCGCAGCGGCCCGCCCCCGGCGCCTGGCGAACCGCCACCGCGGCTTACGGCGGGGTCGTCGACCAGGCGCTCTCGGTGGTGTCCGCGCTGTCCGCCGGGCGGCCCGCGCTGGTCGCCTCGGCCCGCGAGGAGGAACTGCTGGCCCGCGAGGACACCGCGGTCCGCTCGGCCCAGGCGGCGGGCCGGCTCACCCCGGACGAGTACCAACTCCTCGACGGGGCCGCGTACGCCCGCGCGCATCCGGACCCGTCCGCCCCGAGCGATCCGATGGCGACCGACCTGGCGGACCCGGTCGCCGCCGCCGATCCCGCGGACGCCCGTACGGTGGCCGCGGCCGAGGCGGCCATCCGGCAGACCGGGCCGGGCGCAGGAGCGGGCGCGGGGGCAGGGGCGGGCGGCGACGCGAGCGTCCGGCTACCCTCCGACCCCTCCCTGACCGGCTGGCCGGACGCCGTCGGCAGGCTCGAATCAGCCCTCCAGGCCCGGGTCTCGGCGCAGCGCGCGGCGCTGACCGCGGCCGTCGCCACCCCCTACCGCACCGCCCTGGCCTCACCGGCGGGCGTCGCGGTGCTCCTCGGACTGCTCGCGGCCTGCGTCTCGCTGCTGCTCTCGGTACGAGTCGGCCGGGCCCTGGTGGTCGAGCTGGTGGCACTCCGCAACTCGGCCCTCGACCTGGCCTTCCGCCGGCTGCCGGACGCGCTGCGCAGGCTGCGCTCCGGCGAGGAGGTGGACCTGGACCTGGAGACCGCCCGGGCCCGGCCGGCCGGGGTGGCGGGCCGCGGGGAGGTCGGCGAGGTCGGCAACGCCCTCGGCCTGGTCCAGCGGGCCGCGCTGCAGGCGGCGGTCGAGCGGGCCGAGGTGATGAGCGGGGTCTCCGGGGTCTTCGTCAACCTCGCCCGGCGCAGCCAGGTGCTGCTCCACCGCCAACTCCGCCAGCTGGACGCGATGGAGCGGCGCACCGAGGACCCGGCGGAGCTCTCCGAGCTCTTCCGCCTCGACCACCTCACCACCCGGATGCGGCGGCACGCGGAGAGCCTGATCATCCTCTCCGGCGCCTCCCCCGGACGCGGCTGGCGCCGGCCGGTGCCGCTGCTGGACGTGGTCCGGGCGGCCGTCGGCGAGGTGGAGGAGTACGCCAGGGTGGACATCCGCCGGCTCAGCGACACCCGGCTCACCGGCGGCGCGGTCGCCGACGTCACCCATCTGCTGGCCGAACTGGTCGAGAACGCCACCGCGTTCTCCCCGCCGAACACCCCGGTGACGATCAGCGGCGACCGGGTCGGCGCGGGCTACGCGCTGGAGGTCGAGGACCGCGGGCTCGGGATGGGCGCGGATGCGCTGGCCGCGGCCAACCGCCGGATCGCCGAGTCCCGGCAGGGCGACTTCTTCGACGGCGACCGGCTGGGCCTGTACGTGGTGAGCCGGCTGGCCCAGCGCAACGGTCTCGACGTCGCGCTGCGCCGCTCGCCGTACGGCGGGATCACGGCCGTGGTGCTGATCCCGGCGGGGCTGCTGGCGGCCGGCGGGCCGGGCGAGGAGGCCGCCACCGGCGGCCCGCGCCGCCCCGAGCGGCCGGCCCCCGTACCGCGCCGGGTGCCCGCGGCGCCGTCCGCGCCCACCGTGGAGTGGGGCCCGCCGGCGGCCTCGGCGGGCGGGGAGCCGGATCTGCCGCCGTCCGCGGGCGTCCGTCCGGGCGGGCCGATCGCCTCGCCCCGGCCGCTCACCGCGCTGCCCGGCGGCGGCGGGCTCTTCCCGCTCGATCCGCTGGAGCCGACGCCGCCGGTGCCCACGACGCCACCGGGGCCCGCGACGCCGCCGGAGCCCGCGACGCCGCCGGCCTCCCAGGCGCCGCCCGAACCCCCGGTTCCGCCGGAGCATCCGGCCCCGCCGACGCCCACGCTGCCTCCGCTGCCTCCGCTCCCTCCACTGGCCGCCGATCCGCCCGGTGCGGACGAGGCCCTGCCGCGCCGGGTCCGCCAGGCGAGTCTGGCGCCGCAGCTGCGCGAGGAGCCGCCGGCCCCCGGCGGGGCGGAGCCGGCCGAGTCGGTGGAGCCGGACCGGGCCCGAGCCACCATGTCCGCCCTGCAACGCGGTTGGACCCGCGGCCGGCTGGACGACGCCGAGCTCCTCGGCGAATCCGCCGACGACCTCGGCGGCGCACACGACGTCACGAGGAAGGGACGGGGGTCAGCATGATCGGCACCGTTCGACCGTCGACCGAAGTCGACTGGCTGCTGGACGAGTTGGTGGCGGGCTGCCGGGGCGTGCGCAGCGCCGTGGTCCTCTCCGACGACGGGCTGGCCATCGGCCGCTCCACGCATCTCGGCCGCGCTGACGCGGACCATCTGGCGGCGGTCTCGTCCGGCTTCCACAGCCTGGCCAAGGGCACCGGCCGGCACTTCGGCGCCGGCTCCGTGCGGCAGACCATGGTGGAGCTGGAGGACGCCTTCCTCTTTGTGGTCGCCGCCGGGGACGGCACCTGCCTCGCCGTCCTCGCCGACACCCAGACCGATCTGGGCCAGGTCGCCTACGAGATGGCCCGGCTGATCCGGCGGGTCGGCGAGCATCTGCGCGCCGGCCCCCGGCAGGGGGCGCCGGGCGGCCCGTCCGCCGCCGCCGACCACTCGATCGGGAACGATGCGCACCCCGGACTCTGACGACCGCCCCAACCAGCCCTCCTGGTACGACGAGGAGGCCGGTCCGCTGGTCCGGCTGTTCGCGCTGACCAGGGGGCGCACCCGGCCGGACGCGCGGGAGGCCTTCGACCTGATCGCCCTGGTCGTCGCGGACAGCGCGTACGGCGGGGCGGGCTCGCCCTACGGCTCCGAGCCGGGTCTCGCGCCCGAGCACCGGCGGATCCTCGACCGGTGCCGGGAGGATCCGGCCTCGGTGGCCGAGATCGCCGCCCACAGCGATCTGCCGGTCGGCGTCGTCCGGGTGCTCCTGGGCGACCTGCTGGACCTCGGGCTGATCCGGGTCAGCCGGCCGGTGCCGCCCGCGCAGCTCCCGGACGAGCGGCTGCTCCGCGAAGTGATCAATGGACTCCGGGCTCTCTGAGCCGAACCGAGGGACCCAGAACCGAGGGATGATGACCCCGACTCCGGAACCACCCGAGAACCCGGCTCCCGCCGGCACCCCGTCCGGCACCTCTGCCACCTCCCCCGGCACCCCCGCCGGCACCTCCGCCGGCGGCCCGGCTGACCTGCTGGAGGCCGCGATGGCCCTGAAGATCCTGGTCGCCGGGGGCTTCGGGGTGGGCAAGACCACGATGGTCGGCGCGGTCAGCGAGATCCGCCCGCTGCGCACCGAGGAGACCCTCACCGCGGCCGGGGCGGGCGTCGACGACCTGGGCGGGGTGGAGCGGAAGACCACCACCACGGTGGCCATGGACTTCGGCCGGATCACCATCCGGGAGGGGCTCTCCCTCTACCTCTTCGGCACCCCTGGACAGGATCGTTTCTGGTTCCTGTGGGACGAGTTGGCGAACGGCGCGCTGGGCGCGGTGGTGCTCGCCGACACCCGCCGGCTGTCCGACTGCTTCCCCGCGGTGGACTTCTTCGAGCGCCGCGGCATCCCCTTCGTGGTCGCGGTGAACTGCTTCCACGGGGAGCGCCGGCACACCCCGGCCGCGGTCTCGGCCGCGCTCGACCTGGAGCCTGACACGCCGGTGCTGCTCTGCGACGCGCGGCAGCGCGCCTCGGGGAAGCAGGTGCTGATCGACCTGATCGAGCACGCCTCCCGGCGGCATGCCGCCCGGGTGCTGGCCCGCGCCTCCGGCTCCGGAGCGTGATCCGGGCCCTCTTCCCCTCGCGGGGTCCTTCTCCGGAGAATCTGGGGAGATCCCCTAGGAGCAGAGAGAAGAGAGCAGCGTGCCACTCACCGATCTGTCGCTGGACCAACTCCGCGAGTACCGCCCGGAGGTCCCGGAGCCCGCGGACTTCGACGCCTTCTGGGAGCGGACGCTGAAGAGCGCCCGCGAGTACCCGATCGGGGCGGTCTGGACCCCGGTGCCGGAGGCGGAGCACCAGCTGACCGAGTTCGAGGTCTTCGACGTCCGGTTCAACGGCTGGGCCGGGCAGCCGGTCGCGGCCTGGCTGCTGCTGCCGCGGGTGCGCCGGGGCCGGCTGCCGGTGGTGGTGCGCTACCTCGGCTACTCGGGCGGGCGCGGGCTCCCGCTGGAGCACGTCTTCTTCCCCGCGGCCGGCTACGCCCACCTGGTGGTGGACTCCCGCGGGCAGGGGCGGGACACCCCGGACCCGGTCGAGGGCGGCGGCACCCAGTGGGTGAACGGCTTCATGACCCGGGGCATCGAGCACCCGGACAACTACTACTACCGCCGGCTGACGACCGACTGCGTGCGGGCGGTCGAGGCGGTCCGCGAGCACCCGGAGATCGACCCGGACCGGGTCGTGGTGACCGGCGCCAGCCAGGGCGGCGGCCTCACCCTCGCGGTGGCCGGGCTGGTTCCCGACCTGGTCGCGGCGGCGATGGCGGACGTGCCCTTCCTCTGCCACTTCCGGCGGGCCGCGGAGATCGCCCCGCAGGCGCCGTACACGGAGTTCACCGACTACCTGAAGATCCACCACCGGGGGGCCGAGGAGACCGTCTTCGGCACCCTGGACTACTTCGACGGCGTCCACCACGCCGCCCGGGCCGACGGCGTCCCGGCGCTGTTCAGCGTGGCGCTGATGGACCCGATCTGCCCCCCGTCCACGGTCTACGCGGCCTACCACCGCTACGGCGGCCCGGCCGAGATGCAGGTGTGGCGGTTCGGCGACCACGGCGGCGGCCGCGCCGACCAGATCCGGGTGCAGATGGAGTGGCTGCGGTCACAGGGGCTCGCCCCGTCCCGTTGACCTCTCCCGCCCCTTCGAACCCCTACGCTACGGGGAAAGCGGGGCAGGGAACGGGGCGAAGAGGCAGTGAGCGAGACAAACGGGACGATCTCGGTGATGATCGTCGACGACGAGACGCTGGTCCGGTCCGGGCTGAGTCTGATCGTCGGCGCCGCACCGGACATCGAGGTGGTGGCCACCTGCCCGGGCGGCCGCGCCGTCGAGGAGGCGCGGCTGCACCGGCCGGACGTGGTGCTGCTGGACATCCGGATGCCGGACGTGGACGGCCTCACCGTGCTGTCCCGGCTGCGGGCGATGCCCCGTCCGCCCGCGGTGGCCATGCTGACCACCTTCGACATGGGGGCGCCTCCGGTCCCCGGCGGGGACGGGGGAGAGTACATCGGCTCGGCGCTGCGCGGCGGCGCCGCCGGCTTCCTCCTCAAGGACACCGACCCGGACCAGCTGGTGCACGCGGTACGGGTGCTGGCGCAGGGCGGCAGCATACTGTCCCCCGGCGTCACCGAGACGGTGATCAGCGGATACCTCTGCTCCGGCCCGGACCGTGCGACGGCGGCCAGACTGCGCACCAGGACCACCCGCGAGCTGGACGTCCTCGCGCTGCTCGGCGAGGGCCTCTCCAACGCGGAGATCGCCCGCCGGCTCTTCCTCTCCACCGGCACGGTCAAGGACCACATCAGCGCGATCCTGGCCAAGCTGGGCTCGGCGAACCGGGTGCAGGCCGCGGTGATCGCCCACCGGGCGGGGCTGGTCGGGCTGGACGGCGACGGCAGCGGCGACGGCAGCGGCAGCGGCGGCAGCGGCGGCGGCCGGCCAGGGGCGGGCCAGGAGTGACCGAGCGCCGCTGGTACCAGGCGGGCTGGCTGAACGTCCTGGTGCCGTTCCTCCTCGCGGTCGCGGACGCGCTGCTCGCCGACGACCTCCACTCGGTCTCCGAGATGGCCACCGCGCTGCCGGCCGCGGTCGTGCTGCTGGTCCGCCGCCGCTGGCCGGTGCCGGTCCTGCTGCTGACCCTGCCGGGCATGATGATGAGCTACATCTGGCTGGCCCCGATGATCGCCCTCTACACGGTGGCCGCCCGCTACCGGAACCGCTGGCTGATCGGGATCTGCGGGCTGCTGGTGGCCTTGACCCAGTTCATCCCGTGGCCGATGGACATCCCCTTCGGCCTGGACCGCACCACCCTCCTCTCCGGCGTGTACGCGGCGCTCACCGCGGGCGCGCCGGTGGCGCTCGGCCTCCTCGTCGACACCCGGCGCGAACTCGCGGTCCGGGTGGACGAGTTGACCCGCGGGCAGGAGCGCGAGCAGCGGCTGCTCGCGGCCACCGTGCTGTCCACCGAGCGGGCCCGGCTGGCCCGGGAGATGCACGACGTGGTCTCCCACCAGGTCAGCCTGATCAGCATCCAGGCGGGCGCGCTCCAGGTGCGGGCGGACAGCCCGGAGCAGCGGGAGGCCGCGCAGGCCATCCGCCGGCTGGCCGTCACCACCCTCAAGGAGCTCCGGCACATGGTCGGCGTGCTGCGGGCGGCCGGCGGCGACGCGGGGGAGCTCACCCCGCAGCCGACCCTGGCCGAGCTGCCCCGGCTGCTGGAGGGGGCCGGTCTGGACGCGGAGCTGGACCGGTCGGCACTGCCGGACGGCCGCCGCTTCCCGGTGCCCGTGGAGCGCGCGGCGTACCGGACGGTGCAGGAGGCGCTGACCAATGTCCGCAAGCACGCGCCGGGGGCCCCGGTCGAGGTCCGGCTCGGCCTCGGTCTGGACGGCGGCGGGCCGGACCGCCTTGTGGTCCTGGTCACCAACGGACCGCCGGCGGACGCGGCGGCCGGCCCCCAGCTGCCCGGCGGCGGCCACGGCCTGGTGGGGCTGCGGGAGCGGGCGGCGCTGCTGGGTGGAGCCCTGACGGCGGGCCCGCGGCCGGACGGCGGCTTCCGGGTGCGCGCGGAGTTCCCGACCGGTTTCAAGCCCTGACGGCAGCACCGCGTTCAAGTTGTGACCCGACCTCTGCGGGACGATCCCGACATCTTCACGACAACGCGACTTGTGTGGGGAGGCGTTGTTTCCGTAAGTTAAACGCTAATCATCAGAACAGCGGCGTGTTCGTTCAAAGACTGAACACAACTGCTGCACCCGACCGGCTCGACGTTGAGCCGCCAGGAGTCATCCGTGAGCATCACCAAGTCGTCCACGGGCCGATCCGAGACCGCGCCCGGGGCTTCCGCTCCTCGGCAGGAGCGACTCGGCCGCGTTGTCTTCATCACGGCAGCCGCCGCGCTCGGCGGCTTCCTCTTCGGCTACGACAGCTCCGTCATCAACGGCGCGGTCACCGGCATCCAGGACCACTACCACGTCGGCTCGGGGGAGACCGGCACGGTGGTCGCCACCGCGCTGCTGGGCTCCGCACTGGGCGCGATATTCGCCGGCCGGCTGGCCGACCGCCTGGGCCGGATCCGCATCATGCAGATCGCCGCCGCCCTCTTCGCCGTCAGCGCCGTGGGCTCGGCCATGCCGGGCAATATCGTCGGCCTCGGCATCTGGCGGGTCTTCGGCGGCATCGCCATCGGCCTGGCCTCCGTGATCGGCCCGACCTACATGGCCGAGATCGCCCCGCCGCGACTGCGCGGCGCGCTCTCCTCCTTCCAGCAGCTCGGCATCGTCGTCGGCATCACCGCCTCCCAGCTCATCAACTGGGGCATCGCGCAGGGCGCGGGCGGCGCCAGCCAGAACAAGCTGGGCTCCCTGGACGCCTGGCAGTGGATGCTGATGGCCTGCGCCATCCCGGCGATCATCTACTTCGTCCTCGCCTCGATGATCCCCGAGTCCCCGCGCTGGCTGATCTCCGTCGGCCGGCACGAGAAGGCCGCAGCGGTGCTGCGCGACGTCGAGGGCGGATCCATCGACGCCGACGCCCGGATCTCCGAGATCGAGCACGGTCTGAAGACCGATCACAAGCCGCGCTTCGGCGACCTGTTCAAGGGCAAGGCCGGGCTGCTCCCGGTGGTGTGGGTCGGTATCGGCCTCGCCGTCTTCCAGCAGCTGGTCGGCATCAACGTGATCTTCTACTACTCCTCGATCCTGTGGCAGTCGGTCGGTATCGACCAGTCCAGCTCGCTGCTGATCTCGCTGTCGACCTCGATCATCAACATCATCGGCACCGTGGTCTGCATGCTGCTGATCGACAGGGTCGGCCGCAAGCCGCTGGCGCTGATCGGCTCGGCCGGCATGACGGTCTCGCTGGGACTGGCCGCCTGGGCCTTCTCCTACAAGACCGGTTCCGGGACGAACATCTCGATCCCGCAGGTGGACGGCACCATCGCGCTGGTCGCGGCGCACGCCTTCGTCTTCTTCTTCGCGGTCTCCTGGGGCGTCATCCTGTGGGTGATGATCGGCGAGATGTTCCCGATGAAGATCCGCGCGGCGGCGATGTCGGTCGCCACGGCCTTCAACTGGATCGCCAACTGGGCCGTCACCAAGACGTTCCCGCAGATGTCGGACTGGAACCTGTCCGCCACCTACGTCATCTACGCCGCCTTCGCGGCCCTCTCCTTCTTCTTCATCGCCAGGTTCGTCCGCGAGACGAAGGGCAGGAAGCTGGAGGACATCACCGCCTGAGGCTGCCGCCTCGGCAGCCCCAGCGCGCACGGCCCGCCCGCGCCACCGGTCGTTCCGGTGGACGCGGGCGGGCCGTTTTGGCGGTGGTGCCGCTCTTGGTGGGCCGTCCGCGCCCGTCCGGGGCCGTCCGCGCCGGGCCGTCCGGGGCCGTCCCGCCGGGGCCGTCCGCGCCGGGGCCGTCCGGGGGCCGTCCCCGCCGGGCCGTCCCGCGCCGGGCCGTCCGGGGGCCGTCCCCGCCGGGGCCGTCCCGCGCCGGGGCCGTCCGGGGGCCGTCCCCGCCGGGCCGTCCCCGCCGGGCCGTCCGGGCCGGCGGCGGGCGCCGAGGGCGCGGCCCCCGGGCGGTGTGCGGTCAGGCGCGCTGCGCCGAGGGGGAGGCGAGCCAGGAGTCCACGTCCGGGCCGGCCACCCGGGCCGAGTCCGGGGCCAGCAGCACGCCCTCGGCCAGCTCCGGGAGGCGCGGCGGGACGGTGCGCACCGGGCGGGCGTCGCCGCGGGCCTTCAGCAGGCGGGCGGTCAGCTCCGGGAGGCGGATCCGCTGCGGGCCGGTGAGCAGCAGCGGTACCGGCCCCAGCGGCTCGCCGAGCGCGGTCTCCGCGAGCACCGCCGCCACGCTGTCCACCGCCACCGGCTGCACCAGCCAGTCCTGGACCACCACCTCGTCGCCGCTCTGCTCCACCGCCGCCGGGTTGGTCGCGAACTCGAACCACTGGGAGGTCTTGACGATGCTCGGCCGCACCGGGCCGGAGGCGACCAGCCGCTCCTGCTCGCGCTTGGCCAGGTAGTAGGGGAAGCCGTCGAAGACCGGCTGCTCGATGCCGATGATGGAGAGGAGCACCAGATGGCCGACGCCCTCGGCCGCGCAGGCGTCCAGCACGTTGCGGGTGGCCCGGGAGACCGCCTCGACCACCTCCGGGGAGGCCGATCCGGCGGCCGGGACCGGGTTCGAGGCGTCGACGACGGCGTCCGCCCCGCGCAGCGCCTCGGCCAGGCCCTCCCCGCCGACCAGGTCCACTCCGCGCGAGCGGGAGGCCTCGACCACCTCCGCTCCGCGTTCGCGCAGCGCCTCGGCGGTGCGCGAACCCGCGGTGCCGGTTGCTCCGAGCACGGTGATCCTCATGGCGTCGGCCTTTCTCCGGTGTCGCCGGTCCACCGCCGGCTCGGGTGCCGCCCACGGTAACGATCGTGGATAGTCGCTGTCCACGAATTGCGGCGGTGGGGGCTCCCGGGCCGGCTCATCCCTCCAGACCGAGTACCCGGTCCAGCACCTGGAGAACACCCGCGTCGGTGTGGGCCGGGGCCTCGTGCCGGGCCCGGCGCCTGATCTCCGGGTGGGCGCCGGCCATCGCGTACGACCAGTCGGCGGCGTCCAGGAGCTGGAGGTCGTTGAGGTAGTCGCCGAAGGCCATGGTCTGGGCGGGGGTGACGCCGAGCTCGCGCTGGAGGGCGCGGAGGGCGGTGCCCTTGTCGGCGTCCTTCCTCAGCACGTCCACCCAGTGCTGCCCCGAGACGACGACCTGGTGGCTCTCGGCGAAGGCGCGGAGGGCGGGGGCGGTGTTCCGCTCGCCGCTCTGGAAGTCGTAGAGGGCGATCTTGAGGACCTCGTCCACCGGGGCCAGGACGTCGTCCACGGTCTCCAGCGCGGCGTAGTAGGTGGCCGCCTCGGAGCGGAAGGCGTCGTCCCGGCGCTCTATGTAGGCGGAGCGCTTCCCGCAGACCACCACGCCCAGGTCCGCACCGCCGGCGGCCAGGCCGCGGGCGGTCCGCACGACGTCGACCACCGTCCGCCGGTCGAGCGGGGCGGAACTCAGCTCGCGCCCGTCGCGGACCACATAGGTGCCGTTCTCGGCGATGAAGACCATCTCGGACAGCGCCTCCGCGCCGGCCCGGGCGAACTGCCGGGCCAGGGTGGCGTACTGGCGGCCGCTGGCCGGGGCGAAGGCGATGCCGCGCTCGCGCAGCAGCTCCAGCCTCGGCCAGAGGCCGTCCGGTATCCGGCCCTCGCCGTCCAGCAGGGTTCCGTCCATGTCGGTGGCGACCAGGCGGATGTCGGGGGTGATGGCGGCGGGAGCGGTGGTGGCGGCAGCGGTGGTGGCGGGAGCGATGGCGGCGGGGGTGGTGCGGGGCATGGTGCGGGTGCTTTCTCGGATCGGTCGGCGCGATCCCCGAGCCTAGCCCAACGGATCAGGCCTCCCGCCGGACCGCCTTCACCAGCCAGGCCGAGGTGCGCAGCCGGACGCCGTCCGCGCCCTGGTGCGCGGCCAGCTTGCCGACCAGCGACTTGCGGGCGGTGGCCAGCGCCTCCGGGTCCAGACCGCTGGTCAGGTGCCGGCCGGGGCCGGAGCCCAGCATGAAGTCCGCGGCGGCCTCGGCGTCGGCGCCCCAGCGGGGCAGCGCCTCGGCGCGGTCCACAGTGATGCCGGAGAAGCCGGCGGCGGTCAGTGTCGAGCGGGTCCGCTCCGGGTCGGCGAGGGAGAACATCCCCGGCTCGGTCGGCGACAGCGGTGCCGCGGGGGCCGCAGCGCCGGGCGGCAGCAGGCCGCCCACCAGGGCCACCCAGTCGTTGCGGAGCGGTTCGCCGCCGCAGACGAAGGCCAGCCGCCCGCCGGGGCGCAGCGCGCCCGCGACATTGCGGAAGGCCGCCACCGGATCGGCGAAGAACATCACGCCGAACCGGCTGACCGCCGCCGCGAAGCGGTCCCGGGGGAGCGGATGGAGCTGGGCGTCGGCCTGCACGAAGTCGATGTTCTCCAGCCCCTCCGCCCGGGCCGTCTCGCGGGCCCGCCGCAGCATCGGACCGGAGAGGTCCACCGCGAGCACCCGGCCGGGCGCGGCCCGGCGGGCGGCCAGCCGGCTGACGGCGCCGTTGCCGCAGCCGATGTCGAGCACCTGGTCGCCCGGCCGGATCCCGGCGGCGTCCAGCAGCGGGTCGTTGAACTCGGCGTTGATGGCGTCCCACTGTGCCTGGTGGTCCGCCCAGTGGCGGCCCTCGTAGCCGTTCCAGGCCTCGGCCTGCGCGGGGGCGGCGGCGCGGGGTACTGACTCGGACATGGTCCCTCCCCTAATATGGGCACTTGCCCAAACTGTATGGGCGCTTGCCCAAACCCGCAACGGCCTTACGCGGAAAGGAAACTGACGAGGCGACATGTCACCACGCGGACGTGCGACACCGGATGTGCGAGGGCTGCTCTTCGACGCCGCCGAGCGGGTCGTCCTCAGATCCGGTCCGGCCGGGCTGACCAGCAGGGCGGTGACCACCGAGGCCGGCTGCGCCAAGGGCCTGCTGCACGCCCACTTCGGCGGGCTCGACGAGTTCGTCGCCGAACTCTGCCTGGACCGGATCGACGGGGTGGCGGCCCGCGCCTCCGCGCTGGCCGACCGGGCCGGGCAGGGCGAGGTCGCGGAGAACCTCCACACCGCGCTGGACGTCCTCCTCGGCTCGACCGGCCCCGCGCTCGCCGCCGCCGCGATGACCAGGGCCGGATCCGCGCGGCGCGTACGGGAGGCGATGGCCTCGGGGGACCGCGGCTTCGCCGTCATCCAGGACGCGCTGGCCCGCTACCTCGCCGCCGAGCTGCGGCTCGGCCGGGTGCCCGCCGGGACCGACCCGCAGGCCGCGGCGCTGGCCCTGGTCGGCACCGCCCACCACCTGCTGATGACCGCCCCGCCCGGCGAGCCGGCGGCGGCCGGGGGGCTGTGGGCGGTGGTGGCGCTGATCCTGGGGTGATCGGCGGGCGATCCTCGGGTGATCGGCGGGCCGCATAGGGTGGCCGCCATGACGAGCTCTCATCTGCGGTTGGACGTGTCCGGTCCGGTGGCGACGATCACCATCGACCGCCCGGCGAAGCGCAACGCCATGAGCCTGGAGATGTGGGGGGCGATCCCGGCCCTCGTCAAGGAGGTGGAATCCGACCCCGCCGTCCGGGTGCTGGTCCTCCGCGGCAACGAGCACTTCTCCGCCGGCGCGGACATCTCCGAGTTCCAGACCCACCGGCAGGGCGCCGAGGGCGCCCGGAACTACAGCGCCGTGGTGCACGCCGCCGAACGCGCCCTGGCCGAGCTCGCCCTGCCCTCCCTGGCGGCGGTCCGCGGGTTCTGCATCGGCGGCGGCTGCGAGCTCGCCCTCGCCTGCGACCTCCGGATCGCGGCGGCCGACGCGCGGTTCGGGATCACCCCCGCCAAGCTCGGCATCGTCTACCACTACTCCTCCACCAAGCAGCTGGTGGACGCGGTCGGCCCGGCCTGGGCCCGCCAGATCCTGTACAGCGGCGAGCAGTTGGACGCCGCGACGGCGCTGCGCATCGGCCTGGTCAACGAGGTCCACGAGGTCGCCGACGGCGCCTTCGACCGCCGCGTCGACGAACTCGCCGAGACCATCGCCGCCCGCGCCCCGGTCTCCGTCCGCGGCACCAAGGCCATCACCCGCCGCATCCTCGACCAGGGCGCGGCCGGCGCCGACGCCCCCGAGGTCGAGGCCCTCTACCAGGCCTCCTACACCAGCCGGGAGTACGCCGAGGGCGTCCAGGCCTTCCTGGACAAGCGTCCGCCCCGCTTCGCTCCGTAACACGCGGTGCCATGCCTCGTCGGGCGATCGCCCCGCCGGCACCCTCGGCGATGTGGTCTGTGACGCGCTGGTGGCGACGACAGCGGTCGAGCTGGGGGCGGCCGGCGTGGCGAGCGCGGATCCTGGGGACGTCCGTGGCTGCCTCGCCGAGATCCCAGGGGGGCACCGCCGTCGACGTCCTGCCGGTCTGAACTCCCCTTTGCAGACCGAAAGCTGATCGGCCGTCAGTAATCGGCTCGGGCCAGCAGCATGGGGGCCGTCGGCGGGGCCAGGCGCGTCGGGGGGAGGCGGAAGCGGGTGAGGTCGCCGGGGCGGAGGGTGAAGCCTGCGGCGCGGAGGGCGGGGAGGGGGTCGCGGTGGGTGTGGCAGTTGCCGGCCAGACGGGGCCAGCCGCAGGCGTCCGCGATCCGCTGGAAGCGCTCCATCGGGGTGCCGGGCGGGGCCTGGACGTGTTCCCAGAGGCGCAGCCGGCCGCCGGGGCGGAGGATGCGGCGGGCCTCGCGGACGGCCGCGTCCATGTCCGCCACCGAGCAGAGGACCAGGGAGAAGACCACCGCGTCGGCCGAGTCGTCGGGGAGCGGCAGGCGTTCCGCCGTGCCGTCCACCACGCGGATCTCGGGGAGGGCGATCCGGCCCGCGGCGACGCCGGCGGAGGCCCGCAGTCGCCGTTCGGGCTCGACGGCCGTCACCCGGCGCACCGACCGCGGATAGTGGCCGAAGTTGAGCCCGTTCCCCGCGCCCACCTCGACCACCTCGCCCCCCAGCCCGGCCAGCAACCGCCGCCGGTACTCGGCGAGGAGGGGCTCCGCCCGGACGCTCATCCGCGCGTAGTACCGGGCGAAGAGGGGGTGCTGCTCGGCCATTCCGGCTCCCGGCGGTGAGGGCGCGCACGGGCGCGTGAGGGGCGCCCGGGATCAGGATGCGGGAGCGGGGACGGGCGGACAAGGCGGTCGGTGGGGCCGTCCGCGGGCTCGCGCCCCCGGTCGGGACTCCTGGTCCGGCCCGCGCTCCCCCGAAGGGGTGATCTGCGGTTACGGGCTACCGGCCCCGGCGGCCCGCAGGCTAAGAGTTGGCTGTGATCAGGGAGTTGATGGCACGCCATCTCCGCACCGGGCTCCTAGTCGGCCTGGGCGTCTTCGGGGGCTGGGTCTCGCTGGTGTTCCTGCGGGACTCGCAGGGCTCGCAGGAGTTCATGGGCTACGCGGGCTTCGTGGTGTCGGCCGGGGCGCTCGGGGTGGCGCTCCTCGAACTGCCCCGCAGGGGCGTGCCCACCGACGCCGCGCGGCCGGCCGAGGAGCTGGCGAACGAGGTGCGGCAGCAGTGGGAGGAGGAGGCGCGGGTCCGCGGCCTCTTCGAGCCGGAGGCCGGGACGCTGCCGCTGAGCTGGACCGCCTCGGCCCGGGGGCTGCGCGACAGCCGGCCGGCCCGGCTCGCCTCGGTGGCCGGGGGAGAGCGGTACTCGCTGCCCGCGCGGGGCGGAATCAGCGGGGACGCGCGGTGTGCGGCGCGGGAGTTGGCCGAGCAGTACCGGCGGGTGCCGGGCGGCCGACTGGTCGTGCTGGGCGAGCCGGGGGCCGGGAAGACGGTGCTGGCACTGCTGCTGGTGCTGGGGCTGCTGGGCGAACCGGGAGGCCGGGAGCCGGGGCCCGTTCCGGTGCTGCTGGCCGCCGCCCGCTGGGACCCGGTCTGCGAGTCGCTCGACGACTGGCTGCTGGACAGCATCGCCAGGCACTACTACGGCGGCCGGCGGGACGTGGCGCGGCGGCTGCTCGCGGCCGGGCTGGTGCTGCCGGTGCTGGACGGCCTCGACGAGGTCTCGGAGGTCGCCCGGCGGAGCGCGATCGAGCGGATCAACAGCGCCCTCTGCGCCGACGGTGACCGTCCGATCGTGGTCACCTGCCGGTCGTTGGAGTACGGCGACCTGATCGCGGCCGGCTCGCCGGTGCTCCGGCGGGCCTCGGTGGTGGAGGTGGACCGGCTCACCGCCGAGGAGGTCGCCGACCATCTGCTGCCGCGCGGGGCAGGCTGGCTGACGATCCGTCAGGCACTGCTGGCCGACCGCGACGGGCCGCTGGCCGAGGCGCTGTCGACCCCGCTGATGGTGGGTCTGCTGGTCCGCGTCTGCGGGCGGTTGGACGGGGCGGTCGCGGCGGACAGCGCGGACGCGGCCGAGGGGGTGGCGGAGGGCGCGGAGGGCGCGGAGGGAGCGGCTGCGGCGGTCGGCGGCCAGGGGCCCGGCGGAACGGCCGGGAGCGCCGCGGCGGCCGAACTGCTCGCCGCCGCAAGGGAGTCCCGGACGGCGGTGGAGAACCACCTGCTGGACGCCTTCGTGCGGATGGCCTTCGAGGAGCCCGCCGCGTCCGGTGCGGCGGCCGGCCGCCGGTGGCCTGCGGACCGGGCCGAGCGGTGGCTGACCTATCTCGCCACCTACCTCCACGCCCACCGGGAGCGCGAGCTCGCCTGGTGGCGGCTGGCGCCGAGGCTGCTGTCGCCGTGGGTGGCGCCGGTGCTCGCGCTGGTCGGCGGAGGCGGGCTGGCCTGTGCGATGGCGGCGTGGATCGCCTGGCTGGACCCGGGGATGAGCCAGGCCCCCAGCGTGGGCGGCGGTGTGCTGTTCGCCGTGCTGGCGCTGGTGGTCTGGCTCGCGGTGCCGGCGCCCGAGCCGCGCCGTACGGTGCCCTCGCTGCACGGTGGGGCCGGCCGGTTGCGGCGGGGATTCCTGCGCGGCGCCGGGCTGGTGGCGCTGATCGCCGTGCCGGTGGTGGTCGGGCAGCTGGTGGTGGACGCGATGTCGCCGGGGGGTTGGACCGAGGAGCCGATGGACGCGCTGGGGACGCTGCTCGGCGGAGGGGCCGGGGTGGCCTCGGCGTTTGGCCTCGCGCTCGCCGTCGAGCAGTGGCTCCAGGTCGAGCCGAGCCAGGCGCGGAAGGCGGCGGTGCTGGACTCCGTACGGCAGGACCGGAGGTCCTCGCTGGGCAGTACGCTCTGCACCGGCCTCGTGGTCGGGCTGCTCGGGCTGCCGGGGTGTGCGGCCGGGATGGGACTGGGGCGGGCGGTGTTCCAGGCGCTGACCGGGGGGTCCGGATTCCCCGGCGGCTGGGCGCCGTTCCGGGTGGTGCGCTGGTGCTGGGATGTGCTGCTGGAACGGCTGCCGGGGGCGGAGCAGCCGATTCCCGCCGCGCGCTCCGGGTTCCTGGTCCCGGTGGCGCAGTACGCGCTGCTCCCGGGGGCCGTCACCGCCGCGCTGGTGCTGCTGTCGCAGGCGTGGCCGCGCTGTGTGGTGGTGCGGTGGTTCCTCGCCGCGCGGGGGCGGCTGCCGTGGCGGCTGCTGTCCTTCCTCGAGGACGCCCGGGCGCGGGGGCTGCTGCGGCAGGCGGGCGGGGTCTACCAGTTCCGGCATGTGGCGCTGCAGGAGCGGCTGGCCGGGCGGCCGGGGAGGGGGGACCGTCACGCGGCCGCGGAGTCCCCCGCGGAGCCCTCCGCGGAGTCCCCTGGCGGGGCGGCGCGCCGGCGGACCCGGCGCAGCGTGCTGGCGGGGGCCGGGGTCGGGGCGGTGGCGGTGCTGGCCCCGGTGCTGCTGCGGGAGGCGGAGCGCAGCGGTGACGCGGCCTTCGCCGTCCAGGCGGATCGGCTGGGGGCCTGGGCGGTGGCCCCGGACCGGCCGTGGATCGCCCGGGTGCAGCGCCGGGCCGCCCCCGATCCGCGCTGCGACGTGGAACTGCTGCGGCTCGGCGAGGAGGACTGGCGGACCGTCCTCGCCCGGGACGTGGTGGCCGGGATCGGGGAGATCCGGGTGGGCGCGGGCGGGGCGTACACCGTCTGGACCGCCGACACCGGGGTCCTCTACCGGCACGACCCGGCGAGCGGTGAGGTGCGGTGGCTGCCGGTGGAATCGGGCTGCGCGCTGGCGCCCGACGGGTCGTCGGCCGTGCTGCTGGGCGCGGACGGGCGGCCGTTCCGGCTCGATCTGCGGGCCGGCCTGCGGGGCGGACGTGCGGGGTTGGGACCGGGGTTGGGGCTGGGACCGGGAACGGGGCCGCGGACGGGGCCGGGGACGGGGACGGGGACGGTGGTGGGGCGGAACCCGGCCCGCGGCTTCTCCGCCCCCGGCACGGTGCTGCTGCCGACGGTCGACGGGCGGTACTGCGCGGTGGTGGAGGACGGCGGGCCGTGCGCGGTGTGGGCGCTGGAGGGCGAGGGCACGCCGGTGCGGCTCGGCGGGATGCCGGGCGTCGGCTCCGGCGGCGAGCTGCTCGGCCTGCGGGCGGACGGCCGGGTGCTGGCGTATCTGGCCGGGTCCGGGGCGGCGGCGCCGAGGCGCTGCGTGCTGTGGTCGGTGGCGGACGGGAGGGAGACCGGCGGCTTTCCGTCCGGCGACGCGGCCCCGGCGGTGAGCGCCGACGGGCGGGTACTGGCCGCCTACGACCAGGACCGGGAGCGCTGGGCGGTCCGGTCGGGGAGCGGGGGGCGGCTGCTGGCCGAGGTGGGCGACTTCGGCGCGGAGGACACGCTGTATCTGAACCCGACCGGGACGGTGCTGCTGGGGCCGGGGCCCGCCGACACCGTCCTGCTGTGGGACGTCCGTCCGGGCGCGGTAAGGAGGTTGAGGCATCCGCTGGGCGGTGACACCGGCGCGCTGGCGGCGGCGAACTTCTCCTTGGACGGGCGCTGGGCGGCGACCCACGACGGGCTGATGCTGCGGGTGTGGCGGGGTGGCTCTCCGAGAGGGTGAGGGGAGGGGCGGAGCGGGGTCGGTGCGGCGGGGTGGGTGGTTGGCCGCGCAGTTCCCCGCGCCCCCTACTTGCGCCTGCGGCGCTGCGGTTGGGTGCGCGGTTGGGTGCGGCTGGGTGGGTGGTTGGGCGCGCAGTTCCCCGCGCCCCCTACTTGCGCCTGCGGCGCTGCGGTTGGGTGCGCGGTTGGGTGCGGCTGGGTGGGTGGTCGGGCGCGCAGTTTCGCGCGCCCCCTACTTGCGCCTGCGGTGCTGCGGTTGGGCGATCGTCGGCGTCGGACTGCGCCGGCAGCGCGGTGAGCACTCGCCGCCAAGTGCCGTCAATGGCCCACATTCCGGTCTGGAACTTGAACGCGACGGCGTCGATGACCTGCCGGTGGTCTCTCCACCTGCCACCGCGCTTCGGTGTCCGACTCGGAGGAGGTGGCTCGACCCGCGCCCACCGGGCGTCGGTCAACGGCATGCCCAGACCCACGATCAGGGGATCGAGAAGAAGCTCGGCTTCAGGTGGCGATGGGACCTGCGAGCCGTTCCGCGATGGTGCGCGGCCCGCGGCCGAGCAGTTCGGCCAGCAGGGGGCCGGCTTCGGCGAAGTAGCCGGCGCGGGCGGCCTGGTACCAGGTGAGCATGAGACGGGCCATCTGCTCCGGGACACCGATCGCGATCTGGTCGGCGACCCACTGCTCGTCGTCCACGACGATGCGCTCAACAGGGCGACCGGTGAGGGCAGACGCGGTCTGGGCGACATCGTCGAAGGTGACGGCGTTCGGCGCGGTGAGGTTGACGGGGCCGTCGAAGGCGCGGTCACCGGCGAGAAGGACCGCGGTGGCCTCGGCTATGTCGTCCCGGTCCGTATAGGGGACGGGGCCGTCTTGCGGCTGGGCGATCACGCCGGTGTGCTGCCACGGGCCGAGCACCTGATCCAGTGGGCCGTAGGCGCCGTTGCGCAGAGCGGTCCAGGCGATGCCCGAGTCGTCGAGGAGTGCCTCGGTGGCGATGTGGATGTTCGACGGCTGGTACGGGTTGCCGGGGACGGCGCCCTGCTGGCTGGTGTAGAGGATGCGCCGGGCCTCGGCTGCGACCGCGGCTTCGATGGCGTTGCGGTGCAGGCTGACCATGTCGGCGGCCGGGTCGTTACCGGATATCAGAAGGATCTGCTCGGCACCGGCGAAGGAGTGGCGCAGTGCGGCCGGATCCTCGTAGGTGCCCTGCCGTACGCGTATGCCGCGGTCGGCGAAGTGCTGCGCCTTGGCGGTGTCGCGGACGCTGACGCCGATCTGGTCAGCGGGTAGGCGGTTGAGGAGGTGCTCGACGACGGTGCCGCCCAGTCCGCCGGTGGCGCCGGTCACAACGATCATGTTCTTGACCTCTCGGAGCTTAAGTTGACCAAGTGGGTCAGTTTCGCTTCTGGATGCGACCGTAGGTAAACTGACCAGGCGAGTCAAGTTATGGCGATGAGGGGAGGTGAGTGCGGTGTCTTCGGGAACGGGGCTGCGCGCTGACGCCCGGCGCAATTCCGAACAGATCCGCTCTGCCGCGATCGACGCTTTCCAAGGGCAGGGCCTGACGGTGCCGCTGGAGCAGGTCGCCGAGGCGGCAGGGGTGAGCAAAGCCACGATCTTCAACCGGTTCGGCGGACGGGTCGGCCTCATCGAGGCCGTTATCGAGGAACTCGTAGCGAACGAGCTGTTCGCCGTCATCGACCACGCTCGGGCCATCGACGACGTGAGCGAGCGCATCACCTACTACGTCACCGCGCTCCGCGACCTCCAGTACCGCCAACCCGCCTTCAACGACGTGCTGTTGCAGACGTATCCGCATTCGCGGCAACTGATGAGGATCTGCCGGGTCGGAAGCGAGGCCAACGAGGAGCTCATCACAGCCGCTCAAGCCGCTGGTGCGCTGCGGCCTGAGTTCACGGCGGGCGACCTGCACGCACTCGTCGTCGACAACGCCCTTGCCCTCAAGCACGGCAAGCGGCCTCTCCGTGACGACTACGACCGCCGAACCAGCTACCTCCTGGACGGAATCCGAGGCCCTTCCTCCGCTGTCGGCGAACGATAGCTGCATCCTTGCCCTGCCCCGGAGCCGGAGGCCTGCCGTCGGCGCCCGGCGCCCGCGCGGCCGTCGACAAATCCCCGCCGGAGGAGGAGAGTTCACCCATGACGGCCGCGTCCGCCGCTCGCCGGATCACCGGAGGCGAGCGCGGTGGGGACGGGCCGCGGGGGACCGCGAAGGCGGGTACCGGCGTCGCGTGACCGGGGAAGCGCCCCGGCGCCCGCCCGCCGGCGTACCGGTGGATTCCGGGTCTCCCCCGCCCGGGACCGCCCGATCCGACGACGCATCGGGCGAGGCGCGGGACGGTGCCGCGCGCCGGCCGCGCGCGGACCGCGCGAATCGAACACCGATCGCGCGCGAAACTCGTACAGTGGGCGCCCGCGAGTGGGTCCGTATGGGAACGGGCCACGCGGCGACGGGGAGGCGGGGGAGGAGCATGGCATCGAGACAGGCCGCGCCGGCGGCGGTGGCCGCGGCGGCGGATGCGGGACCGGGGGCGAGGGAGCGCTGGGTCCTGCCGATCGTGCTGGTCGGGACCTTCATGGCGATCCTGGACGTGGCCATCGTCAACGTCGCCATTCCGTCCATCAGGAGCGGACTCCACGCCGGCTTCGGGGCGGTCGCGCTGGTGGTGTCCGGCTACACCATCACCTACGCCTGCCTGCTGGTCACCGGCGGGCGGCTGGGCGACGTCCACGGCCGGCGGAGGCTCTTCGTCATAGGCCTGCTGGTCTTCACCGCCGCCTCCGCGCTCTGCGGGGCCGCCCCCGGGATCGGGGTGCTGGTCGGCGCCCGCGCCCTGCAGGGCGTCGGCGGGGCACTGCTCTACCCGCAGGTGCTGGCGATCATCCAGACCACCTTCAAGGGGGCCCGGCTCGGGCGCGCGCTGGGCACCTTCGGCGCGGTCATCGGCATCGCCTCGATCGCCGGGCAGTTGATCGGCGGGGCGCTGCTGGCCGCCGACCTCTTCGGCTGGACCTGGCGGCCGGTGTTCCTGGTCAACGTCCCGGTGGGGCTGATCGCGGCGGCCCTCGCCTGGGTGGTGCTGCCCGCGGACCGGCCCGATCCGGGCATCAGGCTGGACCTCGGCGGGGTGGGGCTGGTGACCCTCACCCTGGTGCTGTTCTGCGTGCCACTGCTGGTCGGCCGGGACGCCGGCTGGCCGGTGTGGCTGATCGTGGCACTGCTGGCCTCGCTGCCGGTGGGCTGGTGGTTCGTCAGGTACGAGCGGGGAGTGGCAGGCCGGGGCGGTCAACCGCTGGTGCGGTTCGACCTCTTCCGCAACCGCTCGTTCGCCACCGGGGTGCCGATCGCCATGTGCTTCATGGCCTCGTACGCCGGCTTCCTCTTCACCCTCGCCGTCTATCTGCAGACCGGCCTCGGCTTCTCGCCGATCCGCTCGGCGCTCGTCTACACGCCGTCGGCGCTGGGCTTCTTCGCCGCCTCGCTGCTGGCGCCGCGGCTGGTGCCGGTCTTCGGCCGGCACGTGCTGTCGGCCGGCTACCTGCTGGCGGCCTTCGGCCTGGCCGCGACGGCGCTGGCGGTGTACGAGGCGGGGACCGGCCTCACCGTCTGGACGCTCGCCCCCAGCCTGCTGCTGACCGGCGTCGGGCAGGGACTCGGGCTGAGCCCGCTGGTCGGCACGATCGTCTCCGGCATCCCGCCGGAGGACGCCGGGTCGGGGTCGGGCGTCGTCACCACGTCGATGCAGACGGCCAACGTGCTGGGGGTGGCCGGGTTCTCGCTGCTCTTCTTCTCGCTGCTCGGGGCGGCGGGCGCGGGCGCGGGCCGTGGCTACGTCGACGCCTACGCCGAGGTGCTGCCGGTCTGCTCGCTGCTGCTGGTGGTGGCCGCGGTGCTGGTGCACCGGCTGCCGACCGCGCCGGGGCAGCCTGCCAACGCGCTGATCGAGCGGCTGCCGGGCTGGGCGGGCGGCTTCGCCTGGTCGATGTTCCTGGCCACCGGCGGCCGGGTCGGCGACGCGCTCTTCGCGGACGTACTGCGGGGGGTGCGGGCCCGGCGTCTCTCCCGGGTGGAGGCGGCGCCGGCCGGGCTCGGCGAGTTCCTCGCCTTCCACCACCGCGAGCAACTCGCCGGCGACCAGGCCTGGTTCCACTACCTGGAGCGGGAGGCCCTGGCGTACGGCGAGCGGCCGGTGCCGCACGAGGAGGAGCGGCGTCCGGTGATCCGGGCGCAGGTGGAGGAGATCGCCCGGCGGGCGGCCGAGGGCGGGCTGGACGACGCGGGCGACCCCGAGCTGTTCCGCCTGGTGTGCTTCGCCCTGGTCAGCTACCCGTCCCTGCTGCCGCAGATCACCCGGATGGTGACCGGTCTCGCGCCCTCGGACCCGGAGTTCACCGAGCGCTGGGAGGCGTTCCTGCGGGTGATGGGGGAGCGGCTGGCGCGGCCGTGAGGCCCGGTCAGTGCCCGGGCCAGTCGGCCAGCACCCGGCGGGCGCAGGCGGCGACCGCCTCCGCCCGCCGGGTCGGCCGGGTGCCCGCCACCCGGGCCAGGGCGACCGGCAGCGCCGGCAGCTCGTCGCGGAGGGCCAGTGCGGCCACCCGGCCGCCGTCGTAGGTGCGGTCGCCGACCGGGCGCTGGTTGAGGATCGACCAGCCGTACCCGGCCGCGACCAGCGAGCGCACCGTCTCGTAGCTGGTGGTGCGGTGGCGGACGATCGGCTCGGCGCCGGTCCAGGCGACCAGCGAGCGGAAGTAGTCCCTGCTGTGCGGCAAGTCGTAGAGGACCATCGGCTCGCCGGCCAGGTCGGCCAGCCGCACCGGACCGCCGCCGGCGGCCAGCCGGTGGTCCGGCGGGACGATCGCGTACGGCGGCGCCTCGGCGAGGATCTCCAGATCCAGGCCCTCGGCCCCGTCCAGGGCGTAGCCGATGGTGAGCTCGCACTCGCCGGAGAGGAGGGCGGAACGCAGCCGGGCGGCGTCGCCCTCGATGACCTCCAGGCTCAGCCCGGGGTGGCCGGCCGCGCAGGCCGTCAGCAGCCGGGGGAGGAGGAAGGGCGCGACCGAGGTGAAGCAGCCGACTGTGATCACGCCCACCGCCGTCGTCCCCAACCCCCGTGCCGTCTCGGCGAGTTCGGCGGCATGACCGAGGAAGCCGCGGGCCTCCTGAAGGAACCGCTCCCCGGCGGGGGTGAGGGAGAGCCCGCGCGCGTGGTGCCGGATCAGCAGCTGCACCCCGAGCTCCCGCTCCAGCTGCGCCACCGCGGTCGACACCGCCGACTGGGAGACCAGCAGCCGCTGTGCCGCGCCCGTCATCGACCGCGCCTCGGCGGCCGCGGTGAAATACCGCAGCTGCACCAGAGTGAACGGCGGCACCTCGCCCACCCGCACCCACCTCCCTGCCGTCCGCGACCCGGTCCGAGCCGCTCGGGGGTACCACACGGTACCGAGGGGCGGGGGGATGCGGGGCGCGGGGGCGCGGGCGCGGTGGATTGTACTTGCCGGTCCATTTTTCGCTCGGCACAGTGGCCGTAGCGCCCCCGCGAAGGCAGGCGGGGGCGGAGCGACTGTCGAGGAGTGCCGGGCATCATGTCAGGACGACTGCAGGGCAAGACCGCGCTGGTCACCGGTTCCACCAGCAACATCGGACGGGCCATCGCCGAGGCGTACGCCGCCGAGGGCGCGTATGTGCTGGTGTCCGGCCGGAGTGAGCGCCGCGGAGCGGAGGTGGTGGAGGGGATCCGTGCGCGCGGCGGGCGGGCGGACTTCCTCCGGGCGGAGCTGGACGGCAGCGCGGCGGCCTCCACCGAGCTGGCCGAGCGGGCCGAGCGGGCCGCGGCGCTCCTCGGCGGGCGGATCGACATCCTGGTCAACAACGCCGGGATCTACCCGGGCGACGGAACGGCGGACACCGACGAGAAGACCTTCGACGCGGTCTACGCGGTCAATGTGAAGGCGCCGTTCTTCCTCACCGCGGCCGTCGCCCCGGCGATGGCCGAGGCCGGCGGCGGGGTGATCGTCAACATGGGGTCGTGGATCGCCCGGCTGGCCGTGCCGATGGGCGCCCTCTACAGCTCCACCAAGGGCGCCATGGAGACCCTCACCCGCGCCTGGGCCGCGGAGTTCGGGCCGCGGGGGGTCCGGGTGAACGCGATCTCCCCCGGGGTGGTGCTGGAGCCGTCGGAGGACGACTCCCACCCGGCCGGGCGGATGATGGCCGGCACCCCGGCGGGCCGGCTGGGCCGGCCGGAGGAGATCGCGCAGGCCGCGGTCTACCTCGCCGCCGAGGAGTCCTCCTTCGTCCACGGCACCGTCCTGGACGTGGACGGCGGCCGCACGGGGGCGGCCGTCATCGCGGCCTGAGCGGCGCCGCGGTCAGGCCGAGGTCGGGGGGACCCGCGCCAGCAGGAAGGCGAGCAGCCGACGGTTGAACTCCGCCGGCTGCTCGGCGCCGGGCAGGTGACCCGCGTCCGGGATCACGGCCAGCTCGGCGTCGGGCAGCAGTCCCGCCAGCTCCTCCGCCTGCGGCAGCGGGGTGTAGACGTCGTCCGCGCCGACCAGCACCAGCGCGGGGACGGCGGCCGCGGACAGGGTCGGGCGGTAGTCGGGGCGCTCGGCGCGGCCGCGCAGCGCCGCGGCGGCCGCCCGCGGGTCGGTCTCGCGCATCATCCGCCGGATCCGCTCGGCGAGCCGCGGTTGGGCGTCGACGTTGTAGGGGGCGATCATCTTGTCGATGACCTCCTCGGCGTAGCCGGCCATCCCCTCCGCCAGCAGCCGGTCCGCCATCCGGTTGCGGAACTCCCTCCCGTCCGGGGTCTCCGGGGGAGCGGAGGTGTCCGAGAGCACCAGCGCGAGCACCCGTTCGGGGTGCTCGGCGTGCAGCGCCATGGCGATCTGGCCGCCCATCGACACCCCGCCGACCACGGCCTGCCGTACGCCGAGCCGGTCCAGCAGCTCGGTCAGATCGGCGGCGAAGTCGGACTGGAGGACGATGCCGGCCTCCGCGCCGTCCGCGCCGTCCGCGCCGTCCGTGTCATCCCCCAGCGGGCTCTCCCCGTAGCCGCGTAGATCGGGGGCGATCACCCGGTACCCGGCCGCCGCCAGCGCCTCGGCCTGCGGTCGCCACATCCCGCGCGCGAACGGGTGCCCGTGCACCAGCAGCACGGCGGTGCCGTCGGCCGACCCGAACTCGTCGTAGCCCAGGACGTGTCGGCCTATCGCAACACGTGGCATGGAACGGCTCTCCCAACTGGCGTGGTGGTGAGGACACGATCATGGCAGGGAACCCGCCCGAGATCGGTCCGCAGCCTACGGCGCCGGTGCCGGTGCCGAAAACCCTTGTCCTGATGGGCGGGAGACGTGGTAGTCCGTTGCCATGGATGCTTTCCGCACCGCCCGGCTGCTGCTCCATCCGCTGTCCCCGGACGAGGCCGAGCGGCTGGTCGCCGGCGTGCCCGGGGCGGGTGAGGAGTGGGCGCCCGGCTACCCGCCGGAGGGCGACATCCGGGCCGCCAGTGCCTTCCTCCGCACCTGCGCGGAGGAGGGCGACCCCTGGCCGTTCGGCGTCTACCAGATCCGCCTGCTCGGGGACGGCCGCGCGATCGGCGGCATCGGCTTCCACGGCGCTCCGGACGCCGAGGGCTGGGTCACCGTCGGCTACGGCCTCGTCCCGTCCGCGCGCGGCAACGGCTTCGCCTCCGAGGCGCTCCGCGCGCTCCTGCGCTTCGCCAGGGAACACGGAGTCAGCGGCGTCCACGGCGACACCGAGCCGGGGAACCTGCCCTCGCAGCGGGTGATGACCGCCGCCGGGATGTCCCCGCAGCCGGTCGGACGGGAGCCCGACGGCCTGCTGCACTACGCCGTCGCCTGGCCGGTGTCATGACGGGCGGCCGCCGAACTGCCAGGCGTGGACGTGGATCTCGGTGTGGCGGTCGGGGCTGAGGAGCGCGCGTGCGGCCTCCCGGTCCGGCGCGCGGAGGAGGGCCGCGGTGCCGAGGCGCCGCTCGCCGTCGTCGGAGAGGAGGGGGCCGTAGGCGATCAGCTCGCCGGCGTCCTGAGGCGCGGAGTCGTCCTTCTCGCCCTCGCCCAGGCCGAGCACCAGGTAGCGGTTGCCGCCCGTGCGGCCGCCGGGGAAGTCCCACATCGTGCGGCCCAGCAGGTTGCGCCACCGGCGCAGCAGCACGTCCCGGTAGACGCCGGCCTGGTAGCCGGGCTCGTCGAAGGCGAACGCCCGGGCCGCGGCCGGGTCCGGCAGGCGGACGATGTGGACGCTCCCGGTCGGCAGCCCCGCCGGGCCGTCCAGCGTCGGCCCGCGCGCGATCAGCTCGGCGGCGTACCGGTCCATGTACGCCCAGTGCTCCTCGACCAGCTTCTGACGCAGCGTCAGCACACCGCGCCGGTCCCGGTGGTAGCAGAAGAACTCCATGCCGGGCAGTCTCGCCGGGGCGGCGTCCCTGGTACAGCGGATATCCGGGTCCGTACCCTCCCTCCATGGACATTCGAGTCGCGCTCGACGAGGACTGGCCCCGGATCTACCCGTTCTACTCCGCGATCATGGCCGAGGGCCGGACCTACGCCTTTCCCGAGGGGCAGAGTCCGGAGGAGGCGCGGCCGTGGTGGATGGAGCGGCCGCCGGGGCGGACGGTGGTCGCGGTGGACGGGGAGACCGTCCTCGGTTCGGCCAAGATGGGGCCGAACCGGCCGGGCCGGGGCGCCCACATCGGCACCGCCTCCTTCCTGGTCGACCCGGCTCACCGGGGCAGGGGGGTGGGCCGCGCCCTGGGCCGGGAGATGATCGAGTGGAGCCGCGGGCAGGGCTTCCGCGGCATCCAGTTCAACGCGGTGGTCGAGGTGAACGCGCCGGCCGTGCACCTCTGGAAGTCCCTCGGCTTCGAGGTCGTCGGCACCGTCCCGGAGGCCTTCGACCATCCCGAGGAGGGGCTGGTCGGCCTCCATGTGATGTACCGCCGGCTGTGACCCGGGGCGGGCGGCCCCGGGCATCCCGGCCCCGGGCCTCCCGGCTCAGAGCCAGAAGGCCTTGATCACGGCGTCGCCGGAGTCGGCGGCGTCCAGGTAGAAGTCGAGGAGGTCTTCGTGGGTGTCCAGGTCGTCCTCCTCGTCCAGACCCAATTCGCGGCGCTGGGCCGTGAGTTCGTCTATCGGGAAGGCGGAGAGGAAGGCGGCGGCGCGGCGGACCTCGGTGGGGTCGAGGACCAGGACCGGCGGGTCGACGTCCTCCGGGTCGGGGTAGGAGCGGCCGCCGTAGACGGGGAGTTCGCCGTCGCCCGGGCCGTACATCCGGGCGATCCGGTGGGAGTTGCGGCAGAGGGAGGTGGCGATGCCGTCCTCGGTCTCCTCCTCGTGGTCCTCCCAGGCGTCCAGCATGAAGTCGACCAGCTCGGTGTAGTCGTCCTGGAGGTCCGCCAGCTCCTCCGGGGTGACGGCCCGGAGGTGGAGGTGGAGGGCGAGCTGAGGGAGGGTCATCAGACGCCCACCGTTCCGTCCACGGCCTCGCGGAGGAGGTCGGCGTGCCCGTTGTGCCGGGCGTACTCGTGCACCAGATGGTTGAGGATGTGGCGGAGCGAGACGTCCTCGCCCCAGCGCTCGGCGTGCACGGTGACGTCCAGCGAGGCCGCCTCGCGCTCGATCCGGCGGGCGTGCCCGACCTCGGCCTGCCAGGCGGCGAAGGCCTCCTGCCAGGTGCAGTCGCCCGGCTCGTAGGCGGCCTGGTAGTCCATCGAGTCGGACCAGACCAGCGGCAGTTCGCTCTCCCCGGCGAAGACGATCCGGAACCAGGTCCGCTCGACCTCCGCCATGTGCCGGAGGAGGCCGAGGAGGGACAGCGTGGAGGGCGGGCAGGCGCGCCGGCGCAGCTGCTCGTCGGTCAGCCCGTCGCACTTCAGCGCGAGGGTGGCGCGGTGGAAGTCCAGGAACTCGCGCAGCGTCCGCCGCTCGTCCGCGGTGCTGGACGGGCCTATCCGCTCGATGCCGCCGGCGCTCACGCCGCTGCTGGTGGTCATGGGCTAGAACCTAGCGCATGCGATACGCCGTCAGGCGAGGTCAGCCCAGGTGCTTCTGGAGGTCGTCGAGGACCGAGTCGGCCGCGGTGACGCCCAGGCCCAGGTACCAGGTCTCGTCCGGGACGTCGACGGCGTGGCCGGCCTTGACGGCGGAGAGGTTCCTCCACAGCGGGCTGTTCCGGGTCTGCGACTGCTTGGTCTGGTCGGCGGGGCCGTAGACGCCGGTGAAGATCCAGTCCGCGTCGGCCTGGTCGATGTTCTCCGGGCTGGTCTCCACCGCCAGCTCGTCCACGTCCTGGTTCTTCGGCCGGGGCAGGCCGGTGTCCTGCAGGATGGTGCCGATGAAGGACTTGTTCGCGTAGAGCCGGATCCGGTCCGGCATGAAGCGCAGCATCGAGATGGTCGGCATCCGGCCGCCGTTGTGCCGCTTGACCGCGGCGCCGACCTGTTGCGCCTTCCGCTGGTAGGCGCTGAGTTCGGACTCCGCCTGCGCGGTCCTGTCCAGCGCGGCCGCGTTCAGCAGGAAGTTCTGCTTCCAGGTGTAGCCGGGGCGGACCGAGAAGACGGTCGGCGCGATCTGCGACAGCGTCTTGTACTGGCCGCCGGCGCGCAGCTTGCTGCCCAGGATCAGGTCGGGGTGGAGGCCGGCGATGGCCTCTAGGTTGAGGTTGTCGATGGTGCCGACCGACTTCGGCGTGCCGGCCTTCGCCTTGAGGTAGCTCGGCATCTTCTGGGAGCCGTCGGTGTAGGCCACGCCGACCGGCTTGACGCCCAGCGAGACCACGTTGTCGAGCTCGCCGACGTCCAGCACCACCACCCGCTCGGGCCGGGACTCGATGACGGTGCTCCCCATCGCCTGCTTGATCGTCCGCGGGAACTGCCCGGCCTTCGCGGTGGTGCCGAAGGCGGCGCTGAGCTGCCCGGCGGTGCCGAACCCCTTGCTGCCCTGGGCGACCGCCCGGTCCCCGGCGCCGCTGCCGGCACTGCCGCCGCCGGCGCCGCCGTCCGCGCTGGAGCCGGACGAGCCGCAGGCGGTGAGGACGACGGCGGCGGCCGCGGCCGCCGCGGTTCCGGCGACGATGCGACGGCTACGGCGGCGGCTTCGGCTGTGGCTTCCGCTGCGGCGGCGCTGCTGCTCCACGGGGCACGACTCCTCGGCAGGGGGGGCCGGGCCCGCGAGAAGACCCGGCTGTCAGTTAGGTAAGACTAACCTAACATCATCCTCGACTGGCCTGTCCCGGCCGCCCCCTGACGAGCAGCCACATCAGATACGGCGCGCCGATGAACGCGGTCACCACCCCCACCGGCAGCTCCGTCGGGTCCAGCGCCGTCCTGGCCAGCAGGTCCGCCAGCACCACCAGCAGCGCCCCGCCCAGCGCCGAGGAGGCCAGCGGGATCTGCGCGGTCCGCGCCAGTCGCAGGGCCACCTGCGGAGCGACCAGGGCCACGAAGTCCACCGGCCCCGACGCCCCGACCGCGATCGAGGCGGCCAGCACGCCCAGCGCGGCCAGACCGAGGCGGCTGCGCCCCAGCCGGACGCCCAGCGAGGTCGCCGTCAAGTCGTCAAGACCGACCACGCGTTGGGCCCGGGCAGCCCACGGCAGCGCGCAGGCGACCACCGCCAGCACGCCGAGCACCGGCCAGGACTGCGACCAGACCGCCCCATTGAGGCTGCCGGACATCCACACCTTGGCCTGCTCGGCCTGCAGGGCGTCGCCCTTGGTCAGGAAGAGCTGGGTGACCGCGCCGAGGGCGATGCTGATGCCCACCCCGATCAGCACGAAGCGCTGCGCGTTGATCCCGCGCCGCCAGGCCGTGCCCCAGACCAGCGCGGCGGTGGCGACGCCGCCGGCCACGGCGGCCAGCGCGGCCTCCGCGGTGTCGTCCACCACCCCGTACGCGAGGAGGCCCACCGTCACCGCCGAGGCGCCGTGGCTGATGCCGATCACGTCCGGGCTGGCCAGCGGGTTGCGGGCGACCGTCTGCACCAGCGCTCCGGAGACGCCGAAGGCGGCGCCGACGAGCGCGCCGAGGACCACCCGGGGGAGGCGGAGGGTGCCGACGGTGAAGCCGTCGGGGTCCTGGCCGCCGAGAACGACCCTGAGCGCATGGGAGGGGGCGACCAGGGTCTCGCCGACGCAGAGGGAGAGGAGCATCGCCGCCGCCAGCAGCACCAGCAGGCTGGAGGCGAGGAGGAGGGAGCGGCGGTGGGTCAGGAAGGAGGCCCGGCCGCGCCGGGTGAGGGCGTAGCCGGCGGGGCGGACCGCCGGCTCTCGGACGTCGGCGCTCACGACGCGACCACCGCCCGGCGGCGGACCAGGAACACCAGCACGGGAACTCCGATCAGCGCGGTCATCACCCCGGCCGGGACCTCCGACGGCGGGAACAGGACGCGGCCGGCGACGTCGGCGAGGAGCAGCAGCGAGGGTCCGAGGAGGGCCGACATGGCCAGCACCCAGCGGTGGGAGGCGCCGACCAGCGCCCGCGCGGCATGCGGAACGGCAAGTCCGACGAAGGCGATCGGGCCGGCCGCGGCGACCGAGGCGCCGGTCAGCACGGTCGCGCCGAGCGCGCCCACGGCCCGAACGCCGCCGACCCTGCGGCCGAGCGAACGGGCCGCGTCCTCGCCGAGGGCGAGGGCGTCGAGCCCTCCGGCGACGGAGAACACCAGGACCGCGCCGACCAGAAGGAAGGGCAGCAGCTGCCAGGCCACCTCGCCGGTGGCGCTGCCCAGCGCGCCCACCTGCCAGAAGCGGAAGCGGTCCAGGGTGGCGGACTGGGTGGTCAGCACGGCGGTGATCAGGGAGGCGACGAAGGCCGAGAAGGCCGAGCCGGCCAGGGCGAGGCGGACCGGGGTGGTCGAGGCGGCGCGCCCCCGGCCGGCCAGTCCGTAGACCAGGAGGGCGGCGAGGACGGCCCCGGCGAAGCCGAACCAGACGTAGCCGACGAGGGAGCCGATGCCGAAGGCCGAGATGGCGAGGACGACGCCGGCGGCGGCGCCCTGCGAGACCCCGAGGATGCCGGGCTCGGCGATCGGGTTGCGGGTGATGCCCTGCATCACCGTGCCGGCCATGGCGAGCGAGGCGCCGACGACCAGTCCGACGACGGTGCGGGGCAGCCGGAGGGAGCGGACGACCAGGGCGTCGTTCGAACTCCCGCCGTGGAAGAGGGCGTTGAGGACGTCGCCGGGCGGGATGGCGCGGCTGCCGACGGCGAGGCTGAGCAGCGCGGCGAGCAGCAGCAGTGCGGCGGCGGCGAGCAGCCAGGCCGCGCGGCGGCGGGTGCTGCTGCGCGGGGCGGCGGCGGGCCGGGGCCTCGCGGGGGGCGCGGCGGGCGGCGCGGCGGGCGCGGGCATGGGTCTCCCGGCGGGGGTGGTGGGCAGGTGAGGCTAACCTTACCCGGCCGGCCCAGGCTTCTTCCCCGACCCCGCCCTTTCCTCGTTTCCCGGGGCTGCCGCCCTGCGCCCCGCGATGACGCCCGGAGGGCGAATCAAGGGGCGCGGGGAACTGCGCGGCCCGCCGCTAACGGTCCGCGGCCGGCGGCGGAGTTCGGGTTGCAACCCGGTAGCCGTTGCCGGGTGCGGCGCCGTAGCGGGCTGGGCGCGCAGTTCCCCGCGCCCCTTACGCGCGCCTGCGGCGCTGCGTCCGGGGCGGTCGCGCGCGGCTTACAGCTTCGAGAGCCGGTTGACGCCGGTGACGCGGATCACCGCGCGGCCCTCCTCGTCGGAGGAGTGGAGGTCGACCTCCGCGGTGATCCCCCAGTCGTGGTCGCCCTCGGGGTCGTCGAAGGCCTGGCGGACCAGCCACGCGCCCTGCGTGGACTCCTCGTCGATCCGCAGCAGATGCGGGCCGCGGGCGTCGGGTCCGGTGCGGATCTCGTCGTACTCGTCCCAGTAGCCGTCCATCGCGTCCGCCCAGCGGTCCGCGTCCCAGCCGCCGCTCTCCTCCTCCAGCTCGGCGAGCTGCTCGTACTCCTCCAGCGCGGCCAGCTCGACCCGGCGGAACATCGCGTTCCGCACCAGCACCCGGAAGGCCCGCGGGTTGGCGGTGACCGGCGCCGGCTTGTCGTCGAGCGGGGTGCCCTCCTCGTCGGTGGCGTCCTCCTCGTCCTCCGGATTGGCCAGCTTCTCCCACTCGTCCAGCAGCGAGGAGTCGACCTGGCGGACCAGTTCGCCCAGCCACTCGATGAGGTCGCGGAGGTCGTCGTTCTTGGTGTCCTCGGGGACGGCGTGCTGCAGCGCCCGGTACGCGGAGGCGAGGTAGCGCAGCACCAGGCCCTCGGTGCGCGGCAGCTCGTAGAAGCCGACGTAGTCGACGAAGGTCATGGCCCGCTCGTAGAGGTCGCGGGCGACCGACTTCGGCCGCAGCGGGTGGTCGCCGATCCACGGGTGGGCGCGGCGGTAGACGTCGTACGCGTGCTCGAGCAGCTCTTCCAGCGGCTTGGGGTAGGAGATCTCCTCCAGCCGCTCCATCCGCTCCTCGTACTCGATGCCCTCGGCCTTCATCGCGGCCACCGCCTCGCCCTTGGCCTTGTGCTCCTGGGCGACCAGGATCTGCCGCGGGTCGTCCAGGGTGGACTCGACGACGGAGAGGACGTCCAGCGCGTAGGTCGGGGACTCCGGGTCGAGGAGCTCGAAGGCGGAGAGGGCGAAGGTGGAGAGCGGCTGGGTGAGCGAGAAGTCCGACTGGAGGTCGACGGTGAGGCGGACGAAACGTCCGGTCTCGTCCGGTTCGTCCAGGCGCTCGACGACTCCGGCGTCCAGCAGCGAGCGGTAGATCGCGATGGCCTCGCGGATGTGCCGGCGCTGGGCGCGGCGGTCGTCGTCGTTCTCGGTGAGGAGGTGGCGCATCGCCTCGAAGGCGTTGCCCGGCCGGTTGATGACCGAGAGGAGCATCAGGTTGCTCACCTTGAACCGGGAGACCAGCGGTTCCGGTTCGGCCTCGGTCAGCCTCTTGAAGGTCTCGTCGCTCCAGTTGACGAAGCCCTCGGGCGGCTTCTTGCGGACCACCTTGCGCCGCTTCTTGGGGTCGTCACCGGCCTTGGCCAGCGCCTTCTCGTTCTCCACCACATGCTCGGGGGCCTGCGCCTCGACGTAGCCGACCTCGTCGAAGCCGGCCCGGCCGGCCCGGCCGGCGATCTGGTGGAACTCGCGGGCGCGGAGCACCCGCACCCGCCGGCCGTCGTATTTCGACAGTGCCGTGAAGAGGACGGTCCGGATCGGGACGTTGACGCCCACGCCGAGGGTGTCCGTACCGCAGATCACCTTGAGGAGGCCCGCCTGGGCCAGCCGTTCCACCAGGCGCCGGTACTTGGGCAGCATCCCCGCGTGGTGGACGCCGATCCCGTGCCGGACGTAGCGGGACAGGTTGCGGCCGAACTTGGTGGTGAAGCGGAAGTTGCCGATCAGCTTGGAGATCTCCTCCTTCTCCGCCCGGGTGCACATGTTGATGGACATCAGCGACTGGGCCCGCTCGACCGCCGCGGCCTGGGTGAAGTGCACCACGTAGACCGGGGCGCGGTCGGAGGAGAGGAGGTCCTCCAGGGTGTCGTGGAGGGTGGTGCGCCGGTACTCGTAGAAGAGCGGGACCGGGCGGGTCGCGTTGGCGACGGTGGTGGTCGGGCGGCCGGTGCGGCGGGTGAGGTCGCTCTCGAAGCGGCGGACGTCGCCGAGGGTCGCCGACATCAGCACGAACTGCGCCTGCGGCAGCTCGATCAGCGGCACCTGCCAGGCCCAGCCGCGGTCGGGATCGGCGTAGAAGTGGAACTCGTCCATCACCACCTGGCCGACATCGGCCAGCCGGCCGTCGCGCAGGGCGATCGAGGCCAGCACCTCGGCGGTGCAGCAGATGATCGGGGCGGTCGGGTTGACCGAGGCGTCGCCGGTCATCATCCCGACGTTCGAGGAGCCGAACATCTTGATCAGGTCGAAGAACTTCTCCGAGACCAGGGCCTTGATCGGGGCGGTGTAGAAGGTGCGGCGGCCCTCGGCCAGGGCGGCGTAGTGCGCGCCCGCGGCCACCAGTGACTTGCCCGAGCCGGTCGGTGTGTTAAGGATCACGTTCGATCCCGAGACCACCTCGATCAGCGCCTCCTCCTGGGCCGGATAGAGGGTGACCCCTCGCTCCTCCTGGGCCCAGGTGGAGAAGGACTCGAACAGGTCGTCGGGCGTGGGGCTCTGGGGGAGGCGGTCGATAAGGGTCACCCGCCCATCTTGCCCGGTGAACGCCCTCGGAGGGGAATTCCGCCTGCTGCGCGGGCGGGGCGCGGGCGGCGCGCGGGGGCGGCGCGGCGGCGCCGCGGAGGCCGCCGTGAATCGATCGCACACAATCCCGACTGGCCCTCCGCCGGTCGTCCATACAAGAATGCGGGGCTTTGAAGACGGATCAGCGCTGGAGTGACGAGGCGTGCAGAAGGGGTGTGGAGGACGTGGCCGAGCGAGAGCCTGACGCCGCCGGCGGCGCGGGGAGCGACCCCGGCGGCGGCCCGGACGGCGGCGCCGGAGACCCGGCGGGGCCGGGTGGCGCCACCGGCTCGGCGGCCGAACTCCCGGGCCGGGGAGCCGGCCTGACCTCCCGTGCCGGCTCAAGCGCGACCGTGGTCGCGAGCGCCGGCGCCGACGCCGACGCGGGTGCGGGTGCCGCCGTGGACGCCGTAGTAGAGCAGCGGGCCGCGCGCCGGGCGCGGATCGCCGCCGCCCACCGGGAGGCCGGGGGAGGCTCCCCCCGCGCCCTGGACGCCCTGCTGCGCGAGGCCGCGGAGCTGGCCGCCTGGGAGCGCGCCACCGCGCTCCGGCTGGACCGGCCGGCGCGGCGGCGCAGCGTGCTGGCGCTCCGGGCGGCCGGTGCCGTGGTCTGCGTGCTGACCCTCCTTCAGATCGCCCTCGCGGCGGCCGGACTGACGGAGCTGTGGCGGATCGGCCCGGCGGGCCTGCTGCTGGCCGGCGGCCTGTACGAGGTGCTCGCGGCCGGGCGGGTCGGCTCCGGGGCCCGCCATCTCTGGCGCCGGGGCGGTGCGCTCGGGCTGCTGGTCGCCGCGCTGGCGGCGGGGGTGTGGGCCTGGGTGGACGGCTCCGCGCCGGCGCTGGTCGCCGTGGTGCTGGGGGCGGTGGGCGCACTCGGCTACCTGGCCGGCCTCTTCGGCGAGTGGTTCGTCGGCCGCCGGGACTCCGGCGCGGAGCCGCCGGACTCGGCCGAACCGGTCCGCCTCCCCGCCGCCGCGGCCTCCGGAGCCGCCGGCACCCCTGCCTCCCCGTCCTCCGCCGCCGCTTCCAAGGAGGCCGACGCATGAGCTCCGACGAGCAGCGCTTCGACCGGGATCACGATCCGGACGCCGGCCGGGAGCCGGGCCGCGACGGAGGCGGTGAGCGCGACCGCCACCGCGACCGCGACCGCGATCGTCCCGGCCCCGCCTCCGCCCAGCCCCCCGGCCCGATCGCCCGCGTGCCCCGCCCGCGCCCGGAGACCGCCCGCCCGGAGACCGCCCGCCCGGAGACCGCCCGCCCGGGGACCGCCCGCCCGGACACCGCGCGCCCCGACGCCCTCCGTCCCGACGCCCTCCGTCCCGACGCCGGACGCCCCGACCCGGGCCGTCCCGACCCGGGCCGTCCCGATCCGGGCCGTCCCGACCCGAGCCGTCCCGACCCGGGACGCCCCGACCCGGGCCGTCCGGAAACCGCCCGCCCCCGCCCCGACTTCGGCCGCTCGGAGCGGGTCGGCGGCGGCTCCGCCCGGGGCGGCGCGGACTCCGCCGGGGACTCCGCGCGCCGGCTCTTCGGCCTCCTCCAGCGCGACCTGGCCGAGCTCCAGCAGCGGATGGACACCCTCTCCGCCGAGGTCCGCTCCCGGGAGACCACCCTCCGCCTCTCCACCGCCGAGACCCGGCTGAAGTCCGCCGAGAACGCCCTCGCCGAACTCGACGGGCTGCCCCGCCGGCTGGCCGCCGACCTCGGCGCCAAGGTCGACGCCGCGGAGCGGGCCGCCACCGAGCGCGAGGAGGCCGCCCGCACCCGGGAGGCCGCCGCCCGGCAGGCCGCGTTCACCGAGCAGAACGACCGGCTGGAGGCCGAGCTCGAACGGTTCCGCGCCCAGGCCGCCGAACTCACCCGCCGGGTCTCCGGATACGAGGCGCGGCTGCGCGACACCGCCCGCCGGATGGACCGGCTGGAGCCCCGGCTGGAATGGCTGGAACGCACCGGCCGGATCCGCTCGGGCGCCCACGAGGTCGACCTCGACCACTCGGACGACACCGTGCTCAGCCTCCGCGACACCATCCACACCGGCCGCCGCAGCGCGGACGACCTCCTGGACGAGCCGGCCAGGGAACGGGCCGCCGCCGAGGTCGAGCGCCATCAGCGGGCCTGGCGCGCCGCCCATGAGCGGGTCGCCGGCGCGTCCGCCGCGGCCGGCGCGCTGGCCACCGCGCCCGGCGCGGACTCCCCCCGCCCGGCCGGCCGGTACCGGCGCGCGCTGCGGGAGTTCGAGCAGCAGCACGCCCGGCTGCGGAAGGCCGCCGCGGAGGAGCAGCGGCTGCGGGAGCCCGCCCGCCAGGCCCAGCAGCGCCTGGACCGGGACAAGCAGGCCCGGGCCAGCACGGCCGCCCTGCGTGCGGCGGCCGAGGCGGCCAGGGCGCGCCTGCTGGAGGTCGCCGAGCGGCGGATCGAGCAGGCCTGTACGTCCGGCGCGGTGCCGCCGCTGTGGTTCTGGGAGACCTTCTATCCGGGCCCGCGCCCGCGCCCGAGCGGCAGTTGGGAGCGGCTCGCCTCGGATGTGCTGGCGTACCGGCTGGCCTGGGGCGTCCACGCGCCCTCGCCGCTGGGCGACGAGCCGCGGGGCGAGGAGGCCTCCGGCGGCCGGCTGGCCGAGTACCGGGCGCTGAGCGGCCGGCTGGCCGCCCTCGACCGCGCGGAGAACGCTCCGGCCGCGCCGGGGGAGGATCCCTCGCCGGCAGAGATTACGGATCGCTGACGTATCGCCCGGAACCGCCGAAGGGCCTGGCGGTCGGCCCCGGAGGGTGGTCGAATCGGCGTATGGCGAGGGACAGGGAACCCGGTGCCTCGGCGGGATCGGACGATCCGGGGGACGAGCGCGCAGACGGCACGGCCGGGCGCGGGTCCGACCGCGCCGAGGCGCCGGGGAGGCCGGCCGGCGCGCCCGTCGGCCGGCGGGTGGTCCTCGGCCTCCTCGGGCTCGGGGCGGTCGGGGTGGCCACCGGGTCCGCCCTGCAGAACGGGCTGGACAACGCGCTCGCCGGGGTCGAGTCGCACGACCCGACCGGGGTCACGGGGCTGATCCCGGGCGGGGGCTTCGAGTTCTACTCGGTCGCCGACTCCATCCCGCACCGCTCGCCCGCCGCGTACACCCTCACCGTCTCCGGGCTGGTGGACCGGCCGCTGACCCTGTCGCTGGACCAGCTCAAGGCGCTGCCCCCGACCCGGCTGGTGCGGGACGTGCAGTGCGTCACCGGCTGGCGGGTGCCGCGGACCGCCTTCACCGGCGTCCGCCTCTCCGATCTCCTGGACCGGGCCGGCGTCCGCCCGGGCGCCCGGGCCCTCCGCTTCATCTGCTACGACGGCGTCTACACCGAGAGCCTGACCCTGGACCAGGCCCGACGCCCGGACATGATGGTGGCCTACGCCATGAACGACCGCCCGGTGAGCGACGCCCACGGCGGCCCGGTGCGGCTCTACGCGGCCCCGATGTACTTCTACAAGTCCGCGAAGTGGCTGGCCGGGATCACCGTGACGGACCATGTGCAGCCCGGCTACTGGGAGCACTACGGCTACGACGTCGACGCCTGGGTCGGCCGCTCCAACGGGCGCGACGATGAGCCGACCTCCTGAGGCGCCGGGGACGGGCACCGTCCTCCGGTTCAGCGCCGCCGAGCGCTGGGTGCACCGGGCCACCGCCTGGCTGATGATGACCTGCATCGTCACCGCGCTCTTCCTCTATGTCCCCGGCCTGGCCGAACTCGTGGGCCGCAGAAGGCTGCTGGTGGTCGTCCACGAGTGGTGCGGCGCCGCCCTGCCGGTGCCGCTGGCGCTGGGCCTGGCCAGCCGCGCCCTCCGCGCGGACCTGCGGATCCTCAACCGCTTCACCGACCACGACCGGCGCTGGCTGCGCGGCGCCGTCCGCCGTTCGGCGCGCGAACTGCCGCCCCCGGCGGGGAAGTTCAACGCCGGGCAGAAGCTGTACGCGGCCTTCGTGCTGGGCGCGGCGCTGGTGATGCTCGGCACCGGGCTGCTGATGTGGTTCACCCACCTGGCGCCGCTGGTCTACCGGACCGGCGCCACCTTCGTCCACGACTGGCTGGCGCTGCTCACCGGCATCCTGGTGATCGGCCACGTCTGGATGGCCGCCACCCATCCGGAGTCCCGCCGGGCCATGCGCACCGGCCGGGCCTCCCGGGCCTGGTCCCGGGCCGAACACCCGCACTGGGACCCCTGACCCGGCCCGCCGCCTACCGCTCGGCCGCGGCCAGCACCCGGTGGGGGAGGGGCCGCTCCAGGACGCCCTGCCCGGCGTCCGGCTCCACCCGGTAGGACCGGGACTCCGCCGTCCGGCTCACCGCCTCGGTCGGCCGCTCGTCCGTGAAGAGGACCGCCGCGCCGTCGTCCAGCGCCCAGCCGGCGGGCAGCGCCCCGGTGGACACCGCCTGCCGGTAGGAGGGGCGGCGGCCCGGCTCCGAGTCGTAGTGCGGGCAGACCGAGCCGGGCAGCAGCCCGAGGCCGTCCGGGAGGAAGGTCAGCGAGCCGAAGGAGTCCGTGTGGGAGCCCTCCGCCCAGCAGTTGGCACCTGCGCTGATCCCGCAGAGCAGCGTCCCGCCCCGGTACGCCTCGGCCAGCAGCCGGTCCACGCCGTGCACCCGCCACACCGCCGGCATGTTCGCGGTGTTGCCGCCGCCGACGTAGACCACGTCCTGGGAGAGGAGGTGCCGACGCAGCCCCGCGTCGTCCAACTGCCGCTGGAAGAGCGGCAGTACGGAGGCCTCGCAGTCGCGGCTCGCGAAGGCGGCGGTGAAGCGGTCGACGTACGAGGCGGCGTCGCCACTGGCGGTGGGGAGGAAGCAGACCTTCGGGCGCGGGTTCGGGGTCTGCGCCGGCAGCCAGTCGTCCAGCAGGCCGTCGTCGTCGAGGGAGAAGCCTCCGCCGAGCAGTGCGATCCGCCGGCTGGGCGGCCGCTCCGCCGCTGCCGGCCCGGGGGCCTCGCCCATGGTTCCGCTCCTTCCCTGGCGGTCACTTCGCCCAGTTGAGGATGAACAGGTCGCGGGCGCGAGCGAGTTCGAGGAGGGCGGCGGCCGTGGCCGGATGCAGCGGGGCCAGCGGGGCGCGGGTGCGGGGAGAGCCGATGACGCCGGCCGCGGCCAGCAGGTGCTTCTGCGCGCGCGGTCCGCACTGCCGGTTCTCGAAGTGGAGGAGGGGGAGGAGGTCCTCCCAGGCACGGGCGGCGGCCGGCCGGTCGCCGGAGCGGTGGGCGCGGACGACGGCGGCCAGTTCGTACGGGGCCGTGGCCGAGCACATGGTGCCGGTGGCGCCGGCGTCCAGATCGGGAAGGAGGGTGACCGCCTCCTCCCCGTCGAACCGGCCGGGGAGGCGGTCGGCGGCGGCCTCGGTCAGCGCGCGGAGGGTGTCGGCGGCGCCCGGGGTCTCGATCTTGACGTGGGTGACCGCGGGGACCTCGGCGGCGAGCCGGACGATCAGGTCGGCCGGCAGCCGGGTGGGGGAGAGCGGGGCGTCCTGGACCATCAGCGGCAGCCCGGGGGCCGCCGCGGAGACGGTGCGGAACCAGTCGAGGACGCCGGCCGGCGGCACCGCCATGGTCGCGCCGAAGAACGGCGGCATCAGCATGGCCATCGCGGCCCCGGCCCGCTGCGCCTCCCGGCAGCGGGCGGCGGCGATCCGCGCGCTGTAGTGGCTCGCGGTGACGACGACCGGGACCCGGCCGGCGGCGCGGTCGAGGACGGTGTGGAGGACCGCGTCCCGCTCCTCGTCGGTGAGGGAGAACTGCTCGGAGAAGTTGGCCAGCACGCAGAGGGCGTCGGCCTGGCCGTCGATCAGGAGGTCCACGACGCGGGCGGTGCCGGCCAGATCGAGAGACTCGTCCTCGTGGAAGGCGGTGGGGACGACCGGCACCACGCCGGACTCCGGGGCCCTCACACCGTCACCACCGGGTTGCTGAGCCGCCCGATCGAGTCGATCTCGATGGCCACCGTGTCTCCGGCCCGCAGGGTGAAGGAGGAGTCCGGGACGGCCGAGGTGCCGGTGGCCAGGAGGACGCCGCGCGGGTGGTCGTCGGCGCGGAAGAGGTGCTCCGCCAGCTCGGTGAGCTCGCGGTGGAGTGAGCCGGTGTGGGCGCTGCCCCGCCAGACCGGCTCCGCGGCGCCGGGCCGGTGGATCTCGCAGGCGATGCCGAGGGAGCGCGGCGCCGGGACGGCCCTGGCCAGCCGGATCCACGGCCCGACGGCGCAGGAGTGCCGGTAGACCTTGGCCTGCGGCAGGTAGAGGGGGTTCTCGCCCTCGATCGAGCGGGAGCTCATGTCGTTGCAGGCGGTGTAGCCGACGATCTCGCCGAACGCGTTGAGCACCAGGGCGAGTTCGGGCTCGGGCACGTTCCAGGCGGAGTCCGCGCGGATGCCCACCGGGCCGCCGGGTCCCGAGGCGCGGCGGCCGGTGGACTTGAAGAAGAGCTCGGGCCGCTCGGCGCTGTAGACCTTGTCGTAGATGTCCGGCTCGCCGCTCTCCTCCATCCGGGCGGAGCGCGAGGTCTCGTAGGTGACGCCGGCCGCCCAGATCTCGGTCTCCGGGTCGACGGGGGCGAGGAGCGGGCCGCCGGCCGGCGCCCCGTCGACGGCCGGCGCGGAGTCGACGCGGGCGTGGAACTCCCCGCGGGGGAGCGCGAGGAGGTCGCCGAGCGAGCCGGGGAGGACGGCGGTGCCGCCGGAGGCGGTGACGGCGAACCAGCCGTCGGCGGTGCGGAACAGCGTGTCGGGGGAGCCGGGCGCGGAGGTCATGGGCGGCACCTTGTCGTCAGGACTCGGACTCGTCTGAAATCTCGAACGGCGTACGGCGGATGGGACGGCCGGGGCCGAACATAGGCGGCCGCCGGAGACCGCGCAAGGGAGCCGCCCGGGGCCCGCCGCCGTGCCGCCCTGCCCCCTCCTCCTGCTCCTGCCCTGCCGCCCCTGCCGTGCCGCCCCGCCCCAGCCGAGCCGCTCAGCGCGCCCCGAGCTGCCGGGAGAGCCGGGAGGCGCCCTCCACCGCGAACCCGGCCCACTCCTCGGCCGCCCGCTGGGACCAGCGCATGTCCGGCACCGAGACGCTGACCGAGGCGACCACCGACCCCCGGTGGTCCCGCACCGGCGCCGCCGCGCAACTCACCTGCGGGGTGGACTCGCCGTACTCGAAGGCCAGGCCGGTCCGCCTGGTCTCGGCCAACTGGGCCAGCAGGGCGTCGGGTTCGGTGAGCGAGGCGCCGGTCAGCCGGGGCAGGCCGCCCTCCGCGCCCAGGTAGAGCCCGCGCACCACGTCGTCCGGCTGGTAGGCGATCAGCGCCTTGCCGAGGGCGGTGCAGCAGGCCGGCACCCGGCGGCCGACCGCCGACACCATCCGCACCGCCTGCCGGCTCTCCACCTTCGCCATGTAGACCACGTCCGGCCCGTCCAGCACCCCGACGTTGACCGTCTCGCCGCACTCGGCGGCGATCTCCCGGGCGATCCGCTGCCCCGCCGTCACCAGGTCCAGCCGCTCCCCGTAGGCGTTGCCCAACTGGAAGACCCGGAGGCCGAGATGGAAGCGGCCGGTGGGCTCGTCCTTGCGGAGATAGCCGCGGGCGGAGAGGGTGGTGAGGAGTTCGTGGACGGTGGTGCGGGGCAGTCCGGTGGCGCGGGCCACCTCCGGGGCGGACAGCCCGGACGCGCCGGCGTCCGCGTCCCCGGGCTCCAGGAAGAGCTCCAGGATGTCCAGACCGCGGGCGAGGGCCGGAGTGAGCCGGGGCATGGCGCACCACCTTCGGGATCGATACCGTGACCGCGATCGGCAAGATAGCGGACACCGTCCGAAATATCGAACGAAGCCCGTCGAGGAGGTCCGATGCCGCAGCGACTGATCCAGCTCAGGAACGAGGACGACGTCGCCATCGCCGCCGAGGATCCCCCGGAGGAGGCCGGCGGGGGCGTCCCGCGCGGCCACAAGGTGGCCCTCAGGGACCTGACGGAGGGTCAGCCCGTCCTCCGCTACGGGCAGGTGATCGGCTTCGCCGCCCGGGACATCGCCGCCGGGGAGCACGTCCACCTCCACAACCTGGAGTACCGGGAGTTCGACCGCGAGTACCGGTTCGCCGTGGACGCGGCCGAGGTGCCGCTGGTCCCGGAGTCCGAGCGGGACACCTTCCAGGGCTACGTCCGCTCCGACGGCTCCGTCGGCACCCGCAACTTCCTCGGCGTCCTCACCACCGTCAACTGCTCGGCCACCGCCGCGAAGCAGATCGCCGCCCGGGTCAGGTTCTCCGGCCTGCTGGACGACTACCCCCACGTGGACGGGGTGGTCGCGCTCACCCACGGCCAGGGCTGCGGGATGGCCCCGGACGGCGAGGGGATGGCGGTGCTCCGCCGGGTGATGCACGGATACCTCCGGCACCCCAACTTCGCCGGCTTCCTGGTCCTCGGCCTCGGCTGCGAGGACAACCAGATCAGGGAGCTGACCGAGGGCCTGGAGCTCCGCCCCGGGCTCCCGCTGGTCACCAGCACCATCCAGGAGTTGGGCGGCACCCGCAAGACGGTGGCCGCCGGGGTCGCCGCGCTCACCGCGATGCTGCCGGAGGCGGACTCCGCCCGCCGCAGCACCGTCCCCGCCGACCGGCTGATCCTCGGCACCAACTGCGGCGGCTCGGACTCCTATTCGGGCCTCACCGCCAACCCGGCGCTGGGCGACGCCGTGGACCGGCTGGTCCGCCAGGGCGGCACCGGCGTGGTCGGCGAGACCCCGGAGATCTACGGCACCGAGCACATGCTGGTCCGCCGCGCGGCCAGCGAGGCGGTCGGCCGCCGCCTGCTGGAGCGGATCGACTGGTGGCGGGGGTACACCGCGCGGCACGGCGGCTCGATGGACAACAACCCCTCGCCGGGCAACAAGCAGGGCGGCCTGACCACCATCCTGGAGAAGTCCCTCGGCGCCGTCGCGAAGGGCGGCACCACCCCGCTCGCGGACGTCGTCGAATACGCGGAGCCGGTACGCAGCAAGGGCTTCGTCTTCATGGACACCCCCGGCTACGACCCGGTGTCGGTGACCGGCATCGTCGCCGGCGGGGCCAACCTGGTCTGCTTCACCACCGGCCGCGGCTCCGCGTTCGGCTGCGCGCCGGTGCCGAGCCTCAAGCTGGCCACCAATACTCCGCTCTACGAGCACATGTCCGAGGACATGGACATCAACGCGGGCGGCATCGCGGACGGCTCGGCCACCGTCGAGGAGATCGGCGAGGAGATCTACCGCCGGGTATTGGCGGTCGCCTCCGGCGAGCGGACCAAGAGCGAGGGCCTCGACTACGGCGAGGAGGAGTTCGTGCCGTGGCACCTGGGCACGGTGATGTGAGCCGCCGGCCCGGGACGCGGCTCGTGGCGGGCTTGGTGGGCGCGGGCGATCACGGCAGGCTGTGGGGATGCGAAAAGCGATCGTTCTCCTGGCGGTGACGGCCGGGTTGCTGCTCACCGGCTGCGGCGGCGGCAGCGGCAGCGGCGCCGACGGTGCCGCGGACGGCATCCCGGGCGGCCGGGCGAACGCCACCGCGAACGCCACCGCGAACGCCACCGCGCGCGGCGCCTCCGCCGCGGCCTCCGCGCCCGCAGCCGCGTCCCCACAGCACCCGGCGGCCGCCGCCGCCTTCGCCGCTCTGGAGCGGCGCTATCGGGCGCGGCTCGGCGTCTACGCCGTGGACACCGGCAGCGGCCGTGCCGTCGCCTACCGCGCAGACGAGCGGTTCGGGTACTGCTCCACCTTCAAGGCGCTGGCCGCCGGGCTGATCCTGGCCCGGGCCACCGACGCCCGGCTCGGCACCGTGCTCCACTACCGCCGTTCCGACCTCCTCGCCCACTCCCCGGTGACCTCGGAGCACCTCGCCGAGGGGCTCCCGCTGCGGGCGGTGCTCGCCGCCGCCGTCCAGTACAGCGACAACACCGCCGGCGACCTGCTGCTCAAGGAGCTTGGCGGGCCGTCAGGGCTGGCGGCGGCGCTCCGCGGCCTCGGCGACCGGGTCAGCCTCCCCGCCCGTACCGAGCCGGCCCTCAACGTCATCGCCCCGGGCGACACCCGGGACACCAGCTCCCCCCGCGCCTTCGGCACCGACCTCCGCCGACTGGCCCTCGGCGACCTCCTCCCGGCCGCCCGCCGGGCGCAGTTCGCCGCCCTGCTGCGCGGCAACACCACCGGCGGCGCCTACATCCGGGCCGGCGTCCCCGCCGGCTGGCGGGTGGGCGACAAGACCGGCAGCAGTACCGCCGGCATCCGCAACGACATCGCCGTGCTGTGGCCGCCGCGGGGCGCCCCGATCGTGCTGGCCGTGATGACCGACCGGGGCGCCGCGCAGCCGCCCGCCACCGACCCGCTGATCGCGGACGCGACGAGATCGGCTCTCGCGGCCCTGCGGTGACCCGGTGACCCGGTGACCCGATGACCCGGTGACCGGAAGCGGCGCGAGCGGTCAGAAGACGTCCTCCAGCTCGCAGAGGGCGTTCGTCATGGTCGCCGTCTTCGCCATCAACTGCCCGTCCGCGCCGACCGCCTGGCCCTCGGGGGAGGAGAGCGCCGTCTTCATCGCGGCCATGTCGTCGAAGTCCAGCTCGGCGATCAGGTAGTGCGGCTCCCCGCCCCGCACCGGCCGGGCGTTGCGGATCACCGTGTAGCGCCGGAGGCCCGGAAGCTTGTTGGCCAGCGGGATGTGGACCTCCCGATAGTGGCGGTCGAACTCGGCCGGATCCTGCGGGTCGTCCCAGAAGACCAGGAGTCGCGCCTTGGTCGCCATCTCTCCACCTCCGTGAGGGGGCCGCCGTCGGTCCCGCCGGCCCGTGCGTCCTGCGGTCTTCTCACTACCCGAAGCGGAAGGCGTTGTCACCCCCGATGTCACCCGCCCGGACCGGCATCCCTCCGACCGGACAGATGCGCCCGTCCCGGGACAGAAGTGCCGGGAGTGCGCCCGCGGGGGCACCGGTCCTCTATGGGAACCCTGTGGTCGGGAGTACTCTCACGCCGTTCTGGTACCCGGTCTTCCGGAGGGGTTCATGGGTTCCACGGCACCACAGCGCCGACGCAGACGAACTCTGCTCGCCGCTCTCATATCCGCCGCCCTGATCGGTGCGGCGGCCCCCGCCGCACCGGTGTGGGCGGCGTCCGGCACCGCCGCCGGCACCGGCGGCACGACGGCGTCCGGCACCGGGGGCGCCAGCCCGAAGCACGACCAAGCCGGCGACGAGTCGGGCGAGTTGATGGAGGCCACCGACGCCTACAACGAGCCCAGGCTCGCCCCCGGCGGCTCGGTCGCCCAGGGCGCCTACCAGTCGGCCTGGCAGCACGCCACCGCGATGCCGGTGGCCGGCGGCGCCTTCAGCGAGGTCACCACCCAGCCGTACGACTCGGACGCGCTCCACTACCGCGACCACGCCGCCTCCAACAGCAGCGGCGGCGCCGGCTACTCCGCCGGCCGGATCGCCGCACTGGCCACCGACCCGACCCACGCCGGAGTGCTCTACGCCGGCGCGGCCGGCGGCGGCGTCTTCCGCTCCACCGACGACGGCGGCACCTGGACGCCGATCGCCGACCACCTGCCGGCCCTCTCCGTCGGCTCGCTGGCCGTCGCCCCGGACGGCTCCCTCTGGCTGGGCACCGGAGAGGCGACCACGGCCTCCGACAACTACCAGGGCAGCGGCGTCTACCGGCTCGCCGACCCGGTCACCGGCAGCTTCACCGCCGCCGACCAGCTCGGCGGCACGGTCCTGGACAACACCTCGATCCACGAGATCCGGATGGACCAGGCGGCGGGCTACGCCTTCGCCGCCACCTCCCACGGCGTCTACCGGATCGCCCTCGGCTCCGCCGCCGGCGGCGCCACCTGGCAGCGCGTTCTGGCGCCCTGCGCGGGCGTCGGCGTCTCCGGGGTGACCTGCGGCACCAGCCAGTACTTCGCGGACATCGCCAACGACGTGGCCGTCCAGCCCGGAACCGGCGGCAAGCGGCTGGTCGCCAACGTGGCCTGGCGCTCCGGCGCCTCGTACAACGGCTTCTACTACTCGGACGACGCGGGGGTCAGCTGGCATCCGGCCAACCCGCAGGGCGCGATCAACCCGAAGGACATCGGCAACGCCACCTTCGCCTACTCGGCGGACGGCAGCCGGCTGTACGTGGTGATGGAGTCGCCCACCCTGCTCAACAAGGCCTCCGGCGGCAACTCTCCCTACACCGTGCTGGCCGGCGTCTACGTCAGCCCGAACGGCGACGTCGCGGGCCCGTACAACCAGGTGGCCAACTCCAGCGTGCTGGCCAACTCCGGCTCGGCGATGAAGAAGACCGTGATGGGGGCGGGCTACCAGCCCGGCACCCAGGCCTGGTACGACCAGTCGCTGGCGGTCGACCCGAACAACCCCCAGCACCTCTACCTGGGCCTGGAGGAGCTCTACGAGTCCTGGGACGGCGGCGCCAGCTGGCAGACGGTCGGCCGGTACTGGAACTTCGGCCTCGACTGCTTCAGCTACGTCGGCTCGCAGAACACCTGCGACGGCAACGTGATGCACTCCGACCAGCACGCGCTGGCCTTCTCCGAGTGGCCGGGCCACGCCCCCGAGGTCTACGCGGGCAACGACGGCGGCGCCTACGCCCGCCCGGTCGCGCAGACCGCGGCCGGCTGGCGGAACCTCAACAGCAGCGGCACCCTGCGCAGCCTCCAGTACTACTCGGTCGGCGTCGGCACCCTGCCCAACGGCAGCGGCACCGCGGTCTGGGGCGGCCTCCAGGACAACGGCGTGTCCATGCAGGTCGACAAGGGCGCGACCTACTCGTACACCTACCCGGGCACCAGCACCCCGGTCACCGAGAACCTCAACCCGGACGGCCGAATGGTCGAGCCGTACGGCGGCGACGGCGGAGACCAGCTGGTCGATCCGGCCAACGGCTGCGAGACGCTGGGCGAGTACACCAACCTCACCCTGCAGATGACCGACAACTGCGGCTACACGGCCAACGACGACGGCACCCCGTCGGCGATCACCAACATCGCGCCCGGCGACCCGAACGCCCGCTTCACCGCGCCGTTCGCCGCCGACGCCAAGGACAGCGGCTACTGGGTGGCCGGCGGCGAGTACGTCTGGGGCAACGCCAAGACCTGGGCGAGCACCTCGGGCGCCGACTGGACCAGGCTGGCCGACGCCGGCGCGGGGAACTCGATCACCGCGATCGCCTCCCAGCGGAACGCCGCCGGCGACCACGTCATCTGGGCCGCCTGGTGCGGAGCCTGCAACGCGGGCAGCACCTTCGGCCGCGGCATCCTGACCAACTACGGCGGCAGCTGGCACCAGCTCGCCCTGCCGGCCGCCTTCCCGGACCGGTACGTCGCGGACGTCACCATCGACCCGGCCGACCCGAGCGGCAAGACCGTCTACGCCACCCTCTCCGGCTTCTCCCGGGCCTGGAACGAGGGCCCCGGCGAGGCCGGTTACGGCCACGTCTGGATGACCAAGGACGGCGGCGCCAGCTGGCAGGACGTCAGCGGCGCGACCGGGGCGGCCGACCAGCTGCCCGACGCCCCCGCCAACCGGCTGCTGGTCAGCCCGGACGGCACCCTGGTGGTCGCCACCGACCTCGGCGTGTACACCGACGACGTGGCGGCCGACGGCCTCGGCCACTGGAAGCGGCTCGGCCAGGCCGCCATCGACGCGGCCGGCAACCTGCCGACGGCGCCGGCCGTCTACCTCACCCCGAGCCCGGACGGCAAACGGCTCTACGTGGCCACCCACGGGCGGGGGATCTGGAGCACCCCGATGCCCTAGCCGGCCCCGCTGATCAGGGGAGTGATCCCCCGTCAGTTCGATGCAGAACGCGCCTCCCGGCCGCGCCGCACGCGCGGCCGGGAGGCGCGCGCGCATAGGTTCACCGGCACGTCCAGCCGCCTCCTCCGCCCAGCCGTCTCCTCCACACAGCGGCCGCCTCCGCCGCGGCCACCGGCCTCGGCCCCACCCCACTGCTGCTCAACCCGGCCGCCGAGGCCGCGCTCGGCGGGGCCCTGCCGGGCGGCGGCGCGGCGGCCCTCCCGTGGTCCAGGCGGCGGTTCGGCGACCGCCGCTGAGCAGGGGGCGGACGGCTGCTGACACCGCGTCAGCCGCCCGGTCCGCAAGCCGTCTGCCCGTCCGCGCCCCGCCACCGACCACACGGAAGGCGTCGGCTAGCCTGGCTCGCCTGCCCAGCGGGGCCGGAGCGAACCAGGGAGGGGATCCGATGCCGATCACCGTCGCCGCCGACGGCTACCGGCTGTGGTACGAGGCGGTGGGCGAGGCGGGCGCACCGGCGATCGTCCTCCCCGTCCGCAGGCGAGACGAATTCGGCGCGCTGGCAGAGGCGTTGGCCGAGCGCCACCGGGTGGTCAGGTACAAGCCCCGGCGGGTGGTCGGCGAGATGGAGCCCGATCCGGAGGCGGGCGGCGGCAGCGCCCCCTGGGACCCGGCCTCGCTGACCGAGACCCCCGTCGCCCTGGAGATCGCCGACCTCCACGCGGTCGCCGACGCGGCCGGCGCCGAGGGGTTCCTCCTCGCCGGATACTCCGGGATGGCCGCGCTCGCCGGCTTCCTCGCCCCGCTCAGCGAGCGCGTCCGCGGCCTGCTGCTCGGCGGCTTCCCGCTGCTGAGCGGCTGGGACTACTGGCTCGGCTTCGAGGAGGGCGCGCGGGCCGCCCTGATCCAGGCCGGCATGCCGGAGGCCGCCGCCCAGCACCACCTCGGCCGGCTGCTCTTCCGCGAGTGGGCGGCCAGGGACGACCGCGCCGCCCTCGCCGCTCTCCCCGGCCCCAAGGTCCTCTGGTACGGAAGCCGGGACAGCACCCCCGACTGCCGGATGTACGACTACGTCGGCGGCGGGGCCATCGCCAGCCGGAACCGGGACGACGCCGGGCGGCTCCGCGAACTCGGCTTCGCCGTACTGGAGATCCCCGAGCAGGACCACATCGGAGCCCTGGCCGAGACCGCCCTGATCGCCCCGCAGCTCCTGGCCGCTCTGGAGAAGTCCCCCTGGTGACCCGGCCGGGGTGACCCGGCCGGGGTGGCCCGGCCGGGGGGCTCAGGGCGCCAGCGCGCCGGCCAGCACCGCGCGGGTCCCCTCGACATCGCCGGACCAGCTCAGCGAGGGATCGTCGGCGGGTATCCGCTTCCACAGCTGGAGCAGCAACCGCTCGGCCGTGCCGGTGACCTCACCCACCGGCTCGCCGGGTCCCCAGGTCCAGGAGCCGCCGGTGTCCGAGGCGGTCAGCCGAACGGCCCGCTGCGGAGCGGCCATCCGCTCCACCTTGACCTGGCGCGGCGCCATGGTGTCCAGCACCTCGGCGACGCCGTCCGCCGCGAAGGCCGGGTCGAGCGGCGCCTCCTTCCCGGCGGCGTGCTCCGCGTCCCAGACGTGCACCTGCATCTCGTGCACCCGCCGGCGGCGCCAGAAGCCGACGGTGTGCGGGGGCCAGAAGGTCCAGACGTCGGTCTCCGGATCGAGCGCCAGGGCATCCGCCAACTCGGCCACCATGCCCTCGAACCAGGCCCGGACCCCGGCGTCCTCGGCCGGCGGCGGCGTGCCCCCGCGGTCCTTGCGGTGCTCGCGGATCGCGCCGACCACCCAGGCGTTGCCCTGGCCGACGTGGCCGGCCAGATCGCGCAGGGTCCACTCACCGCAGTGCACGACCGGCACGGAGAGGTCCCCGTCCAGGCAGTCCGAGAAGCGGCGCGAGAGCTCGTCGTGCTGCTTGAGATAGTCCAGGGCGTTCACGTCGTCTGCCATGCGGCAGATGGTAGATCAGGGCACTGACAACCCACCGCCCACGGACCCTCGCGCCCACGTCCGGCACCTGAGCCATGCCAGGTGCCCTCCCGGTCACTGCGGCGGTGGCCAGGGCGGCTGTTGCGAAGGGGAGCGGTACGGCTGCTCTGGCGGGTACGGCTGCCCCGGCGGGTACGGCGGGTACGGCGGCCCCGGGGGGTACGGAGGCGGCGGCGGATACACCGTCTGTCCCGGTACGCCCGCGGCCGGCGCCTTCGCCCCCGCCTTCGCCCGCGGGAACCCCTTCGCCCGCGGCGCCCCCTTCGCCCGCGGCGGCAGCGGGCCGCGGAAGCCGACCCGCAGGCGGAGCCGGAGCAGCACCAGCTCGACCACGGCCGTCAGCGTGACTCCGATCGGCCCGGCGACCAGCCCGATCCACCACGCCGCCGTGTGCGGGGTCTCCACCGGCCCGTCGATCAGCTCCGCATGCCCCAGCGCCGTCAGCCACACCAGCAGCACGCTGGTCAGCGGACGCACCAGCGGATGCGCGCGGACGGCGAAGGAGTTCCGGTGCATCAGATACATCGCCGGAAGGGTGAACGCGAAGATCCAGAACATCAGGCCGAGCATCACGAGGAAGCCGAGGGCTCCCAGCACCCGGTTGTGGACGCCCAGGTCCGGCACGTGGCCGTTCTGCCGCTCCATGGCCATCACCAGTGCCGCGATGCCCGCCGTCAGCAGGGCGACCAGCAACGGCCGCAGCACCATCCGGGAGACCCGCAGCCGGGCCCCGTGCCTGGCCAGCCCGACCACTGCCGCGGATGCCAGGAGCAGCGCGAGCGGCCCGGTGAACAGCACCACGATGCTGTCCCCGAACACCTCGGTGAAGAGGTCGTTCATGCTGGTGCCGGTGGACAGCCGGACGATCAGCAGCACCACCCCGAGGCCGAGCAGCGCCCGCGGCAGCATCAGCCGCTCGATCAGCGGATCGAAGGCCTCCTCGGCGACACTGCCGGCGACCGGCCCTGCGTACGGGCCGATCAGTGGCCCCGAGGCGGCCACCAGCGCGGACGGGGTCAGCCTCAGCATCCGATAGGGCCCGTAGAACCGCCTCGCCAGCAGCCAGGGGAAGACCAGCTCCACCAGCCAGCGGAAGGCCGCTCGCTGACGCGGCGTCAGATCCTTCCCGAACCTGGAGGTCCGCTCCACCGCCTCCACCCGGTACGGCGGCCGGTCGTACCCCGCGTCCCCCATCCCCGCAGACCTCCCCCGTCGATCAACGCCCTACCGGAGTCTGCCAGAGACACCCGCGACTGGCGATCGCCCCGCACATCGAAAAAGTCCCCCGGCGCCCAGCCGAAAGCCCCCACCCCGCCCCTCACCGGCCCCGCCGGCCCCTCCCGGCCCCCTCCGGTGTCCGCCCCGCCGACCACCCGCCCGAAGGGCGTCCAGCGCCTCTCCAGCCCTTCGGTGCAACCCATCTGACCTGGTCTTTCGCCGAATCCCCGGATAGCCTGCGAGCCGACTGAAGGGGGTCCGATGGACCGTTCGACACGCACCTTCGAAGACGTCCTCACACTCTTGGACGGCCTCTTCCGCAGTGCGGAGGAGGGGCGCCGCTCGACCGGCGACGCCGCCGACTACTGGGACCGGTTCTACGCCGACCGCGCCCGCGGCATCCCGTTCTTCGTGCCCAAGCCGGACGAGAGCCTCGTCGCCCACCTCGACCGCGGCACCATCGCCCCGGGACGCGCCCTGGACCTCGGCTGCGGCCCGGGCCGCAACGCGGTCCACCTCGCCGCCCGCGGTTTCCAGGTGGACGCCGTCGACCTCTCCCGCGTCGCCCTCGCCTGGGCCGGGGAGCGCGCCGCGGCCGCCGGCGTCGAGGTCCGCCTCCTCCAGGGCGACGCGTTCGCGCTGCTCCCGGACCAGCTGCCCGGGCCCTACGACCTGATCGTCGACTCCGGCTGCTTCCACCATCTGCCACCGCACCGCCGAGTCAGCTACCTCGGCCTCCTCGACCGGGTGCTCGCCCCCGGCGGCCATCTCGCGCTGACCTGCTTCGCCTCCGGCGCGATGGGCTCCGAGCTGTCCGACGCCGAGCTCTACCGCGCCCGCGACCTCCAGGGCGGCCTCGCCTACACCCCCGACGCGCTGCGCTGGATCTTCTCCGGCCTCGAAGAGCTGGAGCTCCGCAGAATGCGGGACGAACCCGCGGATGCCCCGGTCTTCGGGGAGTCCTTCCTCTGGGCCGGGCTCTTCCGCCGTCGCGGCTAGGGCGCGCGGAGACGGCGAAGCGCCCCGCGCCGGGGAGGCGTGGGGCGCTTCGGTGGTACCGGCTACTGCGGGGTGACGTTCTCCGCCTGCGGGCCCTTCGGGCCCTGGGTCACGTCGAAGGTGACCTTCTGGCCCTCGTCCAGCGAGCGGAAGCCGCCGGCGTTGATGTTGGAGTAGTGGACGAAGACGTCGGGGCCGCCACCGTCCTGCTCGATGAAGCCGAAGCCCTTCTCGCCGTTGAACCACTTCACGGTGCCGTTCGCCATGCTGTTCTCCCTGCCGGGACACGGGGTCCGCGGAACCGCGCACCCCTGGGGTGTCGCCCTGGATCCTCGGACTGCTGAACAGCAAAAACGCCCGCGTCATCTGACGCGGGCGAACGACTTCGGAACCACGACTTCTGATCACGACGCTACAGCATCGGCGGCCGATCGGCAGGGAACCGCGATCATCCTTCACCGATTCGGGCGGACGCGCCCCCCGAACGGGGGCGTCGGGGCCGGCCGCCCGAACCGGCGGCCGACCCCGCACGGCGGTCCCTCAGCGGACGCCGCGGATGATGTTGCCCTCGGTGGTGAGGTACCCGGTGCGGTAGTCGTACCGCGGGGTGTCGGCGAAGGTCAGATACAGGTACTTCATGTTCTCGGAGAACCAGTACGCCTGGGTCAGGTCGCCCAGCTGCATCGGCGACGTGGTCACGTCGTTGGCGATGGTGTAGCCGTTGGCGACCCGGAGGTTCTTCATCCCGATGAAGTACTGGTAGGCGGTCGCCCGGTACTTCGGGTGGCGGGTCTTCTGGTAGAGGTCGAAAGAGGAGTTGACGTACTCCGGTCGCATGTTGTTGCTGGCCGAGGTCACCGCGCCGGTGGAGTAGTCGATCTCCTCCGGGAGGACCGGGTACTTGTCCAGCACCGAGGTCCAGGAGTCGTAGTACGCGTCGCCGTCGGTGAGGTCGCCGCCCTTGCCGAGGAGGCCGGCGTAGAAGGCGGCCAGCTCGGAGGCGGAGCTGCCGGTCGGCTTGCCGGTCTTGTAGTCGACCTGCTGGAACCACAGGTGGCCGCCGGACCGGACGGCCATGTGCTTCAGGATCGCGGCGGTGGTCTGCCGGTACCAGGTCAGCAGCTCGCGGTCGCCGAACATGGTCCAGCCGCCCCACAGGTACTCGTAGAACGAGTCCACCGGCGGGTTCGGCGCCTGGTCGGTGCCGTCCGTCGGGAGCCCGGTCTCGACGTCGAGGTAGGTCGGCAGCAGCCCGATCGGGCTGACCTGCGTCATCGCCGCGCGGTAGGCCTTCTTCGCCGCGTCGTAGTACTTGCTGTCGCCGGTGAGCTTGGACAGCATGCCGAACTCGAGGATGTTGGTGCCGATCTCGGCCAGCGGCGGGGTGTTCCCGTGCACCTCCCCGGTGGCCATGTTGCACTGCGTGTACGGCATGCCGGTCGGCGACTTGGTGAAGGCCGGCATCAGCCGGTCCGCCGCGTCCACGGCGAGGTCGAGGAGCTTGCTGTCCCGGGTGGTCATGTACCCGGAGAGCAGGCCGCCGACGACTCGTATGATCGCCTCGAAGACGTGGAAGTCCGCGTCGATGTCCAGGCTGAGCTCGCTGGTGATCCACTTCTTGGAGATCGCCAACTCCTGGTCCAGGCCCAGGAGATAGTGGGTGTCGAGCGCCTCGATGATGGACAGCCCGATCGGGTGGCCGTCCGCGAAGAACTCGTTGTAGCCGCCGGAGACCGGAAGCACCTGGTCGTGGCCCCAGGCGAACTTCTTGTAGCCGTTCCAGGCGTGGAGGAACTCCTCGCGCACCGCGGCGGCGATCTTCGCCGGGGACGGCATGGCGTCCGCCGACAGAGCCCCGCCGGCTCTGCCGGACAGGGCGGACGAGGTGGAGCTTGTCGCGGCGTGCGCCCGGGGGGCGCCAGCCAGTAGACCCGCGCCAGCGGCGCCGGTCACGGCGAGGGCGCTGAGGAAGGTGCGACGCGGGAGTGCTGCCGGAATGCCGTGCATGAAGCCTGCCTCCAGGGCGGTCGGAGCGGTCTGGTGAGACCGGCTAGACAACGTTGTCGTGGAACGCCTCGCAGAGCACGCTAGCGCTCTTCCGCCCCTCCTTCAATCCTCCATCACCGCCCACTTTTTGATGAACCCTCAGCTCAGAGGGAACCGGCGCACCCTCGGCCGGGGCAGCAGGCGCCCAGGTCAGCGCGGGGTGGACCGGCGCGTCGAGCCGTCCCGGCGCGCCGGGCGCGGGGGTCTCCGGGGGCGGCCGACCGCCGTCAGCGCCCCGTCATCGCTCCGTCAGCTCTCCGGCGTCGGCCGGGACCGCTCGGGGGCGGTGCCGGCCAGCATCTCGTCCACCAGGTGGTGGACGTAGGCCGGGCTCGCCGGCTCGGGGCCGATCAGGACCCGGAAGTAGATCGGGGCGACCACGTGGTCCAGCACCCGTTCCAGAGAAGGCGGCGCCTCGTCCCGGGCCAGCGAGGCCTCCAGGATCGACTCGATCTGACCGGCCCGGGACCGGATGCAGGCGTTCCAGCTGTCGCCGCGGGCGACCGCCCCGCGCAGCAGCGCCTGGCTGTCCGGCAGGGTGATGCTGACCAGGGTGCGCTGGGCCCACTCGTGGAGGTCCGCGCCCAGGTCCCCGGTGTCCGGGGCCGGGTCCTGCGGGCGCAGCCGGTGCAGCGCGACGGCCTCCAGCAGATGCTGCATGTCGCCCCAGCGCCGGTACACCGTGGTCGGGTTGACGCCCGCCCGGGCGGCCACCAGGGGGATGGTGACCTCCTCCGCGCCCAGCTCCGCGATCAGCTCCACGACCGCCTGGTGCACCGCCGCCACGACCCGTGCGCTCCGGCCGCCGGGGCGCGCGGCCTTGCCGCCGGGCTCGCGGTCGCCAGGCTCACGCTCACTGCGCTCGAGGGCGCCGGACTCGGGGGCGCCGGGCTCGTTGGGGTCGTGGTCGGATGCGGGGCCGTTCATGGAATGCAGTCTAACGCAATGGGGTTTGCTTTTGTCAGTGGGCAGGGCTAGGCTCCCTAAAGCCAATCAGATTGCTTTAGCTTTCCTGCCCTCGGAGGCGAGGTCCCGCCATGCCCCTGCTCGTCCCCCACTCCTCCCGATTCGGACGGCCCGCCGCGTTCGTCCTGGTCGGGGCGGTGCTGGCGGCGCTGATGTTCGCCGCCGGCGCGCCGTCCCCGCTGTACGTCGTCTACCAGGGCGAATGGCAGTTCTCTGCGGGCGTGCTGACCACGGTCTTCGCCGTCTACGCCGTCTTCCTGCTGTTCGCCCTGCTCACGGTCGGCTCGCTGTCCGACTTCGTCGGGCGGCGGCCGGTGCTGATCGGCTCGCTGCTGCTGGAGGCCGCGGCGATGCTCCTCTTCGCGTTCGCGGACGGCGTCGGCTGGCTCTTCCTCGCCCGCGCGGTGCAGGGCTTCGCCACCGGAGCGGCGACGGGGGCGGTCTCCGCCGCCCTCCTCGACCACCAGCCCCGGCGCGGTCCCGGGCTGGGTTCGCTGGTCAACGGCGCCGCCGCCACCGGCGGGCTGACCCTGGGAGCCCTCGGCTCCGGGCTGCTGGTGCAGTACGCCCCGGCGCCGACCACCCTCGTCTTCTATCTGCTGGCCGCGGTCTTCCTGGCCGGTGCGGCGACACTGCTCCGGCTGCCCGAGACGGTGCCGGCGCGGGCGGGGGCGCTGGCCTCGCTGCGGCCGCGGATGCGGATACCGCGCGGCGGGATGCGGGTCTTCCTCGCGATGCTGCCGGCGCTGGTCGCGATCTGGGCGGTGATGGGGCTGCAGCTCTCCCTCGGCGGCTCGCTCGCGGCCGCGGTGCTGGGGGTGGGCAGCCACTTCGTCGCCGGGGCGCTGGTGGCGGTGTTCACCGGTGCCTCGACGGTGGGCGCGCTGGTGATGCGGTCGCGATCGGTGCGGAGTGCCGTGATCACCGGCACCGCGCTGCTGGTGCTGGGCATGGTGCCGACACTGGTCTCGCTGTCCGCGTCCTCGCTGTGGCTATTCCTGGCCGGTTCGCTGGTCGCCGGGTTCGGTACCGGGGCCGCGTTCTTCGGCGCGCTGAAGGGGCTGGGCGCGCTGGCGGCCCCGGAGGAGCGGGCGGAACTCTTCGCGGCCGTCTATGTGGTCAACTACCTGGCCTTCGGCGTCCCCGCGGTGATCGCAGGCTTCGCGGTTCCGCGCTTCGGCCTGGAGCCGACGGCGGTGGTCTACGGCGCGATCGTGGCGCTGCTGTCGCTGGCCGCCCTGGTGGCGACCGCGATACGCCGCACCGGCGCGACGTCGGCCGCGCCCGCGACGGCGGCCGCGCCCGCAGCGACGGCGACCCGGGTCCCGCAGACGGCGTCCACCGTGCCGGCCCCGTCGGCTCCTGCGGCCCCGATCCTTGCGGCTCCGCGTCCGGCCGGTCCACTCCCGGCGGGAGCAGGAGCCGGGGCCGGGACCGGCCCCGCGGCTGAGGCGGCGGGCGGATGCCCGGAGGGCTGACCTACCCTGGGTCCATGACCCAGCCGCCCGAGGACCCCGTCGCCGAGCCGGCGCCGGCCGCACCGCGCACACCGGTCGCGCCGGCGGCGCCGGCCGCGCAGCCCGCGCCGGCCGCGCCGGTCATGGAGCGGCTGATCACCACCATGGACGACGACGGGGACCGGCGGACGGAGGCCCGGGTCGGTATCCGGGTCCTCTTCTTCTTCATCGGCCTGCACGCGATCGCCGGACTGGTGATGCTCCTCTTCTACGTGGGCGACCACGCCCACCACTGACCTGACCGGGCTGACCGGCCCGGCCGGTCACGGCAGCGCCGGCCTCACGGCGTCCGGTAGTCCTTGATCCCCGAGATCAGCCGGGTGGCCAGGTCGCTCTGGACGGCCAGCCTCGTGGTGGTCGCATGCCGGCCGGTGCCCCAGGTGAGGGTGACCACCGACCACATGTGCCCCATCCCGGAGCCCTGGTAGGAGACGCTCCAGCGGCTCGGGGTGTCCTGGGCGCGCAGGACGCCGTCGGCGTGGTTGCGCTGCTCCCAGATCGCCAGCTGGGTCTGCAGGGAGTGGGTGAGGTAGTCCATCCGCAGCACCCCGGCGAGCCGGGGGTGGTTGCCGTACACGGCGTCGATGTAGGCGCCGTAGAAGTCCGCGACCCGGTCCAGCGCCGAGTTCGGGGCGCCGCCGCGGACCGGCGCGATCGCGTCGGCCTTGACGGCCGGCCGGGCGGTGGGGTGCTCGGCGTTGCCGCCGAGCGGGGCGGCGGCCGCGGGGATCGCCGCCGAGCAGGCGAGTACCACCGCCGAGGCGGCGCTGACCAGCGCGGTCCGGCGGTGGGGTGGGCGGAGGCTTCGGGTGACGCGCATGGGGCGACCTTCTCCGAGGAATCGACGACTGGTCGGCTCGATGACACACCCATGTGTCGACGAATGGTTTCATTGGCATCGCGTGTCGTCCCCGGGTTCGCCGGATCGGCCGCTTGTGTGACTGTGTCTGTGCCCTCGCCTGTATCCGGGCCTGGGCCTGGGCCTGCACCGGTGTCTGTGTCTGTGACCACGTCCGCCGTCCGCGCGGAAGGGAGCGCCGCCGCGATGAGCCGCATGCTCTTCCCCACCCCGACCGAGAACCACCCGGGTGAGGAGGCCCTGGCCGCCCCGGTTCCCCCGATCGAGGCGGTGCTCTTCGACTTCTCCAACACCCTCTTCCGGATGATCCCGGTGGAGGAGTGGGTGCGCCGGATCGCCGAGCGCACCGGCCGCCGCGGCGTGCTCGACGCGCCGGGCGCGCCGGACGCGATCGCCGACCGGGTCGCCGAGGCGATGGCGCTCCCCGAGGTGGCCGCCGCCCAGGTCGGACGGGACAGTTCCCGGGAGCGGCACCGGGCCGCGATGGAGGCCCTCTTCTCCCGGGTGGAGTTCCTGGCCGGGGCGGAGGAGGCGGCCTACCAGGAGCTGTGCGCGCCGGACGCCTGGGTGCCGTACCCGGACACCGAGCCGGTGCTGCGCGCGCTGCGGGAGCGGGGGCTGCCGGTGGGGATCGTCAGCGACTTCGGCTGGGACCTGCGGACGCATCTCCGGCGTTTCGGATTGGACGGACTGATCGGATCCGTGGTCCTCTCCTGCGATCTGGGCCGCGAGAAGCCGGATCCCCAGCTGTTTCTGAAGGCGTGCGCGGAACTCGGCGCGGATCCGCGCCGGAGCCTGATGGTGGGTGACAATCCGGTGCGCGACGGCGGCGCCAACGCGGTGGGTCTGAGGGCGTACATCCTGGCCGGCGAGCAGCGCACCGGGGAGCGCGGCCTCGCCGAGGTATTGCGCCTGGTCGGGTAGGGGGCGCGGCGGCCGGCGAGCGGTTCGGGGGGACAAGGCGACATTCCGACAATGCGACGGACCGTCAAACCGCCGTTGCGGTAAAGCAGATGGAATTCCGAGTTCCGGACCCCCGCTGCGGGGGGGCGCGTGCGGGGCGGTACGGTGTGCATCCCGGTAATCGTTTTGAACAGTTGCGCTCGGACCGCTCCTGGCGGATAGTCTTCGGTTCACGGCCCTGGTGCCTCCCAAGGGGTGGGATGTCATGGAACAGATGCAGCAGCCGCGGCAGCGGCTCGACCGCCCGCGGATTCCCGCGGTCCAATGCGGTGCCGGTGCCACCAGCCGGCGGCTGGACCGGCACCTGGCGGTGCTGGGCGCCCCGGCGGGCTCGCAGGTGGACAGCGCCGCGGCGGCCAGCCTGATAAGGGAGTTGACGCCGCGCGGGGTCAACATGCCGCAGAACAGGACGACCACCCCGCAGCGCGAGACCTGGGCCGCCGTGGGCTCGGCCGCCGCGAGCGCGGCCAACGCGATGCCGGTCGGCGCCGGCGCGGCGGGAGCGTCCGCGAACGCCTCGGCCGCCGCCGAGAGCGGGATGGCCGGCCGCCGGGCGCGGATCGCCCGGGTGTCCCTCCTCGCCCCCCTTCGCAAGCTCCGCAGGACGCTCTTCGGCGGCCGCTGACGGCGCGGGGGCCGACGCAGGGCCGGCCGCTGGGCCGGCGCCGGGCCGCGAACCACCGGACGCCACGCGGGGGGACTGCACCGGGTCTGCGGTGGGTAGTGACATCGCCAGAGGTTAGCCTGCTCTTGATCGCACACAGTGACGAGACGGAGGCTGAACATGGTGGACGCGCGCGCCGGCGAACGGGCGATCCCGGCGGACCTCGTCGATGTGTCCAGGCTGGTGACGGCGTACTACGCCCTCCGCCCGGACCCTGACGAGCCGTCGCAGCGCGTGGCCTTCGGCACCTCGGGCCACCGCGGCTCCTCGCTGCACACCGCTTTCAACGAGTGGCACATCGCCGCCACCACCCAGGCGATCTGCGACTACCGGGCCGCCCAGGGCATCGGCGGCCCGCTGTTCCTCGGCATCGACACCCACGCCCTCTCCGAGCCGGCCCGAGCCACCGCCCTGGAGGTGCTGGCGGCCAACGGCGTCACCGTCCTGCTGGACGAGGGGGACGGCTACACCCCCACCCCGGCCGTCTCCCACGCCATCCTGACCCACCGTCAGCACCGGGCCGACGGCATCGTGGTGACCCCCTCCCACAACCCGCCCACCGACGGCGGCTTCAAGTACAACCCGCCGAACGGCGGGCCGGCCGGCTCCGACATCACCGGCTGGATCCAGGACCGCGCCAACCAGCTGATCAAGGACGGCCTGGACGGCGTGCGCCGGATCCCGTACGCCCGCGCGCTGGCCGCGGAGACCACCCAGCGCTACGACTTCACCGGCCGCTACGTGGACGACCTGCCCAGCGCGCTGGACCTGGACGCGGTCCGGGAGGCCGGGCTGCGGATCGGCGCCGACCCGCTCGGCGGCGCCTCGGTCGGCTACTGGGGCCGGATCGCCGAGACCCACCGCCTCGACCTCACCGTGGTCAACCCGGAGATCGACCCCACCTGGCGGTTCATGACGCTGGACTGGGACGGGAAGATCCGGATGGACTGCTCCTCGCCGTATGCGATGGCCTCGCTGATCGAGCGCCGCGACCAGTACGCCATCGCCACCGGGAACGACGCCGACTCCGACCGGCACGGCATCGTCACCCCGGACGGCGGGCTGCTCAACCCCAACCACTTCCTGGCGGTGGCCATCGAGTACCTCTACGCCCACCGGGACGGCTGGCCCGCGGCGACCGGGGTGGGCAAGACCCTGGTCTCCTCCTCGATGATCGACCGGGTGGCCGCCGACCTCGGCCGCAAGCTGGTCGAGGTGCCGGTGGGCTTCAAGTGGTTCGTCGACGGGCTGCTCGGGGCGGCCATCGGGTTCGGCGGCGAGGAGTCCGCCGGGGCCTCCTTCCTCCGCCGCTCCGGCCATGTCTGGACCACCGACAAGGACGGCATCCTGCTGGCCCTCCTCGCCTCCGAGATCACCGCGGTCACCGGGGAGACCCCCTCCCAGCGCTACGCCAAGCTGACCGAGCGGCACGGCGCCCCGGCGTACGCCCGGATCGACGCGCCCGCCGACCGCGAGCAGAAGGCCCGGCTGTCCCGGCTCTCCGCGGACCAGGTCGGCGCCGAGAGCCTGGCCGGGGAGCCGATCACCGCGGTGCTCACCGAGGCGCCGGGCAACGGGGCGGCGGTCGGCGGCGTGAAGGTCTCCACCGAGAGCGCCTGGTTCGCCGCTCGCCCGTCGGGCACCGAGGACGTGTACAAGATCTACGCCGAGAGCTTCCGCGGACCGGAGCATCTGGCCCAGGTCCAGGACGCCGCGAAGGAGTTGGTGAACGGAGTGCTGGGGTGACGCCGCCGGCGGGTACGGACGCCGAGCGCCTTCGCATCGGGTTGCTGACCCGGGAGTACCCGCCGTCCGTGTACGGCGGGGCCGGGGTGCACGTCGAGTTCCTCGCCCGCGCGCTGCGCTCGCTGGTCGATCTGCGGGTGCACTGCTGGGCGGAGCCGGACGCGAAGCCGCCGGCCGAGCCGGACGCCACCCCGCACACCCACGCGGCCGCGCTGGACCACGCCGATCTGGCGCTGCGTGTCCTCTCCACCGACCTGACCATGGTGGACGCCGTCGCGGGCGCCCAGCTGGTGCACTCCCACACCTGGTACGCCAACCTGGCCGGCCATGTCGCGAAGCTGCTGCACGGCGTCCCGCATGTGATGACCGCGCACTCGCTGGAACCCCTCCGCCCGTGGAAGGCCGAGGAGCTGCGCGGCGGCTACGCGGTCTCGCGGTGGATCGAGCGGACCGCGGTGGAGTCCGCGGACGCGGTGATCGCGGTCTCCGAGGGGATGCGCCGCGACCTCGTCGACTGCTACCCGGCGCTGGCCGACCGCCCGGACCGGGTGCACGTCGTCCACAACGGCATCGACACCCGGCTGTTCCGCCCGGTGCCGGAGACCGACGCGCTGCGCCGGCACGGCATCGACCCGGAGCGCCCCACGGTGCTCTTCGTCGGCCGGATCACCCGCCAGAAGGGCGTGCCCCATCTGCTGCGGGCGGCGAAGGCGTTCGACCCGGGCGTGCAGCTGGTGCTGTGCGCGGGCGCGCCGGACAGTAAGGCCCTGGACGAGGAGTTCCGCGCGCTGGCCGGTGAGCTGCGGCGGACCCGGGAGCACGTCTTCTGGATCCCGGAGATGCTGCCCCGCGCGGAGCTGGTGCAGTTCCTGAGTCAGGCCTCGGTCTTCGTCTGCCCCTCGGTCTACGAGCCGCTGGGGATCGTCAACCTGGAGGCGATGGCCTGCGGTACGGCGGTGGTGGCCAGCGACGTGGGCGGGATCCCGGAGGTCGTGGAGGACGGGCGGACGGGGCTGCTTGTGCCCTGCGGCGAGCCGGCGGCCTTCGAGGCGGGGCTGGCCGAGGCGGTCGGCTCGCTGATCGGGGACCCGGGGCGGGCCGCCGAGTTCGGCCGGGCGGGCCGCGAGCGCGCGGTGGCGAGGTTCGGCTGGGACGCGATCGCGGCCCGCACCGTCGCGGTCTACCACGCGGCGCTGGCCGTCGCCGGCGGAGCCGGGGGAGGACCCGGCACCGAGGCGGACACAGGTAAGGGCGCGGCGAGTTGACGGTTGGTCAGGCGGCCTGAGCCGCCGCGGCCGCGGTCCGCCGAGCCGCCGGAGCGGCGGTACGGCGGGGCGAGGTGGGCGGCGGCGACCGGCGGCAGTCGGCGGACAGGGGAGGGCGGGATGCTGATGGATCCCGGTGTGGGCGGCCGTGTGCTCGGAATGGTGCTGGCGGGGGGTGCGGGGAAGCGGCTGATGCCGCTCACCGCCGACCGGGCGAAACCCGCGGTGCCGTTCGGCGGCGGTCACCGGCTGGTCGACTTCGTGCTGTCCAACCTGGTCAACGGCGGGATCCGGCGGATCTGCGTGCTGACCCAGTACAAGAACCACTCGCTGGACCGGCACATCACCCAGACCTGGCGGATGGCCGGGCTCCTCGGCGACTACATCACCCCGGTCCCCGCCCAGCAGCGGCTCGGCCCGCGCTGGTACCTCGGCAGCGCGGACGCCATCTACCAGTCGCTCAACCTGGTCCACGACGAGCAGCCGGACCACATCGTGGTCTTCGGCGCCGACCACGTCTACCGGATGGACCCGCGCCAACTCCTCCAGCGGCATGTGGAGTCCGGGGCCGGGGTCACCGTCGCCGGGATACGCGTGCCGCGCGCCGAGGCCTCCGCCTTCGGCGTGATAGCCACCGGCCCCGACGGCCGCCGGGTGGACGCCTTCCTGGAGAAGCCCGAGCAGCCGCCGGGGCTGCCCGGCAGGCCGGACACCTCCCTGGTCTCCATGGGCAACTACGTCTTCACCACCAAGGTGCTGCTGGACGCCCTCCAGCGGGACGCCGAGGACGAGGGCTCCGCCCACGACATGGGCGGCTCGCTGCTGCCCCAGCTGGTCGAGCGCGGCCAGGCGCAGGTCTACGACTTCGACGACAACCACGTCCCCGGCGAGACCGAGCGCGACCACGGCTACTGGCGGGACGTCGGCACCCTGGACGCCTACTACGCCGCCCACCGCGACCTGATCTCGATCCACCCGGTCTTCAACCTCTACAACCGGCACTGGCCGATCTACACCCAGCCCGCGCAGCGCCCGCCGGCCAAGTTCGTGGCCGGCGGGATCGCGGGGGAGTCCATGGTCTCGGCCGGCTGCATCATCAGCGGTCAGGTCACCGGCTCGGTGCTCGGCCCCGGCACGCTGATCGAGGCCGGAGCGGTGGTACAGGACTCGGTGCTGATGGACGGGGTGCGGGTGGGCCGCGGGGCGGTGGTGCGGCGGGCCATCCTGGACAAGAACGTCGAGGTGCCGCCGGGCGCGGTGGTGGGGGTGGACCCGGACCGCGACCGGGAGCTTTACACGGTCTCGCCGGGCGGAGTGGTGGCCCTGGGCAAGGGCCGCCGGGCCGAGTGACCGGGGTCGCCGGGCCGGGTAAGCGGACCGGCGCGTTCCTACCGCTGCGGCTTACCCGCCGGTGGAAGACTGCCGTGCGTCCGCAGCGCCCGTGATCGACAGAACGTGCAGGGAGACCGCAGGTGAACCACCAGCGCAAGACCCGCGACGAGAAGGACAGGCTGTCCGTCAACCCCCTGGTCGGAGAGGCCAATCCGGCCGCCGGGATGGAGGCCGCGCCGCCCCGCAACCGGTTGGACGCCGGGCCGATCGCGGCCTCCGCGGCCTACCAGCTGATCCACGACGAGCTGATGCTGGACGGCAACGCCCGGCTCAACCTGGCGACCTTCGTCACCACCAGCATGGAGCCGTTCGCCGAACGGATCATGACGGAGTCGCAGGACAAGAACATGATCGACAAGGACGAGTATCCGATGACAGCGGAGCTCGAACAGCGCTGCGTCGCGATACTGGCCGATCTGTGGCACGCCCCGGACCCCTCGCACGCGGTCGGCTGCTCCACCACCGGCTCCAGCGAGGCCTGCATGCTGGCCGGGATGGCGCTCAAGCGCCGCTGGGCCCGGCGGCCCGAGAACGCCGAGCGCTACGCCTCCGGCGTCCGCCCCAACCTGGTGATGGGCATCAACGTCCAGGTCTGCTGGGAGAAGTTCTGCAACTACTGGGAGGTGGAGCCGCGGTACGTGCCGATGGAGGGCGACCGCTTCCACCTCGACCCGGAGGCCGCCGCCGAGCTCTGCGACGAGAACACCATCGGCGTGGTGGCCATCATGGGCTCCACCTTCGACGGCTCCTACGAGCCGGTCGGCGAGCTCTGCGCCGCCCTGGACCGGCTCCAGGAGCGCGCAGGCCACGACGTCCCGGTGCACGTGGACGGGGCCTCGGGCGGGATGGTGGCGCCGTTCCTCGACCCCGACCTGGAGTGGGACTTCCGGCAGCCCCGGGTGGCCTCGATCAACACCTCGGGCCACAAGTACGGGCTGGTCTACCCGGGCGTCGGCTGGGCGATCTGGCGGGACCGCGAGGCGCTGCCGGACGAGCTGGTCTTCCACGTCAACTACCTCGGCGGCGACATGCCGACCTTCGCCCTCAACTTCTCCCGGCCGGGCGCCGAGGTGGTCGCCCAGTACTACTACTTCCTGCGGCTGGGCCGGGACGGCTACCGCGCGGTCCAGCAGGCCAGCCGGGACGTGGCGACCCACCTGGCCCGGGAGATCTCCGCGCTGGACTCCTTCCGGATGCTCACCTGGGGCGACGAACTGCCGGTCTTCGCCTTCACGGTGAAGGACGAGGTCACCGCGTTCAACGTGTACGACGTCTCGCGGCGGCTGCGCGAGCGCGGCTGGCAGGTCCCGGCGTACAGCTTCCCGGCGAACCGGGAGGACCTCTCGGTCCTGCGGGTGGTGTGCCGCAACGGCTTCTCCATGGACCTGGCCGACCTGCTGCTCCAGGACCTCAAGCGGCTGCTGCCCGAGCTCCACGCCCAGCCCGGCCCGCTGCATCCGGCGATGACCTCCACCGGCTTCCACCACTGAGGGCTCAGGGCCTGTCGCGGAGCACACCCCGCCTGGCGTGCCAGTGACCGCCCGTCAGGAGCCGCTCCACGACGGCGTGCTGGAGCCGGGAGCGGCAGGGCAGTGTCGACAGATCGACAGGCGGTCGGACGCCGAAGACGAAGTACACCACGTCCTCGTCCGCGGGGGCGTCCGGTCCCGCCCCGTCGGCCGGTTCGAAGCGCCGCTGGAAGCGGAGGATGTTGGACTCGGCCGGCAGCGCCTCCCGCAGCGCCGGATCCAGCAGCCAGGAGTGGCATTCGATCCGGCGAGGCGGCTCGCCGAACCAGCGGGCCCAGCCGCCGGGTTCGCCGAGCGCGGCGAGCGACTCGTCCACCGCGTGCGGGTGCAGCGGGCCGGACTCCGGGATGTGGAGGGTCACCGCCCCCGGGGAGAGGTGCTCGGCCTGGAGCCGGCCGAGGGTGACGATCCGCCCGGTCCAGGTGCGCAGCAGCCAGCCGGGGGTGTCGATGCCGAACCGGCCGCCGGAGGAGCGGCGGTAGAGGCGGGCCTGCCGGCCGAGTTCGGCCAGGGAGTCGGCGGAGGCCCGGGCGGGTATGCCGCGGCGCCGGTGGTGGGCGCGGGCGGCCTCCGCGGTCTCGGCGAAGACCAGGGCGTCCGCGGCCGGCTCCTCCGGATGCGGGGGCGCCGGCGGGCGGTGCCGCGGCCCGGCGGTGTGTGGGCCGTCCAACGGCTGCCGCGCGGGCGGCGGTTCCTCCTCCACGCGGCCGATCCAGCCGCGCACCCTCGCGATCCGCTCGGCGACCAGCGGCGCGAGCGCCGGGTCCCGGCGGATCCGGGCGAAGGCGCCGGGCGCCTCCGCACGGTCCTCGTCGGTCAGCAGTAGGTCGCCAAGTCGCATGCGGCCATTGTCCTCAGCCGCCGTCCCGCCGGGAGAGCCCGGGGCGTCCCGGCGGCGTCCGGAGGCCGGTGCCGAACCCCGTTCCGAAGCCCGTGCCGACGCCCGTTCCGGCGCCCGTCTCCGCGCCCGCGCCGCCCGCCGCCCGCCGCCTATCGCGCCGTCAGCCGGCCGATCTCGCGCTCGAAGTCGGTGCGCAGCCGCGCCCGCTCCGCCTCGTCCAGCCAGGCCGCGTCGACTCCGGCCAGGGCCAGTTCGGCCGCCTCCTCGCGGTCCAGCCGCAGGAAGCCGCCCATGACGGCGAAGGCATCGCCGGGGCCGCTGCCGAAGATCGCCGGGTCGCCGGTGGCGAGGACGCAGCGCAGCCCGGCGTCCAGCATCGCCCGGATGTTGCGCCGCCGCCGCGTGGTCAGCCTCGGGACCGAGGTGTCGGCGCAGACCGTGAACGGCACCCGCTGCTCCCGGAAGCGGTCCAGCAGGATCGGATCGGCCAGCAGGTTGCAGCCGTGGTCGATCCGCTCGCAGCCGAGGACGTCCACGCAGACGGCGGCGGACCGGGGCGGGCCCTCGGCGAGGGTCCCGGTGTCCTCGCAGGCGTGCGCCGTGCGGCGGAGTCCGGCCTCCCCGGCGATCCGGAAGGCCTCGGCGAAGAGCTCGGGCGGGCCCGCGCCCTCGGCCGAGTCCAGGCCGACGCCGGCCACCAGGCCGTCGTCGGAGGAGAGCTCCTCGACCACCTCGCGGACCATCTCCACGGCGAGGTCCGGCGACTCCGCCCGGTTGACCGAGGGGATCAGCCGGCAGCGGACGCCGAACTCCTCCTCGGCCCGCCGGATGCCCTCCCGCAGCCCGGCCAGCTGCGTCCGGTAGGGGACGTCGGCCTTGCGGTGGTCGGTCGGGTCGAAGGCCATCTCGCGGTAGCGGAGGTTCTCCGTCCGCGCCGGCTCGGCCAGCGAGGCGTACGCCGCCTCGGCGAAGTCCCGCTCGTCGCGCAGCGCGGCCGCCAGTGCGGCGCGGAGGGCGCGGAAGGTGCGGGGGTCGCGGAAGGAGTAGAGGTCCTGGGGACCGGTGGCCCCCGCCGGCAGCGGGACGCCGTTGCGCCGGGCGATGGCCCAGGCGGTCTCCGCCGGGATCGCGCCCGTCAGGTGGCAGTGGAGGTCGGTCTTCGGCAGTCGGCGCAGGAACTCCTCGTCGGCCGTCGGCTTCAGCTGGTCCACCGGTACCGCCTCTTTCGTCGGCTTTCGTCAGCTTTCGTCGGCTGAGCCATTCCCGCCAGGGCGGTTACCCCGACGTGCCCCGGGAACCGGAGGCGGCCGGTCCGGCCGCCGGGGCCGCGATCGCGGCCGCGCGCAGCGCCGCCACCGTGGACGCCGTCAGCCGGTCCAGGAAGCCGCGCGGCAGGGGCGCCCGGACGACGGCGAGGTGCCAGTAGAGCGGGCCCGCGATCAGGTCGAGGGCGAGGTCAGGGTCGATCTGCCGGGCCAGCTCCCCGCGGTCCACGGCCTTGGCGATCATGGCCGCGGTGGACTCCAGCTGGGCCCCGCGGAGGGTGCGCTCCAGCAGCTGGCCGATCTCCGGCGAGCGGGCCGCCTCGGCCAGCAGGTCGGGGATGATCTGCGAGGCCAGCGGGGTGCGGAGGGCCCGGGTCACCATCCCGGCGAACAGCCGCAGGTCGCCGACCAGGGATCCGGTGTCGGGGAGGATGGCGCCCAGCGACACGAACTCGGAGACGACGTCTATCACCATCACCGGCTTGGACTTCCACCGCCGGTAGACGGCGGTCTTGCCCACGCCCGCCCGGCGGGCGACCCCCTCGATGGAGAGCCTCCCGTACCCGGAGGCGGCCAGCTCCTCGAAGACGGCGTCCCGCAACGCCTCCGTGATGTCGTCCCGAAGGACCGCCGCACCGGCCGGCTGTCGGGTCTCGCGGCGGGCGGGACGGGCCGGCGGAGCGGTGGTCGCGGCGGTGTCGGTCGGCTCCATACGGCCGAGTGTAGCGTGACGACGATACGGTTGCGTTCCGACGCGCGATGCCCTAGCGTTCCGGCAGTATCGGCTACGACGGTACGGTACCGTCCTGTCGCAGTCCTTAACTGGAATCTGGAATCGCGAACCGGCCAGACCGAACAGCCGGCGGATCTCCGCTGGGGAGGAACATGTCCACGGTGTACGAGCAGGGTCCGGCGGTCACGACCGTCGCGGACCCGAACGCCGGACTCAGTCCGGTGGAGTTGGCGCGCAAATACGGCCTGGCCGTCTCGGGCGCCCGCCCTTCGTTGCGCGAGTACACGCGCCAGCTGTGGAACCGGCGGCACTTCATCGTGTCGTACGCCACCGCCCGGCTCACCGCGATGTACACCACCGCGAAGCTGGGGCAGATCTGGCAGGTCGCCACGCCGATCCTGAACGCGGCGGTGTACTACCTGATCTTCGGCGTGCTGCTGGCCACCAGCCGCGGCATCCCGAACTACATCGCCTATCTCTGCACCGGCATCTTCACCTTCCAGTTCACCCAGTCGGCGGTGCTGGCCGGCACCCGGTCGATCGCGGACAACCTGGGGCTGATCCGGGCGCTGCACTTCCCGCGGGCCTGCCTGCCGATCGCCATGACGGTGATCCAGCTCCAGCAGCTGTTCTTCTCGGTGCTGGTGCTCGGCGTGATCAACCTGCTGACCGGTGAGCCGTTCGACGCCCGCTGGGCGCTGATGATCCCGACGCTCTTCCTGCAGTTCGTCTTCAACGCCGGGCTGGCCATGTTCATGGCCCGGATCGGCGCCAGGACCACGGACACCGCGCAGCTGATGCCGTTCATCCTGCGCACCTGGATGTACATGTCCGGGATCTTCTACTCGCTCAAGGGCCACGTCTCCGGCCACCTGCTGGACGTTCTGAACTTCAACCCGGCGATGACCTACATCTCGCTGATGCGGTACTCGATGATGCAGTCGTTCACCTCGGCCGACCTGCCCCGGCACGTCTGGGCGATGGCCGTCGGGTGGGCCGTCGTCGTCGGGATCGGCGGCTATGTGTTCTTCTGGAAGTCCGAGGAGGAGTACGGCCGTGGCTGACGAGAACGTGAAGACGACCATCGACGACAGCAGCGCGTCGGCGACCGGCGAGGCCGGGATCACCGAGAAGTGGATCCCCAAGGAGCGCTCCCACGAGCCGACCGTGGTCTGCGACGACGTCCACATCGTCTACAAGATCCACGGTGCGGGCTCCGGCAAGGGCTCGGCGACCTCCGCGCTCTCCCGGATCATCTCCCGCAAGTCCTCGCCGACCATCCGCGAGGTGCACGCCGTCAAGGGCGTCAGCTTCACCGCCTACAAGGGCGAGGCGATCGGCTTGATCGGCTCCAACGGATCCGGCAAGTCGACCATCCTGCGGGCCATCGCCGGCCTCCTCCCGCCCGAGCGCGGCAAGATCTACACCGAGGGCCAGCCCTCCCTCCTCGGCGTCAACGCGGCCCTGATGAACGACCTCACCGGGGAGCGGAACGTCGTCCTCGGCTGCCTCGCCATGGGGATGAGCTCGGCCGAGGTGCGCAGCCGGTACGAGGGGATCGTCGACTTCTCCGGCATCAACGAGCGCGGCGACTTCATCTCGCTGCCGATGCGGACCTACTCCTCCGGTATGGCCGCCCGGCTGCGGTTCTCCATCGCCGCCGCCAAGTCGCACGACGTGCTCCTCATCGACGAGGCGCTGGCCACCGGTGACGTCCGGTTCCAGAAGCGCTCCGAGGGCCGGATCCGCGAGCTGCGCGAGGAGGCCGGAACGGTCTTCCTGGTCTCGCACAACAACAAGTCCATCCGCGACACCTGCGAGCGCACCCTGTGGCTCGAGGGCGGAGTGCTCCGCGCCGACGGTCCCACCGAGGAGATCGTCTCCGAGTACGAGAAGTGGATGAAGAAGAAGTAGGAGTCCCCCCGCCCCCGCCGGGTTCGTTCGCGACACCGGCGGGGGCGGTGCCGTTCGCGGCGCCGGCGAGGAGGAGAATCGTCCGCGGTCGGGACGAAAGGAACCAACACCATGCCGCAGCCGCTGGCCGCCGCGACGTACGCCGGCCCGCCGGAGTGGACGCTCGGGCGGGTCTTCACCAGCTGGCAGTTCGAGCCCGCGGTGGTCGCCGTCGCGGTGCTCGCCGCGGCGGCGTACCTGTACGGGGTGGCGCGGGCCCGGCGCCGGGGGGCGGGCGCGTGGGCGCCCGGGAAGACCGCGGCCTTCCTCGGCGGGCTGGCGCTCTGGGTCTTCACCACCTGCTCCGGCCTCGGCGTGTACGAGCGGGTGCTCTTCACCGACCGGGCGGTGCAGGCGGTCACCCTGCTGATGATCGTCCCGCTGCTGCTGGCCATGGGCGGCCCGGTCGGCCTGCTGGTCGCCGCCTGCGGCCCGGGCTCGCGCGGGGAGCGCTGGATCACCGGCGCGCTGCGCAGCCCGGTCTCGCAGTTCCTGATGTTCCCGCTGGTCTCCACGGTGGTGCTGATGCTCCCGCCGTGGCTGTTCTACTTCACCGGCTGGTACGCGGCGGCGCTCCGCGGCGGCGCCGCCGACACCCTGTTCCATCTCGGCTTCGTCCTCCTCGGGATGGTCTACTTCTGGCCCCGGCTGCAGATCGACCCGGTGGCGAAGCACTACCACCCGCTCTTCTCCATCCTGGTGACGGTGGGCGAGGTGATCGCGGACGCGGCGCTCGGCTTCGTGATGGTCTTCGGCTCGCACCACTTCGCCCACCTCTACCGGCCCTGGGGGATGGACCCGGTGGACGACGTGAAGTGGGGCGGCGCCACCCTCTGGGGCCTCGGCGACATCGCCGGGCTGCCGTTCCTGGCCGCGCTGATCGTCCGGGTGGTCCGCGAGGAGCGGACCAGGACCGCCGAGGTGGACCGGCAGCTGGACGAGGCGGAGGCGGCCGAGGCCGCGGAGACCGCGCGGGCCGCCGCCGCGGCCGTCGCCCTGGGCGAGCCCGAGCCCGAGCCGCCCGCGCAGCAGGGCCTGGCCCGGCCCTGGTGGGAGACCGACCCCCGGTTCGCCCACCGCTACGGACGGCCCTCCTCCTGAGCCGGAGAACGTCGGGCCGGACGGGAACTGCCGCCCGGTGAGCGGGCGTTCATAGTCATGCGGTAGAAAGATCCCGGGGGACGGCGCTTTGTCGTGCGCACAGATCGGATCCCCCGCCATGTTCTCCAACCTTGCCGTCGACCCCATGAGCGGCGGCTCGGTACTCGCCGCCTTCGGGGCGCTCGGCGTGCTGGTCGTGACCTTCGCCGAGTCCGGGCTGCTGGTCGTCGGCTTCCTGCTGCCCGGGGACACCCTGATCTTCCCGGCCGGAGTGCTCTGCGCCGGGGGGCAGTTGTCGCTCTGGGAGGTGCTGGCCTCCGCGGCGGTCGGCTCCTTCCTCGGCGGCCAGGTCGGCTACGAGATCGGCCGGCGCGGCGGCCGGCCGCTGCTGGCCAGGAGCCACAGCCGCCAGCTCGGCGAGGGCGTCGCCCGGGCCGAGCGGCTGCTCTCCCGCTACGGGTTCGGCAAGGCCATCGTGCTGGGCAAGTTCGTGCCGCTGGCCCGGACCGTGCTGGGGCCGGTCGCGGGGATCCTGGAGGTGCCCGCGCGCACGTATCTGCTGTGGCAGGCGGTCGGCACCCTGGCCTGGAGCCAGAGCCTGGTGCTGGCCGGCTACTACCTGGGCACCTCGGTGCCCGGCGTGGACCGGTACCTGCTGCCGATCGTGGCCGCCGTGGTGGTGGTCTCCGCGGCGCCGCTGCTGATCCAGCTGGTCCGGGCCCGGCGGGCGCGGGCGGCCGCCGGCAGCAGGGTGGTGGCGGTGCACGACCTCCCCGAGAAGCCGCAGGACCCGCCGAAGCCGAAGCCGAACGCCTCCGGCGGCTCCCGGCTGCGCTGAACGCCTCGGGGCGCCGGGCAGGTCCTGCGGGGGCGTTGTGGTCGACGGGGTGAGCGTGACGTAATGGACCGTTGACCCGGTGTCAGACGCGCGCCACCGCGCTCCAGGAGGTCCGGACATGCCCCTGAACCACCTGAAACACCCCAGGCGCCACCCCGGTTCGAGAAGCCTCGCGCTGGCCGCCGCCGGCGCGCTGCTGGCGAGCCTGGCGGGGACGGCGGCCGCCGGCCCGTCCGCCGCGGCCGGCACCCCCGCCGGCACCGCTCTTCCGAAGACCCCCGTGGCCACCGGTTACGGCGGCGCCGTGGCCAGCGTCGACGCGGACGCCACCGCGGCCGGGATCCAGGTGCTGCGGGAGGGCGGCAACGCGGTGGACGCCGCCGTCGCCACCGCCGCCGCCCTCGGCGTCACCGAGCCGTTCTCCTCCGGGATCGGCGGCGGCGGGTACTTCACCTACTACAACGCCCGTACCGGGAAGGTCTCCACGATCGACGGACGGGAGACCGCCCCCGCCGCCGACGACCAGAACCTCTTCGTCGAGAACGGCAAGCCGCTCCCCTTCGCCGACGCCGTCACCAGCGGCCTCTCCACCGGCGTCCCCGGCTCGCTGGCCACCTGGAGCGACGCCCTGCGGCAGTGGGGCACCCGCCCGCTCGGGCAGCTCTTCCGCCCGGCCGAGCGGATCGCCCGCTCGGGCTTCACCGTCGACCAGACCTTCCATGACCAGGTCGCCCAGAACCAGACCCGGTTCGCGGCCTTCCCGGCCACCGCGAAGATCTATCTGCCCGGCGGCCGGCCCCCGGCCGTGGGCAGCGTGCTGCGCAACCCCGACCTGGCCCGCACCTACGACGAGATCGGCAGCGCGGGGATCGGCGCGCTGTACGGCGGGGACATCGGGCGAGACGTGGCCGCCACCGTCCAGCATCCGCAGACCACGCCGGGCACCCCGCTCACCGTCCGCCCCGGCAGACTGGCCGTCTCCGACCTGGCCGGGTACGCGGTGAAGCGGCAGGCGCCGACCCACGAGAACTACCGCGGCCTGGACGTCTACGGCATCGCCCCGTCCTCCTCCGGCGGCACCACCACCGGCGAGGCGCTCGACATCCTCCAGCACTTCGACCTCAAGGACGCCTCGCAGACCCAGTACCTCCACGACTTCCTGGAGTCCACCCGGCTGGCCTTCGCCGACCGCAACCGCTGGGTCGGCGACCCGGCCTACGAGAACGTCCCCACCCGGCAGTTGACGTCCCCTCAGTTCGCGGACAGCCGGTACTGCCTGATCTCGCCGACCAGCTCGCCGAGCGGCCCGGTCGCGCCCGGCGACCCGTACGGCGGCAGCGGCTGCCCGTCCGCCGGCGCGTCCAGGGCCGTGCCCACCGGCTACGAGGGCACCAACACCACCAACATGACGGTCGCCGACCGTTGGGGGAACGTCGTCGAGTACACCCTGACCATCGAGCAGACCGGCGGCAACGCCATGGTGGTCCCCGGGCGCGGCTTCCTCCTCAACAACGAGCTGACCGACTTCGACTTCGTGCCGCTGGTCGCCGGGGTGCCGGATCCCAACCTGCCGGCCGCGGGGAAGCGGCCGCGCTCCTCGATCTCGCCGACCATCGTGCTGGACCACGGGAGATTCGACTTCGCCACCGGCTCGCCGGGCGGGGCCACCATCATCACCACCGTGCTGCAGATCCTCCTCGGCCACATCGACCGGGGGCTGAGCCTGGAGGACGCCATCGCGGCCCCGCGGGCCAGCCAGCGCAACTCGGCCAACGGCGGGACCGACGTCGAGCAGGCCTTCCTCGACCAGCCCTACGCGGCCGGGCTGAAGGCGCTCGGCGAGACCTTCAACGCGCCGGCCGAGATCGGCGCGGCCACCGGGATCCAGGCGCTGCCGGGCCCGGAGTCGTCCAGGCCGGGGCTCGGGGCCGGCTACCAGGCCGCCGCCGAGCCGGTGCGCCGGGGCGGCGGCTCGGCGGCGGTGGTGCGGCCGGCCGGATAGCGGCGGGGCGGGCCGGGGCCGACTCCTCCGCGTTGTCGTACCCACCGGGTACATTCGGGGGAGTCGACCCGCCCGCGTCCCGCCCCGTCACAGAAACCGGAAGCCGAGCCGTGACCGTCCGCATCGCCACCTGGAACATCAACTCCGTGACCGCGCGGCTGCCCAAGCTGCTGGAGTGGCTGAGCTCCGCCGCACCGGACGTGGTCTGCCTCCAGGAGCTGAAGTGCTCCACCGAGGCCTTCCCGTACGAGGCCGTGGAGGCCGCCGGGTACCAGGCGGCCGCGCACGGCACCGGCCGGTGGAACGGCGTGGCGATCCTCTCCCGGATCGGCGTCGAGGACGTCGTCCGCGACCTCCCGGGCCAGCCCGGCTTCCTCGCCGAGGACGCCATGCTGGAGGTCCTGGAACCGCGGGCGATCGCCGCCACCTGCGGCCCGGTGCGCGCCTGGTCGGTGTACGTGCCGAACGGGCGCGAGGTCGACCACGCCCACTACGCCTACAAGTTGAAGTGGCTGGGCGCCCTGCGGGACGCCGCCGCCGAGGACGCGGCCGGCTCCAGGCCGTTCGCCGTCCTCGGCGACTACAACGTGGCCCCGACCGACGAGGACGTCTGGGACCCGTCGCTCTTCGTGGGCGCCACCCACGTCACCCCGGCCGAGCGCGAGGCGCTGGCCGCGCTGCGCGCCACCGGGCTGGAGGACGTCTACCCGCGCGCCCTCAAGTACGACCGCCCGTACACCTTCTGGGACTACCGCCAGCTGGCCTTCCCCAAGAACAACGGGATGCGGATCGACCTGGTCTACGGCAACCCCGCGTTCCGGTCCGCGGTCTCGGACGCCTATGTCGACCGCGAGGCGCGCAAGGGCAAGGGCACCTCGGATCACGCCCCGGTCGTCGTCGACCTGGACCTCTGAGCCGGGCCGCCGGCGGCCGGGGCCCGTCGGCCACCGGTGCGACCGGCTACGGCGCCGTCAGCGAGACGAAGACCAGGTAGCCGCCGTAGAGGGCGGAGGCCCCCGCGGAGGCGGCCAGCACCGCGGCCCTGGAGCCGCGCGAGCGGACCTTCGCCAGGGCCACCGCCATCGGGATCATCAGCGGGAAGCCGGGCAGCAGGAAGCGGTCCCGGGAGGCGAAGTGCGCCGCGTCCCCGAGGGAGATCAGCAGTAGCACCGCCGAGTAGGCCAGGAACGGCAGCGGCTGGCGCTGGATCACGCCGATCACCAGCAGCAGCACCGAGCCGAGGAGGATGCAGGCGGTGACCGGGGTGGTGAGGTAGAGCTCCTTCGGGGTGGTCACCATCACCCGCAGCGCATGGCCGGTCTCCATCCCGAAGTCGAACTTGGACCCCCACAGGTCCTGCACCCGGAAGTAGCCGTCCCAGCGGTGGAGCACCGCGCCGGTCCAGACGATGAAGCCGACCCAGCCGAGCGGGGACAGCGCCGCGGCGGCGACCGGCCGCCAGGGCCAGGGCCGGGACAGCGGTCGGGACTGCGGCCGGGCCCCGGCCCGCCGGCTCAGGTACAGATGCGCCCCGGCGGCGACGATCACCGCCGCCGCCACCGCGACCCCGGTCGGCCGGGTCAGCCCCGCCAGCCCCGCCAGCACCCCGGCGGTCAGCCAGCGCCTGCGCAGCAGCGCCCACAGCGCCCACGCCGCGAAGGCGGTGAAGAGCGGCTCGCTGTAGGCCATGGATTCGACGACCGCGTACGGTGCCGCACCCCACAGCAGGGTGGTGTAGAGAGCGGTCCGCCGGCCGTAGCGGGCGGCGACCGCGGAGAGGATCCCGGCCGCGGCGGCCAGCGAGCTCAGCCAGGCCACCAGCAGTGCGGCCGCGCCGACCGGCAGGAAGAAGAGCACCGTGTGGGCGGCCTTGATCAGCAGTGGGTAGACCGGGAAGAACGCCAGGTTGGTGTACTTGCCGTGGTGGTGCCCCGGGAGCGGGGAGATCAGGGTGTGGGCGTAGCCGTGGACGGCGATGTCCTGGTACCAGGCGGCGTCCCAGGCGTGGGCGAGGGCGTGGACGCCGTTGCGGTGGGCGGCCGCGCCCCAGGCGACGATCACCAGCACGCCGACCGCCCGCACCGCCGCGTACAGCGCGACGGCGGGAAGGGCCGCCCGTACGGCGGGCAGGGTGCGGCGGCCGAGCTCGGACAGTGTCCCGCGCAGGGCGGCGGCCGCGGCGGGGCGCGGGCCCGCGCGGGGCCCGGGGCCGGTTCCGGGGATCCCAGCGGCGCGGGCCGGGACGCGGCGTCGGCCCTGGCGGGCCGGCCGCGCGGCGCGGGGCCGTGGTCGGGATGGGGAGCCGGAGGTGAGGAGGCAGCCGTCACGGGCTCAGAATCGCATCCGGAAACCGGACGAATCGCCCGAGACGCCGTCATCACAACGTATGCCGACCTGGTTCCTGTGCGACTCTGGCTTTCCTCATATTCGGTCACCCACCGTTACCGCCACGGCCTCCCGCCGGTCTCCCGCCGTTCGCTCACCAGACCCGGACCTGCCCGCCCGGCGCGAAGACCGGGCTGGTGGCGTCCGGCGGCGGCGCGTCCAGCGGGCGGGCGACCTCCTCCACCAGCGGCCCGATCCCGGCCGCCGTCGCGTCCAGGGCGGCCAGGTCGAACCCGTAGACCCGGGCCGCGTTGCCGCCGACCATCGCCGCCACCTCGTCCTCCGGCAACCCGGCGTACGCGGCCCGGAGGGCCTCCGTGGTGTACGGGTAGACCCCCTCGTCGTGGGGGTAGTCGCTGCCCCACATCAGCTTGGACAGGCCGATCCGGTCGCGCAGCGGCACCTCGTGGGCGCGCATGAAGCTGGCTCCCACGTAGCAGTTCCGCTCCCAGTACTCCCGCGGGGAGCCGCCCACCGCCTCGGCCAGGCCGGCCCCGAACTTGGCCTCGGCGGTCGCCGCCCCGGTGGCTGCCCGGGTCAGCCGGGAGTGGTAGTACTCCAGCATGTCCAGCACCCCGGGGATCCAGCCGGAGCCCTGCTCGGTGAGTACCAGCCTCAGCTCCGGGAAGCGCCGGAACGCCCCGCCGAAGACCAGGTGCCACAGCGCCCGGTGGGAGAACCAGGTGGTCTCCACCATGAACACGGCCCGGGAGGCCGCGGTCTCCCCGAGGCCCGGCCCGGCCGAGCCGGCGTGGTGGTTGACCGGGGCGCCGAGCTCCGCGCAGACCGCCCAGATCGGGTCGTGCTCGGCCGAATGCAGCTCCGGTACGGGGGAGTTGGGCGGCACGCCGGGCAGCAGCACCCCGCCGAAGAGCCCGGCGCGGTGCGCCCGCCGGATCTCGGCGGCGGCCCGCTCGGCGTCCCCGAGGAGGATCTGGCAGACCCCCGCCCGGCGGCCCGGGGCCAGCCCGCAGAAGTCGGCCAGCCAGCGGTTGTGCGCCTCCAGCCCGGCCCAGCGCAGCTCGAACTCCCGGGCGCCGGTGGGCGGCGGGGCGCTGAGCGAGGCGGACGGGAAGAACGGTGGCACGGTGTTCGGGAAGATCACCTCGGCGGCGACCCCGTCCGCCTCCAGCTCGGCCAGCCGGCGCGGGGAGTCCCAGTTGCGGTCGGCCTCGGGGGCGACCAGGTCAGCGAAGGGGTTGACGTAGCCGGCCGCCCAGGCGTCGAACTCCTCGTGGAGACGGGCGGGGAGGTAGGGGCGGTAGTCCAGGAGGTCGGCGCCGGCGTGGCAGTCGGCGGAGATGACCGTGTAGCGCTCCCGGCGGTGCTCACCGCGGTCCTCCCGGCGGCCGTTCCGCGGGCCGGCCATCAGAGGGTCCTCCCCTCGGTGGGGGCGGCGGTGCCGATGAACGGGAAGTCGTGGCCGGTCAGCCAGTGCCGGCCGACCTCGCGGGCCGGCGCCCAGGCGGCCTCGACCGCCGACTGGTCGGCGGGCTGGCCGAGTTCGGCCGGGGTCGGCCCGATCCGTCCGGCGACGGGCGCCAGCGCGGCCGTGTCGAAACCGAAGACCTCGGCCGCGGACTCGCCCAGCATCCGGCGGGTCTCGGCGATCGGGACGTCGTGGAAGGTGGTGCGCAGCCACTCCCGGGTGCGCGGCCAGGTGCCCTCCGGGTGGGGGTAGTCGCTGCCCCAGCAGATGTTGCCCACCCCGATCTCGTACCGGTGGGCCAGCTCGCGCCGCTTGGTGTTGGTGGCGGCCACGAAGAAGTTGCGGTCCACGTACGCGCTGGGGGCCATCGACAGCTCGGCGAACGGGCTGAGCTTCTTGCCGCCGTGCGCGCCCAGGTAGAGCCGGTCCATGAACCACAGCAGGTTGGGCAGCTGCCAGCAGCCGGACTCGGCCACCCCGAAGCGCAGCCCGGGGAAGCGCTCGAAGACCCCCGACCACAGCAGGAACCAGAGCGGCCGGAAGGGCCACCAGGTCACTTCCGTCACATAGATCCCGAGGAAGTCACCGTACTCGTGGCGGGGGGCCGCGCCGGAGTGGGTGCAGGCCGGCATCCGCAGCTCCTCCAGCACCGCCCACACCGGGTCGTAGCGGCGGGAGTGGTACGGCTCCCGGCCCACCCACATGGAGGGGATCATCACCGCCCGCAGCCCCTCCGCGTGCGCCCGCCGCACCTCGGCCACCACGGCGTCCGGCTCGCCGGTGATCGGCAGCAGCGCGACCCCGCAACGGCGGTGCGGGCTGGGGCCGTCGGCGATGAACTCGGCCAGCCAGCGGTTGTGGGCGCGGGCCCCGGCGAGGCCCAGCTCCGGGTCCTGGTCGCCGGAGAGGCCGAGGCCGACGCCGAAGGGGGCGGCGGTGGAGGAGTCCACCGCGTCCGCGTCCGGGAAGACCACCTCGGCGGCGACCCCGTCGCCGTCCAGCTCCTTGTCGCGCTGGGTCGCGTCCCAGCCGCCGCGGAGGCCCTCGGCGTTCTCCTCGAACCACTTGGCGGCGAAGGCGTCGTTGCGGACGCCGAGACGGGTGGACTCCTCGATCCTGGACCGCGCCTCGACGAGGAACTCGTCGAACTGCCGGTGGTAGCGGGACTCCAGATAGGGCCGGTACCGCTCGGTGGGCAGGCCGGCGTGGCAGTCGGAGGAGACGATCAGATAGCGGTCCTCGGTCTCATCGGGCATGACGGTACGTCAGCTCCTCTCGCTGTCGTCAGCGTCGTCGTCCTCGTCGAGGACGAAATGCTCCAGGTAGGACGGGGCGGACCGGTCGAGCATGGACTGCGCGCGGGCCCGGATCTGCCGGTCGCTGTGCTCGCTCGGCGGCAGCATCCAGAAGCGGTCGGCGGCGATCCCGCGCCACACCTCGTCGGCGACGTCCTCGACCGGGGTGAACTCGACCTCCTGGCCGGCCGCCCGCATCGCCGACTCCCACTGGTCCAGGGAGCGGTAAGGGGTGCGCCGGGGCCGGGACTTGGCATACCTCTCGGGGCGGTTGCGGTGGGACTCCCAGAGGCCGGTGCGCAGCATGTGCGGGCCGGGGAAGAGGACGGAGGCGCCGATCGGCGCCCGCTCGGCCCGCAGATGGGCGTAGAGCGACTCGGTGATGGTCACCACCGCCGACTTGGTCACGGCGTACACCGAGGCGGTGGGCAGTGGGGCGATCCCGCCGTCCCCGGAGGAGGTGTTGACGATGTGGCCGGGGGTGCCGGCCGCCAGCATCCGGGGCACGAAGGCCTGGATGCCGTGGAAGACGCCCCACACGTTGACCGCGAAGGCCCAGCGCCAGTCCTGCGGGTCGTGCTCCCACATCCGGCCCTCGGCGCCGGAGCCGACCCCGGCGTTGTTGCAGACCACGTGCACCGCGCCATAGGCGCGGTAGGCGGCGTCGGCCAGGGCCCGGACCGACTCCGGCTCGGAGACGTCGGTGGGCACGCCGACGGCGGTGCCGCCCTCCTCGCGGATGCCGGCCACCGCCTTGTCCAGCGCGGGTTCCTCGACGTCGGCGAGCACCACCCGGAGGCCCTCGCCGGCGAACCGGCGGGCCATGGCCAGCCCGATCCCGCCGGCGGCGCCGGTCACCACGGCGACCTGATCCCTCGTCAGCTCCATCAGGCGGCACCGCCGTTCGCCGGCCCGGGGGGAGCGTCGGTGATCTGCCGCGGGTCGTCGTAGCGCTGGTGGAGGTAGGGGAGGAGGGCCTGGGCGCTGACCCGCTCGGCGACCCGGCCGCGCTGGTCGGAGGTCTTCTCGCCGACGGTCAGCTCGCGCAGCCGGCGTACCGGCAGGTCCGCGACCGGGTCGTAGGCCGACTCGCGGAGGATCACCTCTCCGGTGAGCCGCTCCAGCCGGCGGACGCGCTCCCGGCGGAGGCAGTGCACCAGCAGCGGGTCGCCGTCGGTGCCGTCGCCGTCCACCGCGGGCAGCACCTTGAAGTAGAAGGCCAGCGACTCGCTCTCGGGCGGGAGCGGCAGCTCCTCGCTCACCCGGGCGTCCACCTCGGTGAAGGCGATCCCGTGCCGGACCATCCTGGCCAGCACCCGGTCGCCGTCCCGCTCGACGGTGACCTCGCCGAGCTTCTTCGGCTCGCCGAACACCTCGCGTCCGGAGACCAGTGCCCGCTCGGTGCTCATCGGCATCACCAGGGCGTACCAGCCGGCCCGGTCCCCGTGCCGGGCGCTGACCGAGACCGACCCCGCCCCCAGCGGGTGGCCGAGGAGGTCGACCTGGCTGATGTTCAGCCGGACCAGGGCGTGCTCGTCCGGCTTGAGCGGGGGCGGCAGGACGGCGGCGACGGCGTCCGGGTCGGTCTCCCAGACGGCGGCCACCCCGGTGGACCAGATGTCCGGCAGCGGGCCCCCGGTGCGGGCCGCCGCGAGCTCCTCTTCGCTTCGCGCTGAATATCGGATCCGTTTCATGTAACAGGGTTACAGCGGATTCCGCGAAGGGTCCATACTTCTCGCATGGCGACGACGCGGCGGGCACCCCGGGAGTCACCGCTCACCCGGGACGCCGTCCTCGACGCCGCCGCCGCGCTGGTGCGCCGGGACGGGGTGGCCGCGCTCACCATGCGCGCCCTCGCCGCCGAGCTGGGCACCGCGGTCACCGCCATCTACTGGCACGTCGGCAACCGCGAGGCGCTGCTGGACGAGCTGGTCGCCCGGACGGTACGGGAGCTGGGGATGATCCGGGCGCGCGGGCGGACCCCCGCCGAGCGCGCCGAGTCGATCGCCCACGCGCTGCGCCGCGAACTCCTCGGCCACCCGCATCTGATCGCCCTGGTCCACGAGCGCGGGCTGACCGAGCTGATGATGCTGCCCGCCCAGCGGGCGCTGGCCGAGGAGGCGCACGCCGCCGGGCTGCGCGGGCAGCGCGCGGCGGAGGCGGTGCGCGCCGTACAGGTGCAGGTGATCGGCCATGTGCTGGTCGGGAGGGCGCGCGAGCGGGCACCCGAACAGCGGCCCGGGGAACCGGAGTTGTGGACGCCGGAGGCCACCGGCGACCCCGGCCTGGCGGCGGCGCTGGCCGCCCCGCTGGACGAGGACGCCCTCTTCACCCTCTCGGTACGGGCGCTGGTCCGCTCCCTCTGGGCGGGCGGCGGGGCTTCGGACGCCGGGACTGGCGGGACTTCGGACGCCTGACCAGCGGACGCCTGGGCAGCGGGCACCGGGTCTGCGGGCGCCGGGTCTGCGGGCGCCGGGTCTGCGGACGCCGGGTCTGCGGGCGCGCCGGGTCTGCGGGCGGCCGGCTTGCGAAGGGCGGGACCACGAACGGTGGCCCCGCGAGGGGCAAGACTGCGAAGGGCGCCCCCGCGAAGGGCGCCCCCGCGAAGGGCGCCCCCGCGAGGGGCCGGCCCCCGGACGGCCGTTAGCCGGAGCCCGCGCCCCGGGCTCAGTACCCGTGCGGCGGCCGGTTCGGGTCGGCCTGCTGGACGTTCTGGGCGAGGTTGGAGCCGTCCTTGCGGACCTGGTACGTGCCCATGCAGTAGTTCATCGCCGCCGCCGTGTTGGCCACCGGGTCGTAGATCTCCGTGGAGGTCCCCGGCTGGTGGTAGCGGGCGAAGGTGGCCGGGACGGTCTGGCAGGCGCCCCGGGAGCAGTTCGCCGGGGAGCCGTCCGCCATCGGCGCGCCATGGGCGTTGCTGTCGCCCTCGTTCACCTGGAAGCCGGGGGAGTTGTAGGCCGACTCGCGGGACATGATGGTCACCATCCCCTGCTCCCAGTTGGCCCGCGCCTGCGGGTCGGTGATGCCCATCGTGTCCAGCGCCTGGTCCACGTACTGCCGGCAGGCCGCTTCCCCGGAGGGCCAGGCGCCCTTGTCGCGGTAGGAGACCTGGTCCGGCGCGATCGCCTGGGCGTCGCTCTCGCCCGGGTGGGGGACCGGTCCGGTCGGGCCGCCCGGTCCGCTCGGTCCGCCCGGGCCGCCCGGCGGGAGGCCGCCGCCCGGGAGGCCGCCCTTTGCCCGCCCCTCGGCCTCGGCGTAGGCGTCCCTGGTCGCCTGCAGCTTCCCGGCGTCCTCGGCCAACTCGGGGGAGAGGGCGGCGTGTTCGGCGGTCACCTGGTGCGAGCGCTGGGCGGTCGCCGAAACGTCGGAGCGCACCTGCCCGGCGACCGTCGCCACCTCCTGCGGAGGACCGGTCACCGCGGTCGGGTCCACCGGGCGGGCGGCGCCGGCCGCCAGCGCGGCGTCGGCCTGCCGCAACCGCTGGTGGATCTCCGCCATCCGGGCACCGGCCGTCTCCAGCACCGCCGCCATCTCGTCCAGCTCGGTCAGCTGGACCTGGAACTCCCCCTGGGCGGTGGTCATCCCCCCGTCCCTCCCCTTCTCCACGGCGCTTCTGCGCTTCTGAGCGCCCGTCAGTACGCGTCGGCCAGCCGGCTCACGGTCTGCGCCAGCGCCTCCATGTCCTGCGCGGTGCGGTAGATCTCGTTCACCCGGGCCCGCTCATGGGCGATGAAGGCGTCCGCCGCCGCGCCCCGCCAGGTCAGCCGGTCCAGGGCCTGGTCGATCTGGGCGCCCTGGTCCTCGGTCTCCTTGGCCAGCCGGTCGATCTCGGCGGCGATCTCGCGCAGCCGCCCCTCGCCGCCCGCGAACATCTGGCCGATGACCTGGTGGGCGATCTGCCGCGGATCCGCCGGTGTCCCCATCCCCGCTCCCCTCGGAATCGCCCGGTCGACGGACGGCCGCGCCCGGGCAGTGGTCCGACGATACGTCAGTCGCCCAGACGGGCAGAAGTGTCGGCCCGGTTCCAGGTCGCCGAAGCACCACCCGAACGGTCCCGGCACGCCGTCTTGCGGCGGACTCCGCCGGGCGCGAAGCTCGAAGCTCCGAGGCGCGGAGGATCACGGGAGGTCAGTGCAGATGGCCGCAGCGCAGGAGCCCGCAGAGCGGATCGTTCGAGCCGCGATCGTGCAGGCGAAGTGGACCGGGGACACCGCGTCGATGGTGGACGCCCATGAGCGGCACGCGCGCGAGGCAGCCGCCCAGGGCGCCCGGATCATCGGCTTCCAGGAGGTCTTCAACGCCCCCTACTTCTGCCAGGTGCAGGACCCCGAGCACTACCGCTGGGCGGAGGCGGTCCCGGACGGCCCCACGGTCTCCCGGATGCGCGAACTCGCCCGCGAGCTGCGGATGGTGATGGTGGTCCCGGTCTACGAGGCGGAGGCCGGGCAGGACGGGATCTACTACAACACCGCCGCCGTCATCGACGCCGACGGCAGCTACCTGGGCAAGTACCGCAAGCACCACCTGCCCCAGGTGCACGGCTTCTGGGAGAAGTTCTACTTCCGCCCCGGCAACCTCGGCTTCCCGGTCTTCGACACCGCCGTCGGCCGGGTCGGCGTGTACATCTGCTACGACCGGCACTTCCCGGAGGGCTGGCGGGCGCTCGGCCTGGCCGGGGCGCAGATCGTCTTCAACCCCTCCGCGACCTCCCGCGGCCTCTCCGCCTACCTCTGGCAGCTGGAGCAGCCGGCGGCCGCCGTCGCCAACGAGTACTTCGTCGCCGCCATCAACCGGGTCGGCGTCGAGGAGTACGGGGACGACGACTTCTACGGCACCTCGTACTTCGTCGACCCGCGCGGCCAGTTCGTCGGCGAGGTCGGCTCGGACAAGGAGGAGGAGCTGATCGTCCGCGACCTGGACCTCGGCCTCCTGGAAGAGGTCCGGCACCAGTGGGCCTTCTACCGCGACCGCCGCCCGGACGCCTACGGGCCCCTCACCCAGGCCTGAGAGGAGCCCGCGCGATGGCCGAAAGCGACCGCCACCTCGGCAGCGACCGCCCCCCCGGCAGCGACCGCAGTCCCGGCAGCGACCGCCACCCCGGCAGCGGCCCGCAGGCCGAACTCCTGGCCCGCCACCGGGCGGTGACGCCCAGCTGGCTGTCCCTCTACTACCAGAGCCCGATCGAGCTGGTCCGAGGCGAGGGCCGGCACGTCTGGGACGCCGAGGGCCGCCGCTACCTGGACTTCTTCGGCGGCATCCTGACCACCATGACCGCCCACGCCCTCCCCGAGGTGACCAAGGCGGTCGCCGAGCAGGCCGGCCGGATCATCCACACCTCGACCCTCTACCTCTCCACGCCCATGGTCGAGCTGGCCGAGCGGATCGCCGAGCTCTCCGGCATCCCCGACGCCAAGGTCTTCTTCACCACCTCCGGCACCGAGGCCAACGACGCGGCCCTCCTCCTCGCCACCACCCACCGCCGCTCGAACCAGATCCTGGCCCTCCGCAACAGCTACCACGGCCGGTCGTTCTCGACGATCGGCATCACCGGCAACACCGCCTGGTCCCCGACCAGCCTCTCCCCGCTGCAGACCCTGTGGGTGCACGGCGGCGTACGGCACCGCGGCCCCTTCGCCGCCCTCTCCGACGCCGAGTTCATCGAGGCCTGCACCGCCGACCTGGAGGACATCCTCGGCCAGGCCGAGGGGACGGTCGCCGCCCTGATCGCCGAGCCGATCCAGGGCGTCGGCGGCTTCACCCAGCCGCCGGACGGCCTCCTCGCCGCCTTCAAGCGGGTGCTCGACCGGCACGGCATCCTGTGGATCACCGACGAGGTGCAGACCGGGTGGGGCCGTACCGGCGAGCACTTCTGGGGCTGGCAGGCGCACGCCGCCGCCGGGCCCCCGGACCTCCTCACCTTCGCCAAGGGGCTCGGCAACGGCCTCTCCATCGGCGGGGTGGTCGGCAGGGCCGAGCTGATGGACGGCCTCGGCGCCAACTCCATCTCCACCTTCGGCGGCTCCCCGGTCACCACCGCCGGCGCCCTGGCCAACCTCGACCACCTGCTGGCCCACGACCTCCAGGGCAACGCCCGCCGGGTCGGCGGGCACCTGATCAGCCGGCTCCGCACGGCCGCCGCCGGACTCCCGGTGGTGACCGACGTCCGCGGCCGGGGCCTGATGATCGGCGTCGAGCTCACCGACGGCGAGGCCGCCGCCCGCACCCTGGAGGAGGCCCGCGACCTGGGCCTGCTGATCGGCCGCGGTGGCCGCCGCGGCGACGCCCTGCGCATCGCCCCACCGCTCTCGCTCACCGAGGCGGAGGCCGGGGAGGGGGCGGACCTGCTGGTCCGGGCCCTCCGCCGGGTCTCCGACTCCCGTCCGCCCACCGAGGAGTGACGGCCCGTCATGCCCCTTCCCGCGCCCGCCTCCCGCACCGCCGTCACCGGCGGACTGGTGATCACCGCCGCCGATGAGCTGCACGTCGACGTCCTCATCGAGGGCGGCCGGGTGGTCGCCCTGGCCTCGGCCGGCAGCCAGCAGTGGAACGCCGACCACGTCATCGACGCGACCGACAAGTACGTCATCCCGGGCGGCGTGGACGCCCACACCCACATGGAGATGCCGTTCGGCGGCACCTTCGCCTCCGACACCTTCGAGACCGGAACCCGGGCCGCGGCCTGGGGGGGCACCACCACCATCGTGGACTTCGCCATCCAGCCCAAGGGCAGCTCCCTCCAGCGCGGACTGGACGCCTGGCTGGAGAAGGCGGACGGCCGCTGCTCCGTCGACTACGGCTTCCACATGATCATGTCCGACGTCGACGAGTCCTCCCTCAAGGAGATGGACGCCCTCGTGGAGCAGGGCGTGACCTCGTTCAAGGGTTTTGCTGGTCGACGTACCCCTGGGTCATTCTCCCGAATCGGCGCGCTGACCAGCGCTCATGTCGCCCAGATGCCCTGCCCGAACACGCCGCGAAGCTGAGACGAAGGGGGTATCGGCCATGACCCGCACCCTGATCACCCACGGCCTGGTGATCACCGCCGCCGACGAACTCCACGCCGACGTCCTCATCGAGAACGGCCGGGTGGCCGCCCTGGCCACGCCCGGCAGCCAGCAGTGGGACGCCGACCACGTCATCGACGCGAGCGACAAGTACGTCATCCCGGGCGGCGTGGACGGCCACACCCACATGGAGATGCCCTTCGGCGGCACCTACGCCTCCGACACCTTCGAGACGGGCACCCAGGCCGCGGCTTGGGGCGGCACGACCACCGTCATCGATTTCGCCATCCAGTCCAAGGGCGGCTCACTCCGCCAGGGCCTGGACGCCTGGCACGAGAAGGCCAACGGCCGCTGCGCGATCGACTACGGCTTCCACATGATCATGTCGGATGTCAACGAGTCCTCCCTCAAGGAGATGGACCGCTTGGTCGAGGAAGGCCTCACCTCCTTCAAACTGTTCTGTGCTTATCCTGACGTCTTCTATTCCGACGACGGCCAGATCCTGCGCGCGATGCAACGGGCGGCCGGCAACGGCGGGTTGGTGATGACCCACGCCGAGAACGGTCTGGCCATCGACGTCCTCGTCGAGCAGGCCCTGGCGCGCGGCGAGACCGATCCGCGCTACCACGGCGAGGTCCGCAAGGCACTTCTCGAAGCCGAGGCCACCCACCGCGTCATCCGCCTCGCCCAGGTGGCCGGCGCCCCGGTCTACGTCGTCCACGTCTCCGCGCAGGAGGCCGTCGCCGAGATCGCCCGCGCCCGCGACGACGGCCTCCCCGTCTACGGCGAGACCTGCCCCCAGTACCTCTTCCTCTCCACCGACAACCTCGCCGAGCCGAACTTCGAGGGCGCCAAGTACGTCTGCTCCACCCCGCTGCGCCCGCGCGAACACCAAGCCGCCCTGTGGAAGTCCCTCCGCACCAACGACCTCCAGGTGGTCTCCACCGACCACTGCCCCTTCTGCTTCAAGGGCCAGAAGGAGCTGGGCCGCGGCGACTTCTCCAAGATCCCCAACGGCATGCCCGGCGTGGAGAACCGCATGGACCTCCTCCACCAGGCCGTGGTCGAGGGCCACCTCACCCGCCGCCGCTGGATCGAGCTCGCCTGCGCCGCCCCGGCCCGCATGTTCGGCCTCTACCCCCGCAAGGGCACCATCGCCCCCGGCTCCGACGCCGACCTCGTCATCTACGACCCGGCCGCCACGCAGACCCTCTCCGCCTCCACCCACCACATGAACGTCGACTACTCCCCCTACGAGGGCAAGAAGATCACCGGCGCCGTCCACACCGTCCTCTCCCGAGGCATCCCCGTCATCACCAACCACACCTACACCGGCCACCCCGGCCACGGCGCCTACCTCCCCCGCGGCCTCACCCAGTACCCGGGCTGAACCAAGCGCCCCGCCGAGAGCGAACGCAGCCCGAGCCCCAGCGGCGACAGAACCCGGCGTATAGGTCGACTCGTCCGCCGCCTGGATCGCGAAGGGCTCCTGATCTGCTTCTGTGCAGGTCGGGAGCCCTTTTCCAGTTCTGCGGCTGATGCTGATCCATCTGGGTTTTGCTGCCCATTTCGGCCTGTCTCCGGGTGTCGTGTGGCGATCGTGTGGCGGTGATCATGGTGCCGATCATGGCGCTGAGCTGGGCTTTGGGGGATCTCGGCAGCCTGCCGCCACATGGTGCCGGATGGTAGAGCTGCCTGTGGTGTCCGCAGGTGGCGAATGGTCCCGCCGGGGACCTCCCGGGGGGTGCTACATCTCAGGTCGGGGCGGCATGCGCGACGCTGAGAACCCGGCGTAGGTACCTCCTGGCCTGGTCATCAGGGCCGGTTCTGGGGTCGGGCAAGGCGCGTGCTCCAGGCCGGCTTCCTCGCTCCGCGCTCCGTGGGGTGTTCGGCGTTCTTGCATGGCGCGTATCGAGGGTCCTTCAAGCTGCGGCTCGTCTCCGGCCGGTACCTGCTCAGGCGTCCTGGTGGATCTTTCGACGTGTTCTCGATGACGCACCACTTCGAGTGCGTGGCGGTGCTGGAGCCTGCGAGGGAAGGCTCCTGATCTGCACTTTTGTCGATGTGCATGATGCGCCTTTTGGGCGTTACGGGCGATATCTTGACGCTGAAATGACGCTTGTGACGCTCATTTGACGCTCGTTCTGACGAGGCGTCAGGCAATGAAAGCCGGGCTGGGCGCTGGCGATGAGCAGGCCCAACGCGGCAGCCGCGGCGTCACGATGCCTCCGGAGATCCTCGGCTGACTCGGGCCGACGCCTCTGGGGCGCCGGACTTTTCGTGCTCACGCGATCTAATCGCCGGCCCCGGTCTCGGCCCCGACCGGATAGCCGCATCGCGCCGAGGGGGCTGGCGTCACGGCTGCGAAGTCGGGACGCCTCGCGTCCAACTCCTCGGCCTGCCACACTGTTTGGGCACCTATCACCTCATAGTGACTGCGCATGTGGTGGAGGACGTGTGGCGAACATCGTCTGGCATGCCATCCGCGAGCTGAAGATCAACCTGAGCTTTCCCGACCTCGGGCATCCTGAGCTTCCTGACCTGCTCGAAGAGATAACAACCCCCGTGGGCGAGCGCGATCGGCGCATGCTCATGTGCTGGGAGTGCCACGAGAGGGGCCGGTGCAACTCCGTAGCGGCGGGCAAAGGACCCTGGGTCGGCATCCGAAGAGCCCGTCGCCGCGACGGCACCCGCATCCTCGCTGCTGCCCATCTCCCCGTCACTCACCGCGCTACCGCCGAGGAATCGGACCTCCACAAGGCGGTCAAGCGGCGGATTGCCCTTGCCGCGACCAATTGCGGCCTGTGGGCGGACACCGAAGTGTTCAGCTCCGACGGCAGCACCCGGGCCGACGTCCTGGTCCGAGGTCCCGAGGGGGACGAATACGACTGGGAGCCTCAGATCAAGAATATTCGCGGGGAGAGCGCCCGCACTCGCGACCGCAGTGCCCGCCGGGTCGGCCGACTCCCCGTGTGGGTCGTGGTTGCTGCGGATGCCCCGCTCATCGACAAGGTGAACTGGGCTCGGATCGACAAGATGGGCTGGCACGACGTGGAGCGCGGCCGCGCACTTCTGGTCCGCGGCGGCTACCGGAGACTGCAGACCTGGCACTGCACTCCAGGTGCTGAACGCGCCTGCCCCGACCGTCATCACAGCGGTACCTCTCCGCTGTACTGCTGGGGGCATCATGTGGCGTTCATGCACCCCACGCAGTGCATCCCTCCGCAACCCGATATCGGTCTCGATCGCCTTGTACCGGCAATCGCCGAACACGAGATCGTTCCGGTCCGAATCCCCTCGCCAGTTTCCCCGCGTCAGGGCAGCCATGTCTTGGCCCTGCAGCACGAGCGCGAGGAATTCGTTGCACTCGTAGGGGAGTGCGAAGAGGCTGAGTCCACCGAAAGCGACCGGGACGACGAAGACCCGATCGGCTTCGACGAAGAAGCTCCAGAGGACGGCACCTGCCCTTACGGGCGTGACGAATACACCCTGGGCGGCCCCCGCCCCATCCTCGACCACCCTGCGCAGGCGCTGGCCTTCACCCTCGACCGCCCTAAGCTCCCCGCGTGGTTCGCGGCGCTAACCCCCGCTGACAAGCGCGCCATTGCTCGCCAGTTGGGTTGCTGGCCTCATCAGATCCGACCCTGTATTCGCTGCGCTAGCGAACCGGCTTCCGTGTACCGCTACGACGACATCCCAATGTGTCGCGGGTGCCGCCGGGGCAGGCCCTGAACTGGAGGTACTCGAACTTCGGCATCGCCGGACGGCCAGGATCAAGTGTCGCCGCTGCGAGATGCCCAGGCCCGACACAAGTGAGGCGATGTGTGGTCTGGAGAATCCGCTGGGACGCCTGGCGACGCATACGACAGGGCAGGTGCTTAGAAGGCACTCGACTCGTCCTGGAGGCAAGGCAGTTGACCTGCGCGTTCACATGCATCTGATGCTCCGTCAGTCAGCTTGTGGGACGTATGCGGGACGGGTTCGCTCTCGACCCTTTGGTGCTTCAGCGACGAAATATTCGCCGGTCCTGGCACGTTGGTGAGCCGCGTCGCGGAGATCGGGAGGGGACGGTGCCGGGCCTGAAGCTGTTCAGCCTGCTGGGCGAGGTGGATGAGATCGAGCCGCGGCTCGCCGACCTTGAGGTGGACGTCCAGCGCCTCGTCGAGGCCAACATGGAGTCGATGCTCGGGGTGCGATTCCTGGCGAGCGAGTTCGTCATCGACTGCGGCGAGGGCGGCCGGATCGACTCGCTGGGCCTGGATGAGAACGGTGCTCCGGTGGTGATCGAGTACAAGCGCGGCACCGATCCGGGAGTGATCACCCAGGGCCTGTTCTACCTGGCCTGGCTCACCGCCCACCGTGGCGCCTTCGACCAGCTGGTCCGCGACCGACTCGGGGCGGCAGCCGCCGCCCGGGTGCTATGGAGTGCGCCCCGGCTGATCTGCGTCGCCGGTGACTTCACCCGCTACGACGCGCATGCCGTGCGCGAGCAGCGGCGCAGCATCGACTTGCTGCGCTACCGCTTCTACGGACCGGGCCTGTTCGCTCTGGAGACGGTCGCCTCGACCACTGGCACCGTGGAGCCCCGCCGGGCACGCCGGGGGCCGGACGTGAGGCGGGTGCATCGGGGGCCGGCTGGGGCCATGGCGGGGCTCGCCTCGGCGCTGGATGGGGCCCTCCTGGGCGTGGGAGAGGGGGTGGCAAGGGTGCAACGCCGGCAGTACGCGGCCTACCGGCGGCTGCGGAACTTCGCCTGCGTGCTGCGGCCGCAGCAGACCAAGCTGCTGATCTACCTGCGCCTCGATCCGGCGCGGGTCGACCTCGTCCCCGGCTTCACCCGGGACATGAGGGGCCTGGGCCACCACGGGACCGGTGACCTGGAGGTCCAACTGCGCACCGAGCGGGACCTGGAGCGCGCCCATGACCTGTTCCGTCTCGCCTATGCCGCAGCATGACGCGTGCCCGGCGGCCGGAGCGGCGAGGTTTTCGAGACGGAAGACTTGGGCGTCGTAGAGGCGCTGCCCTTCGGCGATGCGGTCATGGAGTGGCGGTGGAGGCCCAAGTATCCGGCGGATCGCCGATTTCGATAACCGGGGTCCCACCCGTATGCTGCCGAGCGCAGTCTGCCATCCCTCGACAGGCTGAACGGCAGAGCGGATCACCCCCCGCGCTGGCGGGAAGCACGAGTGCAAGAGGTGTACCGCTCCCTCGGATTCCGGACCACCCCCGCGTCGGCGGGGAGCACATCGCGATCAGGTGGAGGAACTTCAGGGCCTCGGGACCACCCTCGCGTCGGCGGGGAGTACCAGCCGGCCGCGCACAGGAACGCCACTGAGGCCGGACCACCCCCGCGTCGGCGAGGAGCACCACGCGGCGAGGAAGGCCTCGCGCTCCTGCGGCGGACCACCCCCGCGTCGGCGGGGAGCACAGCAGTACCCCCACGAGGAATCGAACCCCGATCGGACCCCCCGTCGGCGGGGAGCACGCGGGCTCCGCCGGTAATCAGGCCCACATGTCCGGACCACCCCCGCGTCGGCGGGGAGCACGTGCGGCGGATGGCGATCGACATCTGCGTGATCGGACCACCCCCGCGTCCGCGGGGAGCACCGGATGCGCTCGGCGGCCGCGGCGGCGTCGAGCGGACCACCCCCGCGTCGGCGGGGAGCACGAGGACCGGCATCGCCGGTTCGGGCCCGGTCACGGACCACCCCCGCGTCGGCGGGGAGCACGGCATCGGCGCCTCGCGGCGGCGCTTCGCCTCCGGACCACCCCCGCGTCGGCGGGGAGCACATGTTCAACGAGCCGAACGCCTTGCTGTTGAACGGACCACCCCCGCGTCGGCGGGGAGCACCTGGGCAAGGTGGCCAGTCGTGACCTGCACGCCGGACCACCCCCGCGTCGGCGGGGAGCACGTCGACACCGAGCCGGGCAGCACCCCGCCGGACGGACCACCCCCGCGTCGGCGGGGAGCACATGGCAGCGATGCGCGGTGATGACGCGCTCACCGGACCACCCCCGCGTCGGCGGGGAGCACGCGATGTGCTGGCGTTGGCGCGGCCAGCAGATCGGACCACCCCCGCGTCGGCGGGGAGCACTGGACCGGCGACGAGCACGAGCCGCTGACCATCGGACCACCCCCGCGTCGGCGGGGAGCACGTCACCCTGTACGGCTTGTGCGCACACGTGGCCGGACCACCCCCGCGTCGGCGGGGAGCACCACCACCCGCCCCTGCCTATTTCCGCTGCTACCGGACCACCCCCGCGTCGGCGGGGAGCACGAGGGCCGCGCGGGGCCGTCCTCCATCGGGTCCGGACCACCCCCGCGTCGGCGGGGAGCACGCACAACGCGCTCTCCAAGCTGGGCGCCGACACGGACCACCCCCGCGTCGGCGGGGAGCACATGACGACGGCAACGCCCTTGGCCTCGGGCTGCGGACCACCCCCGCGTCGGCAGGGAGCACGAGGACTTCCCCACCGAGGAGCAGTGCGTGGACGGACCACCCCCGCGTCGGCGGGGAGCACACCGCGGCCCGCTGCTCGTCCGTGAGGGCGACCGGACCACCCCCGCGTCGGCGGGGAGCACCACCAAGGCCAGCTCGCCAACACTCGGAAGATCGGACCACCCCCGCGTCGGCGGGGAGCACCCTCAGCGTGGCGCGCAGCATGTCGCGGCTGGCGGACCACCCCCGCGTCGGCGGGGAGCACACGGTCGAGCCGGCTCCGAGGGGCAACGTACGCGGACCACCCCCGCGTCGGCGGGGAGCACTGCTCATCCGCGCGGATGGCGGACCGCTCCGCCGGACCACCCCCGCGTCGGCGGGGAGCACGGTCGCGATCCATCAGGGTCGCGATCTCGGCGCGGACCACCCCCGCGTCGGCGGGGAGCACGGACCGTGCTCCTGCGAGGTACGGCGCCGGAACGGACCACCCCCGCGTCGGCGGGGAGCACGGACCGTGCTCCTGCGAGGTACGGCGCCGGAACGGACCACCCCTGCGTCGGCGGGGAGCACTGGGCCTCGGCAACCTGCTGCTCGGCGGCGGCCGGACCACCCCCGCGTCGGCGGGGAGCACCAGACAGGCGCCTACGAGGCCGGTTTACCGATCGGACCACCCCCGCGTCGGCGGGGAGCACAAGGAAAGCCATACCAAGCCGTTGCCGGAGAACGGACCACCCCCGCGTCGGCGGGGAGCACCTGCTGGACCTGGCCGCACGCCAGGAACAGGACGGACCACCCCCGCGTCGGCGGGGAGCACGCGCTGTGCGGCCGGTAGAGCAGGGTGACGCGCGGACCACCCCCGCGTCGGCGGGGAGCACCCGCTCTTCCTGCTGCACAATCACGCCCACTCCGGACCACCCCCGCGTCGGCGGGGAGCACCTCCTGGCGCTCCTCTTCGTCGCCTACCTCCTCGGACCACCCCCGCGTGGGCCTGTCCTGAGGATTGTGTTTCGCCTGGTGTGACCTGAGTTGGCATGAGCTGGGTGCTCTGCCGGGAAGGATCACAGATGGGTACCAGGGACGAGTCTTCCGCGAACGCGAAGGCGAGTGTGCAGACGGGGGCGGAGTTGGCACAACAGGCCGAGCTGGACCGGGAGATGGCACAGCGGCTGGTGGAGCGGGCCCGGAGCCAGGGGGTGAGCCTGACCGGCCAGGACGGGCTGCTCAAGGGCCTGGTCAAGCTGATCCTGGAGGGCGCGCTGGAAGCGGAGATGACCGACCACCTGGGCTACGCGCGCGGCGAGGCCGGCCCGGCGGAGAAGTCCAACAGCCGCAACGGCAGCTACCGCAAGACGGTCCGCACCGACATCGGCGAGGTCGAGTTGGACGTGCCGCGCGATCGGGCCGGCAGCTTCACCCCGCAGGTCGTGCCCAAGCACCAGCGCCGGATCTCCGGGTTCGATGAGACCGTGATCTCCCTGTATGCCAAGGGGTTGACTACCGGGGAGATCCAGGACCACCTCGCGCAGATCTACGACATGGACGTCTCGAGGGACCTGATCTCCCGCGCCACCGGCCGCGTCAGCGCCGAGTTGGAGGAGTGGCGCTCCCGCCCGCTGGACTCGCTCTACGCGGTCGTCATGATCGACGCCCTGGTCGTCAAGGTCCGCGACGGGGCGGTGGCCAACCGGCCGATCTACCTCGCGGTGGGGATCAACCTGCGCGGCGAGCGGGACGTGCTGGGCATGTGGGCCGGCACCGGCGCCGAGGGCGCCAAGCAGTGGATGACCTGGCTGACCGAACTGCGCAACCGCGGAGTCGGCGACGTCCTGATCGCCTGCTGCGACGGCCTGAAGGGCCTGCCCGACTCCATCAACGCCGTGTGGCCGCTGGCCGAGGTCCAGCTGTGCGTGGTCCACATGGTCCGCGCGGGACTGCGCTACGTCTCCCGCAAGCACTGGGCCACCGTCGCCAAGGAACTGCGCGAGGTCTACACCGCGCCGACGGTGGAGGAGGCCGAGCGCCGCTTCGCCGCCTTCGAGGAGGACTGGGGCGACAAGGCCCCCGGCCTGATCGCGACCTGGCGCCGGAACTGGGAGCACTTCGAGACCTTCCTGAAGTTCCCGCCGCCGGTCCGGAAGATCGTCTACACCACCAACATGATCGAGAGCATCAACGCCCGCCTGCGGCGCGCGGTCGACCGCCGCGGACACTTCCCCAGCGAAGACGCCGTCTTCAAGGTCCTCTACCTCGTCCTGCGCGACCGCCACCCCCGCCGGACCAACCCCACCGGCCGCACCCGCGACTGGATGGAAGCCGTCAACACCCTCGCCGCCTACTACGGCGACCGCGTCACCAACCACCAGTAACAACAAGCACCAGCGAAACACAAACGATCAGACAGTCCCCCCCGCGCCCGCTCGGCCTCCGGGCCGCGACCGCCACCCCCGAGACGGGCCCCCGTCCGCCGCCGCCCCCGGACCCGCCCCGGTATCCGCCATCCCGTCGCCCCCGTCAGCCGCATCCGCCCCCGCACCGCCCGCGGGCGGGCGCCCCGGACCGGTGACCCGGCCCAACGGTCAGCCCTACCACCCCCGGAAGCTCGCGGGCCTGCCCGACGTCCTCGCCCTTCAGAAGCTCCGCGCCGCCGGTGTGCCCGCTCTTCTCTACGGCCCGCCCGGCACCGGGAAGACGGCGCTGGTCGAGGCCGCCTTCCCCGACCTGATCACGGTCGCCGGGGACGGCGACACCACCGTCGGCGACCTGATCGGCGAGTACACCCAGGACCCCTCCGGCGGCTACACCTTCGTCTACGGGCCGCTGGTGGTCGCCATGCTGGAAGGCCGCCCCCTGCTCCTGGACGACGCCACCCTCATCTCCCCCCGCGTCCTGGCCTGCGCCTACAGCGCCCTGGACGGCCGCCGCCAGCTCCAGGTCAAGGCGCACAAGGGCGAGACGATCACCGCCGCCGAGGGGTTCTACGCCCTTGCGGGCCACAACCCCGGGGTGCACGGCGCGGTACTTTCCGACGCCCTCGCCTCCCGCTTCGCCGTCCAGTTGCACGTCGCCACCGACTACAGCCTCGCCGACGCCCTCGGTATCGACTCCAAGGCCGTACGCATCGCCCGCAATCTCGCCAAGCGCGTCGAGTCCGGTGAGATCGGCTGGACCCTCCAACTCCGCGAACTCATCGCCTTCCAGAGGATCGCCGACACCCTCGGCGCGCAGGCCGCCTTCGCCAACCTGGTCGGCATCGCCCCGCCCGAGGACCGCGACACGGTGATCGACGTCGTCACCCGCATCATCGGCAGCGAGGTCGCCCCGCTCACCCTCGGCCCGCGCATCTGAGCGCGATCCCTCGACCGCGCGATCCCCAGCCCGATCGCCCGATCACTGACGCCGCCTCAACTCCGCCTCCCCGCGAAGGACCGTGATCCGCCATGCCTGCACACATCCACCTCGACCCCGGAGCCGGCCCCGCCGCCCCCTCCTCGACCGCCGCTGCCGCCGCTGAAGACGCGATCGCCCGCTGGGCGGACGACGGCGGCGCCCCGGCCCCCGAGCGCACCGTCGACGCCGAGGCGCACTGGCTGCGCGTCTCGGCCGCCCTGACCGCCCGCCTGCCCGAGCTGACCGGACGCGAGGACCTCGTCGTCACCTGCCGCCCCGGCACCGAATCCGGCGCCCCCGCCGCCTTCTTCCCCACCCGCGCCGCCATCGAGGTCGACGGCACCCTCTTCCGCCCCCACCCGCCCGCGGCCCTGCGGCCCGACCAGCACGGAGACGAGGAGCGCTACCCCGCCGCGTGGGGCGCCCTCGTCCACGAGGCCGCCCACGCCGTGCACTCCCGCTGGGTCCCCGCGCCCTGCGAGCGTGGCAGCCGGGCCGCCGAAGCCGCCGGGCTCCTCGAGGAATCCCGCATCGAGAAACGCCACCTGAACCGCCGCCCCCAGGACCGCCGATGGCTGCGCGCCTCCCTCCACCGCATCGTCCTGGCCGACCTCGGCCCAGCCCTGCCCGACACCCCGCACAGCGCCGCCCGCCTGGCCACCCTCGTCCTCGCCCGCACCGACGCCGGAATCCTCGACGAAGCCGAGACCGCCCCCGTACGCCGCGTCGTCGAAGACGTCCTCGACCCCGAACTCCTCGCCCGCCTCGCCGCCCTGTGGAACCGCGCTCACACCCTGGCCGACGAGGACGGCGCCGCCATGCTCGACCTCGGCCGCCAGTGGTGCGACCTCCTCGGCCCACTCCCCACTCCGCCCGGAACCGCGCCCGGTGCCCCAAGGCGGCCCGGTCTCGGCGACGACGCGTCCGCCCCGACCTCCTCCCGCCCAACCGGCGGGCGTCTGGCCGACTCGCTGTCCGACCTCGGCGGTGAGATCGCCGCCGACGAGAAGGCCCGCGCCGCCCGCAGCGCCCGCACCCGGGACTGCGCCGCACAGGCGGCCGAGCAACGACGCGCCGCCGATCTCGCCAAGAAGGTCTTCGACTCCGCCCGCGGAACTCACCCGATCAACGCCCACACCGGAGCTGAAGGCCCGCGCAGCCCGCTGCGCGGTACCCGACCCCCGACTACCGCCGAACGAGCCGCCGCCGGGAAACTCGCCCGCGCCCTGCGGGCCGCCGCCTACCGCGAGCGCACCGAGACCACCCTCACCTGCGCCACCCCGCCCGGCCGGCTGCGGATGCGGGCCGCCCTCGCACGCGACGCCCAACGCGCCGCGGGTGCCGCGCCCACCGCCGAGCCCTTCACCCGGACCGTCCGCCGCAGCGTGCCCAGCCCCCCGCTCCGGGTCGGCATCGCCGTCGACGTCTCCGGCTCCATGGCCCGGGCCACCGCACCCATGGCTTCCGCCACCTGGATCCTCGCCCGCGCCACCGCACTGACCGACCCCGACTCCCGCACCGCCGCCCTCACCTACGACGCCCACCTCACCGCCGTGACCCGCCCCGGCCACCACCCGGCCCAGGTCACCGAGTTCCGCGCCCGCGGCAACGTCGAACGCCTCGCCGCCGCCACCAGCGTGCTCACCGCGGCCCTGGACCTCGACCAACCCGGCGCCGGACGCCTCCTGGTCATCGCCACCGACGGCCACTACACCCGCGAGGAGACCCAGGCCGCCCGCGCCCGCCTCGCCGCCCTGTCCGCCACCGGCTGCGCGGTCCTCCACCTCGCCTTCGCCCCCGCCGCCACCCGCTTCCCCGGCGTTCCCCTGGCCATCCTGCGCAATCCGGACCGCGCCGTCGACATCATCTGCCGCGCCGCCACCCTCGCCATCACCACGACTCAGTGACCCCCACTCCCCGGCCCCGCCAAGGCCGGGGGTACGCACCCGCGCACTCAACCCACTCCCGGCCCGCTCAACCCGCCTTCCTCACCCAGGAGTTGAAACCCATGACCCTGAACGCCGACCTCTTTTTCACCCACGACTTCCGCCTCCCCCTGAACGGCGCCACCGTCGTCGGCAACACCCTCTACGCCGCCCCCGACCCCGCAAGCCCTCTGCGCCTGCGCATCGACTTCCACCCCGGCCCGCACCACAACTCCTACACGGGCCTCCGAATCACCCTCCTCCACCCCGAAGCCGGTCAGGTCGACCACACCGTCCTGACCTTCGCCGACCACCACACCTACCCCGACCGCCCGCAGCCCGTCATCCGCGACTGGCACGACGAGGACTGTCCTTGGGCCGGCGGGAGCTTCGGCGAGCTCTGGCACGCCGTTGCGCGCTACGTCGCCCTCTGGTTCACCGTCGACCTCGAAGCCGACCGACCTGCTTGATCGGCTTGAACGGCTTGAGATTCTTCGGCCACTGCAACGGGTGAATGGACGCAGTAGGAGAAACCTGGGCCGATCTCAGCTCGTTCCCTGGTGCAGGCCGCCTCCGCATCCCCCGGCGGAGGCGGCCGCAGCAGGCCGGTGACGCACCGGCCACCGCGCTGCTGTCGCTCTGACAGGAGCACGGTCTCAGGGGCGGGGTGTGCATACCGACATGCGGCGGCCCGGATGCACGACCAGCACGACTAAGGTGGGCCGCTCGACAGCTCGGCGGCCGAGGCTCGGCCGGATGGGGAGTGCCATGGAGAGCAGCACCGCGCAGCCGTTCCGTCTCCTGGTGACCGGTGGCGGTACCGGCGGGCACACCTACCCCGCGCTGACCGCTGTGCGCACACTGCGGGCCCGACTGGCCGCCGAGGGGCGGGCCCTGGAGCCGTTGTGGGTGGGCCAGGCCGATTCCCTGGAGGAGCGGGTCGCGGCCGGCGAGGGCATCGCGTTCCGCTCGGTGGCGACCGGAAAGATCCGACGCTCCAGCAGTCCGCTGAAGATGCTGTCCGCGGCGAACATGCGGGACATGGGGCGGGTCCCGCTCGGCGCTGCGCAGGCCCGCTCGATCGTCTCCGATTTCCATCCCGATGTGGTGCTGGCCACCGGCGGCTATGTCGCGGTGCCGATCGGGCTCGCCGCTGGGGTGTGCCGTCGGCCGCTGGTGGTGCACGAGCAGACGGTGCGGCTGGGGCTGGCGAACCGGGGGCTGGCCAGGGTGGCTGACCGGATGGCAGTCTCCTCGGAGTCCACGTTGGAGCTGCTGTCGGAGTCGGTGCGGCGGCGGGCGGTGGTGACCGGAAACCCGGTGCGCCCGGAGGTCCTGACCGGACGGGTCGACAAGGCCCTCGGGCTTCCGGCTCTGGCGGGATTCGCCCCAGGGCTGCCGACCGTGTACGTGACGGGTGGAGCGCAAGGCGCCCAGCAGGTCAACCGGCTGGTCAGCCAGGTGCTGCCGGAGCTGCTGCAACACGCCAACGTGATCCACCAATGCGGTCCTGACAACGAGGCCTCGCTGCGCGAGCACGCGACTGGGCTGCCGCCGGATGCGGCCGCACGGTACTGGCTGACGGGCTACGTGGGGGCCGAACTGCCGGACGTGCTGGCCCTGGCCGACGTCGTGGTCGCGCGCAGCGGGGCCGGGACGATCGCCGAGCTCACGGCGCTGGGCAAGCCGGGGGTGCTGGTGCCGCTGGCCTCGTCGGCCGGGAACGAGCAGGTGCACAACGCGCGCCATCTCGAAACCGCCGGGGCCGCGGTCGCGCTGGTCGGCGAGGTGGCGGCCGAGGATCTGACGGCGGCGCTGGGGCCGCTGCTCGCTGATCCGGCGCGCCGCTCGGGAATGGGCGAGCGCGCCCGATCGCTCGGGCGCCCGGACGCTGCCGAGCGCCTCGCGGACGTGCTGCTGGCCGCCGCCGACCGGTGAGACCCCGGTGGGCGGCGGCCCGGCGTGCTATGCGTTCATCCAGTGGGCGGCCCCATCCGCGATGAGCGCGGCGCACTGGGCGAAGCTGCGGGCGTCGCCGCCGTAGGGGTCGGGAACCTCGCGATCGGGCAGGTAGAGGCGCAGCCGGGGCAGGGCTGCGGGGTAGCGGGCGGCGAGTTCGTCGCGGACGGCGTAGTCCATTGCCAGGACGAGATCGGCCTGGGCGACCAGCGCCGCGGTGACCTGCCGGGCGCGGTGCCGGGCCAGGTCGTAGCCCAGGGCCGCAGCGGTGGAGACCATCGGCGGGTGGGCCGGCCGGCCGCGCCAGCGGTCGCGCAGCCCGGCCGAGCGGACGAGGGTGCCGGCCGGGGCGCGGTCGGCGAGGACGGCGGCGGCCAGCGGGGAGCGGCAGATATTGCCCAGGCAGACGGCCAGGATCCGGCACTGAACAGGCTTCTGACGGCTCATCGCCCCGCCAGGGCTTGGCGCAGGGCATCCGCGACGCGTGCCGGATCACCGGGGCGCAGGTGCTGGTGGAAGGGGAGGGTGAGGATCTCCCGTCCGGTCTGCTCGGTGACCGGCATGGGCCGGGTCCAGGCGCGGAAGGCGGGCTGCAGGTGGTTGGGCGGGTAGTGCACGCCGACACCGACGCCGGCCGCGCGCAGCGCCACGAAGGTCCGGTCGCGCTGCTCGATGGGCACCCGCACCGCGCACAACGAGGGCACGCTGCGGGCGACGTCCACGTCGACCGTGCGTACCCCGTCGATGTCGGCGAGTGCCTCACGGTAGGCCGTCCACAGGGTCCGGCGTTCCCGCTCGGCGCGATCGCGGTGGGCGAGCTGGACCCGGCCGATCGCCGCGTTCAGGGCCGGGAGGCCGGCCCGCAGGCCGTGTCCGGTGACGCGGTAGCCGGTGGCGGCGGCCCGCTGTTCGGCGCTCTCGGCGATGCCGAGGCCGCGCAGGGTTCGCAAGGCGGCGGCGTCGAGGGGGTGACGGGGGACGACGGCGCCGCCCTGGCCGCAGGTCAGGTTCTTGATGGGGCCGAAGGAGAAGCACGTCAACTCGCCGGTGGCACCGACCCGGAGGCGGCCGTGCCGGGAGCCGAAAGCGTGGGCGGCGTCCTCGACCACCGTGATCCGTCGCCGGGTCAGCTCCGCCCGCAGCGGGTCGAGGTCCACCGCCCGCCCGCCGTAGAGCACCGGGAGGACGGCGCGGGTGGAAGCAGTGAGGGCGGCGGCCACGCTGTCGGCCGTGACGCACAGCGTGTCCGGGTCGATCTCGGCGAAGCGCGGCGAGGCGCCGACGGCGAGCACTGCCTGGACGGTGGCGCAGAAGGTCATCGAGGGCACCACCACCTCGTCCCCGGCGCTGATCCCGGCAGCGTGCAGGGCGAGTTGGAGGGCGGTGGTGCCGGAGGCGACCGCGACCACGTCGGGTACGCCGAGGAACGAGGCGAGTTCGCTTTCGAATTCTTCGGTTTCGGCGGTGTGCCCGTACTGGCCCTGGGCGAGTACGCGGCTCAGGGCTTCGTGTTCGGGTCCGTACAGGTACGGCGCGGCGTTGCGCTCGATGCCCGGGATGGGGACCTGGGAGGGTACGCGGTAGGTGACACTCATGGCTGGTCTTCTCCTTCGTGGGTCAGGTTGCAGTGGTGGGAGTGGTGGGAGCGGGGCCGGTGATGGCTGTGGTGCCTGTGGTCGTGACGGCGAGCGTGGTCACGGCCTTGGTGAGGCGCACACCGGGGTGGTAGGCGAGGCGCGCGTGCTCGACGGGACGGCCGAACAGCCCGTTGAGTAGTTGCAGGACGAGTTCGGCGCCGGCCGCCTCGGCCACTGCGAATCCGCCGGCGACCCGCGCGTTCATCTCCGTGATGACCACCCGGGGGTCGTCATCGCGCAGGAACCCCTGGACGCAGCACAGCCCAGCTGCCCCTGTCGCGGCGAGTACCTCCTTGACCACGCTCTCGGCCGCAGGGTCGGTGAAGGTTCGCGAGACGACGGCCAGGCCTCCCTTGACCCGTTCGCGGTCGCGAAGGATCACTGACGCCCGCCCGCCGCGGTCGACGAGGCAGTCCGCGGTGAATTCCTGTCCGGTGACGCGCTCCTGGACCAGCGGATCCGGGGTGAGTTCGCAGAGCACCCGGGCCTGTGCGACGTCTTCGCAGGTGTGCACGCCCTGGGAGCCGTGCCCGCGGCGGGGTTTGACGATCAGCGGGGTTCCCTCGGGAACGCGCTCCAGACGGTCGGGCGGCCAGCTGCGCGGGGCCGGAATGCGGTGCGCGGCCAGAACGGCGGCGAAGGCGCCCTTGTCCAGTGCGGCGGTCATCGCCCGTGCCGGGGGCAGCCAGGTGCGTACCCCTCGCGCGAGCAGCGTCCGCCGCAGGCCCCGCAGCCGGGGCAGTTCCTCCTCGACGGTGCTCACCATCGCATCGGGGCGCCATCGTCGGCACAGGTCGAGCAGCACCGCCGGGAACGCCGGAGCGGAGGCCCGGGCCAGCACCGTGGGTGTGGCGAAGGGCAGGTGGAGACCGGGGGCGAGCGGGTCGGAGTCGGCGACGATCACCCGGTGCCCGGCGCGTTGGATGGAACGGGCGAGATCCAGGCCGGGGGCGGCGCCCACGCCGGTGACCAGCACGGTGCACGGGGCGGCCATGGGTCAGCCCTGCCGCTGCGGGTGCGGCCGCAGTCCGACGCGGGGGAGCGGGGCCCGGGGATTGCGCTTCAGCGGCGCCCAGCGGTCGGGATGGTCCCGGTACCACTCCACGGTCGCGGCCAGTCCCGCCTCCAGCGGGACGACGGGCCGGTAGCCCAGCCGGTGAATCTTGGCCCAGTCCATGGCGTAGCGGCGGTCGTTGGCCGGCCGGTCCGGGACCTGAGTCACGGCGTCCCAGCCGGCCCCGCACGCGTTGAGCAGCAGCTGCGTCAGCTGGCGATTGGTCAGGTCGGTGCCGCCGGCGATGTTGTAGACCTCGCCGGGGGTGCCGTGGCGCAGGACGAGTTCGATGCCGGCGCTGTTGTCCGCCACATGCAGCCAGTTGCGTACGTGCCCGCCGTCGCCGTGCAGTGGCACGGTCGCGCCCTTGAGGAGATTGGTCACGAACAGGGGGATGATCTTCTCGGGGTGCTGGGCCGGGCCGTAGTTGTTCGAGGACCGCGTCACGCACACCGGGACTCCGTAGGTCTGGCAGGCCGACAGCGCCACCAGGTCGGAGGCGGCCTTTGACGCGGCGTACGGGACACTCGGGCGCAGGGGCGCGTGCTCATCGGCCCGTCCGGATGCGAGCGGCCCGTACACCTCGTCCGTGGACACGTGTACGAAGCGGCGCACCGCGTGCCGGCGGGCGGCCTCCAGCAGGGTGTGGGTGCCGAGTACGTTCGTCGCCAGGAACGTCCCGCCCTGCAGAAAGGAGCGGTCGACATGGGACTCGGCGGCGAAGTGCACCACCGCGTCGTGGCGGGCGACGAGCTCGTCCACCAGTGCGGCGTCCAGGATGTTTCCCTCGACGAAGTCGAAGCGCTCGCAGAGGTAGGCCTCCCCGAGGTTGGCCCGGTGCCCGGCGTAGGTGAGCGCGTCCAGGACGGTGACGCGGGCGATGTCGTCGGCCGCGAGCAGCCGTTTGGTGAAGTGCGAGCCGATGAACCCGGCGCCGCCGGTGACGAGCACGCTGCCGCCACTGAATTCGGGCTGTTTGCACTGCTCGGTCATGATGCCTCCCAAGGGAATGGGGGAGATGGAGGGTTGCGGACCGTCACGGTCGGGATGTGACCGCAGCGGTGAAGTGCTCGGGCACGGCGCGTACCAGCGCGCGGTGCGTGACGTCCGGGTCGGTCTCGTCCGATGGGGCGACCTCCGCCCAGACGATCTTCCCGGCGTCACGTGACGCGCAGCCCCAGCGCTCGGTGAGGGCCTGTACGAGTAGCAGGCCGCGTCCGCTGGTCGACTCTTCGTCCGGCGGGACCCCGGCGGTGGGCGGGAGCGTCGAGCCATCGGCGACCTCGATCCGCAGCGACCGCCCGGTCCACATCAACGCCAGTTCGCACGGGCTGTCCGGACACGCGTGCGTGAGGGCGTTGGCCACCAGCTCGTCGGCCACCAGCTGGGCATCGGCCAGGGCTTCGGCGGTCATCGGCAGCAGCCAAGCCGTTGCGAGGGTGAAGAGCTGCCGCCGGGCCTTGGGCCCGATCTCTCCCGGTGTCGCGACGACGTCGACGAACGGGTGTTTCGGCGCGGTGACGCGGCGCACATGGGCCCGCGGGGGTGGCGTTGGATTGGGGCGGGCGAGCGGCATGCGGGCCTCCGTACGCTTGCCGGCGGGCCGTGTGGCCGGCCGGGATCCGGTGATGCACCGTCACGAACCGGCGCGTGGACCAGAAAGCCAGCCCTGTCCCGTGCGCTCCAGCGTTTATGCGGACCGGCATACGGATATCCACCGACCGCATACGCACGGCGGCCGGGCCGCGGGAGCGTGCCTAGGCTGGGACGGAGGAACACCATGGACTGGGAGAGCCACGCGCCGCTACGCGACGCCGCCCGCCGCCGGGACTACGGGCAGGTGATCAATCTCGCGCGGCGGATGCGCGGTGAGACCCAGGCCCAACTCGGCCGCGGCTGCGGGCTGTCCCAGTCCGCCGTCTCCCGGCTGGAGACCCGGGGTTCTGACGGCCCCTACACCCTGCAGCACCTGGCGAGCGCGGCCACCCATCTGGGCATCCCCCCAGGCCTGGTCGGCCTCGCCGACGACGGAAACGGATCAACCACCGTGCAACGGCGGACCTTTCTCACCGGCGTGGCCGCCCTCGCGGCCGCGTCGGCCCTCCACCAGCCCGACCCTCCGCACAGCTCAGCGACGGACGATACCGCCGAGGCCGCATGTCTCCGCCAGGCCACCAACGCCTATCGGCGGCTGGACGCCACGGTGCCTTCGCGCGATCTGCTGCCCGCTGCCCACGAGCACCTCCGGCTCATCCAGCGCACCACCGACGCGGGCCCCGACCGCGCCCACCGCGCCCGGATGGCCGCCATCGGTTCTGAGGCCGCCTCCCTGACCGGCTGGCTGGCCTGGGACATGGCCGACCACGGCTCGGCCCGCCGCTGGTACGGAGCCGCGGTCAAGGCGGCCCGCACGGCCGGCGACCATCTGCTGATGGCCTACCAGATCGGGAGCCTGGCCCAGTTCGAGGTCGAGGTCGGCAACGCCCATGAGGGCCTGCGCCTGATCACCCGGGCTCGCCGACCCGAGACCGAACTGCCGGTCATCGCCACCGCCTGGCTGTCCTCCTTGGAAGCCGTCGCCCACGCCGGCCTCGGCGACCAGCAGGCCAGCGCCCGCGCCCTGGACGCCTGCTCCCGGCTCACCGAGACCATCCCGGGACAGGAGGCGCCCCCGTGGCCGTGGGTGTTCACCTTCGACCAGCGCAAGGTCGCCGCAGCCCGGATCACCAGCACCGCCCGGTTGGGCCGACCGGCCTGGAAGGCTCTCACCGTCACCGACATCACCACCGCGCTGAGCGGCGGCCACGCCAAGCAGCGCGCCTTGCTGAGCCTGGACGTGGCCACCGGCCAACTCGCCTCCGGCCGCCTGGAATCCGCCTTCGACCTCGCCGCCCAGGCCCTCGCCGACGGACTGCGCCTGCGCTCCGGGCGCGTGGTGGAGCGGGCCCGAACCTTCCGTCGCGGCTTCACCGGCACCTGCCCGCCCGCTATCGTCCGGGACTTCGACGAACGACTGCACGACGCCTACCTGTGACCCGATACCGAACCGACTTCGACCCCGGACGAAAGGCGGCCCATGCGCCTGGGCATCACCGGACACCGCGGCCTGCCCGCCCCCGTCGCCGCCCAGGTGCGCGCGGCCCTCGACGAGTTCGTGGCCGCTCGCGCCCCCGCGGCGGTCGGCCCGACGAAGCTGACCGCCGTCTCCAACCTCGCCGACGGCCCCGACAGCTGGTTCGCCCGTGCCGTCCTGGACCACGGCGGAAGCCTGGAGGTCGTAGTCCCCGCCGGCGAATACCGCGCCGGTCTACCCACCTGGCACCACCCCGAGTACGACGCCCTCTACGCCCGCGCCACCGCCGTCCACCGCACCGGCCTGACCGCCTCCACCCCCGAAGCCCACCAGACCGGCAGCGAAATGCTGGTCAGCCTGGTCGACGAACTGGTCGCCGTATGGGACGGCCGTCCCGCCCGAGGCTACGGAGGCACCGCCGACGTCGTCGCCCACGCCCGTCACCTTGGCATCCCGGTCCGTATCGTCTGGCCCGATGGCGCAACCCGCTGACGCAGCATCCTCGGCGATGAGAAGACTGCTTCCTTCGGGGACCTGGACAGACGCCCTGCGAGGAGCTGACTCACGGGCTCGGCGGGAGGAGGTCGGTCGTGTTGAGGAGGCCGTCGGCGACGGCCTGGTACCCGTCGTTGGTGAGGTTGACGTGGTCACCGGCATCGAAGCTGACGGTGGCTCCGCTGCTGTTGGTGCCCTGGGTGTTGAGCTGCTCCTCGAGGTTGGTGGAGTCGATGGCGGCGATGGCTCCGTCGGCGTCGTAGGCGTAGGTGTAGGGGCCGGTTCCGACGGGCGGCGGGGCCATGTCCTGGATGTCCTGGTTGATGCTGGCGCGGGTGGCGTCCACGGTGCTGGTGCAGGCGGCGTAGCCGTCGCAGGGCGTCTGGGTGGTGAAGATCGCGGTGATGCCCCAGTCGGCGAGGGTCTGCTTCAGGGCGAGGTCGGCCGCGTCCTGGGTGCCTTCGTCGACGCCGCCCAGGGTGTCGTGGAGGCCTTCCTCGATCACGACGGTGGTCAGGCCGGGCTCGCTGAGGACGTCGCGGTCCAGGCGGGTCAGCGCGGCCAGGCCGGTGTAGCCGAGGGTGTCCTGGTTGAGGCTGTTGTTCTGGATGCCGGCACCGACGACCCCGGACTGGGGCGCGCTCCAGGTGTTGCGGCTGGGGTCGGCGAGATCGTCGGCGATGTCCCGGGAGAGCCGCCTGCTGCCGATCGTGGCGCTTGCCGTGCTGCTGAACGGATCGACCAGGCCGTCACCGAGCACGGCCAGGGTCGGCTCGCTCCCGGCGGAGGCGGTGACGTCCACTCCGGTGAGGATGTTGGTGAAGGCCCCGCTCTTGGTGCCGGTCCCGGTGAAGGCGCCGGCCGCGGTGTCAGCGGTGTGATCGCCGGAGCCGGCGGCGGTGACCCAGGTGTAGCCGTCGGTCGCCCAGGTGTGCTCGACCAGGTAGGGGACGTCGCCGGTCAGGTGCGAGCTGACCAGGAGGTTCTGGCCCGCGGTGACGGGGAAGCTGACCGGGTCGCTGTAGATGTCCGCGCCCGCGGGGAGGGTGATCGAGGAGGCGCCGTCGAAGGTGACGGCGACCGGGGCGGCCTTCGCGCTGGACTGGTAGTTCTGGGCGGCGAGGGTGACGTGGTCCAGGGTGATCGGGCTGGTGCCCTGGGCGTTGGAGAGGTGGATGCGGGTGCTGCTCCCGGTCACGGTGGGGGTCAGTGCGGTGCGGATGGTCTGGTCCTTCCAGTCCGCGCCCTGGAAGTTGACGGTGGTCTCGGTCGGGGAGGCCCAGGCGCCGGTCCAGGAGGCTCCGCCGGCGGCGGAGGTGGTGTCGCGCACGTTCATCGCCAGGATGTGCAGGGCGGGGAAGCCCTGCCGGGCCGAACCGCTGACGTCCGGGAGGGTGATGGAGGAGACGGTCTTGCTCGAGTCGAGGTGGACCGTGATCGCGTACAGGTTGACGGCGCCGTCGAAGGTGCCGCTCGGGTTGTGCCGGTGCGCCAGGGTGAGCACGGCGTAGGGCGAGGTCAGGTTGTCGGTGGCCCCGTCGGGGCGGTCGACCCAGTCCGGGGGCCGCAGGTAGTAGGTGCCGGTGCTGCCGTCGCTGTACTGGATGGTCCCGGTGGGATCGGCGCAGTCGGTGGAACTGCCGTTGGTGAAGGTGCAGTTGGTGCCCGAGGTGTCGGTGGTGGGCGGGATGAAGGGGGTGCTGGAGTCGTCGTCCGCGCGTTGGGTGTCGCTTTGCAGGGCGTAGGTGCTGAAGCCGAGGAAGACGACGGCCGAGCCCTTGGTCAGGCCGCCGCTCTGGGCGGGAAGGGAGATGGTCTGGTTGTCGGCCAGGACGTTGTCCGGCTTGCCGTTGCCGTAGTTCGGCAGGGTGAGGGACGCGCCGTTGATGTGCACGGTGCTGCCCGGGTTCCAGCCGGCTGCCTGCAGGTCCTCCAGGGGGAGGCTGTTGCTGGCCCCGTCGGCGTTGCCGCTCGCGGCGTTGCTGGTGGCGGTGACGGCGGTGTTGTCGAAGGCGGCGGCGAGGCTGGAGTAGGTGCTGCCGGCGGCTGCGTTGACGCTGAAGGTGGCCGAGGTCCCGGCGGTGTTGCTGGCCGCGTCGTACGCGGTGACGTACAGGGTGTGGGTGCCGGGAGAGGCCGGGGTGACGGTGATGCTCGCGGTGCCGCTGCTGTCCGCGGTCACGGTCTGGTTCGCCGGCGGGTTGCTCACCGGCGGTGCCACGTCCAGGTTCCAGACGTACTTCACGGCCTTGTCGCTGGCGTCCGTCGTGGCGGTGTACACGCTGGAGCTGCCCTCGCTCGTGCCGGCGGACTTGACCGCCAGGCGCAGTACGGGGGTGTTGGGGTAGGCGGTGAAGTGGCAGGTCTCGTTGCGGGTGGTGGAGAGGTGGCCGTCGGAGGCGGAGACCTGCCAGTCGACGGTGGTGCCGTCCGCGAGGCCGGAGACGAAGCCGGAGGGCAGGGACTGGCTGGCGGTCTTGCCGCTGGAGGTGACCGCGGAGACCAGGGTGTGCTTGGTGGTGCTGCCGTTGATCCAGTAGGTGAACGTGGCGTCCAGCTGGTCCTTGTCCGGGTCGGAGACCTGCGCGTTCAAGGTGGGCGCGGTGACCGAGTCGGTCTTGCCCAGCAGCGGGTAGGGCGTGGTGGTCGCGCAGCCCAGGGTGGTGCTGCCGGCGTTGGCGGACAGGTAGCCGGGCGGGTTGGGGGCGTGGTCGTAGACGATGGTGATCGTCGGGTTGTAGTTGAACCGGCGGAAGTAGGCCCCGTCCGATTCGTTGCTGTTGACCAGCGCGAAGGTGTAGGTCCCCCAGTCGTTCGCCGCGGCCTTGGCGAAGTTGGAGGTGATGTCGTACCCGCCCGAGGGCCAGGAGGAGCAGGCCGACCCGAAGGTCTGCGCGCCCAGGTAGGTGCCCAGGGCCGGCTTGTTGTTCCAGTTCGTCGCGGAGCTGATCGGGCTGGTGAGGTAGGCCTTGATGTCGTTGCTGGTGCTGCAGCTGGCCGAGTAGGTCTCCTGGACGTTCGCCGTGGCGCTGACGATGGAGGCGCCCCAGACGTTGTGCGGGACCGCGATCTGGAAGTAGCTGCGTTCCAGGCCGATGCACCCGGTGAAGGTGTTGTCGCCTACCCCGGGGTAGCCGTAGGAGGTGTCGTTGACGTGCGGGGTGGAGGGGCAGGCGCTTTGCACCTCGGTGAACATCTGCCGGTTGCCTGTCGCGTTCAGCGGGCTCCAGTCCGGCGGGTCGATGTAGACCGGGTAGGTGGTGGAGGAACCGGTGAGCAGCTTCTGATCCGGTGTCAGGGTGATGGTGGAGCCGTCGACCTGGGCGTCCACGGGGGCGACCTGCGCGCCCTCGCCCGGCCCCGGGGTGTCGGCGGCGGTGGAGGCGTCCAGGGCGGCGACTTTGCTGGTGGCGGCCCCGGAGCTGGTGGAGGTGGAGTCCCACATCAGCGGGCTGGGGGCCTGGAACTGCACCTGGCCGTCGGCGGAGCGGGCGCTCAGCGTGCCGTGGCCGTCGTCGGTGACGGTCACGCCCTGGGTGTGCGTGGTGAGCTTGAGGCTGCTCAGCGCCGGATTCGACGCCGCGGCCGCCGTCTTGACGACCAGGACGTCGGTGATCCCGCCGGTGGGGGTAGCACTGACCTGCAGGTCGACATCGGGGAAGACCGAGGGATAGGTCAGGGTGGAGCCGGAGACGGTCGGCGTGGGCAGCGCGGAGGGCCAGTACAGGGAGACGTCGCGGCCCGCGCTGTCGGCGATGGTGACCAGCGGGCCGCTGCCGCCGCCGGACAGGACCAGGGAGCCCGGGGCCGCCGCGGGAGCGTAGGTGCCGGAGGCGTTCTGCTTCAGCGTCGTGTCGATGTCCGCCCAGGCGCCGTTCTTCTGCACCCGCTGGGGCATCACGCTGCTGGACCAGGACAGCTGCCCGTTCGGCTCCGCGGTCAGCGTCGAGATCGATGTGGTGAGGGAGTCGACGCTCACCGGCTGCCCGGAGGAGGTGGCCTGGGCCGAGGCGTCGGCCACGGCCTGCTGCTGGGAGGCGCTCAGACCGGTGCCGGTGGCCAGCATGGCGGGGCTCAACGGGGAGGGAGGCGCCTGCGGTGCGGCCGGGGCGGGGTCGCCGGAGCTGCCGTCGGCGGCGGTCGCGGCGTGCGCGGGAAGCGCCGCGGTGATCGACAGGAGTGGAACGCCGGAGAAGAGGAGCGCGGCGGCGACCGCCGTCGCGAGGGGCCTGCGACGTCGCGCGGCCCCTGTGCGTGTTGTGTCCCGTCTCCGCATGGCTGTTCCCGTCTTATGTCGTGCGCGTGAAGACTCGGCGCAGGAGAGTCGCACGCTACCGGGGCGGTCGCGGACACAACAAGCGCAAAGAAGGAACATCCAGGGATGTCCAATTCGTGCACATAGAGCCGCAGTTGGCGGGGCATGGCGTTGATTGCGCCGCGCGGTCACTTCGCGTGGAGTCTTTCATCCAGTTAGTTCCGTTACGTACTGAGCCTTTGCCAGGACTTGACCCAATGGCCATGACAGCCGTGTTGAGAGATTGGTAAGTTCCGGTCGCCTTCATGTCAGGATTCTTTGAGGAATGGTGGGTCTGATGGCGGGCCGGATACGGAAGTCGGTTCACTGCGGCGTCTCGGCGCGCGTGCGCTGGATCGGCGCGCTGACCGCCGTGCTGGCCGTCGTCGTTCCCACCGCCGTCTCCGTCCCCGCGCAGGCCGCCACCCACCACGGCGCTTCCTACGGTGCGGCACCGGCGAAGGAGCGCTCCATACCGGTGAGCGCGGTGAAGCTGGGCAGGGCGCCGCGGCATGTGGTCAAGGACCAGGCTGTGAGCAGTGCAAGCCTGCCGGCCGAAGGCACGGCGAGCGTGTCCCTGCCCCTCGCCCCAGCCGTGGGAGGCGCCGGCAAGACCTCGGCGGTGCGTGCCGGGAAGCTGCCAGTGTGGTTCGCACCAGGCAGGACAAGCCCGCCAAAGCGGTCCAAGAGTGCCGGCTCCTCCCCCTCCAATGCCTCCTCGACCACTGCCGCCGCGATCCGCGTCGCCGTGGCGCCGCAGTCCACCAGCCGCCGTCTGGGCCTGCACGGCGTCGTGGTCTCCGCGCAGCGCACCGACCACGCCGGCGACGCCCGGCGGGCGCAGTTGACTCTCGACTACGGAACCTTCCGCAACGCCTTCGGTGCCGGCTGGGGCTCGCGGCTGCGCCTGATCCAGCTGCCCGCCTGCGCCCTGACCACGCCGCAGAAGGCGGCCTGCCGCACGCAGACGCCCATCGCCTCGACCAACCGCGACCAGGCTCACCAGCTCACCGCATCGCTCTCGTTGGCCCCCGCCGCCTCCGCACCGGCGCAACCCATGGTGCTGGCCGCGCAGGCCACCCCCTCCGGCGACGGCGGGTCCTTCGCCGCCACCTCGCTCACCCCCGACGGCCAGTGGTCGGCCGGGTCCGGATCGGGCGCCTTCACCTGGTCCTACGGCATCGGCCTGCCCCAAGCACCGGGCGGCCTGGAGCCCCAGGTGGGCCTCTCCTACAACTCCCAGGCGGTGGACGGGCGCACCTCGGCCACCTCCCCGCAGGCGTCCTGGGTCGGCGACGGCTGGAGCGACACCTCCAGCTTCATCGAACGCGACTTCATCCCCTGCTCCCAGGACTCCAACTCCACCGACAACACCCCCAAGACGGGCGATCTGTGCTGGTCGGACTCGGCCAACACGCTCACGATGTCGCTCAACGGCTCCTCCACCACCCTCGTCCACGACGACAAGACCGGGGCATGGAAGGCCCAGAACGACACCGGCGAGCAGATCAGCCTCAAGACCGACACGGTCAACGCCGACCACGCCCACCAGTACTGGGTCGTCACCGTCGGCACCACCAGCTACTACTTCGGGCTCAACCAGCTGCCCGGCTACGCCGCCGGCGACGCCACCACCGACTCGGTGTGGACCACCCCGGTCTACGGCAACGACGCCGGGGAGCCCTGCCACGCCTCCACGTTCGCCGCCTCCTCGTGCTCCACCGCCTACCGGTGGAACCTGGACTACGTCGTGGACAGCCACCAGGACGCGATCAGCTACTGGTACAAGAGCGCCACGGGGTACTACGGGCCGGACAACACCACCACCCCCACCGCCTACACCCGCGACGGCTGGCTGGACCACATCGACTACGGGCAGCGCGACGGCCACGTCTACGACACCGCCCAGCCCGCCGCCGCCCAGGTCTCCTTCGATGTGAGCGAGCGCTGCGACCCCTCCGGGGGCTTCGACTGCTCGCAGGCGCTGAGCTCCTCCACCGCCGCGCACTGGCCGGACGTCCCCTACGACCTCAACTGCGCCTCCAGCGGGACCTGTGACATCCACGGCCCCTCGTTCTGGTCCACCAAGGAGCTGACCGGGATCCACACCCAGGTCCTGGTCGGCTCCGCCTACAGCAAGGTCGACAGCTGGGCGCTGGCCTACGACTTCCCCGCGACCGGGGATGCGAGTCCGCCCTCGCTGTGGCTCAGCTCCATCACCCGCACCGGGCAGGACGGGGGCACCGCGTCGCTGCCGCCGATCACCTTCACGCCGCGGATGATGGCCAACCGGGTGCCCTCGCTGGCCGGCTACCAGCCCTACACACGTCCCCGGCTCTACCAGATCACCACCGAGTCCGGCTCGGTGATCGCGGTCAACTACACCGGCTCCACCGCGACCATCCCGGCCTGCGACAACCGGGTCGGCACCTCGGTGGTGCTGCCCTCCAGCCCGGACGCCAACGGCTGGCTGTGCTACCCCGCCTACTGGACGCCGCCGGGCCAGACCGCACCGCAGCTGGACTGGTTCAACAAGTACGTCGTCGACTCCGTCACCCAGCAGGACCCCATCACCCACGGCAAGTCCACCACCACCGCCTACAGCTACATCGGCACCGGTGCCTGGCACTACGACGACAACCCCGCCACCCAGACCAAGTACCGCACCTGGGACCAGTGGCGCGGCTTCGGCGAGGTCGACACCCGCACCGGCCTGTCCCCCGACCCGGTCACCCTGAACAAGGCGATCTTCTTCCGGGGCATGGACGGCGACAAGACCTCCTCCGGCACCCGCAGCGTCACCCTCAACGACCAGGCCGGCGACGACCCGCAAAAGGACGCCGACGCCCTGGCCGGCGCCACCTACGAGACGCTGTCCTACAACGGCGACGGCGGCGCGCTGCTGGCCGACACGGTCAACGACCCCTGGCTCGGCCCCCTCACCGCCTCCCAGGACCGCTCGGCCGTCGGCCTGGACCCGCTGACCGCCCGGATGTCCGGCACCTCACGCACCCGCACCACCACGACCAAGGCCGACGGGACCGCGCGCACCACCGAGACCGACTACACCTACGACGACACCAGCGGCCTGGTCACGAGCGTCAACGACCTGGGCGACACCTCCACCGCCTCCGACGACCAGTGCAGCCGGGTCACCTTCGCCAAAAACGGGTCCGGGCAGCTGCTGGATGTCGTCTCCCGGATCACCGCCGTCTCCGTCGCCTGCGACAAGACCCCCTCCTACCCCAAGGACGCGGTCAGCGACACCCAGATCTACTACGACGGCTCCTCCACCCCCGGCACGATCACCGGGGCCGGGGACGTCACCCGCGTGGACGAGGCCGACTCGGTCGCCGCCGACGGCACCCCGCACTACGTCACCGCCGAGCAGGAGACCTTCGACCAGTACGGCCGCCCGCTCACCAGCACCGACGGCGACAACCGCACCACCACCACCGCCTACACGCCCGCCACCGGCGCCAACCCCACCCAGATCGCCGTCACCGACCCCAAACTCGCCAACCAGAGCACGGGCTTCACCACCTACCAGACCTACGACCCGGCCCGCGCCCTGGTCACCAAGACCCTCGACCCCGCGGGCTACAGCACCACCTCCGCCTACGACCCGCTGGGCCGGCTCACCGCGGTGTGGGACCCCGGGTTCTCCCAGAGCGCCAACCCCGACCAGCCCAACACCAAGTACTCCTACCAGCTCTCGGCCACCGCCCCCTCCACCGTCACCACCCAGACCCTCACCCAGGTCGCCAACGGCACCGCCACCTACCGCACCTCCATCTCCCTCTACGACGCCCTGCTGCGGCAGGTGGAGACGCAGAGCGCGACCGTGGACGGCGGACGCGATGTGACCGACACCGTCTATGACTCCCACGGCTGGGCGGTCAAGAGCGACGACGCCTACTACAACTCCGGCGCCCCCTCCGGCACCCTCGTCCAGGCCCCCGACAACCAGGTCCCCGCCAGCCAGGGCACCGTCTACGACGGCTCGGGCCGGCCCACCGCCCAGATCTCCTACAAGGCCGCCACCGAGACCTGGCGCACCACCACCGCCTACCCCGGCTCTGACGAGACCGTGGTCACCCCGCCCGCCGGCGCCACCAAGACCGCCACCTTCACCGACGCCCGCGGCCACACCAGCAAGCTCCTGCAGTACGACCCCGCGCACCCCGACAGCCCGGACGCCGTCACCTACACCTACGACGCCCGCGGCGACCAGCTCACCCAGTCCGACAGCGCCACCGCCACCCTCCCGCAGCACACCTGGACCAACACCTACGACCTGCTCGGCCGCAAGACCTCCAGCACCGACCCGGACACCGGCACCACCACCCAGACCTTCGACCACGCCGGGCAGCTGCTGACCACCACCGACCAGCGCGGCAAGCAGATCAGCTACACCTACGACGCCATGGGCCGCAAGACCGCGGCCTACGACACCACCAGCACCAGCGCCGAGACCTCCGCCAACGAGCTGGACTCCTGGGCCTACGACACCCTCAAGAAGGGCCTGCCCACCTCCTCCACCAGCTACCAGAACGGCAACGCCTACACCGAGAAGGTCCTCGGCTACGACTCCCACGGCTGGTCCCAGGGCTCCCAGACCGTCATCCCCGCCGCCGAGGGCGCCCTGGCCGGCACCTACTCCACCCAGAACACCTACGACTACACCGGCACCCTCCACTCCTACCTGGACACCGCCGCCGGCTCCCTGCCGCAGGAGACCGTCACCTACACCTACGACGCCTTCGGCAACCCCACCCACGTCGCCTCCGGCACCGGCGGCTGGGACTACCTCGACAAGGTCGACTACAACGAGTTCGAACAGCCCACCCGCCTCACCTACGGGCCCTCGACCGACTTCACCCAGCAGACCCTGAGCTGGGACGAGCAGACCAAGCGCCTGACCGAGTCGCAGACCGTCACCGGCTCGGGCGCCACCACCGCCGACGACACCAGCTACAGCTACGGCGACAAGAACGTCTCCCCGGGCGCCGGCCTGATCACCTCGATCAGCGACAAGCAGGACGGCGGCGCCACCACCGACACCCAGTGCTTCGCCTACGACCACCTGCAGCGCCTCAGCTCGGCCTGGACCGCCACCGACGCCTGCGCGGCCACCCCCAGCCCCGGCTCCTCCAGCACCGTGGGCGGCCCGAGCCCCTACTGGCAGTCCTGGACGTATGACCAGCAGGGCAACCGCCTCACCCAGACCGACCACGACACCAGCGGCGACACCACCAAGGACACCCTGTCCACCTACACCCCGATCGGCGGCAGCGGCGACGCCGCCACCCCCGGCAAGCCCGCCCACGGCCTCGACTCCGTCACCACCGGAACCGCCCTCGCCCCCAGCGCCGACGGCACCACCACCTACACCTACGACGCCGCCGGCAACACCACCAGCCGCACCGACCGGGCCGGCACCGACACCCTCACCTACGACACCCAGGGCCGCCTCGCCTCACTCGCCTCCACCGGCACCAGCTCCACGACCACCTACACCTACGACGCCGACGGCAACCTCCTCCTGCGCCACGACGGCAGCAACACCACCCTCTTCCTGGGCGACGAGGAGATCACCCTCGCCCAGGGCCAGAGCACCCCCAGCGGCGTGCGCTACATCAGCATCGGCGGCTCACCCGTCGCCGTCCACGCCTCCACCGGAGACGTCTCCTACCTCATCCCCAACCAGCAGGGCACCGACCAACTCCAGATCGACGCCACCACCCAGGCCGTCACCCGCCGCTCCTACACCCCCTTCGGCCAGACCCGCACCACCACCTCCGACTGGCTCGGGGACAAGGGCTTCGTCGGCGGCCAACAAGACGACACCACCGGCCTGACCAACCTCGGCGCCCGCGAATACGACCCCACCACCGGCCGCTTCCTCTCCCCCGACCCCCTCATCGACTCCGGCGACCCCCAGCAATGGAACGCCTACACCTACGCCGACAACAGCCCCGTCGCCAAATCCGACCCCACCGGCACCATGGCCTGCCGCTCCCCCGACGAATGCGCCGGCGGCACCCAGATCGGCGACAACTCCCCCTCCCACCAGGGCAAGTCCACCGTCGACCCCTCCTCCGGCTGCAGCGGCTGCGACGGGCGCCCCGACCACGACAGCCCACCCACCAAACCCGCCAACACCGTCTCCTCCGCCACCAGCGCCGACCAGGCCGCGAAAGCCCAAGCCGCAGCCGCCGCCCGGGAAGCCGCCGCCGCCGACGCCCAAGCCGCCGCCGCCAAAGCCCGCGAACAAGGCCTCACCCACCGCATCCTCAGCCTGATCGCCGACCTCGTCGGCATCACCGACGCCGTCAACTGCGTCACCAAGGGCAGCGTCATGGGCTGCATCAACACAGCCCTCAACTTCATCCCCTGGGGCAAGATCTTCAAAGCCGGCAAGATCATCCACGAAGGCGAGGAAGCCTACGACGTCTGGCGCGCCGTGGAGAAAGCCGACGACGCCCTACGCGACGCCGAAGCCCTCTCCCGCGACGCCCACGCCGCCGAAGACGCCGCCAAAGCCGAAGCCGAAGCCGCCGACGCCCAACTCGCCGCAGTCAAGGACCAAGCAGCCAAAGACGAATCAGCCGGCGCCCAGGACGGCACCACCTGCACCCACAGCTTCACCGCCGACACCCGCGTCCTCCTCGCCGACGGCACCACCAAACGCATCAAAGACCTCAAAACCGGCGACAAGGTCCTGGCCACCGACCCCCAGACCAACACCACCCAACCCCAAACCGTCCAACACCACATCATCACCACCACCGACCACGACTTCACCCAACTCACCCTCGCCACCACCAGCAAAGGCCCCCGCGGCCCCACCACCACCCTCACCACCACCTGGCACCACCCCTTCTGGAACGCCACCACCCACCAGTGGACCAACGCCTCCCAACTCACCCCCGGCACCAAACTCCGCCAACCCAACGGCACGACCCTCACCGTCACCCGGGTCCGCAACAACCACGCCCAAGCGACCACCTATGACCTCACCGTCGCCGAACTCCACACGTACTATGTTGTGGCGGGGGATACGCCGGTACTGGTTCATAACTGTGGAACCGGTACGGCTGATTCCCTTGCGGATAGCCTGACGGGCGATACCCACTTCCACTACACCAACGAGGAAGGGTACAACGCGATTATGCGTGGCGATGGAGGAGCGCATATCGCGGCAAACCCGGCTGGTAAGGTCCATGTTACGCAAGAGATCTACTCGCCGGCCGAGGCCGAACAGAATCTATTTATCGGCGCCGCTTCCCATTCTGGCCGAGGGGACTACGTCATCGCATTCAATAGACCGCAAGGCGCGGAGTTCGTTCCGGGTGCCCAGTCAAATGAGTTGATCCATTGGGGCTCCTTGAAGATCTCTTCAGAGGATATCTTGTTTGCAGGAAGGAATCCTTTCGGTGGCTGAGCTGCTAGAGTTCGACGACCTCGCCCAAGTTGAGTCACTACTCAAGGCGTCGATCACCTTCAAATTTGACGGGACCGAAGAAGCTCAGATCTTTGTGATGAGTCCGATCTACGGTGCGGCGCTCGGGCGACTGCGTGATGGCCTCTTCGATGCTATGCGCTCTGGTGGTGAATCCGGGAAGATCGAGCGGGTTAGCGCATGGTATCGACTCAGTCATCACACTCATCGATGGCATTTTGTAGTGCGCTCGGCCAAGGCGCATCCGAAGTGGGGTGTCATGGACGCCGCCGAACGTAGAGAATGGGTCGAAGTGGTGGCTTCGCCGTTCACCGTTGACGACGATGTTTTCGCCGAGATCGAACGGCTGGCCGTTGATGACGTGTAGTCAGGCGTAAGCATTCAGGAGGGTGACGCGTCTGTTGGGAGTTGACGATGTGACAGGTACTACAGCAGCGGATCTTCGTTGTCGCGATCGGATCTGACCGATTCGTCCGACGAAGACTGGCCGTCAGACCCCAAGCGGGCCCGCGAGGCGGTCCACCGACAGGGCCGGCGACCGAACTCGACCGACTCTGTTCATCGGTCCAAGATCTGCGGCTGTAGTACAGGTCTGGTGCGGGTCTGCCACCCTTGCGGATCATGTCTTCTGCCGTCGAGCCCGCCGCGTCGCGTGAGGACCTCCTCGCGCTGATCGGGGTGCTGCGCGAGCAGGTCGCTGGGCTGGCCGAGCACAACGCGATCCTGCTGGAGCGGTGCGAGCGCGCGGAGGCCGATAACACCTCCGCCGTTCCCGAGCCCCGCACCGCGGTAGCCCAGGCCGCCCGCCGCCGCAAGAGGTCAAGGTCGGCGACAAGATCACCGACGCGGTCCCCGGAGCCAAGGGCACCCAGACCCACACCGTCACTAAGGTCATCGTCACGCACACCGACCGCGACTTCGCCCGACTCACCATCACCCCCGTCCCCAAGACCGCCCAGCCGAGCCTGACCCGACGCGTTCTCCGCAAGGCCGCCCTCGGCCTCGCCGCCTCCGCCGCCGGCCTCACCGCCCTCCTCGGCCTCGGCCACCACGCAACCACCCCTGCCGCCCCAACCGCCTACACCCGGCCCGCGACAACCGCCACGCCCCCGGCGGGCACTCTCATCACCACCTTCACCCACCCCTTCTACGACGAGACCCGAAACTCCTTCGTCGAGACAAAGCACCTCCACGCAGGCGACCTCCTCCAAACCCCCACCGGCCCCGCCCGAATCACCCGAATCCACCTCTTCCACGCCCACACCACCACCTACGACCCCACCATCGGTAACCTCCACACGTACTATGTGCTCGCAGGCACCACGCCGGTCTTGGTTCACAATTGCGGTGAAGACACTCCAGGTCTTCTCAGCGATTCACACCAGCCGATTGGTGACCCGAATGCAAAGGGTGGCATCTACGCATTGGTCTCTGAGAGTGGTGAGGTACAGCGGACTGGCATGGCCACAAATTTGGCAGACCGTCTGGCCACTCATGCGCGGACGTATCCGGATCTTAAGGGTGTAGTGCTTTACCGTACGGATGATCGGGCGGCCAGAAGGGGCCTGGAGGAGATGGCGGAGCGATGGTTCACGCCGAAGCTTGCTGGCCAAATGGCCATCAGATTGAGCAATCCACGACGGCCGCAATACCTGCAGGCTGCTAGGGACTTCTTGGAACAGTGGAGCGGGAGGTCGGAATGAGTGCTTCCGGAGTCGGGCCGTTTGAAAACGACGGGGCCGGAGATCTCTGCTATGCCCTGAGGGAGGTAGGTTGCGAAGGTGCGCTTGACGTGCTGAGATCTGCGTTCACAACTGTGGGACAGTTGGCGGCTGGCGAGTACCTTGAGAAGGACTATGCCGAGGAAGCAGTGGCTGCCGCAGCCGTGATTCTGGCGCGAATTCAGGGCGACACTGAAGTCCTTGAATTCAACGGTCTGGATGGCCTGGTCCCGGAGATCGACCGGGATATGCCAGGCATGGCCATCTTGGCGCTGAGGCGGACTCTTGCAACTGACTCGGAAATCTACGAGCTCTGGGTTGACGGCGGACGAGGAGAGGAATGGAGAGCGGGTGTGGAGTCCATCATTTCGAGCCTGGAGAATGAGGCGTAGCTCTTCTCATTCCTCGCGCGCAGGGCTCGCGGACCCGGGATCTCTCCGGGTGTGGTCGGAGGCTGGTCGCCGAGCTGTTCGAGAGCGGGCCGTAGCGCGGGCAGGCATGGCCTCCGATTGAGCATGACGTGCCGAGTCCCTGATCACCGTGGCGGAAGCCGTGCCTGCCCGCGTATCGTCGCCTATCCGCCGGCCTGGGCCGGCTCGCCCCGCGCCCGGCCCATCGAGCCGAGGAACACCCGCGTCTACTCGAGTGCTTCTCAGCGCTGCCCGATCCTCGCCGGGCCAAGGGCCGCCGCCACCCCTAGCCTTGGTCCTCGCGCCGGCCTGCGTGCTTGGTGCTGGCCGGCTCGAAGTCCTCCGCCACGATCGCGGAGTGGGCCGCCGACGCGCCAGTGGGCGTGCTCGCCACCCTCGGCGCCCCGCGAGTTCTGCGGCCTCACCGCTCCGGCCGAGGCCACCACGCGTCACATCTGCAACACGTACGCGAGCGCTGAGGCATCGAGAACAAGATCCACAACGTGCTCGACACCACCTTTGCCGAGGAGGCCTCACGCGTGCGGACCGGAACCGCTCCCGGGCCATGGCGGCCCTGCGCAGCCTGGCGATCGGCGCCCTGCGCCTGGGTGGAAGCAACAACGTCGCCGCATGTCCGCGCAAGACACGGACGAGACGCCGTCCGACCATTCGCCTCACGTGATCAATCTGGACAGATGTCTTGAATGACGCTGCTCTATCTGCCAGGCAGGTCACCGGGGCGTCCTAGCCCCCATGATCTTGGATGGCCGTGCCTGTCCTGCCTCCACTCTGACACCAGCGAACCAGTGCGAATCGGGTGGTTGCCGATCACGCCCACGCCCTGCTCGGAGGACGGTGGTCCAGGCGGCGATGACTCACGGGCTGGATGAGGCACCGCCGCCGTTCGCACGGACGCTACTCGGTCGGGGGCGACAGGCGCAGGGCGTATCGCTTGGGCTTGGCGGAGACGAGATCGATGATGTCGTCGCTCTCGGCGCGGGCGCAGGCGTTGGCGACTGCGCCCGCGGACCGGCTCAGTGCCTTGGCGATGCCCGTGGGGGAGTGCTGTTCGTGCGGGTGGGCGCGGAAGTGGTCGATCACCAGGGTGCGCAGTTCGCCCTGGCCGAGGCGGCCCGGGCGAGGGATGGGCGGCGGCGTCGGCCGGGGAGCCGGGGGTTCGGTTCGGGTGGGGAGCGGTGTCGTGGGGGCTGTGGCTGAGGTCTTGGCCTGCGCGTGGTTGTCGCGGGGGTGGATGGTCGGCTGGGTGGCGGCAGCGGGTGCTGCGGTGACGGGGTGCCAGTGGTCGGCGGTGGCGCGGTTGTCGGTGTCGCGTCCGGTGTTCTCGCGGCGGGTGGTTCCGTGCTTCTCGAGGCTCGCGAGGATCTTGCCGGCGGTGGAGCGGCCGATCCCTGCGGCGGTGGCGAGTTCTGCGGCGGTTGCGCCAGGGTGGGCGGTTAGTGCCCGGCGCAGGGATTCTGCGGCGGGGATGGCGGTGGGGGGCTGGTCGGTGGTGGGGGCTGCTGGGCTCTCGGACATGGTGGGACCCTTCGGGGTGCTGGTGAAGTTGAGGTCCCGGCGCCGGGGTGGCCCGTGCGGTGCGCTCCGTGTTGATCGGGCCGGTCTCCATGCACGCTCTGCTCTGGGGTGTTCGTCAAGTCGGTGACTGGGGTGATGGGTTGCTCATCCAGTGGGGCGGCTGGCGGCAACGGGGGTACCGATCTGTTCTTGGCGGACGACGGCGCCGGTGTGGGGGGCGTCGATCATGGCGCCGTTGCCGATGGCGATGCCGACGTGCTCGATGTGGGTGGGGTCGGGGCCGAAGAAGACGAGGTCTCCGGGGAGGTACGGGGTGTTGGGTGGGAGGCGGCGGCCGTGGTCGTACTGGGCCTGGGCGACGCGGGGGAGGTGGATGCCGGCGAAGGCGTAGGCGGCCTGGACGAGGCCGGAGCAGTCGAAGGCGTGGCCGGGGGCTTCGGCGCCCCATTGGTAGGGGACGCCGAGCTGGCTGCGGGCGTAGGCGACGGCGTCGGCGGCGGCCCGAGTGGGGCCGCCCGTGCCGGCGGCGGGGGCGGCGGTGGCGTAGGTGCGGGCGTAGCCGAGGACGGTGCGGACGTAGGGCCAGGAGTGGTTGTAGGCGTAGATGGCGTGGGGGATGTCGTGGCCGTTGCGGGCGCCGCTGGCGCACAGGAGGTGGGCGGCCGCGTAGGTGGCGTCGGTGGGGTCCCAGGGGGTGGGTGGGGTGGCGCCGCCGGGCGGGACGGGGTGGTCGTAGACGGCGAAGGTGGCGGGGAGGAACTGCATGGGGCCGACGGCTCCGGCGGTGGAGGTCTGGTCGTGGGCGCGGTCGTGGTCGGATTCGACCTTGCCGATGCCGGCCATGACGGTCCAGGGCAGTCCGGGGCAGGTGGCGGCGGCCTGCTGATAGAGCGTCAGCATGCGCGGCGGGATGTCGGCCAGGGCGCTGGGACTGGGGGCGGGGCCGGAGAGGAGGGAGGAGAGGCCGCCGGTGGCGAGCGCGGCCGCGGTGGTGAGGACGGCCGCGGCCGTGGCGGCGGCGAGGAGGAGGAAGGCGCCGCAGCCCGTGGCGGCGGCGCCCGCAGCCCGGGCTTCGGCGGACGGGTACGGAGAGGGGGACGTGGCGGTGGCCATGGGGCGCGGGTCAGGGTTGGCGGAGGAGGCCGGTGGGCCAGGCGGTCTCCGGCGTTGTCGGGGACGGGGCGGGGAGCGGGGAGGGGTCTGCGGTGTGGGGGAAGTCGGGGTCGGGGCGGTGGGTGGCGGGGAAGGCGTCGGGGAGTTGGGGGAGGGTCGTGCGGTGGGCGGGGTGGCCGAGGGGGAGCCAGACGGGCCGGTCGGGGGTGCCGAGGTCGCGGGCGGTGGTTGCGGCGGCGATATGGGCGAGGGCGGGGTGGTGGCCCAGGCGCTGGTGGAGGTGGGCTTCTCGGCGGGCGCTGTGGACGCTGAACAGGACGAGGGGTCGGGCTCCGGTGGCGTGGGCGGCCTCGGCGTAGGCGTCGAGCTTGGCGGCGAGGCGGGCGTGGGGTTCGGTACCGGTGTCGTACTCGAGGAAGAAGGCCGTCTCGCCGCCGGGGTGGGTGAGCCGGGCGTGCGCGTCGGGTTGGACGAGGTCGCCCCAGATGCGGGTGCAGCGCGGTTCGGACCACCAGCGGGTCAGCCGCACTGTCGAGGCGTGGCCGCCGTTGCTGGCGCCGTCGTGGTTGCCGGGGGTCTGGGGGCGGGCGAGGTGGGTGAGGAGGTCGTTGCAGCCGAGGTCGTGGGTGAGGGTGGGCCGGTAGGCGGTGCGGGAGGCGTGTTCGGGGTGCCAGCCGAGGGCGGCGGGGGTGGTGGCGTGGCGCAGGGCGAGGAGTTGGGCGCCGACGTGGCCGAGGACGTAGGTCTCGGGGGCGGAGCCGACGGGGAGGCGGAGGCGGAAGGAGTCGAGGAGTCCGAGGCGGTGGAGGGCGGCCAGGCGGCGGTTGGCGGTGCGGTGGCCGGTGAAGGCCAGGTGGGTGATCTGATGGCTGGTCAGGGCGGTGTGCTCGGCGAGGACGTCGAGGAGCCACAGGTCGCGCGGGGTGAGGCGGGCGGCGAGGGCGGAGAGCGGGGTGCGGCGGCGTCCGCCTCGGGAGCTGGTGCGGGAGGCCGGGGCGTCGGGGGTGGTGGGGCCGCGCCGGATGGTGACGGCGGGGCGGATCGGGGCTGGGGGTGGGGGTGCGGCATCAGGAACTCCTGTTCTTCTTGGGCGGGGTGGCGGCGCCGGAAGCCTGTCGGTGGCGCGTGGGCGCGCCCGGGCCGAAGTTGCGGCGCGAGGCGTGGCGGGCGGCGGTGGCCCGGCCGCGGACGGGGGCGGGCAGTGGGTCGGTGCGCAGGGTGAAGGCGGGGGTGTTGGCGGCGTCGGCGACGAGGCGGGCGGCGGCCTGGTAGGCGCCGAGGTGGGAGAGGTCGTGGGCGGTCAAGTGTGGGGCGACGTGGCGTTCCAGGGCGCGGGCGTCCTCGGGGGAGGCGTTGAAGAAGACCTTGCTGCGGGCGTTGGCGGAGATGCCTTCGCGCAGGTCGGTGGGGAGTTGGGCGAGGTTTTGGTGGGCCAGGACGAGGGAGAGGCGGTAGCCGCGGGCCTCGGCGAGCATGTCCTCCAGCGGGTACGGCAGGGTGAGGAAGTTGTGCGCCTCGTCGAGGATCAGTGCGGCGTCGCGGCGTTGGTGTTCGCCGGCGTCGGCGCGGTGGGCGGCGGCCTGCCAGGTCTTGGCGACGATGAAGGAGCCGAGCAGGCGGCAGGTCTCCTCGCCGAGGACGCCCTTGGGCAGGCGGATCAGGGCGATGCCGCCGTCCAGGACGTGGTCGAGGTCGAAGGTGGAGGGGCCGGAGGCGATGGTGTCGGTGACGAAGGAGCGCAGCAGGAAGGCGCGGAGCTTGTTCATCAGCGGGCCGATCGCCGCCGCGCGGGAGGGTTCGGAGAGTTGTTCGTACCAGGTCCAGAAGCCGCGCAGGGTCTTGTCGGCGCCGGACAGGCCGGCCACGGCGCGGTGGCGGTAGGGGGCCTCGGTCAGCAGGCGGGGGATGTCGGCGAGGGTGACCTGGGCTCCGGCGGTGGGGCTGGTCATCAGGGTGAGGCAGGCGGCGCGCATCACGTCGTCGGTGCGCGGTCCCCAGAAGGCGGTGAAGATCCGGCGGAAGATGCCGACCAGGTTGTCGGTGACGACGTCGGCGGCGGCGCGGTCGCCCTCCAGGACGTTCAGCCGCGGGGGCGGGGCGTGGTCGCCGGGGTCGAGCAGGACGGTGCGGTCCAGGGCGTGCTCGGGGAGGCGGGAGAGGAGGTCGAGGACGAGGTCGCCCTTGGGGTCGACGACCAGGACGCCGCGGCCGGCGTCGGCGTCGGCGAGGGCGAGCTGCGCCAGCAGGGTGGATTTGCCGGAGCCGGTGGCGCCCATGATGTGCAGGTGGTGGCGGGCGTCGGGGACGGCCAGGCCGATGCGGCGCGGGGGTCCCAGCTCGGCGCGGCCCAGGGGCTTGACGTGGGGGCCGGGGGCGGGGATCGGGATGGGCGGGGCGGTGGAGCGGGCGCCGGCCCGGGCCACGCCGGGGGCGTCGACGTCCAGCGGGAGGTGGGCGAGGGCGGCCAGCTCGGGGACGGACAGCAGGTCGCCGCGCAGCGGGAAGTGACGGGCCGTCATGACCTGGTAGGGGTGGGGCAGGCGGTGGCGCGCGTACCAGTTGCGGCCGGAGTAGACGGCGAAGCTGGAGGCGGTGGCGTGCGCGAGGGAGCGCGCCCGGCCGCGCGCGCCGGACGGGTCGCCGTCGGCGCCGGTACGGGCGGTGGCGGCGTAGCGCAGACAGGTCTCCCATTGCGGGCCGGCGGCCTTGGTGAGGGCGGCGCGCAGGTGGGGGCCGTGTTCGGGGTCGAGGGCGTGCGGGCTGCCGGTGCGCTGGGGTTGGTGGGTGAGCCAGTCCAGCAGGGCGGTGGCGCGGTGCGGGCCGGTGCGGCCGCTCTTCCAGGCGCGCAGCCGGTGTTTGGCGCGGGCCGCGCGGGCGCCGGTGGCGGGGCGGGCAAGGACCTGCACGGTGATCTCTTCGCCACCGGCCACCGCGCTGCCGGCGGCCAGGAGCGCGCGCAGCGGGTCCGTCTCGTGCTGGTGGTGCAGCGGCAGGATCTCCGGTCGGGCGAGGCGAAGGACGCCGCCGGTGGTGTGCACCGGGCCCGGCCGGTGCGGGTCGGGCGGGGGTGCGGCACGGGGCGGAGGGAGGGGACGGGGGCGGGTGTGGGCTCCGGGCCAGGCCGCCTCGACGGCGCGTTCCAGCAGGACGGGCGGCAGCGTCCCGGGGGCCCACAGGCACAGGGCGAGTCCGCGGGTGGTGAAGCGGTACTCGAGGACGAGGTGGGTCTGGCGGCCGGCGGCGCGCGACCACCACGGGCGCAGCAGTCCGACCAGGTGGGACCAGAAGGCCTCGGCGGCGGACGGGTCGATCTCGGGCGGGGCGAGGATCTCGGTGAGGTAGCCGTCGGCGGTCAGTCGGCGCTGCGCGCGGTGGTGCAGGAGGCGGCGTGCGGCCGCGGTGAGCGCGTACGTGCCGGCGGCGGTCGCGGCGAGGGCGGGGGCGTGCGCGGTGAGTGCGGGGGCGAGGTGCTGGGGCCAGCGGCTGAGCGGGCCGGTGGGGTCGAGCAGCCAGCGGCCCAGCGGGCCGCCGCCGGTCGCGGTGTGGTTCACGTCTCCTCCTGGTGGATGCCGGTGAGCAGGAGGTCCTCCTCGCGCGGGGAGGCGAGGGAGCGGAACGCGGCCCGCTGGCCGGGGCCGGCGCACAGCAGGGCCTCGCCCGGGGCGGCGGAGGCGAGGTAGGCGGCCTCGCCGGCGGAGAGGTGGAAGGCGTCGATCACCGCGTCCAGGGCCTGGGGGGACTGGCGGAGCAGGATCTGGGTGGCGGCGTTGGCGGCCACCGCCCTGCCCAGGTCGGTGGCGAGGACGTCGGCGACGTCCTGGGTGACGACGGCGAGTCCGGCGCGGTGCTTGCGCGCGGACTTCGCCATCCGGAACAGGAAGCTCGCGCCGTGTCCGTCGCGCATCAGCTGCCAGGCCTCGTCCACGACGACCAGGCGGCGGCGCGGGGCGGCCGGGTCGGTGACGGTGCGCCAGATCCGGTCCAGGGCGAGCAGGGTGCCCGCCCCGGCGAGCTCGTCGGGCAGGGCTCGCAGGGAGTAGGAGACGAGGTGGCCGGCGGGCGCGGTGGTGGTGGGGCCGGTGAAGAGCTGGGCGTGCGAGCCGGTGGTGAACGGGGTGAGGCGGGCGGCGAGGGCGGCGCCGGGGGTGCTGCCGCCGCGAGTGCTGTCGCCGGGGGCGCCGTCTCCGCCGGGGACTGTGTCGCCGTCGGCGGCGAGGTGGCGTTGCAGGTCGGCCAGGAGCGGGGCGGGGCGGGCGTGGGTGCGGATGTCGGTGGTGATGCCGGCCTCGCGGTAGGCGGCCAGGACCGCCCGGTCCAGTACGGCCCGCTCGTCGGCGTCCAGGGCGCTGCCGAGCAGCACGGCCAGGAAGGTGTGGGCGAACAGGGCGCGGCGCATGAGCGCCTGCTCGCCGTCGGCGCGGTCCAGGTCGAGCGGGTTGAGGTGGACGCCGCCGGTGCCCAGGGCGATGACGGTTCCGCCGGCGGCGCGGGCCAGCGCGGTGTACTCGTCCTCCGGGTCGACCAGGTGGGCCTCGACGCCGGTGTAGAGCTGGCGCAGCACCTCCAGTTTGGTCAGGTAGGACTTGCCGGCGCCGGAGCGGGCGAGGGTGAGCGAGTTGTGGTTGTCCAGCGCCCAGCGGTCCCACAGCAGCAGCGAGTCGCCGCCGGTGATCCCGTACAGCACGCCGCCGCAGGGCGGGGTGGGCAGGGCGGGGGAGGAGAAGGGGAAGGCGGCGGCCAGGGCCGCGGTGTCCATGGTGCGGGCGGCGCCGATCTCGTCCAGGCCGAGCGGCAGGCAACTGGTCCAGCCCTGCAGCGGGCGCCAGGTGCAGGGGGCGGTGCGCAGCAGCATCGACTCGGCGATGGCGCGCACCGCGGAGACCTCGTCGGCGAGTCGGGCCTCGGTGTCGGAGTAGACGGTGAGGTAGAGGGCGGTGCGGAAGAGCTTGCCCTCGCCGCGGGCGACCCGCCAGGCCAGCTCGGCCGCGTCCTCGGCGGCGGCCTCGGTGTCCGGGTCCTCCAGCCGGCCGTGCCGCCAGGTGACGCGGCGCTCGGACTCCAGGCGGGCGCGGCTGCGGCGCAGCCGGTCTGCGGCGACCGCGGCCGGGACGGGTTCGATGTGCACGGCGAGGTCGAGCCGTCCGGGGTAGGACAGAAGCGGGTCCAGCCAGCCCGGCCCGACCTCCGCCGGGTAGCCGGTGACCTGCAGCGGCGCGGCCAGCAGATCGCCGACGGCGAGATGGCGGGGCGCCAGTTGGACGCTGTCCGGGCCCAACATCGGCTCGGCCGGGGCCGGTTGGTCGGTCGGCGGGAAGAGGCCCGCGAGGAAACCGGTCATGCAAGGACTCCAGGGGCGATCACGGGGCGTCCGGGCAGCGCCGGGTCGGGACTGGGCGGCGGGGCGGCCGGATCGCACGCCGCCTCCAGCGCGGTCCACGCGGCGCCGGCGTCCAGCGGGGTAACGGGGACCTCGGCGGCGGCCAGCAGCCCGGAGCTCTCCGCGGCCCGGGCGTGCAGGCGCGCACCGGCCGCCGAGTCCGGCCCGGATTCGCGGTGAACGAGCAGGACCTGACGGGTCAGCAGGCAGGGCTGCTCGCCGAGGGCGGCGAGGAAGGCGGCGTGGTCGAGCGCGGCCTGTTCCAGCAGCGGATGCGGCAGTCCGCGGGCGGCGTGCTCCAACTCGCCGATCCGAGCGGCGAGATCGAGACGGTGGGCACGTACCAGGATCTGCACCGGTCCGGTCAGGCCGTTCAGCCAGCGGCCCATCGCGCCCAGCAGTCCGCGCTGCTCGGCGCGGGTGCGCAGGGCGAGGTTGACGGTGCCCGCGCGGCTCAGCAGCGCCCGAGTGCCGTCGGCCAGGGCGAGGACGCCGTCGTCGGCCACGGAGATGATCGGCAGCCGCAGCGCCGCCAAGGGGGCCGGAAGTTGCTGGGGGGCGGAGGTCGGGACCAGGCGCTTGGAAGAGCGGTGGTGGCGCAGCGCGGCGGCCAGCCAGCGATCCATGCCCACCCCGTCCCGCCTGGCGAGCACCACCGCGGCGGCCACGGCCAGCACCAGGCCCGCGCCGACCGCGTAGAAGAGCGGTGGTACCCACGGCCGACCCGCCTGCCAGCCGATCCACAGCGCCGCGCCGACGGCGCCGAGCTGGACGCATTGACGGGTGGTCAGATTGCCGATCAGACGGTCCTGGTGGTCCACCGCCGGGATCTTCACCAGCGACTCCCACGCCTCGTTCTCGCTTTCGCGGGCCATCAGCTCCTCTTCCTCTTCTTCCTTCTCGTGCTCGCGGGGTGCGCTGTCTGGTGGCGGTAGGGGCGGGGCGGTTCGGAGGCGTCGTCATCCATCGGGGGACGCAGCCGTACCGGTCTGGGCCGGGGCGCCGGCGGCGATCCGGTGGTCGGCGGCACGGGCGGGCTGCCGGGGGTTGGGTGCGGCGGTGCGGAACCGCCGGCCGGCGTGCCTGCCGTTCCTGTCGGGGCATCGGGGTCTGGCGTCGGTCTGGTCCCGGGCAGGCCCGGCTGCGGCGGTACCCCGGAGGGCGAGGGCGGAGACGACGGGGCGGAGGTGGATCTGCCCGGACCGTCGGCCGACGGTCCCGTTCGGGTCCCCGGGCTTCGGCCGCGTCGCTTCGCCCCTCCGCTCGCGGGACTGCTCGGTGCGCCGCGAGGCGGGCTGGCCGGTACGGGCCCTCCGCCGGGAGCGGCGCCAGGACCACTACTGGAGGGCGCGGTGCCGGGAGCGGGCCCCGCCGGTCCGCCGCCGCCAGGCGCTGCGGTGGGGTTACCAGTACTTCCGGAACCGCCGGGCACGGCAGGGGAGTTGGGCCCGCCTGCTGGGCCGCCGGGGCTCCTGGGGCCCCCTCCGGAAGGGGGAGAGCCGCCGGGCCCAGGCCTCTGCGGCCCACGGCCGGGGCCCCGGGCCCGGCCGGAACCGGCCCGGCGCCTGCCCGTGAAGCCGAGGAGCCCGCCGGACATGCCGGCCCTCCCGGCCAACTGGGCGCCGAGTCCGTACACGCCGAAGGGCCCGAGCAGCATTCCCAGGGCGACCTTGCGCAGGAGGTGGAGGGAGCCGCGCGGGTTGCCGAGCGTCTGGTGGATCGGGTTGGTGATCAGCGACCGGGTCCAGGCAGGGATCTTCAGCAGCAGGTACAGGCAGGCGCCGAGCACCAGCAGGTTCACCAGCGAGGCGGCGTTCGGCTCGCCGTACAGCGGGTAGTTGGCGGGGTCGAGGGTGACCTTGACCGCGGTGAGGAAGACGATCGCCTGCATGATCTGGATGGCCAGGACCGCGGTGAACGCCCGCCACCACATCCGCGCCACCGGCTCGGTCCCCGGGGTGGCATGGCAGGCCAGCGCCAGCGGGGCGGCCACCACCAGGACGGTGAGCACCGCGATCCGCACCACCAGGGTGAGTGCGAGGGCCAGCCCCAGCGCGGCGACGATCAGGCCGAGGGCGACGGCGTACAGCGGGGCTGTGGTCGAGTTGACGTTCGTCACCAGCCCGACCAGGGTCCCGGCGAGATCGTCCGGGGTGATGCCGTCCCCGAACACCGCCTGCGCGATCGCGTTGGCCAGGGTGATGGCCTGATGGGTCAACAGCAGCGAGAGGTTGGCGGCCAGCATCCCCCAGGCCAGCCGCGGCAGCAGCTCCCGCAGCGGGTAGCGCTGCTGGATGGTGCCGTGTCCCATCGCGAGCACTGCGGCGGCGAGCACCAGCAGCCCGTACAGCGAGCAGGCCAGCAGCCGCAGCCCGTCCCACAGTTCGCGCACCCGCGGCAGCACGGTCGGGTCCGGCGCGGCCAGCAGCAGCCGCACCACCGTGTTGAGGATCGGGGTGATGCTGGAGGCCAGCAGGTCCGCGAGGAACCCGGTGATCGCGGCCTTGATCTGTCCGGGGATGTCGAACGGGTCCGAGCCGCCCGGCTGGGGATTGGGGGAGGCCGGCGGGGCCAGTCCGCCCCCGGCGGGCGGGGCCGGCCGCGACTTGTTCGGCTCCGGGGCCGGGTGGGGGTTCGGCGAGGGGCCCGGAGAGGGGGAGGGGACCGCCGTGGCGCCGGGCGCGGGCGATGACGGCCCCGGGCCCGCCGGGGCCGCGGCAGCCGGCGGAGCGGCGAGCAGCAGGGCAGTCAGCGCGACCAGCACAGCAGCGAACTCGGCGACCCCGTGCGCGGGGCGGCGGGACGTCATGCGCCGACCAGGCCCTTGAGGATCCCCACCAGGACCGGGGCGAGAATGGCGAGCATGTAGCCGATCGCGGCCGACTTCAACGCCGTCTTGGCTTTCTCCACCTCGCCCGGGTCGCCCCCGGCCATCAGGTAGCGCAGCCCGCCGATGGTCAGGAACAAGGTCGCGAGCGCGGCGAGCAGACCGACGATCCAGTGGGTGATGTTGGCGATCGTCTGATCCACGCTGTTCACCGCGAGCAGCGAGACGGCGTACGCGGACGGGCAGTTCAGCAGACCCACGACACCCGCAACCACTGGGCAGGCGAGGACGACGGAGGCTGCGGGCGGATGGCGGGGCACGGGCATCGGACCACGCTCCTGCGAATGCACGGACGGATGGACAAGCGGGGGGAGGAGTTGGAGTCGGGGCCGGCATCGGGGCGGCGGCAGAGGGAGAGGTGACAGGCCGGTCCGGGGCGCACGACGCGGGCCGGGCGCGGACGAGAGCGGGCCGCGGGCCCTCACCTCCCTCACGGGATCGCGGTGCGGGCGGCGTGGAGGGGTGTCAGCGCCTCCCGGCGGACCCCGCTCCCGTCCGCGGCGGCCTGGCGCACGCCCCGGACCGGGCCTGTCACCTGCTAAAGCGCTCTCAGGGGCCCCGGCATCAACCCTCGATCAAGTGCTCGACCTCGGTGAAGGCCAGCGCCCCGGAGGTGATCGCGCTGGCCAGCCGGGCCTCCGCACGGCGCCGCCGCTTGTCGATCGCCTGCGGGGACATCCCGGCCTGTTCGGCCAGTGTTCGAGTCGACACCCCGCCCAGGCGGTAGTCCCCGACCAGCGCCGCGTCCCGGGCGCCGATCACCCCCTGACGCACCGCCAGCGACAGCAGCGCGTCCGGATGGATCGGCTGCCGCCGCGCCTCCGCCGGCGCGTCCGCCAGCTCCGCCTGCCGCGCCGCGAGCACCGCCTCCCGCTCGCGGTAGGTGCGGGCCGCCCGATCCGCGGCCCACACGACCCGCGCCGGGATCCTCCCGGCCTCCTCGGGCGGGGCCTGCCGGGCCACCGCCAGCGCGGACCACGCCGCTTCGATGATCACCTGCTGCAGGTCGAGGTTGTGCCCGGGCAGCATGCGGCACACCCGCGCGGCCACCCGGCGCAGACCCCAACCGACCATCCCCAGACAGGCCAGCCGCCACGACTCCGCCTCCGGCCCCTCCCCGCCGGCCAGTTCGCTCAGATGCCGCCAGATCGCGGTGCGCGCCGGATACCCGAGCGAGGGATGCAGCAGCAGCGAGCGCAGCGTCACCACGTCCACCTCCTCCTGCGGCAGCCCGGCATGCAGATGCCCGATCTTCACCGTCAGGGGTTCCGGACGCGCGGCCAGGCACTGGAACTCCAACTCCACCCGCCGCAGCGGCTCCACCGCCGCCCCCGCGGACTCCGGCACCTGGTACGAGAAAGCGCTCATCGGCGCGACTCCCCTCTGGGACGGGCGACCCGGGCGGCCGCCTCGCCACCAGATCGCCAGAGCCCATCCGGACAGCCCCCGGATCACCTCCGGACAGCCCGCGCCCGCTCCCGGGACGGGTCCGGGAAGGCTTCGGGACGCGATCTGGACGACACCCCGCCCGCCATCCAGAACTCACCCAGATCTCGGCGCTGACCAGCGCAAACCCTGCCCGTGCCCGCCGAGTTCACCACCCCGGACGGTCCGCCCGAAAGATCCCGGAACTTCACCCGCGCCTCGACTTGCCACCCTGCCCGGACCCGCCGCCACCCGCCCGGCGTTCGTATGACTTTCCCCCGATCACCCAGCCCGTTGTCCGAAACCGCCGCCCCGGCCACGTTTTAGGGATCGTCAGCGCCTTCCCGGCGACCGCCGGGCCCACCGCACATGACCCGACCCACCCCCGGCTCAACCCCTGCCCCTGCCCCCGGCACCGGCACCGGCCGTAGCCCCCACCGCCCCGTGACCGGAGCCGACCGCCGCGCCCGCGAACGCGCCGCCCAGCGTGCCGCCGCCCACCGCCGCCCCACCCCGATCACTGTCTGGCTCACCCAGCCGCCCACCGGCTGCTGCCCGCACTGCGCCGACCCGACCGCCGCAGCCTGCGCCCACCGCATCCCTCTGGACCTGGCCGCCCAGCTGGTCACCGCCTTCACTCGCCCCGGCGACCTCGTCTACACCCCCGACGCCGGCAACGCCGCCCTCCCCATCGCCGCTGCCTGCGCCCGCCGCCGCGCCCTCGCCCACGCCCCGACCGCCGAGGCCGCCCGCCGCACCCACGCCGCCATCCATGAACACGCCGCCGACGCCGCCGCCCTGGCCGCCGTCCGCCGTGCCGAACCCCGCGCCCTGCCCGACCTCGCCGCCCGCGCCCGCACCCGCGCCGCCCTGGCCGTGCTGGCCCCGCACCACCCCGCCGCCCCGGCCGACGTGGCCTGCCTGGCCGAGGCCTGCGCCCGCAGCCTCGCCCCGGGCGGCGTCCTGGCCCTCATCTCCCGGCAGAGCGCCGGCGGCCCCGAACTGGCCGGCCACCTGGTCACCCACGCCCAGGCCACCGGGCTGATCTACCTCCAGCACATCGCCGCCGTCGAGGCCGAAGCCCGCGGCGAGACCCTCCACCCCCGCCCCCGCCCCCGGCATCAGCCCGGCGACCACGGCCCCGGCTGCGCCTGCGCCCGCCCCGGCCACCGGCTCGTCCACCACGACATCCACATCCTCCAGGCCCCCTGACGCCCCGCCAGCCCAGCCTCTCCCGCCCGCACCACCCCGGAGGACCCGTGTCCCAGCACCAGCCCCACCGCGGCGACACCCGCGACATCGACGAGCTGCCCACCTCGGTCTGGCTCACCGCCCAGCAGGACTCCCGCACCCAACGCACCGGCCGCTACCTGCCCGCCGCCATCGCCCACCCCGGCAAGATGCTCCCCGCCATCGCCCGCCACGCCATCCGCGCCTACACCCGCCCCGGCGACGTCGTCCTCGACCCGATGTGCGGCATCGGCACCACCCTCGTCGAGGCCGCCCACCTCGGCCGCCACGGCGTCGGCATCGAACTCGAACCTCGCTGGGCCGTCCTCGCCCGCGCCAACCTCCAGCACGCCCACACTCAGGGCGCCGAGGGCGCCGGCACCGTCTACCGCGGCGACGCCCGCGACGCCGACCGCATCGTCAACCCCGAACTCCACGGCACCGCCCGCCTCCTGCTCACCTCACCCCCCTATGGCCCCTCCACCCACGGCCACGTCCGCTCCAGCCGCGACTCCGGCAACCCCGGCGTCGCCAAGTTCCACACCGACTACGGTCACACCGCCGGCAACCTCGCCGACGCCCCCACCGACGAACTCGTCGACGCCTTCACCGAGATCCTCCGCTCCAGCCTCCCCCTCCTCGCCGACGACGCGATCGTCGCCGTCACCGCCCGCCCTTGGCGCCGCCGCGGCGAACTCGTCGACCTCCCCGCCGCCGTACTCGCCGCCGGCCGCGCCGCAGGCCTCGTCCCCCTGGAGCGCTGCGTCGCCCTCCTCGCCGCCGTCCGCGACGGCGACCTCGTCGCCCGCCCCTCCTTCTTCCAGCAGAACAACGTCCGCGCGGCCCGCACCAACGGCGTCCCCCTGGCCTGCATTGCGCACGAAGATGTGCTGGTCATGGCGGTGTCGACCGATGGGTCCCACGAGCGAGCCCGGTGCTCGGAGGCGCCGCACACCCCGTTCGCTGAACGATGCCTCCGGGCATCCCGATGAGCTCGCGGTATCGGTGGTGATCCCTGTCGGCGGGCAAACGAATGGGGAGCGGCCAGGGGACTCCGCAGGTTCTACCTCGGCCGAGAAAGAATCGACCTCACCTGAGTCCGCGCCGGAGGTGAGCGCGGCGGGCTGCTCACCCCCGACGGTTCAGCGCTGCTGGCGTCACCGTGACTTCTCGCCGCGTGAGCGGGCGCAACTCGCGGAAATCCTAATCAGCGGGTTGCTGCGAGAGTTGCCGGAGGGGTTTGTCCAAGAATGCGGGACACCGTAGAGCGTCAGCCCGCTGACGCGTATGGTCCATGGAGCTCGCCGCCCCCGGGTTCGCACTGTCGGCCTGGGGGCTCGCCATGGGATGAAGGGGAAGAGCTATGCCTCGTACGATGCCTCATCGCGATCACGGCCTTGGTCCGCGGGAATCGACGGTCGCGATCTATCTGCGCGTTTCCTCCGCGAAGCAGCTCCGTGGGTACGGTCTCGATGTCCAGCTCGACGAGTGCCGGGCCTGGTTGGACTTCCGCGTCGGAAAGGGCAAGTACACCGCCGAGGTCTACACCGACGGTGGTGTGTCCGGGAAGCTGGCTAACCGGCCCGGACTGGACCAGCTCAACCAGGACGTGGCCGCCGGCAGGATCGGCCTCGTGGTGTTCGGGAAGCTGGACCGGATCGGCCGTACGATGAAGCACATTCATCGCTGGGTCTACGACACCACCGATCTCGGGGTGCGCATCGCGACCGCCGACGGGCGGATTGACAGCGATGACGAGATGTTCGGCATCCAGCTGAGCCTGCTCGCCTATATGGCAGAACTCGAGCACGCCATGATCCTGGACCGGACGGTCGGCGGCCGGGAGAAGAAGCTGGCGGCCGGAGGATGGCCCGGCGGCGTCGCGCCCTTCTGGCTCAAGCTGCCGCCCCCGGGAGTCGTGGCCGTGCCCACCCTGCGACCGGAAAAGGTCAAGCTGCTTGAGACGGCGGCCAGGCTGATCGTCGACGAGCATCACAACGGTGAGCAAGCAGCGCGTGCCCTGAACGCACTGGAGATGACCACCGCACGCGGGTTGCCCTGGTGCGGGGCCACCCTCATCCGTACGTTCAGGGAGACCGCGCTGGACGGCTACATCATCTACCGCAACACGGAGCGGGTGCACGGCACGACTCTGCGCCGGGACGCCGAGGGAAACCCGCTCTACGGTGAGACGACGCACATTCCAGTTCCGATGCCGCTGCCCGCCGAACGCGTGGCCCAGGTGCGGCGGGCGCTGGACCAGAGGTCGTTCCGCACGACCAGACTCAAGCAGTACATCCTGTCAGGCCGCATGCAATCGCCCTGCGGCTGCAAGTACGTAGGAAACCATCGCGCTGAGCGCGATCGGACCACATACCGGTGCACCGGTCGGAGGTCCACCCCTCCGTGCAAGTGCCGGGAGATCCTCGCAGCCCCGATGGAGCGCCTGGTGTGGTCGGAAGTCAGCCCGATCATTGGCGACGCGAAGCATCTGGCGGCACTCGCCGCGGAGTGGCTCGGCTCGGTGCCTGAACGAGCGCAGGCCTATCGCGAGCGGATCGCGGAGCTGGACGCGCAGATCGAACGGAGCCGCAACACACGGAAGCGGAAGCTCATGGGGCTGGCCGCGGCTTTCAGCGCTGCGGCCGACAGCGCCGAGGACGGCACTGATGAGGACATTCAGCGCGCGATCACGGAGATGCGGCTGGAACTCCGGGAGAAGGAGAGGAAGCTCGTCGCGATGCGGGAGGATACCGCCGCCCGACTCGGTGACGCGGAAGCGCAGGAGACCCGGGCTAAGGAGATCCTCGGGCTGATCTCGAAGGCGGCTCCTCGGCTGGCAGATCTGGCGTACGAGCAGAAGTGCGAACTCCTGGATCTGCTCGATGTGCGCATTCAGATCACCAGCGACCACTCCGGACAGCTACGCCCCGCGGGCTGTCCGTTCGAAGAGTGGTTCAGGTCCCGGGACGCGCTGGTGCCACCACCGCTGAGCGATGAGCAATGGCGGCGAGTCGAGGGATGCTTCCCGGCACCCAGGAAGGCCAGGGGAGTCATTCAACCGAGGGTGGCGTTCGAGGCGTCCTTGATGAAAGTGCGGGACGGGCTCCAGTGGACAGATCTGCCGACGTCGTTCGGGCGTCAACTCAGCGTGTATCAGCGGGCGCTGACCTACTTCCACGACGGAGAGTGGGAGCAGGCCGTCCGGGCGCTCGGGGATTGCGGGGGGACGCCGGTGCCTCGGCGATATGTCTTGCCCGGCTTCAAGATCACAGGGTCCTTCGACATGCGTCTCCGCCGGGAATCGACGAACACATGTGAGGGGCCCGGCCAGCATGTTTCAAGCTCTTCACCGCGTACCCCGGGGTCTTCCTCTCCGACGACGGGCAGATCCTGCGGGCGATGCAGCGGGCCGCCAGGAACGGCGGGCTGGTGATGACCCACGCCGAGAACGGCCTCGCCATCGACGTCCTGGTCGAACAGGCCCTGGCCCGGGGGGAGACGGACCCGCGCTACCACGGCGAGGTCCGCAAGGCCCTGCTGGAGGCCGAGGCCACCCACCGGGTGATCCGCCTGGCCCAGGTCGCCGGGGCGCCGGTCTACGTCGTCCACGTCTCCGCGCAGGAGGCGGTGACCGAGATCGCCCGGGCCCGCGACGACGGCCTCCCGGTCTACGGCGAGACCTGCCCGCAGTACCTCTTCCTGTCCACCGACAACCTCGCCGAGCCGGACTTCGAGGGCGCCAAGTACGTCTGCTCCACCCCGCTGCGCCCCCGAGAACACCAGGCGGCCCTGTGGCGGGCCCTGCGTACCAACGACCTCCAGGTGGTCTCCACCGACCACTGCCCCTTCTGCTTCAAGGGCCAGAAGGAGCTGGGCCGCGGGGACTTCTCCAAGATCCCCAACGGCATGCCGGGCGTGGAGAACCGGATGGACCTCCTCCACCAGGCCGTGGTCGACGGCCACCTCACCCGCCGCCGCTGGATCGACATCGCCTGCGCCACCCCCGCCCGGATGTTCGGCCTCTACCCCCGCAAGGGCACCATCGCCCCCGGCTCCGACGCCGACATCGTCATCTACGACCCCAACGCCCGCCAGACCCTCTCCGCCGCCACCCACCACATGAACGTCGACTACAGCCCCTACGAGGGCAAGGAGATCACCGGCGCCGTCCACACCGTCCTGTCCCGAGGCGTCCCCGTCATCACCGACCACGAGTACGTCGGCCACCCCGGCCACGGCGTCTTCCTGCCCCGCAGCCTCACCCGATACCCGGGATAGGCACGCAGGTGGTGGGTCCGTTCGATGACCTGCCATTGACGCGGTCTGGTGGGCGTCGGCGCTGACGCTCACGTCGGTGTCGGCGCGGGTGCGATCGGATGGCTGGATGGGCAGTGTCTCAGCGGGCACTGACAGTCCTCCGTGCGATGAAGCCGCCCGGTGGCAACCTGCGGGCTGGTGATGACCCACGCCGAGAACAGGCTGATTGTCGACATCCTGGTCGAGCAGGCCCCCGGGAGGGCACCTTCGCCTTTGGCCCCAGCCCCGGCCCCTCTCCGCCGCCATCCCGGGCCCAGCCGGACGCCGGCCCCCGTCGTGGCCTGGTCCGGTTCCGACGCATCCGGCGGGGTTCTTGCTGCGGCGCAGTGCCGACACCGGCCGTTGCCCGTGTGGACTCCTGGCCTTGTCAATGGCCCGGCCTCCCGCTTCCGGGGTTTCGCGCGGCCGCGGCGGCCGCCTCGAAGGCGGTGACGTCGAGGACGTCGGCCTGGGTGGGCAGGACGGATTCCAGGAGAGTGCGGTGGACCTGCGGGTCGAGGTCGGCGCAGGCGTCGCTGAGGACCAGCAGCCGGTAGTCGCGGTCCGCGGCGTCGCGCACGGTGGAGAGGATCGCGCCGCTGGTGAAGATGCCGCCGAGGACCAGGGTGTCGATCCCCTGCTCGCGCAGGAACGGATCGAGCGAGGTCGTGCTGAAGGCGCTGACCCGGGTCTTGGTGACCGTGTGAGGGGCGTTGCCTGTGGCGCGCAGCACCTGGTGGAAGTCGTTCGCCGGCTCGCCCTCGCCCAGCGCGCCGGACCGGGCGAGCGGGGCGAACGCCTTGTTGTGGGCGGGCACGGCGGCGTGGTCCTCGGGAGTGAAGGCGACGCGTACGTGCACCTCGCGGATGTCCGCCGCGAGCGCGGCGCGCTGGGTGCGCTGGGCGCGTTCCAGGAGGCCGTCCGCGTCGGGGAGGGTGTCCAGGAGGGAGTGCTGCAGGTCCAGCAGCAGCAGCGCGGTTCGGCCGGGGGTGAGGGCACGGGTCGGGGTGTGGAACTGTGCGGTCAAGGCTCGTCCTTTCCGGAGGGCGCAGGGGAATTTAGTACAGCGCTGGATAATCGTGTAGCGTAGTAAACATGATGAGCGAGGACCAAATCGACTGGCTGACCCCCGAGGAACTGCGCGTCTTCCGGGCCCTCAACCGCGCCTGGGAGGCGGCCGCGGCCCGCCTCGACGCCGACCTGGAGCGCGAGGCCGGCCTGCCGCGCACCTACTTCGACATCCTGTGGCGGCTGCGCCGCGCCCCGGGCCGGGCACTCCGGATGACCCGCCTGGCGGAGATCACCCACTCCAAGGCCAGCCGGATCACCCACGCCGTCGGCCGGCTGGAGGCGGCCGGCCTGGTCCGCCGCGAGGTCCCCGAGGGCGACCGGCGCGGCTGGCTGGCCGTGCTCACCGACGAGGGGCTGGCGCGGGCCGAACAGGCCGCGCCGGTCTACGCCCGCAGCGTCCGCGAGAACGTCCTCGGGCCGCTCAGCGGGCGGCGGCGCGAACAGCTCACCGCCATCGGCGAGACCCTTCTCGCCCACCTCGATCCGGAGTCGCTGCCCGGCACCCCGGACGAAGAGACGGGCGCCTGACCGTGCCGTCCACCACCGGCCGGCCTGCCCCGGCCGCAGCGGCCCCCGGTCCGAACTCTCCGGCCGCGTTGCGCCGAGGGGCCCGAGGGGGCGCTATGCGGGCACGGGCACTCGCGCGGGCCGCGCGGCGTGCCGCCCGCACGGTCACCGGCCTCTACCTCGCCCGCGAGGGCCACTACGCCTGGCGTCTCGGCGGAGGGATGGTCCTCGCCCTGGGTGTCCCGTTGGGGATCGGTATCGCCGCGGGCCATGCGCCGTTCGGCGTCGCGGCCGGCATCGGCGCCTATCTGCTGAACCTGCTGGTCCCGCAGGGCGACCTGAGGGCCCGCCTCCGGCAGGTCGGCATCCAATGGCTGGCCTGCTCGGCGGCCACGGCGCTGGGCGCCCTGCTGGGCGGCAGCCTGACGCTGAGCGTCCTGGCGGTCCTGGCGGTCGTGCCGTCCACGACGGCGGGGATGGCGCCGGTCATCCCCCTGGTGTTCGCCTTCCAGGGGCTGGCCGGTGTCGGCAGCGGTACCTATGTCCTGCTGTTCGCCGCCGGCGGCCTGTGGACCAGCCTGCTGCTGCTGACCCCGTTCATCGGGGGCCGGCCGGATCCCAGCCGGCCCAGCCGCCAGGAACCCCGCCGCTCTACGGGCGGGGTGTGGCGCCGGCACTGGGCGGGGGTGCGCATCTCGATCGCCGAACGCCCGCCCCAGTTCCGCTACAAGGTGCGGCTCGCCGTCTGCTTCACCCCCGCCTTCCTGGCCGTGGACCTGCTCCACACCCCGCACGGGATGTGGGTGCTGGCGGGCATCTTCGGCTGCCTGCGGCCGAGTTGGGGGCAGACCACCAGCCGGGTGGCCAAACGGGTCATCGGGAACGTCCTGGGCTCCAGCGTGGCCGCCGCCCTGCTGATCCTCGTCCCCGCACCCTCTGTGCCGGCGCTGGCGGCCGTCATCGTGGTCCTCGCCGGCACAGCCCGGACTCTGCGCGGCTACAACTACGGCCTGTGGCCCGTCTTCGCGGCGCCCGCCATGCTCCTGTTCTTCTCTCTCGACGCCCGGTCGACCTGGGTCGACGCCCTGGAGCGGATCTCCAACAACACGATGGGCGCCGCTCTGGCGGCGCTGGCCACCCTCTTCCTGTGGCCGCACCGCGAACAGCCCTTGGTCCCCGAACGGCTGGAGGAGCTTCTTCTGGCGCAGGCGCGCTACCTCGCCCGGGTGGCCGCCTTCGCCGGAGCGCCCCAGCCGGGCGAACGCGGCCGCACCCGCGAGGCCGTCGAGGCCGCCGAACAGCGGCTCGCGGCCTCCAAGGACCGGCTCGCCGCTCAGCCGCGCCCGCCGCGGCAGCTGACGGCCCGGCTCGACGCCGTCCGGGACGCCTCCGCCCGCCTCCGTGCGCCCTTGGCCGCGCACCCACCGCACGCCGCCCCGCCGCTGCCCTACACCGCCGACGGCCTCCGCCGACTGGCGGCCCGACTCCGGGACGCCGGCGCTGCGATGGACAGCCCGGCGGTGACCCCGCCGGCGCCGATCGCGCCCCCGCCGGCCGAGCTCTGCCTTCCCGGCACGAGCAGCGACATCACCGATGCCGCGCTCGACCTCATCCGGCAGGCGACGAGTGCGGCCGAACTCGCCGTCGGGTCGGCCCCTTCGCCCCGTTGAAGGAGGGCCCAGGGGCCGACAAGCAGGCGCCCGGACGCCGACCCCCACTGCCCGCTGCCGTCAACCCGTTCGCTCGCGGATTCGGGCCCCACCGCCGGCTCGGGCGGACTGCCCGACCGCGACGAGCTGCTACGCGACGTGATGGACCGTATCGGTGACAAGTGGTCGGTGACGGTCATCTGCCGCCTCGACGACGGGCCGCTGCGGTTCAACGCGCTACGGCGCGCCGTGGGCGGCATCACCCAGCGGATGCCGAGCGCGACGGCGCGTCGCCTCGAACGCGACGGCCTGGTCAGCCGCACCGTCGAGCCCACGGTGCCGCCCCGGGTCGAGTACGCGCTGACCGAGTGCGGGCACAGCCTCCACGGCGTCCTCGCCGAGCTGGTGGCCTGGACCGAGGCGCACCTCGACGAGATCCGCCGCGATGGTGCGGAGTACGACGCCGCTGCCGGGCCCCGCGCGGGGCAGTGACACCTACCACTTACCACTGCACCACCGCCGCCCCATGCTCGCCGGGTCGGCGGCCGAGGGTTTAACCGGGTTCTCAGGCGGTTCACAGACTCCCCACGTAGGGGGCGCGCAGTCTGGGAGAGGAACCGAACGCAGGAGGCCGACCATGCAGAACCTCCCCACCGCGATCTGGACCCTGGCCCGCACCACCGTCGAGGTGCTGCTGGCGCCGCCGGAGATCACCGCCCGGGCCCTGGCCGAGGCCAACGCCGCCCCGCAGCTGCGGTGGGGCCGGACACCGCGGACGGCCGCCGCGTCCCCGGGCCCCCGGCGGGACTGGACACCGGCACCGAATGGCGGCCCGCTGACCGCCCACTGAGGGCCTCAGCCCACCTCGACCCCGTCCGCCTCCGAGTCCGCCAGGGCCCGCAGCCGGGCCAACTGCTCGGCGGCGTCGGTGCCCTCGACGGGGAAGGCGGCCAGCATCCGGACGTCCTCGTCGGGGGTGAGCAGCAGCTCGCAGCGCAGCCTGATCAGCCCGAGCTCGGGATGGAGGACGTCCTTGCGGTCCGAGCGGCGGACCCCGACCTCGTGCCGGTCCCACAGCGCCCGGAACTCCTCGCTCCGGTCGAGCAGCTCGTCCACCAGCTCGGCGATCCGGCGGTCGCCGGGGCGCCGGGAGCGGGTCGCGCGGAGGTCCGCGACCAGCGCCGCCGCCAGTCTGGGCCGGTCCTCCTCGGGCGCCCGCCGGCGGTACGCGGGCTCGGTGAACCACCGCCGGAAGAAGTTCCCCTGCTGCCCGCCGCCGGGCTCGTGCCCGCCCAGCAGCGCGCGGTGGAGGGCGTTCTCCCAGACCACCTCGCCGCCCTCGGTGTAGATGCAGACCGGGATGTCGGTCAGCCTGCTCGCCAGGCCGATCAGCCCCGGCCGTACCCGGTCGCCGGCCAGCCGCGGCGGCGCCGGCTGCCCGGCCAGGTGGCAGAGGTGGTCCCGCTCGTCGGGTTCGAGGCGGAGCGCCCGGGCGAGCGAGGCGACCACGGCGGCGGACGGCGCCGAGCCGCGGGCCTGCTCAAGCCGGGAGTACAGGTCGGTGGAGACCCCCGCCAGCTGCGCCACCTCCTCCCGCCGCAGGCCGGGGGTGCGGCGCCGGGCGCCGGCCGGCAGCCCCACGTCGGACGGGCGGAGGGCCTCGCGCTTCCGGCGCAGGAAGTCGGCGAGGCCGGGGCGGTCGATCATCCTCCCATCCTGCCCGCCGGCGGGCGCCGCAGCCAGGGAGAGGGCCTCCCCGGATACGCCGTCCCTGCCCCCGCCCGCCTCGCGGCGCAAGGCTTGACCCGAGACCGGTCCGGACGGGACCGGAGATGGGGACGAGAGACATGCGCTACCGCACGCTGGGCCGCACCGGCATCAAGGTCAGCCCGTACGCCCTGGGGACGCTGATGTTCGCCACCTCGGTCGGCAACCCGGACCCGGCCGACTCGGCCCGCATCCTCCACCGGGCGCTGGACGCCGGGATCAACCTGGTCGACACCGCCGACGCCTACGGGGACGCGGAGGAGATCGTCGGCCGCGCCCTCAAGGGACGCCGGGACGAGGTGGTCCTCGCCACCAAGGTGGGCCGCCCGATGGGCCAGGACCCCAACCGGCAGGGGGCCTCCCGCCGCTGGATCACCACCGCCGTGGAGGACTCGCTGCGCCGGCTGGGCACCGACCGCATCGACCTCTACCAGCTGCACCGCCCCGACCCGGGCACCGACCTGGAGGAGACCCTGTCCGCCCTCACCGACCTGGTGCGGAGCGGAAAGGTCCTGGCGATCGGCGCCAGCGGGACGCCGGCCTCCGACATCGTCGAGGCGCGGCGGGTGGCCGAGCTCCGCGGTCTGGAGCGGTTCCACACCGAGCAGCCGCCGTACTCGCTGCTCAACCGGGGGATCGAGCGGGAGCTGCTGCCGGTGGCGCAGCGGCACGGCCTCGGGGTGCTGGTCTGGGGCCCGCTCGGGCAGGGGATGCTGACCGGCCGGGTGCGGCAGGGGCGGGCGACCGACGTCCGCCGGGCCGGGATGATGAGGGCGTTCGGCGACGAGCGGCGGCTGGACGCCGTCGAACGGCTGCTGCCGCTGGCCGCCGAGGCGGGGCTGCCGCTGACCCATCTGGCGATGGCCTTCGCGATCAGCCACCCCGGGGTGACCAGCGCGCTGCTCGGGGCGCGCACCATGGAGCAGCTGGACGGCCTGCTGGCGGGCCTGGACGTGGTCCTCTCCGACGAGCTGCTGGACCGGATCGACGAGATCGTCCCGCCCGGCACCGACGCCGGCCCCCTCGACCAGGCGTACCTGCCGCCGGCCCTGCGGGACCCGGCGCTCCGCCGGCGCCCGGCGGACGCGCGCTCGGCGGCCTGACCAGGGGCCGGTGGCCGGGGCCGGCGGTTATCCTCGATCTTCGTGGGTGCAGCCGTGCGGGCCGAGGGCCGAGAAGACCATCTGACGATACGAGTGGCGAAGCGGGACGAGTTCGCCGCGGTCGGCCGGCTGACCAGGGACGCGTACACGCTGGACTACCCCGGTCTCAGCCCCGGCTATGTGGACGAGATGGGCCGTCCCGAGCTGCGCGAGCAGGACTACGAGCTGTGGGTGGCCGAGGAGCCGGGCTCCGGGGAGCTGCTGGCCACCGTCTCCGTGCTGCGCCCGGGCCGGGACAACGGCGGCGAGATCCGCCCGGGCGAGCTGTACTTCCGGCTGCTCGCGGTCGCGCCGAAGGCCCGCAGGCGCGGACTCGGCGCCCGGCTCACCCTGTTCACCCTCGAACTGGCGAGGGAGCGCGGCCTGGACGCCGTCGTCCTCCACAGCGGCCCGGAGATGCTGCCGGCCCACGCGCTCTACACGGCCCTGGGCTTCCGGCGCGCGCCGGAGCGCGAGCGCAGCTTCCTGGACGACAGCGGCCGCGAGCTCCACCTCCTCACCTTCGTCCGGCCCCTCGACTCGCCGGCGGAGTGAAGAAGTTGACCAGGTTGCCGTCGGGGTCGCGGAGCAGCAGCGAGCGGTTGCCCCACGGCATGGTGGTCGGCCCGGCGACGAACTCGGGGACGAGGCCGGGGGCCGAGCCGGGGACGGAGCCGGACAGCTCCCGGTAAAGGGCGTCCACGTCCGCCACCCGGAACTCGATGATCACACTGCGGTTCTCCGCCGGGCGGGCGGAGCCCGGGGCGAAGAGCGGCACGGTCCGGGTGCTGCCGATGGCGAGGGTGCCGTGCGGGGTCCGCAGCTCGGCGAAGTCCTCGGTGACCCAGGCCGCCGGCACCCCGGTGGCCTTCTCGTAGAAGCCGACCAGGCGGTCGATGTCGGCGGTGATGATGCGCGTCGATACGAAGTCCATGGCGGCCACGCTAGGAGCTGTACCGGACGGAACCCGCCCGGTATCAGGATTAGGCTGCGCACCATGTCCCGACCGACCGCCCGTGTGCTGACCCTGCTGGAGCTGCTCCAGTCGGGCGGCACCCGGAGCACCGCCGAACTCGCCGACCGGCTCGGGGTCGACCCGCGCACCGTGCGGCGGTACGCGGAGCACCTGGCCGACCTCGGCCTGCCGGTGGAGTCGGTGCGCGGCCGGTACGGCGGCTACCGGCTGGGCCGGGGCTACCGGCTGCCGCCGCTGATGCTCGACGAGGACGAGGCGCTGGCCGTCCTCCTCGGCCTCCTCGCCGGCCCGCGGGCGGCCCGCGGCGGCGCGGCGGACACCGCGGCGGAGACCGCCGCGGAGACCGCCGCGGCCAAGATCCGCCGGGTGCTGCCGAGGCACCTCGCCGAGCGCCTGGACGGCCTTCTCGCCGCCCTCCGGTTCACCGACCGGACCGCCGCCGGGACGGCCGGCGCCCCCGCCGCCCCCTCCCCGGACGCGGCGGTCCTCCTCACCGTCGCGGACGCGGTCCGCCACCACCGCCCGCTGGCCGTCCGCTACACCGACCGCGAGGGCCGGCGCAGCGACCGCACCCTCCATCCGTACGGGATCGTCTCGCACTCCGGCCGCTGGTACGTGAACGGCGCGGACCCCGGCGCAGGGGAGGAGCGGACCCTCCGCCTCGACCGGATCGCCGACGCGCGTGCGCTGCCCGGCGCCTTCGAGCCGCCCCCGGGCGGGGCCGACCGGGCCGAGCGGGTGCTGGCGGGCTTCGCCGGGGCTGGGTACCGCCACCGGGTGGAGCTCCGTATCCAGGCCACCGTTCGGCAGATCCGGGCCCGTCTCCCCCCGGCGATCGCCCTCCTCGACGAGGCGGAGGCCCCCAGCGAGGAGATCTGGCGGGCCGTCACCATCCATGCGGAACGGCTCGATTGGCTCCCGCCGCTGCTGGCCGCCCTGGACCGCCCGTTCGTGGTCCGCGCCCCCGACGAGCTCCGGGCACTCACCCTCGCCTTCGCCGAGCGTCTCGCCGACCGGGCGCGCCGGGCCCCGTGACCGCGCGGGAGCGGGAGCGCGCCGGCGTCCGTCCTGGTCAGAACTCGCCGCCGGAGGCGTGGAGGGTCTGGCCGGTCAGCCAGCGGGCGGCGTCCGAGGTGAGGAAGGCGACGACCTCGGCGATGTCGCCGGGCTCGCCGAGGCGGCCCAGCGGGGTGTCGGCGAGGATGCGCTCCAGGACCTCGGGGCGGCCGCGGGCGGCCAGGGCCTCGGTGCGGACGGCGCCGGGCAGCACGCTGTTGACGGTGATCCCGCGCGGGCCGAGCTCCTTGGCGAGGGACTGCATCAGGGCGTCCGCGGCGGCCTTGCTGGCCGCGTAGATCCCGGACCCGGCGCGGCGGGAGACCGCGGCGCCGCTGGACATCAGGACGATCCGGCCGCCGTCCGGCAGCCGCCTGGACGCCTCCCGGAAGAGGCGGAAGGCCGAGCGGGTGTTGGTGTCGAAGACCAGGTCGTAGTCGGCGTCCGAGAGGTCGGCCAGGGCGCCGAAGCGGGCCACCCCCGCGTTGCAGACCAGGATGTCCGCCGGGCGGCCGAAATGCCGCTCGGCGGCGTCGAAGAGGACGGCCGGGGCGTCGGGCGAGGTGACGTCGGCGGGGACCGCGAGCGCGCGGGCCCCGGCGCGGTGGACGGCGTCCACCGTCTCCGCCGCCGCGCCGGCGTCCGCGCGGTAGTCGACCACCACCGCGGTGCCGTCCCGGGCCAGCCGTTCGGCCACCGCGCGGCCGATGCCCCGGGAGGCTCCGGTGACGATGGCGAGGCGGGTCTCGGGCGGCAGCGGGGCGTCGGCCATCCGGCCATCGTGGCACGCGGGCCGCGGCGTGGGACATACCGGTGACGCATCGGCGACGCACCGGCGCGCGCTCTGGTGCCGCCGGGCCCGGGGCGTGGATACTCGGTCCACGGCCGTCCTGACGGGAGGTCACCTCACATGGACCTGGGCCTCGTTCTCCAGACCGACCCGCCGGCGGCGGCGGTCGTCAGCCGGATGCGCCGGGCCGAGCGGGCCGGCTTCCGGTACGGCTGGACCTTCGACTCCGCCGTGCTGTGGGAGGAGCCGTTCGTCGTCCACAGCCGGATCCTGGAGCACACCGCGAAGCTCCGGGTCGGGCCGATGGTGACCAACCCGGCGACCCGCGCCTGGGAGGTCACCGCCTCCACCTTCGCCACCCTCAACGAGATGTACGGGCCGCGGACGGTCTGCGGGATCGGGCGCGGGGACTCCGCGCAGCGCGTCGCGGGACGCCGGCCGGCCACTCTCGCCCGGCTCGGCGAGGCGATGACCGTGATCAAGACCCTCGCCGAGGGCCGCGCCGCCGACGTCGGCGGCACCGAGCTGCGCCTGCCGTGGGTGCGGCCCGGCACGCCCGCCGCCCGGCTGCCGGTGTGGATGGCCGCTTACGGGCCGCGGGCCCTGGAACTGGCGGGCCGTCAGGCGGACGGCCTGATCCTGCAGTTGGCCGACCCGTACCTGGTCGAGTGGATGGTGCGGGCGTTCCGGGCGGCCGCCGAGAGGGCCGGACGCGACCCGGACGCGCTGACGGTCTGCGTGGCCGCGCCCGCGTACCTGTCCGACGCGGAGGGCCTCGGGCACGCCCGGGAGCAGTGCCGCTGGTTCGGCGGCATGGTCGGCAACCACGTCGCCGACCTGGTCGCGCGGTACGGGGACGCCTCCGACGCGGTGCCCGCCGAGCTGACCGACTACGTCAAGCGCCGCCAGAGCTACGACTACGCCCACCACGGCCGGGCCGGGAACCCGGACACCGCCTTCGTCCCGGACGAGATCGTCGACCGCTTCTGCGTGCTCGGCACCGCCGAGCAGCACCTGGCCAAGCTGGAGCGCCTCCGGGCGCTGGGCGTGGGGCAGTTCGCCGTCTACGCCATGCACGACGCCGTGGACCCGCTGATCGACGGCTACGGCGAGCACGTCGCCCCGCGCCTGCGGGGTTAGGGCGGACCGGCCCGCTCAGCCGGCTCCGGCCGCCCAGCCGGCCCGCAGCACCCCCTCTCGACCCCCGGGAGCCCGCGATGACCGCGACACCCGCGCCGACCCCCGCGTCGACGCCCCCAGAACCCGGCGTCATACCCGAGGGCGAGCGGCCGACCGGCCGCTACGCCAACCCCGACCTCCTTCCCATCCCCCCGGAGCGGCGCACCTGGGGGACCTACAACTTCCTGGCGCTGTGGGTCGGAATGTCCCACTGCATCCCGTCCTGGCTGCTCGCCAGCGGCCTGGTCGCGGCCGGGATGGACTGGGTGCAGGCGGTGGTCACCATCGCCGCCGCCAACGTCATCGTGCTGCTGCCGATGCTGCTCACCGGGCACGCCGGGCCGAAGTACGGGATCCCGTTCCCGGTCTTCGCCCGCACCTCCTTCGGGCTGCGCGGGGCCAATCTCCCCGCGCTGATCCGGGCCGCGGTGGCCTGCGCCTGGTTCGGGATCCAGACCTGGATCGGCGGCGAGGGGATCTTCCTGCTGGCCGGGAAGGTCTTCGGGCACGGCTGGCTGACCGTGGGCCAGTTCTGGGGCTTCCCCTGGACCCAGTGGCTCTCCTTCGGGATCTTCTGGCTGATCGAGGTCGCCGTGATCGTCCGCGGGATGCAGACCCTGCGCCGCTTCGAGAACTGGGCGGCACCGGTGGTGCTGCTGGGGGCGCTGGCACTGCTGGGCTGGATCACCGACAAGGCCGGCGGTATCGGCCCGCTCGTCGACCAGCCGTCCAGGCTGGGCTGGGGCCGGCACTTCTGGCCGGTCTTCTTCCCCTCCCTGATGGGGATGATCGGCTTCTGGTCGACGCTGTCGCTCAACATCCCGGACTTCACCCGCTTCGGCCGCTCCCAGCGCGCCCAGCTCCGCGGCCAGGCGCTGGGACTGCCGACCACCATGACCCTCTTCGCCCTCCTCTCCGTGCTGGTCACCTCCGGCTCGCAGGCGGTGTACGGGGCGCCGATCTGGGACCCGATCCAGCTCGCGGCGAAGCTCGACAATGTGGCCGGGGTGCTGCTCGCGCTGGTGCTGGTGATGGTCGCCACCCTCTCGGTCAACCTGGCAGCGAACACGGTGAGCCCGAGCTACGACTTCGCCCATCTGCTGCCGCGCTGGATCGACTTCCGCACCGGTGCGCTGATCACCTGCGTACTGGGCGTGGTGATCATGCCGTGGCGGCTGACGTCCAATCCGCACGTGTACATCTACACCTGGCTCGGCACCGTGGGCGGGCTGCTCGGCACCGTCGCCGGGATCCTGATCGCGGACTACTGGGTGGTCCGCCGCACCAGGCTGGCCGCCGCGGAGCTGTACAGCGGCAGCGGGCGGTACCGGTACGCGGCCGGGTGGAACTGGCGGGCGGTGGCCGCGTTCGCGGTGGGCGGGCTGCTCGCGGTCGGCGGCTCGTACTCCACCGTCGCGGGCGGGGTGAAGCAGGGGCCGTTCCCGGCCGGCGGGCTGGTCCCGGCGCTGAAGCCGCTGGCCGACTACGGCTGGGCGGTCGGGCTGACCGCCTCGCTGCTGGTGTACTGCCTCCTCACCTGGTTCGTCCCGCCGTGGCGCGCGGCGCACGCCGGGCCGCGCGGGGCCGGAGCGGCCGCCGGCGGGTCGCCGGGCGAGGAGGGCCGGCCGGCCGACGCCGA